>NZ_CAJZAR010000072.1 GCF_914484835.1 Paraburkholderia tropica
GCGCCTGCGCGGCGGCGTCGCCGCGCAGCAGCACGTTAAGACGCGGCGCGGCGCGCACGGCGAAAGCGAGCACGACGGCAAGCGCCGCGAAAGCGGGCCACGGCGCGGCCACGCCGTTGAGATCGCCGGTCAGCCAGAACAGCATGCCGCGCAGACGCGCATCGGGCGCGAGCGTCAGCAGCAAGGTGATCAGCGCGCCCCACCCGGCCGCCGTGACGGCGCCCGTGAGCAGCAGACGCGGCGCGCTGTCCTGCGGCTCGCCGCGCCACAACTCGCGGCGCGCGAGACCGAGCACGAGCAGGATCGACACGAACGCGCCCGCGCAGGCGCTCGCCTGCACGGCCCACGTCGCGAGGCCCGCGATCATCGCGCACAACGCGAACGCCGCCGCGCCGCCCGAGACGCCGAGCACATACGGCTCCGCGAGCGGATTGCGCAGCAGCACCTGCAGCAGCGCGCCCGCGAGCGCGAGCAACGCACCGCACGCAAAGCCGCCGAGCGCGCGCGGCACACGCAAGGTACGGACGATTTCGGTGGTCATGTCGCTCGCGCCGGTGAGTGGCGTCGACATCGACGTCGATGGCGCGAGCGCATGCAGCGCCTGCGCGAACGTCACCGGCACGCTGCCGATCAGCAGCGACGCCGCGAACACCACGAGCGCCGCGAGCGCGAGCACGCACCAGATGACCGCCGCGCGACGCGCGTTCATGCCGCGACGCGGCGGCGCGCCACGCACGCCAGGCGCGTTCGGCGAGCGCTCGCGCGCGTGGCGCGGTTCATCGGGACTGGCGGTTCGCATCCTGGGTTCGGCGTGGCTGGGGTAATGGCGCGCTTACGTGCGGTTCGTGCGGTCGGTGCAGTACGTCGCGGCGTGTCGCAAATTCGAGATGTCGAGATGTTATAACGCGCTGCGCATTTGGCTGCGGATTCTCGCATCGGCATCGCGAGGCCAGGCATCGCGATGCCTACGCGTCGGGATGCACAAACGGATGCACGTCGGATGCAAATCGGACGTCCATCGGAAGCACTTCGGAAGCACTTCGCGCCCTCATTCGCAATGCGCACTACACGCGCAAGCAAAATGCAGCCGGAAAAAGGCGCAAAAAAATGAGGAAGTGGCGTCGAGCGAACGTCAAGAAAGCGCGATTATTGCCGTAAACGTGGCGATCGAACGTGAGCGCGCTTCGGACTCTGCTCGGCAAAATATGTTCCCGCAGCGCCATGCGCAACACGTCAAAGTTCAAAAAACGCAAGATGCAGGCACGAAGCGGGGCTGTTACGTCTGGAAACGACGCAATTATCGGAATACGCCGCAATCCGCGCTAGAATGCCTGTCTTTAGAGGACGCAGCACATGCTCAACGAACTCGAAACACTCTCACAAAACATCGGGCGGCTGATCGAGATCAATCAGCGCCATCACGAAGCACGCGTGGCGCTCGAAGAGCAACTCGCACAACTTCAAGCGCAATGCGAAGCCACGCGCACGGAACTCGAGCAGGTGCGCGAGGAGCGCAACGCGCTGCAAGCCGAACGCGATGGTCTGTCGGCGAAGATCGACGACGCCCAGGTCCGCCTGAACGCGATCCTCGAAAAGCTGCCGCGCGCACGCGCCGGCGCCGACCGTGACAGTCAGCTCGATCTGCTCGAACCGCAGCAAAGCGCCGACGACGACAACGCCGCTCGCCACGGAGAAAATGCATGACGACCAAACAGATCGAAGCGACCATTCTCGGCCAGAGCTATCGCCTCGCCTGTTCGCCTGAAACCGAAGCGGCGCTGCTCGAAGCGGTGGCGCGCGTCGACGCGGAAATGTCGAAGATCCGCAATCACAGCAACGTGCGCGGGCAAGACCGCATCGCCGTCATGGCGGCGCTTTCGCTCGCCTCGGAACTGCTGCGTTTGCAGACCAGCGTGCGTCACGGCGAAGCATTCCCTGCCGAGGAAATCCGTCGTACAATGCGCCAAATGAATGAACAGCTTGGCGCAGTGATCCAGCAATATGGCGTGCAATAAAACCGCCGCTGAATAATGCGCTAGAATGGTCTTCATCGAAACGTAGGAAGTGAATACGTTTCTAAACAGGTTTAAGCAGCTGTGGTTGTCATCAACGGCAGTTGCAATCAGTTCAGCTTCCCTGCCTGGTTCGCCAAGGTCATATATTCCTTGAACCAATGCCATGTGCACGGTTGCGGAAATTTGTAGCACGGGTGTGCGCGTCACTTGTCTGATGTACCCGAAGTGCTGCTAACTGCGACCAATTCTGAACCTCAGGTTCAGGATGCCGGCCTAGCGGCTAAGGCGGGGACCTATTCGAACGGCATCGGACACGCGTCCGATGCCGTTTTCCTTTTGTCGTCCCCTTTCTCCCCTTCTCCTTCGAATCGATCTTCACGTCATGCGCTACTGGCTGATGAAGTCCGAACCCGACGAAGCGAGCATCGACGATCTCGCCAACGCGCCGCAGCACTCGCTGCCCTGGACCGGCGTGCGCAACTATCAGGCGCGCAACTTCATGCGCGACACCATGCAGATCGGCGACGGCGTCCTCTTCTATCATTCGAGCTGTCCCGAACCGGGCATCGCGGGCCTCGCGCAAGTGTCGTCGACGGCCTATCCCGATCCCACGCAGTTCGATCCCAAGAGCCCTTACTACGACGCGAAATCCACGCAGGAAACGCCGCGCTGGATGCTCGTCGACGTGGTGTTCAAGAAGAAGTGCGCGTTGATTGCGCTCGCCACGCTGCGCGAGCATGACGAACTCGCCGAGATGCGCGTGCTCGCCAAGGGCAATCGCCTTTCGATTACGCCGGTCACGCGCGCCGAGTGGGACTTCATCACGAAGCGGCTGATGTAGCCGCGATGTAGCCTGATTTCCAGCGCTCAATCTTCAAACTTTGCAAAACAGCCCGCGCGCGGGAACCCGCACGGGAACCCCACACGCGGCGCATCGCCTAACCAGCACGCCCGGCCGCATCACACAACCCGCCGCGGCCCCGTACATGCAGCCGACACGCGCGCGCGAACTTCAGCACAATCATGCGCTCGTGCCGGGGCGCGTCTGCGCAGTGAACACACAGGCAGCCGCGCGATGTAGCGGGCAGCCGCGCGCCGCTGGCGCACTCGTTCTGCAAGGAGCCTCAATGAAGAAAAGAACCGCCGTCACGCTCGCCGCTGCACTTTCCGCCGCCATTCCGCTCGCCCTGACGCTCGCGCCCAGCGCCGCATTCGCGCAGAGCGACGCGCGCTATCAGCCCTCGGGCGTGCTCTCGCTGTCGGCCCAGGCGAGCGCCGAGGTGCCGCAGGACGTCGTCACGATCACCCTGTTCTACGAGCAGGAAGCGAGCGATCCCGCGTCGCTGACCGCCACGCTCAATCAGCGCGCCGACTCGGCGCTGCAAAAGGCCAAGGGCGTCGCCGGCGTGACCGCGCGCTCGGGCCAGTTCTCGATCTATCCGTCCACCGACCGCGACGGCCGCATCTCCGCATGGCGCGGCCGCACCGAGGTCGTGCTCGAATCGCGCAACTTCGCAGCGGCATCGAAACTCGCGGGCGATATTTCGTCGGTCATGCAGGTGGGCAACGTGGCGTTCTCGCTCTCGCCCGAAGCGCAGCGCGCCGCCGAGCAGAAGCTGTCGAGCGAGGCGATCGCGTCGTTCCGCGACCAGGCGTCCGCGAATGCGCGCGCGTTCGGCTACAGCGGCTACGCGATCCGCGACGTGAACGTGGGCCACTCTGGCGTGCCGCCGCGTCCGATGATGATGATGAGCGCGCGCGCCGCCAGCGCCGACGCGAAGATGGCGCCCATGCCGCTCGAAGGCGGTACGTCCACGGTGACGGTCAACGTCTCGGGCTCGGTGCAGATGAAGTAAGCGCGACGCGCTCGCACACGGGCACACGCTCGCGCGCAAAACAAAAAAGCCACGGCAGACGCCGTGGCTTTTTTCATGACACTTCAGCGTTTCGCTTCAGCTTTTCGCGGCAGCCGTCTGCTGCGTACCATTCGTGCGTTTCGCGCGGCGATACGCCCAGATCATCAGCAGCACGCCCACGATGATCATCGGCAGCGAGAGCCACTGCCCCATCGACAGACCGAGCGCGAGCAGGCCGAGGAAGTCATCGGGTTCACGCGCGAATTCCACCGTGAAGCGCGCGAGGCCGTAGCCGATCAGGAACATCGCCGAAATCGCGCCCACGGGACGCTGCTTGCGCGAGAACAGGATCAGCACGAAGAACAGCGCAATGCCTTCGAGCGCGATCTCGTACAGCTCGGACGGATGGCGCGGCAGCAGATGATATTGCGCGAACACTTCGCTCAGATGCCACTTCGCGGCCAGCGCCGGATGCGTTTGCAGCCAGGCGGCGTCGTCGTTCGCGGCGCCGGGGAACATCATCGCCCACGGCGAATCCGGCGAGGTCACGCGGCCCCACAGTTCGCCGTTGATGAAGTTGCCCAGACGCCCGGCGGCGAGACCCGTCGGCACCATCGGCGCGACGAAGTCGGTGACCTGCAGCCACGTGCGCCCGCGCTGCCACGCGAACAGGACCATCGCGAAGGTCACGCCGAGGAAGCCGCCGTGGAAGGACATGCCGCCTTCCCACACCTTGAAGATGTCGAGCGGATGCGCGAAGTACCAGCTCGCCTTGTAAAACAGCACGTAGCCGAGTCGCCCGCCGAGGATGGTGCCGAGCACGCCGTAGAACAGCATGTCGTCGATGTCCTTGGCGGTCCAGCCCTGCGCGGCCACGTAGGGCAGGCGCAGGCGCAGACGGCCGATCACGATCGCGAGAATGAAGCCGACGAGATACATGAGGCCGTACCAGCGCACGGCGAGCGGCCCCAGATGGATGGCGACGGGGTCGAAATTCGGGTGGATGAGCATCGTGAAGTGGATTCTTGTCGGCGGTGAGCTTGAAAGCGGGTTGCAAGATACGCCACGCGGGTTGCACGTTACGCGGCGCCGAGGGGTGACATTATCGCCGACGCCGGGGCGTGCGAGCCAAAATGCACATGTCGCGTTGACTCAGGATTTTAAGGGACAGGGATGAAGCCGCCGTGCACACGCCTCCGCGGCGCAGACTTCACGCGTCCCGCTTTGCGTTCACCGTCGCCGCATGCGCGCGCACGATCTCGATGAAGGCCGCCAGCACCGGGCTCACCTCCTCCGCGCGCCAGACGAGCCCCGTTTTAATCGTCGGCACGGCCTGCGCGAGCGGCCGGTAGACCACGCCCGTGCGCCGCAGATGCCGCAGCGATTGCGGCACGAGCGCGACGCCCATGCCCGCCGAGACGAGGCTCACGATCGTCTGCATCTGGATTGCCTCCTGACCCACGCGCGGCGCGAGCCCGGCCGCGCCGTAGCAGTCCATGATCGTGTCGTGGAATCCGGGGGCCAGATGACGCGGAAACACGACGAGCGGCACATCGGCGAGATCGCGCAGGTTCACGGGCGTGGCGCACCAGCCGTCGTCGGCGTCCGGCTCAACATCCGCCACGGCTTCCGGGCCGCCGATCTGCGCCGAGAGCGCGGCAGGCATCGCGATCACCAGCGGCTCGCGCGCGACCGGCAGATACGCAAGCTGCGCCGCGTGGCGCGGCGGCACGGGCGCGATCACGAGGCCCGCGTCGATGCGCCCCGCCACCAGTTCGTCCACCTGCACGTCGCTGGTCGCCTCGGCCAGTTGCAGGCGCACACGCGGATAACGCGCGCCGAAGTCGCGCAGCAAGAGCGGCAGCAGCCCGTAGTCGGCGGTCGAGACGAAGGCCAGCGCCAGCACGCCCGCCTCGCCGCGCGCGAGGCTCTGCGCGAGCGGCCGCAGCGCCTCCGCCGACGCCAGAAGGCGCCGCACCTCGGGCAGCAGGTCGGCGCCCACGGCCGTCAGTTCGACCGAGCGGCGCGTGCGCGCGAACAGTTCCACGCCCAGCGCGTCTTCGAGCGCGCGGATCGCCTGCGAGAGCGGCGGCTGCGTCATCGACAGACGCGCGGCGGCGCGGCCGAAATGCTGCTCCTCGGCCACTGCCACGAAGTAGCGCAACTGGCGCAGATCGGGACTCGCGAGACTCATCGTGCGCGCTCCATTGATATGTTTTTCGACTCAATAAGCCACGAATAATATATTGGACATTGCGCTCGCGACACACCATCCTGACACGCACGTCCCCACAACAATCGCAATCGAGACACGGAGCGTCCCCATGGCATACAACCGTCGTTCGAAGCACATCACGCAAGGCGTCGCGCGCTCGCCGAACCGATCGATGTTTTACGCGCTCGGCTACGAGAAGGCCGACTTCGACAAGCCGATGATCGGCGTCGCCAACGGCCACTCGACCATCACGCCCTGCAACGCGGGCCTGCAACGGCTCGCCGACGCCGCCGTGGACGCGCTCAAGGGCGCCGACGCCAACGCCCAGACCTTCGGCACGCCGACCATCTCCGACGGCATGTCGATGGGCACCGAAGGCATGAAGTACTCGCTCGTCTCGCGCGAAGTGATCGCCGACTGCATCGAGACCTGCGTGCAGGGCCAGTGGATGGACGGCGCGGTCGTGATCGGCGGCTGCGACAAGAACATGCCGGGCGGCATGATCGCGCTCGCACGCATCAACGTGCCGGGCATCTACGTCTACGGCGGCACGATCCGGCCGGGCCACTGGAAGGGCAAGGACCTGACCATCGTCTCGGCGTTTGAGGCGGTCGGCGAGTTCACGGCGGGCCGCATGAGCGAGGAGGATTTCGAGGGCGTCGAGCAGAACGCGTGTCCGTCGACGGGCTCGTGCGGCGGCATGTACACGGCCAACACGATGAGTTCGTCGTTCGAGGCGCTCGGCATGTCGCTGCTCTATTCGTCGACGATGGCGAACCCCGATCAGGAGAAGGTGGATTCGGCGGCGGAGTCGGCGCGCGTGCTCGTCGAAGCGGTGAAGAAGGATCTCAAGCCGCGCGACATCATCACGAAGGCGTCGATCGAAAACGCCGTGGCGCTGATCATGGCGACGGGCGGCTCGACCAATGCGGTGCTGCACTATCTGGCCATCGCGCACGCCGCCGAAATCGACTGGACCATCGACGACTTCGAGCGCATGCGCAAGAAGGTGCCGGTGATTTGCGACCTGAAGCCCTCGGGCCAGTACGTCGCCACCGATCTGCACGCGGCGGGCGGCATTCCGCAGGTGCTCAAGCTGCTGCTCGACGCGGGCCTGCTCAACGGCGACTGCATGACCATCACGGGCAAGACGATCGCCGAAGAACTCAAGGACGTGCCGTCGAAGCCGCGCGCCGACCAGAAGGTGATCTATCCGATCGACCAGGCGCTCTACAAGGAAGGCCACCTCGCGATTCTGAAGGGCAACCTCGCGACCGACGGCGCGGTCGCCAAGATCACGGGGCTGAAGAATCCGGTGATCACCGGCCCGGCGCGCGTGTTCGACGACGAGCAGAGCGCGATGGACGCGATCCTCGCCGACAAGATCCAGGCCGGTGACGTGGTCGTGCTGCGCTACCTCGGGCCGAAGGGCGGACCGGGCATGCCGGAGATGCTCGCGCCCACTTCGGCGATCATCGGCAAGGGGCTCGGCGAAACGGTCGGGCTCATCACCGACGGGCGCTTTTCGGGCGGCACGTGGGGCATGGTGGTCGGGCACGTCGCGCCCGAGGCGTTCGAAGGCGGCACGATCGCGCTGGTGCAGGAAGGCGATTCGATCACCATCGACGCGCACAAGCTGCTGCTGCAGCTGAATATCGACGACGCCGAACTCGCGCGCCGCCGCGCCGCGTGGAAGCAGCCCGCGCCGCGTTACACGCGCGGCGTGCTCGCGAAGTTCGCGGCGCTCGCGCGGCCTGCCAACAAGGGCGCCGTCACGGGCTAGGCACGCGGTCCCGGCACAGCGGCTGTGACAACGCAAAGGGCGCACGGAAAATCCGCGCGCCCTTTGCTCTTATAATGCGTCGACACAGCCGGCGCCTACGCTGGCGGAGACCAGCATGAAACAGAAGTCGCAAGCGAAGAACAAGACAGCGACGCTCGCCGCCGCGCTCACGCTCACGTTCGGCCTCGCCGCGTCGGACGCGCAGGCGCAGAACGGCCCCGGCGGACTCGCCCTGGCCCAGCAGCAGAACTGCATGAGCTGCCATTCGGTCACGCGCACGTTCATGGGCCCCGCGCTGCGCGACGTGGCCGCGAAATACGCAGGCAAGCCCGACGCGCAGAACTATCTCGCGCACAAGATCGCGGAAGGCAGCAGCGGCGTCTGGGGGATGGTGCCCATGCCCGCCAACACGCAGTTGAGCCCCGGCCAGGCGGCGACGCTCGCGAGCTGGATTCTCACGCTGAAATAACGAACGAGCACACGAAGAACAGCGCACGAAGAAACGCGTACAAAGCAACGCGCAAGACAGCACGCGCAATCAAGACGCGTGCGGCGCGCGCACATCGTGACGCGCCGCAGCGAAAGCGATCAGCGAAGCAAGATCAGGAAGCGTGCAGACGCGCTGCACATCACCCCGCTCAGACTTCGTGAGAACCGGTATGTCCGGCGCGCGCGGCCAGCTCCTCGCGCACGGCGGCCTTCACCCAGCCCTTCAATTCCGTTTCGAGTGCGAGACCGATCTCGCGTGAAACCTGCCCGACGATCCAGTGCGCGTGCTCCTGCATCGCGGCGCTGCAACGCGCCTCGATCACGCCGCGCCCTTCGCCGGTGAGCCAGCTCAAGGCGCGTCCGCGCAGACGCTCGACGAGCGCGTCGGCGTCGTGGGCGAAAAGACCTTCGGGTTCGTAAGCCGCCGACGATGGCACGGCCGGCTGAGCAGAAGGCGGCGCGGAGAACTGCGGCTCGGATGCCGCATGTGCCGCATGCGCCGCCGCGAACGCCGCAACGCCCGCGGGCAAAGCCGGCTCGGGCGGCACGAACGACATGTGCGGCTCGAAGCGGTCGACCAGTTCGGGCAGATCGTCGTGCTCGACAGGGCCGGGGGCAACCCGATGATCGGCATGAGCGGCTTCGTCCGCATGAACGGCCGCATGGGGCGCATCGGCCTGCGGCGCCGCAACGTGCTCGAACGGCGAGCGCGCGCGCAGCAGGTTGCCGTTGACCAGCACCTCGTCCAGCATGGGAATCGGCGCCTCTTCGACGTCGTGGAGATCGGGCATGATCGCCTCCTTCGAAAGTCGGTCAAGCAAGGCGGGGCGCGTCAACTGCCTTGCTTGTAGTTGTTCAGCGCATAGCCGCGATCGCGATAGAAGCGGTAGCGCTCGCGCCCGGACGCGAGTTCCTCGGGCGCGTCGCCGATCACTTCGAGCAGGCGCTCGAAGCGGGCGAACTGCGGCGGCACCTCAGCGCCGAGATTGAGCAGCACGCGATGATGCGGCGCGCGCTCGAGGTCCGTGGCGAGCACGATGGGCGTCTCGGCCGCGTGCGCGCTGTCGGCCATGCAATGCGGCACGAAGTCGAGCGGCGAAAACGTCCACAGCATCTCGTCGAACGCGCGCAGGCGTCCAGGCTCGGCCAGCACCACTGCCTGCTGGCCCGCCTGATACGCCTTGCGCACGAGACGGCACGCGTACAGCAGCGAGTCGCCGACATTCGTATGAAAGTCGATGCGCGTCATGCCCGCCCCGCCGCTATTTTCATGCCTGCCCCGCTTTGCACTGCCAGCATCATTGCGAAGCGCGATCGATCAGGAATTGCGCCAGCAGCGGCACCGGACGGCCCGTCGCGCCCTTCGCCGCGCCACTCTTCCATGCGGTGCCCGCGATGTCGAGGTGCGCCCACGGATACGCTTCGGTGAAGCGCGAGAGGAAGCACGCCGCCGTCACGCTGCCCGCCGGACGCCCGCCGATATTGGCGAGATCGGCGAAATTCGACTTCAGCTGATCCTGATACTCGTCGTCGAGCGGCAGACGCCAGGCCGGATCGCTCGCTTCGCGCGAGGCGTCGAGCAGCTCGCCCGCGAGCGCGTCGTCCTTCGAGAACAGGCCGCTGTTGTGATGACCGAGCGCGATGATGCAGGCGCCCGTCAGCGTGGCGATGTCGATCACGGCGGCCGGCTTGAAGCGTTCGGCGTAAGTGAGCGCGTCGCACAGGATCAGGCGGCCTTCGGCGTCGGTGTTGAGCACTTCGACCGTGAGGCCCGCCATCGTCGTGACGATGTCGCCCGGCTTGGTGGCGTTGCCCGCGGGCATGTTTTCGCACGCCGGGATGATGCCGATCACATTGAGCTTCAGGCCCATTTCGGCGACCGCGCGGATCGTGCCGAGCACCGAGCCCGCGCCGCACATGTCGTACTTCATCTCGTCCATGCCCTCGCCGGGCTTGAGCGAAATGCCGCCGGTGTCGAACGTGACGCCCTTGCCGACCAGCACGACCGGCGCCGACTTCGCGCTGGCGCCCTGGTAATGCAGCACGATGAATTGCGGCGGTTCGACCGAGCCCTTTGTTACAGAAAGAAACGAACCCATCTTGAGCGCTTCGATCTGACGCTGGCCCAGCACCTCGACCTTGAGCTTCCAGTCGCGCGCGAGCTTCTTCGCGGTGGCGGCCAGATAGGTCGGCGTGCAGACGTTGCCCGGCAGGTTGCCGAGGTCGCGCGTGAGGTCCATGCCGTTGGCGAGCGCCACGGCCTGCTTGGCGGCGACCTTCGCCACCTTCTCGTCGGCGGCGTCGACGCTGAACACCGTGCGCTTGAGCGCGCGCTGCGTGACGTCGGGCTTGCTCTTCATCTGCGTGAAGCGGTAGGTCTCGGTGCGCAGGACCTGAATGGCGGCGCGCACGCCCCATTCGCTGGTGCGCTCCTTGATGGGCAGCTGCGCGAGCGTGAAGGTCACCTGGGCGATGCGCGTGCCGAGGATCGCGCGCCATGCCGCACGCGCGGCATCGTTATAGGCTTTCTGGCCGAATGCATCCTGCTTGCCGAGACCGACCAGCAGAACCCGCGACGCGCCGATGCCCGTCACTTCGGGCAGGAACAGCGTGGAGCCGGCTTTACCGTCGATATCGCCGGCCTTCACGACGCGGGCGATCATGCCGCCGAGCGCCGCATTGAGCGCGAATGCCGCGCCCGAGAGGGTTTGGGCCTCGAAGACGCCCACCACGACGCAATCCGACTTGCCGGTCAGGAAGGGGCCTTCCCCGCCTTTGCTCCAATCACAGGCTTTTATGCTAAAGTCCATCGCGCTTGTCCTCGGATAAAATCAGGGCTTAGGATGAAAGCCGCAATTATCCGCTATTTTTCCCGCGGCGGCTCCTCGGCGGTTGCGCGAAAGGCGCGGCGCCTGGTCCGAGCCGCCCGCCCTGCCCATCTAGAATGATCTTCGAACGTTCCCTGCAGCGCGAACTCGCGTACACGGCTGGCGCTGTGTTCATGGTTCTGCTCACGATCATGCTGACGACGATGATGATCCGCATCGTCGGTTTCGCCGCTTCGGGCCAGATCGACCCGCGCGACGTGCTGGTCCTGATCGGCCTGACCGTGATCGGCTATCTCGCCGTGATGCTCATCGTCACGCTCTTCGTGTCGATCCTGTTCGTCCTCACGCGCTGGTACAAGGATTCCGAAATGGTCGTCTGGCTCGCCTCCGGGGTGAGCCTCACGCGCCTGATCAAGCCGATCGCCGTGTTTTCCACGCCGATCATCCTGGCGATCGTCTTTTTCGCGTTCATCGGCTGGCCGTGGTCGAACGCGCAGAGCAAGCTCATTCGCGCGCGCTTCCAGCAGCGCGACGAGGTGTCGCTGCTTGCGCCGGGCCAGTTCCGCGAATCGCCCACCACGCACCGCGTGTTCTTCATCGAGTCCATGAGCCCCGACCAGGGGCGCGTGGAAAACGTGTTCGTCACGAGCACGGAGAACGGCAAGGTCAACGTCATCGTCTCGAAGACCGGCCACACGGAAACCACGAAAAACGGCGACCGCTTCGTGGTGCTCGAAAACGGCCGCCGCTACGACGGCGAGCCGGGTCATCCCGACTTCCGCATTTCCGAATTCCAGCGCTACGGCGTCAAGGTCCAGAGCCAGCCGGTCGTGAACACGCCGTCGGCCAGTTCGACCTCCACGCCCGATCTGCTGCGCCACCCCACCGAAGACAATCTCGGCGAATTCGCCTGGCGCGCGGGCCTGCCGCTGATCGCGATCAATCTGATGCTGCTGGCGATCCCGCTTGCGTATCAGAATCCGCGCCGCAGCCGCACGATCAACCTCGTGATGGCCGTGTTGATCTATCTCACGTACTCGAATCTGCTCAACGTCGTCCAGTCGCAGATCGAGCAAGGCAAGATGTCGTTCGGCCTCGGGATCGCGGTGCTGCACGTGATCGTGCTCGCGCTCGTGGTCTTCATTTTCTGGCTGCGTGTGCGCAACCGGCCGCTCTTTACACGCGCGATGTTCAGCCGCGCGTCGCAGGGGAACTGACCGATGCGCATTTACGAGAAATACTTCGCGCGTCAGGTCTACCTGACGTTCGTGTTCATCCTGTTCGCCTTCTCGGGTCTGTTCTTCTTCTTCGACCTGATCAACGAACTGAACTCGGTCGGCCACGGCAATTACAAGTTCGCCTACGCGGTGCTGCGCGTGGGCTTGCAGGCGCCGTCGCGGCTCTATGAAATCATTCCCGTCGCGGCGCTGATCAGCGCGATCTATGTGTTCGCGCAGATGGCGGCCAGCTCGGAATTCACGATTTTCCGCGTCTCGGGTCTCGCGACCGGCCAGGCGCTGCGCTCGCTGCTCAAGATCGGCGTGCCGCTCGTGCTGCTCACCTATCTGATCGGCGAAGTCGTGGGCCCGTACACCGACCAGCTTTCGGAGCGCGTGCGTCTCGAAGCGCTGGGCTCGGCCGTGTCGAGCAACTTCCAGTCGGGCGTGTGGGTGAAGGACACGCTCACGGCGCGCGTCGACGGCGAGCAGGTCACGCGTTTCGTGAACGTCGGCAAGCTGCAGCCGGACGCGACCATCACCGACGTGCGCATCTACGAATTCGACAAGCAGTTCAAGCTCTCGAACGTGCGCATCGCGAAGACCGGCACCTATCAGCCGCCGGGCCACTGGCTGCTCAAGGACGTGACCGACACCGAACTGACGAGCGTGCCGCCGCCGCCGAACACGCCGACCGACGCGCTCGCGCCCGTCTATCGCGCGAGTCAGACGGCGCTGCCCGAATACTCGCTGCGCTCGGAACTGACGCCGCAGATTCTCTCGGTGCTGCTGGTGTCGCCGGACCGGATGTCGATGTTCAACCTGTTCCGCTACATCCAGCATTTGCAGGAAAACCATCAGGACACGCAGCGCTATGAAATCGCGCTGTGGCGCAAGCTGCTCTACCCGTTCGCGGTGTTCGTGATGCTGGTGCTCTCGCTGCCGTTCGCGTATCTGCATACGCGCGCGGGCGTGGTCGGCATGAAGGTGTTCGGCGGCATCATGCTCGGCATGAGCTTCCAGCTCGTCAACACGCTGTTCTCGCACATCGGCAACCTGAGCAGTTGGCCCGCGCCGCTTACAGCGGCCACGCCCGCGCTGATCTATCTCGCGCTCGGCCTAATCGGGCTGAAGTGGGTCGACCGGCACTAGCGGCGCACGTAGATCAGGGAGAATCGACGATGGGCACGCACGGCATGATTCTCTTCGGCCACGGCGCGCGCGACGCACGCTGGAAAGAGCCGTTCACGCGCCTCGCCGCAAAGCTCGCGGCGGCGCGCGGCGCTGACGGCGCCGAACACGAGAGCGGCCCCGTCGCCCTCGCCTTCCTCGAACTCATGGAACCCAGCCTGCCCGACGCCATCGCCGCGCAGGCCGCGCAAGGCTGCACGGTCATCACCGTGGTGCCGGTGTTCTTCGGCCAGGGCGGACATATCCGCCGCGATCTGCCCGCGCTCGTCGCGCAATGCCAGGTCGCGCATCCGGGCGTGCAGATCCGCTGCGCCACCGCCGTTGGCGAGGACGATGGCGTGCTCGACGCGATCGTCGGCTATTGCCTCACGCACGCGTCGCCCGGCGACGACTGAGTCCGTCGCGCTAAGGCGCGTCGGCGCGTCAGCGCGTCTAACAGCGCAAAAGAAAAGGGCCGCTTTTCAGCGGCCCTGTTCCCTTCTGCTTTCGTGCTAGCCCTACGCACAACCCCCGTTTTTTATGCTTTACGCGGCGGCGCGGCGCGGATCCTGTTCGTCCTGCATCGTGTCGTGCGAACCAGCGGCCTCGCCTTCCTGCTGCGCGGCGCGCGCGCGAAACGCCTCGCCGATCATCAGCAGGCTCGGCTGCGCCGCGTCGAGCCAATCCTGCGCCTCGCCCGCCTGCAGGCGCGCCAGCGTCAGCGTGAGCGAGCGCTCGCGCGCGGTGCTGCACGCCTCGACGATCGCCACCGGCGTCTCGCCCGCGCGGCCCGCTTCGATCAGCTGGCGCGCGATCTCGGGCGCGCTGTCGCGGCCCATGTAGAACACCAGCGAATCGGCGTTCACGTGCTCGCGAATTTCCTCGCTGCCCGCCGCGCGCGAATACGTGGCGAGCGCCACGCTGCGCGACACGCCACGCAGCGTCAGCGAGCGTTGCAGCGTCGCCGCGCTCGCGAGCGCCGCCGTGATGCCCGGCACGATTTCATACTCGATGCCCGCCGCTTCGAGCGCGCGCATTTCTTCGTCGGCGCGGCCGAACAGCATCGGGTCGCCGCCCTTCAGGCGCACGACCACGTCGTGCTCCAGCGCGGCATCGACGAGTTGCTTGTTGATGAAGTGCTGCGCCGTCGAGCGTTGCCCGCAGCGCTTGCCGACCGCGATGAACTTCGCGTCGCGCGGCGCGTACTCGAGCATCGCCGGCTCGACGAGCGCGTCGTGCAGGACGACCTGCGCCTGCCCGAGCAGACGCGCGCCGCGCACCGTGATGAGATCCGCGGCGCCCGGTCCGGCGCCGATCAGATAGACCTTGCCCATTTGCTAGAAGACTCCAAAACCGCACGCGCTGGACGCGCAAGCCAGGCGCTGCGCCGCGCGCCGCCACGTATCGTGAACCGGCGCGGGCGCGACGCGCAGCGGCGTCAGGCGGCGACTGCGCGGATCATGCCCGCGGCCACCGTGTGGTGCGTGGCTTCGTCGATGAGGACGAAGGCGCCGGTGCCCGGATGCACATCATACAGGTCCGCGACGAGCGGCTTTTGCAGCGTGAGCGAGACGCGGCCGATGTCGTTCATCGCCAGGTTGTGGCGGTCGACGGCGTGCGAGAGCGTATGCACGTCGAGCACTTCCTTGATCGCACCGATCTTCGCGAACACCGTGCTCGTGGTCTGCTTGAGCAGGTACTTGCGCTGCGGCGAGAGCGGCTCCTCGTCGAACCAGCAGAGGTCCGCTTCGAGCTTTTTGGCCGGTTGCGTGTCGTCGCCGGCCGGCACGAAGGTGTCGCCGCGCGAGACGTCGACGTCTTCCGCGAGACGGATCGTGACGGTCTGGCCCGCGAACGCGCGGTCGACCTGCGCCGTGCCGCCCGGCACCGGCGCGATGATTTCCGCGACCGTTGCTGCGCGGCCCGCCGGCAGCACCGTGATGGCGTCGCCGACCTTCACTTCGCCCGCTTCGACACGGCCCATGTAGCCGCGGAAGTCGTCGGCGCTCGAACCGTCCTGGCGCGCAACCCACTGCACCGGGAAGCGCAGCGCGTCGCCCGTCGCCTGCGCGACCGGCAGTTGCTCCAGCAGATCGAGCAGCGGCTCACCCACGTACCACGGCATACGCTCGCTCAGGCCGACGATGTTGTCGCCCTTGAGCGCCGACACCGGCACGAAACGCACGTTTTCCAGACCGAGCTGGCGCGCGAGTTCGACGTAGGCTTCGCGGATCAGGTTGAAGGTCGCTTCGCTGTAATCGACCAGATCCATCTTGTTGATCGCGACGATCACGTGTTGCAGACCGAGCAGCTTGACGATCGCGCTATGGCGCTTCGTTTGCGGCAGCAATTGCGTCACGCCGTTCTCGACCGTCACGCGCGTGGGGTCGATCAGGATGATCGCGGCGTGCGCCGTCGAGGCGCCCGTAACCATGTTGCGCGTGTACTGCTCGTGGCCTGGGGTATCCGCGATGATGAACTTGCGCTTGGCCGTGGCGAAGTAGCGATACGCCACGTCGATCGTGATGCCTTGCTCGCGCTCGGCTTCGAGGCCGTCCGTGAGCAGCGACAGGTCGATTTCGTCGCCGACCGTGCGCTTGTTCTTCGCGCGCGAAAGCGCCGAAAGTTGATCCGAAAGGACTGCCTTGCTGTCGTACAGCAGGCGGCCGATCAGCGTGCTCTTGCCGTCGTCCACGCTGCCCGCCGTGATGAAGCGCAGCACGCCGAGGTCTTCAGGTTGATGCGTCGTAACCATGTTCAATTCTTCCTCTGCGTGCTCTTTAGAAATAACCTTGCTTCTTGCGCTGTTCCATCGCGGCTTCCGACGCCTGGTCGTCCATGCGCGTGGCACCGCGTTCCGTGATTTCGGTCACGGCCGTTTCGGCGATGATCTTCTCGACGTTGTCGGCATCGCTCGCCACCGGGCAGGTGCAGCTGATGTCGCCCACGGTGCGGAAACGCACCTGCGCCATTTCGCTGACTTCGCCTTCCTTCATCGGCGTGAGCGGCGTGACCGGCACGAGCAGGCCGTTGCGGCGCACGATCTCGCGCTGGTGCGCGTAGTAGATCGACGGCAGTTCGAGCTTTTCGCGCTCGATGTATTGCCACACGTCGAGTTCGGTCCAGTTCGAGATCGGGAACACGCGCAGGTGTTCGCCGTTGTGCAGACGCGCGTTGTACAGGCTCCAGAGTTCCGGGCGCTGCGCCTTCGGGTCCCACTGGCCGAATTCGTCGCGGAACGAGAAGATGCGCTCCTTCGCGCGGGCCTTCTCTTCGTCGCGGCGCGCGCCGCCGATCATCGCGGTGTAGCCGTATTGATCGATGGTTTCGAGCAGCGTGACCGCTTGCGCGGCGTTGCGCGAGTCGGTTTCGCGGCGCAGACGCACCGTGCCCTTCTTGATCGAATCTTCGACGTGACCGACCACGAGTTCCGCGCCGATTTCAGCTGCGCGGCGATCGCGGAAGTCGATCACTTCTTCGTAGTTGTGGCCCGTGTCGATGTGAACGAGCGGGAACGGCAGCGAGGTCTTGCGGTTCGCGCCGAGACCGAACGCCTTGAGGGCGAGCGCCAGCACGACGACCGAGTCCTTGCCGCCCGAGAACAGCAGCGCCGGCTTGCTGCATTCGGCGACCAGTTCGCGCAGGATGTGGATCGACTCGGCTTCGAGCCAGTCGAGATGGTCCATGCGGTTCGCCGTCACCTGAAGCGGGGCGTTCACTGCGGAATCGAGCGTCGTGCTCATGTTCGGAATCCTTCGTCTGATCGCGCCCTTTGCGTCGGGCGCGTTACTCTGTATTCGACTTCGCTGCCGTTCGACGTTCGTTAAAACATCGAAAGCGGCGCGAAAACTTCAATCTTAGCTCGCCTGGCCGATCGGCGACACCGCCACCACCGGAATCGCGGACACCGACGTGATGTGCAGTCCGCATTCCTTCGTGTCGCGCGACTCCCACCACCAGCGGCCCGCGCGGCTGTCTTCGCCGGGACGGATCGCACGCGTGCAGGGTTCGCAGCCGATGCTCGGATAGCCGCGCGCATGCAGCGGGTTCACCGGCACGTCGAAGGCGCGCAGATAGTTCCACACATCGGCTTCGGTCCAGTCCGCAAGCGGATTGAACTTGTCGATGTTGCGCGCTTCGTCGCGTTCTTCCTCGTGCAGCTCCGCGCGCGTGACCGACTGCTCGCGGCGCTGGCCCGTGACCCACGCCGACACGCCCGACAGCGCGCGGTTGAGCGGCTCGACCTTGCGGATCTCGCAGCAGCGCTTGCGCAGATCGACGCTCTCGTAGAACGCGTTCAGGCCGTGCTGCGCGACGTATTCGTCCACCGCGTCCTGCTGCGGAAGGAACTGTTCGATCGCGTAGCCGTAGCGTTCGCGCACCGTGTCGAGCATGCCGAGCGTTTCGGCGTGCAGGCGGCCCGTGTTCAGCGAGAAGATGCCGATCTTCACGCCGCGCGACAGGATCGCGTGCGTGAGCAGCATGTCTTCGGCGGCGAGGCTGCTGGCTAGCTTGACGTCGGCGTGACGCGCGGCGATCGAGTCGAGCAGCGCATCGAGCCGCTCGATCTTCGCCTGCAGGTCAGCCGTGACTTCGCTGGCTGCGGTAGAAGCGGTGCTCATGCTGCCGAACCCGCTTGTGCCGCTTGTGCCGCACGGCGGCGGAACAGCGGCGACGGTTCGTCGAACGCGCCCTGGTACTGCACCGTGAATTCCGTGAACGCCTTCAGCGCGTCGTGGATGTCCTTGTCGGCGCGCAGCGCGTAGGCGTCGAAGCCGCAGCGCTCGTAGAAGCGCAGCTGGTCGCGCAGCACGTCGCCGATCGCGCGGATCTCGCCCTTGTAGCCATAACGCTCGCGCAGCAGACGCGCGATCGAATAGCCGCGGCCGTCGCGGAACACCGGGAAGTCGATCGCGATCAGCGCGATCTTGTCGAAGTCGGCGACCACGTCAGCCGGTTCGCTGTCCGGCGCGAGCCACACGCCGAGTTCGTCCTTGCCGCGCGCGGCCAGCGCGTCGCGGTTGGCCTGCCAGTACGCGAACGGAACCAGCACCTTGCCTGCGGGCAGCGCAGCCACGTCGGGCAGCACGCCGTCTTCCGCGGCGCGCACGACCTGCCAGCTGTCTTCAACGATCTCGCGATTCTTGATGATCAATGCCATTGCTTAACTCTCGTATCTCGTTGCGGGCGGATCAGGCGTGGGCCGGCTGGCGCGATGCGTACACGCGCTCCTTGAACGGGCCCATGCCGATGCGGTCGTACGTGTCGATGAAACGCTCGCCGTCGATGCGGTTTTCGACAAACGTGTCGATCACCTTCTGCACCACGTCGGGCATCTCTTCCGCCGAGAACGACGGGCCGATCACGCGGCCAAGGCGCGCGCCGTTGGCGCCGGTGCCCTGCTCACCGCCGAGCGTGACCTGATACCACTCCGAACCGTCCTTATCCACGCCCAGCACGCCGATATTGCCGACGTGGTGATGACCGCACGCATTAATGCAGCCCGAGATGTTGAACGTCAGGTCGCCCAGGTCGTAGACGAAATCGAGGTCGCTGAAACGCTGCTGGATCGCTTCGGCGATCGGCAGCGACTTGGCGTTCGCGAGCGAGCAGAAGTCGCCGCCCGGGCACGCGATGATGTCGGTCAGCAGGCCGACGTTGGCCGTCGCGAAACCGACTGCCTTCGCCTTTTCCCACAGCGCGAACAGGTCCTGCTTCTTCACGTCCGCGAGAATCAGGTTCTGCTCGTGCGAGACGCGCACCTGGCTGAACGAGTACTCGTCGGCCCAGTCGGCCACGGCTTCCATCTGCACGTCGGTCGCGTCGCCGGGGGCGATGCCCTGCGGCTTGAGCGAGAGCGTGACCGAAGCGTAGCCCGGCACGCGGTGCGGACGCACGTTGCGCTCGACCCAGCGTGCGAACGCGCGGTTTTCGAGCAGATGCTTTTCGTACGAGGTGTCGGTGTCGGTCAGCTTTTCGTAGGCCGGCGGCGCGAAGTATTGCGACACGCGGTCCACTTCAGCCTGCGTGATCGTCGACGGGCCGTCCTTCAGGTGCTGCCACTCTTCTTCCACTTGCTGCGCGAACTTCTCGGGCGACAGCGCCTTCACGAGAATCTTGATACGCGCCTTGTAGAGGTTGTCGCGGCGGCCATAGCGGTTGTACACGCGCAGCACGGCTTCGCAGTAGGTCAGCAGATGCTGCCACGGCAGGTCGCGCTTGATGATCGCGCCGATGATCGGCGTACGGCCCAGACCGCCGCCCGCGAGAATGCTCGCGACGACTTCGCCCTGCTCGTTGCGGTCGAGGTAGACGCCCAGATCGTGAATCTGCACGGCGGCGCGGTCTTCCTTCGAACCCGAAACGGCGATCTTGAACTTGCGCGGCAGCCACGCGAATTCGGGGTGGAACGTCGACCACTGACGCATGATCTCGGCCCACGGACGCGGATCGATGACTTCGTCGGGCGCGACGCCCGCGAACTGGTCGGCGGTGATGTTGCGGATGCAGTTGCCCGAGGTCTGGATGCCGTGCATCTGGACCGACGCGAGCTTGCGCAGGATTTCGGGCGTTTCTTCGAGCTTGATCCAGTTGTACTGGATGTTCGAGCGCGTCGAGAAGTGGCCGTAACCGCGGTCGTGCTCGCGCGCGATGGTGCCGAGCATGCGCATCTGGTCGCTGCGCAGATTGCCGTACGGAATCGCGATGCGATGCATGTAGGCGTGGCGCTGGTAGTACAGGCCGTTTTGCAGACGCAGCGGGCGGAATTCTTCTTCGCTCAATTCGCCCGACAGGCGGCGGCGAACCTGGTCGCTGTATTGCGCGACGCGCTCGTCGACGATGGTCTGGTCGTACTGATCGTATTGGTACATTCGGGGACCCCAGGGTTGTATCAATCGCGGCGTTCCGGTTACGCCGCGCTCTCCGACTTCGACTTCGCTATTTCTGTTCCAGCCCGACCGGCACCTTCAACTCGCCGGTCATTTGCTAATGACCAAAACAGATATCCATATTGGAAAAGTTGGGGAAATGGTAATAAACTCGCCTTATATTTCAAACGATTCAAAAATCAGGTTGATATGCCAAGGGGTTATATATGAACCTCCACCAGTTCCGCTTCGTGCGCGAGGCCGTGCGCCAGAATTTCAACCTCACGGAAGCGGCGAAGGCCCTGTATACCAGTCAGCCCGGCGTCTCGAAGGCGATCATCGAGCTGGAGGATGAATTAGGGGTCGAAATCTTCACGCGCCACGGCAAACGCGTGCGCTCGCTCACGGAACCCGGCCGGATCATCCTCGCCTCCGTGGAGCGCATTCTTCAGGAAGTGGAGAGCCTCAAGCGCGTAGGTAAGGACTATGCGGCCCAGGATCAAGGCAACCTGGTGATCGCGGCCACGCACACGCAGGCGCGCTACTCGCTGCCGGGCGCCATCGCCGAGTTCAAGCGGCGCTTCCCGAAGGTCCACCTTTCGATTCTGCAAGGTAGCCCGACCCAGGTCGCGGAGATGGTGCTGCACGACCAGGCCGACCTGGCGATCGCCACCGAGGCGATCTCCAACTATAAGGAACTGGTCTCGCTGCCCTGCTTCACCTGGCATCACGTGGCCGTGATGCTACCCGATCATCCGCTGCTGGAACGCAAGCCGCTCTCGCTCGACGATCTGGCCCAATTTCCGCTGATTACCTACGACAACGCGTTCGCGGGCCGCACCAAGATCAACGAGGCGTTCCGCCTGCGCGGGCTCTCGCCCGACATCGTGCTCGAAGCCATCGACGCGGACGTGATCAAGACCTATGTGGAACTGGGTCTGGGCGTGGGGATCATGGCCGATATCGCCTTCAACGCCGAGCGCGACCGCCATCTGCGCGCCGTGCCGGTGGGGCACCTGTTCGGCAGCAACGTGACGCGCGTGGCGCTCAAGCAGGGCGCGTATCTGCGCAGTTATGTCTACACGCTCGTGGAACTGCTTTCGCCGAGCCTGAACCGCAAGCTGATCGAACAGGCGCTCAAGGGCGAGCACGAGACCTACGAGCTGTAAGCGAAGGGAATGTTGGCGACAGGCACGCCGGATGTGGGGTCGGCGGCCCGTCGGCGGCCGCGCCGCGCTCACTCAGGTTCACACCCACTACTAACTAGATAGAACGCTTCTCGCTTTTTTCCTTCCTGGAGACCGCTGCATGAAGTCGTATCTGCGTCTGAGTCGTCTGAGTTCCCTGCGCCCTGCCTTTCGTCCACTGGCCGTCGCCGCCGCCTTCGCGCTCGGCGCTGCCGCCCCGGCCGCGCACGCCGACCTCAAGGTGGGCATCGACCTGTCGAGCACCGGCCCCGCCGCCGCCATCGGCATCACGAGCAAGAACGCCATGCTGATGTGGCCGCCGACCATCGCCGGGCAGAAAGCCGATTACATCGTGCTCGACGACGGCTCGGACCCAGGCGCCGCGGTGCGCAACATCCGCAAGCTCATCAACGAGGATCACGTCGACGTGATCGTCGGGCCGAACATCACGCCCGCCGCGCTCGCGGCGCTCGACGCCGTGGCCGAAAGCAAGACGCCGATGATCACGCTGGTGGGCTCGGCTTCCGTGGTCGAACCGCAGCAAGGCGCGCGCACCTGGGCGTTCAAGATGGCGCAGACCGACGCCGCGATGGCCGACGTGATGACGCGCTACATGGCCGCGCACGGCGTGAAGACGGTGGGCTTCATCGGTTTCGCGGACAGCTACGGCGATAGCTGGCTCAACGAGTTCACGAAATTCGCGAAGGAACGCAACCTCCAGATCGTCGCGACCGAGCGCTTCAACCGCAGCGATGCGAGCGTGACCGGCCAGATCCTCAAGCTGATCGCCGCGAAACCCGACGCCGTGCTGATCGCGGGCGCGGGCACGCCGACCGTGCTGCCGCAGCGCACGCTGGTCGAGCGCGGCTACAAGGGCGCGATCTATCAGACGCATGGCATTGCCACGCCCGAATTCATCAAGCTGGGCGGCAAGGACGTGGAAGGCACGCTGTTCCCGACCCAGCCCGTGGTGGTGGCGCGCACGCTGCCCGCCGACCAGCCCGCGCAGAAAGCGGCGCTCGCTTTCGTGGATGCCTATGAGGCCAAATACGGCCCCGGCACCGTCACGCAGTTCGCGGGCGACGCCGCCGGCGTGTACCCGCGCCTCGCGGACGCCGTGACGCGCGCGCTCAAGACCGCACAGCCCGGCACCGAGGCGTTCCGTGTGGCGCTGCGCAGCGAACTGGAGCACGCGCACGAACTGGTCGTGCCCAACGGCGTGGTCAACACGAGCGAGAAGGACCACGTGGGTCTGGACCAGCGCGCGAGCGTGATGGGCACGATCCGCGGCGGGAAGTTCGTGTATCTGGCGCAGTGAGTTGGTGAGGCGACATGAAGCGGCGCTAGCTTCGGCGCGCGCGCCGCTTCGCGAAATGCGCCTCGACCGCCTCGGCCTCCACGGCGGGGCGCGGGTCTTCGAGCGCTTCCCGCACTTTCGCGCGGAACCACGCGTCGTGCGTGGCCGGATCGACGGCGAAATCGACCGGCAGCGCGCCCTCGTTCGCGACGCGCGTCAGCAGGATGCGCACGGCATCCGACACCGTGAGCCCCATCTTTTCCAGCACCACCGTGGCGCGCTCTTTCAACGCCGGATCGATGCGGACCTGTACCAATGCGCTTGCGCCCATCGCCTGACTCCCTCGCGTGGTAATCGACGCCGCATTGTAATTCAACTGTATGACGTTAGACATGAGCATCCTTGAAGCGTGTTAGACACGCCGCAAGTTTTGCCCTGTCCCGAAATACGCGCCATTCATCCGAATGGCTAACGAGCTAACGATGCTCGCCGATCCGCGAACTCACGCGAGCGCGCGCCACGCCCCGTCGGCGGCACTACTGGCCAGCACCGCTTCGATAAAGCGCAGCCCGGCCACGCCGTCGTCGACGGTCGTGAGCAGACGGCTTGCGGGCGGCGGCGGCTGACCCGCGTCGCGCGCGCGGATCTGCGCCGCCGCGTCGCGGTACAGCTGCGCGAACGCTTCCAGATACCCTTCGGGATGCCCCGGCGGCACGCGCGTCGCGTGCGATGCCGCCGCGCCCGTCACGCGTCCGCGCGTGAGCCGCTGCGCCTCGCCGCCCTGCGGCGTGAGCCACAACACGTTCGGTTCCTCCTGATCGAACGCGAGCCCCGCCTTCGTGCCGTAGACGCGCAGCCGCAGCGCGTTCTCCGCGCCGCTCGCCACCTGGCTCGCCCACAGCATGCCGCGCGCGCCGTTCGCGTAACGCAGCATCGCCTGCACGTGATCGTCGATACGCCGTCCCGGCACGAACGTATGCACCTCCGCGGCGACCGCCACCGGCTCCATACCACTCACGAACGCCGCCAGCTGATACGCATGCGTGCCGATATCGCCGAGACAACCGGCCGGGCCCGCCAGCGCCGGATCGGTACGCCAGCTCGCCTGACGATTGCGGCTGTCGGCGCCGCCCTGCTCGATCGGATTCGCGAGCCAATCCTGCGCGTACTCCACCTGCACGACGCGCACCTCGCCCAGTTCGCCCGCCGCCACGAGTTCGCGCGCGTGACGCACGAGCGGATAACCGGAATACGTATGCGTAAGCGCGAACACCACGTTCGCGTCGCGCGCGTGCCGGGCGAGCGCGCGCGCTTCGTCGAGCGACACCGTCAGCGGCTTATCGCAGATCACGTGGATGCCCGCATCCATGAACGCATGCGCAACGCTCGCGTGCAGATGATTCGGCGTAACGATCGCAACCGCGTCGATGCCATCCGTGCGCCCGCCCTCCTCGCGCGCCATCTCGCGCCAGTCGGCGTAACTGCGCGCGAGGCCGATCGCTTCGGCGCTCGCCTGTGCGCGGGCCGCATCCGACGACAACGCGCCCGCCACCAGTTCGAAGTCGTCGTCGAGACGCGCCGCGATCCGATGCACCGCGCCGATAAACGCGCCCTCGCCGCCGCCCACCATGCCGAGTCTCAATCTGCGTGTCATTACCTTGCTCCTGGTTGTCCTCCGTTACCTGTCAGAGACCCAGCACGCCTTTCAGTTGCGCGTCGTCCACGCCGCTGCCCGCGAAGTCGTCGAACGCATGCTCAGCCACGCGGATCAGATGCCGCTTGATGAACTCCGCGCCCTCGCGCGCGCCGTCGTGCGGATGCTTGAGCGCGCATTCCCATTCGAGCACCGCCCAGCCCGGAAAGTCGTACTGCGTGAGCTTCGAGAAGATCGCGCCGAAATCGATCTGCCCGTCGCCGAGCGAACGAAAACGTCCCGCGCGCTCGACCCAGCCGCTGTAGCCGCCATACACGCCCTGCTTGCCCGTGGGCCGGAACTCCGCATCCTTCACGTGAAAAGCCTTGATGCGCGCGTGATAGATGTCGATGAACGCGAGGTAATCGAGCTGCTGAAGCACGAAATGGCTCGGGTCGTAGAGGATGTTCGCGCGCGGATGATCGTCCACGGCGGCGAGAAAGCGCTCGAAGGTCACGCCGTCGTGCAGGTCCTCGCCCGGATGCAGTTCGTAGCAGACATCGACGCCCGCTTCGTCGAACGCATCGAGTATCGGCCGCCAGCGGCGCGCGAGTTCGTCGAACGCGGCCTCGACGAGACCGGACGGACGCTGCGGCCACGGATACACATACGGCCACGCGAGCGCGCCCGAAAACGTCACGTGCGCGCTCAAGCCCAGATTGCGCGAGGCGCGCGCGGCCAGCTTCAGTTGATCGATGGCCCACGCCGTGCGCGCCTCGCGATTGCCGCGCACGTGCGGCGCGGCGAAGCCGTCGAACAGCGCGTCATACGCCGGATGCACGGCCACCAGTTGCCCTTGCAGATGCGTCGACAACTCGGTGATCGCGATGCCCGCATCGTCGGCGGTCTGACGCAGCTCGTCGCAATACGCCGTGCTCGTGGCCGCCTGTTCGAGATCGATCAGGCGCGTATCGGTCGGCACCTGAATGCCTTTGTAGCCCAGCTGCGCGGCCCACTGCGCCATATGCGCGAAGCTGTCGAACGGCGCTTCCTCGCCCAGAAACTGGGCGAGGAAGATCGCCGGACCCTTGAGTGTTTTCATCGGTCCGAATCCTCGGCTGGGCCGCCGCGCCTCGCGCGAACGCCACGCGATGCCACGCGACGCAACACAACGCGGCGGCGGTTAACTCACGAAGAAGCTCGCGCGTTCAGAACGGCGAATCCGGGAAATAGAACTGCCTGGCGTTCTCCTTCGTGATCAGCACCGAAGGAATGATCGTGGTCGGCGGCAGCGACTTGCCCGCGAGCCGCGCCTCGGCCGTGAGCTTGATCGCGTCGTAGATGAACTTCGGCGAATACGACACGTCGGCCTGAATCAGCGGATCGCCGTCCATCACGCGCTTGACCATATCCTTCGAGCCCGCGCCGCCGAACACGATCTTGATGTCACTGCGTTTGGCCTGATCGATGGCCTTGAGCACGCCCACGGCCATGTCGTCGTCGGCGGCCCAGACGGCGTCGATGTGCTTGAAGCGCGTGAGAAAGTCCTGCATGGTCTTGAAGGCGTCGTCGCGATTCCAGTTCGCATACTTCGCGTCGAGAATCTTCATGCCCGGATAGTTCTTCAGCACCGCCGTGAACGCGTTCCAGCGCTCGTTGTCGAGCGTGGTCGGAATGCCGCGCAGCGCGACGATATCGCCCTTGCCGTTCAACTGCTTCGCCAGATACTCGGCGGGAATCTTGCCGAACGCCGTGTTGTCGCCGGCCACGTAGGCGTCCTGCGCGCTCTTGTCGGTCAGGCCGCGATCGACCACCGTCACGTAGACGCCCTTCTTCTTCACCTGCGCAACCGGCTGCGTGAGCGAAGCCGATTCATACGGGAAGATCACCAGCGCGTTGATCTTGTTGACGGTCACGAGGTCCTGCAACTGGTTCGCCTGATCGGGCGCATTGGCCGCCGTCTTGACGATGATCTTCAGGTCGGGATGCGCCTTCTCCAGATCCTTCTTCGCCTCGTTCGCCCACCAGACGATGCCGCCCGTGAAGCCGTGGTCGGCCGTGGGGATGGCGACGCCGAGCGTCACCTTGTCGTCGGCGCGCGCCGGGGTTGACGTGAAAGGCGAAGCGAACATCGCCGCCACGCCGAGCGTCAGCGCGCCTGTCCACATCGCACGAATCGTATTCTTCATGATGCCGTCTCCGATGATTGTTGTGCGGGCGCGCACGCCCGTCCTGTGAAAGCGTCTTGCACCGACGTTTTTGATTCGCCATCCGAAACAATTTCGACTCGACCGCCTACCGCCTGCCACGCTGCAAAAACGCCACGGCGATAATCGCCACGCCCTGCACCGCCGCATTCAGATACACGCTGATGATGCTGGTGAGATTCAGAATGTTCGCGATCACTGAAAGCAGGATCGCGCCGACCACCGTGCCCGCCACGCGCCCTTCGCCGCCCTTGAGCGCCGTGCCGCCCACCACCACGGCCGCGATCGCCTCGAGTTCCCACAAGATGCCCGTGGTCGGCGTGGCCGAGCCGAGGCGCGGCACGTAGAGCACCGTCGCCACGCCCACGCACAGGCCGAGCAGCACGTAAGTCGCGCACTTCACGCGATCGACGCGAATCGCCGCATAACGCGCGACCTGCTCGTTCGAGCCGATCGCCTGCACGTGCCGCCCGAACGCCGTGCGGTTGAGCACGAGCGCGCCGCCCGCCGCCATCGCCGCGAACACCCACACGGGCACCGGCACGCCGAACAGGCTCGCGTAATACACAGGCCCGTAGAGATCGACGAGATTGTTTTGCAGCGTGAGCGCGCCGCCGTCCGCGAGCCACGTGAGCACGGAACGGAAAATGCCCAGCGTGCCGAGCGTGACGATGAATGGCTCGATGCGTCCGCGCGTGATCAGCAGCCCATGCGCGAGGCCGAACATCGCGCCCAGCACGAGCGCGATCGCCATGCCGATCGCAACGATCGCGAGCGGCGCGAACGCATGACCGCCCACGCCCGCCGCGAGCGTGTTCATCACCCAGATCATCACGCCCGCGATCAGCGCCGCCATCGAGCCGACCGACAGATCGATGCCGCCCGAGATGATCACGAAGGTCATGCCCACCGCGATGATGCCGATGAACGAGGTGCGCGTGAGCACGTTGAGCAGGTTGTCGACGGTGGCGAAGTCGCGGTTCAGCAAGGTGCCGACCACGCACAGCGCGACGAGGCCGATCAGCGGCCCGACGCCCGCGAGCCGGTGCGCGAGCCGCACGACGAAGCGCCGCGTGCGCGCGTGGGCGCTCGCCGCTTCAGTGGGTGCCGGTTGCATGGGCGATCAGCTCCTCTTCGTTCAGATGTTCGTGTCCGAGCGTGGCGACGAGCCGTCCCGCGCGCATCACCGCGACGCGATGCGCGAGCCCGATCAATTCGATCAGCTCCGACGAGATCACCACCACCGCGCGCCCCGAGGCCGCGAGCCGCTCGATCAGGAAATAGATGTCGCGTTTCGCGCCGATATCGACGCCGCGCGTGGGTTCGTCGAGCACGATCACGCGCGGATCGGGCTGCAGGAATTTGGCGAGCGCGAGCTTCTGCTGATTGCCGCCCGAGAGCATGCGCGCGCGGCTCGACAGGTCGCCGGTGCGAATGCCGAAGTCGCGCACCGCTTTTTCCAGCGCGGCGCGCGCGGCCTTCAGATCGAGCAGCGGATGGCCGTAGCGCTCGAGCGTCATCAGCGTGAGGTTGTCCTGCAGGCTCAGATTCAGATGCAGACCCTTGCCCTTGCGGTCCTCGCTCAGATACGTGAGGCCGTGGCGCATGGCGTCGCGCGGATGCTTGAGCGTGACCGCGCGTCCGCCGATTTCCACTTCGCCCGCGTGCTTGCGGCGCAATCCGACCAGCGCCTCGAAAGCCTCGCTGCGGCCCGCGCCCACGAGTCCCGCGAAACCAAGTATCTCGCCCGCGCGCACCTCGAAGCTCAGGTCCTCGACCCAGCCCGGCACGGTCAGGCCGCGCACGCGCAGCGCGACGGGCGCATCGTCGGCGGCGATGCGCTTGTCGGGGAACATGTCGGAGACGTCGCGGCCCACCATCAGGTTCGCCATCTGCTGGCGCGCGAGTCCCGCCGTCGCGCTCGCGGCCACGAAGCGGCCGTCGCGCATCACGATCACGTCGTCGGTGATGCGCTCCACTTCGTCGAGCTTGTGCGAGATGTAGACGATCGTCGCGCCGTCCGCGCGCAGCTTCGTCATCAGCGTGAAAAGGCGCGCGGTTTCGCTCGGCGTGAGCGTGGCCGTGGGTTCGTCCATGATGAGCAGGCGCGCGTGGCGCGCGAGCGCCTTGGCAATCTCCACGAGCTGCTTTTCGGCGACGATCAATTCGCGCACGGGCGTGTCGGGATGGCGTTCGAGCCCGACCTGGGCGAGCAGCGCGCGCGCTTCGCGGCGCATCGCGGTGTCGTCGACGAACAGGCCGCGCTTCTTTTCGTGGCCCAGAAAGATGTTCTGCGCGATCGTCAGATGTTCGGCGAGATTGAACTCCTGATGGATCAGCACGATGCCCGCGGCTTCGGCGGCGCGTGAGCCGTCGAACTGGCAGGCGCGGCCGTCGACGAGCATCTCGCCCGCGCTCGGGCGCTCGTAGCCCGCGAGGATCTTCATCAGCGTGGACTTGCCCGCGCCGTTCTCGCCGAGCAGGCCATGAATGCGGCCCGGCGCGAGTTCGAAGCTCACGCCGTGCAGCACGCGCACGGGGCCGAAGTCCTTGCGGATATCGTTGAATCGCACGGCGACGCTCATGGCCGCTCGCTCCTCCGGTTCGGGCGGGGTCCGGCGGGCGGCGCGCACGTTGTACGACCGGTGCGACGCCGCCCGCCTTCTCTCGCGGGTCTCCTCAGCTAATCACTTTTGTCCTGCGTTCAAACAGGTTCAATCACGGCGACGCTCGCTCAAGCACGCTCAAGCGCTTTGCCTTACCACCAGTCGATGCGGCAGCAACACGCCCGGCACGCTCGCGCGCGGATCGGCGAGCCGCGTCAACAACAGGCGCGCGGCCGTCTCGCCGAGCGCGCGCATCGGTTGCGCGATGGTCGTCAGCGGCGGATCGATCTGCGCGGCCAGCGCGATATCGTCGAAACCGACCACGGCGACGTCCTCGGGCACGGCCCAGCCGGTGCCGCGCAAGCCGTTCACGACGCCCACCGCGAGCGTGTCCGAAACGGCGAAGATCGCGTCCGGCTTCGCCGCGCGCGACCCGCGTTGCTGCATGAGCGCGGCGGCGGCCTGCGCGCCCGCGTCGTAATCGAGACAGTTCAGGTTCACGCGCCACGCCTCGCGCGGCTCGATGCCCGCCTCGGCGAGCGCGGCGAGGTAGCCGTCGCGGCGCTGCTGCGCATACTGATAGTGATCGTCGGAATTGATCAGCGCGATGCGCCGCCGTCCGCGCGCGATCAGATGGCGCACCGCGTCGCGCGCCGCCGCGAAGTTGTCGATGCCCACGTAAGGCACGCCCGCGGCCGGATCGAACTCGCAGCACGCGACCCACGGCAGCGCCGGTTCGTGCGCGGCGGCGCGGTTGGCCTGCTGGACCGTCGCCGGATCGAGGCAGATCGCGCCGTCCGCGCGATGGCGGCGCAGCAGGTCGAAGTAGCCGCGCTCGCGGCCCGCGTCGGCGCCCGTGTCGCAGAGCAGCATGAAATAGCCGTGCTGGCGCGCGACGCTGTCGATGCCGCGCACGATCTCCGCGTAAAACGGGTTGCCGAAGTCCGGCACCATCGTCAGCAGCAGGCGGCTTTCCGCCGTGCGCAGATTGCGCGCGAGTTCGTTGACGCGGTAACCGCTCGTCTCGATCTCGGCGAGCACGCGCTCGCGCGTGGCGGGCCGCACGTTGGCGTGACCGTTGAGCACGCGCGACACCGTGGCCACCGAGACGCCCGCGCGCCGCGCCACCGAGGCGATCGAGCCGCCGCGACCTTCGCCGCCGTCGTCGCGCTCACCATCGACGCCCTCGCCCGCGTCGGCGAGACGCGCCGGATCGGCGTGGGCGGCATGCGGCTGGGCGGGAATCGTCATGGCGATGGCGGTCGATGGGAGCCGTTCGTGGCCATTCTTGGCCGTCCTGCTTCGGGAAAATGTAATCGATTACATTTTTGATACGCGGACGGCGAAACTTCAAGGCGCACGGAGCCAGGACAAATACTGATCCCGCGCCGGCCCGGCACTGCCGACGGGCAGACGCCGCCGCAAAGGCCTTTGGTACAATCTCGCGATTGCCTGGCACCGTTTTTCGCGGCGGTCCGCGAGACCCGCTCCGCTCGATCAGCGCCAGGCAGCCTGTCCAAATCCGTGTCGAACCGAACTTCAACCCGAACTTCGAACCGAACCATAACGCCGAGTCACCATGAACATCGAACAAGCGCGTTTCAACATGATCGAACAGCAGATTCGCCCCTGGGACGTGCTCGACCAGGACGTGCTGAATCTGCTCTCGATCGTCAAGCGTGAGCATTTCGTCCCCGCGGCCTATGTCGATATCGCGTTCGCCGACCTGGAACTGCCGCTGCCCAATGGCCAGCACATGCTCGCGCCGCGCGTCGAAGCGCGCGTGCTGCAGGAACTCGCGGTGAAGAAGCACGAAAGCGTGCTCGAAATCGGCGCCGGTTCGGGCTACATGGCCGCGCTGCTCGCGCACCGCGCGCAGCAGGTGCTGACGGTGGAAATCGACACGGAACTGGCCGAATTCGCGCGCGCCAACTTCGTGAAGAACGGCGTGCTGAACGCCGAAGTCGCGGTCGGCGACGCCGCGCGCGGCTGGGCCGCGAACGCGCCCTACGACGTGATCTGCGTCTCGGGCGGCCTGCCGGTCGTGCCGCAGGAACTGCTGGAGCAGCTCAAGGTCGGCGGCCGTCTGGCGGCCTTCGTCGGCAGCGCGCCGGTCATGGAAATGCAGATCATCACGCGCATGGACGAAAAGCAGTACCGCATCGCGGGCGTGTTCGAAACTTACGTCGAGCCGCTGCAAAACGCCGTGCAGCCGTCGCGCTTCAAGTTCTAAAATGGTCGCCGGGCCGCGCGTGCGGCCCGTTACCGTATTCGTATTCCGCTGGTTCCGTTTATCTTCCGATTGAGTCTCCCATGCAGATCCTGACCGCCCCCGCCCTCGCCGAATGGCTCGCCGACTCCGCGCGCCCGGCGCCCGTCCTGCTCGACGTGCGCGAGCCGTGGGAGATCGAGACCGCGAAGATCGACGGCAGCATCTCGATCCCGATGGCGCAGATCCCCGCGCGCAGCGAAGAACTCGACGACGACGCGCAGATCGTCTGCATCTGCCATCACGGCGCACGCAGCGCGCAGGTCGCGATGTTCCTCGAATCGCGCGGCCATACGCAGGTGTTCAACCTGCAAGGCGGCATCGACGCGTGGTCGCGTCAGGTCGACCCGAAGGTGCCGACGTACTGATCGCGGCGGGATCGGCGCAACGCCGGTCCGCTTGAGGTCGATGTCACGCATCGCCAGAAGGGCGCGGCTCATCCCGCGCCCTTTTGCATTTCTGCGCGTGTCTCTCTATCACGCGTAACACCCAGGCCGCCCCGGCCCGCCTCTGTCCATCTCCTTGTCTGCACAACGATGTAGCGCGCGGACAGCCTTCCCTGCCTGTTGAATGCATCGGGCATGCACCCGAGATGCACACGAACACCTCGCCATGCACTGCGCGCGACGCATGCACCGCGACGGTCACCCCGCGCCACGCACGCGCGCACTGCAACGATGCAGCGCGCCCGAAAGCGCGTCCCCTTGCACCAGATTCGCCCGCGCATCGCGCGCCGCATTCGCAAACTTGCGTGCGCCCTCATCCGCCGAGGCCCGCGCGACGCTTGCCCGCGCACGCCGGGCGCGTTCCACGCGGGTGCATCGCGCAAAACACACGCGCTGGCATAGCCTTTGCAGTAACAACCCCGCAAGGCTGGACACACCAACGGGGGCGCGTAATCAGACGCGCCGAGACCCACGACTTCACCCATAGGGGCATCTACATGAAACGTCGCAGTCTGTTGAAACTCGGGACGATGTCGGGCGCACTCGCCGTAGCGGGACGCGTGCCGTTCGCACAAGCTGCCGACACCGGCAGCGGGCCGATCAAGGTCGGCATTCTGCATTCGCTCTCGGGCACGATGGCGATCTCGGAGACGTCGCTCAAAGACACCGCGTTGATGACGATCGCCGACATCAACAAGAACGGCGGCGTGATGGGGCGTCAGATTCAGCCCGTGGTGGTCGACCCCGCATCGAACTGGCCGCTGTTCGCGGAGAAGGCGCGCCAGCTGCTCACCCAGGACAAGGTCGCGTGCGTGTTCGGCTGCTGGACCTCGGTCTCGCGCAAGTCGGTGCTGCCGGTGTTCGAGGAACTGAACGGCCTGCTCTACTACCCGGTGCAGTACGAAGGCGAGGAAATGTCGCGCAACGTGTTCTACACGGGCGCCGCGCCGAACCAGCAGGCAATTCCGGCCGTGGAATATCTGATGAGCGCGGAAGGCGGCGGCGCAAAGCGCTTCTTCCTGCTCGGCACCGACTATGTCTATCCGCGCACGACCAACAAGATCCTGCGCGCCTTCCTGCACTCGAAGGGCGTGCAGGACGCCGATATTCAGGAGGTCTACACGCCGTTCGGTCATAGCGACTATCAGACCATCGTCGCGAACATCAAGACCTTCTCGCAGGGCGGCAAGACCACCGTCGTCTCCACCATCAACGGCGACTCGAACGTGCCGTTCTACAAGGAACTCGGCAACCAGGGCATCAAGGCGACCGACGTGCCCGTGGTCGCGTTCTCGGTGGGCGAAGAAGAACTGCGCGGCATCGATACGAAGCCGCTCGTCGGCCACCTCGCGGCGTGGAATTACTTCATGTCGGTGAAGGGCGGGCAGAACACGAAGTTCAAGGAACAGTTCGAAGCGTGGGTGAAGGCGAACAATCTGCCGGGCGGCAGCAAGCGCGTCACCAACGATCCGATGGAAGCGACCTTCGTCGGCATCCATATGTGGAAGCAGGCGGTCGAAAAGGCCAAGAGCACCGATGTCGACAAGGTGCGCACGGCGATGATCGGCCAGACCGTGGCGGCGCCTTCGGGCTTCACGCTGACGATGGACGGCAACCATCACCTGCACAAGCCGGTGATGATCGGCGAGATTCGCGGCGACGGCCAGTTCAACGTCGTGTGGCGCACCAAGACTGCGATCCGCGCGCAGCCTTGGAGCCCGTTCATCGCCGGCAACGAAGGCAAGCCGGACGTCGTCAGCCAGGACGTGCTGCCGAACTTCCTGCGCCGCTCGCGCACGGCCTGATCGTACGGTCGTCATGCCTGCCACGCGCGGCGCGTCTCTAGCGCCGCGCGCGTTCTGCCCACGGGCCGCCGCGCCAGACGTCGCTTCCCCTGTCGTTCGCGCGGCGCGGCGGCCCGCATCATAAAGACCTCATCATGGCTCTCTCATTCCCGAGGTTCGCCCGCGTGCTCGGCAACGTCACGCTGTGCATGACGTTCTGCGCCGCGTTCGCCACGTCCGCGCACGCGCTCGAAGCCGCCGATGTCGCCCCGCTCGGCGGCGACGACTTCGACGCCAAGGCCGCCGCCGTCGACAAGCTGATCGCCACCCACGACGCCGCCTCGCTCGCGCTGCTCAAGGCGCTCGCCGACGACAACGTCAGCGCCACCGATGCCGGCGAAGTGCTCGTCACCGACGGCGACACCGCGCGCGACGCCGCCACCGGCAAACCGGTCGCCGCCGACGTCGCGTCGAGCGCGCAGCCCATCACGCTGAACAATCTGCTGCGCTCGAAAGTCGCGGGCGCGGTCTCGGGCCTGCAACTCGCCTCGCCCGATCTGGAAACGCGCCGCGCGGCCATCGCGGAGCTGCTGAAGAATCCCGATCCGTCGATGAAGCCGATGATCGACGCCGCGCGCGCCAAGGAAACGGATCCCGCGCTCAAGCGCCGCCTCGACACGCTCTGGGCCATGACCGCGCTGCGCGATCCGAACGCGGCCACGCGTCTCGAAGCGACGAAGCTCGTCGCGGCGCGCCACGATCTCGACATGTATGAACTGCTGCGCCCGCTCGTCGCGAAGAACGCGAGCGGCGCCTTCAACGAACCCGATGCCGATGTGCGCGCCGTCGCGCAACAAGGCATCGACGCGCTCGACTCGATCCAGCGCCGCAGCGAAATCGCGGGCACGCTGTTCGCGGGTCTCTCGCTCGGCAGCGTGCTGCTGCTCGCGGCGCTCGGCCTCGCGATCACGTACGGCCTGATCGGCGTGATCAACATGGCGCACGGCGAGTTTCTGATGATCGGCGCGTACGCCACCTATGTCGTGCAGACGCTGTTCCAGCGCTACGCGCCGGGCGCGTTCGACTGGTATCCGCTGCTGGCGATTCCGGCCTCGTTCGTCGCGGCCGCGCTCGTGGGCGCCGTGATCGAGCGCCTCGTGATCCGCCATCTTTACGGACGTCCGCTGGAGACGCTGCTGACCACCTTCGGCATCAGCCTGATCCTGATTCAAGCCACGCGCATGATCTTCGGCGCGCAGAACGTGCAGGTCGAAAACCCCGCGTGGATGAGCGGCGGCGTGACCGTGATGCAGAACCTGATCCTGCCGTACAACCGCCTCGCGATTCTCGCGTTCGCGCTGATCGTGGTCGGCATCGCGTGGACCGTGCTGACGAAAACGCGCCTCGGCCTGTTCGTGCGCGCCGTCACGCAGAATCGCCGCATGGCCGCCTGCGTGGGCGTGCGCACCGCGCGCGTCGATGCGTGGGCGTTCGCGTTCGGCGCGGGCATCGCTGGACTCGGCGGCTGCGCGCTCTCGCAGATCGGCAACGTCGGCCCGGACCTCGGCCAGAGCTACATCATCGATTCGTTCATGGCCGTGGTGCTCGGCGGCGTGGGCCAGATCGCCGGCACCGTGATCGGCGGATTCGGGCTCGGGCTCGTCTCGAAGGCCATCGAGCCGTTCTGGGGCGCGGTGCTCGCGAAGATCGCCGTGCTCGTGCTGATCGTCCTCTTTATCCAGAAGCGCCCGCAGGGCCTGTTCGCCCTCAAGGGCCGCAGCGCGGAGGCTTGATCATGACGACCGCCACTTCCACTTCGCCGCGTCCTTCGCTCGCGCCGCACGACGGCAGCGCCGAGACCTTCGCGCTCGGCCTGCCCGCGCGCCCCGCCCTGCTCTCGCGGCGCGCGTGGCTCGCACTCATCGCGCTGATCATCGTGATGGGCGTGGGCGTGCCGCTGTGCGCGCTGGTGCTGCCGCAATCGAGCGCGCTGCATCTCTCGGCCTACACCATGACGCTCGCGGGCAAGCTCATGTGCTACGCGATCGCCGCGCTCGCGCTCGATCTCGTCTGGGGCTACTGCGGCATCCTGAGTCTCGGCCACGGCCTGTTCTTCGCGCTCGGCGGCTACGCCATCGGCATGTATCTGATGCGCGAGATCGGCCATGACGGCAAGTACGGCAGCGATCTGCCCGACTTCATGGTGTTTCTCGACTGGCACAGCATGCCGTGGTACTGGAGCGGCACGCAGCATCTCGGCTATGCGCTGCTGCTCGTGGTGCTCGTGCCCGCCGTGGTCGCGTGGGTGTTCGGCTTCTTCACGTTCCGCTCGCGCGTGAAGGGCGTGTATCTGTCGATCATCACGCAGGCCATGACCTTCGCGGCGATGCTGCTGTTCTATCGCAACGAGACCGGCTTCGGCGGCAACAACGGCTTCACCGATTTCAAGCGCATCGCGGGCATGCCGATCACGCATCCGGGCACGCGCACGGTGCTGTTCCTGCTGACCTTCGCCACGCTCGTGCTCGCGTTTCTCGCGGCGCGCGCGATCGTCACCTCGAAGCTCGGGCGCGTGGTCACGGCCGTGCGCGACGGCGAAACGCGCCTGATGTTCCTCGGCTACAGCCCGCTCGGCTACAAGCTGTTCATCTGGACCGTCTCGGCGATGTTGTGCGGCATCGCGGGCGCGCTCTATGTGCCGCAGGTCGGCATCATCAATCCGAGCGAAATGTCGCCGGGCAACTCGATCGAAATGGCGATCTGGGTAGCCGTGGGCGGACGCGGCACGCTGATCGGCCCGATCATCGGCGCATTCGCCGTGAACGGCGCGAAGAGTTTCTTCACCGCCTACTTCGCCGAATACTGGCTGTTCTTCCTCGGCCTCATTTTCGTGCTCGTGCCGCTGTTGCAGCCCAACGGCATCATGGGCCTGATCGAACTCGCCGCGCGGCGCCTGAAGCTCGCGGCAGGAGGCAAGCGCTCATGAACGGACACATCATGCTCAACGATCCGCTCAATCACAATCCGTTCGACGAGGAAGGCCTCACGCTCTCGGGCGTCGCCGATATGGGTCACGTGGTCGAGCCCGGCGTGATCGACACCTCGCACGGCACGATCCTGTATCTCGAAGACGTGACCGTGAGCTTCGACGGCTTTCGCGCGCTCAACAAGCTCTCGCTGGAGATCGACTCGGGCGAGCTGCGCTGCGTGATCGGCCCGAACGGCGCGGGCAAGACCACGATGATGGACGTGATCACCGGCAAGACCTCGCCCGATTCGGGCAAGGTGTTTCTCGGCCAGACGCTCGACCTCACGCGCATGAACGAACCGGCGATCGCGCGCGTGGGCATCGGCCGCAAGTTCCAGAAGCCGACCGTGTTCGAGCAGCATCCCGTGTGGGAAAACCTCGAACTCGCGATGAAGGCCGACAAGGGCTGGTTCGCCACGCTGCGCGCGCGACTCGGGCGCGACGCGCAGGCGAAGATCGAACAGACGCTCGAAACGATCCGCCTCGAAAGCGACGCGCGCCGACTCGCGGGCGAGCTTTCGCACGGCCAGAAGCAGCGCCTCGAAATCGGCATGTTGCTGATGCAGAAGCCGCAACTGCTGCTGCTCGACGAACCCGCCGCCGGCATGACCGACGACGAGACGATGGAACTCGCCGCGCTGCTCAATCGTCTGCGCGGCAGCTGCTCGATGATGGTGGTCGAGCACGACATGGAATTCGTCGCGGCGCTCGCGGGCGAGACCGGACGCGTGACCGTGATGGCCGAAGGCCGCGTGCTCGCGCACGGCACGCTCGACGAGGTCAAGCGCGACGAGACAGTGATCGAATCGTATCTGGGCCGCTAAGCCGCTTCCACCAAGCCCGACAAGGCATCGACATGCTCACAATCGAATCGCTGAACCAGTATTACGGCGGCAGCCACATCCTGCGCAACGTCTCGATGACGGTGCCCGAAGGCGAACTCACGGTGCTGCTCGGACGCAACGGCGTGGGCAAGACCACGCTGCTGCGCTGCCTGATGGGCGTGGTGCCGACGAAGAACGGCAGCATCGCGTGGGGCGACACCGCACTCACGAAAATGCCCACGCATGCGCGCGTGGCGCATGGCCTCGCGTATGTGCCGCAAGGGCGCGATATCTTTCCGCGTCTCACGGTCGAGGAGAATCTGCTGGTGGGCGCGGCGAGCAAGAAGCGCATGCCCAAGGGCGTGCCCGAGCACATCTACACGCTCTTTCCCGTGCTCAAGGACATGAAGGCGCGGCGCGGCGGCGATCTCTCGGGCGGCCAGCAACAGCAGCTTGCCATCGGCCGCGCGCTGATGAGCGAACCGCAACTGCTGATTCTCGACGAGCCGACCGAAGGCATTCAGCCTTCCATCATTCAGGAGATCGGGCGCACGCTGCGACGGCTCGTCGAAGAAATGAACCTCACGGTGCTGCTGGTCGAGCAGTATTACGACTTCGCGAAGGCCATCGCCGATCGTTACTGGGTGATGAGCCGTGGCGAGATCGTCGCGGGCGGCGCGGGCGCGCAGATGGATGCGGACGGCGTGCGCGAGCTGATCGCCGTTTAATCAGGCAATCACGCGGATTTTGCACCGGTCGGGACGCGCGGCCTCGCATGCTATCCTCCACGCCAACTTCCGCACTGGTCCGCACGAAATCCGCATGTCGCTTCACGAAGATCACGCCGCGCTCGCCAACACCACGCTGCGCAACGCCGCGCAACCCGAATGGGCCGCGAAGCTCGAACTCGGTTTCGAGCTTCAAAAGACGTCGCGCACGGCGCTCACGCATCGTCTGCATGTGGGGCCGCTGCGCGTGCAACGTCCGCTCTATCCCGAAGGCGATGCGATCTGCCACGCGGTGATCGTGCATCCGCCAGCAGGCATCGCGGGCGGCGACCGGCTCGATATCGACGTGAACGTCGGCGACGGCGCGCACGCCGTGATCACCACGCCGGGCGCGACCAAGTGGTACAAGTCGAACGGCCGCGTCGCGCGCCAGCGCATCAAGGTGCATGTCGGCGACGGCGCGAAGCTCGACTGGCTGCCGCAGAACAATCTCGTCTTCGATGACGCGCACGCCGAGCAGGACTTCGCGCTCACGCTCGGCGCGGGCGCGACGGCCATCGGCTGGGACGCGACGCAACTGGGCCGCCAGGCGGCGGGCGAGCGCTGGTCGGCGGGCATGCTGCGCGCGCTCACGCGCGTCGTGCGCACGGCCACGCCCGACGCGGAAGAACAACTGCTCTGGTTCGAGCGCGCGCTGATCGACGCTGCCGATCCGTTGCGCGACGCGCCGCAAGGTCTCGCGGGTTTTCCGGCGTTCGGCGTGCTGTGGGCGATCGGCCCCGCGTGCACCGACGCGCTCGCGCAGGATCTCGCCGCCACGCTGCCCTTCGACGACACGCTGCGCTCGGGCGCGAGCTGCGTCGCGCCGGGCGTGCTGCTCGTGCGCGTGGTAAGCCGCTCGATGGAGCCGCTGCAAGCCACGCTCGCGCAATGCTGGACGCAGCTGCGCCCGTTCGTGCACGGCGTGAAGGCCGCGCCGCTGCGTCTCTGGACGACCTGAGCCGCATACTCGTCGCACCATCCTGGCGCGCACTCGCGCGCCTGCGCACAATCTCGCGCCATCGATACGCCAATGCGGTGCACAAAGACCGCATGAATGGTGCATCCACGCTGTCCCCTTCATTGGCACACACCTTGCTGTGAGCTTGCATCGAATCGTGCGCGCCGCGCGCGAGGCAGCAAGCTGTCCGTAACGTGGCTCCCGTAAGCTGAACGCACGCTCCACGCCAGCCGACTTGCCCCAACCGAACCAGAACGATGAAGCTCACGCCACGCGAGAAAGACAAGCTCCTGATCTTCACCGCCGCGCTGCTCGCCGAACGGCGCCGCGCGCGCGGCCTCAAGCTCAACTACCCGGAAGCCGTGGCGTTCATCAGCGCCGCGCTGATGGAAGCCGCCCGCGACGGCAAGACCGTCGCCGAGGTCATGCACTACGGCACCACGCTGCTCACGCGCGACGACGTGATGGACGGCGTGCCCGAGATGATCCCCGATATCCAGGTCGAAGCGACCTTCCCCGACGGCACCAAGCTCGTCACCGTCCACCATCCGATTCCCTGAAGGACGCGCCCATGATCCCCGGCGAAATGCTGATCGACGACGGCGAAATCGAACTCAACGCGGGCCGCGAAACGGTCAGCGTGACGGTCGCGAACACGGGCGACCGCCCGGTGCAGATCGGCTCGCACTACCACTTCTACGAAGTCAACGAAGCGCTCACGTTCGACCGCGAAGCCACACGCGGCTTCCGCCTGAACATCGCGGCGGGCACGGCCGTGCGTTTCGAGCCCGGCCAGGAGCGCACCGTCGAACTCGTCGCGCTCGCGGGCGAGCGCGCGGTCTACGGCTTCAACGGCAAGGTGATGGGCCCGCTCTGACGCGGCGCGCCTCACGACGCCTCGAATTCATCAGGAATCCGATATGACATTGAAGATCGGCCGCCGCGCCTACGCGGAGATGTTCGGCCCCACGACCGGCGACCGCGTGCGTCTCGCCGACACCGAACTGCTCATCGAGATCGAGCGCGACTACACCGTCTATGGCGACGAAGTGAAGTTCGGCGGCGGCAAGGTGATCCGCGACGGCATGGGCCAGTCGCAGCGCCTGCACGCCGAAGTCGCCGACACGGTCGTGACCAACGCCGTGATCATCGATCACTGGGGCATCGTGAAGGCCGACATCGGCATCAAGGACGGCCGCGTCTGGCGCATCGGCAAGGCGGGCAATCCCGACGTGCAGCCGGGCGTGACGATTCCGATCGGCGCTTCGACCGAAGTGATCGCGGGCGAAGGCCAGATCGTCACGGCGGGCGGCATCGACACGCACATCCACTTCATCAGCCCGCAGCAGATCGACGAAGCGCTCGCGAGCGGCGTGACGACGATGCTGGGCGGCGGCACCGGCCCCGCGACGGGCACCAACGCCACCACCTGCACGCCGGGCCCGTGGCACATGGAACGCATGCTCCAGGCCGCCGACGGCTGGCCGATCAACCTCGGCTTTCTCGGCAAGGGCAACGTGAGCCTGCCCGCGCCCGCCGAGGAACAGATCGCGGCCGGCGCGATCGGCCTGAAGCTGCACGAGGACTGGGGCTCGACGCCCGCGGCCATCGACAACTGCCTGAGCGTGGCCGACGACACCGACACCCAGGTGGCGATCCACACCGACACGCTCAACGAATCGGGCTTCGTGGAAGCGACCGTGGGCGCGTTCAAGGGCCGCACGATCCACACGTATCACACCGAAGGCGCGGGCGGCGGCCACGCGCCCGACATCATCAAGGTCTGCGGCGAAGCGAACGTGCTGCCCTCCTCGACCAATCCCACGCGCCCGTACACCGTCAACACGCTCGACGAACACCTCGACATGCTGATGGTCTGCCATCACCTCGATCCGTCGATTGCCGAAGATATCGCGTTCGCCGAATCGCGCATCCGTCGCGAAACCATCGCCGCCGAAGACATCCTGCACGATCTCGGCGCGCTGTCGATGCTTTCTTCGGATTCCCAGGCAATGGGCCGCGTGGGCGAAGTCATCATCCGCACGTGGCAGACCGCGCACAAGATGAAGGTGCAGCGCGGCGCGCTGCCCCAAGACAACGCGCGCAACGACAACTTCCGCGTCAAGCGCTACGTGGCGAAGTACACGATCAATCCGGCGCTCACGCACGGCATCTCGCACGAAGTGGGTTCGATCGAGCCGGGCAAATGGGCCGACCTGGTTTTCTGGGACCCGGCGTTCTTCGGCATCAAGCCTTCGCTGATTCTCAAGGGCGGCATGATCGCGCTCGCGCAGATGGGCGACCCGAATGCGTCGATTCCGACGCCCCAGCCGGTGCATTATCGCGAGATGTTCGGCACGCGCGGACGCGCGCTCACGCAGACCTCGCTGACCTTCGTTTCGCAACTCTCGCTCGACAAAGGCATCGTCGATCGTTATGGTCTGCAAAAGCGCGTGGTCGCGGTGCGCAACTGCCGGAGCGTGACGAAGGCCGACATGATCCACAATGCATGGCAGCCGTCGATCAGCGTCGATCCCGAAACCTACCAGGTGGTCGCGGACAGCCAGTTGCTCACCTGCGAACCCGCCACGGTGCTGCCGATGGCGCAGCGGTATTTTCTGTTCTGATCTGTTCGGGTTACGCGAACAGATACGACGAAGTTTGAAGTATTACTATGCGCACGATCGACAAACGACTCAACGCGAAGCTCGCACCGGTACTGGTCAAGCGCGCGCCCACCCTCACGCTCGCCTACGACGAGCGCTGCAAGAGCCGCCTCGCAGCCAGGCTCGACACGGGCGAGGACGTGGGCGTGGTGCTGCCGCGCGGCACGGTGCTGCGCGACGGTGACATGCTGGTCGCCGACGACGGCGGCCTCGTGCGCGTGATCGCGGCGGCGCAGAACGTGCTGCGCGTGCGCGCGCACGACCGCCTCACGCTCACGCGCGCGGCGTACCACCTGGGCAATCGCCATACGCCCGTGGAAGTGGGCGTCGACGAACTGAAGCTCGAAGCCGATCCCGTGCTCGAAGACATGCTCAAGCGCCTCGGCGCGCAGGTCGAGCGCGCGGAACTGCCGTTCCAGCCCGAGTCGGGCGCGTATGGCGGCGGTCATCGGCATGGTCACGACGCGACCTTCGCCGAAGACTACGCGCTCGCGCAGCGCGTGTATGGCGAGCATCACGGGCACGATCATGCACACGATCATGGTCATGATCACGGCCACGCTCATGCGCACGATCACGCGCACGATCACAGCCATGATCACGGCGACGATCACAATCATGATCACAACCACGATCACGAATGCGGCCACGACCACGGTCATTGCGACGGCCACGCGCACGACCACAGCCATGAACATCGCTGAACTCACCGCGCTGCTGCATCTTGCGTCGCCGGCGCTGCCGATCGGCGCGTTCAGCTATTCGCAGGGCCTCGAAGCGGCCATCGACGCCAAGCTCGTCGAGACCGCCGACGACGCCGCGCACTGGATCGCCCACGGCCTCGCCAACGTACTCGCGCCCGGCGAACTGCCGTTCCTCGCGCATCAGCTCGAACGCTGGCGCGCACACGACGACGATGCAACTCAAGCGCTGATCGACGCCAACGCCGAATTCATCGCGAGCCGTGAATCGGCGGAACTGCGCCGCGAGACCGCGCAGATGGGCTGGTCGCTGCGCCAGCTCTGTGCGCAGCTCGAATGGGGCGACGCCGCGCGCCGCGCCACGCTCGAGCGCATGACGCCCGTCGCGCAACCCACGGCGTTCGCCTTCGCGGCCTACGCGCACGAGGCGTCCACGGATGCGACGCTCGCCGCCTACGCGTTCAGCTGGGTCGAGAACCAGACCGCCGCCGCGCTCAAGGCGGTGCCGCTCGGTCAGGTCGCGGGACAGCGCATCGTCGTCGCGCTGCGGCCCGCGATCGCCGACGCCGTGGCTCGCGCGCTCGCCACGCCGCCCGACTCGCTCAACACGTTCGCACCGCAGCTCGGCATTCTGAGCGCGCGCCATGAATCGCAATACTCGCGGCTGTTCCGTTCCTGAGCGCCGCGCTTTACGTTACTTCGCGTTAGCCACTCACCCATGAATTCGCCCAATACTTCGTCCAATAAGCGCACCAAGAAACTGCCGCCGCTGCGCGTCGGCGTCGGCGGCCCGGTTGGCTCCGGCAAGACCACGCTGCTCGAAATGCTTTGCAAGGCGATGCGCGAGCGCTACGACCTCGTCGCCATCACCAACGACATCTACACGAAGGAAGATCAGCGCCTGCTGACCGTCGCGGGCGCCCTGCCCGCCGAGCGCATCATGGGCGTGGAAACGGGCGGCTGCCCGCACACGGCGATCCGCGAGGATGCGTCGATCAACCTCGAAGCCGTCGACCAGATGCTCACGCGCTTTCCCGATGCGGACATCGTCTTCATCGAGTCGGGCGGCGACAATCTCGCGGCCACCTTCAGCCCGGAGCTGTCCGACCTGACGATCTACGTGATCGACGTGGCGGGCGGCGAGAAGATCCCGCGCAAGGGCGGCCCCGGCATCACGAAGTCGGATCTGCTGGTGATCAACAAGACCGATCTCGCGCCGCTCGTGGGCGCGAACCTCGACATCATGGCCTCCGACGCGCAGAAAATGCGCGGCGAGCGGCCGTTCGTGATGTGCAATCTGAAGGCGCTCGACGGCCTCGATCAGGTGATCGGATTCATCGAGAAGAAGGGATTGCTGCTGGGTTGAACGCTCGGCTCACGATGCGTGCCGAGCGGCGCGCGTCGTGAGAACGTCGTTCAGATTCAGAGATCGAGCGTCGTGGCCGAGGCGCGTTCGGGCAACAGCGTCGTGAGCACGTCGACCGTGCGCGCGGTCGCGCCGCGATGGCGCGATGCGAAGGCCGCCGCCGCCGCGCCCATCGTCACGCGGCGCGATTTGTCCTCGAAGAGTTCGCGCAAGGCGCGCGCGAGATCGGCCGGGTCCTGCACTTGCAGCGCCGCGCCCGCCGCCACGGCGTCGGCGGTGGCCTGCGTGAAATTGAACACGTGCGGGCCGATCAGCACCGGCGTACCCACCGCGCAGGCTTCGATCAGATTCTGCCCGCCCAGCGGCAGCAAACTCCCGCCGATAAACGCGACATCGGCGGCCGCGTAATACGCGCCCATCTCGCCCATCGAATCGCCGAGCAGCACGTTCACGTCCTGCGGCAAGGCGCTTACATCCGCGTGCGCGGTGCTCGTGGACGCCGGCGCCCACTGCGAGCGCCGTTCGAGCTTCAGATTCTTGCGCGTGACCAGCGCGGCCACTTCGTCGAAACGCTGCGGATGACGCGGCACGAGAATGAGCAAGGCGTCGGGCACGTTGAGCGCCGCGAACGCTTGCAGCACGAGTTCTTCTTCGCCCTCGCGCGTGCTCGCCGCCACCCAGACGGGACGCGCGCCGATCGCACGATGCCAGTCGCGGCCGCGCGCGATGAGCGCGGGCGGGCTCGCCATATCGAACTTCAGGTTGCCGAGCACGGCCACGTTGCGCGCGCCGAGCGCGGTGAGGCGTTCGGCATCCGCCGGACTCTGCGCGAGCACGCGCGTGATGCCGCCGAACACCTCGCGCGCGCCTGCGCCGAACTTCGCCGCGCGCTTGAACGAACGGGCTGACATGCGCGCGTTCGTGAGCACGAGCGGCACGTCGGCGCGCTTGCATTCGTCGATGAGCGTGGGCCACACCTCGGTTTCCATCACGAGGCCGAGCGACGGCCGCCACGTGCGCAGAAAACGCCGCACCGCGTGCGGCATGTCGTACGGCAGATAGCAGCGCAGCACGCGCTCGCCGAACAGCTGCTCGCCTTGCGCGCGCCCGCCCGGCGTCATGTGCGTGAGCAGGATGCGCGCGTCGGGGCGCGCCGCCAGCAGCGCGTCGATGAGCGGCTGCGCCGCGCGCGTCTCGCCGACCGAGACCGCATGCACCCAGATCAGCGGCGTGTCGTCTTCGGGCAGGCGTCCGGCCGCATAGCCGAAGCGCTCGCACACGTGTTCGCGATAGCCGCGCTCGCGCCGCGAGCGGATGAACAGGCGCAGCACCGCGAGCGGCGCGATCAGCCACCAGGCCGCGCGATAAACCGCCCTCAGCATCGGGCCTCCGCGATCGCAGCCACTGCGCGGACGAACGCGCGAGGCGCGGCGGCGGCGCGGACAACCCGCGCGCCCGAGTCCCTGCTCGAATCGAAGATCAAACCAGTTCCTTACCCTTGAGACGTTCGAGAATGCCGAGCGGCGCCCACTCCGGGTGCACCATGCCCTTCGCCGGCAGGAAGAAGGTCTGTTCCATCATGAACTGGCCGGACATCACCGCGTGCGAAGTGTGATCGGAGAAACACACCCAGACGCTGCCCGGCGGAAAGTTGATGGTCTGCTGCGGGCTCGACTTCTGATAGTCGAGATCGGCCTTCATGCCGTCGTGCAGATTGAGCATCAGATGGTCGTACTCGCTGCGCGGCGACTTGGTGATGTGCAGCAGATTCTGCAGCCACGCCGAGCCCGGAAACTGCGGCTTGATGTTCGGCAGGAAGCGCTTCGCCATGTCCTCGAACGGCTCGCCGACGCGCCACACGCGCGGCACGCCGTTCGGGTTCACGTTGGTGAAGACGCGCAGAATGCGCTCGCCGTAGTTCGGACGCGACGGAAACGCATCGACGTGCAGACGCGCATCGTCCTTGCGCCACGAGGTCTCGCGCGTTTCCACCTGATGCAGACGCAGGCTCGTGGGCGCCACGCGCAGCTTGCCCGTGTACTCGGGAAAGAGACCGTCGACGAGCGAGCGCGCGCACGCCTGATAACGCGCGATCAGCGCGCGCACGGCCGACTGCGTGACGGTGTCGCCGAGCACGCCGTGCAGCGCGCCGCCGTTCGGATCGAGGCTGATGTTCTTGCGCTTCGGGTCGGCGATGGCCGGATCGAGCAGCGCGCGCTCGCCGCCTTCGATCGCGAATTCGAGCTTCGGAAAGTACAGCACCTTGCCCTGCTCGACGGCATCGAGCAGCGTCTCTCGCGGCATCGCGAGACCTTTGCCCTGCCAGTCGGCGGAAGTAATTTCGATGATCTGGGATTCTTTCATGGTCGCCCCTGCAAGCGATTGGATCTGGTTGCCCGGCCTGTGCGTCGCGCGCGCGGCGTGCGTGATATCGGCGAGATCGGCGAAATCGACGACATCCGCGACGCTCACGGCCCGGCCCGAAGTGGCGCGCGGCGGGCGTTGCCTTGCCGCACGCGCCGCTCCTTATACCCCGCGGGCCGCACGGCGCGCTTTGATGCGACGCAGTCTGTCAGAGATTGCCTGTCGAGCCCGTCGCCCGTCCGGCGCCTCGCGCCGTCACAGCAGCCCGAAGCCGGCCAGCGCGGCCTTGACCTGCGCGAGCGTGGGCGGCTGCCCCGCAGTGCCGAGATTGACGACGTTCGGCGACCAATAGCCGCCGGTGCGCCAGGCGGTCGCGAAATTGTACAACTCGACGGTCGGCCGCTTCAGCGCCGCCGCGATGTGCACGAGACCCGTGTCCACGCCGACCGTGGCCGCCGCTCCGTCGATCAGGCCGACCACGGCGGGCAGCGAGAGCTTCGGCGGCACGATGGCCGCCTCGCCGAACTCGCGCGCGAGGCGCTCGCTGGTCGCGCGCTCGGCGTCGCTGCCCCAGGGCAGCACGAGCGACGCGCCACGGCGCACCAGCGCCTGGCCAAGCTCGATCCAGTGGGCGTCCGGCCACTGCTTGTCGGCGCGCGAGGTCGCGTGCACGAACACCACGTACGGCACCGGCAGATTCAGGCCGACGCCCGCGAGCGCCTGCGCGGCGCGGTAGGTGTCGAGGCCGAAGTCGATCTCGTCGGTGGGCTGCGGTGCGGGTAGTTCAAGCGCCGCCGCGACCAGCTGGCGCGTGCGCTCGACCACGTGCGTGCGCGGCTCGATGCGGATCGAGCGGTCGTAAAAGAAGCGCACCGGCCATTCATAGCCCGCGCCGTCCGTGCGATTGCCGAGCCCGACGAGCGGCCCGCGCGCCCAGCTCGCGACCCACGCGGTCTTGATGAGGCCCTGGCAGTCGATCACGAGGTCGTACTTTTCGGCGGCGAGCGCGCGGCGGAACGCGCCGATCTCGCGCCAGTTGGCGCCCGAGAGCAGGCGCTTGCGCCAGCGCCGCAGCGAGAACGGGATCGGGCGGCGCACGCCCTGCACGAGCTCGACGAGCGACTGAAAGCTTTCTTCGACGAGCCAGTCAATCTGCGCGTCGGGATACCGCCGCCGGATATCGGCGATGGCGGGCATGTTGTGGACGACGTCGCCAAGCGACGACACGCGCACGATGAGGATCTTTTGCACGCTCAAGGCAGGAAGGGCGGACAGGTTGAAAGGTCCGCAATTTTAGCGCGCCCGAGGCGTTGGGCGAGAGCTGGCGTGAATTGGGGGGGGAAAGTGCGTGTTTTCCGAGGGGTGTGGTGGGAGGGATGGGTTGTGGTGCCAGATCGGCGTGGTGATTGAGGCGCGGTGGCCCTTGCGCGCCTCGATGCTTGTCACGGCGCTATTTCGACGGTTCTTAGCCAGGCTTCAAGCGGGGGCTTTCCGGGGCTGGAAAAGCGAATCCGCGTCCAGTCGGGGCCCTTTTGTCGCGTAGGGCCAGCCGCCCGGTGTGCGGCGGGCTACCTTCTGAAAAGCAGCCGCTCCCCCAGAGAGAGCGGCTGACGCCAGCCCAAGCCGCCCGTATTAACAACGGGCTACCTGGGCGGTAATGCGGGACTCACCGCATTGGCGTCGGAGAATCGATAGAACGCCTCATGAACGCATCAATTTCCGGATTCATCGCCCGCGCGATCATGCCGTTCGAGTAATCGGAAACATGATCGCCGTAGCTGTACAGGAATTTACCGTCACGGCTAATCGGGCAAACCCCTGTGTCGATGTCACACAGGATGGGCGTCGGATCAAAGATCAGGATTTCAGGACGGAGGCGATGCACGTTGGCCAGCATCGCACGGTAACTGGCCGACTCTTGCATGTGGCTCGCGTAGCTGATCACGCACGGATCGACCTGACTACCACGCACAAATTTCGTGACGGGACGACCGATAGCGGTGTGCGCGAACTGCCGTTCCATGCATTGCTTCGGGTCAGGAAGAGTCGGGTTGTCAACGATCAACATAACGCGCTTGCCAGCGCGCTCGAGCTTCTCGATGTCATCTACCAAGAGTTTCTCGGCTGCGTTCGGATCAATTGTCGACGATCCCACAGGCACCAGTTGCTGAGCCAGCACTCGGGCAGCAGCAACGATGGCCACGCCCTTAACATGCGGATCCTCGATGATCGACTGCATTGCAAGCTCGGAGGCATGCAAACACTCTTCGGGCGTCCCGCCCCCGTTTGGCGCGGCCGTTTCATAGGCCGTGGTCGGGACGCAACCCGGACGCGTCATCAGCCTCCACCGGTTCCCCGGCGTGGAGTTCCGGATGAATCCCCAGGACATGACGTCTGCTTTGCTGTCACCCCACATGACGAATGCGGGCGGATCGCGGCTATCCGTTGCACATGCAAGAAGCTTCTGGCTTGCCGGAATAGGTCCGCACTCGGATCCGGCAAACTGGTGCCCATCGCCTTCGCTTGCGGTGGCGGGATCAGGAATTTGCGCAACCCGATCGCCGCCGGGCAAATGTTTCGCATATTGCGCGCTAACACCGGTGCCGGCGATGCACAGCAAAATTGCGCACGGAAGCGCGATGCTCGCGCCGCGTGGCATCTTGAACCTGATGGGATTCTCGATCAAAGCGTACGTCGCCCATGCCAGTAAGACGCTCAAGACGACAAGCGTGATGCGCACATGGAGATCGGGCGTATCTTTGGCCAGCACCGTGCTGAAAGCGAGCAACGGCCAATGCCAGAGATACAGGGGATAACTGATCTTTCCCAGCCAGACTGCGGGTCGCAGCGAAAGAATAAATCGGTTGATCAGTGCGTCCTTCCCCGCTGCAATGATGAGGGTGGCGCCTGCGACCGGGAGCGCGGCCCACCAACCCGGAAACACGCGGGATTCATTGATGAAGACCACAGAAAAAGCAATGAGCGCCGCGCCAATCAGCGAGGCCAGCGATCGCGCCTGATGCAATCCTGACGGTCGGCAGCAGGCAAGGATGCTTCCAGCCATCAGCTCCCAGAATCGCGAAGCCGGCGAGTAAAAATCGGCCGCGGGATGATTTTTCGAAAGGACAACATTGATGACGAAGGAGATGACAAAAAGCGCAGAGGCGATCTCGAGCACGCGGCGCTTTTTGTGCGCCATCGCGAGAAGCAGCGGCCACACGATGTAGAACTGCTCCTCGACGCCAAGCGACCACAAATGCAGCAACGGCTTGAATGCGGCGGAGCGATCAAAATATCCGGTATCCGCCCACAAGCGCAGGTTTGCGACAAACAGGGCCCCCGCAACAACATCGCCCGCCAGTTTGCGTAGCTCGTCTGGAAACAGAATGAACCATCCCGCTACGCAGACAAAGGCCAGCACCGTAATCAGCGCAGGAAATATCCGCCGTACTCTTCGCTCGTAAAATGCCGCAATGCTGAATCGGTCGCTCTTGATCTCGTCGAGCAGGATTCTCGTGATGAGGAATCCCGATATCACGAAGAAAATATCGACGCCAACAAACCCGCCGGGCACCAGCTTTGGAAAAGCATGGAACAGTACGACCGACAGTACTGCGACTGCTCGCAAGCCATCAATATCCGAGCGATATGCGTTCGGGACGCGGTCATGGCTCCCCGCGTGGGTAGCGTCTCTCATAGGTCAGCCTGCATTCTCGGCGCACGATTCGCAACGGATTGAGCGGATGCGCCTTTCTTGTATGAGTAAGAAAAAGCAATATATTACACGCCCTTTCCTCTCCGACATCACGCGTCGCATGAACACCGTTGCAGCACTTCGGATCGGCAGTCGGTCCGTGGGGCAGGCAAGTCGGGCGGGGACAGATTTCCAATACGGCCGCCACCCGCGCACCTCAGCGCACACCGACGGGCCGATCACAGCGGATGTATTGATCGAGCGAACTCCTGCTCACGCCAAAGTGGACGAAAAGACGATGAGCACGAAGGTGAGTGAAGACACCAGACGATCGACTGCGAGGCGCCAGAGCGCGCTGGTGCCGGGGATCACTCAAGGCAACACGGCAGTTGCAGAGGCTAGGCGAGCCTACGATCTATGGCCCTCTGAAGTCGAGAGCAGGGTCGAAGACGGCAGGCCCGGCATGGAGAACACCATGTGCGCAAATGCGCAGGATGTGAAGGAGTAGCACGAGCGACCGATCAAGGCGCTGATCGAGCCATGTTGGCGGTCTTGACTATGCCGAACGTGCGCTCGTCGACCGTTACGTGCCGCGTCTGGACTGATTGCGATGGCTGGAGAACGCTGACGCTGGTGATCGACAGCCATACGTGGGAACTGCCTCGCTGGCATCTGTCGCGTAGAGCGGTAAGGCCGGCAGCGCCTCGATAGTGCCGGAGCATGCTCCGATTGCCCGGTTCGGGCTGGCGCGGGCAGTGCCGAAGCCGCTCCTGCCAAGGAGCGACAACGGGTCGGTCTTCTCGAGCCGAAACTACACGGTCTCAGATCGTAGCTATGTTCTGCGCCATCACTCCGAAGCAGCAGGCATCCGGCGAGACATACCGCTGCGTTGCCAAGACTCGGCGAAGTCGATCGAAGCGCGCTGGCTCCGACTTCAAGCTGAGGCACTCGTGGGATTGACACGCGGGCGCAACATGGCACTCCGCAGCATCCGTTGAGCGGGCCGCTCGAAATAGCGATAGCAGATCGCCCCACATCCGAATACGACAATAACGTAGGCGGCGAAAAGCGACCTCGATCGACAGTCAATGTGAATGCCCAGCGCCATGGCGATCGTAACGGTCGTGAGTATCAAGGGGAAATGCAGCATATAGACGGAATAGGTCAACTCCCCGGCGCGCTGCACCCACCTGGTTATCGGCAATTGTGGAATCGGCAAGCAAACAAACGCGAGCACGACTGGCGGAATGCAGATCACCATCCGGAAGTAGCCACTCGGCGGCCAAAAAGATCGGCACCACGTCAACGCCCCGTAGTACGCGAACAGCCCGGCAGCGGCAACAAGCGTGAGCCTGTACTTCACCAGCCATCGGTGGACAATGCAGGCACATCCGCCGAAAAAGAATAGCGCGAAACACTGCAGAAATTTATTGTTCGGCCAGAACTCGATGAACGCGACAGAGCATGCCAGCGCAACGACCAAAGCCGCGCAACCTGATTGCTTGATATATTTGCAGATCACAAAGAACGAGATATACGCAAATACCTCAACAGATACGCTCCAGGTTACGCCGTTGAACGAGGTATGGTAGGGCTGCTGAATGTTGCCGAGCATCAGCAGGTGCTGGAGAAAATGAAACGGCGTATTTTCGACGTAGGTAAAAAAACTGCCGGTCATCGAGTGGTAGCCCAACTGGACAGTTGCGATGTAAAGCAGCGTCACAATGTGCAGCGGGTATAGCCGGGTAAAGCGCAGCACGAAGAATTCGCGTGCACCAAGTCCTTCTTTCAGCGACTGCTGATATCGCCAGAAAAAAATAAATCCGCTAATGCACCAGAAGTATTGGACAGCAAAAAAACCACGATCATAGAACGCGCCTACTTCCGAATAGAACGGCAACTGATCATGCGGGATGGTGTCGGGCTGACCACCGACATAAGCAAAGACGTGGTAATGAAACAAGAGCACCGAGACAGAGCATAAAAATCGCAAAATCTCAAGGTTGGCAAGTTTATGTTGTGGCGCGTTAGTCATTCAATCCAACTCTGTTCGGAAGGCGGCGACATGTTACACCGCCTCCGCACTCTGTACAGAATTGCGCCATCAGAACGTGCGTTGCGTGCGCGGCGAGCGGCCCTGTGACACCTGCGCTCACGCCCGCTCATTCAGGAATAGTATCGATCGGGCAAGCCGAAGCAGTTGTAACTGACCTTCGCTCCGTCTGGAGCGCCAAGCAGCAAATTCGCTTTATTTTCGACGTGCATGCCGGTCGGCATTGCAACCCTGACGCCTATTAATCAGGAGGCGCCCTATGGCGGCGACGAACCGAGGAAGAGAAAGTGCATGAATTTGCAGATCAGGGCGAGAATGCGATTTACTGCGATGGCCGGACGACACGCTTCGCACAACGGATTGCGAAAGGATTGATGGCCGTTTGCCTGACTTGAACACCAGCGTCTCTGCTACGGTTTCGGCCAGCTTCGGGCCGCCGCCCCATTGATCGGGCCGTTCGTCGAGAACGGCGGACAAACCAGCGCAGCGCCCAACTCGGCAACCGCGCCAGTCACCCATCCGTTGCGGCGTCACCCACCGCAACGGACATCAACGAAACAATCAAAACGGCAACTTCGCATCCGGCTTCTCAGCCAGAATCACGCGCTTGAAATCCGCCTGGATACGCGCAAGCGCCGCATCGTTATCGGCCTCAAAACGCATCACCACCACCGGCGTAGTATTCGACGAACGCGCGAGCCCAAACCCATCCGGATACTCCACACGCAGACCGTCGATCTTGATCACCTCATCGGCGCCCGTGAATTTCGCGTTCTCCTGCAGCTTCGCGATCAACGCGAAATTCTCGCCTTCCTCGAGCTTCAACTGCAGCTCCGGCGTCGCATGCGAGTTCGGCAGATCGTTGAGCAGCTTGCTCGGATCGGCCACGCGCGCGAGGATTTCAAGCAGACGCGCGCCCGTATACAAACCGTCGTCGAAACCATACCAGCGGTCCTTGAAGAACACGTGGCCGCTCATTTCGCCCGCCAGCGGCGCGCCGGTTTCGCGCAGCTTCGCCTTCACGAGCGAGTGGCCCGTCTTCCACATCAGCGGCTCGCCGCCCTTCTCCTTCACCCACTTCGCCAGGTTGCGCGTGCACTTGACGTCGTAAATGATCTGCTTGCCCGGGTTGCGCGACAGCACTTCCTCGGCGAACAGCATGAGCTGACGATCCGGATAGATGATCTCGCCATCCTTCGTGACCACGCCCAGACGGTCGCCGTCGCCGTCGAACGCGAAGCCCACTTCGGCGTCGGTTTCCTTGAGCGCGCGGATCACGTCCTGGAGGTTTTCCGGGTGCGCCGGGTCCGGGTGGTGATTCGGGAACGTGCCGTCGATTTCGGTGAACAGTTCGACCAGTTCGCAGCCGAGCGCCTTGAACAGACGCGGCGCGAGACCGCCCGCCACGCCGTTGCCGGTATCGACGACGATCTTCAGCGGACGCGCGAGCTTGATGTCGCCGACGATGCGGTCGATATATTCATCGCGAATATCGTAATCGGCATAGGTACCCGCGCCGGTTTCGAAACGCTGGTCGACGATGCGCTGATAGAGCGCCTGGATCTGGTCGCCGTAGATGGCCTTGCCGCGCAGGACCATCTTGAAGCCGTTGTAGTCGGGCGGGTTGTGGCTGCCCGTCACGACGATGCACGAGTCGATGCTGCGTTCGCCCGTGGCGAGCTTGAGCGGCACGCTGGCTGCGAAGTAGCCGACCGGCGTGGGCACCATGCCCACGTTGACGACGTCAACGCCCGCCGAGCGCAGGCCGTCGGCGAGCGCGGCGGACAGGTCAGGGCCCGAAAGGCGGCCGTCGCGCGCGATCACCACCGCGTCGCCGCCCTGCGCACGCACCTCGCTGCCGAAGGCCTGGCCGATGGCGCGTGCCGTGTCGGTGTCGAGCGTCTTGCCGATCACGCCACGAATGTCGTAGGCCTTGAAAATCGATTGAGAAATCATGATGAGGCTCACCGTGCGATGGAAAGTCGGGGGCTTATTCGTAACACGTTTCTGCGGGGTGCCGCGACCCTGCGTTACGAAAAGTCGGAACCGTTACAAACTATAATTGCCGTTTTTCGGCGTCCGCCGAAGGTTATGCACCCATTTTAATGCCTCGCCGTTTCCTCCTGACGACAAAATCCGCGCCGGGTCTGGCGCCTCGCGCCAGCAAGCGGCGTTCCCAGCCTTGCCGGCATGCCTTGGGCCGCCAGCGTCGCCAGGACGGTCCGGCATGCTGAGCCTCAAGCGCCACGCGAACCCCGACGTCACGCGCGCGTTCGCCAACATCGTCTGGCTCGGTCTCGAACGCGTCACGCAGATCGCCGTCGCCATCGCCATCAGCGGCGTGCTCGCCCGCTATTTCGGTCCCGACGTGTTTGGCAAATGGCAGTACGCCAATACGCTGCTGCTCGTGCTCTCGCCCATCACCTGGGTCTGCGGCGCCGAAATTCTCGTGCCGACAATCGTCAACAAACCGCGCGAGGAAGTCGGCACGGTGCTCGGCAGCGCGTTTGCGCTGCGCATCGGCGTCTCGGCGGCGGCGCTCGTCGTCACGTGGATCGGCATCGGGCTCGGCGCGACCGATCCGATGGTCGGCGCGATGCTCGCCGGGCTCGCCGTCACCATGCTGTTTCGCGAGCCCTTCGTCGGCGTGATCAACGCGTGGCTGCAGAGCATGACGTACAGCAAGCCACAGCTTATCGCGAGCATGAGCACGGCGATCGTCAAGGCGCTGCTCGTGTTCCTGCTCGCGCGCGCCGCCTTCGCGCCCGCCACGTTCGGCTGGCTCTGGGCGCTCGAATCGGCGGCGATCGGCGCGGCGCTGGTGCTCTATTTCCGCAGGCGTCACGGCGGCAAGCTCGGCTGGCACGTCGACCGCGCACTCTTCAAGCATTTCGCGACGGCGGGCACGGTGTTCTGGCTCGGCCTGATCTGCATGTATCTGTTCCTGAAGCTCGACCGGCTGATGCTCGAACGCACGATTTCGTTCGCCGATCTCGGCCGCTATTCGGCCGCGCAGCAGCTCAACGAAAACTGGATCACGCTCGCGCTGATGCTCTCGCAGACCATCGCGCCCGCCTTCGTCTACCGCGTGCAGCAAGCCGCGCAGCTGCGCCGCAACCTCGTGCGCCTGTTCGCGATGACGGGCGTCATCATGATCGCGGGCGCGCTGGTGCTCGACGCGCTCGCGGGCTTCATCATCCATCGCGTGTTCGGCCCGGATTACGCGGGCGCCGTGAATATTTTCCGCTGGGCCGTGTGGCTCTCGGTGCCCGCGGGCATCGAGGCGATCGGCAACCTCGTGGTACTCAAATATCAGGCGAAGTTCGTGCTGCTCGCCAAGTGGCTGCTCGCGCTCGCGGTGGCGTTCGCCGTGAATCTCGTGGCGATTCCGCGCCTCGGCGCTTACGGCGCGCTCGTCGGGCTCGCGTGCGGCTACCTCGCGGCGGCCTGCGTGAACTTCTATTACATCCGCTTCAAACTGTCCTGAACCTCGCTTCCGAAGCCCGCCTCATGACGCAATCCCCCGCCGCCGCGCGCGCACGCACCGGCGCTCTCGCCGATGTCGCCGTGCTGATGCCCGCCTACAACGGTCAGGCCGATGTCGACCGCACGCTCGCCTCGTTCGAGGAAGACGCACCGATCTATGCGCTCGTCATCGACGACGGCAGCACGCCGCCCATCGTCGCGCCGAACGTGCCCGGCATGGAGATCGAAGTATTTCGCATGCCAAAAAACGGCGGTATCGAACGTGCCTTGCAGGCGGGCGTCGAGGCGCTGGCCGCGCGCGGCTTTCGCTATGCGGCGCGCATCGACGCGGGCGATCTGGCCGCGCCGCAGCGACTCGCGAAACAGCGCGCGCGCATGGAAGCCGAGCCCAGGCTCGCCGCGCTCGGCACGTGGACGCAGGTCGTGAACCGCGCGGGCGAGCCGCTTTTCATGCTGCGCCCGCCCGCCGACGCGCGTGCGCTGCGCCGCACGCGCATGCTGCGTTCGCCGCTCGTGCATCCTTCGGTGATGCTGCGCATCGACGCGGTGCTCGCCGTGGGCAACTATCGCGTGCAATATCCGGCCGCCGAGGATCTCGATCTGTTCCTGCGTCTGATGGAGCGCTACGACTGCGCGAATCTGCCCGAGCTCGGGCTCTATTACGAGCTCAACGAAGGTGGCATCAGCGCGACCAAACGGCGTCGGCAGATCGTGTCGACCTTGCGTTTGCAGGCGCGCTATCTGAACGTGCTGAACTGGCGCGACTGGGCCGGGCTCGCCAAAAATACGCTGCATCTCGTCACGCCTTACAGACTGCTTTATCTGCTGAAGACGCGCCTCGTCGGCAAGCGATAACGTCGGCGTCAAGGTCCGGGCCAACGCAAAAAGTCCCTCGCGGCGGTGTGCGCCGACGCACAAACGTTCGTCCGCCCCTCGTCCAGAATAGGCCGTTCGCATTCGGACGTTATCGGACGACGCATCAAGCGTCTGTGCAGCGGCGCAGTCATAGCGCCGCGCAGGTCCGTGCGCGTTACGAGTCCGTCACGGCGCGCTTGAGCGCAGCCAAAGTGGCGCACCGAATGCACGCACCGGACCACACCATGACCGCCAAGCCCAGTCTGAAACGCAGTGCCCTGTTCAACCTGATCGGCAGTCTTCTGCCCATGATCATTGCGTTGGCAACCACCCCGCTCTATCTGCACGACATCGGCGCGGCGCGTTACGGCGTCCTCGCGATCGTCTGGATGATTCAGGGCTATTTCGGCTTTCTCGACATGGGGCTGTCGTCGGCGACGGCCAATCGCATCGCCCAGCTCGCCGACGCCACGCATCAGGAGCGCGAATCCGTGCTGTGGACGGCGCTGATTCTCAACGTCGCGCTCGGCGTGGCGAGCGGCGCGGTGCTGTTCGTGGCGATGCGTCTGCTGCTGCCGTACTTCAATCTCGGCGAGGCGCTGCGGGCCGAATTGCAGCCCGCGCTGCCTTTCATCGCGTGCCTGATGCCGCTCGCGAACCTGATCGGCGTGCTCAGCGGCTCCCTCTCCGCGCGCGAGCGCTTCGGCATTCTCACGCTGGTGCAGATTCCGGTCACGCTGATGTATCAGCTCACGCCGCTGATCGTCGCGTACGTGATGGGTCCGCGCCTGAACTACATCGTGTACGGCACGCTCGGCGCCGGAATCGGCACGCTGTGCCTCTATGCGTGCGTGGTGTGGCGCGTCTTTCCGCTGCGCTTCGCCGCCGGTCCGCGCCGCGCACTGATTCCTAAACTGTTTTCGTTCGGCGCGTGGATGAGTGTGCAGAACCTGACCTCCGCGCTCCACGAAACCGCCGACCGCATCATGATCGGCCACATGCTCGGGCCGCAGGCCGTCGCGTACTATCAGGTGCCGTTCAACCTCGCCGTGCGCGTGCGCTTCCTGCCGAACGTGATCGCGCGCACGCTGTTTCCGCGCCTCTCGTCGCTCGAAATCACCAGCGCCACCGCGCTTTCGGCGACCACGCTGCGCGGCTTCCTGGCCGCGCTCACGCCGATGATCGTGTTCGGCATGTTCCTCATGCAGCCGTTTCTTGCGCTGTGGGTCGGGCAGGATTTCGCCGCGCGCTCGGACTCGGTCGGCGAAACGATTCTCGTGGGCGCATGGTTCAACTGTCTCGCGCTGATCGCGGGCTGCCATTTGCAGGCGACGGGCCGGCCCGGCATCGTCGCGCGTCTGCTGATCTACGAACTCGCGCCGTTCTTCGCGTTCCTCTGGTGGGCGATGAACCACTTCGGTGTGCTCGGCGCCGCGCTCGCCTGGAGCGCGCGCTGCGTGATCGACGGCTTCCTGCTCTATCGCGCCGCGCGGCTCGAAATCCGGCCGCTGCGCATGCTGATCGCGCCGACGACGATCATCGGCACCGCGTATGTGAGCACGCTGGTGCTGACGCCGCTGAGCGTGCCGTCCATCGCGATGTGGATCGGCTCGACCGGCGCGGCGCTCGCATGGAGCGCACGTGCGCAGCCGTCGCTGTTCACGCGCACGCTCGGCCTCTTCGCATCGATGCGAAGCCGCTGGGCGTGAGCGCGCGCAGTGAAGATGACAATCAAACGCGTGGCCTGAACGGCCCACAAAAACAAGCGCGATAAAAAAGCGCGATGCGGTGACATCCCGCATCGCGCTCGTCGAATGCCACGGCATCCGCGTTGGTTTATTCGCCTGGCAGACTGTCGGCGTCGATCGCGCGAAGCTGATTGGCGATTTTCTTTTTCGCGCGCAGCGTGAGGTCGATTTCGCGCCAGATCTGCCGCGCGAGGCCCGGACGCTTCGGACGCGTCACCATCGTCGTTCGCTCGTTCTGGATGCTCGACAGGCTCAGGTCGGTCGGATGTTTGACGACACTGGAAAAATAAAAATTGCCGATCTGAACGTTATTGCGGACGTGCGTGAAATCGTCGATGACGAAGATATCGCGCTCCATCAAACTCAGGACTTCCTTCGCGAACGACGCGGAAATCACATAGCCGACCGTGCGATAGAGATGGCCGAGATCGCCGTCGTGAACCTTGAAAACCGGCGGAATCTCGCAGCAGATGGTGCCGCCCACGCGCTCGAAACTGCGCAGCAGGCCGTCCATGCCGCCCAGATGCAGATAGCCGTCGAAGCGGCCCATCTTCTCCATGATCTGACGAATGCTCGCGCCGGCATCGGCGTCGAGAATCACGTCGTCTTCGAGAATCAGCGCGTGCGTTTCGCCCGAGTTCAGCAGCGCCTCATAGGCTTTTTTATGGCTCAGCGCGCAGCCCAGTTCCGAGGGCGTGATGAGCCGGTTTCTGAAGCTCAGATAGTGCTGGATCGCCGAAAAATATTCCTTCGCATTGAGCTCGGGACCGTAGACCGCATCGATCACGCTCACCTTGAAGCGCTCGTTTTCGAGCATCGACGCCAGCTTCCGGTTGCCTTCCGACTGACTGCCTTTTAACGAAATAACGAACACCTGCATTGGTCGCTCCCTGGATGCAAGACCGTTCCGCATGAACACGCGTGGACACGGAATTTTTACAGTTTGCAGGGATAACTCCAATGAAAAGGGCGCGGCGGATGCGGGGTTTACCTCATAACGCATTGCACAAGACGCCCGCAATCGGGGCGCGCTAGAGCCAGCCGAGCAGCGTCGGCAGCAACACCGGCACGACGAACGCGGTGAACACCCCATTGAGCCCCATACCCAGGCCCGCGAACGCGCCCATTTCCTCGCTGACCTGAAACGCGCGCGCGGTGCCGATGCCGTGCGACGCCACGCCGATCGCGAAGCCGCGCACCTCGGTCTCGCGCACGCGCAGCAGGTTGAGGATCCAGCGCGCCGTCACGGCGCCGAACACGCCCGTCGAAATCACGAGCACGGCCGTAAGCGAGGGAATGCCGCCGACCTTGTCGGCGACCGCCATCGCGATGGGCGTGGTCGCCGACTTGGGCGCGATCGACGCGAGCGTCTGATGCGTCGCGCCGAACAGCTTCGCGACACCGACCGCCGAGACGATCGCCGTCAGCGAACCCGCAACGAGACCGCCGAGCAGCGGCAACGCCGTGCGCCGCAGCTTGCCCCATTGCCGATAGAGCGGCAGCGCGAGCGCGACCGTCGCGGGCCCGAGCAGGAAATGCACGAACTGCGCGCCTTCGAAATAGGTGCGATACGGCGTATCGGTGATCTTGAGCGCCACGACGACGATCGCCACCGCGATCAGCACCGGATTGGCGAGCGGATTGTGCTTCGCGCGCGCGTAGACGTTCAGCGCGATCAGATACGCGACCAGCGTCAGCGTGAGGCCAAGCAGCGGCGAGGCGGCGAGGTAGACCCAGATGGCGTCGAGTTTCGCGATCGGCAAAGACGTATTCATGCTGCGCGCTCCCCGCCGCTATCGCCGCCCCTATCGCCGCCCATCGCGCCGCGACGCTGACGGCGCAGCAGCGCGCGCGTGACGAGCGCGGTCACGGCGATGCCGAGCGTCGTGCTCACGACGAGGCTCGCGATCACCGCGAACGCCTCGCCGCGCACGGCCTGCGCCGACACCATGATGCCGACGCCCGCCGGAATGAACAGCAGCGAAAGATGGCGCAACAGTTCGAGCGCGGTGGGCTCGATGGCTTCGGCGGCGGCGGGCCGCATCATCGCGAAAGCGAACAGCAGCAGCATGCCGATCACGGGACCGGGCACGGGCAGCGAGAACACGTAGGAAACGCTCTCGCCGAGACACTGGAAGATCAGGAGGGCGGCAAGGGAACGGAGCATGGCGGAAGAGATCGGCGCGGTTGTCTGCGCAGTTGTCTGAATGGTTTGAATGGGTCTGGACCCGGCAAGGTCCGGCGCGCGGTGCAAGGCCGTGCGGCGCCCGCGCGCTGGCCTGGAGTGTAGCCCACGCGTTCGCGGCCTGCATCCTCGCGCCCATCGCGCCCATCGCGCCCGTCGCGCCCGTCGCACCCATCGCACCCATCGCACCCATCGCACCTATTGCGCCCGTCGCGTCCTTGATGTCGCTGCGACACACCCGCCGCGAGCCGGTGACGCCCACCGCCTCGGCTAAAATGTGGCCCCTTGCCGGGCGAGCGCCCGGCCCTCCCTCATCGACGCACTCGACGATCCGGCCTTCGTGAATTCCTCCGCTGCTCCCGCCGCCCAATCCTCGCCCGCCCGCCGCCTGCCACTGCATGTGGCGCTCGTCTGCAACACCGCCTGGGCGATCTACACCTATCGCCGCGGCCTGCTGCGCGCGCTCAACGAAGCCGGCGCGCAGGTCACGGTGATCGCGCCGCGCGACCGCACCTTCGAACCGCTCGAAGCGATGGGCTGCCGCTGCGTCGACCTGCCCGTGGCCTCGAAAGGCACGAATCCGCTCGACGATCTGCGCACCCTGCTCGCACTGCGCCGCCACTACCGCGCGCTCCAGCCCGACGTCGTGTTCCACTACACGATCAAGCCGAACATCTACGGCTCGGTGGCGGCGTGGCTCGCGCGCGTGCCGTCGGTGGCGGTCACCACGGGGCTCGGCTACGTCTTCATCCAGAAAAGCCGCGCCGCGCAGGTCGCGAAGCGGCTCTATCGCTTCGCGTTCCGCTTTCCGCGCGAAGTCTGGTTCCTCAATCGCGACGACGAAACCGCCTTCCGCGAGCAGAATCTGCTCGTCCATCCCGAGCGAGCGCGCCTGCTGCACGGCGAAGGCGTCGATCTCGACGATTTCGCGTTCACGCCGCTGCCCGAGCGCGGCGAGTTTTCGTTCGTGCTGATCGGCCGCCTGCTCTGGGACAAGGGCGTGGGCGAATACGTCGAGGCCGCGCGCTCGCTGCGCGCGCGCTATCCGCAGGCGCGCTTTTGCCTGCTGGGGCCGGTCGGCGTCGACAACCCGAGCGCGATCACGCGCGACGAAGTGGCAGCATGGGAACGCGAAGGCGTGATCACGTATCTGGGCGAAACCGCCGACGTCCGACCCTATATCGCCGACGCCGATTGCGTGGTCCTGCCCTCCTATCGCGAAGGCGTGCCGCGCACGCTGATGGAAGCGAGCGCGATGGGCCGTCCGATCGTGGCGACCGACGTGCCCGGCTGCCGCGAAGTGGTCGCCGACGGCGAAAACGGCCTGCTCTGCGCGGCGCGCGACGCGGCTTCGCTTGCGCAGGCGATGGCGCGCGTGCTCGATATGTCCCCATCGGAGCGAAAAAAAATGGCCGAGTGCGGACGGAAAAAAATTGCGAAAGAATTCGACGAACGCGTTGTGGTACAACGCTACCGGGAATTGATCCGGGAGTTGACCGGATTGACGTTTTGAACGCATTCAGACGATACGGAACCAGAGCATGGCAGCGACGAACTCAAAAGGCACGATCCTCGTCACGGGCGGCGCGGGCTTTATCGGCTCGCACACTTGCGTCGAACTGCTCAATGGCGGCTACGACGTAGTCGCCGTCGACAATCTCGTCAACAGCCGCCCGGAGTCGCTCAAGCGCGTCTCGCAGATCACCGGCAAGCCGGTCGCCTTCTACGAGGCCGACGTGCGCGACGCGCAGGCGCTGGAGCGCATCTTCAAGGCGCATCCGATCACGGGCGTGATCCACTTCGCCGCGCTCAAGGCCGTGGGCGAGTCGGTCGCGAAGCCGATCGAGTACTACCGCAACAACCTCGACGGGCTGCTCGTGGTACTCGACGTGATGCGCCAGCACGGCGTGAAGGAGTTCGTGTTCAGCTCGTCGGCGACCGTGTACGGCGTGCCGGAGCGCTCGCCCATCGACGAGACCTTCCCGCTCTCGGCGACCAATCCGTATGGCCAGTCCAAGCTGATCGCCGAGCAGATCCTGCGCGACGTGGCGATTTCCGATCCGTCGTGGCGTATTGCCGTGCTGCGCTATTTCAATCCGGTGGGCGCGCATGAGAGCGGCCTGATCGGCGAAGATCCGGCCGGAGTTCCGAATAACCTGATGCCGTATGTCGCGCAGGTGGCGGTCGGCAAGCTGGAGCGGCTGCGCGTGTTCGGCGGCGATTACCCGACGCCGGATGGCACGGGCGTGCGCGATTACATTCACGTGGTGGATCTGGCGCAGGGGCATTTGAAGGCGCTCGATGCGCTGGCCGCGCGTGGCGAGGGATTTGTCGTCAATCTCGGTACCGGCCAGGGTTACAGCGTGCTGGATGTGGTGAAGGCGTTCGAGAAGGCGTCGGGCCGACCGGTGCCGTACGAGATCGTGGCGCGCCGCCCCGGCGATATCGCCGAGTGCTATGCGAACCCGGCGACAGCGGAGAAACTGATCGGCTGGAAAGCGCAATTCGGCATCGAGCGCATGTGTGTGGACCATTGGCGCTGGCAGGAAAATAATCCGCGCGGGTTTGAGTAAGCAATCAATAAGGGACGGGCCTGAAAGCCCCGTCCCATCTCACTCTGGGCCGATGCCGCCACGGTTGCGGTGCGGCAGAATTATTGCGCTGTATTACGTCGACGTTACAACACCGAATTTAAAGCTAAAATACCCAATCAATTAAACCGACTCTTACTTGATTGGGGCGCAAATAGGTGGAAACAGCAACATCGACGGGGGCCGTCGTCTGGCTGACCGGCATGTCCGGCGCAGGCAAGTCGACCATTGCACAAGCGCTAGTCAAACGACTGCAAATGCTGGCAATTCGCTCCACCGTGCTCGACGGCGACGTGTTGCGCACCGGCCTCAATGGCGACCTGGGCTTCAGCGAAGCCGACCGCACCGAAAACCTCCGCCGCGTCGCTCACGTCGCGGCGCTGTTTTGTCAGGAAGGTTTTGTCGCCATCACCGCGACCATCTCGCCGGAGCCGGAGCACCGCGACAACGCGCGGCGTATCGTCGGTGCGGAGTCGTTCGTGGAAGTCTTCGTCGATACGCCGTTCGAAGTCTGCGAGGAGCGCGATCCCAAGGGTCTGTACAAGCGCGCGCGCCGCGGCGAGATTCCGCAATTCACCGGCATCGGCTCGCCGTATCACGCCCCGGATCGCCCCGACCTCACCGTGCGCACGCAAGGCAACTCGGTCGAACATTGCGTCGACAACATCGTCGAGCATCTTGCGCGCAAGCATCATATCGGCGCGGGCATCATCGGCTAGCAGCGCGCAGCGAAGTCCGCCCCGAAGCAAAAACGGCGAAACACCTTCAGTGTTTCGCCGTTTCTTTTGCCGCTTCCTTTTTAGCTCGCCGCCCGGACCGAACTGCTGGCGACAGACTGGAGCTGACGCGCCACCGCGGGCTGATACTCCGGCACCCACCGCCGCAAATCGCGACGCACTTCGTCGTCGCTCGGCACACGATGCTGCATGAGCCAGGGCAGCAGTTCGTCGAGCAGGTTATCCGGCACTTCGCGCGCACGCGCGATACGCAGCTTCGGATGCGGCGTGCGCGTCGTGGTCTCGTCGTCGGCGAGCAGTTCTTCGTAGAGCTTCTCGCCGGGACGCAGCCCCGTGAACTCCACGCGAATCTGCTCCTCCGAGTACCCATAAAGACGAATCAGATCGCGCGCGAGATCGACGATCCGCACCGGCTTGCCCATATCGAGAATGAAGATCTCGCCGCCGTGACCCATGCTCGACGCCTGCAGCACGAGTTGCGACGCCTCGGGAATCGTCATGAAAAAGCGCGTGATCTCGGGATGCGTGACCGTCACCGGGCCGCCCTTCGCAATCTGCTGCTGGAACTTCGGAATCACGCTGCCCGCGCTGCCCAGCACGTTGCCAAAGCGCACGGTTTCGAACTGCGTGCGCTCGCTGGTCTGCTGCAAGGCCTGACACGCCATCTCCGCGAGCCGCTTGCTCGCGCCCATCACGTTGGTGGGATTGACGGCCTTGTCGGTCGAGATCAGCACGAAATGGCGCACCTGATGCTTGATCGCCGCGCGCGCCACGCGATAGGTGCCGAGCACGTTATTGCGGATCGCCTGCCACGAATTCAGTTCTTCCATCAGCGGCACGTGCTTGTATGCGGCCGCGTGGAAAACGATGTGCGGCGTGTAGCGCGCCATCACCTGGTCGAGCAGCAGAGAATCCTTGGCATCGCCGACGATCGGCACCACCGACAGTCCGGGGAAGCGGTCGCGAATTTCTTCGGTGAGCCGGTACATCGCAAATTCGGAGAGATCGAGCGCGACGAGCTGCGCGGGCGCGAAACGCAGAATCTGGCGGCACAGTTCGGAGCCGATCGAGCCGCCCGCGCCCGTCACCATCACCACGCGGCCGCTCAGGAGCGCTTCCACGTGCGGCGTGTCGATCTTGACCGCGTCGCGGCCGAGCAGATCCTCGAGGTCGATGTTGCGCACCTGCGAGAGGAAGCCGCGGCCCGGCGTGAGTTCGGTCAGCGACGGCAGCATCAGCGCCTTGACGCCCGTGCGCACGCATTGCGTGGCGGCGCGCCGCTGCACTTCCGCCGACGCCGAGGGAATCGCGATGATCGCGAATTCGCAGCGCAGTTCGTCGGCCCAGCGCGCGACGTCGCTGATCGGACCGAGCACCTTGTAGCCGTAGATTTCGCGTCCCTGCTTGGCCGGATCGTCGTCGAGCAGGCCGACGAGACGCCACTCCGCGGAACGCGACAGTTCGCGCGCGAGACTCGCGCCCGCGCCGCCCGCGCCCACCACGATCACAGGCTTGCCCTGGGCGACGAGGCCGCCGTACAGGTAGAACTCCTTGGTCGCGCGATAGAGCGCGCGCGCGCCGCCCATGGCGAAGAACAGCAGCAGCGGCGAAACGATCAGCACCGAGCGGGGAATGATCGGCATCGGCTGCAGCAAGACTGAGGCGATCATGACGATCAGCCCGGCTGAGATGATCGCCTTCGAGATGCGCAGCAGGTCTGGCAAGCTCGCGAACACCCACATGCCGCGGTAGAGCCCGAAGATGCGGAACATGATCGCGTAGATCGGCAGCACCCAGACGAGGGTCTTCACGGCGCCGTGCCAGAACTCGGTCGGCACGGACGCGTTGAAGCGCAGAAGATAGGCCGTCAGCCAGGCGGCGGCGACGGCGCCGACGTCGAACAGAAAGGCGCTGAACGAGAGCCAGGAGGCTTTATTGCGGAGCATCAGCGTCGACCTCAGATTGACTGGTAAGGGACTGGAAACTACGCCAGCGCACGTCGATTGCCGCACCCATCAGAACAAGAACGACCGACCAGCCTGCAACGATCCCCCACTGCTGGGCCGGGGAACGCCCCAGAGCCCACAAAGCAATTACTATGCCCACGCATATTACCAGATACCATGTCAGCGCCGTGACTGCGTGACCGGTACCGAGCCGAACCATCCGTTGATAATAGTGTTCACGGTGCGCCTGCCAAAATTTTTCGCCGCGCAGCAGGCGTCGAATCAGCGTGACCGAGGCATCGCCGATGAAGGGCGCGAAGACCAGCGCCGGGAACCAGATCGGCCACGCGCCGCCACGCCAACCCCAATAGCCTAACGCGCCTGCCAGAAAACCGGTTGGAATTGAGCCGGCGTCGCCGAGAAAGATCTTCGCCGGGTGAAAGTTGAAGAACAGGAAGCCGGCCGCTGCACCCGCAACCGCCGCGCACGCCCAGCTGAGCGCCGGCATCGGCTGCGGTCCGAAGAACGCCGCCAGCGCGTAGCCGCCGAAGCCGAAGAGCGCCATGCCGCCCGCGAGGCCGTCCGCGCCATCCATGAAATTGTAGAGATTGACCAGCCACAGCAGCAAAAACGCCAGCAGGGCCGCGCACCACCAGGGAATCGGCGCCGGGTAGGCAACGATCAGCGCCAGCACGGCGACGAAGTGGGCGGCGAAGCGCACGCGCGCAGGCAGGCCGCGCCGGTCGTCGATCTGCGACACCGCCGCGAGGAACGCCGCGCCGAGCGCGATCAGCCAGAGCGACGGCGCCACCACCAGGATCGCCACGACGGCGACCGGAATCACGCCCCACCCGCCCACGCGCGGCGTCGGACGCACGTGCAGCGAGCGTTCGTTGGGAATGTCGGTGGCGAGCCGCCAGGCGAGTCCGGTCTTGAGCAGGAACGCGAGGATGGCGGCGCACGCCACGGCGCATACCAGCGCGATCGCGACGAGCGTCACGATCGACGAAGAAAACAGCGGCGAGTTCAATGCAGGCAACATGGACGTATACGGTCTCCGCTTGATCAGTGCGTCGCACGAAACCAGCGTGCGGTGGCCTCGAGCCCGGCGTCCAGGCTCACGGGCGGATACCAGCCGAGCTGCTCGCGAATGCGCGAGGCGTCGACCTGAAGGCTCGTCGTCAGCCGCTCGATCTGGGCCGCGCGGCCAGCGAGCGCGCCAGCCGCGCGCAGCAGGCGCGGCGGCACGGGCAGCAAGCGCGCAGGCTTGCCGAGGTGGCGGCCCAGCGCGCGCAGTAACTGCGCGACCGACGGATCGTCGCCGTCAGTCACGTGGAAGCAGCTGTTGGCGGCGCGCGGATCGATCGCGCAATGCATCAGCGCATCGGCCAGATTATCGGCGTAGACGAGACTGCGGCGCGCATCGACGAGGCCAAGCGGCAGCGGGATGCCGCGCGACACCGCGTTCATCATCTGCAGGAAGTTGGCTCCGACGCCCGGACCATAGACGAGCGGCGGACGCACCACCACGATCTCCATGCCGGTTTCATCGCCGAACCGCCAGAGCGCTTCTTCGGCCGCGCGCTTGGAGAGCCCGTAAGGGTCGAGCGGCATGGGCGGCGTGGATTCGGCGAGCGGCGCGCCGCCGTCCGTTTCCGCGACGGCCTTGATGCTGCTCACGTACACCATGCGCCGCGCACCCTTCGCCCGTGCGGCGCGGGCCACGCGCAGCGTGCCGTCGACGTTGGTGGCCATGAACGCCGCGAGCGGGTCCGGCGATTCGTCGCGCATCACGTGGACGCGCGCGGCCAGATGCACGACGCAATCGGGCGCATAGTCCTGCGGCCACGCTGCGTCCAGGCCCGCGAAATCCGCCGTGGCGTGGCGCCATTCGCTCACGCCATCCGCCAGCTCGGCGCTGCTCTGTCGCACCAGCGCGGTCACCTCGTGGCCCGCGCCCGCAAGCGTGCGGCAGAGCGCGCGCCCGACGAAACCATTTGCCCCCGTCACCAGTACGCTGCTCAAAGCCACTTCCACCCGAAGCGGTTGTAGAACTTGAACGCCGACGCCGCGAACATGCGGATATGAGCCATGCCCTTGCGGGACGCGCCGCCGCCGTGATGCAACACCCGCACGGCGGGTGTGTAGACGACGCGCGCCACATCGTGCGTGCGCAGGCTCAGGTCGTAGTCCTCGAAATAAAGGAAGTAGCGCGGGTCGAAGCCCGCGAGCTTCTTCAGCACCTCGGTACGGAACAGCATGAAACAGCCGCTGACGATCGGCGGGTCCCAGAGCGTGTCGCGCTCGTTGATCTGCGCGCGCATTTCATAGCGCGCGAGACGAGATTCGAACGGCCGGCGCGCCGCGCGCGGTAGAAAGCCGCGCACGAAGAGATCGACGAGCGTGGGGAACTGGCGGCAGAGGTACTGAAGCTGCCCCGAGTCGTCGACGATCGCGGGGGTCAGGAGTCCGGCTTCGGGGTGGACGTCCAGGAACTCGAGGGCGTTGAGCAGCGCCTTGGGTTCGATGTCGATGTCGGGATTCAGGATCAGGTGATAGCGGCTCGACGCCTGTGCAATCGCGAGGTTGTGGCCGCGGCCGTAGCCCACATTGCCGTGACCGCTGATCACCGTGCTCTCGATGCCCGCCTGGGACAGCGCGGCGAGGTTCGCGCGCATGTCGGGCATACCGCCGTTGTCAACCAGGAACAGATGGATCGATATCCCGGGTTTGACGCGTGCCAGTTCCACGCCGGCTTCGGCGAGGCTGTCGAACGTTCTGGCTAGCAATTGCCGGTCGGGATGAAACACGACCACCGATACGGACACCACGCCGTGATTCATGCTGGATACCGCACTCACTGTCATCTGGAAATGCAAAGATTTGGCGCGTGTGCGCCTAGCCTGATTAAACGGGGTCGGTAAAGACGACTAGTTTGCTAAAAACGACGGGTTCCGGCAACCCGCTTTTCCTTTTGTTACGGGGGTCGGAGTTGGGGGACCTTTCGCGATATTTCATTGCCTTTCAACACACTGGCACGGCCCTCTAATGACCGGATGCGCGAGTCTATCGAAAATGTCGTTTTGTCCCGATAACCTGTGCAGATGCACAACAAACAAACTGACATATTTGTAACGGCGTAACAATATGCAGTTAAACTTTGCCGTTTTGGAGGATGGTGCCAAAACAGCGCCCGCACCGGGCAGGTGCTCGCCCGCTAGCCCCCCCTATAGACAAACTGCCCACTGGCCAACCGTATGAGCAGCAGACCACTCGTTGTTGACCTTGATGGCACATTGCTTCGATCCGACGTCCTGATCGAATCGGGCTTCGCCTACCTGACCTCCGCCCCGCTCCGCTTCTATCGTCCGCTCCTGTGGCTGCTGCGCGGCGGCAAACCGGCCCTCAAAGCCGGGCTCGCAGAAAACACCAACGTCGACGTCACGGTTCTGCCGTACGACCCGCAGGTGCTCGACTGGCTGCGCCAGGAACGCGAGGCGGGCCGTCCTCTCGTGCTAGCCACCGCCAGCCACGAGCGCTACGCGCACGCGATCGCCGACCACCTCGGCCTGTTTGACCAGACCTTCGCGACCGCCGACGGCGTCAATCTCTCCTCACACCGCAAGCGCGACAAGCTGGTCGCGGAGTTCGGTGAGAAGAATTTCGACTACGCCGGCAACTCGCACGACGACGTCGCCGTCTGGCAATCCGCTGCGCGCGCCTATGTCGTCAATCCGTCGAGCGGCGTCGAGCGCGCCGCGCGCAAGATCGGCAACGTCGAGCGCGTGATCGAGTCGCGCCCGCCCACACTCAAGACGTGGAGCAAATCGCTGCGTCTGCATCAGTGGCTGAAGAACCTGCTGATCTTCGTGCCGCTGCTCGCCGCGCACAAGCTTGCCAATATCGATCTCGTCTTCGCGTCGCTGCTCGCGTTTCTCGCGTTTGGCCTGTGCGCATCGAGTGTGTATCTGCTCAACGACCTGCTCGATCTCGAGGACGACCGCCATCACCCCACCAAGCGCAAACGCCCGCTCGCCTCGGGCGCGCTGCCGCTCACCTGGGGGATCGGCCTCTTTCCTGTCCTGCTTGTCGGCGCGTTCGCGCTGACGGCGTTGTTCCTGCCATGGCGTTTCGCGATCGTGCTGCTCGGCTACTACGTGCTCACGCTCGCGTATTCGATGTACCTGAAGCGCCAGGTGATGGTCGACGTCGTCGTGCTGGCGATGCTCTACACCATCCGCATCGTGGCGGGCACGGCGGCCATCGCGGCGCATCTGACGTTCTGGCTGCTCGCGTTCTCGATGTTCATCTTCCTGAGCCTCGCGCTCGTGAAGCGCTACGCCGAACTCTATTCGATGCAGGCGCGCGGCCTCGTCAAGACACGCGGTCGCGGCTACGTGTCGAGCGACCTGCCGCTGATCTCGTCGCTGGGCACCGCGTCGGGTTATATCTCCGTGCTCGTGCTGGCGATGTATATCCAGGACGGCGCCACGGCGCGCCTCTACCACCACGCGCAGTTCATCTGGCTCGCGTGCCCGCTGCTGCTCTACTGGATCAGCCGCACATGGATCATCGCGCATCGCGGCCTGATGCACGACGACCCGATCGTGTTCGCCGCGCGCGACCGCGTGAGCCTCGCCGTCGTGCTGCTCTGCGGTCTCGTTTTCTGGGCGGCGACCTGAACGATGAGCACGGTGCTGTCCTGGGGACGTTATCCCAACTATCCGCAAGAAGCCCATGCGCTCGCCTGGCGTGACGGCGCGGCCCGCGCGTGGCGCGATCTGCGCGACGCGCACGGCAGCGCGCTCGCCTTTGGCAACGGCCGCAGCTATGGCGACAGTTGTCTCGCGGCTTCCGGGCACGTGCTGCAGACGCTGCCGCTCGACCGCCTGATCGCCGCCGACTGGAGCACGGGCGTGCTGCGCGCCGAGCCGGGTGTGACGCTCGAACAGATCCTGGACGTGGCGATTCCGCGCGGATGGATGCTGCCGGTCACGCCGGGCACCAAATACGCCACGTTGGGCGGCGCGATCGCCAACGATGTCCACGGCAAGAACCATCACGTGCGCGGCACCTTCGGACGCCACGTGCGCCGCTTCGGCCTCGCGCGCAGCGACGGCAGCGTGCTCGACTGCGCGCCCGACCAGCACGCGGAGTTCTATGCGGCCACCATCGGCGGACTCGGACTCACGGGCCTGATCCTGTGGGCCGAGATCCAGCTGATGCCGATCCGCTCCAGCCAGATCGACGTGACGACACTGCGCTTCGACAATGTCGACGAATTCTTCGCGCTCTCGGAACGTCTCGACCCGCTGCACGAATACAGCGTCGCGTGGGTCGATTGCCAGAGCCGCGGATCGGCGCTCGGGCGCGGCATTTTCATGGTCGGCGATCACGCCGAGGACGGCCCGCTCGAAGTCGACCGGCGCAAGAAGCGCACGGTGCCGATGACGCTGCCGGTCCCCATCTTCAATCCGCTCACATTGCGCGCCTTCAACGGTCTGTACTATCACCGCCAGGCGCGCGGCGAGACCCGTAGCAAAGTCAGCTACGATGCGTACTTTTATCCGCTCGACAGCCTGCTCGAATGGAACCGCATTTACGGGCGGCGCGGGTTTCAGCAGTATCAGTGCGTCGTGCCGCCCGAGGCTGCGCGTGAAGCGACGCGCGAGATTCTCGACGCGATCGCCTCGAGCGGCACCGGTTCATTTCTCGCGGTGCTCAAGCGTTGCGGCGATATTCGCTCGCCGGGGCTGCTGTCGTTTCCGCGCGAAGGCACCTCGCTTGCGCTGGATTTTCCGCAGCGCGACGCGCAGAATGCGCGGCTTTTCGCGCGGCTCGATGCGATCGTCGGCGCTGCACGCGGCCGCCTGTATCCGGCCAAGGACGCGCATATGTCCGGCGCCGATTTTCGGGCGGCTTATCCGCAATGGCAGCAACTGGAAACCCTGCGAGATCCCGCGATGCTGTCGCGGTTCTGGGAACGAACGACTCGAACATGAAGAACATTCTGATCATCGGCGCCACTTCGGCGATCGCCAACGCCTGCGCCCGCCACTGGGCCGCGCAGGGCGCGCGTCTTTTCCTCGTCGCCCGCAATGGTGAACGGCTGCAGCAAGTCGCCGACGACCTCGTCGCGCGCGGCGCCAAGCTCGCCGCGTGCTACGAACTCGACGTCAATGACGTCGATCGCCATGCCGCCATGCTCGCGCAGTGCCAGACCGAACTGGGTACGCTCGATATCGTGCTGGTCGCGCCAGGCACCCTGCCCGACCAGGCGCAGTGCCAGGCCGACGCCGCCGTCGCGATCCGCGAATTCACGACCAACGTCACGTCGATCATCGGCCTGCTCACGCCGATCGCGAATCTGATTGAAGCGCAAAAGCGCGGCACGATCGCGGTGATCTCGTCGGTGGCCGGCGACCGCGGACGCCCGTCGAATTATCTCTATGGCAGCGCGAAGGCCGCGCTTTCGGCGTTCTGCGAAGGCCTGAACGCGCGTCTGTTCAAGGCGGGCGCACATGTCGTGACGATCAAGCCCGGCTTCGTCGCTACGCCGATGACCGCCGGCCTGCCGCTGCCCGGCCCGCTCGTCGCGACGCCCGACAAGGTCGCCGCCGACATTACCCGCGCCATCGAGAAGAACAAGGACGTGCTCTACACACCGTGGTTCTGGTCGCTGATCATGCTGATCATCCGGTCGGTGCCGAAGTTTCTGTTCAAGCGGGCGTCGCTGTAAGGGCACCGCTACCGCCAAAGACATCCGCTCAGCCAGCGCCCCACGCATTAATTGCGAGGTGGCGTTGGCCTCGTCGAGCAGAATCACTTATCCTGCCCCGCCCCCGCCGTCAGCTTGACAGGACGATATTGATCGCCAGACGAGAGCCGATCGCGGTCCAGCTCGACTCAATCAGTGTTGATACGTGATCAATGCCGCAGTTTTTCCGCTGATCGAATAGAACTTCAGATCCTGTGCTGGATCGACAAATTCCGGCGGAATATGCATCGCGAACCCGGACATGGCGAGCGCATCCGAATTGAAGTGACGCGCCACGTCCAGCCTGTTCGTCCACTGCGGTGTATTCACGTACACCACGCGATCACCCTGCGTGACAACGATGAAGTCCGGAATGACGTTCTGCTCTCCGATCGCAGCCCAGCCGGACAAATCCACACCCTGATCGGTGCGCCGAACGGAATCAATATTGCCGAGCGATACGTCTTCTCCAGACGTCATAGCCAACGTTCTGTCGCCGTCAATAAATCTTGCTGACTCATCGATCATCTTGAGCCGTACGTCAGCGCCGAGAAATTCGTTACGCTGCCGCTGAACAGCCACTTCTTGAGTGGTGAAAGTTCTTTCGACGGGAATCTTATCTGCGTATTGTGCAAGATCCGGAGATGGCGCATAACCCATGGCGCGCTCAACCAGTTCTTCTACAACGATTGTGGGTTTTTCTTGCTGAACCATTTTCACGAAAAGTGCCGAGTCGGGAGAAGTCCAGACATATACAACGCGGCCGTAATTCTGCGAAAAAAACGGAACTATCGACGTAAAAAAAGAATCGCGAAAAACGAGTGCGGTTCCAGTCTTGCCGGGACAGACAGTGGCAAAAATGATTGCGTGATCAATCGCCATGCCGAGCGGCCATTGCGCCTGTCGAGGTTTCGCACACTCCGACGTCAGCACACCCTTGACCTCTGGAACAACCTCGTTAGTGGGGACGCGAATCATCCTGGACATATCACCTCCTCCCACCAATGTGATGTTGGTGAAAGTCGGATTCTGGTAAGCGAAGTCGCTCAGCCCAATCGACTTCATGAGTTCACGATAACCAAGGTAGGCACCGTACTGCGTCCAGTGCGTGTCCGTGTGAAAGTACAGTCCACGTTCCTCGCCTTTCCGCGCCTTCAGTGCCGCAGCTGGATTGACAAAATACGAGGGATTTCCAAGGTAGCTCTCGATACCCTGCAACCGCGACGGTCCTTTTCCAAGAACCCCCTTCGGAAGATACTCTGGATAAACGGTGCTCTTTTCGGTACCCACCATGAATCGATAGTCGATCCCCTGACTTTTCAACCAGGTGTATCGTCGGTTCAAGGTTTGCTTCCAGTCCTCTAATTTCTCCGTAGAGAGTTGTCCTTGACGAAGAATATCGGGCCGACTCCCGTCGTCGAAGATGAATAGCCAATTGCCCTGTCCAGCCAGCACCTTCGTGGCGCCTGAAACATGGAATATCTTGTACAGCAGATAGCTGTGGAGATTCAGAAATACGTTCCGAAATCCAAAGCGGTCATTAACGTAGGCATCAAACTCTTTCGGGAAATCACTGATCCTTTCCTCGCTCAAGTCCAACGACGGGAAACTGGTCAGATTGCGTTGCTCAGAATTGCTGCCATCGCCCGACCACATTGTCACGAATGGCATGGTGATCGCAGCAGAGAATGCGACCACCATAATGATGTTGGTCAATTTCCTGAGTCGCATACGATTAGAAGCGGAAATAGATGAACGGGTTGTACGTACCGGATGCAAGCTCCGCTGCGCAGACGGTCAGCACGGCGAAAACCATGATGAGGCGAACATACAGGTAAGCGGAATTGCTGGTGAAGCTTGAAATCGCCAGAATGAACGCGGGAAGAGGTTCATTTGAATGCGAAGGGAACCGACGCTCCATCCAGTCACGGCAAAGCGAAATTGCTACCGGTGTCGACAAAATCGCGCCGAGCACGAGCGTCGACAGAACTTGCGAATTCAGATAGAGAGCGATCTGCGGCGGAATACTCGATCCATGCGCGAAACCAAAAAGCGCGCCGAGGTACGCGCACGCATAAGCGAAATCCTCTGCACGGAAGAAAACCCAGCCAATCATAACCATGAGGAGCGTGTAAACCCAGCCGACGTACTTGGGCAACGAATCCAGCGTCTTGCCAAAACGGCTGCGCTCAAGCACGAGCAGGCTACCGTGAAACGCCCCCCAGACCACGAAGTTCCAGCTTGCTCCATGCCAGAGCCCACACAGGAGAAAAACGGTGAAGAGGTTCAGGCACACGCGAAACGGTGATGCCCTGTTGCCTCCCAATGGGATGTAGAGGTAGTCGCGGAACCACGTCGACAGCGAGATATGCCAACGCCGCCAGAACTCCCGGATCGATGTCGCGATATAGGGATAGTTGAAGTTCTCGGTCAACTCAAAGCCAAACATTCGCGCGAGACCAATCGCCATATCCGAATAGCCGGAGAAGTCGAAATAGATCTGAAGCGTATAGCAGACGATACCGAACCATGCAGTCGCAGTGGAAATCTCATGCTGCGGCAATGCAAAGACCTGGTCTGCAACCTGGCCGAGCGTGTTTGCGATCAGTACTTTCTTGCCCAGCCCGAACACAAAACGCTCAATTCCGGAGCTGAACCGCTCCAACGTGTTACGTCGGTGCAGGATCTGGTCGGCGATATCGTGAAAACGAATGATCGGGCCGGCGATCAACTGGGGGAAAAGCGAAATATAGACGCCCATATCGAGCGGGCTTCTGAGCGCCTTGGCCTCGCCCCGATATACGTCGACGATATACGAAATCGAATGAAACGTGAAAAACGAAATCCCGACCGGAAGCGCGACGTCGAGCACCTGGACATGCCGCCCGAACACGCTGGCGATCTCGTTGGCATTGCCTGTCAGGAAAGCGGCGTATTTATAGTAGATCAGAAACAGCAGGTTGATTGAGACGCCCGCGCTCAGAATCAGTAGCTGCAGCCGCTTGCGCCGCGTACCGGCGATCAGCAAGCCAACAATCCAGTTGAAGAGGATGGACGCCACCATGAGCGGCAGATGCTTCGGGTCGCCCCACGCGTAGAAAATCAGACTGGCAGTTAGCAGCCAGATGTTCTTGAGCCGATGCGTCAGCGCATAGTAAAGACCTAACGTGATCGGCATGAACACGTAGAGAAAAATAGCGGAACTGAAAACCACGGCATCCTCGATTTCTTACGCACCGAGCATACCGGAGTGGCTCAAATGCGACGGGGAGATTGGTCGAACGGCAGATTATAGTACAGCGCCAACCCCGCCATTCCATGCCGCTGGCATCGAAGGTCAAGCCGGAATGAGCTTCCTGGCCTACGACGCGATGACGGTTTGCACTCGACGGGCAAAGGCTGCTACCGAAGCGGCAATCCAATCGCGCCTGGAAGCGTGCTCGAGTACGCCGCAGGCTCATTCGTTCACCGCTACGCGGTAGATGTACTCCTGAAGATGCGGTACCCCAAGGAGTGGCCACGCCATGACATCGCTGGCGTCAAACGACAGCGATGTTTTTGTCGAAGGCAAATGTTGCCGTTTATACCTGGATCAGACCGTTCTACTCGCAAATAGCCCGTCCTTTGCAGAATGGAGGATTGCCGCCAGCAGCCTAATAATGCGGGCTGCCCCTCGCCACCGGTAAGATATACAATTTACTCGCGGGGACTCTGCACGGGCAACGGAATGGATCACTCCTGCCCCTGCCGCACAAGTCTGCGCCCTTACCACTCTAGCTGACAGCCCTAAATCCATGCGCCGATGTTTCTTGCACATTGGTACCCACAAGACGGGTACCACGTCCATTCAACGCTCACTGACACAGGCGCCGTTGTCAGAGGCGGGCTTTTACTTCCCCAATACGGGAAAATGGACGGCCGATTCAGGGCACCACGGCCTGGCCTCAGCGGTCGCATCGAGTCAACATGATGCACTCGTCGACTCGCTGATCCAGGAGATATCACTCGTACCGCACCATATCATCCTGTCGAGTGAAGAATTCACGCACATGCTGTGGCGCAATACGCAGGGATTTCAAAAGCTCGTTGATCGCGTATTAACGGTGACTGACAGAGTTACCGTAATCCTTTATCTGCGACGCCAAGCCGATTACATCGAAAGCAATTATATTGAGCGGTTGAAAAGCCAGTTTCGTTTGGGGTTCTCAGCCTACGCGTTCGCACGTATTGACGAAGACCTGGCGGAGTTCCCCCTTGATTACCGGCGATTGATCGATGTACTCGATCGCATTCAAAACGTCGATATCGAAGTCCGCTCCTACGACGCCGTCCGCGCCTCGGGTGCACTGGCCGATTTCCTGTCTGTAATCGATTGGCCTGCTGACCAGCCAATCGACGAATGCCGAGTCAATGAGTCGCTTCCCATTGCCGATTCATTGAAGAACTTCTGTCGCGCGCAGTTGCAACGAGTTTTGTCGGATGCGGAGGAGCGAACGATTGAACTGATCGCCTTGGGTTTCCCGGCGCGCCCGCGTATGGACGTGAACACACGGCGCGACCTGGTCCAACAATTCTCAGCATCCAATCGTGCGCTCGCCGAGCGGTTTCCGCTCGATTTGCTCAATGAACCGCTCCCCGGCGACTATTCGTTTGGCGCATGGACTGGACTTGGCGACGGCACTCCGCCGCACCAGGAAACACTGTGGCAAGTCACCCTCGATCACCTGTTTTCCCGAACGTTTTTCGAGATCTTTCTGGCAGCTTCCGGACGGTTCGGCAACACCCAGGCTGCATTGAGCGGTTTGGAGGCGCTTGCCAACGAGCGCCATTCGCAGATCGAAACATTGCAGCGTGCGCTCGATATCACCCAGGCTGCTTTGACTAAAACGCAAAGGCTTGCGCTCGAGCGGCACGCAATGCTCGATGCGTTACAGGACCCAGGCGCTCAGCCCAAAGCGACACGGGGTTGGCGACGTTTGTTCAGACGGTAGTTTGGTACTTGACCTTGCCGCGCAAGGTCGAGGACATTCAGACAAACCCCGCGATTATTGCGACATTTTTAGATTACTCCAGCCAAGATGAACGCCAGATTGATGCGTAGCCCAGCGCTGCTTCCGTTCCTTTTTACGTTCGCGGCGCTTGCCTTCTGGGTTTTCCACTACGGATCACACTGGCCGTATCGAGATGGCTTCATCTATCTTCGCAAACTCGATGAACTCTCGGACGGCAAGCTAAGCATTTCTAACCTCCTGGCGTCCCGCGACAATCAGCATCCCATCGCGTTCCAGATTGTCGTAGCGCTCTTGTTCCTGAAGGTCTTCCCCGGAAGCATCTGGTCAATCGTCGTGGGCAACGCGGCGATGCTGTGGCTTTCCGCAGTGGTGTTATACGTAACCGCCGCGCATTCGCTTGCTTCCCGGAAGCAGAAATTCCTGCTCGCCTGTCTCATCTGTGCTTCCACACTGATCGGATCGCAAGCCAGCTCGTTGCTGTGGGAATTTCAGATCTGGTTCTACTGCAATCTCGTGCTGCTCGCTCTGAACCTCCTGTTGACCGAACGCTACGGGCTTCGTGCATATCCCATCGTCGCGTTGTTTTGCCTGTTTGCTACGGGTAACGAAGCGCAAGGCGCGTTTCTGTGGCTGGTTGCTGCGGCGCACATGCTCTACATCACGTCTACCAGTGTGAAGCGCAATGTGAGGATTGCAGGCGTCGTCATACTCGCGGCGCACGTCATGATCTTTCTCGCGCTTGCGTGGACACTCAGCCATCTTCAATACGGCGGCGCGCCAAGTGTCGACGCCAATCCCACACTCCTGGGCAGACTGATTTTTAGCGTCCAACTGCTTGGCGGCGGATTCGGAGTAAAAGACCCTTCTATCGCATTCGTCTTCGGACTGATGTCACTGCTGGCATGGGGAGTTGGCACCTTTTTCGCCGCGCGCCGCAAATTCGCGTTGACGATCGACCGCGTTGCATTCCTGATCTGCGGCATCAGCCTGATGTGGACTGCGGCGTTTGCTATGGCGCGAGCATCGTTCGGTATTGCCTGGGCACTCAGCGAGTTCCATGGATCATTAATGATGATCCCGCTCTATGCGGGCATCGGCATGTATGCCGCGTCGATGCTGGCTGAAACCGCCCTCGGCTGGCGCGTTGCCGCACTATGTCTTTCCGCCTTTGCCCTCTCACCCGTCTTAACTGGCTTGCACTTCGCGCGTCAGCAATCCGTTCTATTGAAGGTGAATTCCTTGCTCGCCGCTGCAGTGGAGTGTACAGACGTATCTGTTCCGGCCGCATTGAAGCAGAACCTCAGCGGCCTCCGAACTAACGACGACATTTACTCGGAGATCGATCGTCACCGCAGTGAACTGTGCGGCGTGCAGCCGAACCTCAGCCGCGCAGTAGAGGCACTGAAGATTCCGCCCTACTACGCCGAACTGATTTCGAAAGACCCGCGAGTAAGCGACGCGCTTCATGCACTTTGGTATCAGTATCTGAGCCGCCAGGATCTTCGCGAAGCATATCCGCTCTCTGACCCCGACCTCGCGCGCGACCTCCTGAAATGGGGGGCGGTTGAAGCGGCGACAGTAACGTCAGGCGACGAGCAAGTCCTCGCGCAATATGCAACGACACTGAAAATGCTGGTCGAGCAGTTGGATGGCAGTGCATCTTGACGACTACGCGTCGGCAGACGCGCGGTCGGTAAAGACAAAAACCTTATCCATCCGATACTTGACGACGTAGCCGAACGCGAGGCCGATGACGCCACCGACGTACCGCATTCCTTCGGTCTGGAACTTATGTGCAAAAAAATATTCGCACCCCCAGAAGATCGCCGTCGTAACGACACCCGTCAAGGTGTACAGCATAAAGGTGCCGGCATCATGACGGGTATTCTGTGACTTCCAGCGAAAAATCCACCGCTTGTCGAGCACATACTTGACAACAAGACCAACGGCCGTACCAGCAGCCACCGACAGCGGAATCGCTAACGTCCCGTGATAGACGCGAACGGTGGCAGCCTGCGTCGCAATGTTCGCTGCAGTGGAGATGCAGGCAAAAAGTAAATAGAGCAGTGCTATCGTCATCGTTCTCGCCACCCCGATCTAAAGAAGGGGCATTTTACTTCACTGATGAACGCGCGCAGCCCGCGTCGAGGGCATGGAGCTTTCTATCAATGCATGAGCCGTCTGGTCTGACTGCCGGATCGACTCGCAAGCCCTTCTATTGAGGCTTGCATCTGTGCGTGCTGATGCACCGAACCAGGACGGCATGAGTTCACGCCCGAAAATCGCACCGGCGATAGATGGCGAGCAGCCCCAGCCACACCGACGCTCAATCTCCCGGTGAACGTGACCGTTGAGGTCACATCAACCGATCTCGACTGCCATTCACCGCGCGTACGCGTGGGAACTTAGCGGTAGTAGGCCTTTTTATTCTTCCGCATGACCACGGTGCTGCAGAGATCGGGCAATGGCATCACGCCCTCGGGCTTATCAGCAAAGAACTCGTCGACGGCTTTTTCCGCACCATCCCAGCAGAGACTTCCATAATCGTGCATCAGGATAAAACCACCCGGCGCCATTCGCGGATAAAAATACTCCAGCGCTGCAATCATGGGAACGTAGAGATCGCAATCGATATGCACGATGGCGTACTGACCATCGTCGAGTAATTGAGCCGCTGTTTCAGGAAAATATCCCTTGATGAAAACGGTCCCCTCTTCGCCGACACGATTCTTTACAGCCTCAAGGCTAGTATCTTTGAAAATACCGGACAGATGCTTTTCGTTCGAGTCGAGATCGGCGTCAGGAAAGCCCTCAAAGGTGTCGAGCAGATAGAGTGTTCGTTGCTGTCGACGCGCGAACGCCGCCAGAACTTCAGCGGTATTCCCTTGCCAGACGCCCAATTCGGCAAAATCACCCGGCACCTTTTGCTTCGCGACGATGTCCGAAACAAGGCAGAGTGAATAGAACCGAGCCATATCGCCGTTGTGCGAATCCAGACCATTCGCAAAACGCGCCGCGTCACCTTCCGGCTCTACCAGTCCGCCCGTGGCAACGTATTTTGCGTAGTTCTTCGTATACCGTTCCGGATGCGAAAACTTGCGCTCAGCCTTCCAGTCGGGCGTCGACTCCGTTACGGGGGCATTGTCTTTCAAAAGCTTTCGAGCAACATTCAAAAACGACATAACCTTCCTCCGCGGTAAGGAAGAGTCATTATAGGTGACGCGAAGGGCACAGATTGTGCAGTCAATATGACAGCCGAACGAGCAGGCAACTCGAGCTACACTTTATGTTGCAGCGCTATCGGGCTATTTTTTCGAGCCGTCCTGAGCGATCGACCAGGTACGTGGCTCGCTCCGGACCCGCAATCGCGTAACGCGAGGTGAAGAGCGGCAGGAACATATCGATGCGTCGATATTGCTGCATCCACGCCGGCATCAGCTCCTCAGGCACGACCGAATCTAGAACGACAACATCAGGAGCACTTTCCACGTCACGCAGAGAAGACTTCAGGTTGCTCACATACTGGCGCGCGAAGGCGATCATTCCATCTGGCGCGGTCTTGGCGCTTTGCACCTGAAGATTGCAGGCCACCACGACTGAAGCGAGCACGGCGACACAGCGACCGCCGGTGCCAAGTTCGGATCTCGAGAGTGCCACGACTGAGACCATCACGAGAAACGTAACATTCTCAACGCAGTATCGCGGCAGATAGGCTCCCTCCGGAAATACGGCGGCGCGCTCGATCGCGATCATGGCAGACGACGCGACGACATATCCCAGACTCCCCGCCCACAGCAACAAGATAGCGGGCTCTCGCCTCGCGCCGGTTGTCATGATGTACAGCACAAGAACGGCGGGCACCAGCGTCGCCCAAGGCATCGTAATTCCGTGACGCCCCAGCCCAACCATGGCGGCGAGCGTGGTGTCACTGATCTGAGTCCAGGCGTACGGAATAATGACATCCAGATTGTGCGTTGCCACCGGCCCTCCTGGGGCAGGAGAGAACCGCATGACCAGCCAGGCATACACAACGAGCGGAGCGACGAACGGCAGAAGTACACGTGCAGCTTGCGACAGCGCCTCGCGAGATGATTTACCCCGTTGCGTATATAGGACGACGCCCACCAGGAAGACTAATGCAACGGCCACCTTTGCCGTGAAAAGCAGGGCGAAGCCGAAATAGACAACGGACATGATACGTCCGGCTCTTGTGGGGCCACGGCCGTCAGGCCCCGCCAGACAGACAGCCGACGCCAGGATCAACGCGGTGGAGAACAGCGTATGAACCGAAGCACTCCACCAGAGTTGAGCAGACGTCAGTTGCGGCATTAACACATAGACGACAAGACCGCAGAATATCGCCCAATTCCCGCAGTCGAAGCGCCGGAGGAATGCATAGACGAGGCATGTCAAAAACATGGACAGCGCTATCAAGAGCGCCATCGCATACTCATAAGTCACACCGACCAGTTCAAAAAACGCACCCTGCACGAACCTGAAGCCTGGCGCAACCTGTCCGAATACATCTCGCATCAGGTAATGCAAGGTGAAACCTGGGTATTCCCGGAAGATTTCAAAATTCAGAAAATCGTCCGCGAAAAAAGCAGATGTTCGAATGCGTGACCAGGTTACCAGAGCCTGGAGCGCAAGGATTCCAGCAATGAGCAATCGGCTGTTTTTCATGACATGCACGGCGGAAGAAAGGAGCTTTTATCAACAGTCGCTAATCGCGTAATTTTCCGGCTTACGGACGCGCTGTACCTTTTAATATTGTTGAATTGATCGGACCGCGCGATCGGCCCTCGAAAGCAGTTCCGCGCCTCAGAACATGAATCTCATGCGAGCTCACGTGCGAGATCTCCGTGGAGCAAGCCGCCAACCCGCAACGCTAACGGTTGATGAGGTCGCGCACCATACCCGCCACTCCGTCTGCAAAGCGTCGATAACTTTGAGTGCGCGCCTCTCTGACAATCGCGGCAGCACGCCCGACGGGGTTACGCGGAAAACTGCGTCGGCGGATAAAGTGTTGCTCGGCTTCTACGAGAAGCGCCAACGCATCAGCACGCACAACTGGTCTTTCGCCGAATCGCTGATGCAGAACTTGAAATCGCGAGATCTTTCGCATTAGATACCCGTCACGTGGCAGCACTCTCGCGCGTCTCACATAAGCGGCGATCCATGAGATCTTCCCTGTCGGAACCCCAATTGCATTCCGGCCGTGTTGTCGATAGCCAACCAGTTTCTCCGGCAACATCGCGACCGCTTGCCAAGCCGCTGCGCAGGCTGCGAGCCACTCGTCATGCAGCCACTCGGAAGGAATCGGTAACGCGAGGCTCAGCAGTTCGCGCCGGAACGCCGCCGCCGTACCAGTCACAAGATTACGGCGGCAGTAGACTTCGAAGAAGCGCTGCTGTTGAACGAGCGCGCGTTCGGCAGTTGAAAGATAGAGTGACTGGAAGAGCGATTGCCCAAGATCCCGATCATCCTCGTCGATCAATTCCGCATCGGAATGCACGAGGAGCACCTCTGGGTGCGAGTCGAGATAGGAAGTCATGACGGCGATTTTGTCATGCCTCCAAACATCGTCTTGATCGGCAAGAAAGACGATCGACGTATCGAGCGCACGTATCGCCTGTTCAAAGTTTCGCGTTACACCCAGCCGATTCTCGTTGCGCAATAGTGTGATCCGCACGTCCGTCGACGCGTGCACACGCTCGCGCCAGTGGACAAGATGTTCCCACGTGCCATCGTCAGAGCGGTCATCGCTCACCACGATCCGATCTGGCAGGCGCGACTGATCAGTCAACGACAGAAGTTGCGCATCAAGGAAAGCCATACCGTTGCATGTGCACATTGCAATGCCAACGGAGGGCTCGGAGGAAGTTGTCACGCTCATCGGGAAAGGAAAAAAAACCTGGGGCTAGACCAACAAGCACGCGCGGGCCACGCGCCTAAGCGAAAGCAGCAAAATCCACCGCTCGGCCGGTCTTGCGGGTGCGTCTCAGCGGCTCGCATTAACGCGCGAGCCGAGGCGCAACTTGGATCCGAACAGTCATTCCGTCTTGGCCTGGCTGCGGGCCCGCTGGGCACGCGAGGCCGCCAAAACCACGTGGCGACCTCACGTACAAAAGCACCCTCAACGTCGATCGTTGATTATCCGGCGAATGCGGTGCTTCACCGCCCCTAACGCGGCCTTGCTCGAATTGCCCTGGCCCGTGCCCTCTTTCGCGGATCGAGCAGCCGCAAGCTCGGTACGCAACTCTTCGCGGTCCCGCCACAGCTGGCTGGACTGCGCGCGCGCCGCCTGGAAAATCCGGTAGGCACCCTCGTCCTTGACTCGCTGGACCCGATCGAGCAACGCCAACGCCCGCGCATACTCCTCACTGCCTTCCAGCGCCAGAACGTTCTTCACGTCGGCGATCGCCTCGCGTGTTTCCTCGAGATAGCGGCGTCCACGTCGGCCGTCAGGCTCGAGATATGTTCCTTCGCACCACTCGTTCCACGAATGCAGGAACACAATGCGTTCTTCGGCAGGGTAGCGCCTATATGTGTCGAGCAACGCCTGTGCGAGCCATAACCGGTACGAGTCGCCTTCCGTATTGACATGCACCAGCGCGCGCGAGCCATAACGCGGGGTATTGTCCCAAGGCAGCATCACCGTACGCCACCGGCGGTACTCCGGTGCCGGTCGGCTCATGTGGAATCGCGCGAACCTGTCGTAGTCAACAATCCGACCCGTGAAATTCTCCGGCAAGTCGAGAGAGTCAGTCTCGCGGCTGAGCACATCGGACGGTACAACATTCGAAGGAATCTCGTAGCTCGCATCGAAACCGAGTTGTCGCGGTTGCGGCGGCTCAGGCGTCCAGTCGTCCACCATCACCAGATAGATTCCAGGGAATCCACGGCGAGCCATCTCGTCGCGCCAAATCTCCGTCGTGCTGAGGATATCCGGGAACAAGTGCGCTTTGTAAATGCACAGCACCGGCTTTCCGTTCACCTTCGTGTAACGGTCGTCCTCGAAAACGGGCATCAATTCCCGAATGAACGCAAGGTCGTCTTCCTTCGAGTGCTCCTGGGCAATGATGACCTCGTTGTCACCACCATCCCAGCGCTTACTCCAGTTCTCATTGGCCCACAGGAAGAAGAACGGCATTTTCAGATCGGAATTGATGTAATTCTCGATCGGCTTATAGAGCAGTTTCTTGCCGTGGAAATAGTAATAGTAGAAGCACAGGCCCGAGATGCCATACTCCATCGCCAGTTCGACCTGCTGGCGCATGACGTCGAAAGAGCGTAAATCGTAATAGCCAAGTTCCCCGGGAATCTTCGGCTGGTAATGCCCCTTGAAAAGCGGCTTCGCTTTTATGACGTTGTTCCACTCCGTGAAACCCGGGCCATGCGCCCAATCGTTTTCGGGAATCGGGTGGAATTGCGGCAAATAAAACGCAAACGTGCGCGGCAACTCGGAGTCCGGTACCTTGGACTCGCGCGGCGACAGCACGATGGAGGGTTGCTCCAGAGCGTCCGAAAGACGCGGCGGGTCGGCGTACAGTGAGCGGCCATTGCCGTCGAGCTTGAGGTCGTGATGCCCACCTGCCGGTTGCGTTTGCACCGCGCCAGGACGCCCTTCGGCCTCACCGAAACGGATGTAATGCAATACCGGATTCATGCCCGATCGCGCCACATCCTCATTACGCTTCAGATATTGCCTGGCATCGAAATCGGGACCGGGACGATATCCGAGAGGACCACCGATACTCAGGTAATGCTCGGCTGGATCCAGGTTCGATGCCTCGACCTCCGGGTGGTGCAACATGTACCAGGCCGCATCATAAAGCGATGATTGACGCAGGAGCGCGACATCCGTGTCGTTAAAAGCAATGGATTTTGCCGGGGCCTGCGGTGCCGGCTTGCTCTCGGCATCCACTTCTCGTCCATCGAGGATATTCGTTACGTATCGCGTGGCATCGATAACGTCCTGAACCGGCAACTCGCGCGCGGGTCCGAGCAGGTTGCGGGCGAGCTTGACCTCCGGCGCATTGCTGCCGTAAAGGCCCGTGTAAGGCGTGTACTGGCGAAATGCGCCCATGCGGCCGAGCAGGACAACGCCGGGTGTGCACACCGCGTTCGCGAGATGCGAGGGGCCACTGTCGACGCCAATGAAGAAACGCGCGCGACGAATAACCTCCGCCGTTGCAAGAATGCTCGTACGGCTTCTCAAGTCGGTAGCGAGCGTCGCGAGCGGCGACGGCACACCGTCTTTGCTCACGCCGATCTCTACGATCGGCAGCTTCAGTTCCGTCGCAATCCAGCGCGCCAAAACCTGCCAGCTCTCACCAGTCCAATCTTTGTCGACGTTGTTCGACTCGCGGTGGATGACACAGTACTGCGCCGCGAGCCCCAGCGCGTCGACTTCACGACGGCTTTCATCGCCGATGTAAAGCCGAGGAGCCGCCGAGAGCTTCGGCAGTCCGGCACCCATCGTAAACGCCTCGAGCAAGGCGCCGTAATCCAGCCATTCGTAGGCGTTGATGAAGGGATTGCCCTGCTCCTTGATCAACGGAACCCGGCAGTGCGAACAGACCCGGTAGTTGACGTGCAGATCGACGACTTTGTCATAGCCGCCATGTCGGGATATCTTGATCCAGTCCGTCAGGCAATCCACGGCCACCGTCTCATCGACGTAAGGATTCGAATCAACAAGCTCGCGATATGCCTTGTTGACAACCCATGCCACGGAGCTGTCGGGATACTTCATCTTGAGGTAACGCGCAACCGGCTCACACGCGACGATGTCGCCGATATGCTCTACCAGACCGATAACGATTCTCATCCTTTCATAGCCCCTTTAAACGTTCCAGCCAGCCCAAAGGCCCGGTGTATCTCTAGATCCGCGACCGCGTGCGGTCAGCGATTTGCTTTCTTATTGCTCAACGCACGAAGGGGCGCCGTTATGCGCCAGCTGGTCGACCGCCTGATCTGGTCGACTGCGCTCTGTAGTTCCGCCAATGCCTCACGTGCCGAACGCTCCGACTCCGTTACACGAGCGGCTTCCGCGCGCAATCGGTCCAACTCGACGTGCAGTTTGCCGCTATTGTCCTGTGCCCCGAAATACTTGCGCTCAAGCTGTTCGAGCTCCTGAGCGTGACGCTCCATCAGTTCTCGCACAATGCGTTCTTCTTTCTCCGCTGCCTGCCGGGCCGCTTCCTTCATTTCCACAGCGGCGTTCAATACTGCCGTACCACCCGAGCGCGCCGCTGCGCCGGCGCGCAGCACCTCATGGTCGTATTGCGGCTTGTTCAGCAGGGCAAGTGCGAGATCGTCGGCGGTCTCAATATCGAGCAGCAGTTCGCACGGACGCACCGCATAGCCTTTGAGGGGATCGGACGCCTCGGGCGTTCCTACCAGCGCCACCTCTCGTGCGCCCATGAAAATGTTTCGGTCGCACTGCAGAAAATTATCTTCGTTGAACGCCAGTACGACGTGCGCGCGGACCCGGTAACCGTACTCTTTCAGCAGCCTGAAGCAGCGCAGACCGTCTTCGAGCGAATTGCACTCTGCATAAACGGCTGGCCCATGTCGGCGTATCAGTTCCCCTGCGCCGCGCAAGACCATGTCTTCCATGCCCTCTACGTCGATCTTGATGAGCGAGCAGGAAGCGATAGGAAGTTCATCGAGCGCAATCGACTTTACGCAGAACTCCGCGCCGCTGGATTCGTGATGTTGCGCCCCGGGTACGAATACCTCCCGCAATGACGCGCTGCCATAACTCGCCGGCGTTTCGATATCGATCGCTGGAATATGCTCTTCCTTCCCTACTGCCGAAGCAATCGCATTTTCCGCCCTCACATTAGTGAGGCCGTTATCCTGGATGTTCCGACTCAGCAATTCAAAGCTGCGTGCTTGCGCCTCAATCGTAACGACCTGTCCCTGCTCCCCCACATGACGGGCGAACGCCAAGGTATGCGTACCGATATAGCCGCCAACATCCACCACCGTGTCGCCTTGGTGCACCATCGACAGCATGAAACTTAATTCGTTTTGCGCCCACTCGCCATACAGGCGTAACGAATCGCTGATCGCTCCGGTATCGTTAGCGAATAGTGTTACCCGCCCATGACGGGTATTAACGGTTTCGAACAAATTGTCCGATTGCATCAGCCTCTCCAACACTTCTCTCGGCAACTTGGTCGCCTGTTCTTTAATCATTCCGGCAGCGACGCTGCGCAGCCGGCAACTCAGGTTCGCGGCTGCGCCAGCCAACGTACGTAACGATCGACACCCTCTTGCACCGTCAGGAACGGCGCGTCGTAGCCCGCTGCGCGCAGCTTCGACTGGTCGGCCTGCGTGAAGCACTGATACTTGCCGCGCAGTGCGTCCGGGAACGGGATGTACTCGATCAGGCCTTCCTTCACCTGCTCCGCGAGCGAGAGCGCCGGCTTGCCTTCGAGCGCGCGCAGCGTGTTCACCACGCTCGTCGCGATATCGTTGAACGGTTGCGCGCGGCCGCTGCCGAGATTGAAGATGCCGCTCTTTTCGGGATGATCGAAGAAGAACAGGTTCACCTTCACCACGTCTTCCACCGACACGAAATCGCGCGTCTGCTCGCCCGGCGCGTAGCCGTTGTACTCGCCGAACAGCTTCACGCGGCCTTCGGCGCGGAACTGGTTGAAGTTGTGGAACGCCACCGACGCCATGCGCGCCTTGTGCGTCTCGCGCTGGCCGTAGACATTGAAGTACCGGAAGCCCGCGATCTGGCTCTGCGCCTTGGGCAGCACGCGGCGGATCACCTGGTCGAACAGGAACTTCGAATAGCCGTACACGTTGAGCGGCGCTTCCACGTCGCGCTCTTCGACGAAACGGCTCGAACCGCCGTAAATGACCCCCGACGCCGCATACAGAAACTGCCTGCCCTGCGCGAGACACGCGTCGAGCACCG
>NZ_CAJZAR010000073.1:0-1260 GCF_914484835.1 Paraburkholderia tropica
TGCGGGCCGCACCAACCCCCGCACTGTTCCCCCTTGACCACTCCGGCTGACCGGTTCCTTTGTCGCAGAGGCAACGCACTCAGGGGAACGCTCCAGTTCACCAAGGCCGTTGTTACTCCAAAAAAGAAGCCCTTTAACCCTTGTGGAGAGAAGTATGACGACCCCGACCGCCGCGCCCAAAGAACTCACTCGCGCTCAAAAGCTGACGCTGATCTATCGCCACACGCACAGCGACTTCAAGGGCAAGGCCGGTCCGGTTTGGGGTGAACACGCTGGTAAAAAAACCATCATGGTCAACATCAACGGTGCCGCAGCGCTGTCGCTCCTGGATGACCTCACCGACGAGCAGATCGCGGACAAGCTCCCGTATGCACTTCAGAAGGAGCATCAGCGCCAGGAACAGGCCGCAGCGAAGAAGGCTCAGGCGTCCGCCGAAATCGCCGCGCCCATCGAGGCGGCGCAAGAAGTTGCCGAGACCACGCAAAAAATTGCGGTCACGAAAATAACGGTAACGCGAGGCGAAGGCCCGAGCGACACTTGCCGCAAGCCTGAAACCGTAGCCACGTATGACGAGGCCAATTCCATTCTCTGGCGCTGGAGCAACACCGCGCCGAAGAACGGCGGTTACGACAAGTGCGACTTCGTGATCGTATTCGCGGACGGCAGTGAATACCGTGGCCGATATGACCTCAAGCACTGGAGCGACGAGACGGCGAATCTGGCCGGTCACGTTCAGGGATTGGCGTTGTTCTATACGGGCCGCGAGACGCCCGCGCATATGACCCAGGAGCGTCACCAGGGTTTTCTGAAGTCGGAGCAGGCGCGGGAGACGACCGCCGCTTATCAAAAGCTCATCGACGCGTATGACATCGCGATGAAGGCCGTCCCGGCTCCGTTGTTCGATATTGACGGCTAAGGGGCGCGACATGGAATTTTTTCTCGCCCTCGGTTTGCTGGTCGCAGTTGCATTGACCGCAAAACTTTCGCTTCCCGCCGACCAATGCCACGCTGAAAGCGTGAAGCATTGGCCCTCGCTGTAATCCGTGAGTATTTCGATTCGTGTGACGCCCCGCACATGCGGGGCGTCTGGGTTCTCGCATGCGAGAACCCAGACCGTGCGGGCGAGCCGAGCGCGCCCATCCAGCCTTGCCGGGGCAGCACCTTTCGCGCCGCGCTGCGCACGTCACGAAAGCCGCTCCCTTGCCCCGGCAAGGAGAAAAACGTTCCGCTCCTGGGGGCTACGCCCCCGCCGCTCGGGCG
>NZ_CAJZAR010000073.1:1270-54712 GCF_914484835.1 Paraburkholderia tropica
GCACCAACCCCGCACTGTTTCCCCTTGACCACTCCGGCTGACCGGTTCCTTAGTCGCAGAGGCAACGCACTCAGGGGAACGCTCCAGTTCACCAAGGCCCGTTGTTACTCCAAAAAAGAAGTCCCTTCCCATTTTTACAGGAGTCAGTCATGCAAGCGAACCAGACCGAAATGCAAGCCGTTGAAGCCGCCGTTATCACGAACAAGATCGCAGCCCTGCCGACCGTGACGGTGCCGCTGTCGTCGCTTGTGAAATCGAAATTCAACGTGCGTAAGCAGAAACTGGGCGGCATTGAGGCTCTGGCCGAGAACATCGCTGAGACGGGCCTGTTGCAGAACCTGCTGGTGCATGAGCAGACCGAGGGTCGCAAAACGAAATCGGTGAAATACGGCGTCGCGGGCGGCCAGCGTCGTCACGCCGCGCTGGACCTGCTGGCAGCGCAGGGGCGCTTGCCAGCTGACTTCCCGGTGGACGTGAAGATCGTCAGCGCAGCCGATGCGCTTGTCATCAGTATGTCGGAGAACACGCAGCGCGAAGCCATGCACCCCGCAGACCAGATCGACGCTTTCAAGGCGATGGTGGACGATGGCAAGTCGTCGGAATACATCGCAACGATCTTCGGCATTACGGCATTGACCGTCGAGCGTCGCCTGAAACTCGCCAACGCTTCGCCGAAGCTGCACGCTTTGCTGCGAGACGACCAAATCTCGCCGGAGCAACTGGCCGCGCTCTGCCTTTCGGACGATCATGAAACGCAGGAACGCGTGTGGGACAACACGAAAACGGACTGGATGCGCGAGCCTGCGCGGTTGCGCGAAGCAATCGCGGGCAATCGGATCAATGCTCGGAAAAGCAATCTCGCCATGTTCGTCGGGCTCGCCGCATTCGAGGCTGCGGGCGGTCGCGTTGACCGTGACCTGTTCAGCAACGACGGCGACGCCTACATCGAGAACGGCGAACTGCTGCAAGAACTCGCGAACCAGAAGCTGGAGGAAGCCGCCGATCAGATTCGCGCGGAAGGCTGGGCGTGGGTCGAAACGCTGCCTTCTCTTGACTACTCGTATCGCTCGCGCTTCGCGACCGTCAACCCCGCGACGCGCCCGCTGACGGACGCTGAACAGGCAGAAATGCAGACGCTTACGGCGCGTCTCAAAGAACTGGAAAGCCTGATCGGCGATGACGAAGAAGAAATGTTCGACGACGAGATGGCGGAAACCGGCCTGACGGCGCACGAAGGCGACGCCGCAATCGAACTCACGCACGACGAGTACGCGGCTTTGCAGCAGGAAGCCGCGACGATCGCAGCGCGCATCGAGGAAATCAACAACTGCGCACGCCATTTTACGGACGAGTTGAAGGCGACCGCTGGCGTGCTGGTGCATCTGAATTATCAAGGCGGTCTCGAAATCGAGCGCGGTTTCGTGCGCCGTGCCGACCAGTCCAAAGCGGTCGCAGTGGCGGGCGAGCAGGTGCGCAACCTGCGCGCCGAGAAGGTGAAAGCCGTTCATTCGGAAAAGCTGATGATGGAACTCAGCGCCGCGCACACCATCGCAGTCCAGGCGGAACTGGTTGCCGCGCCGAATGTTGCGCTCGCCGTGCTGGCCCACCGTCTGTCCGAACGAGCCCTGTACATCGGCGGCGGGGACGAGCACCCGGCCAAGATCAGCTTGACCAAGGCATCGCATCGCTTGGACGAATTCGACGCGATGCAGGGCAATGCGTCCTGGAAGGCGATGGAGGCCGCGACCAAGAAGTGGAAGAAGGACATGCCGAAGCAGAGCGACGCGCGGTTCAAATGGCTGCTGACGCAGCCGCAGGAAACGCTCATCGAACTTCTGGCATTCCTCACGGCCATGTCGGTTGATGGCATCCACGGCGCAGAAGATCAAGCGCCGCTCGCGCAGATCGCAAAGGCCGTCGATCTGGATATGAGCAGCCACTGGACGGCGACCAGCGACAACTATTTCAGCCACGTCTCGAAGACGCGCATCGTGGAAGTCGTGAGCGAGGCCCTGTCGGCAGACGAAGGCGCGAAGCTCGAAACGATGAAGAAGGGCGAAGCCGCCGCCGCCGCAGAAAAGGCGCTGCGCGACGCCGGTTCGAAGTGGCTCCCGCCGACGCTGCGCACGAAGGCTGAAAAGGCGGCGAAGAAGGAGAAGAAAGTTGCCGCGCCCGAGGTGCCCGCCGCCGCCGCAACGGACGACGCAGCCGAAGCAACGGCAAGCACCGAAGTCGCCGCAGCATGGCCCTGGCCGACCGGCGCGAAGATGAACGCGGAGGCGGAACAACTGGCCGCGTAACCCCCTGAATCCCGAGTAGCCCCGCAGATGCGGGGCTTTTTTTGTTCTCGCATGCGAGAACAGGGCGTCGCCAGAGAATTCGCAGCCGCCATACAGCCATGCCGGGGCAGCACCTTTCGCGCCGCGCTGCGCACGTCACGAAAGCCGCTCCCTTGCCCCGGCATGGGGAAAAACGTTCCGCTCCTGGGGGCTTGCGCCCCCGCCGCTCGGGCGACCCCAAGTGCGGGCCGCTTTCGCGTCCCGATAGCGCGCTATCGCGCGAGGTACGAAAAACCTCTTTTTTGGCGCTCGACGGTTCATTCGTCCGCCGTCCCGCAGCCCTGCATTCGTTGCCTCAACCCGCGACAGTAACCGATCGGGCTCCGCGGTCAAGGGCCGCACGGGGCCGTGTCCTCGCGCTGCGCGCTGCGGGCCGCACCAACCCCGTGCTTTCCCCCTTGACCACTCCACCCGATCGGTTCCTTTGTCGCAGAGGCAACGAACGCAGGGCTACGGCGGAAGCGCAGCGGGAAACCGTTTAGCACCAAAAAAGAAGCCTTTTGCGGGTCGTGAATGTGGACTGTTTAAAGGGGCGTCAAATGATTTTCGAACTCAAGATTTTCTTCCAGCGCCCGGTTAGCACGCCCAATGGCCTCGTCATGTTCAGCAAGGAACACGTTGAAGCGCCGACCCTCGCGGACGCTCAACAAACCGTGCGCGCGAAGTGGGAAGCGCGCCGCGCCGTGTTCGATTACTTCGCACCCACGCCGACCCTTTGACCAACGCAACCAACCGGAGAGCCAGATGAAAAGCCCGTTCCAACGTATCCGCCAAACCGTCGCACGCATCCGCGTGCGCGACGTCCTGACCTTCGCACCGCTGATCGGCATTTTCGTCGTTCTGGCCGGTGTGCTGATCGAGCAGCGCGGCGAACTGGAGATTGTGCGCACCAGTGGATGGGCCGCGCTCGACGCATACCGCGCAACGAAGGCGGCACTGCAATTGACCTTCTGGCAATGGATTGGCGAAGGCATCGCCGGAAATCTTCCCTCGTTTGGCAACAACACCCAAGCGCGAGGCATGGCGCTGATGTTCATCGTGCCGCTGATCGCCATCGCCACCGTACTCGCAGCACGTCGCGCCCAAGCCTAAGCCCGCATCGACCAGGAGAGATAGCCATGAAACGACCCGTTACCGTGACGCGCACCGCAATCAGTTCCAGAGACACCATTGGGCGTCTGTACGTGATGCTTTTCCGCCACTTCTTTGATGCGGAAACGGGCGTCAAAGTCGGTTGCAAGGGCTTCGCAGTGACGTGCCAATCGACTGAGCAAGCCTGGGACGTGATGGAGGAACACCGCCAGTATGGGCTGTATCCCACGACGCACTAAGGGGCCAGCCATGAGAACGATTCGCCAGCAAACCGCCTACTACGGCAACAACAGCTACGGCCACCCGACCGCCCAACTTTTCACCGAATGGAAAAGCGGCGCGCGGTCTGGTCGGATCATGGAGCGCAGCGTGCCATGCGACTCGCTGGATCAAGCGCGGGCCGTTGCCTACGGCATGGCCCGCAACGTGAAGCCGCTCCCCAACTGATAGCGGCGGGCGCGAAGAATTACCCCGGCCTTTACGGGATCAATCCCGTAAAGGCTCACCCAAGGAAAAAAATGATGCCCCCGAACGTTGATGGCACAAACGGCAGCCGTGCCGCGATGGCAAGGAAAGCGCTGGAAGCCTTTCTGGCCGCATCCCAATGCACCGAGGCGGAAGGTCTGCAAGCCTTGCTGTGTGGCTTGATGCACCTGAGCGACCGCACCGGCAAGGAATTTGCCGTCGCATTTGACGCTGCACTGTGCGCCTATTGTCGGCAGACCGACCGCATGGCCGCGTAAGCGCCGCGAGACAGGAGAGAACCCGATGGACTACGCAGCCGCCAAGGTGCGTCAGGATGACTTGTACGCGGCAAACTCGACCGCGAGCAAGGCGCTCAATACGTTCATAGACCAGTTTGGGCGCGGCCCGATGGGCCTCACGCCCGACCACGTTAAGACAATGCCTGAGTATCGGGCGCTGCGCGCGAGCTACGACCGCAGCGCCGTGCTGTTGCGCCAGTTCAACGCGTGGTTCACCCGGCAGTTTTCAAAGGAGATACGCGCGGCCCGCAAGGCGCGTATCGCGATGATGGAAAGCATGATCCCCAACCAGCAGGAGCAGCAGCAATGACGATCACCACGCAAGAGAGCCGACTACTGGAACACCGCGACAGCATGGCCCCTGGCCACAAAGCGGCCATCGACGCGGCGTTTTCGGATATGTGCGCGGCCTTGCGCGCGTGCGGACTGAGAACCGCCACGGACGACCGGGCCGCAGCCGTGGAGGCGGCTATTGTGCGCTATGTGCTCGGGTCGAATCCGACCATCCCAGGGTTGAGTGCGAGCGGACAGTGAAAGCCAGGGGCGCGCCGCAGTCAGCCACGCCCCTGGCGTGGAGAACAGAAAAACGTTCCGCTCCTGGGCTTCGCCCGCCGCTCAGGCGCCCCAACAGCCAAACCGAGCAACCCGCCCGGTTTGGGAAAATTGAGCGCGCGAGCTACGCCCGCGCGCAACAGCGCCGGCTATCGCCGACGAAAGAAAAAAGCCCGGTTCGCGCTCTCGCGCAAACCGGGCTCACGCAGACCGCGCCTACCGGCGCGGCGGTTACTGTCGATGTAGTTGCTCGACCATCCTGACTACCTTATCGTGCGTTTCGAGGTCCAGCTTCGGAAGCACCGCGAGCATGTCGCGCCCAGCTGCGAGTTGTCGCGCCTCATCCTGAGTCCGTTCGGCCTGACGGCCGAAAAACTCTGCCCCGACGACACCACCCGCGAGCGCGAAAAGCAACGCGCTCAGACCCAGCACCATCCCTACGCGGTACTTCCAGACCTGCGGCGCTGCCTCGCGCGCTGTGCCAGCAACGTCGCGCAACACGGAATCAGCGGTTTGCGCGAATTTCGCTCGCAAACTGGAGAGTTCATTGTCCCCACCAGCCTCGATCGACGCCCGAACGTCGCGCAGCGCTGCCGCGACACTTTCACTCGCGGCAGCGGCCGCCGCCCGCTCATCGTTGGCCGCCGCTGCCAATTCGGCTACACCTGCCCGCACCGCCGCTTCGATCGCAGCGATCGAGCGCGCGGCCGCGCGCTCCTGAACCCTCGAATTGACCAAGGCCGCCGCAACGAGCGGATCATCGACGTCGATCTTCTGACCGGTAGCCTCGAACACGTCCTGCACGACAGCCTTGGCGTCGGACAGATTCATGATTACCACGCCACCTGATCGAGTTGTGCGAACACATCATGGTAGACACGCTTGATCCGGTTCTTTTCCATAACGTTGAACTCGCTGCCGGACAGCACATCATCGAGCGTCAATCGTGCCTTATTCATCTTGCGCACGTCGTCACCGAACGTATCGGACGCCCGCGCCTTCATCACCACATTCGCCTTCACTCGGCTGGAGAACGCGCTGAACATCTTCGTTTCCGAGAAGTGCTTGCCGCCGTCAGTCAACAGCGGGCCGAAGTGCTCGTTTTCCCACACGATCAGATCCACGTCCGTCTCGACCTTGGGCGCGCACGTCTGTCCCGCAACCGACTCGAACCCTTCCGCCGTGTGCTGCAATTCCGCCCCACCGCCGACGATCGAATGAATCACCGGGATTTTCCCAGCGTCGCGGATCGTGTCGAAGGCATTATTGGAAATCAGGTATGCCATCAGCGGGGAAAAGGTATTCGCACCCACGTCGATCACGTAGTTCGTGCCTTCGGATTCGAGAATTTCCACCATCAATTCATCGAATTGCTTCGGGTCGATCGTCAAATCCGCGCGCATGACATTCAAATGCACGGCCGACAACGACTTGTGATCCGCGAGGGTTGTATTTTCTTGATCCAAATCGTAGCACTTCACCGGCGCCGCGATTTTAGTGAACCATGCTGCCAACATTTTGGCGACCAACGACTTACCGATTCCGCCTTTGCCTTGCAAAACGAAGTTGACGGTATCGACCATTTGAATGCTATTTTCCATTTTTCAGCCCTCTTATTCGTCCAGATTGGTTCGTTTGTTCACATCGCGGGTAAATGTCTGAACTGCCTCACGATATCCACTATTCGAAATCTTCCCGCCGCTCGTAGCTACGCTTCCAGACACTGACTTATCGGCAGTCTCGCCCGAAGCCTGAACAGACTCTTTTTTTGGGGCAGGTTGGGTTTGCTCTTGTGGCACCGGATGCGCGCGGCGCTCTGCGCGGATTCGTTTCAGCGCGTCTTTGAGCGTGTTCATGCTCACGGCGAGCCCCTGCGCCTCCAGACCCATCAGGATCTTTTCGTACCGCCACCCGGCCAACTTCGCCTGCTCAATTTCATCGAACAGATCGCGGAGCCGCCCGGTCTTGGTTCGCCCGGCCGCGGTCTCGGTGAATTTCGGAAACTCACCGCCTTTCTCTTTGGAGTTGGTCATTTCATAGGCGTCTCAAGAGGTAGACGAGCATTTTACACACGGTATGCACACGCACACCACCCGACTTGCACACCGCCGATCATAGCTCACCCGTTTTGCACACGCAAGGCCCACGCTATGCACACTAGACGCACACGCCTGCCGTGGGCGTGCCGGAGGCATGCCCACGGGTTGCTCACGGTTTGCACACGCCACGCTCACCAAGGACCGTTTTCGGTGGCGCGGAGGTTGAAAAAGCGCCGCCGCCAAGCCCTTTGGGCTTGGCGGCCCCGGATCACGGTTCGGCCGGTCGGCGCTATGCGCCTGGCCGCCCCGAAATCCGGGGCAGTTATCCAGCAGCTTTTCCCGGAAAAGCTGAAGCCAAACCCGAAAACAAAGAATAGTGGAACATAAAGCGCGTATTACATCGCGCGTGGTTTCCGTGGCTTATAGCCACGTTGATAGTGTGTTTGAGGTGTATTACAATTGTCGATGTTGGTCGTATAATGTATTACATAGAGGCATACATGAAGAAAGTGACCGCTGTGCGGCTTGACGACGAGGTGAGGCAACGGCTCAGGTCCATCGCGAGCGAGAGAGAAACAACCGTTTCCGCGCTAGTCGCCTTGGCAGTCGATCGCTTCCTTCGCGATGAAACTTTCCGCGATGAACTCGCGGACATGGAGCAGCGGCTGGCCACAACGATGGTTCGTGCGCTGACGGAGACAGCCCGAGTTGGCGACGATGTGCAGCTTGTGATCGCCCAGGTCGATCAACTCATCAGGTTCATGTTTCAGGTCACTCCAGAAATATTTGATAAAGAGGCTGCGGCGATCGTCGGTTCGCGCCGATATACAGGGTTTCTCGAATCGTTTGCGACGCAGTTCGTCGGGCGGAAGCGACGCGCGGTGTTTGCCGCAGAGGTGGACAAATCCGGGGCAGATGACGGTGATGGGCAATGAGCAAGGATATAAATAGGGTCATATTGAAGGGGCGAGTAGGGGCCAAGCCGACATTGCGATATATGCCGAGCGGCGACGCTGTTTGCACATTCAATCTGGTAACTCGCCACGGGTCGCACGACGAATGGCATAAGCTCGTCGGCTATTACGAAAATGCCGAACAGGCGTCGCGCGAATTTGATCCCGGCGATACGGTCTGGTTTGAGGGTTATATTCGGACCCGTTATTTTTTAACGGACGAAGATAAAAAGGCCAACCGCACCAATAAACGCTCCGTTCTTGAGCTTGTCGCTGAAACGTGGTGTGTGGTTAAAAAAGGTAAAGCCGCTCAAGATAATCCGGGTTCCGGTGACGATGAGTCTGATTCTGATATTCCATCGACGCCGCATGAAGATATTCAGGACGCCAGCGATGCTTCTGAAACACCAAAACCACTTTCCTATTTGTGAGGATTAACTGATGCGTTCCATTAACACCAAGCTGTCTCTGTGTGCGGTCGCGGTTGGCGTGGCGGCAGTGCTGGCAGGATGCGGCAAGCCGGCGCCGGTCGTGACCGAGGCGGCGCCGGCCCGCGACGCGGCCTACTACGCAGCCCACCCCGACGAGGCCAAGGCGCGCGACGTTGCCTGCAACAAGTCGAAGGTCGCGGGCGCATCGTTCTCTGCTGGCGAGGTTTCCGACTGTGATGCGGCCAGAAAAGCGGCCCACGAGGCAGACAACCCGGTGTATGTGCCCAGCGGTGCAAAGCACTTTTCGAGCGCGGGCGGGAGCCACTAACGCAACTTTCTCGCATGCGAGAAACATAACGGGGGTTTTATGTTCAGCAACTGGGAGCCGGAGCGCCAGTCGAGGGCGCTTGAAAAACTCAGTCGGGAAATGGGCGACACGATCCTGACTGCCCTTGCAGACGACTATACGCAGGAGGTTCAGTTAAACCCGGACGGGCAGCTCTGGATCGAGCGGTTCGACACGGGGCGCGGCAAATTGGGAAGTCTCTCGTCGGTCCTTGCTCACGCACTCTTGGATACCATCGCGGACATTCTCGGGGTCACGGTCAACCCGGAAAACCCGCTGCTGGAAGGCGAATTGCCGATCCGTGATTGCCGGTTTGCGGGTGCGGCGCCGCCCATCGTCATTGCGCCAGCGTTCTCGATTCGGACGCCCGCGACGAAGATTTACACGCTCGCGGACTACGTTGAAGCGGGGATCATGACCGCCGAGCAGGCGGAAATCCTGAAAGATGCGGTGCGCGAGGGTAAGAACATTCTCGTAATCGGGGGAACGGGCTCCGGCAAGACAACCCTGCTTAACGCACTCGGCCACGCTCTTTATGAGGAGTCTCCCGATATTCGCATTCTGCTGATCGAGGATACGCGCGAGCTCCAGTTTCCGTTCGAGAACAAAGTGGCCCTGCGCACCAAAGTCACTGGCGATACGAAGATCGGCATGCAGGATCTTTTGATGTTTTCACTTCGGATGAAGCCGGACCGGATTATTGTCGGCGAAGTGCGCGGCCGTGCCGCCGCAGACATGCTCGATACGTGGAACACCGGGCACGAAGGGGGTATGGGCACCATTCACGCAAACAGCGCGGCAGACGGCGGGACGCGTCTCATGGACATGCTGCGTCAGGCGGACATGCCCGCGGACGTCGCGATGCGAAAAATCGCCACCAGTATCGACCTGTTTGTGAGCCTCCAAAAGAGGCATTCGACGGGCGGCAAGCGCCGTCTTGAAGAAATTTTGCGCCTTGATGGCGTGAAGGATGGCGAGTTCGTGTTCGAAGCTCTCGCCTGATTTTCGGGGTATAACAAGTGCTATACTCCAGAACGCAGCAATCCGCTAAACCACCGTTGAGGTTGACCACAATGAAAAGCATTAAAACCATCGCGCAGGGCGTTATTTCCCGGCTGCGCGCAACCCGTAGCGTCGCAGCCGTCGGCGTCATGGTCGCAGCAAGCGCGGCTCACGCGTCCTCGCCCAGCGCCGGCGGCTCCGGCATGCCGTGGGAGAACCCCCTGAACACGATCCTGACGTCGCTCCAGGGGCCGGTCGCACGCTTCGGCATCATCGCCTCGATCATCATCACCGGGATCTTGATGGCCTTCGGCGAACACGGTTCGGGCTTCAAGAAGCTGATGGGCATCGCCTTCGGCGGCTCGATCGTGGTTGGTGTTGTCGCGTTCGTCACCGCGCTGTTCGGCGCCGCGTTCTAAGGGCGCCGCCATGAACACGCCGCGCAAGGTTGTGCTGCGGCAATCGTTGGTCCGCCCGATTCTCCTGGGCGGTGCGGACCGCGATTTGACCATGATTGTCGGGTCATTCGCCGCAGCTTTGATTTTTGGGGTTGGCAGCAAAGAGGCCGTCGTAATGGGCCTGCTGCTCTGGTTTGTCGGGCATTGGGGTTTGGTGCAACTGGCCAAGTCGGACCCGTACATGCGGGACGTCGCGCGCCGTCACTTCAACTACAAGAAGTATTACCCCGCGCAGACCTCGGAGAGCGCCCCGTCCGCAATCGTTAAATACTACAAACGGTAGGCCGCGCCATGCTCAATCTTCGCGAATACCGCAACCGTCTGAAAGGGTTTGCGGATCTTTTGACTTACGCCTGTATGGCGGACGAGCACACCATTCTGCTAAAGACGGGTGCGTTCATGACGTCGTTCTACTTTCGGGGTGAGGATCTTCAGTCATCCACCCACGAAGAAATGGCGGCCATCGCGGCACAGGTGAATGCCGGGCTCATGAAGTTCGGGACGGGCTGGCTCCTGCACGTTGACGCAATCAAGGTGCCCGCAACGAACTATCCTGCCCGCAACCGTAACCACTTCCCCGATCACATCACGGCGCTGATTGATGAAGAACGCCGCATGCAGTACCAGACGGAGGGGCTGCATTTCGATACCGTCTATGCGATGACGTTCACCTACACCGTCCCGCCGGAACTTCAGCAGCGCGTGACCAGTTGGTTTATCGAGGACGACACGCGCTCGAAGGACGTGGATTATCACGCGGTGTTGGCGCGTTACAAGGAGTATGTCGATGAAGTTGTCCGCACGCTGCGTTCGCAGATTCACGTTCGTCAGATGGGCGGTGAGGAACTGCTGACCTATCTGCACAGCTGCATTACGGGATTGAACCATCGCGTGCGCGTGCCGAAGATCCCGATGTATCTCGACGCAGTGCTCTCCAGCAAGGACTACTTTGGCGGTTTGAAGCCGCGCGTCGGCAAGCGCAACGTGCGGGCCATCACTCTTACCGGCTACCCAGCGGAAACGCAGCCGGCCATCCTGGATCGGCTGAACTCGTTGCACTTCGAATATCGCTGGAACACGCGTTTTATCGCACTCGATCCCAACGACGCAAAGAAGATCATCACCAAGTATCGTCGCAACTGGTTCCAGAAGCGGCACGGTCTGGCCGGGATCGTCAAGAGCGCTTTCGGCGGCGGCGAAACGTGGTCGAATACCGATGCAGTTTCGAAAGCACAAGACGCTGACGCGGCAATCAACGATATCGAGTCCGGGTTGGTGCGATACGGGCTCTACACGGCCACGATCATCGTGTCCGATGAAAACCTCGCGCACGCCGACGAGCATGCCAAGGCGGTGCAGGATCTGTTGGAGGAATTCGGTTTCGCCAGCCAGATCGAGACCGTCAACGCTACCGAAGCGTTCCTTGGCACATTGCCGGGCGAAGGCTTCGCGAACGTCAAGCGCGTTCCGATTCACACACTTAACCTCGCGGACCTCCTGCCGCTTACTTCGGTCTGGTCGGGCCGAGATACGCACCCGTGCCCGTTCTATCCGAAGAATTCGCCGCCGCTTATGTATGCCGCGACGACCGGGGCAACGCCTATCCGTGTGAATTTCCACGTCGGTGACGTCGGCCACACCGGGATCTTTGGCCCGATCGGCGCGGGTAAGACGACGCTGTTGAATCTGGCTGTTGCGCAGCACTTTCGCTTCCCGGATGCCGAGGCGATCATCTTCGACTACAAGTACGGCTCCTACGTGCAGACGAAGGCTGCCGGCGGCCACCATTACGATATCGCTGGCGAAAAGAACGCCCCCAGCTTCTGCCCGTTCGGTGATTTAGAAACGCCCCAAGACCGTGCGTGGGCGAAGGAGTACATCGGTCTGCTGTTCGCGCTGCATGTGCCCGAGACCCAGAAGATCACCCCGGAGCAAAGCAATCGTATCCATAAGGGCGTGGAGCGCCTGTACGAGTCCACCAAGGATATTGCCGATCCGGTTGCGCGCGCAGCCGCGCGCACGATGACCAATATGCGTATGCAAATCCAGGACGAGGAAATCAAGGCCGTTCTGGACTACTACACCGTATCTGGTCAGGCAAAACTCCTGGATGCCAAGGCGGATTCGATCAGCGATGCCCGTCTGATTTCTTTCGAGACCATGCACCTAATGGAAATGGGGGAAAAGGCCGTTATCCCGGTTCTTGAGTACCTGTTCCGTACCGTCGCAAAGAAGCTCCGCGGCCAGCCGCTGATGGTCGTGCTGGACGAAGCCTGGCTGATGCTGGCGCACTGGTTCTTCCGGGAAAGGCTTGTTGCGTGGCTGCGTTTGCTTCGATCGTTTAACGCACACGTTGTTTTCGCTACGCAGAGTTTGAGTGAAGCAGTGAACTCGCCGATCGCAGACATTGTGTTTTCGTCGCTCGCGACGAAGATACTGCTGCCGAATCCCGAAGCGCTCACCGAACAGATCAAGCCCCTGTATTACAAGATCGGCTTGAACGAGCGCCAGATCGAAAACCTCGCGAACGCGACCAAGAAACGCGACTACTACCTGATGAGTGCGGAAGGCAGGCGGATGATCGACCTTGGCCTTGGCAGGGTCGCCCTCGCCTTCGTCGGTGCATCCGGCATTGATGCCGTCAGGCGTTGCGACGAACTCGAAGCGCAACACGGGAAAGCGTGGATCGAACACTGGATGCGCGAACAGTCGGTGCCCGAGGACTGGATTGAATACTGGAAAAAAGAGGCGCAGAGAGACCACCATGAAGAAGCTATTGCTTAAAGGCGCGGCGGCGGCCCTGTTTGCCGCTACATCGGCTCCGTCGTTCGCCGGCGCGGTTGCGGGTGCCACCGAACCGACGCAGATCCTCAACAATATCCAGCTGGTGTTGCAGTACGCCCAGCAGGTCACGATGGTCGAGAATCAACTGAAAGCTCTTGCGAGCCTGCCTAGCCAGCAATGGGGGAGCGCGTCGCAGGATTTGAGTGCGCTCACCCAGATTGTCAGCTCCGGGCAGACGTTGAGCTACACGATGCAGAACATTGACCAGCAGTTCAAGCAGCAGTATCCGGGCTATCAGTCGGGAACGAACTACACGAGCTCATACCAGCAGTGGGGCACCAACACGCTCGATAACGTGCGCGCGGCGCTCAATGCCGCCGGTCTACAGTCATCGCAGTTCGCCAGCGAACGATCGGCACTGAGCGCCATCCAGGCGATGGCGAACAGCCCCACCGGCCAGACCCAGGCGATCCAGGCGGGCACGATGATCGCCAGTCAGACCGTCGATCAACTCCAGAAGCTCCGGCAACTGATGATGGCGCAGATGCAGTCGCAGGACACCTACATCGCCGAGCAGTCGCAAACGCGCCAGACGCAAATCGGCACGCAGCAGGATCACTTCCAGGTGTACACGCCCACCGGCTCCCATTTCAGTAGCGCAGGCGGCTCGAACTAAAGGTCGCAGCGGATTGGGCTCCATTAAGTGATTGTTTTTATGGGGCTTATTTCTGTTGCGAAGGGGTGATATGGTCTTGAAGAAAGTATAATATGTGCTATACTTTTATCGTGGCCATAGCCCCTACTGGAGTCGATCATGCAAGTTCTTGGCTTATTTGGCGTGTTCCTTGGTGAGTTCGCCTTGCGTTTCCTTCTGTTGCTTTATGCCGTGCCCTTCTTCTTCATGGTTGTGGGCTACCGGTTCTATCGCGACGGTCAGTGTGCGCAACTCGTTGCAGCGGATTCTGTGGGCGTGATGGCGGCGCGCAAGCAATCCGTTGATGGTGGCAAGGTGATGCTGCTCGGGCTCGCGCTTGCCGTTCTCGTTTTCTATCGCGTGGAGTTGTTCCGATGCGCAGTGCATCTGTTCTAAAACCGGTTCATCTGCTGTTTCTCACGCTGCTGATGGCCCTGCTTGTGACGCAGCCGGCGCATGCGGATTTGCTGGATCAGATCGCGCAGTCCTATCAGTCGGCGTCATCAAGCTGGCAGAGTAAGCTGTTCGATATCGCCAAGAGCCTGTTCATCAAGCTCGCGATGCTGGAAGTCCTCTGGTCCGCTATCTGGTGGGTCATCAACCGCGACGAGCCCGACAGGCTCATGAGCAACCTCATCAAGAAAGTGATGGGGTTGATGTTTTTTTGGGCGATCCTTCTCAATTTCTCGACGTGGATTCCCGCGATCATTAACGGGTTCTCGCAGGCGGGCCAAACCGCAGCGGGAATCGGCGCACTCACGCCATCGCAAGTTCTCGATACCGGGTTGCAGCTTTCGACGGGCATCTTGAACAAGGTGTCGTTCGACATTTTCAGTTCGGACGGGATGCTTACCGCGTTGACCGGCGCATTCGCGGGCATTCTGATCCTCATCGCATTCACCGTCATCGCCGGTCAAATGCTGGTGACGCTCATCGAGAGCTACATCGCGATTTCGGCGGGTGTGCTGTTTCTCGGGTTCGCGGGTAGCCGGTGGACCACATCGTTTGCCGAGAAGTACATCAGCTATTGCGTATCGGTCGGCGTGAAGCTGTTCGTCACATACCTCATCATCGGCGTGGGCCAAAGTCTTGCCGGTCAGTGGACAACGCTAATCGTGGACGGGATGAAGGCCAAGGACTATCTCCCGATCGTTGGCAGTTCGATCGTCTATATGTTCCTTTGCTGGCAGATCCCTTCCCTCGCATCGAGCATGCTCAGTGGTGCCGTGAGCATGACGCTGGGAGGCGCGGCGGCAACTGCCGCGAGCGTGGGCGCAGCGGGTGCCGGCGCAGTCGGCATGGCGGCAGCAAGCGCGGCTGGGGCGATGGGCGCAGCCAAGGGTGTAGCGGGTGGTGCGAGCGGCCTGGCCAGCCTGGCCAGCGCTGCGGGTAGTGCGGCATCCGCGGGCGGTGCCAGCGGCCCTATGAGCATGATTTCGGGGGCAATGGGTGCGGTCGGCGGAGCGGTCGGGGGGGCGATCACCGATGGCATAAAGGGTTTGGGCGCGCAGTCCACAGCAGGGCAACTCGCGAGCCGCGTGAGCGCCGGGACCGCGGCCGCGACCGACAGCAAGGCAATGTCAGCGGCGGGCAATGTTCCCGCGCCGTCGAGTGGTACGGCAGGAGGTGCTACCGGCGCAGGCAGCGCGGCGAGCGGCGGGGCTCCATCAGTACCCGTGCCGTCGAGCTCGCAGTCCCCCATCATCGACACGTCCACCTCTGTTTCGCAAGCACTCCAGCAACGCGACGCTGGCGAGGCGCAGCAGCCCAGCGCCCCGTCCAGCAGCGCTCCGGCCAGCACCGAATCGCCCGCAGAGGCGAGTGCGAGCGCCACCTATCCGACGAGCAGCGCGCCGCCGTCGCCGAGTTCGGATAGCAGCAGGAGCGCACAGCCAAAAGCGCCGCAGCGTTCCACGCTCGAACGCATGGCGACCAGCGCGAAGGCAATGAGCCAAACGCCAAACGATTCGGCGGGCGGCCAGGGCATCCAGATCGACATGAAGCACACCAGAGACTAACGGCACTGATCGCGAGAGACCACCTTGAAATTTTCCTTTTCCTCCAAAAAAGAAGCCGCGCGCAACGTCGATCCCGTCATGGGGGAAGCGATGAGCCAGCGAGCATCGAACCCCTACCTTGAAGCCCGCCGCGAGTGGACGGAACGCTACGGGTCATACATCGCGCAGAAACGCAACTGGCAGGTCGTCGCGTTTATGTCGCTCGGAATCGCGGCCGTTGCGGTTGTCGGGAACGTGTATCAAGCAGGCCAGACGAAGGTTCGCACTTACATCGTTGAGACGAACAAGATGGGCGAGCCGATGAAGGTCACTTCCGCCGACCAGGCCGCGGTCGTTGATCCGCGCTACGTCGCCGCCCAGCTCGAAATGTTCATTCACAACACGCGCAGCGTGACGACGGACCCCGCAGTGCAGAAGCAATGGCTTGACGACGCGTATGCGATGGCCGGCCCGGTCACGAGTCAGGTGCTCAACGACTATTTCCGGCAGCCGCAAAACGATCCCTGGAACCGGATGAAATCGGAAACGGTGCAGGTCGTACTTGCGCCCGCGACGCCCCTGCCCGGCGGCAAGTCGTGGCAGATCGAGTGGGAAGAAACGCGCACGTCGCTGACTGGTCAGCTGATCGGCAAGAGCCGCTATCAGGCCATCATCACCGCTGGTCACATCGAGCAGCAGGAGCAGGACAAATTCATGAAGAACCTTTCGGGAACCATCGCGGAAACGCTCGCCTGGAACCCCCGTCTCTGATCGCCGGACTCGCTCGACATGACCACGAAAAAAATGACTATCCGCACCGTTTTCCCGATCGCCGCAGCTGCATGCCTGACCCTTGCGCAAGGTGCGCACGCAGCCGCAAACACGCCAGTCTCGATGAACTTCAACGGCGATGCGCTTGCCGCAATCAGGGCGCTGCAAGCGATCGACCCGAGTTTGCAGGTGCTCGCCCCGCTGGGGCGCCCGATTCCCGTACCGGTTCGCCTTAACGTGCAGAACGGCAGTGTGCAGGACGCACTCAGCACGATGGGCGCACAAGGCGGGACAACGCTCGATATTGTGTATTCGAGTGCGGCCAACACGGTCCGTCTCGTCTATCACTCGCCCGACATGCCGCCGATGCAGACCATTCCTGACGTTGCCGCACGCGCGGCGAAGCCGGATTCGAAGATGGACATTGTGACCGAGGACGATGGCATGGTTCGCTTCCCGTTCGGTTACGGCAACCCGACGCTCACGTGTGCGGTGCTCGCCGCGTGCGATATCTCCATGCAGCCGGGCGAGACGGTCAGGGATGCGAAGGCCGGGGACAACGCACGCTGGATTATCTCGCGCGCAGATAGTGGCGCTGGCGCAACCTCAGTCACGCACGTCGTCGTCAAGCCCAAGCGTCCGAATCTGCACACGGACCTCAAGGTGTACACGGACCGCCGCACGTACACCATCATGCTCGAATCGTCGGACAAGAATTACATGCCGACGGTTGGCTTTTACTATCCGCAAGACTCGGCCGTGATTTGGGGCAAGCGCGTTGACGATGACGCTGCCGCGCAGAAGCGCGAGGACGATCGCACGATCGCCAGCATGCCGAACGTGCGCCCTGACCAGCTGAACCTGAACTACACGATCAAGGGCGACAAGAGCGTGCCGTGGTTTCCCATCCGCGCCTTCGATGATGGTTCGCACGTCTACATCGAAATGCCGACCGAAATGAATTCGAACGAGACGCCGGTGCTGATGGAGCAGGTCGGCAAAGACCTGCACATGGTCAACTTCCGCGTCAAGCCGGCGCGCAAGGCTGATGGTCACGCTTATTTCATGGTGGACAAGCTCTTTCAGCACGCCGTCATGATTATCGGCGTGGGCAGTGACCAGACGAAGGTTGATATCTACAAGGGCGATGGTCCCGGCTTTTTCAGCTGGGCTGGCGCGGGCGGAAACTAAGCGAGTGACCATTGCATGAGCAACGATAACAACATCGACCCGAACCTTTTGGGCAAGAACCCCGGTCAGGTTGGCGGCAGCGGAGGCTTTTCGCTGCGCCCGAAGATCTCGGGCATCGTGTCGCTGAACAAGAACGCCAAGTACGCAGTCGCTGGCGCGGCCGCCGTCATCGCCTTGATCGCCGCAGCCACCTTCAATAACGTCGGTTCCAACGCGATGAACGGCGCAAAGAACGCGGTCGCAAACCAGGGCGGCGACACGAAGCCGGTCAAGTCGGCGCCGGGCTCACTCTGGTACGAGAGCAAGCCGAACACCTATGATGCAGTAGTTGGGGCGTCGTCTCCGGTCGCACTGGCTGGCGCGGGCGTGCCGATGAGCGCGTCAGCTGCCGCCTTGACTGCGGCGAGCAATGGCGTGCCCACGGGCGTGCCGAATCTGGCCGGTCAGGCGGTTACGCCGTTCAGTGCGGCAACAGCGCCGCGGACCAGCGTGGGCAGCGGCGGCAACCCTTCGCAGACCCCACAGCAGGCGGCCACGCAGAATGCGCAGCAAAGCGAGGCTGCTCGGCAGGCGCAAGACGATCTGAAAAACGCGAACGATGCCAGCCTCGACGTACAAGGATTCAACCAGCAGAAGCAGACTGGCGCGGCCGGGCTTATGAACGCCGCTTACCCGAGCACAGCGACGAATTCCACGGCACCGCAACTCACTCCCGCGGCTTTCGGCACGGCAAACGCTGCACGTGACGACGACCAGAACAAGCAGGAGCGCAAGGACCAGTTCCTTCGCGACCAACGTCTTGCGACGGACAATGATTACAACACGGCAACCAAGACCAAGCCGCGTTCGCCCTACGAGCTCAAGGCCGGTTGGCTGATTCCGGCGGCAATGATCAGTGGTTTAAACAGCGATTTGCCTGGCGAAGTTATCGCACAGGTTCGCGAACCGGTCTACGATTCAGCGGGAACGGGCAAGCTGCTGATCCCCGGTGGTGCTCGCCTCATTGGCGTGTATGACGCCCATGTGGCTTACGGCCAGGAGCGGATTCTTGTGGTGTGGAACCGCGTCATTTTCGATGATGGCTCCAGCTACAATATCAAGGGCATGCCGGGCGCGGATCAGGCGGGCTACGCGGGCTTCTACGATGAAGTGAACAACCACTACATCAAGACGTTCGCGAGCGCGGGAGTGATCGCGTTGCTGAGTGCCGGCGTCCAGCTGTCCCAGCCGAATAATGGGGCAAGCAACTACAACCAGCCCAGCGTATCGCAGACTCTTGGCGCTTCGCTTGGCCAGCAGATCGGCCAGACCGGGATGACGATCACGCAAAAGAACCTGAATATTCAGCCGACGCTTACAGTCGCGCCGGGTTATCGGTTCAACATCATGGTCACGGCCGACTGCGTGCTCGAACCTATTCCTCAATGAAATATGTCTTTCGTCTCAGTGCTCGCGTAAAAGAAAAACTTCGGCTCGCTGGCATGACACACGAGAAGAAGCAATCGGGAGTGGTCCGCGACGCGATCGCGGGCTTTCTCTCCAAAAAGAAGCAGTCGCTCGCAGATAGACCAAAGTTGGCCGGAACAGAATACGTGCAGATGAGCGCGAACGTGGATGACGCTCAGATCGAGGCGATCAAGCAAGCCTATCCGAACGTATCCGTTTCGGTCGTCATACAAGCAGCGGTAATTTCGGAACTGCGCAAGTCGCGATATAGAATCGCCGGCTCGACGTCAACTCCGGTCAGCCGCGATGAAAAAACCAGTGCCGATGCGAACAAGCATCCAGATCACAATCCGGGACCAGCTAAAGGCCGTCGCCGCAAAGCCTGAATATGGAACGCTCCGCGCGTTCCAGGAGCGGGCATTGACGCGATTTCTGGCAGACCAACCCTATACGTCAGAGGAATTCGAGTGGTATATCGCCCCGCCCGCAGGAACGCCAGAGTGGCCAGCCTTCAACGTGATCCTGCCCGAGACATTGCAACGTCGCATACGGCAGGAAGCCTTGCGCATCGACGTCAGCATGGCCACTTTCCTACGCAGCGCCTTGATGTGGTTCCTCAGTCTGGCCGACGCTGGGGAATAGCATGGTGATGGACTTGAGCGCACTGATGCAGCAATGCGCGCCCGATGTTGGTCCTGTGACGATGGCCGCAATCATCCGTACCGAGTCAGGGGGCGTGCCCTGGCGGATCGGAGATAACACGAACGGTAGTTCGTACACGCTCCCGACCAAGGAACTGGCAATCGCCCGTGCGACCGAACTGGTGAACGCCGGGCATAACCTTGACCTCGGATTGGGTCAGATCAACGTTCGCAACTTGCGCAGTCTTGGCCTGACGATCGACCAGGTGTTTGAACCCTGCGCGAACATTACAGCAGCAGCCCGCGTGCTCACCTGGGGCTACCAGCGGGCAGTCAAGGCTTACGGACCCGGCCAGAAGGCGTTGCTTGCGGCGATATCGACGTACAACACCGGATCGCTGACGGCCGGCTTCGACAATGGCTATGTGCAGCACGTCACGGCGAACAGCGGCCTGCGCGTCGAAATCACGGTTCCGAGTCTCGCACAGGGGGAAATTGTGCGCGGCCGCGGGGGCTCGGTGCGCGTCGGCTCAGGCGGCGCTCTCTCGCCCTACGATGCGCCGATGGAGGTGCCCGGCTTTGGCTCGCGCGCAGCCGTCAGAAAGATTTCCTACCAAAGCATCTACGACGCGCCGATGGAAATCCCGGGCTTCGGTCCGCAGCAATAAAAAAGGCGGCCCAAGCCGCCTTTTTCTCTCCCATCGAATCATCCCCCCTGCCAGAGCTCCAGTCCTGCCTTCTCGCATGCGAGAACTGGCCGGGGAGCCGCTGCACCCACCTCGCTTATACCTTGGCATGGATCGCGGCGCCGCGCCGTTGGCGAGTCTTAGCGGCCGCGTGACTGTTCTTGCCCGCGATACCGCGTCAAATACGGTTTGGCCCATTCGGGAAGATCGCGCCGAAGCATCTTGACCTTGCCGCGATCGAGCGAAAGCAGCAGCCGCCGCCGATCCCCCGAATTGTCGAATACGAATGCGCGATCGGCGATCGCAAGCACAACCGGGAGGTTCTCGATGCTGCGGCGAAAGCGTCTGAGCACGTCACGCGCGGGAACGTCGTGTCCACCGGCCATGACACGCGCGGAAACCCGGCCGACAGCAAGCGCCGGGCCCTCCAGCGCCAGAAAAATGACATTGAGTTTGTAGCCGCGCTCGCGCGCGTTTTGCATTACCCAAAGCTCGCGCTTACCCGATAGCGTGGTCTCGAAAGCGAAGCTCTTGCCGCGCATCAGAAGTTGATTTTGACGCTCGATCGCGAGGCGGCCCGCCTGAACCGGTCCTACGTTTTCAATCCGCGCAATGTCGTCGGGATTGATGACGGGCAGCTTGCCAGCGAGATAGCGTTTAACGACGGTGCTTTTTCCCGAACCGTTCGGCCCGGCGATAACCCACAGCTGGGCCTTCACAGGCGGCGATCTTTGCGAAGAACGCCGTTGGCTTCATCGAACACCATCAGGTCGCGCGAGCCGTCAGGATTGCGCCGGATTACCCGGCCGGGGTAGTCGGGCTCACTCACGAAGATGGGGTGCCCCGTAGCCAGATGCTCGCGTGCAGCCTCGCCGTCATCGCGCGCAAGCTCTGCTTCGAACGCGGTCCAGAACTGCGCTTCTTCGGCAGGCGTGGCCCGATCCAGGTGCGACAGGTCGTTACGGTTCAGAATCATGATTTCACTCTCTGCTCGATCCAGGGCGTGCGCCCCGATGCGTCTATTTTAGCTCGCGGTTCTCGCATGCGAGAACCGCAGCGCACATCATGAGCGGTTGTCGCCGCGCGAATCGTCGCGGGCGAGGCTCCGCACACCTGGCGGCCACTCACCGGCCAGTGTACTGCGAGTCAGAACATGAATTGCCAGCTTGCAGAATTCAGTCGTATCAACCTTCGCGACGCGCGCTGCCTTTTCCGTTGCAACGAAGTCGCTGGGATGAAAGTCCAGATCCAGCGTTTTCTTATCGTTAGGGTCTTTCATGGTTTCCTCAAATATTGGTCGCGCGCACTACCGGCACGTTGAACAGTCGTCCCCATGTGTCGAGCACTTGCCTCTGGATTTCGGGAATGCTCGTTGTCTTTGCCCACCAGTCATTCGCCGCGCCAATCAGGAGGTCGGGCGAATGCAAGAAACTCACCAGAATCGGATAGACCAGCAATTGCTCGTAGCAGATGGAGTAAGCAACGCGCTTGCCCGCAACCGTTGCGATTCCATCCCCAAACGGATGCGCGTTGAACGTATCGACGTCCCACGGCCGCCACATGCCAATCGGCACAGGCACACGTTCGAGCATCGGGCGCGTCTCCTTGCCGTCGATCACGACCAGCGCATTGTCAAAGCGCCGCGTCCCCCGCTCTCCTGGTAACTCCGCACCGACGATTACCGCGCTCCCCTTTTTTGCGAGTTCGCGCGCGGTTCCAGAAAGAACGCCTTCAGTCGCGACGGTATAGATGCCGAGAATGGTTTCGGGAAGAACCAGTACATGGCTAGGCGGGACAGCATCGGCCAGATCCTGCACCGACTGGATGCGCCCGAAGGCAGCCATGTAGTCGGTTGATGCCGAACCGAGCCGACCGTAATGCGTGTCCATTCCACTCCATAGGCCGCTGCTTGCTGCGCTCGATGAGGCGACGGCATTGGCTATCACGCAGACGCTGGCCAATACGAGTGCAACTGCATTTTTTTGGAGTACACCGGCGCTCCAGAGCCCCAGCAGTAGCGCAATCCCGAGAAACCCCATACCGGGAAACAGGACGCCAGCCGCAGTAGCGGGATTGGCCCAGCCGACGAACCCTATCGGCGGTAGCGCCGTGATGGCGATGGCAGCGAGGATGCCGAGCGCGCGGCGGCTCGCGCTTTTACTCCAGAAAAGACCCCATGCTGCCGCGTTTAGCAGCGCAACGGCGAACCAGAGCGCCCAACCGAACCACGCAGGAGCGGACTCAGCGAAGAATATGCCCGTGCCGGCCGGCAGGCCACGGCTCGCGCAAAGATAGTAGGCGAGCAGCACCAGCGCGCCAATCCAGCGATTGCGGGCGGCGCTCCACGCGAATGGCACGAGGACAGAAACCCCCAGCAACCAGTTGGCGCCGGGCCATCCCCATGCAAGCCCACTTCCGGCCCCGACGCACACCAGCGAGCAATCGAGCGCAATGCGTTTAGTAGCGTGCATGCTCACCCCCACGTCACAATCGCGTGCGCGGCGCCGATGATATTGCGACGCGGCAGCGGCCCGTAGTAACGACTGTCGAGAGAGCGCGGAATGTGATTGGCAAGTACAAAATACTCACCGCTTTCAAGGCGCTTATGCCACTGCAACGGCAGATGGTCGATCGGAAGACCTTGAGTGTCCGTGTCATAGACGCGCGAGTTCGGAATGAGCGCTCCGTTGACACGCGTTCCGTCTGCGTCGATGGAAACCGTGTCGCCCGCCGTGGCAACGACAGGTTTAAGGACTGGCGGCAGGCCCGAGGCGCACCGATCGCTTGCGGGCAGATAGTCGCGCAGACGATAGAGCCTGGCCTGATCGCTGGCCGGAATGCACGCGGCGACGGTATCGCCCACGGCGGGCTTGCTGACCGGTCCGAGAAGATACAGGCCGCGGGGCATCGAAGCAGACGGATTCACAGCGATCGTATAGCCCGAGGCCCACACCGCGCAGAACAGCGCAGCTGTCGAGGCGACCATGACGAGGGCGCTTCTAGTCTGCATGCACGTCTCCCTGGGCGCCGATGCGTGCCATCGTCGGTTGCTCTGCCGCCATTGCCCTTTCCTCGGCCTCGATCTCCGCCAGTTGCTCATCGGTGTAGACGATCGGCGGCGGTTCGTCTGGCGGCGACGCTGCGGCCGATGGTGTTGTCGGTGCGTCGTCAAAGACCATTTCGCCCGATTCCTCGTCAACCGTGTAGGTGCGGCCATCGGACGTCTCCCGACGGTTGGCAGCGGGGCGAAGCCCAGACTGGATCTTTCGCGTGCGCGGCGCGGCCGGCGCCGGCGCCTCCGTTGGCGCTACATATTCGCTGTCGTTGGACAGCCCTTCTTCCAGTTCATCGCCTGCACGATCCTCGTTTTCTTCAACCTCAACGTCATCAATCGGGTCATAGGGAATCAGGATCTCGTCAGGGTTGGCAATAATGCGATCCGACACGCGTGGCGCCGGGATTCGCGAGCGCTTCAACCAAAGGGGTTCTTCAAAGAACAGGATCTGTTGCGCGTAGATAGGCGTGTGCCCCATCACGAACACAAGCAGATCGCCCGCTTGCAGCAGCGTCTTGCCGTCCTCCGACTTCACCGGCGCGGGAATCCGCAACACTTCGTCAGGCTCCAGAAGGGGGCGCGGCGTCTCGTTGGTTGCGCCCATTACGTGCATCGGCAATGGGTTAAGGCGATGCCCGGAATAGCTGCGGGTTTCGCGTTGCACGGTTCGCTTTCCCAGGTATTCCGACACAATTTTCGCCGTGTCGATCTTGTTCGGCGTGAAGATCACCTTGATGTGAGTATTCGACGTCAGCGTTTCGTCCTTGGTGTAAGCCTTGAACAGTTGCGCGTAGTCTTGGAAGATCAACATGATCTTGATGCCATAGGAGCGCACGAACGCAATGGATTCTTCGAGAACGTCCAGGCGACCGAGGCTGGGCACTTCATCCATCACCATCAAAAGGCGGTGCTTGAAGTGCTGCACCTGCTTGCCGTCCTCGTAGTCCATCGACTCCGTAAGGTTGCGCAGCACCAGATTGAAGATCAGGCGGATCAGGGGGCGCAGCCGCTTGCGATCGCTAGGCGGAACGACCAGATACAGCGACACCGGATTCGTGTGATTCATCAGGTCCGAAATACTGAAATCGGACACCGCCGTATTCATCGCAACGACTGGATCGCGATACAGCGAGAGGAACGAAAGTGCGGTGGATTGAACGCCAGAACGTTCGTTATCCGACTTGTTCAGAAACGACCGGGCCGCTTCCGCGACGACAGGGTGCGTCAGTGTGGGACGGCCGGTAAGCGGATCACTCCAGCGCTGGGAGGCGTCCAGATCATGCTGCGCGTTCAGCATGCTTTCTGCGACCTGCTCGATCGAACGCCGCGGATCACAGAAGAAACTCACCAGCCCTCGCAACGTTTTGTTCTGGCCCACGTAGAGAATGTGGAGAATGGCTGCGGAGAGCAATTCGTGCCCGGTCTTTGCCCAATGGTCCTCCATGCCCTTACCATCGGGGTCAACAATCATTTCCGCAATATTCTGAGCGTCCGCCACCTCCCGCAGCGTGCGCAACCGGATCTCAAGAAGCGGATTGATCCGCGCGCCCGTGCCGTCAATACACGTTGGTTCGAAGCGCATAACGACTTGCCCGAGCGCCTTGCGGAACCCGGACGTAAATGCCCACAGTTCCTTTTTCATGTCGTAGGCGATGATCGAGCCGACCCAGGAAAGCATCGTCGGCAGCACCGTGCCGACGCCCTTGCCTGAGCCGGTGGGCGCGACGACCGATATGTGGGAGCCGCCCGTGTCGCGCAGATACTGCCGCTTGCCGCTTTTGGGGTCCATGTACGACGCCAGATAGACGTCGTGTCCGTCGCTTTGTTTCGGGGTGATCCCGGCCAGCGCGACTTCCTTGGCATCTGCGAAATGCGCAGAACCATGCGTGTCCGTCTTTTTGTTGAACTGGCGGCCGCGCCGAATTGACATCCAGATTGCGGGCACAAACAGGAAGTGCAGCGACCCCAGAATCCACTCGCCGCCCTTGAACGCGCTATCGGTTTCTTCGACGTGCCCGAACTTCAATAGCCAGATGAAGAAGTCGGTGGGGCTGTACAGCGCAAACCGTGCGGTCCTGAAAAGTGGCTCGCCCAGCGCGGGTTGAAACGCCAGCTTCCACGCCACGTACTGCGTGGCCGCCCATATCGCCGCGCACGTAATCATCAGAAGCATGACGACCGTTTGAATCATTACCTGCCCTGGGTTTGTGGCCTTCTGGTCCGGCAGGGTGTAAATCTTGTCGACGCTCATATAACCCCTCGATTTACCGACTGTTTTTATGATCGGATTGACACAAAGTATAGCACATCTTATACTTGAAAAAACTTCAAAACTTACGACCAGGCCGCTTCGGCGGAACACCATGAAAGAAGTCGAAACTCGGGGTAAAGGTTTCGCTCGACCTGCCGTTAATACGGGGGTCAACCGCGGACACTTCACGCCCATCCCCAGCGGCGCTTGCTCTGCCCCTACCTGCCGGTCCTTCCCGCCAGTTGCGCCGTGCGTGTCCTACTCGCGGCAACGCATCGAACGATATCACACTTTGCGCGCATGATATTATGCGCGTATAGACGCGTGCGCGCATGATATTATGATTTGCGGTCGAACCATCCCGGTTACTCCAAAAGGTACGCAGATGAAGAAATTTGTAGTCGCGCTGGCAATGGTGCCGGCCGTAAGTCAGGCGGAGCTCATAGTGCTCGATCCGCCGAATCCGCCTGGCTCAGTCGCGCCGGTCGCACCCAAGGCAGCACCGATCATCAAGGTTTCCGCCGCGCCGGCTCCCATTGCCGCTCACACCGCCACGCAACTCCTGCCCTCGCAAGCACCCGCGCAGTCCGGGTTCGTGGACATTCGATCGACTGCGCCGCAAGGCACGATCGCGCCCGCAAGCATCCAGATTCAGCCCGTTCCTCCCCCGCTGCCCGTTTTCGTCGCGAGGGTCGGTTCCACGGCGCGCGAAAGCGTCGAAAGCTGGGCCGCGAGCGCCGGATGGAAAGCCGCGTGGCGTGCAGAAACCCCGGACGGCAAGCTGGTCAATTACAACATCACCGAGGCCGACGTTCGAATGCAGGGGCAGATTGTTGACGTTGTATCGCGCTTCATCCACCTCTACGACTCCGCGCGTCTCCCGCTCAAGGTTCTGATCAACCCCGAACAGAAGCTGTTCGTCATCACGCTCAAACACTGATATGAAATTTCATTCCATAGCGATTCTCGCGGCACTCGCGTTCTCGCTGGCCGGATGCGCGACATACGAACACGCGGGTCAGGTCGATGCCGAAGCACAGCGCCGCGAAGCCGTTCTAGGCAAACAGATTGCCGATGCGAATCCTGCAACCCACTACGACGATACCGTGCAGTACATGACGAAACCGTGGGTGGACCTCAAGCCGGTTCTTGAACGCGATCCGGGGCAGTCGCGCGTCAAATGCGATCTGAACATCGGGACGGTGATGCCGATCACGTTGCAGGAATTCGCCCAGGCCGTAATGACGCGCTGCGGCGTCAACGTGCGAATCACTCAAGACGCGCTGCAACACCTCGCGGGCGGCTCGCAGAACACCAGCAGCAACACGGGTGCCTCGGTCAGCGCGAGCGGCGGCGCGCCGCTCGTCCCGGCCATCAGCAGCAAGCCTGCTGGAGTCGGCGTGACACCAGATAACAAGCTCGATCTGAACGTGCATGGCGATCTCGATCAGGTGATGGGTATCGTAACCGACCGCCTTGGGCTGTCGTTCTCGCGTCAGGCTGGGCCGAACGGCACGGTGAATTACCGCATCTATTCGATCGGCACCTGGACGTATCGCATTCATCTGACCGGCGGCGATATCGACATGCGCTCGCAGTTTGACAGCGGCACCACGCAGGTAACGGGTGCGACGGGCAACAACGGCACCGCCGGCGGTCTCACGTCCACGTCACAAGGCGGCCAGGGGCAGGCAAACACCCTGCAGCACGTTCAGTCCAGTATCAAGGGCGATATGTGGACCGAAATGGGCAATGCGCTTCGGCAGATGGGTAACGTGACGGTTGAGCCGCTGACCGGTGCCGTCACGGTCAACGACACGGCCGACGTAGCTGCGCGCGTCAAGAGCTTCGTGGACGAACGCAACAAAATGTTCGACAAGTTCGTCACGTTCCAGATCAACGTGTATTCGATCACGCGCACCACCTCCGACTCCCTGAGTCTGAACTGGGATCTGGTCTGGAAGAATCTTGCGGGCAAAGGCATTACCCTCGCCAACGTGTTCGCGGCACCGACTGGCGCGGTGACGGGCGGCTATTCGGTGCTCGACACGTCCTCGTCGCCGTGGGCGGGATCATCGGCCATGCTGTCGGCCCTCAACGAGTTGGGCAACGCGAACCTCACGCGCAGTACGGCTGTTCCGGCGATGAATCTCACCCTCGCCGCAACGCAGACGGGGAATCAGGATGGCTATCTGGCCGAGTCCGCCGTCTCGCAGACAGCGCAGGTCGGCAGTACGGCAACGCTCACGCCGGGCACGATCAATACGGGGTTCAACATTTCCCTGTTGCCGAACGTGTTTGAGGACAACAACATGATCCTCAAATTCCAGATCAATCTCTCGACCAACAACGGCATTCGCACCGAGAGCGCCGCAGGAAGCAAGATCGAATTGCCGAGCATCGGCCTGCCCCTGAATACGACCGTTACCGTGCCTCTGGACCCGGGTCAGACGGTCATGCTGACGGGGCAGGACTACGACGACACCAGTTCCGCGCATACCGGCGCTGGCGCGGCGTGGAATTGGCTCATGGGCGGCGGGCTGACGGCAAGCCGCAATCACACCATGATGGTTGTGACGATCACGCCGATCCTCGCGGAGAAGCCTGCCAATGTTTATCAATAAGGCGAGGCCACTGGCGCGCAAGGCTCCTTCGATTTTTGGCGCGAATCCCCAGCAGATTGTCGAAATCAACGGTGTCATCTTTGTTTCGAATCTGTACTGGCTGTTGCTCAGTAGCTCGACCAACTATATGGCCGAGGCACGCAAGGAAGGCGACAGGGCTGGTTGTGACGTTGTGGCCATCCGGCGCGGCCGCCGCATTCAGGCCGGGTTCGTCACGCGCAATACCGGTGGTGTCAAAGGCATGTACAGCCTCGCGGCGTCACTCGCCGCTTTGCTGGGCGATTCGTGGTGCTGCGGCTTGAAGCTGAACGACGGGCGCTATGTCGTGGTCGTGGTGCACGATGGCCAGATTGCCCCGGGCTTCGATCTCATCACCGACGCAGACGCCGCGCGCACGAAACTGCGCGAAGCAATCGGGTTGTTCAAGTTCGCCCCCGAGGCCATTTTTGCGTCCCGTGAGCTCCAACTTTCGCCGCACACGAAGGACATATACGAGCTCTTGAAGCCGAAGGCGCTCCGCAAAGATCTGCGCTTGAAGCGTCTGCGGTTCGGTATGACTCAGCGGGAAATCGCCGTGAGCGCGGCGGGCGTAGGCGTGTTGGTCGCAATCGGCTTTGGCGTGCATCTGTACCAGGCCTACAAGCGCGACGCGTGGGCTCAGGCCGCCGCCAAGGAGCAAGCCGAAACCGCGGCCAGGCTCGCGCGGATCAACGCGGACGCACGCACAAAGCTCATGGCGGAAGCCCTCGCGCACCCCTGGGCTGTCCAACCCACGTCCGAGGACTTCATCCGCATTTGCTCGGCGGCCAGCGATAGCCTGCCGTTGAGCATTGCAGGGTGGATTCTGGACTCGTGGAAGTGCAACGCAACTGAACTCACCGCGACCTACAGGCGCGTGACGGGATTGACCGATGACCAGTTCGCGGAGGGCGTCCGGCAGGTTGTCGGCGTGCAAGCGAATTTTGATGGACCGGGAGACTTCGGTTCGTTCGACGTTCCGCACAGCATGCCGGCGGGAGGTGACGATTCCCTGGCGTCCGCAGACGTGATGCAAAGCGGATTTCTTTCGCACTTTCAGGCGCTGAATCTTGAGGGGCTACGTCCGAGCGTCAACGAAAAGGCGGTTCAGCTGGCATTCCCGATCAAGCCCGGTGGTCCACCGCCTGATCCCTCCTTGAAGCCACCGCAAGCAACCTGGCGTCAGTTCCCGTTCATCCTCCGTGGAAGCGTCCTGCCGCCCGACCGACTGTTCGAAAACTTCAGCCATTACGCAGGAACGCGAATCGACGCAATCAGCGCGACGCTCAACCCCGGCAAGGCTGAATTGACTTGGCAAATTGAAGGAAACCTTTATGCGCAACGTTAAAGTCCGTGCGATCGCTGCACTGTCCATGACGGCAATTTCCGTGTCACTTCACGCCGAAACGCAAGCACAGGCTGCGACGGTCGGCGACCTCGCACGCGTGCAGGCCGACCGAATCATGTTTATCGGCAAGGCTGCGCTGCTGGACGCCGAGGCCAACTACCAGAGCAAGTTGCCCGCATCCGGCGCAGGCGCCGGCGTCGAGCGCAGCGTAGACGTTCCGACACTGACGCGTTTGATGGGCGTCAATGGCATCGTGTTCGGGAGTTTCCAATACGCGGACGGCCAAACCGTCGAGCGTGCCGTAGGTGACAAGATTCCGGGCGACTACACGATCGTCCACCTGTGGCCCGAGAAGGCCAGTGGCGAGCTCCGCGACAAGCACGGCAAGATCATCGCTGTCGGCTCGTCGCAGGTTGGCGTGTCCGCGCCGGTGCCCGCCGTGGCCACCGCAGCACCACTGATGGCGACTCCCCTGCCTCCTGCGATCGCTTTTGGCCAGGCGACCCCATCCGGCGCAGTCGTGCCGTCGATCAACGGCGTTCAACGCTGAGGCACGAAAATGGGCATGAATGAATCTGCGCACGTTGCCACGAATGTCATGATCGACATGGCACCCGACTTGCGCCACCCGCCGCGCCAAGATTCTTCGGACAAGGTGCTTCTTCTCACTGATGGCAGGCTGCTGGTCAGCCGCGAGTATCGGACCGACTTCGGCGTACTGACGTATAAGGACCAACTCAAGCGACTCAACATCGAGTTCAGCGAGGTGGAAGCGGACCCGGCAGTTATCGAGCGCGTCGCGTCGGGCGCAGCTGGCCTCGACGCAAAAAAAGCATCGACGGACCATAGTGAGCGCCAGAATGACGTTCTCAAGATCATCCGTCAGGCGGTCGAGGACAAAGCCAGCGACATTCACTTTTTGAACTACGAGAAGCAGACGCTTGTGCGCTGGCGTATCCACGGTTCGCTCATCACGAAACTCAAGCTGCTGCCCGAGGATGGTGAATCACTTTGCCGCTGCATGTACGAGTCCATGACGGACGATGCTGGGCACTCGTACCTGATTCGTGCGCCGCAAGACGGCCGCCTGTCCCGCGATTTCATGAAGAAAGCGGGCCTCGCCGGGGCGCGTATCGCAACAAGGCCGATGGAGTACGGAAACATTTTCGTGCTGCGTCTGCTTTACACGCACGATCAGGCACGCGTTACGTCGCTTGAGGATGCGGGCTACCTCACGGAGCAAATCGTGTTGCTCGAAACGATGTTGCGCCGCAAGGGCATCATCCTCTTTTCTGGCGAAACGGGTTCCGGCAAATCGTCCTCGCTGGCTATCCTGCTGCGCAAATTGCTGAAACTGTTCGACGGCAAGATCAACCTGCTGACGATCGAAAACCCGCTGGAATACGTCATTGACGGCGCGGTACAAACGATCCTCACGGGAGACCTGGACTCGCCAGAAGGTATTTCGCGCGCGTGGGCGTCGGCGATCACGAACGTAGTGCGTCTCGATATCGACTACTTCATGGTCGGCGAGCTCCGCGACCTTGCTTCGGCCCTTGCGGCGGTCACGGCTGCGCTCACCGGCCACGGCCTGCTGTCCACGATCCACGCCGAAGAAATTTTCGCGATTCTCGACCGTCTCGCAGACTTTGGCGTTGATGATCGCCGCCTTGCCAATCCGAAACTGTTCAAGGGTTTCGTGAATCAGTCGCTCGCGCCGATTCTCTGTAAGCGTTGCAAGGTGCCGTTCAGCACACACTATCACGAGCTCGACGCAGTAACCGCCGACCGGGTGCGCGAGTTCTGCAACCCCGATAGCGTCTTTCTCCGGGGCAAGGACGATCAATGCCCTGACTGCGGTGGCATGGGCTACGTCGATCGCAAACTGGTCGCGGAGGTGTGCGTGACCAACAAGGCGCTGCTGGAAATTTATCGGAAGGAGGGTTCTGCCGAAGCGCGATCGTATTGGGTCAAAAAAATGAACGGCATCACCAAAAATCGTCACACGATCATGCGGATCAATGACGGCGAGCTCGATCCGTTCGACGGCGACACCATCGTACCGCTGGACGAGGATGCGCTAACGATCGCGGAGGCCGCATGATACTCGACAGCATCAAGGCCACCTTCTGGCGCGGTCAGTTCGATGGCAAAGCACGCCGCATTTTCTACACGGCACTTTCGTTGCAATTGAAGTCGTCCATCGCAATCCAGCCGGCGTGCGACCAAATCTACGATATCTACAGCGACGAAGGACGCACACCGAACCGCATTCTCGCAATCGTTGCACAGGACTGCGCGACCGGCATTGCCCAAGGAACCGCAATTTTTGAAACGCTCTCGCGCTGGATACCCTACGACGAGCAAACGTCGATCGAGTCGGGCGCCTTCGGCGCAGCCCGCGAGGGTTCGGAAAACCGGCTCGCGCTCGCCTTCGATCGAGCGGTCGAAATCATCGACCGCAAGGAGGAGATGCGCAATGCCCTGATTGCCGCGACCGCCTACCCCTCTTTCATCCTGGCCTTCGCGTTCGCCGTTTTTTACTACATGGCAACGCATATTCTTCCGCAGATGCTCAAGGCGTCTCACCGGGCGGGGCAAGAGCAGCACCAGACGTTGACCGAGACGTTGACGACGTGGTTCGGCAACTACGGCATTTTTGTCGCCGTTGCGACGGCGTTGCTCGTCGTGCTGGTTTTCGTCAGCTTTCCGAGACTCACGGGAAAGCTGCGCGTTACGCTCGACAAGCTCCAGCCGTGGTCAACCTATCGCACGGTGCAGGGCGCGATTTTCATTTACAACGTCGGCGCCATTCTGGAGGGCGGCGGCGTCAACCGCGTTGAAATGCTCGAACGCATGCTGATTCACGCCACGCCGTACATGCGGGAGCGCATCGACGCGACGCTCAACGGTGTCCAGGGCGTTCGCGATGGCCGCAATCTCGGCCTCGCGCTCAAGAACACAGGACTCAACTTCCCGGCGCGAGACGCGATTGCCTATATCCGCGTTATCGGCAACCTCAAGGGCAGCGATGACCGGCTCAAGGAGTTCGGCAACAACTGGATGAAGCAGTCGATCATCGAGCTCAAGGCGACCTCCGTTGTATTTCGCAACGCTGCGATGCTTGTCCTCGGCGCTCTGCTGATCGTGCTCGGGTCCACCATGAACGACATGAGCCAGGGACTGCTGAAAGCCTTCAACATAATGTAACCCCACTGCACGTCTGAACCTTATTTTCTGGAGCAACAACACTATGGCAATCAAACAACGAAAGTTCGTCTCCCCGGCTCGCGCACTCGGCCTCACGAAGAAACAGGGTGGTTGGACGATGATCGAAATTCTGGTCAGCGTCGCAGTCGTCTCCCTCTTTATCTATTGGGTCGCGAGCCGCGGAAACCTTCTGAGTAAGAGCGCGGACGGCACGACCGAAGCAGGGAACGTGAACCTGTTGCACACCCAGGTCAAGGCCGCCAAGACCGCGGCGGGCTACGGGCCGTCCAATGCGGACCTCGCGGCCGCCCTGATTGCCGCCAAGAAGGTGCCGACAAACATGCCGACCACTGGCACAACGATTCTCAACCCGTGGAACGTCGCGTACACCATCACGAGCACCGGCTACGGCTTCTCGATGACCGACACGGTGCCCTCCGACGCGTGCGCCGGGGTCGTTCAGAACGCTTCGCAAACCGGCGATTGGGACACGATCAGCGTCAACGGTAGCGGCGGCAACTCCGGGCCGATCGACCTGAACACTGCTGGCAATCTCTGCAACGGGGCCACGTCCAACACGATCACCTTCACGTCCCTCACCTAAAAAGGAAGGCGCGCGCAATGTCTTTTATCCAGACGGAACGATTCTTTGACCTTTACATCGGAGAGTCCTTCTGCGACGTATCGAAGCTCAACGGGCGGAAGGGTTTGACGCCGGCGCCGCTCGAATGGAGCGAGGACTTGAAGGACATTCGCGCGCGCTGCGCGAAGGTGCGAGAGAGCGTAGGACAGGACGAATTTAGTCTGGTCTACGACGACCGGACTTTTCGTGTGACGACGATGGTGGACGTGCGTGGCGAGACCATTTATGTGCTGGCGATCGCCGACGAACAGAAGCGTCGCTTCGCGGATCTTGGCTACCCGCGCCCTCTGTGCGACGCCCTGCTGGCTCCCGACCTGACTGGCCTGGTGCTGTTTGGTGGTCCGTTTGGCGCTGGCAAGACGACGAGCGCGGCTGCGCTCGCCATCGCACGCATGGAGCAGTTGGGCGAGCTCATCTACGCGGCGGAAGATCCCGAAGAAACCAATCTGAACGGCCCCCACGGGCCGGGGCGTTGCCTGCAAGTACCAATCCGGCGCGATGGCCTTGATCTCGAAGAACAGCTTGCCCGTGGTGTGCGCTCGCGCGCCGACGCAATTTACATCGGGGAAATTCGGCGTCCGTCCGAGGCATACCAGGCGGTGCAATCTGGCGTCAATGGCGAATTGATTATCGCGACGGCGCACGGCGCGAGCCTGTCGGATCTCATCGAGCGCACAGCCGCCCTTGCATCTGCGAAGCAAAGCAGCGCGAACGGCCTTCTGGCCGCCGGGCTTGCGATCGTCATCTTTCAGCAGCTTGAGGTTGTGCCGCTTCAGGAAAAAGGCGAAACGGCGGCGTTTCTGAGATCAGACTTCCTCTTTGTCAACAAGAGCGAGAGTGACAGCGTTCGCGCGAAGATTCGCGCAGGCCGGTTCGGCGATCTTGAGCAGGAAATCGAATTGCAACGCAATCGCGTTTTGTGGTCGAACGACACGCCGCGCGCGTGACTCCAAAAAAGACAGGATTGGCATGAAAAAAAATACCCGATTTCGCGTTCTGGCACCCGGTGAGAATCCGACCGCATATCCGACGCGCCGCGCGTTGCAACGCGGGTGGACGAGTATCGAAATCCTGATAGGAACGGTCGTTGTTGCCTTGTTTCTGATCGTCGCGGCTCGCGCGCTCAATCTGTTGAGCGACTACTTCGTGAATAAGGGCGTCGCGCACGACGCGCTGATCGTCGGGCAGGCAGCAAACGACTTTATCAACGCGAATCAGAGCACCGTGGTCACGGATGCCGCGCCGGAAAAGACCTACCCTCTTTCGACCTTCGCGAGCTACCTGCCCTCGTCGTTCAGCCAGACGACGAACGCGTATGGACAAAGCTATGAGTTACGCGTCTACCAAAGCCAGGCGAACAAGCTGGACGCCGTGGTGGTCACGACCGGCGGTCAGTCCATTAGCGACGGCAACGCGCAGCAGGTAGCGACGCTGCTGGGCGGCGCCGGCGGCTATGTGCCAAGCAGCGCCCCCGCAACAGGCCAAGGGGCGTTCAACGCGTGGAACATTGCATGGTCGAATTTCGGCGGTTCGCCGGGTGCTGGCCACGTTGCTTATGCGCTTTTCGTGCCGAATGCCGGGCTGATGAACGGCTATCTGTATCGCAACACGGTTCCCGGCCACCCCGAGGTAAACCGGATGAATGACGCGTCGATCGACATGAATGGCAATGACCTGAACAACGCCAGTTCGGTAAACGCCACCACGTACCAAAGCGCCGGCGGCGGACAGTTCTCATCCGATCAGGGCGGTTCGCTGGAGCTCGGCGGCAACAACTCGCAGGCGGGCGCGGGCACGCCCTATATCGACTTTCATCTTGCTGGCCAAGGCGTGCAGGACTACAACACGCGTGTCGAAAACGATGCCGATGGGCGCATTTCGCTTATTGCCGCGAACGGGCAAAGCTCCCTGAAGGTTCAAGGCACGGTGCAGGTTGGTAGCATCGCAACGCCGCGCACCTCATGTCCCGGCCCAGGCCATTTTGCTGCCAATGCTGATAACAGTGGCCAATCGCTGGAATGCCGCTACGGCCAGTGGATGCCTATTGGCGGTCAAGAGTTGTTCCAGGGCTTCTATCAGGTTGCGAACGGATACAGCGTGCCCATGCCGACGTGCCCGTCCGGCGGTACGCCGCAAATTCAGGTGATCCCGATGAACATGACCATCGACACGACCGCGACGGTGAACTTTGGCCCGTCTACTGGTTCGGGGCCGTGGGTCGTGCATATCACGGACGGAAGCGGAAACGCAGTCACGGGCTGGGGCATTGCAGAGACGTTCTGCGGATACTAATCGAGGCAGCACCAAAAAGGAAAATGATGAAAAGCACAACGAAAAACATCGCCTTGCTGGCTTGTATGCTTGCGGCCAGCCAGAACACTCTCTCTGCGCCTGCGCGCTGCACGTCGGGCTATCAGGACTCGACATGCCCACCGGCCCTTTCTGCGGCTCCGCAGACGGCGCCGACCTGCTCGACTGCGCCCGGCTGGACTACCCTTTCCGCCGCGAAATGGCAAGGTGCGTACTACAGCGCACCGCAGTGTAACTATCAAGCACCACCAAGTTGTGCTGATGGCTACGCGCAGACCGGCCCCGACTGGAATGGTACTGCATGGGTCAACCTCATCTGCACGCCGTCTACGCCACAGATTCCTGACGTGGGGACGGTTTGCTCGGCGAACTTGCCGGCTGGTTGGACGGTGAGCGGACCGTATAGCGGATCAGTCAGCGCCACTCCGCCTGCGGGATATCAGATCGCCTGGTACAGCGGTAGCACGTCAGTCCTGACGGATAAGTGCGGCGCCACGTATACCGAGAGCATTCTTGAGTGCTGGACCAAAACCGGAAGCAACGACTTCTACAAGTGGGCGTACTACACGACACACGCATCCGGTAACTGCGGCCACTGAAAGAGTCGCGCGACGAAAGTAAAAAGCCCGCCGAAGCGGGCTTTTTCTGTTTCTGGCCGCGGTGATGGCGATTAGCCGACCTTCGTGCCCGTCGTGAAGCTGAACGTGCGGGTGAAGGCGACGCCGTTGGTCGTGCCGTAGACCGTCGCGGTATATGTGGTGTTCTTGCTCAGCGCCACGGCCGGGTAGGCGCGGCCCTCGTATGCCTTGATGACGCCGCTCGTGTCGGTCGAGGAATCCAGAACCTGCATTGCGATGACATTGCCGGACGTGTCGGTGAGCGTACCCGACGTCATGCGGATCGTGTCGGTCGGGTTTGCGCCCACCGAGATCGCCGGTCCCCATGCGCCCGAGGTGTTCGGCGGCGTGGGCGATTCACCGACGACCTGGTACGGAACGTCCGTCGTGCCTTCGCACGGGTACGTCAGCGGCAGATTGCCGGTCATCGTTTGCAGGCTGGCGATCGTCACGCTCGACTGGATTTCGGGAAAGCCGTTGTACTGCAATTCATTCCAGCCCACGCCGATCTGCGTGACCGGCATATCGACGAGTGCGCTGTGATAGACGCCCGACAGCCACTCGGCCGCGATCTGTTCGCCGTAGTCGGCCTCGGTGAGCGTCGAATTCGTGTAGAAGCCGGCGCTCATGCCCCCGACGACAGCGCTGGCCGGGAAGCCCGCCTTGACCGCGCGATCGGAGTACGTGACGCCGGTGAAGCCCGAGTTACCCGAAACTTCGCTGTCCGTGACCGTACCACCGTTCGCGCCCATGTACGCCGCGTGTGCCTGTGCGGCGGTATCGAGCACCGTGTTTTCCGTGAGCGCCGGGAAGCCACACGCCTGACGACGCGAGTTGATGGTGTTGAACACCGCGAGTTGCGCGCTCGATGCCGAGTAGGTCGGCGTCGTGACGTTCCCCGTCGATGCCGAAGTGGTATTCGATCCGCTGTTGCCCGAAGCGGCGGTTCCGCTTGCCGAGTCACCGCCCCCGCCGCCACCGCAAGCCGACAACATGAGTGCTGCGGCCGCAGCCGCGATGGCCAAGTTGTAGTTCTTCTTCATCGTCGTGTACCCTCAATTTGGATAAAAGTGTGCGCCCACGCGCACGATCACCACAGAAATTATTATATATACGCGTCGCCTTTTTGTCAACACTAATTTGTAACTACCACACTCCCGTTTGCGATTTGACCGGGAATAGGAATGCTCGGCGTCGCGCCCAGCTGCGGAACCACGAGAACGCCAGCCGTCACGGTTCCAACAGTCATCGCCATTTGCGTTGCTTGCGCGACCTGCCCTGCAAGCGAAGGAACGCGCGCACCAGTATAGTAGGCATAGCCGCGACCGTTCGAGACATAGGTTCCGATCTGCGGTGAGCGTACCAACCAGTACGGCACGCCCAAGGCGGCGTCGCTCACGCTCCCCTGCACCGTTGGATTCGCAGTCGCGTATTTGACTGCGTAGCTCCCGTAAATGACGAGACTGGTGGCGAGCGCATTAGCCTGCCCCTGCGTCACAGAAGATTGTGCAGCTGTAACGAATTCACCTTGCATGAACGACGCAAAGATCAATGTCGCCACAACCGCGAGAGCGGGCCACATATCAATGCCCGGCGTCGGTGACGATCAGTTCATGCGTCTGCGCGTCAGCCTTGATATCGAGCGACGGAGCAGCTGCGCAGATCGCGCGAAGGGCATCGAAGAAGGTTCCCGTCACCGGGGCACCTGACACACGATAGGGATTCGACGCGCGCCATACGGGCGGCTTCCACCCTGCATCACGCGCCCACGTCGCGAGCGTGTCCTGGAGCGTCTGGTTATCCCCGAAAGCCCACGTCTGCGTCGTGGGCTCGACTGTGATTGCGGGCGGCGGCATGACCGCCGGAGTGACGATCGGTGCCGATGCTGCGCGCGTGCTCACGTACTGCATATGCGGCTGCGCGCTGGCCTGGACGGTGGTCGGGGCGTAGATCGGCGGCATCGAGGGCGGCACCCCTTGCGGCGGCGCGCTACCCGGATGATTGCCGCTCGTCTTGACGATCGCCTGCAACATCGAAACTGCATTTTCCGGCGTGAGGATCTTGTCCTTCACCATGCCCAGGACCTGGCGAATCATCGTCAGCTGCGCTTCACCGCCCGGCTCGGCTGCGGTATCTCGCGCGCCCTGTTCGACGGTCTGCGTCGGCATGGCCGGTTGCGCGTAGCTTGCGGCCGCCTGGTTGGGTGCCGGAGCGCTCACGCCGAAAAGCTGCTGATAGGCGGTCATCTGCCGCGTTGCGGCGATCACGCAGTTGTAAGCCTTTCCCGAACGAATGACTCTCGAATCGGTGTCGGCGGTGACGTTCACCACGTCGGGGCTGATCCCGTTGTCGATCAACCACCCCTTGATCGCGGCACCGCGGCGGTATGCCAGCGCCTCCCCGCCTTTCGTTTCGCCACATCCAGAAATGGTAATGTTCGTGGCGTCCTGAAGCGACGTTAGAATAGCGCCCAGCGATCGCTTGGCAGTCCAGGAAATCTGACTGCTATGCGCATAGAAAGGCACCTTATAGGTCGTGCTGTTGTCGTTTGCGATGGGTTGACTCGCGACCCTGGTTGCGACCGGTGCCGTCGCATCCGTTACATAAAACCCCGCGTGCGCAGCAGGAGCGAAGGCCGCTGACACAAGGAAGGCTACTTTGGCGCGCATGCTATTTTCCTTTTGGCGTTGTGATTGCATGATATTATGCGCTCACGATATTATAACAATGTGGCCTTTGTGTCGCGCCAAAAATTAGACGAAAGTAGCCCATCAGCCTCGCTTCCTTTGCGCGCCGGACCGGAATTTTTAACCCTAGAAAGGAATCTGCATACATCATGTCGAGCGACGAGAAGCGACCCACATTGATCCGGTTTATGGTTGAGACGTACCAAAGGCTTCTCAAGGCCGCCGGGCTCGAAACGGAGCGTCGCGGGCACCAGGTGACGGTTCCGAAGCTGGTCGAAGAAATCGTTGAACCGATCGTCAGCATCTACCCGAAACTGCACAAGGCGGCTATGGCCGAGTCGGAGCGTCGCGGCGAGAACGTGAGTGCGCCGGCGCTCATCGGAGAGATCCTTGATGAGTGGTTGAAGAAACACAACGGCAAGGTCAAATAAGAGTTCCGACGATGGCATACGGTGGTTGGATCAAACTTTTGGCCGCGTCGATCGCATGCACTGCCCCTATGATCGTGCGGGCGCAGTCGCTCGATGCGATCATGGCGTCATGCGCGCCGAATGTGCATCCGACCACTATGGCCGCGCTTATTCGCATTGAATCGAAGGGCAATCCCTACGCGCTGTCCGATAGCGGACTGGAGGGGTTGCCCTGGTCCGTCCGTCAAAAGACAATTCGCAGCTTCGCGCCGAGCAGTGCCGCAGAGGCCGAACAGATCGCAACCAACCTCATTGCCAGCGGGCACATCGTGGATATCGGGCTGACTCAGGTGAGCAGCCGCAATCTGGCCCGCTACAACCTCTCTGTGCGCGATGCACTTGACCCCTGCATCAACGTTCGCACGGGCGGACAGATCCTGTCGGCGTTTTATAGGAACGCTCTCCCCAAATATCAGGATTCGAACGCAGCTTTGCTTGCTGCCTTATCGGCATTCAACACAGGAAACTTTAGAAGTGGACTGAGCAATGGCTACGTCGATCGCATCTTGCGCGCGGGCGGCATGCCGGTCCCGGCTCTGCGAGTTGCGCAGACCGTTGGGGTTAGCCGCCCTGCCCGCTATGTCCCGTTTTCCAGCAAGTTTGCCGTTCTCACCGCCACGGTATCGCAGTAATCTGCCGTAGGGCTTTGGCGAGGCGTCATGCCTAGTGCATGCGCCCGCCGAAGTCGATCAAACAACCGCGATCAGTGTGCGCCCGCCGCCGCTGTAAGCACCCCTCGGCTTACAGCGGCGTAACTTTTCGACGTATCGCCGCCTTCAATTCCGCAGGGCTTTTCTCGTCCGCGACGCCTCCCTTCGTGGCCAGATACAGATCGAGCTCCAGCTTCTTTACCCGCTCAACGAGAAGGGCATTCTGGCCGGCGAGCCGATTCCCCCGCCGTACCTCATCCTGCAACCGCTTTTCGTATCGTTCGTCCGATCGGGACAATGAGCGCCGGCGGGCGATGGAGAACAGGACGCCGCGCTCCGCGTCTACATTGGCGTCGTGCTGAAACGCTGGCCAGTCTCCAATCTTCGCGCCCCACGACGGCCACGCGTTTCCAGTAGGCCGCAGAACCTCGCGCACGCCCCGCCCCTCTGCGTACAGCAGTCCCCATCCTTTCGGCAGATCGTCAACGTCGATCACGCCGGGCGGGCACAGATAGAACCTGTACACGCCCAATCCACCCGCTGTCCGATGCGGCTTGCGCGCGTCGGCGAGAAAATCCGAGCGTGACGCCTTGACTTCGATCAACGCGGAGCAGTTCGACCGGAAACCGATCGTGTCAGCTTCCTCACCCCTTCGGCCTGTGACCAACTCGTTGGCGACGACCGCAAACCCTTGTCGCCGTAGCCACTTTGCCCCGAGAGTCACCAACTGTTTGTGAACCTCACCCGGCATCGTAGTTTCCTGTTCTGTTATACGCAGTGCAATTTCCCGCGCTTCGTGATATCATACGCGCATGCGATTATGATATCAACGTAGGCGAGCAATGTTGAGCAAGCACGAGGTCAGATCAATCAAGCGAATCATCTACCGCGAGACACCACGATCGAACATGATCGGATGGTATTTGATGGCATTGGCGGTTGGCATTGGCGCGGCTAAGGCTCCTTGGGGTTTCGTGAGTCAGGGAGGAAACGTGTTGCAGTTTGCGGTGTTTCTTCTGTTCGCGGTGTACGGGACGCAATGGCGGAAGCCCGCCAAAAAAGTTGAGGTTCATGTTTTGAGCGACGCGGCGCTTATGTCTGTGCACGAGGCGTTGGGTGGCGATGTGCGCGACTTGCTGTTCTCGCTCGCGGATAACGGGTCGCTGCGAATTGAGCACCTTAATGATTTGATTCAACGCGACCGGGATGCGCAGGCGCTGGCCCGGTATGAGGCTGACGCTGTTGAGACACTGGCTCGACGGCGCAAAATGTTGGGCATCGAAGGTCATGACGCGCGTTGACGTATTTAGCCAATAAAGGAGCCATGCTATGGATGCTGTCGCCTGTTCAATCAGCGATCTTGAGGTTGCTATCAACTTCTGGCGCGAACGCTCGCCGTCGCAAGGTGACGAACTGGCGCTGTGTCAGGAAGCGAGTGCGTTGGCGACACTCTATGCGCGCATGATCGTGACCCACGCGGAATCATTTTTTATTAACGACCAAAGCTACATCGTGCGCGCTGCAATCGCAGTCGCCCAAAAGGAACTTGCATCATGAACAAGGCACGCAATTCGGGGAAACCGTGGACCAGCGACGCAGACCTGGCACTGTTGACCATGTGGGAAGTCAAGAAGCCCACCGAGAGCATTTGCGCGGCGTTCGGTCGTAGCGAAAAGTCCATCGCGTCACGACTGGTTTTGCTGGATCGCTACCCGGATCTCGATTCCGCCCTCGCGGAAGTCGTGCTGCGTCGCGCCACGCCCGCCGACGACGAGCCGGCTGCCGAGTAACGTTCTCGCATGCGAGAAAACCGGAAATTTTCATGGACCTGCTCACGCTGATGCCGGGCGTCGTATTTTCGCGCTCTGTTGTTATCCCGCACCCTGTCACGCTTCACCCCGACCGCGCCGAACTCGAACGCGAGCGCGAGCGAGCCGAATCCGCGACCACCCCGCGCGCCGCAGAAGGCGACGCCGACGCGCAACGCGACCTGTTCTAACCGGCTTCAATCCTTGCCACGGTTAGCCGTAAACATGACTTTTAGGTTGCTCATCCGACTCGTGCAATGAACGACAACAAACAGAAAATCCTGAGAGCCGTTGGCCTGCTTGGTGTGCTGATCTTGCTGACCGGCACCATGCTCCAGTCAAAGCGACCGGCCACACCGCACGCGATCGTGTTTGTTCCCGACGCGCACGGCTGCCGGATCACCTATCCAGCCGGAACCAACCCGGCTCCCGAGACGCTTCCGAAAGGCACCCTGGTATCCGCTGAGTGTCTTGTTGCGAGATAAGCCATGCCACGCTGCGCCGCCACGCCCCCCTGTCCTGTCGAGGAAAAACTGTGCGAGCTTGTCGTGCGTTTGCTCGACTACCTTGGCGCGACGGAAATGGGCGCTGAGTTCGAGCGCATCGAAAGCGATTGCCTTTTTGGAGACCCGAGTTTTCTTGGCGGCCGCGGCGCAGTAATGCGAGATCCACAGAAGGCAGCGGCCACGGCTCGAACAACGCTGGCCCCTCTGCTTAACGCTATCAAGAGTGCTGCACCGCAGAAGGTGCGCAAGGCGAAAGATGACCTGTTGTGCGTGCTTGATGAACTATGCGCCGCGCAACAGTCGCTTTTCTGATCCACTTCCCAACCACACGGAAACAAGCAGTGAAAAATATCCTCCTTCCCTTCACCCTCTTTGTCGCTGCAACCGCAGCGCACGCCGGTAGCAATGTTGCTGCCGCAAGCGACCCCGGGGCGTTGCAGGCTCAATCGTCGGCAACGACGAACCTGCTTTTGACCAGCGTGCTCCAAACCGATCAAATGATCCTCGCTGCGCTCAACCGCATCGAAGCAAGTCACGCGGCGGCGCCGGATGCCCCGTTCCCCGGCGCGAGACCGCCGCTTGAGTCGCATGGGCCGGCCGTCGTCTACAACCTCACGGGCGCAACCGGCGAGCCGTGGGCACCTGAAGGTGTGTGGGCAGACGAGACCGGCATTCATGTCCGCTTCAAGATGCTCCCGAAAACGATGGCACAGATGCCGGACTCCATCACGGCCAAGCAACCGGATGGCACCTATCAGGTTGTTGGTCTGCGCTTCTGGCCCATGGGTATCGTGGACGTCGAAACGCGTGCGAGCACTGTCCTTTTCAGCAAGGACGGCAAGGACGTGATCGCGTCTGCGATCAAGCACTAAATCGCTCATGTCTAGCGCCAAGCCATTGCGTGAACTTATGCCTGAAACGGCCGCCTGGATCGACCAGTTGCGCGATGCGTTTGGCGCAGACGTGATCGTGCCGATCGTCAGGGCTGGCATGAACGGCGAGCCGGTTTTCTATGCGAGGGAAAACGGCCGCACCGTAGGCACGCCGCCGCAAACGAACGGAATGCACTGGAACAGCGACGGCATCGTGTCTCGCCGCTTCTGCGTTGGATGCAACGGCGAGTGCGTAGGCAGCGCAACCAGATGCTCCGCGCAGCAATCCCCTGTCGCTAACCCTGCGACACGCTGATTTCCCCGAGGAACGAGCATGGACAGCAATCAACGTAAAGAGGCATTCAGGAGCGCGATCATCGAGCAAGTGAACGCGCACATTAGGCTGCACAACATGCGGCCCGAAGAAGTCGCCGCGGTTTTCGCAGAGGAAGCGAAAACCGCGCTCGATCACCTTGGATGGCGGCCGCACGCACAGCGTGCCGCTTCGGAACACCTTGTCGCCGCGGCCGCATGCTTGAACGACGGAAGGGTGATTCCCGTGCCCGGCTTCGACGTTCTATTTCCTCAAACCGAATCCGACTAATCGGTAACTCACCCGGCGCGAGTGCCAAGTTTGAAATGAAGGTCAAATGCGATTGATGATTACCTACATAATCATCAATCGCATTTTTTCTCTCCAAAAAGGAACATTTTTCCGGCGGCGCGTTTAAGATTCTGATTGCAAAGGAGAATTCACGAGTTCGAAACGACGGGTAAGCAACGGATTTCAACTACACGACAACGAGGAAAAGGGGCGTACATCGGGCCGCATCGACGCGCTGGGAGCTGAACCTAGGAGCGAATGCGTTCGATACGCGCTCGGCCCGCTCCAAGATCAGAATTGCCGGGAATCGCCCAACGTCGAAATATTCGACGCCGAAGGCACGGGGCAATACGTGTTCCACGTCGCCGAGTGCGGAATGAAGGACCTGCCCACGCCCGACTCCAACTACCGAGACCACCGATGACCGCAAGCTACAGTTTCCAGGGGCGCACGTATTCCGACGATACGCCTGATTTCGCAGCCTTTCTCTCCCACGCCTACGGCAACAACGAGCGGCCGCGGTGCAAGTGCCGCCCCGGCGGTATCGAAATGTACGTCGCCAAAGTAGGCGGAGCGCACGTCATCAAGCGCATGCCGAACACGGGCGCGCTGCATGGCTCATCGTGCGAATCGTTCGAGCCGCCGGCCGAAACGTCCGGTCTCGCCGAGGTCAGCGGTTCCGCGATCCAGACGGACGTGAAAACCGGCATCACCACTCTCAAGTTCGACTTTGCGCTGTCAAAGTCCGGCTCGCGCATCGCCCCCAGCACCGGCGGCGCAGAAAAGTCCGCAGTGAAATCGGACGGCAAGAAGCTCACGCTGCGCGGCGCCCTGCACTATCTGATGGACGAATCCGGCTTCACGCGTTGGTCGCCTGCAATGGCCGGAAAGCGCAGCTGGTACGTGTTTCGCAAATACATGCTTCAGGCGGCTTACGACAAGGCCGTTAAGGGCAATTCGCTTGCGGGCAACCTGTTCATGCCCGAGTCGTTTTCTGTCGATCGCAAGCCGGAGATCGACCAGCGCCGCATGGAAGTTTTCAACCAGCTGCGTGTGACCGAAAAATCGACACGCAAGCTGATGATCCTGATCGGCGAAGTCAAAGAGATACTTCCGGCGCGCCTTGGCCAGAAGTTGATCGTCAAGCACATGCCGGACAGCTTTTTCATGATTGACGACGGGCTGCACAAAAAACTTGCGAAGCGATTCAGCGCTGAATTGGGCCTTTGGGGCGCGCTTGAAGGAACGCACCTTCTCGTGGTCGCGACATTTGGCGTTGCGGACACTGGCATCGCTTCGATCGAGGAAGCGTCGCTTGTTCTGACGAACGAGAACTGGATTCCCTTCGAAAGTACCGACGAAAAGGATCTGATCGACGCACTCTCGCAAAGGCGTTTCGTCAAGAGCCTGCGGTACAACATGCCGAGTACGAAACCGATCGCGAGCGCCGTGCTTGCCGACACCGACACCCCGGTTGCCATGTACATTGTGCCGGCGAATGCCACCGAGGAATTCGAAAACGAATTCGTGGCGTTGCAGGACGAAAGTCAGCTGGACTCGTGGACGTGGAACATTGCCGAAGGCCCGATGCCTGAATTGCCGCCGCCGGCGTCCGATTCTCGCATGCGAGAATCGATTTGAGCGGTTACTGTCCCTAGCCGGAGTTATCCACAGTTTTTGTGCATAACTCCGCGCGCCGCTTTCCAAAGCTGGCTCCAGATAAGACCCAAACTCGCTTGTACGCCAACAGTGCAACAGCACTCTCCCGACCATGCCGAAAACGCCCCGCCCTCTCGATCCCCCACAACCACAGCTTGTCCGCTGCGAAGATTGCCAAAATTTCACGGGCGAGTTCCATACGTGGGGCTGCGCCAAGGGATACGAAGCACCGCACAAATACGTGTTCGTCAAGCATGAGTGCGCGGACAACGCGCCGATGACACGCGATGAACAGATATTCAAACGCTTCCGCCTTGGTGCGGCGTGGCATGGCGATGAAGAACTGAAAAAGGCACGCTCGACGGTCCGCCGCGCCGCTGGCGCTTTGCGCAGCATCAGAAGCCACTACGAGAAGTACCTGAGTGGCGTCCAGATCGAGTCGATTTCAGGAACTGCGGAAACGCTCGCCGGGCTCGCAGATGATATTGAGCGTGCGGAAAAGCTCGCGCGCGAAGTCAAGAAGAAAGCCGACGCGAAACGCGAGGACGAACGGCGCACGCGGCGTCTTTCTCTGGTGCTCACGGCCTTGGACGTCAACTCCAAAAAAGACATTCAACACGAGAACCTGCACCGTCTTGCGGAGGACATTCTGGCGTTTGCGGGCAACGTCGGCAAAGTTTGGTGGAAGGCCACGAAGCGCGACACGCGGCACTTTGACCTTTTCATCTACGCTGGACTCCCCGAGGCCATGAGTAAGGTCAGCGCCATGCCGACCGCCGCGCATATGGACCGGCTCTTAGCCTCTGTCGCTGCGCACCTGGAAGAATTGGACGACCGCGGTGGCGGCTATAGCGTTTCCCTGGCTGATTTCGCTGAGTTCAGGAAATCGGTAGGCCATCACCAGCGCATCATGCAGATTGTGCGTTCCAGCCAGATCAAACCCGATGAGGAATAAGCAGCGGACCTACGCACGTTACATCGGCGCCGACCACATGGCGTTTTTTCGCGGCTATCTCAACGGCGTGGATCTAGCGACGCTCGCACGTCAATACCTTCTGGCCGACGACGATCCGCGACGCGCTCGCACAGTTCTAGACTGGATTCGGCGCGAGCTAGTTGCTGCGGCTCACCGCACAGGCAACCACGGCGACGCGCGCCTGTTGCGCGTGTCGCCGACGGCACTCGACAAGCCTGTTGCCGCGATTGCGGACCTCCCCACCCTTGACGAGTTCGCAGCGCAATTCCCGGCCGACTACCATTCCGAGGCCGAATTGATCCAGGAGTTTAAGGAGCGGTTCGGCGGCGCGATCAACAGTCAGGTAACGGAACGCGGCAAGCGGGCGGAACGCTTGCGCCGTCGCATGAAGCTCGCCCTTGAGCGCATCGAGAAGCAAATCGCCGTTTCGCCCCATCCCGCCCATGCACTCGCAGGCTGGTTCGATCCTGTCATGGCTGATCGACTTGCGGCCGCCGGCCTGGACACGATTGACGATCTGATCGGGTTCATCAATATCCACGGCTTCCGGTTTTACCATCGCATCCCGAGGATCGGACGCGTTGCGGGCAGCCGGATTGTTGGCTGGATTCAGCTGCACGCAGATGAATTGAAGCGCGACCTGTCGCCGCTCGCCAGCGCCCCGAAACGCACGATCGCCACCGAGATTGCCCGTAGGCGGCCGCCGGCCACGGGCATCGTGCCGTTCGAGTATCTGCGATCGCCGTCCCTGCTAGACGGCTCTTTCGGACGGAACCGTGCCCAGCTCGACCGTAACCGCACTCGCGCAAAAAACGACTACGAGGCAATTCACGCGTGGCTCGACGTCCACGCGCCCGGCAGTCACACATGGCGGGCCTACCGGAAGGAGGCCGAACGGCTTCTTTTATGGTGCATTTTCGAGCGCGGCATCGCACTGTCGGATCTCGATGCGGTTGACTGCGCAGAATATCAGCGCTTCATGCGCAAGCCAGTGCCCCCCGATCGATGGATCGCTCCCCGGCACATCGACCGATTTAGTGACGCATGGAGGCCCTTTTCCGGCCCGCTGTCGGCTTCGAGCGTGGGGACTGCCACGAACGTACTCAACAGCCTGTTCAAATGGCTTGTAGGCCAGAATTACCTCGATAGCAATCCAATCGACGGCGTGCCTTTGCAGGAACCAGAGGAAATAGAGGAAGAAACACGCCGAAGCCTTTCTGTCGCGCAGTGGGAATACGTGTACGCCCACGCTGCGCGCGCCGGCGCGCGAGACTTGTTTGCGGTTCTGTTCGCATATGCGACGGGCCTGCGGCGCGCGGAGATTGCGAGTGCAACAGCTGGCGCCCTTTCCCGCCTCACGCGAAACGATGACCTCACGGATCGTTTCCTGCTTCGCGTCATCGGCAAGCGCAAGCGCGCGCGGTACGTGCCCATGCCGACTGCGCTGATGGAGCAACTGGCCGCGTACATGACGAGCCGTGGACATGGTGCTGATCCAGATGCGTGGCCAGCTGCAACGCCGTTGTTCGGCCGCCTGGCCGGAGACGAACAGAAGCCCCTGACCGCTGGGGCGGTCGGAGTTGCGTATAAGACGATCTTTGAGCGGGCAGCTGCGGCGCTTGCTGGAACCCAACCGGCAAATGCGGCGCAACTCGCCCGCGCAAGCGCCCATTGGCTACGTCACACGCACGGCACCCACGCCCTGAGTGACGGTGCGAGCCTTGAAGTCGTTCAGGCGAATTTCGGCCATACGACTCTTGATACGACGACGATCTATGTCACGGCCGAGCGTGGCCGGCGTTTTGACGAAATTGACGCGTTCGTTTCACGCGCCATGCGGCGGATTCAGTCGTAACGTCATCGACTCAGCCGCAGCATGCGGCTCAAATGGCAATGAGACGCACGCCCCCCATAAATGGTTACTTGGGATTGGATGCAGATGCCAAAAGTCTCACCCGCTAACATCTGTCGCAGGTTGCCGCGCGGTCATAAAGCTCATGACCGTACTGAGAAAACACAGGCCGAAGAATGCCCACGGTAGGATTGGCAGGAGATTCGTTACCACCGCGTTGTCCTCTGCCCCCGAATTTTCGTAAAGGAACACAGTGAAACCTATGCCCGCGATGTAGAGCAAACAAAGAACGATCGGGAAGTAGTAGCGGACGAAAACGCAACGAATGGCAGTGATCGCCAGTAGGATGAATCCCACCAGTATTGCTATCAAGGGCAAGCCGTCGAGAATCTGACGCACGCCGTAATCGAAGGTCGTGATTCCCCATGCCAAAACGCCGGCCGCGCAAAAACCAACAAACGCGCCAAGGAACAACTGCGCAGGAGTGGACATGCGTTTGGGTTGTACCATTTTATCTCCAACTATTTCGATCAGCCTTTAGGCGATCCGATCGGTTACAGCAGTGGGGAGTGCTTCAAGCACCACAAGGGCTAACGCGTTGAGCGCCACCAGTCCGCCGAGGTAAATGATCCACTGACGCCCCCCCTCTGTGACGCGAACGCCAAAAATGGTCGTGAGGTATACCCAGACCATCGAGACGGAAAGCAGAACCTTCACCGCCAAGTCAACTTCAACTCTCCACGCTTGCGGCCAATTTCGCATTTTCGTTCCGTTTCCCCTGACCTATCGAGGTACGTTGCCGCTGCCAATTTCAATCACTTCGGCATCCGCTAACCGAAACGCTGTGTATTCATCTGCGGCCTCGCGGGATGCCTCCATGTTCGACTGCGCCAGAGACCTCGTACCCCCCGGATGGCCTGTTTCCAGCGCTTTCAGCAACGGCAGTATGGAACGGGAATGCATCGTCACCACGAAGTTCCGACGTGGATGACCGAAAGCAATTGAGTTGCGCTGGCGTCGATGACGATTCGAAAGTTTCATGATGGAATTTTCCTTGGTAAGTCACCTTTCCGCTGCCGCACGTAGCAGCAGCAAAAAGGTCGAACTTTAAGCCGGACAGGCGACGGGGGATTCGTCCTCGTGGAGATTTGCACCTTGCAGGCCATGCCCCAGGTCAACGATGTGCAGATTCGAATGCACGATCTTCCTGCACACACCAGTATTAAGCTTGACGATCCTCTCACCTTCCCACGCTTGGGCCGTCGTGACCACGCCATCCTTGATCGACGCGGCATACGGGATGTTCTTCACATTTTCCGAAAGGACTTTCGGAGCGCTATCGGCCATTGCAAATGCAGGGATCGAAAGCAGGCACATCGCAGCGATTTTCTTCATTCTTAGGTCCTATTGTCGTGGCTACCGGCCAGTACGGGCCGCTTACGGGGCTATCCAAATTTTCCTGTTCGGCCCGCGCATCGGGCGCGAGCGTTTTCCTTGGGCGGCTTCTGCTTACTTCGAAGAAAAGAAAATTCCGCCTGAGCATTCAAAGGGCGGCACTACGCGCGCACAAACGCCCCCTGAAAAACTGCTAGTGGCGTTAATCGCGGACAGCGCGAAACCCACGGCAAGGACTGCACGCGTTGCCCAACCCAGGCGGAATCCGTATCCGGCCAACACCAACGGCACCACCAAAAATAGTGCTCCAACGGTGAACGCAATCGGGTTAATCAGCGCGTTAGCCATCATTCACTTTCCCGTTTTCCAGTCAGTCGGGCTTGAGCAATTCGACGGTCACATCGTCGCCGCATTGATCGCACACAACCATATCGGACTTGCCGTCGTGTTCCTCTCCGTGGAGGAACACACGGGTCCGGTTTGCACAGCTATCACAGGTGTAGTGATATTCAGTCATCGCCATTTTCCTGTTCGGCCAGCGCATCGAGCGCGAGCGTTTTCCGCTGTCCGACTAGTCATTGAAGGACGGGCAATCGTCCACGTAGCGGTGCAAATTTTTCTCACCAGAATCCAAGCAGATTGCACAGCGAAATAGCGGTCGGTTTTCGTCATATTGACCGTCCGCTAGGTCTGCGCATCGCGTCTGATCGAGCGGAGCAGTCAACGCGTTATTCCATCGAGCATCCATGTGTTTTCCTAGTTCGCGGCGCCTTTCACTTGGTAGGCAATCACCGTCGATCCGGCAGAGTATCCGGGCTCCGTAGCGAGATTGCGCAGTGGAACGACGAGAGCAGCAGGAGACGACAGCCCATCCGGGCAATTCTTTCTTGTGATCGAAATCGACCACACGTTGCGAGACGGCTTGAGTTCTCCAATGTAGGAGCACTTTTGCCCGTCGCGCTCGCGAAGCATAACCATTTGAGGTGTGGCGTTTTGCAGGTCGTTGAGTAGCATCAATGGGATTTTCGGCACCGCCGCGACCTTGTCTGCGGCCGCTTGAACTTGCGAGGCGAAATCAGCCATCTTCTCAGGCTTGGCGATCGGGACTTGCGCATTCGCCAAACCGATTTGAGCGATAGTCAGTGTACAAACGATGGTGGCATACAGTTTCATGGGTTTTCCTGGGCTAATCCGTTACACCAAGTGCGTCCAGATTTCGCGGACGCCGCCAATAAATTCGCCCCTGTCCACAGCAACCCGACGCCAGCGATTGTCTTTCGGCACGAGAGTATGCTCGCCGTAGACGTAGCCACCCGCAGCATTGATACGGTCCCAGCGCGCGATGCGCTCTCTCTTTTCCAAGATGCAGACCATATGATTTTCGAGGACGCGAAGCTCACTCGCTCGCGCCTGAGCGTCCTTAAGTGAATCTGCCGCTACGACGACATTCACGCCGAGCATCGACCGTGCGGTCACGGCATACTCAGAATCCGGCAAATCGAGCTTGCCCGCTTCTGCTGCCTCCTCTACTGAAATTCTCTTCGACATAACGTTTTCCGAATTCAGTTGGTGCTATCGCTGCTACGACGCGCTTTGCGGGTCAAGTCCCACACGATGTACAAATCCACAAGCGGCGACGTTACCCCACGATACAGCGCTGCGCCGAGTGCAAATGTCACGCATGAGAACTGCCACGGCGACAGACCGAAATTCCCGAACCGCTCGCCTACGACTGCGATCGCAAACGAGAGTAACAACACTGGAATCCACGTCAGCAACTCAATTGTGATTTTTCGCTTCACGCCGTTTTCCGATCAATCTTTGCAACGCAGGACGGGCATCATTGCGCCGTCTGGTCGAGTTGGTTGCGGACGCTCCTTGAGCCGCACGTCGCCAAGAGCGGGAACGTCATACGCCGTACCGTTGACACAAACAGCAGGCACGCCTTTTTCATCAACACCCATATGCACTGCGGCGCTCTCGGGCACAGCGCCGGAGCTGCGAATGTACTCAATCCGAGACTGCGAACCAGCGGACGCTTGCTGCGCCTGGATCGTCTCCCGCGTGGCGTATACGGTGGTGACGGTATAAACGATCGTTGCAACGGCAAGTACCGCAGTCAATGCGATCATCGCCGCTTGTTGACGGCCCTGAGCCCTACCGTTTTTTTCGGCCTGAACAATGATTTGGTCGAGCCGGTTAGAAAGTCCATTCATTGCCTCGTTCGTGCGATGCTGCATGGCACGTTGATACAGCGCGATGATGCCCGGAGCGGAGGCATCGGAATTTAGCAAGGTTTTGAGATCTACTGGTTCCAACATTCCCCCGTTTTCCGGTGTGTCAGCCAAGCAGCGATCCGACGATCAGCCCCGTACCGAAACCAGCCTTGTTGCGCTCGCTCTCAAGCTCATCCTTCAACCGTTTCACCTCGTCCCGAAGCGATTGATTTTCCACCGTCAAGGCTGCGTGTTCGGCCTCAAGAGCGCGGACCTGTTCCGAAATCGTTTGCGGCGGCGCGTCATGCGGCAGCACGCCGTCTTTTATGTTCTGCGCGATTTTGAACAGTTCGGCCCGAGTAGGCAGGGGCGAAAGGTAGCCGTCTAGCGCCTTGTTCATTTCTGCCGATCCCGAAAACAACTCCCGCGCACGGGTAATGTCCTCAAAGTTGGCTTGTACGTTTTGCATGATGTTTTCCGATCTACTTTCTGAACTGTGACAGATGCGTGATTTTCGCTCCAGTACCTGGCCGGTGCGGAAAGCCATCTGCGCGAGGTTGCTCCTTCCCAAGTTCGCGCATAGCCGCATCGGCGCCAGATATCTCCGTCACCGTTTTACCGCTCGCGATATCGGTCACTAACCATCCTTCCTTGCCGAACTCGGTCACGCTTGTTCCCGGATATTGCTTTTCAAGCGCCCGCGTTACTAGCGCGTTCCACGTACCGGATATCTTGGCGAATTTCGCAGGCCACAGACACACCAAAAAACACCGCACACCGAAAAACAATATTGCCAACACGGAGAGATTCAAGCCGATCCAGTAGGCCGTTCCGAGCAAATCGTCCGCTCGATGGTCGATTTGATGCACCTGAGACAACACATAGCATGCGGCTGCGAGCAGGATGGAACCAACGCACAGCATGACGTTTCGTTTGATCTCAACATCAGCCTTACTTGGGATGGCACATTTCATTTTCATTTTCCAGTTCGCCCCGCGCATCAGCGAGGGCGTTTTCCGTTGCCCAGCCAGTCACCAGCAGCGCGGGCCGCCCACGCTGCGATAGGAATTCTTCTGCATGCGACGCATACCGCACGCCACAGTTGTAACAAACGCCCCGGCGACCAATGACAACGCTCCAAAATAAAGAGCCTGCACCGCCGTGCCACCAATCGCATCGGCCCAGCTCGCGGCGCTAGGAATCGCAGAGCTGATAGTGCCGTGGAACACATCAAAGACCCTATCCGCAGCGTCACCGAACGTCCCGAGCCCAGCATCCCGCAGAGCATGGCGAGGCACAGCGCCAATCGTCTGCAAGGCGAGAGCCGGAACGAGCGCCATCCTGATAACCCAGGACGAAATTCGCTCTGCCTTCGATGGCGGCAACGGTTGCCTGTCGGCGGCACTGTTAGGGAGAAGTGTGTTCATATTGTCAGTTCCTATTTGGCCCGCACATCGAGCGCGAGCGTTTTCCTAGACGTTTTGT
>NZ_CAJZAR010000074.1:0-194 GCF_914484835.1 Paraburkholderia tropica
GTCGTCGTAGGCCACGAACGCATTCGTGACGTTACCCGACGTATCGAAGCCCAGACCCGCCGCCTTCAACTGTGCGACGTTGATCGCATCGGCGTCCGCGATACCGTTCGCCACGTTGTGGATCGACACCGCCGCGCTGGCGTCCTTGCCGCCGAGCGTGACCGCGCCCTTCGACGCGTCGTCGTAGGCCACGA
>NZ_CAJZAR010000074.1:204-625 GCF_914484835.1 Paraburkholderia tropica
TTCACGGCGTCGCGCGACTGCGTTGCGTTAGCAACGTTCGTCAACTTGACCGGCGTCGACGCGTTGGCGCCGCCCAGCGTGAGCTTGTCGTGCGCGCCCGAGTCGTAAATCACCGCGTCCACCGAGCCGCCACCTGCAACCGCTGCGATAGCATCCAGCGCCGTGCCCACGTTGTAGTAAGAGCTACCGCTGACAACATAGGTCGGCGTGCTGATCGTGCCGTTCGAATTGACCGTCGTGTGGCCGCCCAGCGCGGCTGCCGTGGAGTCGGCCAGAGTGTAAAGCTGCGAGCCGTTCACGGCGTCGTTGCTGGCCGCGCTCACCGTGCCTGCCGCCACGTTGTGCAGCGCCACCGGCGAACTTGCGCCGACACCGCCGAACGTGACCGAGCCCTTCGATGCATCGTCGTAGGCCACGAACG
>NZ_CAJZAR010000074.1:635-762 GCF_914484835.1 Paraburkholderia tropica
TCGACCTGCGCACCCATCGCTTGCAACTGCGCCAGGTTCACGGCGTCACGCGACTTCGTGGCATTCGCGACGTTCGTCAGTTGGACAGGTGCCGCGCCACTACCGCCAAGCGTGACCGAGCCCTTCG
>NZ_CAJZAR010000075.1 GCF_914484835.1 Paraburkholderia tropica
CACGCCGCGCGCGGGCAAGCTCGAGCAGGTGCGCCGCGCGATGGCGGAGAAGGGCGCGCAGTGGCACTTCGTCTCGACGCTCGACGACCTCGCGTGGATCTTCAACCTGCGCGGCGCCGACGTGAGCTATAACCCGGTGTTCGTCGCGCACGCGCTGATCGGCCCGGACGACGCCACGCTGTTCGTCGCCGACGGCAAGGTGAGCGCCGATCTCGCGCAATCGCTCGCGCGCGACACGGTGCGCGTCGCGCCTTACGCCGACGCCGCGAAAGCGCTCGCCGCGCTGCCCGCCGAAGCGGCGCTGCTGGTCGATCCGCGCCGCGTGACTTACGGCCTGCTGCAAGCGGTCGCGAAGGCCGTGAAGCTCGTGGAGTCGGTCAATCCGAGCACCTTCTTCAAGTCGCGCAAGACCGCCGCCGAAGCCGAACACGTGCGCGCGACGATGGAGCAGGACGGCGCGGCGCTCGCCGAATTCTTCGCGTGGTTCGAAGCGGCGCAGGGCCGCGAAAAGATCACCGAACTCACCATCGACGAACAGCTGACGGCCGCGCGCAAACGCCGTCCGGGTTTCGTCTCGCTGTCGTTCGGCACGATCGCCGGTTTCAACGCGAACGGCGCGATGCCGCACTATCGCGCGAGCGCCGAATCGCACGCGGTGATCGAAGGCGACGGCCTGCTGCTGATCGATTCGGGCGGCCAGTATCTCGACGGCACGACCGACATTACGCGCGTCGTGCCGGTGGGCACGCCGAGCGCCGAACAGAAGCGCGATTTCACGCTCGTGCTCAAGGGCATGATGGCGCTGTCGCGCGCGCAGTTTCCGCGCGGCATCCGCTCGCCGATGCTCGACGCGCTCGCGCGCGCGCCGATCTGGGAAGCGGGCGCCGACTACGGCCACGGCACCGGTCACGGCGTGGGCTACTTCCTGAACGTGCACGAAGGCCCGCAGGTCATCTCGCACTACGCGCCCGCCGAAGCGTGGACGGCGATGGAAGAGGGCATGATCACGTCGGTCGAGCCGGGCATCTATCGTCCGGGCAAGTGGGGTGTGCGCATCGAAAATCTGGTGCTGAATCAGCCCGCTGAAAAAACCGAATTCGGCGATTTCCTGAAATTCGAGACGCTCACGCTCTGCCCGATCGACACGCGCTGCATTGATCTGGCGCTGTTGCGCGAGGACGAGCGCGTGTGGCTCAATGCGTACCACCAGACGGTGCGCGTGCGCGTGTCGCCGCACGTGAGCGGCGACGCGCTCGCGTGGCTCGAAAAACGCACGCAGCCGATCTGATCTCTCTTACGCCGCGCTTTGACGTTCGCGGAGCAGTGCGGCAAATCAACGGAGCGCAGACGCATGGCGAGCATGGCGATCAAGGCAGTGGTGTTCGACTTCGGTGGCGTGCTGGTCGACTGGAGTCCTGAGTATCTCTATCGCAAGCTGATTCCCGACGACGGCGAGCGCCGCTGGTTTCTCACCCATGTCTGCGCGACGGACTGGGTGGTGCGCCAGGACGGCGGCGAGCCCATCGCCGTCGGCACCGAGGAACTGGTCGGACGCTTCCCCGAGCACGAAGCGCTGATCCGCGCGTTCTACGAGCGCTGGCACGAGATGATCGGCGGCCTGCTCGAAGGCGGCGTCGCCACGTTCGAGCGTCTGGAGGCGGCCGACGTGCCGATCTTCGGTCTCACGAACTGGTCCGCCGAGACCTTTCCGTGGGCGTGGGAGCGCTTCGGCATTCTGCGGCGCTGCCGCGACGTGGTGGTCTCGGGGCGCGTGAAGCTCGTGAAGCCCGATCCGGCGATCTTCCACGAGATGTTCCGCCGTATCGAGGCGCAATTGCCGGGCGTGCAGCCCGCCGAAATCGTCTTCATCGACGACAACGCGCACAACGTGCAAGCCGCCACGGCGCTCGGCTGGCACGGCGTGCATCACACGAGCAACGCGCAGACCGACGCGCAGTTGCGCGCGCTCGGCCTGCCGGTCTGAGGCGCGGTTTTCTCGCGCGGTCCTCGCGCTTTCCTTCGCTTATTTCGACGCCGCCGACGCGGGCGTGGCCGGTTGCAGCAGGCTGCGCAGCGCGTCGGCGATGCCCTTCGCGGTCTGCCCCGCACCCTGCGCCACGCCTTGCGCGCTCACGCCGAGCGCCTGCGCGAAACCCGCTCGCAACTCGGTCATCAGGCTTTCGTCGAGGCGGAATTTCGGATCGTGCAGATTGCCGTCGAGCACGAAGCGCAGCCGGATATTGCCCTTGCGCGTCTTGAGCGCGGCCACGGCGGCGCGCGTCGGAATCGAGAGAAAGGTGTCGAGCGGGTCGCTGCTTTCGGCCAGTTGCAGCTGATGCAGCGTGATCGTGCCGGGCGCGTGGATGCGGTAGGCGCTCACCGTCGCGTTCAGGTCGAGGTCGAGCGTGCCGCCCGTGACGTTCGCCTTCGGCCCCGCCTTTTTCAGCAGATACGGATCGAGCATCGTGATGTCGACGTCGCGCAGCGTCGTGCGCGTCTGCGAGTCCTTGTTCGCGATGCGGACCCAGCCGCCGAAGCTCACGCGACCCGTGTGCTGCGGGCCTTTGAGCGCGCCGGTCACGGAGATGCGCGTCGGCTCGGCGAGCGCGGGCAGATGCACGTGATCGACCGACGCCTGCGCATCGCTGACCGTCACGCGCCACGGCGGATTGCCCACCGAGCGGTCGTAGAAGTCGAACACGCCGTTCTCGAAACCGATGTGGTCGATCAACTTGTCGGCGGGAAGCTGGGTTTTGTCCGAAAGTGCGGTGTCCGAACCGCCCGATTCCGGCGGCTCGGCAGCGGCCATTTCCTTGCGCAGATTCGGCAGGATCTGGATCGTGCCGTTCTGGCGGCGCAGGACCGTCATCGTGAAGTCGCTGACCGTGACGTCGCGGATATGCACGCGATGCGCGAGCAGCGCGCGCAGATCGGGCGTGATGGTGATGCGGCGCGCGTGCAGCGTGTCGGCGGTGGGCCAGTCGGGCGGCGGCTTGAGGCGCACGTCGTCGAGTTCGACCGAATCGAGCGTGAACGCGACGTGGATGCGCGACGCCGTGCCGACGGGCGCGAGCGCCGCCTCGATGCGCGATTTCGCCTCGCGCTGCAACGCATAGAGGCCGCCGAGCGCGCCGAGCACGAGCACCGCAACGACGATCGCCGCGATCAGGACGATGCGGAAAACAGCGCGCGGACGATTCGGCGTCGACATGCGGGGCACCTTGCGGCAACGAAAGGGCGTGAGACAGAGCGTGCAGCAGGGCATGCAGCAGGGCATGCAGCAGCGCAGGACTGCGCGGCAATGCGCAAAGGCAGTAGCGTAGCGCGTTCCCAGCAACCGGCATGCCGCGCGTGGCGGTGCCGCGTGGGTAATCACGCGGATCGTGTGCGGATCATGCGCAACTCGTGTGCGCAAAAAAAACGGCGGCCCGCAGGCCGCCGTCGTTCGCTGCGCCGCTCAGCGGCGGCGCGCGATGGGGGAGTTCAACGCAATCAGCGCAATCAGCGCAATCAACGCGAGATCGGCTTGTAGCGCAGACGCTTCGGACGCGCGGCTTCCTCGCCCAGACGCTTGATCTTGTCGGCCTCGTATTCCTGATAGTTGCCGTCGAAGAACGTGACTTGCGAGTCGCCTTCGAACGCCAGGATGTGCGTGGCGATACGGTCGAGGAACCAGCGATCGTGCGAGATCACCATCACCGAGCCCGCGAATTCGAGCAGGGCGTCTTCGAGCGCGCGCAGCGTTTCGACGTCGAGGTCGTTCGACGGTTCGTCCAGCAGCAGGACGTTGCCGCCCGAGATCAGCGTCTTGGCCAGATGCAGACGGCCGCGTTCACCGCCCGACAGATTGCCGACGATCTTCTGCTGGTCGCCGCCCTTGAAGTTGAAGCGGCCGATGTACGCGCGCGACGGCGTTTCGTACTTGCCCACCGTCAGCACGTCGGCGCCGCCCGAGATTTCCTCGAACACGGTCTTGCTGGCGGCCAGCGCGTCGCGGCTCTGGTCGACGTAGGCGAGCTTGACCGTCGGGCCTTGCACGATTTCGCCCGAATCCGGCTGCTCCTTGCCCGTGAGCATGCGGAACAGCGTCGACTTGCCGGCGCCGTTCGGCCCGATGATGCCGACGATCGCGCCCGCCGGAATCTTGAAGCTCAGGTCGTCGATCAGCAGACGATCGCCGTATGACTTGCTGACGTTCTTGAACTCGATGACTTCGTTGCCCAGACGCTCGCCCGCCGGAATGAAGATTTCCTGCGTTTCGTTGCGCTTCTGGTAATCGGTGCTCGACAGTTCCTCGAAGCGCGCGATACGCGCCTTCGACTTCGCCTGACGGCCCTTCGGGTTCTGGCGCACCCACTCCAGTTCCTTCTTGATGGCCTTCTGGCGCGCCGATTCCGTCGCTTCTTCCTGCTTCAGGCGCTCTTCCTTCTGGTCGAGCCAGCTGGAGTAGTTGCCCTTCCAGGGAATGCCGTGGCCGCGGTCGAGTTCGAGAATCCACTCGGCGGCGTTATCGAGGAAGTAGCGATCGTGGGTCACGGCGACGACGGTGCCCGGGAAGCGCGTGAGGAACTGTTCGAGCCACTCGACCGATTCGGCGTCCAGGTGGTTGGTCGGTTCGTCGAGCAGCAGCATGTCGGGCTTTTCGAGCAGCAGCTTGCACAGCGCGACGCGGCGCTTTTCACCGCCCGAGAGATTGCCGATCTTCGCGTCCCAGGCCGGCAGACGCAGGGCGTCGGCGGCGATTTCGATCTGCTGTTCGGCGCTGCCGTCGGTCGTGGCGAGGATCGCTTCGTACTTGGCCTGTTCGGCGGCCAGCGCGTCGAAGTCGGCGTCCGGCTCGGCGTAGGCGGCGTAGATTTCGTCGAGCTTCTTCTGCGCGCCGAACACTTCGCCCAGACCTTCCTCGACGGCTTCGCGCACGGTCTTTTCCGGGTCGAGCTGCGGTTCCTGCGGCAGATAGCCGATGTTCAGGTTGGGCATCGGCGTGGCTTCGCCTTCGATGTCCTTGTCGACGCCGGCCATGATCTTGATGAGCGTGGACTTGCCCGAACCGTTCAGGCCGAGCAGACCGATCTTCGCGCCCGGGAAGAACGACAGCGAAATGTCCTTCAGGATCTGGCGTTTGGGCGGCACGATCTTGCCGACCCGGTTCATGGTGAAGACGTATTGGGCCATGAGAGTGTCTTTGGAGTCTGAAAAACGGGAGAAAAAGGGGCGGAATTCTGTCTTGAAACGCAGCGCGAGCCGCGTGCAGACCGCGCGATGATCGCCATCGGGCGGGATGCGCAAACCGCTATTGTACGGGGCGCGGGCGGTGCGGGAGAGATGGGCGGCCGCGGAGGGCGACAATCGGCCCGGCGCATCGTCGCCCGTAAAAAAGCCCGCTTGCAAGCGGGCATTTTCGGCGCTTCCGGCGAACGTTGCTTAGACGTTGCGCCTGGATGTTGCGCTTACACGTTAAACAGGAAGTTCATCACGTCGCCGTCGTGCACGACATATTCCTTGCCTTCGGCGCGCATCTTGCCGGCTTCCTTCGCGCCGGTTTCGCCCTTGTACTGGATGTAGTCGTCGAACGCGATGGTCTGCGCGCGGATGAAGCCGCGCTCGAAGTCGGTGTGGATCGCGCCGGCGGCTTGCGGTGCCGTGTCGCCGACATGGATCGTCCACGCGCGCACTTCCTTCACGCCTGCCGTGAAGTACGTTTGCAGGCCGAGCAGACGGAAGCCCGCGCGGATCACGCGGTCGAGGCCCGGCTCCTGCATGCCCATGTCGGCGAGGAACGCGGCCTTGTCTTCGTCGTCGAGGTCGGCGATTTCGGCTTCGATCGCGGCGCACACGGCCACGACCGGCGCACCTTCGGCTTCGGCGTGCTTGCGCACGGCGTCGAGGTACGGGTTGTTCTCGAAGCCGTCGTCCTTCACGTTCGCGACGTACATCGTCTTCTTCGCGGTGATCAGGCAGAACGGCTTGAGGAGCGCCAGCTCGTCTTCGTTCAGGTCGAGCGCGCGCACGGGCTTGGCCTGGTCGAGCTGCGCGCGCGCTTTTTCGAGCACGGCGACGAGCTTCGCGGCTTCCTTGTCGTTGCCCGACTTGGCGGCCTTCGAGTAGCGCGTGAGCGACTTCTCGACGGTGGCGAGGTCGGCGAGCGCCAGTTCGGTGTTGATGACTTCGATGTCGGCGAGCGGATCGACCTTGCCCGCGACGTGGATCACGTTTTCGTCTTCGAAGCAGCGCACGACGTGCGTGATCGCATCGGTTTCGCGGATGTTGGCGAGGAACTGGTTGCCCAGGCCTTCACCCTTGCTCGCGCCTGCGACCAGGCCCGCGATGTCGACGAACTCGACCACGGCCGGCACGACGCGCTCGGGTTTGACGATCTCAGAGAGCGCCTTCAGGCGCGGATCCGGCACTTCCACGACGCCGACGTTCGGCTCGATCGTGCAGAACGGATAGTTCTCGGCGGCGATGCCTGCCTTGGTCAGCGCGTTGAAGAGGGTGGACTTGCCGACGTTAGGCAAGCCGACGATGCCGCATTTGAGGCTCATGGAAATCTCTGCATGTCAGGGTGGCGACGTGCGGCGCGCCGGGCTCGGGCGTCCGCTGCCTGGCAGTGCCGGCGCTCGCCTGGAGGCGAGCCGGGGACGGCCCGGAATGCACGTCGGGGGCGTGACGCGAAGTCACGAAAACCGTAATTGTAACCTTGTCCGCGCGCGGCTTTGGTGAGCGGTGCGCCGCAATGGCGGGGCGCGGAAAAGGGCGCTATCGGCGGGCATGCCGCGCATGCCGCGAAACGGCGCGCGGCTCGACCGGAATCGGCGCATCGAATGTCGGCCGATGCGTCGCCGATGCGTCGCCGATGTGCCGCCCCGCGCGCCGCCGCACCCGCTTGCCGCACCGCAACATCGCGTCCATCCGGCCCTGTCTCACAAGGGCCCGCGGCTATAATGCGCGGATGACTGCAAGCAACCAGACCTTTGACGTCGCCGTGATCGGCGGCGGGCTCGTCGGCAAGGCGGCGGCGCTGGCGCTGACCCAGAACGGCCTGCGCGTGGCGCTGCTCGCGCAGCCTTGCGCGCCGCTGCCGCCCGGCGCCGTGTTCGACGCGCGCGTCTACGCCTTTTCGCGCAGCTCGCAGGCGCTGTTCGAGCGGCTGCGGGTCTGGCAGGCGGCGGACGCCACGCGGCTCACGCCCGTCTACGACATGCGCGTGTTCGGCGACGCCGCCGCGGAACTGCACTTCTCGGCGTATCAGGCGTCGGTGTCGCAGCTCGCGTGGATCGCCGAGTCGTCGCTGATCGAGCGCGCGATGGACTCCGCGCTGCATTTCCAGCCCAATCTCACGTGGATCGACTCGCGCGCGCAAACGCTCGACGTCAATCCCGGCGCCGCCGTGGTCGGCCTCGCGAACGGCCGCACGATCGAGGCCGATCTGGCGATCGGCGCGGACGGCGCGCATTCGTGGGTGCGCGCGCAGATCGGCGCGAAGGTCGAGCGCCGCGACTATCGGCAAACCGGCGTGGTCGCCAATTTCCGCGCGGAAAAACCGCACGGCGAATGCGCGTATCAATGGTTCCGCGACGGCGAGATCATCGCGTTGCTGCCGCTGCCCGATCAGCACGTGTCGCTCGTCTGGTCGGCGCAGACGGATCACGCCGACGAACTGCTCAAGCTCGAACCGGAGCAGCTCGCCGCCGAAGTGGAGCGCGTCACGCAGCGCCAGCACGGCGCGCTCGAATGCGTCACGCCCGCGCGCGGCTTCCCGCTCTCGCTGCAAACGGTCGACAAGCTGATCGCGCCGCGCGTCGCGCTGGTCGGCGACGCCGCGCATCTGATCCACCCGCTCGCCGGGCAGGGCGTCAATCTCGGGCTGCGCGACGTGGCCGCGCTCGTCGATGTCGTCACGCAGAAGGAAGCGTTCCGCGATCTCGGCGACACGGTTCTGCTGCGCCGCTACGAACGCGGCCGCCGCGAAGACATCCAGAAGCTCGTCGTGGCCACCGACGGTCTGCAGCGTATCTTCGCCGTGCCCGGCACGCTCGCGCGCGCCGTGCGCAACACCGGCATGGCGTTTGTCGGCGCGCAGCCGCTCGTCAAGCGCTGGCTCGTGGCGTCGGCGCTCGGCTGAATTCCCGACTGGCTTCCGTCTGGGCACGCACGCACGCGCGGGACATTTCCGGTACCGCGCCGCGAGGCAGCTTAGAATGGATGTTTGAGTCAGCGGCGAAGAATCGGGACGTTCCGCGACGCCGCTTCGCCAACGGGTTCGCCGCGAACCCATCCGCAACGTTTCGCGCGCGACGCTTCGCATCGCGCCGCGCGCCCGAATCAGGAATGCTTCACATGCAAAAGCGTATTCGCATTGCCGCGCTCGCCCTCGCGACGGTCGCTTCGGTGCTCGTCTGCTCGGCGCAGGCCGACCAGACCACGGACAAGATCAAGACGGCGCTGCAGTCGCGCCTCGGCATCGACAGCGGCGACATCAAGGGCATCACCAAGGCGCCGGTCGCGGGCCTCTACGAGGTGAACCTCGGCTCGCAGATCGTCTACAGCGACGCCAACGGCGACTACGTGCTGACCGGTGACCTCATCGACGCCAAGGCGCACCGCAATCTCACCGAATCGCGCCTCGCCGAAATCAACAAGATCGACTTCTCGAAGCTGCCGCTCGAAAACGCGGTGAAGGTCGTGAAGGGCGACGGCAAGCGCAAGATCGCCGTGTTCTCCGACCCGAACTGCCCGTACTGCCATCAGCTCGAAACCACGCTGAAGTCGGTCGACAACGTGACGGTCTACACCTTCCTGTATCCGGTGCTGTCCCCGGATTCCACGCAGAAGGCCAAGCAGATCTGGTGTTCGTCGGACCGCGCGAAGGCGTGGGAATCGTGGATGGTGGACCGCAAGGCGCCCACGGCCGCCGGCACCTGCAACACCGCCGCGATCGACAGCAATCTCCAGCTGGGCGCGAAGATGAACGTGACCGGCACGCCCACCGTGATCCTCGCCGATGGCACCCGCCTGCCGGGCGCGGTCAGCGCGGACCGGCTCGAAAGCGCCTTGAGCGCCGCTCGCTGACGCGAAACCCGATACGCCGGCCGCCTTTGCGGCCGGTGCTTTTTTGTCCGCCGTCTTTTTGCTGCAGAGTTCTATCGACGCGCGCGACGCGATCCGCCACGAACGCGCCGCCGCCGCTGTCCGCGAACCCCGCCGAACCCGCTGAACCGAACACCACCGATCCCGCCGATGAAGCCGATCCGATACACCATCGTCCCGAAGAACCCCGCCGCGCATCTGTTCGAAGTGACGCTCACCGTCGACGATCCCGCGCCGGACGGCCAGCGCTTCATGCTGCCCGTGTGGGTTCCGGGCAGCTACATGGTGCGCGAGTTCGCGCGCAACATCGTCACGCTGCGCGCCGTTAACGACGCGGGCCGCAAGGTGCGCGTGAGCAAGACCGACAAGCACACGTGGCAGGCCGCGCCGGTGAAGGGCGCGCTCACGCTGCGCTACGAGGTCTACGCGTGGGATCTCTCGGTGCGCGCCGCGCATCTGGACGACACGGCGGGCTTCTTCAACGGCACGAGCGTGTTTCTCGCGGCGCTCGGCCATGAAGAGGCGCAGCACATCGTCGATATCCAGCGCCCGGACGGCCACGCGTACCGTCACTGGCGCGTCGCCACGGCGCTCACCGAGACGCGCGGCACCAAGCGCTACGGCTTCGGCGAGTACGCGGCCATGAACTACGACGAGCTGATCGACCATCCGGTGACGCTCGGCGACTTCACGCTCGCGAGCTTCAAGGCGCACGGCGTGCCGCACGACATCGTGTTCGCCGGGCGCGTGGTGGCGCTCGACATGGAGCGCCTCGCCGCCGATCTGCAGAAGATCTGCGAGGCGCAGATCGCGCTGTTCGAGCCGCGCACGAAGCGCGCGCCGATGGAGCGCTACGTGTTCATGACGCAGGCGGTCAGCGACGGCTACGGCGGCCTCGAACACCGCGCCTCGACGGCGCTGATCTGCAACCGCACCGATCTGCCCGTGAAGGGCAAGGCCGAGACGTCGGACGGTTATCGCACCTATCTCGGCCTGTGCAGCCACGAGTACTTCCACACCTGGAACGTGAAGCGCATCAAGCCCGCCGCGTTCGTGCCGTACGACTTCACGCGCGAGGACTACACGTCGCTGCTCTGGCTGTTCGAAGGCTTCACCTCGTACTACGACGATCTGATCCTCGTGCGCAGCGGCCTGATTTCCGCCGACGATTACTTCGGCCTCGTCGGCAAGACGGTCGCCGGCGTGCTGCGCGGCGCGGGGCGTCTGAAGCAGAGCGTCGCCGAAAGCTCCTTCGACGCGTGGGTGAAGTACTACCGCCAGGACGAAAACGCGGCCAACGCCATCGTCAGCTACTACACGAAGGGCTCGCTCGTCGCGCTCGCGTTCGATCTGACGATCCGCGCCGAAACCAGCGGTCGCAAGTCGCTCGACGACGTGATGCGCCTGCTGTGGCAGCGTTACGGCCGCGACTTCTATCGCGGCAAGCCGGTGGGCGTGGGCGAGGACGACGTCGAGGCGCTGATCGCCGAGGCGACCGGCGTGGAACTGGGCGCGCTCTTTAGCGACGCGGTGCGCGGCACGCGCGATCTGCCGCTCGCGGCGCTGCTCGAACCGTTCGGCGTGAAGCTCGAAGGCGAGCCGGAGCGCGGCGCGAAGCCGTCGCTGGGCGCGCGCCTGCGCGGCGGCGCGGAGGCCACGCTGGCGGTCGTCTACGAGGGCGGCGCGGCGCAGAAGGCCGGTCTCTCGGCCGGCGACACGCTGGTGGCGCTCGACGGCCTGCGCGTGACCGGCTCGAACCTCGACGGCCTGCTCGCGCGCTATCAGCCGGGCGCGAAGGTCGAGATCCACGCGTTCCGCCGCGACGAACTGCGCGTCGCGCGTCTGACCCTCGATCAGCCCGATGTCGCGCGCTACAAGCTCAGCGTCACCGACAAGCGGCCCGCGCCGCGTGCCTTGCGCGAGCGCTGGCTGGCGGTCTGAGGCTGACTGGATGGGCATCGACGCGCGCGGGTTGGCAGCGGGCGTCGGCGAGAACGGCTGGATCTCACCGATCCGGCCGTTTTTTTATCCCGGGGATTGTTCTACCGTTGCAACAATCCGTCATCGGCGGGGGTCTTTTTCGCGAGGCGGCAAAAAAACACAATGCCTTCACTCGCGCAACGTTGCGCAAACAGACCCGAAGGAGCCACCATGACCACGATCCTGCAAATCAATTCCGCCGCCCGTTCGCAAGGCGCCCAGTCGACGCTGCTCGTCAACGAACTGACGGAGAAGCTGCAACAGTCGAACGCCGGTGCGAAGGTCGTCACGCGCAACCTGCAAGCCGACCCGCTGCCGCACCTCGACGACGCCGTGCTCGGCGCGTTCTTCACGCCCGCCGACCAGCGTTCGCCGGAACAACAAGCGATCGCCGCGCGCAGCGAAGCGCTGATCGCCGAACTGCAAGCCGCGGACATCGTCGTGATCGGCGCACCACTGTACAACTTCGGCATCTCGTCGCAACTGAAGACGTACTTCGACTGGATCGCCCGCGCCGGCATCACGTTCCAGTACACGGCGAACGGCCCCGAAGGTCTCGTGAAGGGCAAGAAGGTGTTCGTGGTTTCGGCACGCGGCGGCAAGTACCAAGGCACCCCGCACGACAGCCAGACGCCGTACCTGAAGTCGTTCCTCGGCTTCCTCGGCATGACCGACGTCAGCTTCATCTACGCTGAAGGCCTGAACATGGGCCCGGACGCAGCCAGCGCCGCACTCGCGAGCGCACGCGAGGCCATCGCGGCTGCGTAAGCCCGATTCCTGCGCTGCAAAGCAAAACGCCACGAAAGCGATTTCGTGGCGTTTTTTCTTGTGCGCGCGCTTCTTGGGGCGCGGGCGGTGTGCGGATCAGTGAATCCGCAGATCCGCTGGATTCGCAGATCAGGCGAGCACTTCGCCGACCTCGGGCAGACGCCATTCGATCGGCGCGCGGTCGTGCGCCTGCAAATACGCGTTGGCCTGCACGAAGTGCCCGCAGCCCAGAAAGCCGCGATGCGCCGACAGCGGCGACGGATGCGGCGCTTCCAGCACGCAATGCTCGCCGTTGCCGAGCAGCGCGCGCTTGTTCTGCGCGTGCGCGCCCCACAGCATGAACACGAGATGCTTGTGGCGCGTGGCCAGTTCGTGGATCAGCGTGTCGGTGCAGCGTTCCCAGCCGCGTTTCGCGTGGCTCGCGGCGTTCGCGCGCTCGACCGTCAGCACGGTGTTGAGCAGCAGCACGCCCTGACGCGCCCAGGCGTCGAGACAGCCGTGCGCGGGCGCGTCGATGCCGAGACTCGCCGCGATTTCCTTGAACATGTTGCGCAGTGACGGCGGCGGACGCACGCCCGGCGGCACCGAAAACGCGAGACCGTGCGCCTGCGGCGTGCCGCGGTCGTCGCCGTGATACGGGTCCTGGCCGAGGATCACCACTTTCACGTCGTCGGGCGAGGTGAGGCGCAGCGCGCGGAACACATCGGCGGGATAGACGGTCTTGCCGGCGGCGCGCTCGTCGTCGACGAAACGGCACAGCGGCGCGTAGGCGTCGCTCGCGGTGAACGGCGTGAGCAGGTCGCGCCAGGCGTCGGGCAGGGCGGCGAACTGGTCTTCGAGGCGCGGCGTGTCGGAAACCTGGGACATGGCGATGGCTAGCTGGGTGTCGGATGCGTGGGTGTCAGGCGCAGCGGCGCTCGCAAGCGCGGCTTGCGCCGCGTGCGCCGGAATCGGGTTCGCGAGTGCGGGCGCCGGGAATTCGTCGGCGTCGAACAGCGAGAAAATCGTGATCTGACGCGGATCGACCTCGGGCTGCGCCGGTTCGTCGAGCGTGGCCTGCGCGGCGTCGGGCGCTTCGTCGTCGAAAAGCGAAGTCTGCACCGGCTGCGCGAGGCGCGTCGTGCGTTTTGTGGGAGTCATGGGCGGCAAGTGTCGCAGCAATCGCGCGGGGATTCAATGCAGTGCGGCGCGATCCGGTGCGCTTCGAGGTGCGGCGAACGGGGCATCGACGATTCAGTCCGGGGATTTTTGATATGGGTGTTTTTGAGCGCGCCCTATAGTCCCGTGCGTACTAACTGACATCGACAGAGGCTGACGTGAGCAACACCAAGACACTCGATTTAGGCTGCGGCCCGAATCCGAAGAATCCGTTCAATGCGAACGAGCTCTACGGGGTCGACGTTCGCAATCTGGGGCCGAACATCGTCTCCGCCGACCTCGTGATCGAGCCGATTCCGTTCGAATCCGGGATGTTCGATTTCGTCACGGCGTTCGATTTCATCGAGCACGTGCCACGGCTGCTCTACGCGCCGCAGCGCCGCAACTGCTTTGTCGAACTGATGAACGAGATCTGGCGCGTGCTGAAAGTCGGCGGGCAGTTTCTTTCGCTGACACCGGCCTATCCGCACGCATCCACGTTTCGCGACCCGACGCACGTGAACTTCATCACCGAAGAAACGTTCCCGCTTTACTTCGACGACAAGCACCGGTGGGCCGACATGTACGGCTTCACCGGCGCATTCGAGATCATCGAGCAGCAGTGGCACGGCCCGCATCTGCTCTCGCGGATGCGCAAGGTCGAGTTGGCCTGAGCTTCAGCCTTCGCGCAGCTGGTAGCCGCGCTGCGCCTTGCTGATGTCGTCCGGCGCGAGACCCGGCAGCGCTTGCGCGAGTTCGGCGGCGAGCGCGCGCAGCGCGGCTTCGCCATCGTCCTTTGCGGCCTTCAGTTCGAGCTCGATTTCGCAGATCGGCGTGCTGCGCGCCTCGCCGTTCACATCGGCCGTGATTTCGCCCTGATCGACGGCCGCTTCCACCTGCGCGCCGTCGACGTCGAGCGTCCACAGCGTGCGCGTGAAATCGGTGCGAAAGAGCGGAATGAGCGCCGAAGCGGCGCCGGACAGCGCCGTCGAGACGCCCGATTCGTCGCACTCGTGCAGCAGCCTGTCGATCTCGAGCGCTTCGCCCGCGACCGGCATTTCCCACTCGTGACGCGCGTGCAGACCGTTCTGCGACACGCCCACCGTCTTGAATGTCTGCAGCCAGCCTTCGGGCGCGCGGCGCAGTCGCAGCGCGCTTTTCGCGCGCGCGAGCGTGAGCTGCGGCGTGTCGAAGTAGATGTTTTCGAGCCGGATCGGATGACCCGGCGCGCCCGCGCGCGCCTCGAAGAAACGCAGCGCCGCATCGACCTGGTCCTGCGGCAGCGCGAGCTTGATTTCGCGTTCGATACCCATGTCGCTACGCGCTCAGAAGAACATGCGCGCGAGTTCCGCGCCCGGCTGTTCCGCGCGCATGAACGCCTCGCCGACGAGGAAGCTATGCACGGACAGCTCGCGCATCTTCTCGACATCGGCGCGCGAAAGAATGCCCGATTCCGTCACGACGATGCGGTCTTCGGGCACGTCGTCGAGCATGCCGATGGTGGTTTGCAGCGTGGTTTCGAAGGTGCGCAGATTGCGGTTGTTGATGCCGATGAGCGGCGTCTTCAGCGTGAGCGCGTGATCGAGTTCCGCGCGGTCGTGCACTTCGACGAGCACCGCGAGACCGAGCGAATGCGCGAGCGCTTCGAGGTCGCGCATCTGGCCCGGTTCGAGCGCGGCGGCGATCAGCAGGATCGCGTCGGCGCCCATCGCGCGCGCTTCGACGATCTGGTACGGATCGACGATGAAGTCCTTGCGCAGCACCGGCAGGTCGCACGCGGCGCGCGCGGCTTGCAGATACGGGACGCTGCCCTGGAAGAACTGCACGTCGGTGAGCACGGACAGGCACGCGGCGCCGTGACCGGCATACGAGCGCGCGATCTCGGCGGGATCGAAGTTTTCGCGCAGCACGCCTTTAGACGGGCTGGCCTTCTTCACTTCGGCGATCACGGCCGCCTGGCCGTTCTCGTGTTTCGCGCGCAGCGCGCCGACGAAGTCGCGCAGATCGCGCGAGCTTGCCGCGAGACGCAGTTCTTCGAGCGGTGCGCTCTGTTCCGCGGCGCGCACTTCTTCGCGCTTCACGGCGATGATTTTTTCGAGGATGTCGCTCATGGTTTCAACAAAATTCGGCTAAAAACGGTGCGGGATCAGCGTGTTAATCAGCGTGTCAACTACGCAGGTCACGCACGCTTGAACTGTTGCGTGAAGCGTACCAGTTCGTCGACTTTGGCGCGCGCGCGGCCGCTGGCGAGCGTTTCGCGCGCCAGCGCGATGCCGTCGGCGATCGAGTTCGTGACGTTGGCCGAGTAGAGCGCGGTGCCCGCGTTCAGCGTGACGATTTCGCGCGCCGTGCCCGGTTCGTTCGCGAGCGCGCCGAGCAGCATCGCCTTCGACTCGTCGGCGTTTTCGACCTTGAGCGAGCGGTTCGAGACCATCTGCAGGCCGAAGTCTTCGGGGTGGATTTCGTACTCGCGAATCTCGCCGTCCTTCAGCTCGCCGACCAGCGTGGCCGCGCCGAGCGAGACCTCGTCCATGCCGTCCTTGCCGTACACCACAAGCACGTGCTTCGCGCCGAGGCGCTGCATCACGCGCACCTGAATGCCGACGAGGTCCGGGTGGAACACGCCCATCAGCTGATTGGGCGCGCCGGCCGGATTCGTGAGCGGGCCGAGGATGTTGAAGATGGTGCGCACGCCCAGTTCGCGGCGCACGGCGGCGATGTTTTTCATCGCCGGATGATGGTTGGGCGCGAACATGAAGCCCATGCCCGTTTCGGCGATCGACGCGGCCACCTGGTCCGGTTGCAGGTCGATGTTCACGCCGAGCGCTTCGAGCACGTCCGCGCTGCCCGACTTGCTCGACACGCCGCGATTGCCGTGCTTCGCGACCTTCGCGCCCGCCGCCGCGACGACGAACATCGACGCCGTGGAGATGTTGAACGTGTGCGAGCCGTCGCCGCCGGTGCCGACGATGTCGATGAAGTTCGAGTTGTCCTTCACTTCGACGTGATTCGCGAACTCGCGCATCACGGTCGCGGCCGCCGCGATCTCGCCGATGGTTTCCTTCTTGACGCGCAGGCCCGTGATGATGGCCGCCGAGAGCACGGGCGAGAGCTCGCCGCGCATGATCATGCGCATGAGATGGAGCATCTCGTCGTGAAAAATCTCGCGGTGCTCGATCGTGCGTTGCAGCGCTTCCTGCGGGGTAATGGACATGGTGCTCGCCTCCGTATCAAGCGCTGTGGGTCTGCTTCAGGAAATTCTCGAACAGCGCGTGGCCGTGCTCCGAGAGGATCGATTCGGGATGGAACTGCACGCCTTCGACCGCGAGTTCGCGGTGACGCACGCCCATGATTTCGCCGTCCTCGGTCCACGCGGTCACTTCGAGGCAATCGGGCAGCGACTCGCGCTCGATCGCGAGCGAGTGATAGCGCGTGACGTTGAAGTGCTTCGGCAGATCGGCGAACACGCCCTTGCAGTCGGTTTCGATCTGGCTGACCTTGCCGTGCATGATGGTTTTCGCGCGCACGACGCGGCCGCCGAACGCCTCGCCGATAGCCTGATGGCCGAGGCACACGCCGAGAATCGGCGTCTTGCCCGCGAACTCGCTCAGCACGGCGAGCGTGATGCCCGCGTGCTGCGGATTGCTCGGTCCCGGCGAAAGGCAGATGCGCTTCGGGTTGAGCGCCTTGATCTCGTCGATGGTGATTTCGTCGTTGCGATACGTGCGCACGTCTTCGCCGAGTTCGCCGAAGTACTGGACGATGTTGTAGGTAAACGAATCGTAGTTGTCGATCATGAGCAACATGGTCTTTCTCCGCTCAGAAGTCGCTGTCGAGGCCGTCCTGCACCTGCTCGGCGGCGCGCAGCACGGCGCGCGCCTTGTTTTCCGTTTCTTGCCATTCCGACTCGGGCACCGAATCGGCGACCACGCCGGCCGCAGCCTGCACATACAGATTGCCGTTGTGGATGACGCCCGTGCGGATCGTGATCGCCAGATCCATCTCGCCGTTGAACGAGAGGTAGCCGACCGCGCCGCCGTAGAGGCCGCGCTTCACCGGTTCGAGTTCGTCGATGAGTTCCATCGCGCGCACCTTCGGCGCACCCGAGAGCGTGCCGGCCGGGAAGGTCGCGCGCAGCACGTCGAAGTTGCTCACGCCGGGCTTGAGCTTGCCTTCCACCGAACTCACGATGTGCTGCACGTGCGAGTACTTTTCGATGATCATCTGGTCGGTCACGGACACCGAGCCGATTTCCGCGATGCGGCCCACGTCGTTGCGCGCGAGGTCGATCAGCATGACGTGCTCGGCGATTTCCTTCGGGTCGTTGAGCAGCTCGGTCGCGAGTTCGGCGTCGCGCTCGGGCGTGTTGCCGCGCGGACGCGTGCCCGCGAGCGGACGGATCGTCACGATGCGGTCCTCGCCGCGCTGCTCCTGACGCACCAGAATTTCCGGCGACGCGCCCACCACGTGGAATTCGCCGAAGTTGTAGTAGTACATGTACGGCGACGGGTTCAGCGAACGCAGCGCGCGATAGAGCGAGAGCGGATTGTCGCGATACGGCTTGGTCAGGCGCTGGCCGACCTGCACCTGCATCAGTTCGCCCGCGGCGATGTATTCCTTGGCCTTGCGCACGGCCGCGAGGTAATCGTCCTTCTTGAACTCGCGGAACGTTTCGGTGCGCACGCTCGCGCTCGTGACCGGCGGCTGCACCGTCGTGCGCAGGCGCTGCTTGAGTTCGCGCAGGCGCAGCTTGGCCTTCGTGTAGGCCTCGGGCGTTTGCGGATCGGCGTAGACGATCAGATAGAGCTTGCCCGCGAGATTGTCGATCACCGCGACTTCCTCGGCGAGCAGCAGCTGGATGTCGGGCAGGCCGAGATCGTCGGGCGGGCAGGTGTCGGCGAGCTTCTTCTCGATGTAGCGCACCGCGTCGTAGCCGAAGTAGCCGGCGAGGCCGCCGCAGAAGCGCGGCAGGCCGGGGCGCTGCGCGACCTTGAAGCGCGACTGGTACTGCGCGATGAATTCGAGCGGGTCGCCGTCGTGGGTTTCGATCACCTGGCCGTCGCGCACGACTTCCGAGATGCCGTTGCTCACACGCAGCAGCGAGCGCGCGGGCAGGCCGATGAACGAGTAGCGCCCGAACCGCTCGCCGCCGACGACGGATTCGAGCAGAAAGGAGTTGGCGCCGCCGCGCTCGGGCTGCGCGAGCTTCAGGTACAGCGAAAGCGGCGTTTCCAGATCGGCGAGTGCTTCGGCGATCAGCGGGATGCGGTTGTAGCCCTCGTTGGCGAGAGACTGGAATTCGAGTTCGGTCATGTTCCGATCCTGTTCGTGCTGCCGGTCGCGGCGTGGGGTGCGGGCCCAGTGCGGCTCAAAAGGGGGCGCGCGGTGAACGCGAAGGCGTCTGTTTTGAGTGCTAGTTGGCCGCTGGCGCTCGCTCGTGCGGCCCACGGACGCACAAGGCGTCTGCCGGGCCGGCGTGCGGACGATCGGAGGCGGAAGCGAGACGTAGGCGCTGGCGGCCCGGCACGCGACGAATCGACATGCAAGGATCGCGACAGCCCACGGCAAGACCAGCCGACGGTTGACCGCAACAGTTTAGAGACGAGACACGCGCGAGAGCGCAGCGAAGTAAAAAACGGAGCTGAAGGGGAAGCGAACTTGAGACAAGCGCGCGACTTCAGCGAACCTCGAGTGAGGTTAGCGCGACCAGCGACGCCAGGGCCAGGCTCCCCGGTCGATGCTGCTCAGACTCCGTTTTTTATTCAGAAACATGAGGGTCGTTGACGTTCAGTTGAGAACTTAAGTCAGATCATTGTGTGCTGCGACCGCCTTGGCGGCGTCGAGCAGCGTGGCAACTATACCATCCGACTCAATTTTTTGTACAGGCTGGCCGTGGTTGTAGCCGTAAGGCACCGTGAGCGTGGCCATGCCGGCCGCGCGGCCCGCGATCGCATCGTTCTCCGAATCGCCGATGGCCACCGCCGACGCCGGATTCACGCCGAGCTGCTCGCACGCCGTGAGCATGGGCAGCGGGTCGGGTTTTTTCTTCGGCAGGCTGTCGCCGCCCAGCACGACCTCGAAGTATGGCGAGAGGCCGTACTGCTGAAGCAGCTCGACGGCGAAGCGGTGCGGCTTGTTCGTCACGCAGGCGAGCTTGATGCCCTGGGCGCGCAGCGCGGCGAGGCCCACTTCCACGTCCGGGTACAGATGCGTGTGGCGGCCGTTGATCTTCGCGTACTCGTCCTGATAGATCGCGAGCGCCTCGTCGAAACGCGCCTGGGCGTCGTCGGCGGGAAAACGCGGGGCCAGCACGCTCTTGATCAGATGCTCCGAGCCTTTGCCCACGTAGCCCATGACCTCTTCGCGCGTGGTTTCCTCGGCGTCGAACTGCGCGAGCATGCCGTTCAGGCCCGCGGCGAAGTCGTCGGCGGTATCGACCATGGTGCCGTCGAGGTCGATCAGCGCCGCCTCGATGCGCGGCGCGGTGAATTTGACGGCCTTGAAGTCGGCGCTCATTGCGCGCCGGCCTTCACGGTGGCGAGCTGCGCGCGCATCTGGTCGATCACGGCCTTGTAGTCGGGCTTGCCGAAGATGGCCGAGCCGGCCACGAAGGCGTCCGCGCCCGCCGCCGCGATTTCGGCGATGTTGTCGACCTTCACGCCGCCGTCCACTTCCAGATGGATCTCGCGGCCGGTGCGCGCCGTGTACGCGTCGATCTTCGCGCGCGCCTCGCGCAGCTTGTTCAGTGCCTCGGGAATGAACGACTGGCCGCCGAAGCCCGGGTTCACCGACATGATCAGCACGAGGTCGACCTTGTCCATCACGTGGTCGAGGTAGTTCAGCGGCGTGGCCGGGTTGAAGACGAGACCGGCCTTGCAGCCGTGGTCGCGGATCAGCGACAGCGTGCGGTCGATATGGTCCGAGCCTTCCGGGTGAAAGCTGATGAGGTTCGCGCCGGCCTTGGCGAAGTCGGGCACGATGCGGTCGACCGGGCGCACCATCAGATGCACGTCGATGGGCACGTCCACGTGCGGGCGGATCGCCTCGCAGACCAGCGGGCCGATGGTGAGGTTCGGCACGTAATGGTTGTCCATTACGTCGAAGTGGATCCAGTCGGCGCCGGCCGCGACGACGTTGCGGACTTCCTCGCCAAGACGCGAGAAGTCGGCGGACAGGATACTGGGGGCAATGCGGAATTGCGTCATGGCGGTAAGCGGAAATTAGACGTAAAAACCGTATTTTAGCGTCAGCGCGGCAGGGCGCACGCCTGCGGGACGCACGTTGGCCATTCGGCCAGGACGCGCTCGCGGCGGTCCACGGCGGTTGCGGGTGCCTGCCGCATCAAGCAGAATGCAATTTCGCGCGGTCCGCCGCGACGGCGGCGCGCGGACGCCTTGCACCGCGTAAGAATTTACGACCCCGGTCGTACCGCAGTGGGCGAAACCACCGTGGTCCGAAACCCGCAGGTCAGAAACAGCGATTGGAAAGAGGATGAGTCAGTACGAATTCAGCGTGACGTCGCAGGTGCGCTACCTGCCCGAAGAGTCGGATCCCGAGCGCCGGCAATATGCGTTTGCGTACACGCTGACCATCCGCAACACCGGCCAGGTGAGCGCGCAGCTGATCGCGCGCCACTGGATCATCACCGACAGCGACGAGAAGGTCCAGGAAGTGAAGGGTCTGGGCGTGGTCGGTCATCAGCCGCTGCTCAAGCCGGGCGAGCAATTCGAATACACGAGCTGGGCGATGATCGCCACGCCCGTCGGCACCATGCGCGGCGCGTACTTCTGCGTGGCGGAGGACGCCGAGCGTTTCGAGGCGCCGGTGCCCGAGTTCGTGCTGCGCATGCCGCGCACGCTGCACTGACTTCCGTTGAACCGTTCCCCGATTTCGCGGTCTGCTAGTCCTGACGCCCGTCGTGCGGCGCGTGCGGGGCGCGCTTGTGCTTCTTCCTGCCCGACGCGGTCCACACAACGATGAAAATCAGCAGGAACAGCGCGAGCAGCGCTTCCAGACCAAACATGAGCATCGGGTATTCGTCGAGCAGATCAGACATGGCGGCATCCATCGAGAGCAAACATTGTATGCGCGTTTTCGCGCGCTTTTCCAGGGTGATGCCGGGATTAACGGCGCTGCGCGAGCGAGCGCGTATCGGCTTCGGAAAGGCGGCGAACGTCAGCTTCGGGCGCATCGGCGGGCTGGTCGGCGCCGCGTCGCTGGCGGCGCTGCTGGCCGCGTGCGGCGGCCCGAGCTACGTGCGCACCACGCCGCCCAAGGGTTCGCCCACATTGCCCGCGCAGATCGCGGCGCAGCGGCTCACGCCGGTGGCGTGGCAGCAGGTGCCGGGCTGGCAGGACGATTCGCTGATCGGCGCGACGGCGGCACTGCGCGCGAACTGCACGCGCCTCGCCCGCGAGCCGCGCTGGCAGCGCGCCTGCGCGGCGGCTTCGCAACTCGACGACCTCGACGCTTCCGGCGCACGCGCCTTCTTCGAGGCGTACTTCACGCCTTACCAGTTCGCCAATAACGACGGCACGCTCGACGGCCTCGTCACCGGCTACTACGAGCCGCTGCTTCACGGCTCGCGCACGCGCCACGGCATCTATCAGACCGCGCTTTATCGCTGGCCGTCCGGCTATCGCGCGGGCGCCGCGCTGCCGCCGCGCGCGCAGCTCGAACGTGCGGGCATCCTGAGCGGCAACGAACTCGTCTGGGTCGACGATCCGATCGAGGCGTTCTTCCTGCAGGTGCAGGGCTCGGGCCGCATCGTGATGGAAGACGGCAGCGTGATGCGCGTGGGCTTCGGCGGTACGAACAATCAACCGTACAAGTCGATCGGACGCTGGCTGCTCGATCGCGGCGAACTCACGCCCGCGCAGGCCACGATGCAGGGCATCAAGGCATGGGCGCGCGCGAACCCGACGCGCGTCGACGCGCTGCTCGACACCAATCCGCGCTTCGTGTTCTTCCGCGAGATGCCGTCGGGGGATAGCTCGCCGCAAGGCGGCACCGACGGCCCGATCGGCGCGCTCGGAGTGCCGCTGACGCCGGAGCGTTCGATTGCGGTCGATCCGTCGTCGATTCCGCTCGGCACGCCGGTGTTCTTGACGACCACGCGTCCGCTCACGAACACGCCGCTGAACCGCCTCGTGTTCGCGCAGGACACCGGCTCGGCGATCAAGGGCGGCGTGCGCGCCGACTACTTCTGGGGACTCGGCGACGATGCGGGCGACCTCGCGGGCAAGATGAAGCAGGGCGGCCGCATGTGGCTGCTGTTCCCGAACTCGTGAGCTTCGAGTTGCTTGATCGCATGAAGAAAGCCGGCTGACCAGCCGGCTTTTTTACTGGCTGCGCGATTGATCTATGCGCGCTCGCCTGTGCTCACTTCGGCCGCTTGTCGATTACGCGCCTGGCCTTGCCGACCGAACGCTCGATACCGTTCACGTCGAGCACATTGATCTTCGCCGTCACGCCGATCAGCGCCTTGATGTCATAGGCGAGCGCCTTCGCGGCCGCATCGAGCGCGCTATAGTCGGGCGCGGTTTCCGGGCACGGCTCGCAGTTGAGCGTCATGACATCCATCGGACCTTCCTTCGTGAGAATGATCTGATAGTGCGGTGCGAGCGCGGGCTGCTTGAGCAGCAATTCCTCGATCTGCGTGGGGAACACGTTCACGCCGCGGATGATCAGCATGTCGTCGGAGCGGCCCGTGATCTTTTCCATGCGGCGCATCGTGCGCGCGGTGCCGGGCAGCAGGCGCGTGAGATCGCGCGTGCGATAGCGCACGATGGGCAGCGCTTCCTTCGTGAGCGAGGTGAAGACCAGTTCGCCGAATTCGCCGTCGGGCAGCACTTCGCCGGTTTCCGGGTCGATGATCTCCGGGTAGAAGTGGTCTTCCCAGATGGTCGGGCCGTCTTGCGTTTCCGCGCACTCCGAGGCCACGCCCGGACCCATCACTTCGGACAGACCGTAGATGTCCACGGCCTTGATGCCCATGCGTTTCTCGATGGCCGCGCGCATGTCGTTGGTCCACGGTTCCGCGCCGAAGATACCGATGCGCAGCGACGAACTGGCCGGGTCCATGCCTTGACGTTCCATTTCGTCGGCGATCGCGAGCATGTAGCTCGGCGTGACCATGATGATGTCGGGCCGGAAGTCCTGGATCAGCTGCACCTGCTTTTCGGTCTGGCCGCCGCCGAACGGAATCACCGTGAGACCGGCACGTTCCGCGCCGTAATGCGCGCCGAGGCCGCCCGTGAACAGGCCATAGCCGTAGCTCACGTGCACCTTGTCGCCGCGCCGCGCGCCCGCCGCGCGCACCGAACGCGCGACCAGATTCGCCCAGGTGTCGATGTCTTTTGCCGTGTAGCCGACCACGGTGGGCTTGCCCGTCGTACCCGACGACGCGTGAATGCGCGAGATCTGCTCCTGCGGCACCGCGAACATCCCGAACGGGTAACTGTCGCGCAGATCCTTCTTGGTGGTGAACGGGAAGCGCGCGAGGTCGGCGAGCGACTTCAGCTCGGACGGGTGCACACCCGCTTCGTCGAACTTGCGGCGATAGACCGGCGAGTTCTCATACGCGTGGTTCAGCGACCATTTCAGCCGTTCGAGCTGAAGCGCCGCGAGTTCGTCGCGGCTGGCCGTTTCGATGGGCTCGAGCGGCAGCGGGTTAGTCATCGATGTCTCCAGTTGCTTTAAGTATGAATGCGTTGCGGGCGAGTTCGCTGGGCGCGTCACGCCTCGACAGGAATCACGTTGCCGCGGATCTGCGCGGATTTGCCTCTGAACACGGCAACGGTCTCACCGGCGCGATTCGTCACGCGGATGTCGTAGATGCCGTTGCGGCCAGACAGCACCTGTTCGACGGCTTCGGCGGTGAGTACGTCGTCGGGCTGCACGGGGCGCAGAAATTCGATCGAGCAGCCCGAGGCGACCGTGTTGAGGTTGTACGAGTTGCAGGCGAACGCGAAGGTCGAATCGGCGAGCGTGAAGATCAGGCCGCCGTGACAGATCTGGTGACCGTTGAGGAATTCGGGCCGCACGGCCATGCGAAGCCGCGCGTAACCGGCGCGCACGTCGAGCAGTTCCATGCCGAGCGCGCGGCTGCAACCGTCGGCTTCGTACATGGCCTGCGCGGTGGCGCGGGCGAGTTCGTCGGGCGTCATGTCGTCGAGCGTTTGCGTGGAGATCGATGCGGACATATCAACGGCCCTCGAAGCGCGGCGCGCGTTTCTCGACGAAGGCCTGCACGCCTTCCGCGTAGTCGTGGGATGCACCCAGTTCGCGTTGCAGATCGCGTTCGAGATCGAGCTGCTGATCGAGCGTGTTCGTGGCCGACGCGCGCAGCGCCTCGCGCGTGGCGACGATGGCGCGCGTAGGTTGCTTCGCGAGTTGCGCGGCGAGCGCGGCAGCGCTGGCGGCGAGTTCGGCGTCGTCGGTCACTTGCCAGACGAGGCCCCAGCTTTCCGCTTTTTCGGCGCTCAGCTTGTCGCCGGTCATGGCAAGGCCGAGTGCGCGAGCCATGCCCACGCGCTTCGGCAGGAACCACGTGCCGCCCGAATCGGGCACGAGGCCGATTTTCACGAACGCCTGAATGAAGCTCGCGGAGCGCGCGGCCAGCACGAGGTCGCACGCGAGCGCGAGATTTGCGCCCGCGCCCGCCGCGGTGCCGTTGACGGCGGCGATCACGGGCATCGGCAGCGCCTGCAGCCGTTTGATCAGCGGATTGAAGTGCTCGTCGATGAGCGCCCCGAGGTCGGTCATCGCGCCGGGCGTGAAGTCGAGGTCGGCGAGATCCTGGCCCGCGCAGAAGCCGCGGCCCGCGCCGGTGAGCACGAGTGCGCGCGCGCCGGCGGCTTCGACTTCGTCGAGCGCCGCCGCGAGCTCGCGGTGCATGGCGCGCGTGAAGCTGTTGAGCTTGTCCGGGCGGTTCAGCGTGACGGTGGCCACGCGCGTGGTTGCGTCGGTCTCGACGCGGATCGCTTCAAAGGGCATCGGTTGTCTCCTCCATGCCTGCTTTTCGGGACTGCTTTCAGGACTTCCTGACCCGCCGCGCTGCGTCGTCCGGCGGGTCGCTGTGCTGCTGCCAGGTTGGCGCTGTCGCGCCGTTTGCCGTCAAACGCGCTCGATGGCCAGCGCGATGCCCTGGCCGACGCCGATGCACATCGTGCACAGCGCGTAGCGGCCCTGCGTGCGTTCGAGCTGATGCAGCGCCGTGGTCACGAGCCGCGCGCCCGAGGCGCCCAGCGGATGACCGAGCGCGATCGCGCCGCCGTTCGGGTTCACGCGTGCGTCGTCGTCGGCGAGGCCGAGTGCGCGCAGCACGGCGAGACCTTGCGACGCGAACGCTTCGTTGAGTTCGATCACGTCGAACTGGTCGAGCGTCATGCCGAGCTGTGCAAGTAGCTTCTGCGTGGCGGGCGCGGGCCCGATGCCCATGATGCGCGGCGCGACGCCGGCCGTTGCCATGCCGAGCACGCGTGCACGCCGACGCAAACCATATTGGGCGGCGGCTTCCTCGTTGGCCAGCAGCAGCGCGCAGGCGCCGTCGTTGACGCCCGAAGCGTTGCCGGCCGTCACCGTGCCGTCCGGCTTCACCACGCCCTTGAGCTTGCCGAGCGATTCGAGCGAGGTCTCGCGCGGATGTTCGTCCAGCGTGACACGCACAGGATCGCCTTTCTTCTGCGCAATCTCGACCGCGACGATTTCCTGCGCGAGCGTGCCGTCCTTCTGCGCGCGCGCGGCCTTCTGCTGGCTGCGCAGCGCGAACGCGTCCTGATCGGCGCGGCTGATATTGAATTCCTCGGCGACGTTTTCCGCCGTTTCGGGCATCGAATCGACACCATATTGCTGCTTCATCAGCTTGTTGACGAAACGCCAGCCGATGGTGGTGTCGTGGATATTCGCGTCGCGCGCGAACGCCGACGCGGCTTTGCCCATCACGAACGGCGCGCGCGTCATGCTTTCCACGCCGCCCGCGATCATCAGGCGCGCTTCGCCGGATTTGATTGCGCGCGCGGCGCTGCCGACGGCGTCGAGGCCGGAACCGCACAGGCGGTTGAGCGTGCCGCCGGGCGCTTCGGTGGGCAGGCCCGCGAGCAGCGCGGCCATGCGTGCGACGTTGCGGTTGTCTTCGCCTGCCTGGTTGGCGCAGCCGTACAGGATGTCGTCGAGTGCGCGCCAGTCCACGCCGGGATTGCGCTCGACGAGCGCGTGGATGGGCACGGCGGCGAGGTCGTCAGCGCGCACGTCCTTGAGGGCGCCGCCGTAGCGGCCAAACGGGGTGCGAATTGCGTCGCAGATATAGGCTTCGGTCATCTCAGGTTCCTGCGGCACGAGCGCGGAGTGCGCTCATGCCTTGCATGCTAGAGGGTCGGGCAGTCGTACGCCATTCGGCCGAACGGCCTAGGCCATTCAGCCGACTGCAACGGGCGCCGCTTTGGGTTCAACATGAACGCGGCTCTGAACCACGCGGAAGCGGTTCGCCACGAACGCGGCGTCGGCCAGCGCGGCGTTCGCGGCGGGGTTCGCGCCGGTGCCGTGGAAGTCCGAGAAGGCCGCCGACTGATTGACGAACACGCCGCCTGTGAGATTGACCGACAGCGCCACGCCGCCGGTGATCGCCGCTTCGTGGGCGGCTTCGATCACTTCGTCGCTCGTGCTGTAGACGGAGAGCGTGAGCGCGCCGTGGTCGCGCGCGGTCGCACCGGCGAGGGCCAGCGACTGGGCGGTGGAGTCGGTGGCGATCACGAACGAGATCGGGCCGAACCATTCGCGCGTGATCGTCGCGGCGTCGCGGCCCGCATCGAGTGCGAGCACGAGCGGCGTGCGCACGCGTGCGCCCGGGAATTGCGGATGGTCGAGCGCCTGGCTGTCGGCGAGCACGGTGCCCAGCTTGCGGGCTTCGTCGACGCGCGCGGTCACGCCGTCGTTCTGGATCGCGCCGAGCACTTCAACGGCGCGTGCCGGATCGGCCACGAATTTCGTGACGGCTCCCGCGATGGCCCGTGCGACCTGATCGAAGCTCATGTGGCCTTCGGCGGTCTCGATGCCGTCGCGCGGCACGTAGATGTTCTGCGGCGCCGTGCACATCTGGCCCGAGTAGAGCGAAAGCGAGAAGGCGATGTTGCGCGCGGCGGACTTCAGATCGCTCACGGAGTCGATCACGATCTGGTTCACGCCGGCCTTTTCGGTGTAGACCTGCGCCTGATGCGCGTGCTGTTCGAGCCAGTCGCCGTTCTGCGTGCTGCCGGTGAAGTCGATCAGCTTGATTTCGGGACGCAGGGCGAGTTGCTGGACGAGCGCGCCGTCGTTGGGATCGGTGGCGAGCAGCGTGACGACGTTCGGATCGAAACCGGCTTCACGCAGCACCTCGCGCGCGATGCGCACGGTGATCGCGAGCGGCAGGATCGCGCCCGGGTGCGGCTTGACGATCACCGTGTTGCCCGTCGCCAGATCGGCGAACAGGCCGGGGTAGCCGTTCCAGGTCGGGAACGTGCAGCAGCCGAGCACGAGGCCCGTACCGCGCGGTACGACCGTGAAGCGCTTTTGCATCGCGAGCGGCGGGTTCTTGCCCTGCGGCTTTTCCCAGTGCGCGTCGGCGGGAATGCGGCGCAGCTGGTCCCACGCGTAGGTCACCGCTTCAAGCGCGCGGTCCTGCGCGTGCGGGCCGCCTGCCTGGAACGCCATCATGAAGGCCTGGCCGGTCGTGTGCATCACGCTGTAGGCGATCTCGAAGCTCGCGCGGTTCAGGCGTTCGAGAATTTCGAGGCTCACGCCCACCCAGGCCTTGGGGCCCGCGGCGCGCCAGGTGCGTTGTGCTTGTTGAGCGGCATCAATCAACTGGTCGGGCGTCGATTTCGGGTAACGCGCGCCGAGCACAAAACCGAATGGCGAGACCTCGCTGCCGACGGTTTCGCCGCTGGCAGGCTGGTCGAGTTCGAACGGGTGATTCAGGTGCGCCTTGAACGCGGCTTCGCCGTCTGCGCTGGCGGATTCACCGTACACTTTGGGGCTCGGCATTTCGGCGAACGGGCTCCAGTAGCCGCGCGTCTCGATGGCGGCCAACGCCTTCTGCAGCAGGCCTTCGTGCTTGTCGAAAAACGGATGTGTCATGGCTCGACTTGAATTGAGGGGTTGGATGAGGCCCGCGCCAATTAATTGACCGACCGGTTGGTTGGCAAATGTTAGCATTAGTCAAACTTCGGCGTAAAAGAAATTTTTGGGACTTTTCTATTAAGGAAGGAGGACGTATGGGGTACGAAAACATCCTGGTCGAGACGCGCGGCAAAGTCGGTCTGATCACGCTCAACCGGCCGAAAGCGCTGAACGCACTCAACGACGCCTTGATGGACGAACTGGGCGCGGCGCTCAAGGCGTTCGACGCGGATGAGAACATCGGCGCGATCGTCATCACGGGCAGCGAGAAGGCGTTCGCAGCAGGCGCCGACATCGGCATGATGGCGACCTATAGCTTCATGGATGTCTATAAGGGCGACTACATCACGCGCAACTGGGAGACCATCCGTTCGATCCGCAAGCCGATCATTGCGGCGGTTTCGGGTTTCGCGCTCGGTGGCGGCTGCGAACTGGCGATGATGTGCGACATGATTTTCGCGGCCGATACGGCGAAGTTCGGCCAGCCGGAGATCAAGCTTGGCGTGATTCCGGGTGCGGGCGGAACGCAGCGTCTGCCGCGCGCGGTGTCGAAGGCGAAAGCGATGGACCTGTGTCTGACGGCGCGCATGATGGATGCGGCCGAGGCGGAGCGCGCGGGCCTGGTGTCGCGCGTGATCCCGGCGGCGGATCTGCTGAACGAGGCGATCGCGGCCGCAACTACGATCTGCGAATACTCGCTGCCCGCTGTGATGATGGCCAAGGAGGCGGTGAACCGCGCCTACGAGACGACGCTGGCCGAAGGCGTGCATTTCGAGCGCCGTCTGTTCCATTCGCTGTTCGCGACGGAAGATCAGAAAGAGGGGATGGCTGCGTTCGTGGAGAAGCGCAAGCCTGCGTTCAAGAACAAGTAGGCGGCCGGGTAGTCGCCTGGTAGTCCCGTCGGGCCGGTGGCGGAATTATTTTCCGCCACCCCCTTGCGCTGTAGCG
>NZ_CAJZAR010000076.1 GCF_914484835.1 Paraburkholderia tropica
CATGCTCGATCCGGCCGATTCGCGCATCGCGCTGCAACAGGCCGAAGCGAATCTCGGCCAGACCGTGCGCCAGGTGCGCGGCCTCTTCGCCGACGACAGCCAGTACGAAGCCCAGGTTGCCGTGCGTCGTGCCGACCTGTCGCGCGCGCAGGACGATCTGCGCCGCCGCATGCTGGTCGCGCAGACGGGCGCGGTCTCGCAGGAAGAAATCTCGCACGCCCGCGACGCCGAAAAGAGCGCCGAAGCCGCGCTCGAAGCCGCGCAGCAGCAACTCGCCGCGAACCAGGCGCTGACCGCGAACACGACCATCGCGAACCATCCGAACGTGATGGCCGCCGCCGCCAAGGTGCGCGACGCGTATCTCGCGAACGCGCGCAACACGCTGCCCGCGCCGGTCACGGGGTATGTGGCGAAGCGTTCGGTGCAGGTCGGCCAGCGCGTCTCGCCGGGCACGCCGCTGATGTCGGTGGTGCCGCTGAATTCGCTGTGGATCGACGCGAACTTCAAGGAAGTGCAGCTCAAGCACATGCGCATCGGCCAGCCGGTGGAGATGACGGCGGACGTGTATGGTTCGTCGGTGGTCTATCACGGCAAGGTGGTGGGCTTCTCGGCGGGCACGGGTT
>NZ_CAJZAR010000077.1:0-134 GCF_914484835.1 Paraburkholderia tropica
CGTCGCGCGCGCGGGCGGCCAGCCGGTCGAGGCGCTGGCCACGGCCAAACCCGGCGACGAGCGCAAGCAGTACGCGTTCCACTCGTTCGGCGCGGTGTTCGCCGAAGTGCACGTCGATGCCGAACTGGGCACGG
>NZ_CAJZAR010000077.1:144-151299 GCF_914484835.1 Paraburkholderia tropica
GCTCGACACGCGCACGGGCCGCTTCGCGAACGCGAATTTCGCGCAGTACCACGTGCCGGTGAACGCCGATATCGGCGCACTGGACGTGATGTTCGTGGGGCAGCCGGATTGGCGTTTCAATCCGGTCGGCGTGCGCGGCATCGGCGAAATCGGCATTACGGGCGTGCCCGCGGCGATCGCGAACGCCGTCTATCACGCGACGGGCGTGCGCGTGCGCGATTTGCCGATCACGCTCGACAAGCTGATGCTGCCGCAGCACGCATTCGCTTGATGCGCCGCCAGCGAGCGAACAAACGGAAACCGGCGCGTGGAGCAAGCCGCACTTGCCCCGCGCGCCATTGCGCCGCACAATCGGCCCATTCCCTTCTCGCGCGGTACACCCCATGGCCTATGCATCGCTCGCCACCGGCGTACTGCTCGCCGCCGGCACGGGATCGCGTTTCGATCCCAACGGTCTGCGCAACAAGCTGCTCGCGCCGCTGCCCGGCGGCGTCTGCGTCGCGCACGAAGCGGCGCACCGTCTGCTGCTCGTCCTGCCCAAAGTGATCGCCGTCGTGCGTCCCGGCGCGGAAACGCTCGCGCACACGCTCAACGAAGCGGGCTGCGACGTGGTGTTCGCGCCCGACGCCGTGCGCGGCATGGGCGCGAGTCTCGCGGCGGCCATCGAAGCCGATACGGAAGGCGAAAGCTGGATCGTGGCGCTCGCGGACATGCCGCGTATCGCGGTGCCGACCATCGAGGCCGTCGCGCGCGAACTGGACGCGGGCGCGTCGCTCGTCGCGCCGTTTCACGACGGCCAGCGCGGGCATCCGGTGGGATTCGGCCTCGAACATCGCGCGGCGCTGCTCGCGCTCGACGGCGATTCGGGTGCGCGCGCGCTGCTGGGCACGCATCCGCTCAAGCGGCTCGACGTCGACGATCCGGGGATTCTGCGCGACGTCGATACGCCCGCCGATCTGGACGGGCTCTAGACCGCGCGGCGCAAGAACGCCTCAAGCACGTTTAAGGACGGCTCGCGTCCGTCAATGTCTCGGCAGGATTCGCGGCCGGATTCGTGGCCGGATTCGCGGCCGAACTCACAGTCGAACTCGCTGCGGAATCGAGCGCCACGCTGCGAACGGCAGCCGTGTCCGAGGCGGCGCCGGGCGGCGTCTGCACCGCGGCGACCTGCTGCCCGGCTTTGGCGTGCGATGCATGCCCAAACAACGTCGGCACGCCGAGCAAACCCAGAACGAACACCACCGCCACTACCGCCGCACCCATGACATCACCTTGCCGAAACAGATGGAGCGCGCGTGCGCTCCCTTTTTGAGAAAGGCTGAAGTTTACGGCCCGGTAAGATTTTGTGAAATGCCGAAGACATATAAACAGTGTTGATGCGGTGACAATAATCGGCATCGAAAATGGCCTGCGCCACGCGCAATAGACGCGGTTTGATGAACAATCGCCGACCGATGTCCAGCTCGCCGCGCTCGTGCGTGCCAATCGGCTAGCGGAGACGCATGCGCGCATCCTGCGAAAGTCCGCCGTCATTCCGTCCGAATCTCCACGGCACGCATCGCCGCCATCGCCTACGCTATAAGCACGCGCCCCGCTTTCCGCCCTCCGCCTGGCCGCTCCCGCGCACGAGGTAGCCGCGATGATCTGCTCGCACACGAACCCGCTTCCCGAACCGCTCGCCGATCCGACGCGCGATCCCGAACGCGATCCGCTCACGCCCCCGCCGCCGGGCCATCACGGCGAGGAACCGCAACGCCCCGACGGGCCGCCGAACAAAGATCCTGTCTGAGCGGCGGCGCTCGCCGCGCCACCCGCCGCGCGCGATCAATCCGATCCGCGCGCGCCTCTTGATACCTCCCCCGTTATTTCCTTTCACAAAGCTTGCACCGTTGCGCGGCAGTCCCTAGAATGCAAACGATTCGTATTTGCAGTCAAATAGCGGATACTATTGAGTTTTCCGCTCCTCCCGCCGTTTAACCGAACCGCCCGACGCCATCGTGACCGCCTTCCTGACCGCGCCCGTTCCCGCCATCCGCCGGGCCAGCCGCGCCGCCGCATGAGACCGCTGCTGGTACGCCTGCACCGCTGGTTCGGCCTCGGCACGGCGGCATTCCTGTTCATCGCCGGACTGACCGGCGCGGTGATCGCGTGGGACCACGAACTGGACTCCGCGCTCAACCCGTCCTTCTATCACGCCGACACGCCGGGCACGCCGCTGCCGCCGCTCGAACTCGCGAAGCGCTTCGAGGCCGCCGAGCCGCACGCCGAAGTCACCTACATGCCGCTCTCGATCGAGCCCGGCAGCACCTTCATGGCGCGCGTGAGTCCGCGCAACGATCCGAAGACCGGCGCACCGTATCCGCTCGACTACAACCAGATCGCGCTCGATCCCGTCACTGGCGCGGAACAGGGCCGCCGCATGTGGGGCGCGCCGTCGCTCGCGCGCCAGAACCTGATTCCGTTCCTCTACCAGCTCCACTACACGCTGTTCATGCCGACGAAAATGGGCATCGACTTCGGCGTCTGGACGATGGGCGTGGTGGGCATGGTGTGGCTGCTAGACGGTTTCATCGCCATCGTGCTCGCGTTTCCGAATCTCAAGAGCTGGCGCAAGTCGCTCGCGTTCCGCCTCAAGCGCGGCGGCTACGCGCTCACGTTCGACCTGCACCGCTCGGGCGGCGTGTGGCTCTGGGGCCTGCTGATCCTGATGGCCGTCACGTCGATCTCGATGAATCTCGGCGCGCAGGTCGTGCGCCCCGTGGTCTCGGTCTTCTCGACGCTCGCGCCGGACCCGTTCAGCACGCCCTCGCCCGCCGGCGCGCTCACGCCCGCCCAGGCCGACGCCGCGCGCACGCGCATCGTCGCGGACGCTGGCGCGATCGGCCGACGCGAAGGCATTACCGCGCCGCCCGGCGGCCTGTTCGCGATGCCCGCTTTCGGCGCCTATGGCGTGGGCTACTTCGCCGCGGGCAACGATCACGGCGATGCGGGCCTCGGCAATCCGTGGCTCGTGATCGACGGCCACAACGACACGGTTCTGGGCCGCCAGATTCCCGGACGCGGCAGCGCGGGCGACATCTTCATCCAGGCGCAGTTTCCGCTGCACTCGGGCCGCATCGCCGGTTTGCCGGGACGCATCGCGATCAGCTTCACGGGCATCGTCGTGGCGATGCTCAGCGTGACCGGCGTGCTGATCTGGCTGAAGAAAGCGCGCGCGCGCCGCAAGTCGTCGAAGCAGAACGTGCCCGTGCGCACGCGCGAACGCACCGTGAGTTAGTCGTTACGTCGATTACGGCTCGCGCCAAAACAAAAAGGCCTTGCAGCGCTTTCACGCTGCAAGGCCTTTTTTTACGGGCTAAAACGAAGCGAATCGCGAAACGTAAAGCGTTATTGCGCGATCGCGTCGAACGACGCCAGCAGTCGCTCGACGTCGGCGGCATGAATGTCGCCCATCGTCGAGATGCGGAACAGTTCCTTCGACAGACCGCCCTGCCCCGCGTAGATCACGAAGCCGCGCGCCTTGAGCGCGTCGTGCAGCTTCGGATAGTCGATGCCCGCGGGCAGACGGAACGCGCGCAGCACCACCGACGATTCGTCCTTCGGCAGCACGCAGTCCATGCCGCGCGCGGCGAGACCCGCACGCACCTGCTCCGAGAGCGCCGCATAGCGCGCGTGACGCGCCTTCCAGCCGCCTTCGTCGGCCAGCTCGCGCAGCGCCTCGACCAGCGCGTAATACGCGTGCACCGACGGCGTGAACGGCGTGTTGCGCTGATCCTGCAGCGTCGCGAGACGCTTGAGGTCGAGGTAGTACGTGCGGCTCGCGGCCGTGCCGAGCGCCGCGCGGCGCACGATCACGAAGGCCGCGCCGGGCACGCCGTGCAGGCACTTGTTCGCGGTCGCGGCCACGGCGGCGATGCTCGTGTCGTCGAAGTCGATCGCTTCGGAACCGAAGCTGCTGACGCCGTCGACGAGCATCTGCACGCCGCGCGCGCGGCACGCCTCGCCCAGCGCGCGCAGATCGTTCAGACGGCCCGTGGTGGTCTCGTGATGAATGATCGCCACGTGCGTGAACGACTTGTCGGCGTCGAGCGCGGCGGTGATGCGCGCGAGATCGGGCGCCTGCATCCACTCGTGCTTCACGACTTCGTGCGCGATGCCGTACTGCGTGGCGATCGCGGTGATGCGCTCGCCGTACACGCCGTTTTCGACGATCAGCAGCTTGCCGTTCGCGGGCACGAGCGAAGCGATCATGCTCTCGACCGCGGCCGTGCCGGAACCGGTCATGAGCACCGCCTGCCACTGCGCGGGATCGAGATCGTAGACGCCGACGAGACGCGTGCGCGCCTCTTCCTGCACGTCGAAGAACTCGCTTTCGCGATGGCACAGATCTTCCTGCAGCAGGCTGCGGCGCACGCGCTCCGTGAGCGTGACCGGGCCGGGATTGAGCAACAGCATCGGCGATTCCTTATTGAGCGGCGTTGACGACAGCGGCAGCCTCGGCGCCGATATGGCGCATGAGACGCGACTTGACGTCGGGCGGCGTGATGGTCGGGCGCGGCAGGCCGTCGGGCGTGCCGCGCTTGATCGTCAGGCGTACGAAGCGTGCGCCGGCGACGCCGTTCGCACCCGTCGCACGTTCGCGCGCGGCTTGCAGCACGGCGTCGAGCGTGGCGAGATCGTCGCCTTCCACGGCGTCGGCATAACCGCACGCCGCCGCCACGTTCGCGAACGAAACCTGCTGCGCGACGGTGGCCTGGCCGCCCGTCGAGTCGTGCGCGCCGTTGTCGAGCAGCACGTGCGTGAGGTTCGACGGACCGTAGGCGCCGAGCGTCGCGAAGTTGCCCATGCGCATGAGCGCGGCGCCGTCACCGTCGAGCGCGACCACGTTCAGGTCGGGGCGCGCGAGCGCGAGACCGAGCGCGAACGAGCTGATGCAGCCCATCGAGCCGACCATGTACAACTGGTTCGAGCGGTCGTCGATGGCGTAGAGTTCGCGGCCGCAGAAGCCCGTCGAGGCGACCACCACCGTCGATTCGGCGGGCGTCGCCGCGATCACGCGTTCGAGCGCCTGCTGGCGCGTCGGCAGATCGTCGTAGCCCACGCCCGTGAACTTCGACTGCGCCACCGGCAATGCGTGCTTCGCGGGCATCGAGCCGCCGCCCTGCAATTCGAACGGCGCGACGCTGCCCTTTTGCATCACGAGCGCATACGGGCGGCCCGTTTCGTCCATGTGCTTGATGGCGCGTTCGAGCGCGGGCGCGATCTGGTCGGCTTCCGTGGGGAACAGCTCCCAGGGCACGTCCATCGTGTCGAGCATCTGCGGCGTGACCGGTCCCATCAGCGCGTGCTGCGGTTCGTCGGAGACGCCCGGCTGGCCGCGCCACGTCACGATCAGCAGTTGCGGCAGACGGAAGGTCCACGTGAGCGAGGTGAGCGGGCTCACCGCGTTGCCAAGACCCGAGTTCTGCATCATCGCGATGCCGCGCTTGCCCGCGAGCGCGACGCCCGCGATCAGCGCCACGGCGTCGCCCTCGTTGGCCGAGCTGACGTAATGCAGCGACTCGTCCTGCAGCACGTAATTGATGAACGGCGTGAGGAACGAGCACGGCACGCCCGCATACCATTCGAAGCCGCGCGCGCGCGCCGCTTCGACGAACTGTGCCGCTTCGATCATGCGTTCGCCTCCGGCTTCGAACCCGCGTCGCTGCCGATCGGCGTTTGCGCGTGCGCGAAGTCGCCGGCACGGCGGAAATCTTCGAGGTCGTTCACGCCGCGCCAGTGGCCGCGCACGTATTGCACTTCGATCTTCTCGCCGTCGGCGATCAGCGCGTTGAGCAGCGCCGGCATGTCGAGCGTGTCGAAGTCGGCTTGCGTCTGCAGTTGCGCGAGCTTGTTCTTGAGCTTTTCACGGCCTTCGCCGCGCACGTTCATCAGACCGATCCAGCGGCCCGACGGCGCGACGCCTTGCGAAGCCTGATCCGACGACACGCGCTGGAGATAGATCTTGTTGCCGAACAGGCCACGGTCGTCGCCCGACGAGCACCACGCGAAATCGCGCACGCTCGCGTTTTCCGATTCCGGCGACGAGTCGATCACCACGCTGAACTCCGCGTCGCTTTCCACGAGGTCGCGCAGGATGTAGCTGCGGAACAGCAGATCGCCGTAGGAGATCACGGTGTCGTTCTTGAGCGCGTCGACGGCGCACGCGAGCGAGGCCAGTTCGTTGGTCTGCGCGTAACGCTCGTTGCGCGCGAGCTTGATGCCCGCCGTGTCGATCGCCTCGGCCTTGTAGCCGCCCACGACCGTGATGTCGTTGACCGCTTCCTTCTTGAACGCGTCGACGAGCCAGCGCAGCAGCGGCTTGCCCGCGACCGGCAGCATGACCTTCGGCTTGTCTTCGGTGACGGCGTCGAGGCCCGATCCGCGGCTTGCCGCCAGCACGATCGCCGAACCGGCCGAGCGCGTGGTCGAGAGATAGCGGTTCTCGGCGTCCGAATATTCGTCGGCGTCCTGCAGACGGAAGATTTCGTTGACGGTCGCGATGCGGTCTTCCACGTCGACGAGCGTCTGCGTTTCGTAGATCGTCTTCGTGACGGCCTGCATCGCCGAGACGGCCGCGCGGACCTGATGGTTCGCCCAGATCACCGTGCTGATGCCCGCCTTGCGGAACACGTCGGTCGGCGTGCTGTAGTACTTGGTCGGCACGATCACCAGCGGACCGCGACCGGCCCATTCGCGCGCGAACGTGAGGATCTCGTCAGGTTTCGAGAGCTTGCTGTGGATGAGGATCGCGTCCGCGCCCGCGAGGCGATACGCTTCGGCGCGCTTGAGCGCTTCGTCCATGCCCCAGCCTGCGATCAGCGCCTCGACGCGCGCCACGATCGAGAAGTTCTCGTCGGTCTGCGAGTCCTTGCCAGCCTTGATCTTGCCGCAGAATTCGTCGATGTCGGCGAGCGGTTGCGCTTCGCCGCCGATGAAGCTGTTGGTCTTCGGGAACACCTTGTCTTCGATACAGACGCCGGCGATGCCGCGCTGTTCGAGCTTGCGCACGAGGCGGCGCACGTTGTTGAAGTTGCCGTAGCCGGTGTCGCCGTCCAGCAGGATCGGCAGATCGCTCGCGTCGGCCATGAACTCGAGGTTGTCGACCACCTGGGTCCAGCTCGCTTCGTTGTTGTCGCGCACGCCGAACTGCGCGGAGATCGAGAGGCCCGAGCCCCAGATCGCCTTGAAGCCTGCTTCGCGCGCGATGCGTGCCGACAGGCCGTTGTGCGCTTCCATCAGGAATTCAAGTTCGTTGCTGACCAGCATCTGACGCAGCCGTGCGCTGCGCGATGCCGGAACCAGTGCGGGTTCGCGTGCGTTCATCGTGTAACTCCAGTGGACGTCGCGTGGGCGCAATGTTTTGCCTGCGCCGCGCGCGTCGCATCGTTGGGAAATGACTTTTCTGGCCTGGGCGCCGCTTGCTGCGTTGCTTGTTGCGTTGCTTCTCGCGTTGCCTGGTGCGTGGCCCGTTGTCGTACTCAATCGCTTGCGGGCGACTTGCTTCTCGCTTGCGAAACACCGACGTGTTGCTTGCGAATTGCCCGCTATTTCAGAAGCGAAGCGCGAATAAGAATCGATCCTGCATTAACGAATCCGAAGCTGCATTCGAACCGCAACCGGCGCGGTAACAGATTCGGGACACGCACAGGAACGCACTCGTTCGCAGCCCCTACAACAACGGCGCGACGCCCGCATGACAAGGGCAGCCTTGAGCCGAAGCCGCGACTATAGCGGAAATGATTATTGCTTGTCGTCGAATCCCGCCAGAAGTGGCAAATCATGGAGTTGCTGTGAAATTTGTGGCTTTTAAGCGCGAAATACGGCGTTTTTTGTACTCATGTGGATGATGCGCGCGGTTCCTGTGCATATGCACGTGGCCGTGCACGCAACCGCTCGCGTCAACGCCTTGTTTTGTATGAGGAAACGGCTTGACCGAGGGTTCGTCCTGACTCGCCCGCACGCTCGCAAACGCCGTTAACACGCACAGGCGCAGCGCTCGCGGTGCCTGACTCGACGCCCTCATGCCAGCCTTCGAACCATCCGATACACGATGACGCTCAACACCAAACTCCGCTCGATGATCACGATCCTCTGGATCGGCCTGCTGCTGATCGTGGCCTTCGGCGCATGGCAAAGCCGCGACTCCATGATCCGCGAACGGCGCGCGCAACTGACCACGCTCGTCGACGAAGCCAGCAGCATCGCCAACTATTACTACAGCCTCTCGCAACGCAACGCGCTGCCCGAAGCCGAGGCGCAGAAACAGGCGCTCGCCGTGATCGGTTCGATCCGTTACGGCGGCGACGGCTATCTGAGCATCAACAATTCGCAGTCGGTCATGCTGATGCATCCGATCAAGCCCGAACTCGACGGCAAGATGCTCGCCGGTTTCACCGATCCGGCCGGCAAGCATGTGTTCACCGCGCTGTCCGAGGCCGCGAATCAGCCAGGCGGCGGTTTCGTCGATTACCTCTGGGCCAAGCCCGGCCATAGCGAGCCCGTGCCGAAGCTGAGCTTCGGCAACCGCTTCGCGCCGTGGGACTGGGTGATCGTGACCGGCATGTATATGGACGACGTGAGCGCCGCGTTCTACGGCAGCCTCGTGCGCTGGCTGCTCGTGACCTTCGTGCTCGGCGGCATCGCGACCGTGGTGATGGTGTTCGTCGTGCGCAGCGTGCGCGGCAGCATCGGCGGCGAACTCGAAGTGGCCGTCGACACGGCCAACCGCATCGCGCAGGGCGACCTGACTTCGCGCGTCGATGCGCAGGGCACCCACCCGCAGAGCCTGATGCGCGCGCTTGCGACCATGCAGGGCGCGCTCGTGCAGACCGTGGCGCGCGTGCGCAGCGGCGCGGAAAACATCAATGTGGGCGCGAACGAGATCGCCGCGGGCAACACCGATCTCTCGCAGCGCACCGAGCAACAGGCGGCCGCGCTCGTGCAGACCGCATCGAGCATGGACGAGATGACGTCCAACGTCCGCCAGAACGCCGACAGCGCGCAGCACGCCGCCACGCTTGCGAGCGAGGCCGCCGAAATCGCGACGCGCGGCAGCAGCGTCGTCGACGACGTGGTGCGCACGATGGGCGCCATCACGACGAGTTCGCAGCAGATCGGCGACATCATCGGCGTGATCGACGGCATCGCGTTCCAGACCAATATCCTCGCGCTGAACGCCGCCGTGGAAGCGGCGCGCGCGGGCGAACAGGGCCGCGGCTTCGCGGTGGTCGCGGCGGAAGTGCGTAGCCTCGCGCAGCGCTCGGCGGCGGCGGCCAAGGAGATCAAGGCGCTGATCGAGCAGTCGACGGGCACGGTCGCCGAAGGCCAGCAACTCGTGACCAACGCGGGCACGACGATGGGCGAGATCGTGCAATCGGTGCGGCGCGTGCACGAGATTCTCGAAGAGATCAGCCACGCGTCGCGCGAGCAGAGCGCGGGCATCGAGCAGGTCAACCGCGCGGTGGGCGAAATGGATCAGGTGACGCAGCAGAACGCCGCGCTGGTCGAGGAAGCCGCCGCCGCCGCGCATTCGCTCAAGGATCAGGTGACGGGGCTGCGCGAGGCGATTGCGAGTTTCCAGTTGCCGGTGGCGGCTTGAGCATCGGCGTTTTGAGCATCGCGGTCCGAATCGACTGATCGCCGATGTCCGGGCGCGCCACGCGCCACCCGGACATCGGCGCGGGCGCACCACCGCGCCCGCCGTGCGTCTCTCCACCCGTCACGCCCCCTGCACTTTCCCTGCGCCGCATCACATCACGTGCTGCCCCGCCCCGCCACGTAAATTTCAATTAAATTACACACAGTTTACAATGCCATTCGATTGACACCGCCCTCGCCCACGATGATCCGTTCGAGAAAACCGCCGCGCGACCCGCACGCCACCGCGACCCGCCATCCGCTGCTGGCGTCGAAGCTGCCCGCCTGGCGCTCGAAGCTGATCGTGTTCATCACGTTCTCCGCGTTCGCGGCGCTCGCGGGCCGCGCGCTCTGGGTGCAGGTCGTCAATCACGACTTCTACGTCAAGCAAGGGCAAAAACGCTATCAGCGCACGCTCGAACTCGACGCCATGCGCGGGCGCATCGTCGACCGCAACGGCGCGATCCTCGCGGTGAGTCTCGAAACCTTCGAGATCTGGGCGAATCCGAAAATCCTCGACGAAGCCGCATGGTCGCCGCTCGCGAAGCTGCTCGACATGCCGATCGCCGAACTGCGCCGCCGCCTCGCCGGCGACCGCTCGTTCGTGCTGCTCAAGCGTCAGGTCGACGCCGACACCGCCGCGCACATCGACGAAATGGCGACCGGCGGCATCACGCTGATCGCCGACTCGAAGCGCTATTACCCCGAAGGCGAATCGGCCGCGCACGTCGTGGGCTTCACCGACGTCGAAGACGCGGGCCAGGAAGGTGTGGAGCTCGCCGCCGAAGCGCGTCTGCGCGGCACGCCGGGCCAGCGCGAAGTGATCCGCGACCGCCTCGGGCGCGTGATCTCCGAGCCGAGCGAGCGCGTGCAGCCGAAGAACGGCGAGACCGTGCAGCTCACCGTGGACCGCCGCGTGCAGCAGCTCGCCTATACGCAGCTCAAGGCGGCCGTCGAGAAGAATCACGCGGAAGCGGGCAGCGTCGTGGTGCTCGACGCGCAGAACGGCGACATTCTCGCGCTCGCGAACTGGCCGTCGTTCGATCCGAACAACCGCGCGCGCCTGACCGGCAAGCAGTTGCGCAATCGCGCGGTGATCGACACCTTCGAGCCCGGTTCGACGATCAAGCCGGTGGTCGCCGCGCTCTCGATGGATCTGCGCAAGGTCAACGCGAACAGCATCATCGACACCTCGCCGGGCACTTACCGCATCGGGCCTGCGGTGATCCACGACACCTCGAATCACGGCCGCATGACGGTGGCCGAGGCGATCCAGAAGTCGAGCAATATCGCGCTCGCGAAGATCGCGCTGAACCTGCCCGCGCAGACCATCTGGAACAAGTATCAGGATTACGGGCTCGGCATGCGGCCCGAGGTGACGTTTCCCGGCGCGGCGGCCGGACGCGTGCGGCCGTGGGCGCGCTGGCGTCCGATCGAGCAGGCGACGATGGCGTATGGCTATGGGCTCTCGGCGTCGCTGCTGCAGATCGCGCAGGTCTACACGGCCTACGCGGGCGACGGCACGATGTATCCGGCCAGGCTGCTGCACGGCGCGCCCGTCACCACCGCCACCGCGCCGCGCGCGGTCACCACGCCGGCCACGGCGGCGGCGCTGCGCAAGATGCTCGAAATGGCGACGACGGAAGGCGGCACGGGCCGCGCCGCGAACGTCGAGGGCTATCGCGTGGGCGGCAAGACCGGCACCGCGCGCAAGCAGATCGGCGCGGGCTACGCGAAGAACCGCTATCGCGCGCTGTTCGTCGGCATGGCGCCGATGAGCGCACCGCGCGTGATCGTCGCCGTGATGATCGACGATCCGGCGGGCCGCTCGTACTACGGCGGCACCGTCGCGGGGCCGGTGTTCGCGGGTGTCACGCAGGGCACGCTGCAACTGATGGGCGTGCCGCCGGATTTGCAGACGCCGCCAGCGCGCCAGGCGCTCGCCGCCGCTCAGTGATTGCGCGGGCCGGTTGGGCCGCGTTTCGCTTTTACGGCGGTTTTACTGCGGCTTCAGCGCGGTTTTAGTGCTGCGCTTCAGCAGCGGGCTGCGCGACGCGCGTGCCTGTCTGTCCCGATTGCGCCGGTTCCGTGCCGTAGCCCGATTGCACCGCTTCAGCCGCTTGATTCGATTGCGCGACATCCTGCGCGCGCGGCTGCGCCTGTGCTTGCGCGAGCCGAGCCTCATCGGCGCGCTTCGCTTCGAGACGACGCATCGCCTCTTCGATATCGTTCGGATAATTCGCGTTGCTGGCCTGCGACGGGTTATAGCCCACCGATTCCAGATCCTTCAGCTCCTGCAGCACTTGCGCGCGCGTCACCGGACCGTTGTGGATGGACTGCGCAAACGCGATCGCCGGCGCGATCGCCATCATCGAAACCAGCGCCGTGCGTAGCATTGCGTTTTTCACCTTGCTCTCCTGTGTCAGTCGATGCGACAAGTCTACGCAGCGAGCGAGCGCGTAAAAACGCACCGCACAGGGGAGGACTGTTCCAGTCCGCGGAAGATTGCGGGGGATTGTTGGCGTGGGCGCGCGCAAACCGCCGCACGCGCGCGCTCAAATCTGATCGCGTCCGAACGCGCGCAAGGCGTCGAGATTCACCACGTCCACGCGGTTGTACGCGAGCGTGACGAGGCCTTCGCGTTCCAGCGTCTGCAAGGCCTGATTGACGCGCTGACGCGACGCGCCCGCCAGCATGCCGATCTCTTCCTGCGAGATTTCGAGCGCGCGGCCCGTCTCCGGGTAGAGATCGGGATTGAACATCTGCGCGAGCGCCTGAGCGATGCGCGCATCGACGTCGAGCAAACGGCTGTTCTGGATCAGCCCGATGAATTCGCCCATGCGGTTGTTCAACTGATGGATCACGAAGCGGTTGAACGGCAAGCTGCTATCCATCAGGCGATGAAACGTGTCGGCGGGCACCGCCATCACGAGCGAAGGCTGCAGCGCGATCACGTCGTATTTGCGCGGCTCGCGCTTGATCACGCTGCCCTCGCCGAACCAGCCGCCGTGCGGCACGCCCGAGAACGTGCAGCCGCGTCCCGACGCGTTGAAGATGGCGAGCTTCACGAGCCCGCTGCTCACGCCCAGCCAGTACGCGGACGGCGCCTCGCGCGCGGCCACCGTCGCGCCCGCCGCCCAGCTCTGCGCGTGCGATGTTTCGAGCACCCACGCGCGGTGTTCGGCGTCGAGCGAACGGAACCACGCGAAGCGCTCGAACAGCGCCGCGAGCCGCGCCGCATCGCGCGCATCGATGCGGCCCGCGAGCGCGGCGGAGGCGTTGTCCGGGGGCATAATGGGCTGCGTCATGGCGCTCACCTTGAAATAGATCATTCGGCACGGCCGCTCTGTCGCGCCAGCGACAGACTCGGGCGCGCGGTCCTGCTACGGTAGCGCGAATCATACCGATAAACCGTCAATCCGCACGGGCCGTCCGGCCGCCGCATCGCATGCACTTTCGCATCGCACGGCACGCCGCGACATCCCGCGCGCAGACAGGAGACAGCGCCATGTTGCACCCCTACGAAGACGGCCTCGCGCCGCGCGAAGCCAATTACGTGCCGCTCACGCCGATCGATTTCATCGCGCGCGCCGCCGAAGTCTATGGCGACCGACTCGCAATGGTTCACGGCAGCGTGCGGCGCAACTGGCGCGACACCTACGCGCGCACCCGCCGCCTCGCGAGCGCGCTCGAACGCGCGGGCATCGGCCGCGGCGACACCGTCGCCGTGCTGCTGCCCAATATTCCGGCGATGGTCGAAGCCCACTTCGGCGTGCCGATGATGGGCGCGGTGCTCAACACGCTGAACACGCGGCTCGATGTCGCGACGATGCTGTTCATGCTGCGTCACGGCGAAGCGAAGGCGCTCATCGTCGATACGGAATACGCCGCGCTCGCGCAACGCGCGGCGCTCGCGTTTCCCGAGCTGAAGATCATCACGGTCGCCGACGTCGCGCCCGCCGATCCCGAGCATTTTCCGCGCTCGACCGACTACGAAGCCTTCCTCGAACAGGGCGACCCCGAGTACGCATGGCAGTTGCCCGCCAACGAATGGGACGCCATCGCGCTCAACTACACCTCGGGCACGACCGGCGATCCGAAGGGCGTGGTCTATCACCATCGCGGCGCGTATCTGAACGCGGTCAGCAACATCCTCGAATGGGATCTGCCGAAGCACGCCGTCTATCTGTGGACGCTGCCGCTCTTTCACTGCAACGGCTGGTGCTTCGCGTGGACCGTCGCGGCGCGCGCGGGCGTGAATGTGTGTCTGCGCAAGTTCGACGCGAAGCTCGTCTTCGACCTCATTCGCACTGAAGGCGTCACGCATTACTGCGGCGCGCCCATCGTGCAGGGCGCGCTCGCGGATGCCCCCGCCGAATATCGCGAAGGCATCGCGCACACGGTCCGCACGATGGTCGCGGGCGCGCCGCCCGCGCCGGCCGTGATCGCGAAGATGAAGCAGATCGGCATCGAACTCACGCACGTGTACGGGCTCACGGAGGTCTATGGACCCGCTTCGGTGTGCGCCGTGCAGGAGGCGTGGCAGTCGCTGCCCGACGACGAACAGGCGCGCCTCGCCGCGCGTCAGGGCGTGCGCTATCACCTGCAGGCGGGCGTGAGCGTGCGCAACGCCACGACGATGGAACCCGTGCCCAACGACGGCGAAACGCTCGGCGAGATCATGTTCCGCGGCAACATCTGCATGAAGGGCTATCTGAAGAACGAGCGCGCCACCGAAGAAGCGTTTCGCGGCGGCTGGTTCCACACCGGCGACCTCGGCGTGATGACGCCCGACGGTTACGTGCGCATCACCGACCGCAGCAAGGACATCATCATTTCGGGCGGCGAGAACATTTCGAGCATCGAGGTCGAGGACACGCTGTATCGCCATCCGGCGGTCGCGCTTGCGGCCGTCGTCGCGATGCCCGATCCGAAGTGGGGCGAAGTGCCGTGCGCGTTCGTCGAGCTGCGTCCGGGCGCGAGCGCGAGCGCCGAAGAGATCGTCGCGCATTGCCGGCTGTTTCTCGCGCACTACAAGGTGCCGCGCGTGGTGAAGTTCGGCGAACTGCCGCGCACCGCGACCGGCAAGATTCAGAAGTACGAGTTGCGCGCGCAAGTGGGGTCGCAAAGCGCGATCGATCTCGGCAAAGCCGAAAAGCCCGCTAAATGAAGGGCTTTTGAAAGACTGGAAGGCGGCGGCCCGCGTCGAAGCGGCTTCAGCGCGACGATACGGGCGGGCGAATGTAACGCCTCTTGACAACCCGGCCCTTTAATCCGCGTCGGCAATCTTCAGAAAGATCCGGTAATCCGTTCTGCATCAAGGATCGATTGTTAAAACGGCGTTTTTCTTATGAAGATTTGAGTGAAACGAAAGCTTACAAGTGGTCACGTTTTCCCTGCCCGCCTCTCGCTAAGCTTGGTTCCGTGGTCGAACGCAACGCAACCGATGCGCGGCGTCGATGAACCCGAAGAGGAGGAAAGAACATGAACACCAAGAGCTGGAAGACCCCCGCACGCGCCCTCGCGGCTGCACTGCTGGCTGGCGGCGCGCTGATGGGCGCCTCGAGCGCCTTCGCTCAATCCGAGCCGTTCGGGCTGCATGCGAACTCGGCACCCGAATACGGTCAGCCGCACATGATGCCGGTGGGCGTGCAAGTGTCGATCGGCTGGCACGACAACCGCTACTGGGACGGCCATCGTTACTGGGAACACGACGAGTGGATGCACCATCACCCGCATGATCCGGGTCCGCGCGGCCACGACGACCATCGTCCGCCGCCCCCGCCGCGTTACTAATACCTGATGTGTCGTGACTGCGCGCATGTCGCGCCAGTCACGCACTAGCAGGTCGACCGAGGCCGGTCTCTCCGCAAAGAGAGACCGGCCTCGGCGCATTTCTGAGCGCCGTTTTTGCGGCCCGTTTTTGCGGCCCGTTTTCGAGTCACTTTCGAGCCACGTTCGCAATCGTTGACTTCGCGCCTCGCGCCCTTCGCTGGGGCGCATTCGCGCCATTTCCGGGCAGCGCGGTGCGGCGCGCATTTCACTCCCTTACCTGAATCCTGCCAACTGCGACTATCGCCGGCGCGTGCTTGATTTGGGCTCCGAATCACAATTCGCGTGAACGTAGCCAGAAACGCGCTCTGTACGCAGCCGCGCCGCGCGACGGCCATGTGCGCAAGCGCACAGAAGGTAATGGCGCGTAATGCGCGTGCGTTGATCCCGGTGCGGCAGGCGGTTAAGGTGGTCGGGCGTTTCGTTCCCCGGAGCGCACGGTGTATTCTCATTGCCCCGGCCTTCCACGGTTGGGGCTTTTTTTTTGCCTGTTCGCAGATGCTGCGGAAAGGCTCTGTTCACCCCTCACAGCCCCTCCTTCAATCCCTGGTAACCTGTACGACGGCTTTCGAAGTCGAACGGTCATTTCACACCGGGGCATGACGCGTCATTACGCTCCCCAAGACAGACTCAAGACTATGCTTCTGATATTCCGGGGGAGAAGCGTATGCGCAGCATCAAGCACCCAACAGCCAAAGACGCGGCGGCGCAAAGCTTGATCCAACGATTGCTTTCGTGGCTGTGTTTCACTGTGCTGATGATTCCCGGTACAGCGCCCGCGATGGACTTCAAGATCTATTACCAGCCACAACTCAAGCTGAAAATGGTGATCGGCGAGGGGCGGATTCAGGAAGGCGATGCGGAGAAGTTTCTGGCGTTCGCCAGAATGGCCGACCGCGATGACGAAGGACTCGTTATTCTTGTTTTAAATAGTCCAGGCGGGAATGTCGAAGCGGCTTTTCGAGTGGTCGACGCCATGGATAAAGTGCGCGTCTATACCACCGTTCCAGATAGCGCGAAGTGCGCGTCCGCCTGCGCTTCCATTCTGTTCGCATCAGGGGAACGCCGAAGCGTCATGGGTACCGGGCTGCTCGGTTTTCACAGCTGCTACCGGCGCGATGGTCGCACCTATTCCGAGGACTCGCTTTGCAACGAAATCATCGCGGCAAACGCCATGCAAAGAGGCGTCACGCATGCAGACATCAATCGTTTCGTTAAGCAATATGGCGCGACCGACATGGCATGGGTCGGGCACAAAGTCGCCTGCAATTCGCTGCAAGGACTATGCAAACCAGGGCTATTGGAGACGCGGGGCGGGACGAAGGTTGCGCTGATACACAGTCTTGAGTGCAGCAAGCTGATCTCTGTTCAGGCGCAGCTGATTTGCGGGGATGCGGAACTCACAACTATCGATAAAGCATTGGCGGAAATCTATGCCCAAAGAATGAAAGAATCGGCGAACAAGGCGCGATTGCGAGCCGATCAACGCGCATGGCTTCGTAATTCCCGTAACGCGTGTAGCGATAAAGCCTGTCTACTGCAAAGCTATCGTCTCCGAATCGACGAACTGAAGCGGATGCGGTCGTAGCGCGCGCGACATCGCAACTGCGGGCAATTGCGAGCAATCGCGCAACCGCCCACGATCTGCGACATTTTTTTGCGTTGCTGCGGATTTTTGATGGGCGTAAGGTGGAATCGCCTCTTGAGAACAGGCGAGCCTTATGCCCCCCCGGTCATCGGAGCCCATCCTGACCGGGGATTTTTTCTGCGTGCGTTCCGCACGAGGGGAAGCGTCGGGATATCGCGGCGCAAGACCTGCGGCGCCACGACGAAATCGGAATATGACGGATCACCGAATGAGGAGTTCGGATTCGCTCCAGCCAGAGCTAGACCCGCCATGGAACGCATTATCGGGCCTCGCGCCGAAAGCGTCATTAGCACAACGCGCAAGAATCCATTACGGAAATTGTCAAGATGCGATGACGCGGCCTGGCGTCGCAGTTATCGCGACGACGACGGAGCCAAAAACGCCGACGGCCGCGCCCGCAGCACGCCCGCCCCGCCGCGCTCGCCGGCACATCCGCTAACATGACGGTTTGCCTACGCCGCTTCGGCCTTCTTGTGAGCGGCCTCGCCGGCCCCGTCCGCTTTGCCCACCTATACCCTTGCCAACACCGTCGGCGCGGAACTCGAAATCCGCAAGAGCCGCTTCATCGCCCTCGCGATTCCGGTCGCCGACCGCGAAGCCGCCATGGCCGAACTGCGCCGTCTGCGCGACGAACACCCCACGGCCACGCACGTCTGCTGGGCGCTGCTGGCGGGTGGCCAGTCGGGCATGTCCGACGACGGCGAACCGTCGGGCACGGCGGGCCGCCCGATCCTCGAAGTGCTGCGCCATCACGATCTCGACGGCGTGCTGGCGGCCGTGGTGCGCTACTACGGCGGCGTGAAGCTCGGCGCGGGCGGCCTCGTGCGCGCCTATACCGATGCCATCGCGCACGCGCTCAAGGACGCGCCGCGCGTCGAGCGCATCGCGCAGGCGCGCTTCACGGTGGAAGTGGGCTATCCCGACGAAACGCGCGTGCGCCACTGGATCGAGCAGGGCCAGCACACGCTGGTGGACAGCCAGTACACGATGACCGTGCGCCTGACGATCCAGCTTCCGGCCACCGAAGTCGATGCCGCGCGCGACACGCTGCGCGATCTCACGCAGGGCCGCGCGGGCTTTCCTGAACACGTTTGAACGCGACTGAAGCCGCGCGTCTCAACGCCTCGAATCACCACCACGCGCTCAAGCCGCAATGATCACCTTGAGCGCCTGCGTGCGCGCCGCCTCGCCGAAGGTCGCGTACGCCTCCATGATCTGATCGAGCGTGAAGCGGTGCGTGACGAGCTTGCCCGGTTCGAGCCGCTTCGACTCGACGGTGGCGAGCAGCATCGGCGTGGTATAGGTATCCACCAGCCCGGTCGTGAGCGTGATGTTGTGCGCCCAGAGCTTCTCCAGATGCAGATCGACCTTGGTGCCGTGCACGCCCACGTTCGCAATCGTGCCGCCCGCGCCGACGATCGACTCGCAGATCGCGAACGTCGCCGGAATGCCCACCGCCTCGATCGCCACATCCACGCCGCGCCCGTGCGTGAGCGCCATCACGCGCTCGACGGCGTCGCCGCCCTGGCTGTTCACGACGTCGGTCGCGCCGAAGCGCTTCGCGACTTCGAGCCGGTTGTCGTCGAGATCGATCATGACGATGCGGCCCGGCGCGTAGAACTGCGCTGTCATGAGCGCGGCGAGCCCGACCGGCCCCGCGCCGACGATCGCCACCGTCTGCCCCGGCTTCACCTTGCCGTTGAGCACGCCGCATTCGAAACCGGTGGGCAGGATGTCGCTGAGCATCACGAGCGCCTCTTCGTCGGCGTCCTTCGGCAAGTGATAGAGACTCGTGTCGGCGTGCGGAATGCGCACCTTCTCCGCCTGCGTGCCGTCGATCAGATGACCGAGAATCCAGCCGCCCGTCGTGCAGTGCGAATACATCTGGCGGCGGCAATATTCGCACTTGCCGCAGGAACTGATGCAGGAGATCAGCACCGCGTCGCCGACCTTGAAATTCGAGACGCCCTCGCCCACCGCTTCCACCACGCCCACGCCTTCGTGGCCGAGCGTCGTGCCGGGCTTCACCTCGGGCACGTCGCCCTTGAGGATGTGCAGATCGGTGCCGCAGATGGTCGTCTTCGTGATGCGCACGATCGCATCGGACGGCTTCTCGAGTTTCGGCTCGGGTTTGTCTTCCAGCGCTTTCTGGCCAGGCCCCTTGAATACGAGTGCTTTCATCTCGCTCCTCCATTTCGGCGATACGAGGAAAAGAAAAGAAACCCTGCGTCGTCCGATGTCATGACCGACCCGGACTCAATCGAGCTTAGCACCTGAATAGTGCGCATCCCTGTGCAATAAGGCCGCCATAAAGAGCGCCAGCCGCGGGCGAATCGTCGCAGGTCGCGCATGAATGCAAACCGCGAACGCAAAGCGAAGAAACGGCGGAAACAGCGACAAAAGAAAACGGACAAAAAAAAGCCGCCGATGAAATCGGCGGCTAAACAGGGGACGTGAAGAACAACCGCGAATCGACTATCGAATCGACCCGACGCACCCATCATGGCGATGCAAAATTAAGGCAAACTTAAACCTGCGGGAAAGTCCGCGAAAATGTTCATGACCGCGGTTTTGTGACAGCGCATTGCAGCCGTTCAGAAAGCAGCGAATCGCACGATCGATTACTCTCGTTGCCGGGCTGCACACGCGCCGCCACGTCCGACCGGCAGGCCGCGCATCATCACGTGAAAGGGCCGATATGATCTTCGATCGTTTAAGGGCAGGCGCTGGTCCCGAGCGGCGCCATCGCGTCTGGAGCAAGCTGCGCATCTTCGTGGCCGCCATCGGCACGCTCGGCTCGGCCACGGGCATCGCCATCGCCGTGCTCGGGCTCGTGCAGTTCAATAACCAGAAGGTGATGGTCGGCGTGGCCGTCATCATCGTCTCGACGGCGGTGTACGTCACGATTCTGGCCCGCGACCGTAATCGCGTCGATTAGGTCAGTGGTCGATCGGTCGTCGCGCGCCGTGGACCCGCCACGGCCGCGCGGCGCTTTCACGCGCCCTGCCCAACCGGCAGGCAAGGCACCGCGCTGCGGTAGTGATCGTAGACACGCTCGCGCTCCTCGCTCGCGAGTCTGCGTTTTTCCGTGAGCTTGAGCATGCGATGGCGGTCCGCGCCGAGCGTCGCGTAGTAGCGCTCCGAATGCAGGCGCCGAAAGCGCGTGAAGAAGTCCGGCCCGGGCAGTCCCGAATCGGTCGCGAGCAGCGACGCATAATCGGCAACCTGCGGCTCGCACAGCGCCGCCGCCGACGCTTCGAGCTGTTCGTAACGCTCGCGCAGCGGCACCGTCTGCGCGAACAGCGCATGAAACGCTCCATACGGCACGAGACCACGCCGGCTGGCTGCGCGCCGCAGCAGGCGTCCTACCTTTTCGTCGAGTTCTCTGTTCATTGCTGTAGCCCGTAAAAGTATTCAAGGCGAGGGATGCAATGCGGATTCGCGCCGCGTCGCGCAACAGCGTGAAACCGGCCAGCCCTTTCCATCCGATCGACTCAATTCAAATCGCATTCGTCGATTCAAACGCGTCAATTCAGGCACATCGAATTTCGTAAAGCGATTCAATGCAAATCGGAAATGCATTCTGCCCAAAATTACCGGATCGCTCTCGCAATCTGCCCCCGGCAATGGCGGGAAAAAAAGATTGCAAACATTGTCGGTGACCGCTGTGCGGTCCATCATGACGCAAACGCGCAATGGCTCGACCCATTGTTCAGCGAATTGGATACGTACATTTTTTCCGATAGACCAGGAAAATCTGTAAGTCAAGCAGACTATTTTTCCGCTAGCTATACACATTCCCTACAAAAACAATTATTAATATCCGCTGCGGACTGCCCGAGCGGTCCGCACGCGTCTCAGATGAGACGTCACGTTTCGCCGTCCGCAAGAGGCCGCGCGTCATGCCGTGAATGGCGCAAGGCCGCAGCAAACGACAAGACCCGCATGCAGGAATTGGGTTGAAGGAGCGGCGCATCCGCAAGCCGCATGACCGGAATCTTTCGTCGACGAGTGATCACATGCTGACCAGAACCGAAAATTTACCGAGCGTCGCGCGCCGGATGGCCGCCGGACAGATGCTCGTGGAAGGCGCCACGGTGCATGCCGTGGCTGATTCCCTGCACCTCTCCGCCCAGACGGTGCGCCGCTACAAATCGATCGTGGAGGACGGCGGTCTCGCCGCGCTCCAGCAGATGAGCGTAGGCGGGCGTCCCTCCGTGCTCGACCAGGCCGCGCTAGGCTGGATCGCCAATGCGCTGCACGGCTCGGCGCGAGAGCACGGCTTTGCAAGCGACGCGTGGACCAACAGCCGCGTGCGCGAACTGATCGGCCGCCAGTTCGGGGTCCATTATTCGCGCGTCTACACGTGGCAGATCGTGTCGAACCTCGGCCTCGGCCATCGCCTGTCGAAATCGGCACGCTGAGTCGAGGGGGTTCACGCGAGCAGGTCCGGCGATTTCAGCAAACGTTGCACTCAGCCTGAACCCGATCGCGGGCGGCGTCGTCACGCTGCCCGCGACAGTCGTTGCGTGCCGCGCGCGTGTGCGTTGATCCGAGCGACGCCCACGCATCCAACCCCGTCAATCCGTCACGTCCGGCGCAGCCGATGCGCCGCGCGTGGCGTTTTCCTCGCCGCTCCACGCCTTCGCGCGCACCTGGTTGCGCCCTGCGTCCTTGGCTTCGTAGAGTTGCGCGTCGGCGGCCGCCAGCAGCTTCGCGGCACTGCCGCCCACGGGCGGATCGCAACTGGCGCAGCCCACGCTGACCGTCACGCAGCCGTAGCGCGAGCCCGTGAACGCGAGATTCGCCGACTCGATGCGCCGCCGGATTTTCTGCGCGATCTTCTCCGCGCCCGCGAGCGTCACGCCCGGCAGCACCACGGCGAACTCCTCGCCGCCATAGCGCGCGGCCATATCGGAGGCGCGCCGCGTGCCCGAGGCGATGCGTTCGGCGACGACCGCGAGCACCTCGTCGCCCGCGGCGTGGCCGTAGGTGTCGTTGAAGATCTTGAAGTGATCGATGTCGAGAAACAGCACGCCCAGCGGCGTGCGCTCGCGCACCGCACGCTCCCATTCGGCGTCCAGACGCTGGTCGAGCGCGCGGCGGTTCGACAGACCCGTGAGCGGATCGGTGACCGCGAGGCGCAGCAGCTCCTCTTCGGCGATCAGCTTGTCGCGCAGCGCGAACGCGAGAATCCACGAAACCGCGACCCATGCGCCGCCGAACACCGTCGTCATCACGAGCGCGATCGTGCTGCGGCGGCGCCAGCCCGCGAGAATATCGCTGACGGCGGGCGCGATGCCAATGATGATCGGCGTCGCGCCCACGCGGCTATAGGTGTAGAGGCGCTCGACGCCGTCGACTTGCGCGTGCGCCGCGAAGGTGCCCGAATCGTGGCTCATCATGATCCTGAAGTTGCGCCACTGCGCGAAATTGGCGCCGATGCCGTTCGTCAGTTGCGGCCGGCTCGCGAGCAGCGTGCCGTCGCCCATCATGATGATGACCGCGCCGCGCGGCCCCATGTCGAGGCGATCCAGCAATTGCTGAAAATATTCGAGCCGCACGACGAGCAGCGCGACGCCCGCGAACGCGCCGTCGTCCGCGTTGATGCGGCGCGAGAGCCCGACCGACAGCACGCCGTTGCGCAGCCGCGATGCGTAGGGCTTCGAAATAAACAGGCCGCGCTGCGGATCGTCCTGTTGCGCGACGAAGTAATCGCGGTCCGCCACGGAACTCGCGGGCGGAATCGTGTCGCTCTGCGAGGCCTTCACGTAGCCTTGCGCGTCGAGCACGTAAGCGCCGCCGAGATACGAGGCCGCCGTCGCGCGGTCGAACAGCACGCGCTGGCGCAGCGCGTCGGGCAGCGTCCACGTCGAGCGCTGCTGCGCGCCCGTCACCACGGCGCGCAACGAGAGATCGTAAAGCTCGACGTTGCGCGCGATGTCGCTGCTCAGGAGCCGCACGATGTTCTCTGAATTCTCGACCGCGTGCCGCAACTCCTCGGCGCGGCTTTCGTAGAACGCGGCGTAGGTGACGGCCGCCATCACCGTGGCGACGAGCGTGCCGGACAGCGCCGCGAAAAACGGATGATTGCCGATCGCGCGCGTGGCGAGCCGGCCTTGCGCGAACAGCCAGCGGCGCAGACGCTGCCCCGGCGAGAACACGCGGCGCGGCGGCACGCCCGGCGCGGCAGGCTCTCGCTCATGCTCCCGCTCAGGCTCTCGAACACGGTCGACCACGCGCTCATTCCTCCGACGATTGAGACACGAAATTCACGCCATACCCGCGCAAACCCACGCGAAGCCCCCGCCAAACGCGCGCATCCTGCCGCCTTCGCACGGCGTGCCCATGAAAATGTCATCAATCCGACACGCTGGCTCTGGATGATCGGAAACGCGACTTTCGCCGCATTTTCATCGCCCTTCCAGCTACAGGAGCCAGCACGTCATGCCGGACCTTTCCCTGTCACCGCAGCCGGGCGCCACGCCTGCACGCGGCCGCAGCGCGAGCCTGCTCGCCTTCCTGCTCGTGATCGCAGCGGGTGCCGTCTACGTCGGCATGCATCTCGCCGACGATCTGTCTCCCGTGCGCGAAAGCTCCGCGCTGCCGTGGCTGCTGCTCGGCATCGCGCTGCTGATCGCGCTGGGCTTCGAATTCGTGAACGGCTTCCACGATACCGCGAATGCCGTCGCAACCGTCATCTACACGCACTCGCTTTCGCCGAACCTCGCCGTGATCTGGTCGGGCGCGTGGAATTTCCTCGGCGTGCTCACGTCCTCGGGCGCGGTGGCGTTCGGCATCCTGCAACTGCTGCCCGTCGAGCTGATCCTGCAAGTCGGCAGCAGCGCCGGTTTCGCGATGGTGTTCGCACTCCTGATCGCCGCGATCATCTGGAATCTGGGCACGTGGTACTTCGGCCTGCCGTCGTCGAGTTCGCACACGCTGATCGGATCGATCATCGGCGTGGGCCTGATGAACCAGATGATGCACGGTTCGGGCGGCACGAGCGGCGTGGACTGGAGCCAGGCGCTCGGCGTCGGCAAGTCGCTGCTGTTCTCGCCGATCGTCGGCTTCCTGTGCGCCGCGCTGCTGCTGCTCGTGCTCAAGGCGCTCGTGCGCGTGCCCGCGCTCTACGCCGAGCCGAAGGGCAAGGAGCCGCCGCCGTTCTGGATCCGCGCGCTGCTGATCCTCACCTGCACGGGCGTGTCGTTCGCGCACGGCTCGAACGACGGCCAGAAGGGCATGGGCCTCATCATGCTGATCCTGATCGGCACGGTGCCGACCGCCTACGCGCTCAACAAGGCCGTGACGGCCGGCGAATCGCAGACCTTCGTCGCGGTCGCCGAACAAGCCTCGCGCACCTTCGACAAGTATGCGAACGGCGTGCCCGCGCCGGCCGATGCCGCCGCCGTGCGCAGCGAAATCGAACGCTACATCAGTTCGCGCACGCTCGCGCCGCAGACGATTCCGGCGCTCTCCGCGCTGTCTTCGGAAGTGGGCAAGCAGGTGGCGGGCTACGGCTCGATGGCGAACGTGCCGCAATCGGTCGTCGATAACGTGCGCAACAACATGTATGTGATTTCCGAGGCGATCCGCCTGATCGACAAGGCGAAGCAACCCGCCTTCGCCGCCGACGACGCCAAGGCGATCCTCAACTTCCGCAGCCAGATCGACCACGCGACCAAGTTCATCCCGACGTGGGTGAAAGTGGCGGTGGCGATCGCGCTGGGACTCGGCACGATGGTGGGCTGGAAGCGCATCGTGGTGACGGTGGGCGAGCGCATCGGCAAGCAGCACCTGACCTACGGCCAGGGCGCGAGCGCCGAACTCGTGGCGATGGCGACCATCGGCGCCGCCGACGCCTACGGCCTGCCGGTCTCGACCACGCACGTGCTGTCCTCGGGCGTGGCGGGCACGATGGCCGCCAACGGCTCGGGCCTGCAATGGAACACGGTGCGCAGCCTCGTGCTCGCGTGGGTGCTCACGCTGCCCGTGTCGATCGTGCTCGCGGGCGGGCTGTACTGGGTGTTCCGCCACCTGTTCTGAGCGCCGCGTCCGGTTCGGATTTTCGCTATCGGCAAGGACCGCAAGCCAGCAACACCGATGCAAAAAAAACCGCGCCCTGTGAGGGGCGCGGCTTTTTCCTTGCGCCGCCGAAGCCGCGCAGCCGACGAAACCCGACGCTCAATACACGTCGGGCACGATCATGGTTTCGGGCACCGGCTGGCGGATGTAATCGGGATGATGCACGCGCGCGGGCAGCGTCACCTGCGGATGCTCGACCTCGTGATACGGCACCTGGCTCAGCAGATGGTGAATGCAGTTCAGACGCGCGCGCTTCTTGTCCACGCCCTGCACGACCCACCACGGCGCTTCGGGAATATGCGAGCGCTGCAGCATCACTTCCTTCACGTGCGTGTACGCTTCCCAGCGGCGGCGGCTTTCGAGGTCCATCGGCGAAAGCTTCCATTGCTTGAGCGGATCGTCGATACGGCTCTGGAAGCGCACTTCCTGTTCGTCGTCGGTGATCGAGAACCAGTACTTGACGATCTGCACGCCGCTGCGCACGAGCATCTTCTCGAACTCGGGCACCGAGCGGAAGAACTCTTCGTATTCGTCGTCGGTGCAGAAGTTCATCACGCGCTCGACGCCCGCGCGGTTGTACCAGCTACGGTCGAACAGCACCATTTCGCCGCCCGCCGGCAGATGCTGCACATAACGCTGGAAATACCACTGCGTGCGCTCGCGGTTGTTCGGCGCGGGCAGCGCGGCCACGCGGCACATGCGCGGATTCAGGCGCTGCGTGATGCGCTTGATGACGCCGCCCTTGCCCGCCGCGTCGCGGCCCTCGAAGATCACGACGAGGCGATGGCCGGTGCTCACGATCCAGTCCTGCATCTTCACGAGTTCGCCTTGAAGGCGGATCAGCTCGCGGAAATAGACGCGGCGCAGCGCGCGCGCTTCGTCGCTGATCTGCAGACCGCTTTCCTGCAGGCGGTCGTCGACTTCCATTTCGAGTTCTTCGTCGTAGGCGTCGATCAGTTCTTCGTCGAGACGGCGGCGGCGATGGCGCTCCGCTTCCTCGTCTTGCTCGATGGCCGCTTCGCGGTCCAGTTCGTTCATGGCGACTCTCCTTTTTCGATCAATGGCACCCCGCGCCGGATGCGCCCCGCGCGAGCGAAGCGCCGATGGACACGGCCACACGCCACTATCGGCGCGGTGGGTGTCACGCGTATTTCATATGCATCGCGCGATGTGCCAATTCGCCAATTCGCCGATTTGCCGATTTGCCGATTTCGCCGCGCGCACTCAGGGCCGCGGCAACGGCTGCGCAAAACTGAGTTCGTGGCCGTCCGGGTCGCGCAGATGGAAATAGCGCTCGCCCCACGGCGCATCCTGCGGCGCGAACTCGGGCGAAAAGCCGGCGGCCACGGCCTGGTGGTAGAAAGCGTCGACGTCGGCGACGTAGAGAATCACGCGCCCCCAGCCCGCGACGGCGTCATGCGGCCCTTCGAGGAGGTTCAGGTAGGACTCGCCGCCGTGCGCACCACCAGCGCCGCCGCCGATAACGAACGACGCGAAACCCGCAATGCGCGGCCCCGCCTTGTGCGCAAAGCCGAGCGGCTCGTAAAAACGCAGCGAGCGCGCGAGGTCGCTCACGGTCAGGGTCACGGCGCTCAGTGACTGGATGCGGGATTCGGTGGGCGCGGCGGTGGGCACCTCGGTGGGCTTTTCGCTGGGCGCGGCGGGCGGCGTCATGGCCAGGCCTCCTTGTGTTGGGCTTCGCGGGCTGCGCACGCAGTCTGGCTGCGCGCGCACGGCCCCTATCTGCCGACTTTAGCAGCCTTTCGCCGCCGTTGGCATCACGTGCGCCCGCGCCTTGACCTGCCCTGGCCCTTCGGCGCGGTGGACTTCCGGCCTGAATCGGTGCTCGATTCGCGACCAGGCGCCTCGCCACTGGTCGGACCAGTTTCGAGCAATCCGCTCTCCTCGCCCACCCGCGCGCGCACGAAGTCGATATGCGTCTGCATGGCCGTGCGCGCCTCTTCGGGACGCCGCGCCAGAATCGCGTCGCAGAGCGTGCGGTGCTGCAACAGCAGCAGCCCGGAGGCGTCGGCGGTTTGCTCGCGCAAGCCCGTTCCGTTGATCGTGATGTGCTCGCGCAGCACGCCCAGCACGCTCGTGTGCAGATGCAGGAACATCGCGTTGTGCGAGGCCTGCGCGATCACTTCGTGCAGCTTCGCGTCGGCGTCGGCCTCGGCGGTCTTGTCGTCGGCTTCGCGCGTGCGCTCCAGCGTGGCCATCTGCGCACGGATGCGCGCGAGATCGTCGTCGCTCGCGCGCAAAGCCGCGAAATACGCGGTCGCGCCTTCCAGCACGCGGCGGAATTCGAGGATGTCGTCGCGCAAGGCCGGATGGTCGGCCACCAGTTGCCCCCAAGGCGACGCAAAACCCGTGCGCAACTGATCGGTCACGAACACGCCCGCGCCCGCGCGGCTCGCCACGAGACCGCGCGCGGCCAGCCGCTGGGTCGCCTCGCGCACCGTGTTGCGCGCCACGCCGTACTCCTGCGCGAGGTCGCGCTCGGACGGCAGCTTCGCGCCCGCGCCCCACGTGCCGTCGAGCAGCGACGTTTCCATGCGCCGCATCACCGTTTCCACGCGTCCGCGCGTGCCCGCCCTGTCCTTCATAGATCGTCCCCGAATCGCTGTCTGGCTTGTCTCTGGGCAACACGCCGATACTCACTGGTCCAACCAGTTTGTGTGCGCCGCCCGAAGCGGGAATTATGCGCCACAAACCTGCCGTTGCCGCGCACCGCCGCGCCGGACGACGCGCCACCTCATATCAAAGCGAGACATGAAGCCACGGCTCTACCCCACCGGCGCGCGTCCCACCGACGTCTATCTGTTCGCCACCTGCCTCGTCGACCTGTTCGTGCCGCAGGCCGGACTCGACGCCGTCAAACTGCTCGAACGCGAAGGCCTTACGGTCCACTTTCCGCGCGGCCAGAGCTGCTGCGGCCAGCCCGCGTACAGCAGCGGCAACCCGCGCCAGGCGCGCGAGGTGGCGCGCGCGCAGCTCGGCCTGTTCGCCGAACCGTGGCCCGTGATCGTGCCCTCGGGATCGTGCGCGGGCATGATGCGGCACCACTGGCCCGCCCTCTTCGCCGACGACGCCGATGACGAAGCCCGCGCGCTCGACCTCTCGTCGCGCGTCTACGAACTGACCGAATTCCTCGTGCGCGTGCTCGACGTCGATCTGGGCCCGGCGGGCGCCTACGCCGAGGCCGCGCGCACCCAGCCCGACGAGCGCGTGGTGCTGCACACCTCCTGCGGCGCGCGCCGCGAGATGGGCACGCGCGTGCACGGCGTCGACGCCGTCGATGCGCTGCCCGGCGTCACGCGCATCGAGCACGAACGCGAATCGGAATGCTGCGGCTTCGGCGGCACGTTCTCGCTCAAGCACCCCGACATTTCCGGCGCGATGGTCGCCGACAAGATCGCCTCGGCCTGCGCGACCGGCTGCAACCGGCTCGTGTCCGCCGACTGCGGCTGCCTGCTGAACATCGGCCACGCGGCGGAGCGCAAGGGCGCGCCGCTCGAAGTCGAACACCTCGCCAGCTTCCTGTGGCGGCGCATGGGCGGAGAAGCGGCATGACGAACGCAGTCGATACCCCGGATTCGCCCGGCGCCCGCGCGCGCATGCTCGGACGACTGCGCGCGAACGCGCCCGCGTCGGCCACGCAGATCGACGCACTCGACGCCCGCATCGACGCGCATTTCGACGCGCGCCGCGCTCACGCCAACAGCACGCCAACCGAGCGCCTCGCGCAATTCCAGCGCATGCTCGAAGCCGCGCACGCCGACGTGACGATCACGACCGCGCGCGCCTGGCCCGCCGAACTCGCGCGCCGCCTCGCGCAAGCGGGCGTGAAGCGCCTGCTGCTCGATCCGTCGAGCGCGGAAGGCGCGGCGCTCGCCGCCGCATTGCCCTCGGAGATCGCGACGAAACATTACGAAGCGCCGATCGAAACCTGGAAGTCCGAACTGTTCGACACGATCGACGCGGGCTTCACCGTCGCGCGCTCCGGCCTCGCGGCCACCGGCACGCTGATCGTCGTGCCCGACGCGAACGCGCCGCGCACGGTCTCGCTGGTGCCGCCGCTGCACGTCGCGCTGATTCACGCGAACACCTTGCACGCCGATCTGCACGCCGCCGCCAAAGCGGAACGCTGGCGCGACGGCATGCCCACCAATCTCGTGATGATCTCCGGTCCTTCGAAGACCTCGGACATCCAGCAGACCACCGCATACGGCGCGCACGGACCGCGCGCGCTGTGGGTGATCGTCGTCACCGACGAAGCCACGGGCGACACCGCCCCGCAAGGAGACGCGCAATGAGCACGGCCAGCACCGCTGAAAACACGCTGCAATTCGTGCCCACCGCCGAGTTCCGCGCCCGCGCGCGCACCGCGCTCGACGACCCGCAACTACGCAAGAGCTTTCGCGGCGCGATGGACTTTCTGCAAGGCAAACGCGCCGCGCAGTTTCCCGAAGCCGACGAACTCGAACAATTGCGCGACCTCGGCGAAGCCGTGCGCCAGCACGCACTCGCGCGTCTGCCCGATCTGCTCGAACAACTCGAAGCGAAGCTGCGCGAGAACGGCGTGCACGTGCACTGGGCCGAAACCGCCGACGACGCCAACCGCATCGTCCACGACATCGCGCAACGTCACGCCGCGACGCGCGTCATCAAAGGCAAGTCGATGGCGAGTGAGGAAATCGAGCTCAACCATTACCTCGGCGCGCGCGGCATCGACTGCATCGAGTCGGATATGGGCGAGTACATCGTCCAGCTCGCGGGCGAAAAGCCCTCGCATATCGTCATGCCCGCGATCCACAAAACGAAGGGCGACATCGGGCATCTGTTCGAGGAGCACATTCCCGATACGCCCTACACCGAAGACGTCGATACGCTGATTCAAACGGGCCGCCGCGCGCTGCGCCGCGCGTTCGTCGATGCGCAGATCGGGCTCTCAGGCGTGAACTTCGCCGCCGCCGATACCGGCACGCTCTGGCTCGTCGAAAACGAAGGCAACGGCCGTCTTTCGACCACGGTGCCCGACGTGCATATTGCGATCATGGGCATGGAAAAAGTGGTCGCGAAGCTCGAACACATCGTGCCGCTCTCCAGCCTGCTCACGCGCTCGGCGACCGGCCAGCCGATCACCACGTACTTCAATCTGATCAGCAGCCCGCGCCGCGCCGGCGAGAAAGACGGCCCGCGCGAAGTGCATCTCGTGCTGCTCGACAACGGCCGCAGCCAGGCCTACGCCGACGACCAGTTGCGCGCCACGCTGCAATGCATCCGCTGCGGCGCGTGCATGAATCATTGCCCGGTGTACACGCGCATCGGCGGCCACGCGTATGGCACGACCTATCCGGGCCCGATCGGCAAGATCATCTCGCCGCATCTGCTCGGTCTCGACGCCACCGCCGATCTGCCCACCGCGTCGAGCCTGTGCGGCGCGTGCGGCGAAGTCTGCCCCGTACGCATTCCGATTCCGCAATTGCTCGTGCGTCTGCGCACCGAAGCGAACCGCGCGCCCGACGAAACGGTGGCGCATCCGCTGCGCGGCCAAGGCGCGAATCACAGCAAGAGCGAGCAATTCGTCTGGCGCTTCTGGAGCGGCGCGTTCGCGCATCCGCGTGCGTATCGCGCGCTGCGCTGGGCCGCGACGCGTCTGCGCGCGCTCGCGCCTTCGCAGCAGATGGGCTGGACGCAGCACCGCACGCCGCTCAAGCCCGCGCCGCGCAGCCTGCACGATCTGCTCAACGATCGCGACCAGCCGAAATAGCCTTTATCACGCTGCGAACCCAAACTCGTCAGGCATCCAAACTACATTGCATAACCGCCTGACGAGCCCGCATCGCCATTTTTATCCGCATCATCGGAGGAGACCGTAGTGCAACCCTGGCATCAGATTTACACCCCGCTCGGCAGTCTGTGGCTGTCCGCGCTCGTGGCCGCCGTGCCCATCCTGTTCTTCTTCGTCGCGCTCGCGGGCCTGCGCCTGAAGGGCCACGTAGCCGCCGCGATCACGCTCGTGCTCGCGCTTGGCGTGGCGATCTTCGAATACGGCATGCCGGTCAAACAGGCGCTGGTGTCGGCGGGCTTCGGCTTCGCCTACGGCATCTGGCCGATCGCGTGGATCATCGTGACGGCCGTGTTCCTCTACAAGATCGTCGTGAAGACGGGACAGTTCGAAGTCATTCGCGCCTCCGTGCTCTCGATCACCGACGACCAGCGCCTGCAACTGCTGCTGATCGGTTTTTCGTTCGGTGCGTTCCTCGAAGGCGCGGCGGGCTTCGGCGCGCCGGTGGCAATCACCTCGGCGCTGCTCGTGGGCCTCGGCTTCGAGCCGCTCTACGCGGCGGGCCTGTGCCTGATCGCCAACACCGCGCCCGTGGCGTTCGGCGCGATGGGCATTCCGATCATCGTGGCGGGCCAGGTGACGGGCATCGATCCGTTCCTGATCGGCGCGATGGCGGGCCGTCAATTGCCGCTGCTTTCGCTGTTCGTGCCGTTCTGGCTCGTCTTCATCATGGACGGCAAGCGCGGCCTCAAGGAAACGTGGCCCGCCGCGCTGGTCGCGGGCGGCAGCTTCGCGATTACGCAGTACTTCACGTCGAATCACATCGGCCCCGAACTGCCGGACATCACCTCGGCGCTCGTGAGCCTCGTCGCGCTCGCCGCCTTCCTCAAGGTCTGGCAGCCGCGCCGCGCGATGCAATCGGCTGGCGCGAACGTGCGCGTGAGCGGCGGCGCAGCCACGCTCGGCGGCTTCGGCGGCGGACATTTCGGCGGCAACGACGGCATGAAGGCGTCGAGCCGCCAGGCGTCGCCGTATTCGATCGCGCAAACCGTGCGCGCATGGTCGCCGTTCATTCTGCTGACGGCCATCGTCACGGTCTGGAGCGTGAAGCCGTTCAAGGCGCTGTTCGCCGCGAAGGGCGCGCTCGCGGGCACGGTGCTGAGCTTCCACGTGCCCGGCCTCGACCAGCTCGTCGTACGCACCGCGCCCATCGTCGCCTCGCCCAAGCCCTACGACGCCGTGTTCAAGCTCGACTGGCTCTCGGCCGTCGGCACGGCGATCATGATCACGGCCATCATCTCCGTGATCGTGCTGAACATGAAGCCGCGCGCCGCCGTGGCCGCGTTCTTCGAAACGCTCGGCGAACTGCGCCGCCCGGTGCTCTCGATCGGCCTCGTGCTCGCCTTCGCGTTCGTGGCGAACTACTCGGGCATGTCGTCGACGCTGGCGCTCGCGCTCGCCGGCACGGGCGCGGCCTTCCCGTTCTTCTCGCCGTTCCTCGGCTGGCTCGGCGTGTTCCTGACCGGTTCGGACACCTCGTCAAACGCGCTGTTCTGCTCGCTCCAGCACACCACCGCGCACCAGATCGGTGTGTCGGACACGCTGCTCGTGGCGGCCAACACCTCGGGCGGCGTGAGCGGCAAGATGATCTCGCCGCAATCGATCGCGGTCGCGTGCGCGGCCACCGGCCTCGTCGGCAAGGAAGCGTCGCTGTTCCGCTTCACGTTGCGCCATAGCCTATTTTTCGCGGCCATCGTCGGCATCGTCACGCTGATTCAGGCGTATGTGCTCACGGGCATGATTCCGCAGTAAGCTGGCTGTTCGACACCACCGAAGCCGCCGTCCGCCTCGCGCGCACGGCGGCTTCGTTTTTTTCAAACGGCTTGCATTGCAATGCAGACACGGAAAACGCAAATTGTCCCTGTTTTAAGGGACTTTTAAGTACGGCGGCCTACGCTCGATACACCTCGAACCCATCGATGGAGGTCGATCATGAAGGCACGCACTTTTCCGCGGATGGCGCTGTCAACGGCCGCGTCGCTCGCGCTCACTTTCGGTGCATTCGGCGCACCGGGCGCGTATGCGGCGGCGCTCGCGAACCACGCCAACGCCACGACAGCCGCTGAAACAAGCCCCCTCGCCGCGCTACCGCCGACGCAACACGCGGGCGATATCGCGTATCGCTCGGGCGGCATCGGCAGCGACCAGTCGGCGGCGTTCAAGGCCGCGATGGCGCGCTATCCGCTCTCGCTCGAATTCGCACGGCAAAGCGCGGACGGCAACGAATATCTCGCCAACGTGCCGGTGCAGATCGCCGACGCGCACGGCCAGACACTGCTCGCCACGCGCGCGAACGGTCCGTTCATGCTCGTCACGCTGCCCGACGGCCATTACATCGTGACCGCGAGCCACGACGGCAAGACCGTGCGCCGCGCCGTCGATATCGGCAAGACCGCGCACGCGCACGAGGCCTTCGTCTGGCCGATGTAAACGCGGGAAAGGCCGCGTAAGCGGCATCGCACGCGCGAATCACGCGAATCACACGGTTCGCGCGGTCGCGCGCGCCGCCGTTCGATTGGCGCGCGCAGCGTCGGAACGGACAACGTGATCGCACCACCGCTCGCCGCTGCACACCTGGCCGTCACGGCTTTTTTCTTTGTGTCACGATCGTTCGCGAATCGGGACGCACGTGAACCGCGCGCGCCCCGAACGCGATGCGCACCGCATCCCGCGAGTCGCCATCGTCCGCCACACGCGCACCCAGATGATGACCACGCAACCATCGAATCGCCTCGACCCGAGGCGAAAGCCGGCGCTCGCGCTTCGCGCGCCACGCACGGCGGCTCACGGCGCACGCCGCAGCGGCACTGCGCCGCACCGCGCGGCTCTTGTTACGCGGCGCGCCGTCACCCATATCCAAAAGCCGGACGCCGGATTTCCTCGGCCTTTGCCCCACGGCTCGCCCTGATGCGCGCCGCACCGCTTTGCCCCTCAAACGACGCCCGCAGTCAGCCCGACGCAGGCCGCGCGTATCTCGCGCGCGCGGCGGCGTCGTTTGTGAACCGCAGTGAGCCGCAGCGCACGCGCCCGCACGCGCTTCGACGCGGCTAACCGCAGCACGCGCGAGAGGAGAAGTCACCGATGATCCGCCGCCCCACCGCTTTCGGCTCAGCTTTCGGCCGGTCTGGACGAGCCAACGCTCCATCCGGCACGCCGCGCCCCTCGCGTCCCTCGCGCCCCTCGCGCGCATTCAGCCAGCCGGCGCGGCGCTGGCCGCACGCACTCGCGTTCGCCGTCGTCACGGCGGCGCTGTCCGGCTGCATGTCGCTCGCGCCCGAGTACCAGCAGCCGCCCTTGCCGGTTCCGCCAACCTTCCCCGAAAGCGGCGCGCAGCAGAACGGCGATGCGAGCAGCGCCGCCGCGCTGCGCGCCGTAGAAGTGGGCTGGAAGGATTACTTCACCGACCCCGTGCTGCAAGGCCTGATCGCCGACGCGCTCGACCACAACAAGGATCTGCAACTCGCGATCCAGCGTGTCGAAGAAGCGCGCGCGATGTACGGCATTCGCCGCGCGGACCAGTTTCCGACCCTCGGCGTCGAAGCCGATCTCGCCCGCGCCCGCGTGCCCGCGCAACTATCGGGCTACGGTGTGCCGATGACCGCGACGCAGTATCAGGTCGGCATCGGCATGGCGAGCTGGGAACTCGACTTCTGGGGCCGCGTGGCGAATCTCAAGGAAGCGGCGCTGCAAAACTATCTCGCCACCGACGCCGCGCGCCAGGCCGTCACGCTCGCCGTCGTCGAGCAGGTCGCCAACAGCTATCTGAGCCTGCGCGAACTCGACGAGCGCCTCATGCTCACGCAGCAGACCATCGCGAGCCGCAAGGAGTCGTATCGCATTTTCAAGCGGCGTCACGAAGTGGGCTCGATTTCGCGGCTCGATCTCAAGCAGGTCGAAACACTCTGGCGTCAGGCCGAAGCGCTCGGCGCGCAGCTTCAGCAGGAGCGCGCGACGCGTCTGAACGCGCTGCAACTGCTCGTCGGCAAGCCCATCGACCTGCCGCACGAAGACGTCAAGCTCGACGACAACGCCGTGATGCGCGGCCTGCCCGCGGGCCTGCCGTCCGATCTGCTGACGAACCGTCCCGACATCGTCGCCGCCGAATATCAGTTGCGCGGCGCGAACGCGAACATCGGCGCCGCGCGCGCCGAATTCTTCCCGAAGATCACGCTCACCGGCGCGTTCGGCACCGCGAGCACGCAGCTTTCCGATCTGTTCACCGGCCCGAGCCGCGCGTGGAATTTCGGCCCGAGCGTGTCGTTGCCGATCTTCGATGCGGGCCGCCGCGAGGCGAATCTCGACATCGCGAAGTCGCAGCGCGATCAGGCCGTGACCTCGTACGAACGCGCGGTGCAGTCGGCATTCCGCGATGTGGCCGATGCGCTCGCCGCGCGCGAATGGCTCGCCGAGCAGGTCACGGCGCTGCGCGCGACCGAGGCGGCGCAGGCCGAACGCGCGCGTCTCGCGCAACTGCGTTACGACCACGGCGCCTCGCCCTTCCTCGAAGTGCTCGATGCCCAGCGCGATCTGCTCACCATGCAGCAGCAGCTCGTGCAGACGCGCCGCGCGTATCTGTCGAGTCTCGTCTCGCTCTATGCAGCGCTCGGCGGCGGCGCGCTCGCCACCAGCGTGCCCGGCGCAATTAGTTCGGATGCCGATCTATCCGGCAAGGCCGAGGCCACCGCCGCATCGAACGCGATCTCGCCCGAAATCGCCGCGCCCGGCACCGGCACGCCGAGCGCGATGCCCGTGCCGAATGCCCAACGCGCGCCGCACGCGCCCGCCGCGCCCCACACTCCCTGATTCAGAGGTTCCCGTCATGCCAATATCAGCCCGCAAATGGATTCCCGCCGTCGTCGTGATCGTGGTCGCGGCGGGCGGTTATTTCGGCTGGCGCCATTACGCGGATCGCGGTCTGGGCGCCGATTTCGTGAACGGCAACGGCCGCATCGAGGCCACCGAGATCGACGTCGCCACCAAGCTCGCGGGCCGCGTGCAGGACGTGCTGGTCAAGGAAGGCGACTTCGTCGAGGCGGGCCAGACGCTCGCACACATGCAGGTCGACACGCTTCAGGCGCAGCGCAGCGAAGCGGTCGCGCAGCATCAGCAGGCCGTCAACAAGGATGCAAGCGCGAAAGCGCAAGTCGCCTTGCGCGAGAGCGATCAGCGCGCCGCCGAGGCCACCGTGACGCAGCGCGAAAGCGAACTCGACGCGGCGCGCCGCCGTCTCGCGCGCTCGGAAAAGCTCTCGAAGGAAGGCGCCTCGTCGATGCAGGAACTCGACGACGACCGCGCGCGCGTACGCAGTTCGCAAGCCGCCGTGGCCGCCGCCAAGGCCCAGGTCACCGCCGCCGCCGCGGCCGTCGCGGCGGCGAAGGCGCAGCAGACCGGCGCGGAATCGGCGATTGCGGCGGCGCAGGCGACCATCGACCGCGTGCAGGCCGACATTCAGGACAGCGATCTGAAAGCGCCGCGCGCGGGCCGCGTGCAGTACCGCGTCGCGCAGCCCGGCGAAGTGCTCGGCTCGGGCGGCAAGGTGCTCAACATGATCGACCTCGCCGACGTCTACATGACCTTCTTCCTGCCGACCAATGCGGCGGGCCGCGTCTCGCTCGGCCAGGACGTGCGCATCATTCTCGACGCCGCGCCGCAGTGGGTGATTCCCGCCAAGGTCACGTTCGTTTCCTCGACCGCGCAGTTCACGCCGAAGACCGTGGAAACGCAAAGCGAGCGCGAAAAGCTGATGTTCCGCGTGAAGGCGCAGATCGATCCCGTGCTGCTCCAGGCGCATCTCAAGTACGTGAAAACCGGCCTGCCCGGCGTCGCGTGGGTCAAGCTGGACCCCAACGAAGACTGGCCCGGCAAACTTGAGGTCAAGGTGCCCTGATGAGTGAACCCGCCGTTCGCCTCGAGCATGTCGGCCTGCACTATGGCAAGACCGTCGCGCTGCGCGACGTCACGCAGGACATTCCGGCCGGACTGATGGTCGGCATGATCGGCCCGGACGGCGTGGGCAAGTCGAGCCTGCTCTCGCTGATCGCGGGCGCGCGCAAGGTGCAGGAAGGTCTCGTGTGGGTGCTCGGCGGCGACATGTCGAGCAAGAAGCATCGCGACGACGTCTGCCCGCGCATCGCCTACATGCCGCAAGGGCTCGGCAAGAATCTCTATCCCACGCTCTCGGTCGAGGAGAATCTGCAATTCTTCGGCCGCCTGTTCGGCCACGACGCCGGCGAGCGCCGCCGCCGCATCGACGCGCTCACGCGCAGCACCGGCCTCGATCCGTTTCTCGCGCGGCCCGCGGGCAAGCTCTCGGGCGGCATGAAGCAGAAAGTCGGCCTCTGTTGCGCGCTGATCCACGACCCCGATCTGCTGATTCTCGACGAACCCACCACGGGCGTCGATCCGCTCGCGCGCGCGCAGTTCTGGGACCTCATCAACGGCATCCGCAAGGAGCGCCCGTCGATGAGCGTGATCGTCGCGACCGCATACATGGACGAGGCGCAGCGCTTCGACTGGCTGATCGCGATGGACGACGGCGCGGTGCTCGCGACCGGCACGCCCGCCGAACTGCTCGCACGCACGCACACGGCCTCGCTCGAAGATGCGTTTATCGCGCTGCTGCCCGAGGCGAAAAAGCGCGGCCACGAGCCGGTCGAAATCGTGCCGCTGAACGTGGACGAGCACACTGAAATCGCCATCGAAGCGAAAGACCTGACGATGCGTTTCGGCGACTTCGTGGCCGTCGATCACGTGAGCTTTCGCATTCAGCGCGGCGAGATCTTCGGCTTTCTCGGCTCGAACGGCTGCGGCAAATCGACGACGATGAAGATGCTCACGGGCCTCTTGCCTGCGAGCGAAGGCAAGGCGTGGTTGTTCGGCCATGAAGTCGATCCGCGCGATCTCGACACGCGCCGACGCGTCGGCTACATGTCGCAGGCGTTCTCGCTCTACGGCGAACTCACGGTGCGCCAGAATCTCGTGCTGCATGCGCGTCTCTTTCACGTGCCCGAAGCCGAGATTCCCGCGCGCGTCGACGAAATGGTCGAACGCTTCGCGCTCGCCGAGGCGCTCGACACGCTGCCCGAGAGCCTGCCGCTCGGCGTGCGCCAGCGGCTCTCGCTCGCGGTGGCGATGGTGCACAAGCCCGAGTTGCTGATCCTCGACGAACCGACCTCGGGCGTCGATCCGGTCGCGCGCGACAACTTCTGGCGCCTGCTGATCGCGCTCGCGCGCGAGGATCAGGTGACGATCTTCATCTCCACGCACTTCATGAACGAGGCCGGGCGCTGCGACCGCATTTCGCTGATGCACGCGGGCCGCGTGCTCGTGAGCGACACGCCCACGAACATCACACGCGATCGCGGCGCGGCCACGCTCGAAGAAGCCTTCATCGCGTATCTGGTGGACGCGGGCGCGGGCACCGAGGAAAGCACCACCGACGAACTCTCCGCGCTCGCCGAAAACCCCGATGCCGCCGCGCATCCCGAACAGCATCGCGGCTTCAGCCTGCAACGCGCCTGGAGCTATATGTGGCGCGAGGCGCTCGAACTGCGCCGCGATCCCGTGCGCGCGACGCTCGCGCTCGCGGGCTCGCTGCTGCTCCTGTTCGTGATGGGCTTCGGCATCAGCATGGACGTGGAGGACTTGCGCTTCGCCGTGCTCGATCACGACCAGACCGCGCTCTCGCACAACTACGAGCTGAATATTGCGGGCTCGCGCTACTTCGTCGAGCGCCCGCCCATCGCGAGTTACGCGGAAATGGACAAGCGCATGCGCAGCGGCGAACTCGCGCTCGCGATCGAGATTCCGCCCGGTTTCGCGCGCGACGTGGGGCGCGGCAAGGCCGTGCAGATCGGCGTCTGGGTAGACGGCGCGATGCCGCAGCGTGCGGAAACCGTGCGCGGCTACGTGCTCGGCATGCACCAGGGCTGGCTGCTCGAACAGGCGAAGCTGCGCCTGGGCGTCACCGCGCATTCGGCGGTCTCCGTCGAAACGCGCTTTCGCTACAACCCAGACGTGCGCAGCCTGCCCGCGATGGTGCCCGCCGTGATCCCCGTGCTGCTGCTGATGATGCCCGCAATGCTCACCGCGCTCGCCGTGGTGCGTGAGAAGGAACTGGGCTCGATCATCAATCTCTACGTCACGCCGGTCACGCGGCTCGAATTCCTGCTGGGCAAGCAGGCGCCTTACGTGCTGCTCGCGATGCTCAATTTCCTGCTGATGGTGCTGCTCGCCATTACATTATTCGGGGTGCCAATCAAAGGCAGTTTCTCCACGCTGTTCTGCGCGGCCATTCTCTACTGCCTTTGCGCGACCGCGATCGGCCTGCTCGCCTCGACGTTCACGAAAAGCCAGATCGCCGCGCTGTTCTTCACGATGATCGGCACGATGGTGCCTTCGGTTCAGTTCGCGGGCCTCATCACGCCGGTGTCGTCGCTCGAAGGTACGGGCCGCCTGATCGGGCAGATCTATCCGGCGAGCCATATGCTCACGATCAGCCGCGGCGTCTTCAACAAGGCGCTCAATTTCGGCGACCTCTGGCATTCGTTCTGGCCGCTCGCGATCGCCACGCCCATCGTGCTCGGCCTGACCGTCGCGCTGCTCAAGAAGCAGGAGAGCTGAGATGCGCCGCCACCTCGCCAACATCTACCGTCTCGGCGTGAAGGAACTCTGGAGCCTCGCGCGCGACCCCATGCTGCTGATCCTCATCGTGTTCTCGTTCACGGCGATGATCTATTCGTCGGCGACCTCGCGACCCGAGTCGCTGCACATGGCGCCCATCGCCGTGATCGACAACGATGTTTCGCCGCTCTCGCAGCGTCTCATTCAGGCGTTCTTTCCGCCGCATTTTCTCGCGCCGGTCATGGTCACGCCCGCTCAGGCCGACCGTGGCATGGACGCGGGCAACTACACCTTCGTGCTGAACATTCCGCCGAACCTGCAACGCGACGTGCTCGCGGGACGCGCGGCGCAAGTGCAGCTCAACGTGGACGCCACGCGCATGAGCCAGGCGTTCACGGGCAGCAGCTACATCCAGCAGATGATCAACGACGAAGCCACGGAATTCGTGAACCGCTACCGCGCGCCCACCGAACTGCCCGTCGATCTCGCCGTGCGCGCGCGCTTCAATCCGAATCTCACGCAGGCGTGGTTCGGCTCGCTGATGGAAATCATCAACAACGTGACGATGCTGTCGATCATCCTCACGGGCGCGGCGCTGATACGCGAGCGCGAGCACGGCACCATCGAGCACTTGCTGGTGATGCCCGTCACGCCCACCGAAATCATGCTCGCGAAAGTCTGGTCGATGGGGCTCGTGGTGCTCGTGGCCGCCGCGCTTTCGCTCACGTTCATCGTGCGCGGCGCGCTGCACGTGCCGATCGAAGGCTCGGTCGCGCTGTTTCTCACGGGCGCGGCGCTGCATCTGTTCGCGACCACGTCGATGGGCATTTTCATGGCGACGCTCGCGCGCAGCATGCCGCAGTTCGGCATGCTGCTCGTGCTCGTGCTGCTGCCGCTGCAAATGCTCTCGGGCGGCAGCACGCCGCGCGAAAGCATGCCGGAATTCGTGCAGCACATCATGCTCGCCGCGCCCACCACGCACTTCGTCGAACTGGGGCAGGCGATCCTGTTCCGCGGCGCGGGCATCTCGGTCGTCTGGCAGCCGTTTCTCTGGCTCGCCGTGATCGGCACCGTGCTGTTCGTGTTCTCGCTCGCGCGTTTTCGCAAGACGCTCAGCCAGATGGCCTGAGCATGGCGCAGCGCGCGCGGATCGCCGCCACGCAAGCGCCGCGCAAGCACCGCGCAGACGCGAGCGCCGCGTCAATGCGCCCTCAATGCAGCCCCAAGGCAGCCCCAATGCCAATCGCATGAACTCCGACCCCGTTTGCGGCTATGATCGTAGCTGCGGCCCGGCGGGCCCGCACCGTTCAAACCGCGTGCAGCGGGATTCCCGGAGAGCATCGAATGGTATTGGGGTGGCTCGTCGTACTTCCGTTCGTGGCTGCGGCGCTGGTGGCGCTCACGGCGCGGCGCGCCAGCGCGCTCTCCACCTGGATCGCCTTCGCGGCGGCGCTGTTCGGCCTCGGCCTGCTGCTCAGCGAACGCGTGGGCATGTCGAGCCACGGCGTGCTGCAATGGCGCCGCGAGTGGGTGCCCGACATCGGCCTCGCGCTGTCGCTGCGTCTCGACGGCCTGTCGTTCATGTTCGCGCTGCTGGTGCTCGCGATCGGCCTGCTGGTGTTCATCTACGCGCGCTACTACCTCGCGGGCAGCGAGGCGCTGCCGCGTCTCTATCTGCTGCTCCTGCTGTTCATGGGCGCGATGCTCGGCGTCGTGCTCGCGAACAATCTGCTGCTGCTCGTGATCTTCTGGGAGCTGACGAGCCTCGTCTCCTTCCTGCTGATCGGCTTCTGGCCGTCGCGGCCCGACGCGCGGCGCGGCGCGCGCATGGCGCTCACCATCACGGGCGCGGGCGGACTCGCGCTGCTCGCCGCCGTGCTGCTGCTCGGCCACGTCTGCGGCAGCTATGAACTCAACGACGTGCTCGCGCAAGTCGACAAGATCCAGCACGATCCGCTCTATCCGGCCATTCTGCTGCTCGCGCTGTTCGCGGCGTTCACGAAGTCGGCGCAGTTCCCGTTCCAGTTCTGGCTGCCGCACGCGATGTCGGCGCCCACGCCGGTGTCCGCGTACCTGCATTCGGCGACGATGGTGAAGGCCGGCGTGTTCCTGCTCGCGCGTCTCTACCCCGTGTTCGAAGGCACGCACTGGTGGGCCTATACGGCGACGCTCGCGGGCCTCGTCACGCTCGTGGGCGGCGCGTCGATGGCGCTGTTCCAGCGCGATCTCAAGGGCCTGCTCGCCTACTCCACGATCAGCCATCTCGGCCTGATCGTGCTGCTGTTCGGTCTCGACACGCAGCTCTCCACCGTCGCCGCGCTTTTTCACACCGTCAACCACGCGGTGTTCAAGGCCTCGCTGTTCATGGCGGCGGGCATCATCGATCACGAAAGCGGCACGCGCGATCTCGGCCGTCTGCGCGGCCTGCGCAAGTTCATGCCGCACACGGCCGTGCTGGCGAGCGTGGCGTCGCTCGCGATGGCGGGCGTGCCGCTGCTCAACGGCTTTCTCTCGAAGGAAATGTTCTTCGGCGAGACGCTCGCGCAAGGCATGTTCGGCCCGCTGAACTGGGCGATTCCGGTCGTCGCCATCGTGGCCGCCGCGCTCTCGGTGGCGTACTCGCTGCGCTTCGTCTGGGGCGTGTTCTTCGACGGCGAAACGCCGCGCGACCTGCCTCACTATCCGCCGCACGAACCGCCGCGCTTCATGAAGCTGCCGGTGGAAATCCTCGTGGTGATCTGTCTGCTGATCGGCCTCTTTCCGCAGCAGTCGATCGGCCGTCTGCTCGAATCGGCGGCATGGTTCACACTCGGCGGCAAGCTGCCCGAATACAGCCTGAGCCTGTGGCACGGCATCAACACGCCGCTCGTCATGAGCGTGGTGTCGTTCGTGGCGGGCGGCGTGCTGTTCTTCGCGCGCCGCGACGCGTTCCGCCATCATCGCTCGCTGCTCACGGAGATGAACGCGAGCGAGGACTTCGACCGCCTCGTGCAGCGCCTCGAAAAAGGCGCGGGCGCGATCGTGCGCGTGTTCGAAACGCGCTCGCTGCCGCACTATCTTTCGTGGATGATCGCCGCGATGCTGATCGTGCCGGGCGCCTCGTTCGTCGCGCTGGGCGCGTTCGGCGGCACGTATGCGAGCATGCCGCTCGATCCCGTCACGCTCTGCGGCCTCGGGCTGATGGCGCTGTTCGCGCTCGGCGTGGTGCTCGCACGCGCACACACGCTCTACGCGCTCGTCATGCTGAGCACCTGCGGGCTGCTCGTGACGCTCGCGTTCGCGCGCTTCTCCGCGCCTGATCTCGCGCTCACGCAGATCTCCGTCGAAGTCGTCACGATCCTGCTGCTGGTGCTGGCGATCTATTTCCTGCCGCAACTGCAAACCGCCGCCGAGCCGATTCCCACGCGCCTGCGCAACGGCCTGCTCGCGCTCGCGGGCGGCGGCCTGCTCGGCAGCGTGGCCTACGAAGTGATGACGCGCACGCCCGAGCACGGCATCGCGCCATACTTCCTCGCCAACGCGCTGCCCGGCAGCGGCGGTCACAACGTCGTGAACGTGATCCTCGTCGACTTTCGCGGCTTCGACACGATGGTCGAAATCAGCGTGCTCGTGGTGGCCGGTCTCGCGGTCAAGGCGCTCTTGCGCGGCCTGCGCCTGAAAGCGCCCGACACGGGTCCGGGCGGGCTGCCGTGGTCGTCGCAATCGCATCCGCTGCTGCTCGCGATCCTCGCGCGGCTGATGCTGCCGCTCACCGTGCTGGTGGCCGTGTTCGTGTTCCTGCGCGGCCACAATCTGCCGGGCGGCGGCTTCATCGCCGCGCTGATCGTCTCCGTCGCGCTGCTGCTGCAATACGTGGCGAGCGGCGTGCTCTGGACCGAGTCGCGCATCCGCCTCAACTATCGCGCGCTCGCGGGGCTCGGGCTGCTCGTCGCGGCGGCCACGGGGCTGGGCAGTCTCGCCTTCGGCCATCCGTTCCTGACGAGCGCGTTCGGGCACTTCCATCTGCCGCTGATCGGCGAGATCGAACTGAGCACGGCGATGCTGTTCGATCTCGGCGTGGTGGGTGCCGTGGTGGGCACGACGCTGACGATCGTCTCGCACCTCGGCGTGCGCGACAAGGACATGCAATCCGTGGAGAAAAGCTGATGGAAGCCGCCTTCGCCGCCGCAATCGGCGTGCTCTGCACCTGCGGCATCTACCTGCTGCTGTGCGCGCGCGTGCTGCCCGTGATTCTCGGCATCACGCTGTTCTCGTATGCGATCAACCTGTTCCTGCTCGGCATGGGCCGGCTCTCGACCGGCAAGCCGCCCGTGATCGCGGCGGGCGCCGAATACGCCGACCCCGTGCCTCAAGCGCTCGTACTCACGGCCATCGTGATCGGCTTCGCGATGACGGCCTTCACAGTCGTGCTCGCGCTGCGCTCGCTCGCGATCACGGGCAACGATCACGTCGACGGCCTCGCCGACGACCGCATCTCCAGCGAGGCGGCGCGCGACGAATGAATCACGCCCTTCTGCTCCCCATCCTGATTCCGCTGTTCGCGGCGGCGGCCATCGTCGCGCTGCCGCCGCGCGCGAAGCGCCTGCAACGCGCGCTCAACGCGCTCGCCATCGTCGCGCTGCTGCCGGTCGCCGCCCTGCTGATGGCGCACGCGGCGCAAGGCGATATCGCCACTTACGCGCTCGGCGCCTGGCCCGCGCCGTTCGGCATCGTGCTGCAACTCGACCGGCTCGGCGCGCTGATGCTGCTGCTGACCGCCGTGCTCGCGGTGTGCTGCCTGATCGGCACTTCGAGCGCCGACGCGCGGCGCGGACGCTATTTCCGCGCGCTGTTCCAGTTCGAGCTGATGGGCCTGAACGGCGCGTTCCTCGCGGGCGACCTGTTCAACCTGTTCGTATTCTTCGAACTCCTGCTGATCGCTTCGTATGCGCTGCTGCTGCACGGCGGCGGCGCGCGGCGCGTGCGCAACGGGCTGCATTATCTGCTGATGAACCTCGTCGGTTCGTCGTTCTTCCTGATCGCGCTGGGCGTGCTGTACGGCATCACCGGCACGCTCAACATGGCCGACATGGGCGAGCGTCTCGCGCTGCTGCCCACGGGCACGCTGCCGCTCGCGCAGTTCGCGGGCATCACGCTGATGCTCGTGTTCGGCCTGAAGGCCGCCGTGTTCCCGATGTCGATGTGGCTGCCGCAGGCGTACCGCAGCGCCATCGGCCCGGTCGCGGCGCTGTTCGCGATCATGACCAAGGTCGGCATCTACGCGATGCTGCGTTGCGATGCGCTCGTGTTCGGCGCGGCGGGCGGCGTGCTCGATGCGTTCATGCATCACTGGGCGTGGTGGCTCGCGATCGCGACCATCGTGTTCGGCGCGCTGGGCGCGCTCGCGGTGTCGAGCCTCAAGACCACGACGGGCTATCTCGTGCTCGTCTCGGTCGGCCTGCTGATCGCGGCGGCCACGCAGCAGACGCCGCTCGCGTGGAGCGCGCTGCTCTACTACCTGATCAGCACGACGTTGTGCACGGGCGCGCTGTTCCTGCTCGCCGACACGCTCGAACCCGAAGCCGCCGCGGCCCCGCACGCCGCCGATACCGAGCACATCGAACCCGGTTCGCTCGAAGCGCTCGACGACGCCAACGTGGCCGCCATCTCGCCTGAATCCGATGCGGCGGCGGTTGCGAGGCTCGCGCGCCAGCGCGCCGCGCAGGCGGTGGCATCGGTGGCATCGGTGCAAGCAGAGCAAACGGTGCAAGCGGCTGACACCGCGCAGCCCGCCCCCACCGCGCGCGCCTACGCCCCGTGGCCCTCGAACGTCGCCGGGCTGCTCTATCTGATCGCGGCGGTGGGCGCAGCGGGCCTGCCGCCGCTCTCGGGCTTCCTCGGCAAGGCGATGGTGCTCTCCGCCACGCCAATCGGCGCCGCCGCCGTGCTGTGGCCCGCCGTGCTGCTGTCGAGCCTGTTGTCGATCGTCGCGCTGAGCCGCACCGGCACGCGCCTGCTGTGGGCCGAACCCGCCGCGCGCGCGCAGGCCCATGCCACGACGTCCGCGCCGCGCGGCAGCAACGCGAAGCTCGCGGCCTGTGCGCTGCTGCTGGGCTGCGTGGCGGCGATCACGCTGGACGCGGGCGCGCTGCGTCACTATCTCAACGCCACGGCCACGCAACTGCTCGACCGCGAAGCCTACGTGCACGCGATCCTGCCCGCACCGTCGGCCGTGCCCGGACCTGCGCCTGAGCTTGCGCCGCCATCCGCGCCGTCATCCGCACCCGCATCCGCGGCCCAAGGGAGCTGACCATGTTCAAACGGCTCTTTCCGCACCCGTGGCTCACATTCGTGCTGCTCGTCTGCTGGGTGCTGCTGATGAACGACATCTCGCCCGGCAATCTGCTACTCGGCGCGGTGCTCGGCTGCGTGATTTCGTTCTGCGTCGGCGAAGGCCTGTGGCTACAGCCAGTGCGCTTCGGCAAGCCGTGGCGGCTCGCGCTTCTCGCGCTGCACGTGCTGATCGACATCGTCGTGGCGAATGTGGAAGTGGCGCTGCTCGTGCTCGGCCCGACGAAGCGCCTGCGGCCCGCGTTCATCGAAGTGCCGCTCGACAGCACGCACGAGATCGCGCTCACGGCGCTCATCAGCATCGTCTCGCTGAGCCCCGGCACGCTCTGCGCCGAACTCAGCGACGACCGCACGCGCCTCGTCGTGCACGTGCTCGACCTCGCGGACGAAGCCGCGCTCGTCGCGCTCATCAAGTCCCGTTACGAAGCCCCGTTGATGGAGATCTTCACATGCTAGCCATCGCCATTCCGGTTTCGCTCGCGATCCTCGGCCTCGCCTTTCTGCTCACGCTCGTGCGGCTCGTGCGCGGCCCGTCGCTGCCCGACCGCATCGTCGCGCTCGACACGCTCAACATCAACGCCATCGCGCTGATCGTGGTGTACGGCATCAGCCTGCGCTCGACCGTCTTCTTCGAAGTCGCGCTGCTGATCGCGGTGATGGGCTTCGTGGGCACCGTCGCGCTGACGAAGTATCTGCAGCGCGGCGACATCATCGAACTCAACTGAATGCTCAACTAAACGAGGCCCGCCGATGCAAACCGTCGTCGAAGCGATCGTCTGCGTGCTGCTGCTGATCGGCAGCCTGTTTACGCTGATCGGCGCCATCGGGCTCGCGCGTCTGCCCGATTTTTTCATGCGCCTGCACGGCCCCACCAAATCGACCACGCTCGGCGTGGGCGGCATCGTGCTCGCCTCGGTGATCTATTTCAGCGCTCACAGCAACTACGCGAGTCTGCATGAATTGCTGATTCCCGCGTTCCTGTTTCTGACCGCGCCGATCAGCGCGCATATGCTCGCGAAGGCCGGCATTCAACAGCGCGTGCCGCTCGCGGCGGCCACGCGCGGACGTCCGCCCGCCACTGGCGCGTGCGCCGATCACGGCGATACGCGCGACGCACACGATCGCGACAATGCGCATGATCCGCTCGACGCCGACAAGGGCCGATCGAGGGACGCACATTCGAAGGCGCAAAACACGGACCCGGAAGGCAAGCCCGCTCAGGATGCCTGAGTACCGGTTCGCACGTAAAAGCTTCACCGTGTCGCTGTTTTCGTTGTAAAGGCAACGCAAGGCGCGCCTCGCGCGCGTGCCTGCGTGCCTCGCTGCCGCCGCGCTCATCACGCCCCTCATTGCGCTTCTTATCGCGCTTCTTATCGCGCTTCTCCTCATCCTCGCACCGGGTTTCGCCCCACGCAGCGTTTCCGCGTGTGCGCTTACGCCTTGTTACGACTTCCCGCCCCACGCGCCACTCGCACGGCACAGCGATTGCTGACCATGCTCGCCCACCCGCGCACGACGAAACACCGCGCGCGGACGGGCCATAACGGAAGCCATAACGGAAACCATAACAACAGCGCACACATACACCGTGCCTTCTACAGCCTGTAACGAAACCCGATGAGGTGGATGAGATGAAGACGATTCGCACCCTGGCCGTGCTCGCGAGCGCGGCAGCCCTGCTGAGCGCATGCGGCGGCGGCGGCAACGACGTAGGCAAGGAACTCGGCCTGCAAAACCCCGAGGTCCATTTCGTGCACGCACTGCCCGGCGGCGGCAACGTGGACTTCCTCGTGAACGGCTCGCCATTGCAGACCAACATCGCGTACAAGCAGGTCACCAACTTCGCGAACATCAACACGGGCAACACGACGGTGGCTTACGCCAACACCGGCACGACCACGGCGATCGCCAGCGGCAACTTCCCCGACGTCACCAAGGGCCACGAATACACGGTGCTCGCGCTGCCCGCGCTTACGGGCGGCGACATCGGCCTGATCGACGATCCGTTCGACAAGGGCCTGCTCTCCAGCAGCGCACGCGTGCGCGCGTTCAACGCAACGGTCAACGCGCAGAACCTCGACGTCTATATCGTCGCGCCCGGCACCGATATCAGCACCGTCTCGCCGACCATGGCGGGCGTGGCGTACAAGAACGCCGTGCCCGCGAGCGGCCAGGATTCGAACTATCTGAACGGCGGCACCTATATCGCCGTCGCGACGGTCGCCGGATCGAAGACGCCGATCTTCCAGTCGGCCAGCTTCCAGCTTGGCAATAACGCCGACTGGCTGATCACCTCGGTGCCGATCTCGGGCACGCTCTCGCAACTCGCGGTCGGCCAGATCCATCTGCTGATCGCGCAAGGCGGCAACACCTCGCAGCCCGCCGTCGAGCTGACGAACCAGCTTACCGGTGAATAAACGCCCTCACGCGGCACCCAAACCCGCGCCCAAGCCGCCGCGAAGCAGACTCACGCGGCGGCGCCGCGCCCCGTCTTGTGCGCTTCTTCGAGCACGAAGTCGATGAAGGTGGCGGCGGCGCGCGTGTGGTGGCGGTTCGGCATGTAGAGCATGTACATGTGCGTCCCGAAGATGCTCAGACGCCACGCGTCGAGCGAGGTCACGACGGAGCCGTTGCGGATGTCGTCATGCACCACATAGTCGGGCACGATGCCCACGCCGAGCCCGGACAGAATCGACTGGCGCAGAAATAGAAAGTTCTCCGAAATGATCGCCGGCTCCAGCAGCACCTCGTGCCGTTCGTCGTCGAGATAGCCCGCGAGACGCAGTTGCCGCCCCACCACCGTGGCGGTGATCACGGGCGCGCTCGCGAGATCCTCCAGCGTCTGCGGCATGCCATGCTCGGCCGCCCATTGCGACGACGCGCAGATGATGTACTTGACCGCGCCCATGTCGCGCGCGACGAGATTCTGCGGCGGTTCGTGCATCACGCGCACGGCGATATCGACTTCGTCGCGCAGCAGATCTTCCACGCGGTTTTCGAACATCACGTCGAGCACGATGCCGGGATAGAGCCGCTTGAAGCGGATCAGCCAGTCCGACATCACGAGTTGCCCATAGCCGCTGGGCACCGAGAGCCGCACGCGCCCCTGCAGGCTCTGGCCGAGCGTGGACACCGACTCGCGCGCGGCCAGCAGCGCATTCTGGATCGAGCGGCCGTGCTCGTAGAGCTTCAGCCCGATCTCGGTCGGCTCGACGCGCCGCGTGGTGCGCCGCACGAGTTGCAGGCCGACCGACTTTTCGAGGTGATTGAGGTGGTAACTCACGTTCGCGCGGCTCATCTTGAGCCGGCGCGCGGCCTCGCTCAGATTGCCTGCGTCGAGAATTTCGACCAGCATGGTCAGCGCATTGACATCCACGTTTTGGTCCCGGCGATTTCCTGATGACTGACGATTGTCAAAGGATCCTTGACAGTCTGTCAACGAACCATGGGATTGTCAATTAACCTTGGCGTACACACAATAAAACGAATATCAGAGAACCGCCTTCCGGGCCCGCAGCCTGTCAGGCCCTCAATTCGGAGACACCCTTCATGGCAATCGATACGGCCGTTCCCGCTTCCCCCGTCACCCACGAACTGCGCGGCAAGGTGCTGCTCGTCACCGTCGACAACCCGCCCGTGAACGCGCTCGGCGTGGACGTGCGGCGCGGCCTCGCGGCCGCCATCGAGCACGCCGAATCGAACGACGCCGTGCAGGCCGTGCTGATCGTCGGCGCGGGCCGCAACTTCATCGCGGGCGCCGACATCCGCGAATTCGGCAAGCCGCCGCAGCCGCCCGCGCTGCCTGACGTCTGCGCGCGCATGGAGTCCTGCCACAAGCTGGTGATCGCGGCCATTCACGGCGCGGCGCTCGGCGGCGGTCTCGAAGTGGCGCTCGCCGCACACTATCGCCTCGCCGTCGCGGGCGCGAAGCTCGGCCTGCCCGAAGTCAATCTCGGCCTGCTGCCCGGTGCGGGCGGCACGCAGCGCACGCCGCGTCTGATCGGCGCCGAAGCCGCGCTCTCGCTGATGCTCAGCGGCCGCCACGCGAGCGCGCAGGAAGCGCTCAAGATCGGTCTCGTCGACCGCGTGGGTGCGAGCGAAGACATTCTTGCGGAAGGTCTCGCCTACGCGCAGGAACTGCTCGCCGCGCACGCGCAGCCGCGCCGCACGCGCGAAGCGCACGCGCTCGCCGACCGCGCCGCCTCGCAAGCCGCCATCGACGCCGCGCGCGCCGAAACCAGCAAAAAATCGCGCGGTCTGTTTTCGCCGCTGAAGATCGTCGACTGCGTGCAGGCCGCGCTCGACCAGCCGTTCGAAGAAGGCATGCGCACCGAGCGCAAGCTGTTCCTCGAATGCCTCGAAAGCCCGCAGCGCGCGGGCCTCGTCCACGCGTTCTTCGCCGAGCGCGAAGTGCAGAAGTCGCCCGAAACGAAAAGCGCGAAGCCGCGCGCGATCGAGAGCGTCGGCGTGGTGGGCGGCGGCACGATGGGCGCGGGCATCGCCGTAGCCGTGCTCGATTCGGGCCTGCCCGTGACGATGATCGAGCGCGACGACGCCTCGCTCGCACGCGGCCGCGCGCACGTCGAAAAGGTCTACGACGGCCTGATCGCGAAAGGCCGCATGAAGCCCGAAGCGAAAGCGCAGGTGCTCGCGCGCTTCAGCGGCAGCACCTCGTACGACGCGCTCGCGAACGTCGACCTCGTGATCGAGGCCGTGTTCGAGGAAATGGGCGTCAAGCAGGCCGTGTTCGCGGAACTCGACCGCGTCTGCAAGCCGGGCGCGGTGCTCGCCACCAACACCTCGTATCTCGACATCGACGCCATCGCGGCCAGCGTGAAGCGCCCGCAGGACGTGATCGGCCTGCACTTCTTCTCGCCCGCGAACATCATGAAACTGCTCGAAGTCGTGGTGCCGAAGGCCGTGAGCGCCGACGTCGTCGCCACCGCATTCGAGCTCGCGAAGAAGCTGCGCAAGGTGCCGGTGCGCGCGGGCGTCTGCGACGGCTTTATCGGCAACCGCATTCTCGCCGTGTATCGCACGGCGGCCGATCATCTGATGGAAGACGGCGCGTCGCCGTATCAGATCGACAAGGCCGTGCGCGAATTCGGCTTCCCGATGGGCCCGTATCAGGTGGTCGATCTCGCGGGCGGCGACATCGGCTGGGCCACGCGCAAGCGCCGCGCGGCCACGCGCGATCCGAAAGCGCGTTACGTGCAGATCGCCGACCGCCTCTGCGAGCGCGGCTGGTTTGGCCAGAAGACGGGCCGCGGCTTCTACCTCTATCCCGAAGGCGCGCGCGTGGGCACGCCCGACCCGGAAGTGGAGTCGATCATCCGCACCGAGCGCGAACGCGCGGGCATCTCACCGCGCAGCTTCAGCGACGAAGCGATCCTGCGCCGCTACATGGCCGCGATGGTCAACGAAGGCGCGAACGTCGTGCATGAAAAGATCGCGCTGCGCCCGCTCGACGTGGATGTGACGCTGATCTACGGTTACGGTTTCCCGCGCTATCGCGGCGGCCCGATGCAGTATGCCGATACGGTCGGCCTCGCGAACGTGCTCGCCGATATCCGCGAATACGCGAAGGAAGATCCGCTGTTCTGGAAGCCCTCGCCGCTGCTGGTCGACCTCGTGGAACGCGGCGCGAACTTCGCGAGCCTGAATCAGATCGCCTGATTTCAGCGAGTTAATCCGGCGATTTAATTCCGCGATTTAACGCAATAGCCGAATGCAGCGGCTAAAAAACTGCATCGCCTGATCATCCGCCCGCGCCCGGCACCCTTTGCCGCGCGCGGGCCGCAAGGAGCAACACCACCATGGACCTGAAATTCACCGCCGAGGAAGAAGCCTTCCGCAGCGAAGTGCTCGGCTTTCTGCGCGAGCATCTGCCGCAGCGTCTCGCCGATATCGTGCGCACCGGCCGCCATCTCACGCGCGACGACATGGCGCAATGGCACGCGATCCTCAACGAAAAAGGCTGGCTCGCGAATCACTGGCCGCAGGAATACGGCGGCCCCGGCTGGACGCCGGTGCAGAAGTTCATCTTCGAAAACGAATGCGCGATTGCGGGCGCGCCGCGCATCGTGCCGTTCGGCGTGAACATGCTCGGCCCCGTGCTCATCAAGTACGGCAACGAAGCGCAAAAGCGCTACTGGCTGCCGCGCATCCTGAACGGCGCGGACTGGTGGTGCCAGGGGTATTCGGAACCGGGCGCGGGCTCCGACCTCGCCGCGGTGCGCACGAGCGCCGTGCGCAAGTCCGACGCGAACGGCGATTACTACCTCGTGAACGGCCAGAAGACGTGGACCACGCTCGGCCATTACGCGAACATGATCTTCTGCCTCGTGCGCACCGCCACCGACGTGCGCAAGCAGGAAGGCATCAGCTTTCTGCTGATCGACATGAACACGCCGGGCATTGAGGTTCGCCCCATCGTCACGCTCGACGGCGAGCACGAAGTGAACGAAGTGTTCTTCACCGATGTGCGCGTGCCGGTCGAGAATCTCGTCGGCGAAGAGAACAAGGGCTGGACCTACGCGAAATATCTGCTGACCTACGAGCGCACCAATATCGCGGGCGTGGGCTTTTCGGTGGCCGCGCTCGCGCGCCTGAAGCACGCCGCGCAGCAGGTCAAGCGCAATGGCAAGCCGCTCGCCGACGATCCGCAATTCGCCGCGCGTCTCGCGAAAGTCGAGATCGATCTGGAGAACATGAAGACCACCAATCTGCGCGTGATCGCAGCGGTGGCCGGCGGCGGCGTGCCGGGCGCGGAAAGCTCGATGCTCAAGATTCGCGGCACCGAAATCCGTCAGGAGATTTCCTCGCTGCTGCGCCGCGCGATGGGTCCGTACGCGGCGCCCTTTGTCGAAGAAGCGCTGCACGAAGGCTACGAAGGCGCGCCGATCGGCCCCGACGAAGCCGCCGGCGCCGCGTCGCAGTATTTCAACAATCGCAAGCTGTCGATCTTCGGCGGCTCCAACGAAATCCAGAAGAACATCATCTCCAAGATGATTCTCGGTCTTTAAGAGGTCCTGCTATGAACTTCCAGCACACCGAAGACCGCCGCATGCTTGCGGATACGCTCAATCGCTTCATCGCGGAGCAATACGGTTTCGAGAGCCGCGATAAAATCGCGCGCTCGCCAGAAGGTTTCAGCGCGCCGATGTGGCAGCGCTTCGCCGAACTCGGCGTGATCGGCGCGCTGTTCGACGAAGCGGATGGCGGTTTCGGCGGCCAGGGTTTCGACGTTGCCGTGGTGTTCGAATCGCTCGGGCGCGGCCTCGTGGTCGAGCCGTTCCTCGATACGCTGATCGTGGGCCGCGCGCTCGCGCACGCGGGCAACGAGGCGCAGCGCGCGCGCATCGCGTCGTTGATCGACGGCTCGCAGATCGCGGCCTTCGCGCACGACGAGCCGGGCTCGCATTACGAAGCGGCGCGCGTGAGCACGCGGGCGGAAAGGAGCGGCGACGGCTGGCTGCTGCAAGGCGCGAAAGGCGTCGTGCAGCACGCGGAACACGCCGACATGCTGCTCGTCTCGGCGCGCACGTCGGGCGCGGAATTCGACGAAGCGGGCATTGCGCTGTTTCTCGTGCCGCGCGACGCGCAAGGCGTGAGCGTGCGCGGCTATCGCAAGATCGACGGCGGACGCGCGGCCGAAGTCACGCTCGACCATGTGCAAGTGGGCGCGGACGCGCTCGTCGGCACGGCGGGCACGGGCTTCGCGACGCTCGAACACGCATGCGGCTACGGCCTCGTCGCGCTGACTTCGGAAGCGGTGGGCGCGATGGACGTGGCACGCGATCACACGCTTGAGTATCTGCGCACGCGCAAGCAGTTCGGCGTGCCGCTCGGCAGCTTCCAGGCGCTACAGCATCGCATGGCCGACCTGCTGCTCGAAATCGAGCAGGCGCGTTCGTCGGTGATCAACGCGGCGGCGGCCATCGGCGCGCCGCGCGTCGAACGCGAGCGCGCGCTCTCGGCGGCCAAGGTCACGATCGGGCGCATCGGCGCGCGCGTGGCCGAAGAAGCGATCCAGTTGCACGGCGGCATCGGCATGACGTGGGAGTTGCCGCTCGCACATTACGCCAAGCGTCTCGTGATGATCGATCATCAACTCGGCGACGAGGATCATCATCTCGCGCGCTATATCGCGCTGTCGCGCGCAGCGGCCTGAGCGTCGCGTCTTCGCTCGAACCCGGCGACGGGAAGGCGGCGGCGCAAGCCGATCAAGCGATGCGCGCGGCCTTCCCTCTACAACGAACCAGGAGTGCCTGCTGATGCAGACTCACAACACCGGCCTGCCGCTCTCGGGCGTGCGCGTCCTCGATCTGTCGCGCGTGCTCGCGGGTCCGTGGAGCGCGATGGTGCTCGGCGACCTCGGCGCGGAAGTCATCAAGATCGAACACCCTGATCGCGGCGACGACACGCGCGACTGGGGCGTGCGCATCGGCAAGACCGAGACCGCGTACTTCAACAGCGTGAACCGCAACAAGCGTTCGCTCACGCTCGATCTGCAAACGCCCGAAGCGCAGGAGATCGTGCGCGAACTCGCGAAGACCAGCGACGTCTTTATCCAGAACTTCAAGTTCGGCGGCGCGGAAAAACTCGGGCTCGGCTACGAGCAATTGAGCGCGATTAATCCGCGCCTCATCTATTGCTCGATTTCCGGCTACGACCGCACCGGTCCCGAAGCGAAGCGTCCCGGCTACGACCTCGTCGTGCAGGGCGAGGCGGGTCTGATGGCGCTGAACGGCGAAGCCGGTCAACCGCCGCTGAAGTTCGGCGTCGCGGCCGTCGATCTGTTCACCGGCATGTATTCGGCGCAGGCGATGCTCGCCGCGCTCTACGAACGCGAGCGCAGCGGGCGCGGCCGCCACATCGAAATGGCGCTGTTCGATTGCGGCCTGATGATCACCGCGTACTACGGTCTCGAAGCGCTCGTGATGGGCGAAGATCCGCCGCGCTACGGCAACGCGCATCCGTCGATCGTGCCGTATGGCGTGTTCGACGCCGCCGATGGTCCGCTCGTCATCACGGTCGGCAATAACGCGCAATTCGAACGCTTCGCGCGCGAAGTGATCGAGCGCCCCGATATCGCCGACGACGCGCGCTACAAGACCAACATCCTGCGCTCGCAGAATCGCGCGACGCTCGTGCCGGAACTCGAACGCGAACTGGCGAGCCGTGGGCGCAAGCTGCTGCTCGAACGGCTCGCGGGCGCGGGCATTCCGTGCGGCGAAGTCGCGGGCCTGCGCGAAGCGCTGCTCTCGAAACGCGCAACCGATGCGGGACTCGTGACGCAGCAGCCGCATCCCGATACCGAAAGCGGCACGACGCCGGTGCTCGCGCCGCCGTGGCGCTTCGACGGCGAACGCATGCCCGTGCGCCGCGCGCCGCCGCAACTCGGCGAAGGTACGCGCGACGTACTCGCGTCGCTCGGCTATAGCGACGAACAACTCGCACGATTGAAAGACAAGGGCGTGATTTAAGCCCGCTTGAATAAACCCGTTGGAACAGGAGACATGCTGTGAAGATTCTTGTACCCGTCAAACGCGTGGTCGATTACAACGTGAAGGTTCGTGTGAAATCGGACGGCACGGGCGTGGATATCGCGAACGTGAAAATGTCGATGAATCCGTTCGATGAAATTGCGGTTGAGGAAGCGGTGCGCTTGAAGGAAGCGGGGATCGCTACCGAGGTAATTGCGGTTTCCGCTGGCGTTTCGCAAGCACAGGAAACGTTGCGCACCGCGCTGGCAATTGGCGCGGATCGCGCGGTGCTGATCGAATCGAATGAGGATTTGCAGCCGCTAGCGGTGGCGAAATTGCTAAAAGCGCTCGTCGATAAAGAACAGCCTTCGCTGGTGATTCTCGGCAAGCAAGCTATCGACGACGATTCGAATCAGACCGGCCAGATGCTCGCGGCATTGGCGGATCTGCCGCAAGCGACGTTCGCTTCGAAAGTCACGGTTGCGGATGGTAAAGCCACGGTCGCGCGTGAAGTCGATGGCGGCGCGGAAACTTTGTCGCTCTCGCTGCCCGCAGTGGTCACCACCGATCTGCGACTGAACGAGCCGCGCTACGTCACGCTGCCGAATATCATGAAGGCGAAGAAGAAGCCGCTCGAAACGATCACGCCCGCCGATCTCGGCGTGGATGTCGCTCCGCGTTTGAAGACGCTGAAGGTTTCGGAGCCGCCCAAGCGCAGCGCAGGCGTGAAGGTGCCTGACGTGAAAACGCTGGTCGAGAAGCTGAAGACCGAAGCCAAGGTGCTGTGAGGAGCGAATTGAAAATGACGAATCTGGTAATTGCAGAACACGACAATCAGTCGATCAAAGCCGCGACGCTGAATACGGTTGCAGCGGCGCAGAAAATGGGCGGCGATGTGCATGTGCTGATCGCGGGTTATAACGCGCAAGCGGCGGCGGATGCGGCGGCGAAAATCGTCGGTGTTTCCAAAGTACTGCTCGCCGATGCGCCCCAACTCGAACAAGGTCTCGCGGAAAACATCGAAGCGACGGTTCTTTCCATCGCGAAGCAGTATTCGCATATTCTCGCGCCCGCTACTGCGAGCGGCAAAAACGTCACGCCGCGTATCGCCGCGAAACTCGACGTCGCGCAGATCAGCGACATCACGGCGGTCGAGAATGCCGATACCTTCGAGCGTCCGATCTACGCCGGTAACGCCATCGCGACCGTGCAATCGCAAGACGCGATCAAGGTGATCACGGTTCGCACCACGGCGTTCGATGCGGTCGCGTCGGAAGGCGGCAACGCGCCGGTAGAAAAAATCGAAGCAGCAGCAGACAACGGCAAATCGCAATTCGTCAACCGCGAAGTCACGAAGCTCGACCGCCCCGAACTCACGAGCGCGAAGATCATCGTCTCGGGCGGTCGCGGTCTGGGCAGCGGCGAGAACTACACCAAGGTGCTCGAACCGCTCGCCGACAAACTCAACGCCGCGCTCGGCGCATCGCGCGCCGCCGTCGACGCGGGCTATGTGCCGAACGATTATCAGGTCGGTCAAACCGGCAAGATCGTCGCGCCGCAGTTGTACGTGGCCGTCGGCATTTCCGGCGCGATTCAACATCTGGCAGGCATGAAAGACTCTAAGGTGATCGTCGCGATCAACAAGGACGAAGAAGCGCCGATCTTCACGGTGGCCGATTACGGTCTCGTCGGCGATCTGTTCACGGCTGTGCCGGAACTCGTGAGCACGCTCGACTAAAACCTGAAACCCGCAGCACGCAGCACCCAATAAAAACAACGCGCATCAACACCAGCGCGCGCCGCCCCGCTCCATCGCGGCGCGGCGCACTCATAAAAACACAGCGTTCCCGTCGGAGAAAGTGTCAGGCAACCCCGTAAAGGTGGCCCGGCCCCGTTCGTCCGTCGCCATCTGGCGGCACTGGCAAGGAGACACCTATGGCCTCATCCTCGATCGACACGATCAAGGCGCATCCCGAGTACCGGCAGCTCGCCGCGGCACGCCGCCGCTTCAGCTTCTCGCTCACCGCGCTCATGATCGCCCTGTATTACGGCTTCATCCTGATCGTCGCGCTCGCGCCGCATCAGCTTGCGCATCCGCTCTATGCGGGTGCTACGACGAGCATCGGCATCATCGTCGGCGTGGGCATCATTCTCGGCGCCATCGCGCTGACCGGTCTTTACGTGCTGCGCGCGAATCGCCGCTTCGACCCGGCCATGCGCGCGCTGATCGCCCGGCTGCAACACGAGGTGACGGCATGATGCGCTCGCTTCATTCGCTTCGCTCCTTCACCGCGCTCGCCCTCGGCGGCACGCTCGCCACGGCCGCCGCGCTCGCGCACGCCAACGTGCCCGCAGGCCCGGCCGCGCCGATGCCGCCGCATCAGCACAATCCCGTCGCCATCGGCATGTTCCTGCTGTTCGTGCTCGTCACGCTCGGCATCACGCAATGGGCCGCGCGCCGCACGCGCACCACGCGCGACTTCTACACGGGCGGCGGCGGCATCACCGGCTTCCAGAACGGCCTCGCCATCGCGGGCGATTACATGTCGGCGGCCTCGTTCCTCGGGCTCTCGGGCATGGTGTTCATCTTCGGCTTCGACGGCCTGATCTACTCGATCGGCTTTCTCGTCGGCTGGCCGTTCGTGATGTTCCTGATCGCTGAACCGCTGCGCAATCTCGGCAAGTTCACCTTCGCCGACGTGGTCGCCTACCGCTTCGCGCAAGGCCCGATCCGCATGATGACCTCGGCCAATTCGCTCGTCGTGGTGATCTTCTATCTGGTCGTGCAGATGGTGGGCGCGGGCAAGCTGATCGAGCTGCTGTTCGGCCTCGACTACTGGATCGCCGAAATCGTGGTGGGCGCGCTGATGGTGATCTACGTGTTCTTCGGCGGCATGACCGCGACCACGTGGGTGCAGCTCATCAAGGCCGCGCTGCTGCTGTGCGGCGCGACCTTCATGGCGATTCTCGCGCTCGCGCATTTCGGCTTCAGCCCGAACGAGATGTTCCGCCAGGCCGTGAACGTGCATCCGGGCGCGCTCAGCATCATGGCGCCGGGCAAGCTGATCCGCGACCCGCTCAACGCGCTCTCGCTCGGCATTGCGCTGATGTTCGGCACGGCGGGCTTCCCGCACATTCTGATGCGCTTTTTCACGGTGCCGAACGCGAAGGAAGCGCGCAAGTCGGTGTTCTACGCGACCGGTTTCATCGGCTATTTTTATCTGCTGACCTTCGTGATCGGCTTTTCGGCGATCGCGCTGCTCGCGCAGCATCCCGAGTTCTTCCGCCTCGACGCCGACGGCCACTTCAACCTGACCAGCGATCTGCTCGGCGGCTCGAACATGGTGGCCGTGAAGCTCGCGCAGGCAGTGGGCGGCAACCTGTTCTACGGCTTCATCGCGGCGGTCACGTTCGCGACGATCCTCGCCGTGGTGGCGGGTCTCACGCTCTCGGGCGCGACCACCGTTTCGCACGACCTCTACGCAAGCTGGCTCGCGCGCGGACGCAAGGACGAACGCCGCGAAATGCGCATCTCGCGCGTGGCGACGCTCACGCTCAGCGTGATCGCCATCGGCCTCGGCATTTTGTTCGAGCATGCGAACGTGGCGTTTCTCGTCGGTCTCGTCGCGGCCGTGGCGGCCAGCGCCAACTTCCCGGTGCTCGTGATGTCGATCTTCTGGCGCGGCATGACCACGCGCGGCGCGGTGGCGGGCGGCGCGCTCGGCCTCTCGGCTTCGGTGCTGCTCACGCTGTTCTCGAAGTCGGTGTGGGTCGACGTGCTGCATCACGCGCACGCGCTCGTCATGCTCGACAACCCGGCGCTCATTTCGGTGCCGCTCGCGTTCATCGGCATCTGGGCGGTCTCGCGCCTCGACACCAGCGCGCGCGCCCGTAAGGAACGCGAGGCGTTCGCGGCCCAGGAGTTCTACGGCCAGACCGGCCTGCTGCCGATGGAGGCCGTCAAGCACTGAGACGCCGATGCCGCCGCCGCGCGCGGCGGCCGCTCTCGCGCCCCGCAGCGCGTGCCTCGCGCACGCCGCGGGGCGTTTTTCATGGGCGCGGCGGGGTCGATGCGGATGCGGCGGGCGCAACCCGCCGCCCGTCCATGGCGCGCCCGGAGCGCCACCGCGCGCGCAAATCCGACCCCGGTTATATTGCGGATGGGACGCCGCGCGTTTCGCTCCCAGCGCAACGACGTCGATGACGTCGATGACGCTACGCGCCGCGCCCCACGCCAACCCACCGCCGCGCCGCCCGCGCGGCTCCCAGCCGAGCGTCGATGGAGCACGCCTACGTCCACCTGCTGCACCTGCTCGCCGAGTATCCCGGCTGGACGCTCGCGTTCGTGCTGTTCGCGGCGTTCGTCGAATCGCTCGCGCTCGTCGGCACGTTCTTTCCGGGCAGCACGGCGATGTTCATCGCGGGCGCCTTCGCGGGCACGGGCGCGCTCAATCTCGGCTGGCTGTTCGTCTGCGCGATCGTGGGCGCGGTGGGCGGCGACGCACTGAGCTTCTGGCTCGGCCGCCGCTACTGCGACTCCATCGTCAAGATCTGGCCGTTCAGCCGCCACCCCGAAATCCTCGAAAAAGCCGAAGCCTACTTCGCGCGCCACGGCACGCGCAGCGTGATCCTCGCGCGCTTCGTCGGGCCGCTGCGCGCCGTGGTGCCGATCGTCGCGGGCATGGCGGGCATGACGCCGATGCGCTTTTTCGTCATGAACGTGATCTCCGCGCTGGTCTGGGCGCCCGCGCATATCGTGCCGGGCGTGGTGTTCGGCGCGTCGCTGCAACTGGCGGGCGCGGTGTCGTTCCGGCTCGTGGTCGCGCTCGCGATGATCGCGCTCGCGCTCTGGCTGATCTGGCGCTTCACGCACGTGCTGCTCGTGCATCTGGACCAATGGGCGAGCGCTTCGCGGCTCGGCGCGGCGCACTGGGCCTCGCGCCACGGCCAAAGCGCGGCGGCGCGGCGCATCGCGCGCCTGCTCGATCCGAAGCAGCCCGCGCTCGGCGCCGTGCTGGTGGTGACGGCGCTGGTGCCGCTGTGCGCGGCCGTGTTCTCGTACGTGCTGAGCAATCTGCTGCGCGGCGATCCGCTCGTGCAGGTCGACCAGTCGGTGCGCCTCTTCCTGCATTCGATCCACACCACCTGGGCCGACGACGTGCTCGCGCGCGTCGAAACGCTCGGCAGCAATCTCACGCTCGCGATGCTGGTCGTGACCGTGACGGCCTGGATGGCGCTCGAGCGGCGCTGGCGCACCATCGCGTACTGGATGCTGGCCGCGGGCGTCTCGCAGGTGCTGATCCTGCTGCTGCGCATCCTGATCCATCACGACGTGGGCGCGGCGGCGCACGTGGGCGCGTATGTGTTTCCGAGCGACCGCGTGGCGTCGATGGTGATCGTCTACGGCTTCATGATGTTCCTGCTGGTGCGGCGCGCGAACATGCCGCAGGCCGCCATCGTGGCGACGCTCGGCAACGCGATCGTGGTGTCGGTGACCTTCGCGGGCCTCTACTTCGACCGCTTCCTGTTCTCCGATGCGATCGGCGGCGCGGCCTTCGCCTCGATCTGGGTCGCGGCGGTCGTGCTGCTGTCGCTGTGGCGCTATCCGCAGCGTCCGCCCGAGCGCAACGTCATGCCGTCGATCGTGCTCGCGGTGCTGGTGCTGGCGTTCGTGCTGCAGGGCGGCGCGGCCGAGCGCGAGGCCGCCGTCGAGTCGCGCGAGCAGGAACCGCCCGTGATCGTGAGCCAGATGGCGTGGACCGACACGCTCTGGCGCACCTTCGCGTGCTACCGCGTGGACATGAAAGGCGAGCGCCGCGAGCCGATGACGCTCCAGTGGGCCGCCAGCGCCGCCGACCTGCGCCGCGCGCTGCGCGACGCGGGCTGGAGCGAGGGGGCGCGGTTCACGGTGAAAAGCGTGCTCTCGCTGGTCGCGCCGAACGTCGACGCACTCTCGCTGCCGCTGCTGCCGAAGCTGAACAACGGCCAGCCGTCGCCGCTGATGTTCGCGCGCCTGCATCTGCCCGACGATCCGCAGCGGCCCGGCAGCCGCCGCGACGTGCTGCGCTTCTGGCCGACCGGCTATGCGCTCGCGCCCGGCGACACACCGATCTGGGTCGGCTCGCTCGTCCACGAGCGGCTGCGGCGCGCGTCCTGGCCGTTCAACGTGCTGACCACCTACGTGGACCGCGACAACGACGGCAGCGACCGCGTGCGCCGCCCCGACCTCGCCGCGCCCGGCGAGCCGCCCGGCTGGCACGTGCTGACGATGCCCGGCAGCGAAGGCTGCGAGGGCCGTCCGGTGATGCTGATCATTTCCGGCAGCCGCTGAATTCGCGCGGCGCGCCGCCCGGCGGCTACGGCATTGGGCATGCGCCCCGCTAAGCGTGCGACTCGGCCCAGCTGCCGGTGGCGTGAAAGCGGTCGATGCGCGAGCGAGCGTCGGCGTAAGCGGCGTCGAGCGCCGCGTCCGGCCCGATGTAATTGCGCATCAGATCGTGAAAGCGCACGCTGCGCCCGTCCAGATGCGCATCCGCGCCGTGCCGGCAGATATAGCCGCTGTAGTGGAACAGCGGCTCGGGCGAGCGTGGCCCGAATGCCGGAATCGGCAGCACCCAGATTTCGAAGCCTTCATGTTCGGTGTGATCCCACATGGCTGCTCTCTCCGCTGACAGGACAGGGCTATCGTCGCACGCGCGCCTTTTACCTGCAAACCGCCCGTTTCCGCGAGTTTGATTACACTATGCGGCACTGGCCCCCACGCTCCCCGCGCGCGCCCGGCAGGGAACCGAAAGCTTCCCGCCGCGCGCGTCGCACGCTGCGTGCGCGGCACCGAATCCGCATCCGACTCCGACTCCACGAGCGAAACCCCACACCATGACGCCGGCCTCACTCACGCAGGAACCGCAGTCCGTCTCCAGCGCCGTCACCCGCAGCGCCTTCTTCATCGTCCTGTCCGTCAACGAGGATGCCGCCAGCCGCGCCGCCGTGCGCGCCTGGTGCGCGGACGTCGCCAATCTCGTGCGCGCCGTGGGCAAGCGCGTGCCCGCCGGCAACCTCTCGTGCGTGGTCGGCTTTTCGTCCGACGCATGGGACAAGCTGTTCGGCGAGCCGCGTCCCGCCGAGCTGCACCCGTTCCGCGAGTTCGGCAAGGGCGAGCGCGTGGCCGTCGCCACGCCGGGCGACATCCTGCTGCACATTCGCGCCGACGAAACCGACCTCTGCTTCGAGCTCGCCACGCAGCTCATGAAGAAGCTCGACGGCGCGGTCACGACCGAGGACGAAGTGCACGGCTTCCGCAACTTCGACATGCGCGCGATGATCGGCTTCGTCGACGGCACCGAGAATCCGACCGGCAACGAAGCGGTCCATTTCACCGTGATCGGCGAAAACGAGGACCCGGACTTCTGCGGCGGCAGCTACGTGCTGGTGCAGAAGTACCTGCACGACATGAAGGGCTGGAACGCGCTGCCCGTGGAAGCGCAGGAACACATCATCGGGCGCACCAAGCTGCAGGACATCGAACTCGACGAAGACGTGAAGCCGAGCTGGTCGCATAGCTCGCTGACCACGCTCGACGACGCCGACGGCAACGAGATCAAGATCCTGCGCGACAACATGCCGTTCGGCCGGCCGGGCTCGGGCGAATTCGGCACGTATTTCATCGGCTATGCGCGCACGCCCGCGCCCATCGAGCAGATGCTGGAAAACATGTTCGTCGGAGTGCCGCCGGGCAATTACGACCGCCTGCTCGACTTCAGCCGCGCCGTCACCGGTGGGCTGTTCTTCGTGCCGTCGCAGCCGCTGCTCGAAGCGCTCGCGGACCACGAGCCGGGCACGGCCGCCACGATCGACACCATCGACACGCCGGACGCCTCCGCGCCGGACACGGAAACCGAGACGGCCGCCGCGAACGCGGACGGCTCGCTCACCATCGGATCACTCAAAGGAGCACCCCGGTATGAATAACCTGCATCGCGAGCTGGCGCCCATTTCCACGGCCGCGTGGTCGCAGATCGAAGAAGAAGTCGCGCGCACCTTCAAGCGCTCGCTCGCGGGCCGCCGCGTCGTGGACGTGAACGGCCCCGGCGGCGCGGCGCTCGCCGCGGTCGGCACCGGTCACCAGAACGGCATCGAAGCGCCGTTCGATGGCATTCGCGCGCGCCAGCGCGAAGTGAAGGCGATCGTCGAACTGCGCGTGCCGTTCGAACTCTCGCGCGACGCCATCGACGACGTCGAGCGCGTCGCGGACGACTCCGACTGGCAACCCGCGAAGGACGCGGCCACGCGCCTCGCGTTCGCCGAAGACCGCGCGATCTTCGACGGCTACAAGGCCGCGCAGATCACGGGCATTCGCGAAGGCACGTCGAACCCGCTGCTGCCGCTGCCCGCCGATATCGCCGAGTACCCGACGGTCATCGCCAAGGCGCTCGAACAGCTGCGCCTGCAAGGCGTGGACGGCCCGTACGCGGTGCTGCTGGGCTCGGACGCTTACACGGCCGTGAGCGAGGCGAGCGATCAGGGCTATCCGATTCTCGAACACATCCGCCGCCTCGTGAACGGCGAGATCATCTGGGCGCCGGCGATCGAAGGCGGCAGCATCCTCACCACGCGCGGCGGCGACTTCGCGCTGCATCTGGGCCAGGACGTGTCGATCGGCTATGCCTCGCACGACGACAAGAGCGTGAAGCTCTATCTGCAGGAAAGCTTCACGTTCATGATGCTGACGTCCGAGGCGTCGGTGACGGTGACGGCGGAGTAAGGGCGCGCTGGCGCAGCGCTCCATGCGGATAGCCGTAGCGGTTTGGGCATGCTGGTCATGCCTCGCCGCCACGGCTTCCGCAAGCCACTCGACCTCGATCAAGAAGCCTTACCGCTCCGAACGCAAGGTTGACGAAAAATCGCGTAAGGTTGACGATCTTTTCACATAAGGTTGTCATAGGTGACTTATGATCAGCACGGTCCGGGAGAAGGGCGAAATAGTGCGCCGGTTCATACTGGAGCACGTCGAAGACCATAACGGCGACATCGCCTCACTGGCAGCCGAAAAGTTCGGAATCACCCGGCAAGCGGTCAACAAACACCTGACACGACTGCGCGAGCAAGGCACGATCACCATGGAAGGTACGGGCCGTGCGGCGCGCTACAAGCTCGTTCCGCTTTCCCAGCAGACCTTCGCCTATGAGATCAGCGACGCTCTCGCAGAAGATATCGCCTGGCGTCTGGACATCCACGACACCATTTCGCCCTTACCCGACAACGTATTGAATATCTGGCATCACGGTTTCACCGAGATGTTCAACAACGCCATCGATCACTCAGGCGGCGAAACTATTGCGGTTCGGGTCACCAAAACGGCGATCTCGACTGAAATCATCGTTTCCGATGACGGCGTGGGGATCTTCAAGAAGATTCAGGGCGAACTTGGCCTGCTCGACGAACGCCACGCCATCTTCGAGCTTGCGAAAGGCAAACTGACGACCGATCCTCGCAATCACTCCGGCGAAGGTATCTTCTTCGCGTCGCGCATGTTCGATAAGTTCGAGATACTTTCCGGCGGTCTGTATTTCAGTCACGAACGCGACAAGCCAGAAGACTGGTTACTCGAACGATCGCGGGCGCACTCCGGGACCGCGGTGTTCATGGAATTGAATAACCATACGGCACGGACCACCAGGAAAGTCTTCGACGAGTTCACCGAGAGCGACGACTACACGTTCAACAAGACGATCGTGCCCGTCAACCTCGCGAGATATGGCGCGGACGAACTTACTTCGCGCTCGCAGGCGAAACGATTGCTGGCGCGAGTCGAACTTTTCAAACACGTCATTTTCGACTTCGATGAAGTCGACGCCATTGGCCAGGCATTCGCCGATCAAATTTTCCGGGTCTTCGCCAATGAACACCCGGAGATCAAACTTGTACCGATCAACACGAATGCCTACGTCAAAAGCATGATCACGCGCGCGCTTGCGGCGAAGATCGAAGATTAATGCGCGCGGCGGCAACTTGTTGCAATTCGGGCGTGACGTGACAGCACACCAACAAAAAAGGGGCGCCCGCAAGCGCCCCTTTTTCATTTACACCACTCAATCCCGCATCACTGATAGAAGTTCATCGTGACCATCGCCGAGCGGCCCGGCGCCCAGGTTGCGTAGATCGGATACGCGCTCTGGTAATACTTCTTGTCGAAGATATTGTTCACGTTGAGCTGCAAATCGATCTTCTTCGACACGCGCCACGTCGCCGAGGCGTCGAAGCGTGCGTAGCCCGGCGTCCACTTGCGCGAAGTCGCCGACACCGATGCATACGTCAGACTCGACACCGTCGCGCCCGCGCCGATGTTCAGCTTCGGCAGCACGTCATAGCTCGTCCACAGCGTGAAGTTGTGCTTGGGCACCATCACCATCGGCAGGCCGGAGAGCGCAGGGCTCGTCGGGCCCGCGTTGGTCGTGATCGCATCGAGATACGAGTAACCGCCGAACACGGCCCACTTCTCCGTCACGTTACCCGCGAAACCGAACTCGAAGCCGCGCACGCGCTGCGAGCCTGCGTTGATCGTGCCGCCCAGGCCGTCGCTGACGCGCGCGTTGGTCTTGTCGGTCTGGAACAGCGCCGTGGTCAGCGACAGACGGCGATCGAGCACGTCCCACTTCGCGCCCACTTCGATGTTGCGCGAGCGCTCGGGCGCGAGGTCCTGGTTGGTCGCCGTGATCTGGTCGGTGCCGCCGCCCAGACCCGAGTTCGCGCCCGGCGGATTCGCCGAGGTGCCATACGACGCGTACAGGCTCACCGTGTTGATCGGCTTGAACACGAGGCCGAACTGATAGCTGAACAGGTTCGACGTGTTGTTCAGATTCGCCACGCCCGCCTGCTCGGCGGTCACGTCGTAGCGGTCGAAGCGCATGCCCGCGTTGAAGATCCAGCGCTCGGAAAGCTGCACGCTGTCGAACAGATACGCGGAGGCGATATTGGTCTGCGTGTGCGTCGCCGGGCCGGGGAAGCTCTTGTCGCCGTTCAGCAGGATGCTACCGGTCCAGGGATTGTCCGGGTTCCAGCTGCCGAGCGGCGTGCAGTTGTACGCCACCGAGCACGGCCCGCCCGAGCGGATGTTGTTGCCCTTCGAATCGGTGACCAGATAGCCCTCGTAGAGGTCCTGCTCGTGGCTGAACTCCACGCCCGCGGTGAGCGTGTGGCGCATGCCGTAGAGATCGAACTTGCCGTTCGCCTCGGTCTGGTTCGACACGCTATTGGTCGCGTACTTGCCGCTCTTGGCCTGCAGGCTGAGGATGTTCGAGGTCGCGCTCGTGAGCTGCGGATTGGTCGCCACGTAGTCGAGCGTCGAACGGCCGAACATCGTCGTGTTCTTGATCTTCCACGCGTCGTTGATGCGGTGCTCGACCTTCACTTCACCCGTGTCGGTCTGGCCGTAGCGATAGTCGCGCGAGTTCAGGCCGTAGAACTGGCTGCGGTCGCTCTGCACCGGCGTGCCGCCCGTCGAGCGGAACGGCACGCTGAAGTCCGGCATGTCGTAGGTGTTCAGGTGGTAGTAGCTCAGCGTGACCGTGGTCGGCGAGTTCAGGCCGAACGCGATCGAGGGCGCCACGCCCCAGCGCTTGCTGTAGACGTTGGTGCGGCCCGCCTGGTCGGCGTCGTGGCCCATCACGTTGAGGCGGAACGCCGTGGTGTCGTTGAACTTCTGGTTCCAGTCGATGGTCGCGCGGCGATAGCTGTCCGTGCCCAGCCCGATGCTGCCGTTGATGAAGTTATCGGCCTGCGGCGTCTTGGTCGTGATGTCGATGCTGCCGCCCACCGAGCCGCGTCCCGCGTACACCGAATCCGGGCCCTTCACGACGCTGATGTTCTCGACGTCGAAGGTCTCGCGGTTCTGCACGCCCGAGTCGCGCATGCCGTCGACGAAGATCGAGTTGCGCGATTCGAAGCCGCGAATCACCGGACGGTCCGCCGACGGATTCGCGGCCGCGTCGCCGCCGAGGAAGGTGATGCCCGGCACCGTGCGCAGCGCGTCCTGGAACGTCGACACGTTCTTCTGCTTGAGCACCTCCTCCGGGATCACCGTGATCGAACGCGGCGTGTCGATGAGCGGCGACGTGAACTTGTACGACGAAAGCGTCTTCGTCTGCATGTCCGAAGGCGCCGACGAACTCACCTTGACGGCGGGCAGCATGGCGTCGGCGGCGTTCGGCGTGGGCGTCGTGGTGGCCGTGCTGGCCGCGGCTGCGGCGCTGGCGGAAGCGGGCTCGGCAGGTGCGGCTTGCGCATGCGCGGCGGTCGCGGCGAAGAATCCAGAGCAATAGAGGGCTGCGACGGACGCGACTGTGCGCATCCGACTCGGGATGTGAGCGGACATGGTGAGCGGCTTGATCGAAGGCGGAAACGGGATAGAGCCGAGCGTCACGCGCCACGCAACCCTTCCGGAATCCTGTGATTTATGTTATTTGCAAATGAGGATGATTCTCATTCGCTGTCGCAATTGTAATTACATGTTAATTTTCTGTAAACACTGATTACGAAATATGTCGGCGCGGACGCGCCGCGCGTGTCGCCATTCGTTGCCGGCGTGAGCGATCGGCGAATACGTTTCGGACGCGCCGCGCGCACCGGGAGCCGGTATGATGGCGGGCCGCGCTTTGCGCGCCGCCCCGCGCGGCGAAGCGCCCACGCATTCATTCACGACGACTCAGAGGAAGACCGCCATGACGGCAGCAACGCAATTCGACCAGGTTTCCGTAATCCGCAAAGCGAACGTGTACTTCGACGGCAAGTGCGTCTCGCACACGGTGCTGTTCGCGGACGGCACGCGCAAGACGCTCGGCGTGATCCTGCCTGGCCAGCTGAATTTCGGCACCGACGCGCCCGAGCTGATGGAAGTGCAAGCCGGCAAGTGCCGCATCCGTCTCGACGGCAGCGAAGAATGGAAGACCTACGCAGCGGGCGAGTCGTTCTCGGTGCCGGGCAAGAGCCGCTTCGACATCGACGTGATCGAAACGCTCGACTACTGCTGCAGCTATCTGTGAACGCAGTGAGCGCCATGAACGTGTAGGCGCTCCGCGCAGATGCAACAACGCCCGCCGTGCCTCGTGCACGGCGGGCGTTTTTCATGGCTTCGACATCACGCGCCGAGGTCGGCCAGCGGATGGTCCTCCACGCGCCACGGCGACGCGAGAAATTGCTGCACGCGTTGCTCGCGCAATTCGGCGAGCGTCGCGGGCGCCCAGCGCGGCGCGCGGTCCTTGTCGACGAGATGCGCGCGCACGCCCTCGCAGAAGTCGCCCGCCTCGATCGCGTGCACGACGATACCCAGCTCCATGCGGAAGCTTTCCGCGAGCGTCGCATGACGGCCGCGCAGCAGCGCCTCGCGCGTGACTTCGAGCATCGTCGGCGAATAATGCGTGAGCGCGTCGAGCGTGGCTTCGAGCCACTGGCGCTCATCGTCGGCCAGGTCGGCGGGCTCGCGTTCGAGATCGGCGCGCAGCGAGGCGACGATCTGCTCGACGCGCGCGCGCCGGTCGAAGTGACGCGCGATCAGCGGCTCGCGCGCGGCCAGCGGACTCGCGTTCGCGTCGTCGCCAGGCGTCTCGAACACCCGCCGCAGCGCGTCGTACACGCCGTCGTCGAACGACACCTGCGCGAGCCGCGCCTCGTAGCCGTCGAGCCAGTCGCCCGGCACGCAGGCGTCGGCGAGATGCACGTGCAGCGCGTCCGCGCCGTTGAGCATCGCGCCGGTCAGCCCGACGTAAAGCTCGAAGTGCGCGGGCATTCGCGCGAGAAAATGTGTGGCGCCCACATCGGGCAACAGGCCGATGCGCGTCTCGGGCATCGCGATCTTCGTGCGCGAGGTCGCCACGCGCAGCGACGCCGCCTGGCCGAGCCCCATGCCGCCGCCCATCGTCACGCCGTCGAGCAGCGCGACGACCGGTTTGTCGAAGGTATGCAGCGCGTAATCGAGCCGGTATTCGTCGACGAAAAACTGCTGCCAGCCGTCTTCGCCGAACCGCTCGCCCGCGCGCGCGAGCCGGTCGATCGCGCGCACGTCGCCGCCCGCGCAAAAGCCCTTCGGCCCCGCGCCTTCGAGCACGAGCGCGACGACATCGCGGTCGTGACGCGCGCGTTCGAGCAGCACGGCCAGCTCGCGCACCATCGCGTGCGAGAGCGCGTTGAGCGCGGCGGGACGATTGAGCGTGACGATCGCGACGCGATTGACCACGCGGTACAGCACTTCGCCGTCCGCTGGCGTTTGCGCCTCCGTTTCCCCAACGGCCAGCCGCGTGGCTTCCGGCCGTGCATTCATTACTTAGCTCTCCGTTTCAATATGCCAGCGCGGTTTGCGTTTTTCCAGAAAGGCGTTGACGCCCTCGCGCTGGTTGGGCGAATCGAACAAATCGACGAAACGCTCGCGCTCGACCGCGAGCGCCGCGCCGCGCGGCACGCCGTTGCGCGCCTGATGAATCAGCGATTTGCTGAACGTGACCGCTTGCGGACTCAGCCCCGCGACGCGCGCGGCCATCGCAAGCGCGGCCTCGCGCGCGCCGCCTTGCGGCACCACTTCCTCGACGAGACCGATGCGCAGCGCCGTGGCCGCATCCACGCGCTCGCCCGTGAGAATGATGCGCTTGGCCCAGCCTTCGCCGACGAGCCAGGGCAGCGTCTGCGTGCCGCATCCGCACGGCAGCAAACCCACGGCGGGCTCGGGCAGCGCCATCTGCGCGTGTTCTTCGGCCACGCGGATATCGCAGGCGAGCGCACATTCGAGACCGCCGCCCATCGCATAGCCGTTGATGGCCGCGAAGGTCACCGCGCGCGCGCTTTGCAGCGTCTCGAACGCCGCGCCGAACGCCGTGGCCGCCGTGCGCGCGGCTTCGCGGTCGCCGTCGGCGAAGGCGTTCAGATCGGCGCCTGCGCTAAAAAACTTCGGCCCATTGCCCGTGACGACAATGGCGCGCACCTGCGCCTCGCGGTCGAACGCTTCGACGACCTGCTGAAACTGCCGCAAGCCGTCCACGGTAAAGGCGTTCGCGGGCGGCCGCGCAAGCGTGATGAGCGCGACCGCGCCTTCATGCAGATACTCGAATTCGATCATGGCGTGACTCCATGCGCGCGCGGGCTCAGCCGCGCAGTTCGGGGAAATCCTCTTCCCAGTATTCGTCGGGCTGGCGCGCGGTGTCGGGCGTGCGGTCCATCTCGCGCCGGCGCAGTTCGACGCGGCGGATCTTGCCCGAAATCGTCTTCGGCAAATCGCTGAATTGCAGGCGGCGAATGCGCTTGTACGGCGCGAGTTTCTCGCGCGAAAAGCGGAACACTTCGCGCGCGAGATCGGGGCCGATCTCATAGCCCTGACGCACGATCACGAACGCCTTCGGCACCGAGAGGCGCAGTTCGTCGGGACTCGGCACCACCGCCGCTTCGGCAATCGCCTCGTGCTCGATCAGCACGCTTTCGAGTTCGAACGGACTGAGCCGGTAATCGGACGACTTGAACACATCGTCGGCGCGGCCCACGTAGACGTAGTAGCCGTCCTCGCCGCGCATCGCCACATCGGACGTGTGGTAGTAGCCGTTGCGCATGGCGTACTCGGTCGCCTTCGCGTTGTTCGCGTAGCCGGTCATCAGGCCGAGCGGACGCAGCGTCGAATCCGGCCCGAGCGGCAGCGCGATTTCGCCTTCGCTCACGGGCTGATCGTCGGGATCGACGAGTTCGACGCGATAGCCCGGCAACGGCCGCCCCATCGATCCGGCCACCACGGGCTGGCCCGGCGAATTGCCGATCTGACAGGTGGTTTCGGTCTGGCCGTAACCGTCGCGGATCGTGATGTTCCAGGCGTGGCGCACGCGCTCGATGATCTCGGGATTGAGCGGCTCGCCCGCGCCGACGATCTCGCGCAGCTTCACCGGATAGCTCGCGAGCGGCTCCTGCACGAGCATGCGCCACACGGTCGGCGGCGCGCACAGCGTGGTCACGCCGCATTGCACGATCGCGTTCAGCGTGTCTTTCGGCACGAAGCGCGCGTAGTTGTAGACGAACACGCAGGCCTGCGCATTCCAAGGCGCGAAGAAGCAGCTCCACGCGTGCTTGGCCCAGCCCGGCGAGCTGATGTTCCAGTGCACGTCGCCGGGCACGAGGCCGATCCAGTACATCGTCGACAGATGGCCGACCGGATAGCTCTGATGCGTGTGCTCAACGAGCTTGGGCTTCGAAGTCGTGCCCGAGGTGAAGTAGAGCAGCATCGGATCGCTGGCGCGCGTGGGGCCGTCGGGCGCGAACGCGGCGCTCGCCTCATAGGCGCGCGACAGATCGATCCACGGCGCGCCGACGTTCGGCGCGCCCACCGCGATACGCTTCACGTTCGCATCCAGCGTGTCGAATTTCGCGAGTTCGGCTGCATCCACCACGACGTATTGCGCGCCGCCCGCTTCCACGCGCTCGCGCACGTCGTCGGGCGAAAGCTGCGTGGTGGCGGGCAGCACCACGGCGCCGAGCTTCATCGCCGCGAGCATCACGTCCCAGAGTTCGACGCGGTTCGGCAGCATCAGCAACAGCCGGTCGCCGCGCCCCACGCCCTGCTCGCGCAGGAAATTCGCCACGCGCGCCGAGCGCTCGGCCATTTGCGCATAGGAATATTGCGTGCCGCCGTTCGCGAGATCGTCGACGATCCAGAGCGCCGGATTCGCATTGCCGCGCGCGATCACGTCGAAGTAGTCGAGCGCCCAGTTGAACGTATCGAGCGTCGGCCACGCGAATTCCGCGTAAGCGCGCGCGTAGTCGGTGCGGTGACGCTGCAGCAGATCGCGTGCGTCGATGAAGGCCTGCGCGGAAGGGGTGAACCCGGTCATCGTCGTCTCCAGTCTCTATCGTTTATTTATTTAGCCATCCTTTTCAACTTCATCGCGCTTCGTCAAAGCTGACGCGCGATCACCATGCGCTGCACTTCGCTCGTGCCCTCGTAAATCTGCGTGATGCGTGCGTCGCGGTAATGGCGCTCGACCGGATAGTCGTTGAGGAAGCCATAGCCGCCGTGAATCTGGATCGCGTGCGAACACACTTCCTCGGCCATTTCCGACGCGTAGAGCTTGGCCTGCGAAGCCTCCGACAAACACGGCTTGCCGAGCGTGCGCAGGCGCGCCGCGTGATGCACGAGATGGCGCGCGGCGTTGATGCGCGTGTGCATGTCCGCCAGCATGTTCGCGACGCTTTGATGCTTGATGAGCGGCTCGCCGAACTGCACGCGCTCGTGCGCGTAGGTGCGCGCCGCGTCGAAGGCCGCGCGCGCGATGCCCAGCGCCTGCGCCGCGATGCCGATGCGCCCGCCTTCGAGATTCGAGAGCGCGATTTTCAGGCCCTCGCCGCGCTGGCCGAGCAGATTCGCTTCGGGAATCGCGCAATCGACGAAGGCAATCGGACAGGTGTCCGAGGCGCGAATGCCCATTTTCTTTTCGGGCGGCCCGACATTGAAGCCCGGCGTATCGGTCGGCACCACGAACGCGGAAATGCCGCGCTTGCCCGCGTCCGGGTCGGTGACCGCGAACACGATCGCGAGGCTCGCACGCGCGCCATTGGTCACGAACTGCTTGTTGCCGTTGAGCACCCACTGGCCGTCGCGCAACTCGGCGCGCGTGCGCAGATTGTTCGCCTCGGAGCCCGCCTGCGGCTCGGTCAGGCAGAACGCGCCGATCATCTCGCCGCTCGCGAGCTTCGCGAGCCAGCGGTCCTTCTGCGCGTCGGTGCCGTATTGCAGGATCGGGCCGCAGCCGACCGAGTTGTGCACGCTCATGAGCGTCGCGCACGAGGCGCAGCCCGCCGCGATCTCCTCCATCGCGAGCGCATAGGCCACGTAGTCGGTGTACGAACCGCCCTGCTCCTGCGGCACGATCATGCCGAGCAGGCCCAGTTCGCCCAGTTGCGCGACCACCTCGTCGGGCAGCCTGGCGTCGCGGTCCCATTGCGCCGCGTGGGGCGCGAGGCGCTCCGTGGCGAAATCGCGCGCCGCGTCGCGGATCATGCGCTGGTCTTCGGTATAGAACTCGTCCATGTTTGTCCCCTTCGTGTCTCGTGCCGCGCGGCGCGTGTCGTGGATCGGCGTCGTCCACAGCCTTGCTGCCACTGTGGCCCCGGCCGCGCACCGCTGCAAGGCTCGCGAAAAGTTTAGGCATCGGCGCACTGGCGTTCGATGCCCGCCACGATCAAACTGACTGAGCGGATTTACCATATCGTCTGCGACAACCCCACCGGAGGCCAGTCCTTGCAGTCAGGGAAAACCAGCAGAGTGAGCGAAAAAGGCACGATTGCGATGAGTCTCGTCAACGAGACGCTGGCGCTCGCGCGTGCCCAGGGACTCGATGTATCGCCGGTTCTCGATGCCGCGGGCATCGGCGCCGACCAGCTCGACGCGCCGCGCGCGCGCATCAGCGCGGCGCAATACGGCGCGCTGTGGTCGGGCATCGCGCGCGCACTCGATGACGAATTCTTCGGCCAGGATTCGCACGCCATGAAAAGCGGCAGCTTCGTCGCGATGACGCACGCGGCGCTCGGCGCGCGCACGGGCCGCCAGGCGTTGCAGCGCACCGTCCACTTCATGCGCCTCGTGCTCGACGACCTCGCGGGCGAGATCGACATCGACGCCACGCGCGTGCGCGTCACGCTCGTGCATCGCGCGGGCGTGCGCGCGCCCGCGATGTTCGCCTACGCGACGTGGTTCATCCTCGTCTACGGCTTGCTGAGCTGGCTGGTCGGGCGGCGCATTCCGGTGGCGGCGGCGCGCTTTCGCTGCGCGCCGCCCGCCGACGCGCACGAATACCAGTCGATGATCTGCGACGACATCGGCTTCGATCAGCCCGAATCGTGGTTCGACCTCGCGCCCGCATTTCTCGATCTGCCCGTGATCCAGACGGCTAGCTCGGCGCGCGCGTTTCTGCGCAATGCGCCCGGCAATTTCGTCGTGAAGTACCGCAATCCGGGCGCGTTCGCGGCGCGTGTGCGCCGCGCGCTGCGCGCCCTGCCCGTGAGCGCGTGGCCGGACGCCGACGCCATCGCGCGCCTGCTCAACGTCGCGCCCGCGACGCTGCGGCGGCGGCTGCATCAGGAAGGCCAGCGCTGCCAGACGATCAAGGACGAGTTGCGCCGCGACCTCGCGCTGGCCGCGCTGCAAGACCCCACGCGCGCGGTCGCCGATGTGGCGGCCGCCGTCGGCTTCGCGGAACCGAGCGCCTTTCACCGGGCTTTCCGCAAGTGGACCGGCATGCGCCCCGGCGAATACCGCCAATCCCGTGAACGCGGCGCGGGGCGGGGCTGACGACATTCACGCGGCATAACGAAAGGCTCAATCATCCCTTTCGATTATCGGGATAGCACCTATACTTTTAAGGGTTATCCCTAAGACGAAAGGACGTATCATGACTTCCCTTTCACGTGCCGCGCTTGGCGTGTTCGCCGCCGCGTGCTGTTTCGCCTCGCTGCCGGCCTCCGCGCAGCCCTACGACCCCTCGCAGCCGATGACGCGCGCGCAAGTCCGCGCCGATCTCGTCGAGTGGCGCGCGGCAGGCTACGATCCGCTCGACTGGATCGATTACCCCGAAAACGCGCAGCGCGCGGGCGCCATCGTCGCGCAACGCCGCGCGGCACACGCAACGGGTGTCATGCCGCAATCGGTGCAGTAAGCGCTCACGTGCAGGCGCGCCACGGCATTCGCCCGCGCGCCAGACCCGCCGAAAGCGGGAATGACGGTCCGCTCCTCGCAGACGGCCCGGCGTGTGAGTGTTGTGCTGTTCGCGCGCCCTGATCGATCGCGATTTTCGTCTCGGTTCACCCCACGTTTTTTTCCAACGCTTTTGCCCCTTTTTTCGCCGGGCTTCCCGCCGCAGGGAAGTTGCGCGCGCATCCCTTTCTATCCTTACAGCACGCACTGTTGCAGCGCTTCCACGCGATTCGCGTCGGCATTTCGGCGCGGCGCGGACAATTGTTTACAATCCCGCCCGTAACCGCTTCAACCACACGATCCGCGCGACCCGGATGCGCTCCGCCGCCCGTCCGCCGACGCCGATCCCAACAACAAATCCACTGCTCGAATCTCAAGGCCCAACCTTCATGGACGCCATCAAACGCTATTTCGGCTTCGAAGAGGCAGGCACGAACCTGCGCACCGAAGTGCTCGCCGGCTTCACCACCTTCCTCACGATGGCCTACATCATCTTCGTGAACCCGGCGATCCTCGGCGACGCCGGCATGCCGAAGGAATCGGTGTTCGTCGCCACCTGCCTCGTCGCGGCGCTGGCGTCGATCATCATGGGCCTGTACGCGAACTATCCGATCGCGCTCGCGCCCGGCATGGGCCTGAACGCGTACTTCGCGTACGCGGTGGTCAAGGGCATGGGCTTCACGTGGCAAGCCGCGCTCGGCGCCGTGTTCATCTCGGGCTGCCTGTTCTTCATCGTCACGCTGCTGCGCGTGCGCGAGGCGATCATCAACGGGATTCCGCACTCGCTGCGGGTGGCGATCACCTCGGGTATCGGCCTCTTTCTCGCGATCATCTCGCTCAAGACCTCGGGCGTGATCGTCGGCAATCCGGCCACGCTGGTCGCGCTCGGCAACCTGCACGATCCGCACACGATCCTCGCGATCATCGGCTTCTTCGTGATCGTGACGCTCGACGTGCTCAAGGTGCGCGGCGCGATCCTGATCGGCATCGTGGGTGTGACGGTTCTGTCGTTCTTCTTCGGCGGCAACCAGTTCCACGGCATCTTCTCGGCGCCGCCCTCGATCGCGCCGACCTTCGCGCAACTCGACATCAAGGGCGCGCTCTCGACCGGCATCCTGAACGTGGTGCTGGTGTTCTTCCTCGTCGAACTGTTCGACGCGACCGGCACGCTGATGGGCGTCGCGAACCGCGCGGGCCTGCTCGTGCACGGCAAGATGCACCGACTGAACCGCGCGCTGCTCGCGGACAGCACCGCGATTCTCGCGGGTTCGGTGCTCGGCACCTCGTCGACGACGGCGTATATCGAAAGCGCCTCGGGCGTGCAAGCGGGCGGCCGCACGGGCGTCACCGCGCTGACCGTGGCCGTGCTGTTCCTCGCCTGCCTGTTCGTCGCGCCGCTCGCGGGCGTCGTGCCCGCCTACGCGACCGCGCCGGCGCTGCTCTACGTTTCGTGCCTGATGCTGCGCGAACTGGCCGACCTGCCCTGGGACGACGCCACCGAAGTCGTGCCCGCCGCGCTGACCGCGCTGGCGATGCCGTTCACGTACTCGATCGCCAACGGCGTCGCGTTCGGCTTCATCTCGTACGCGGGCCTGAAGCTGCTGACGGGCCGTCTGCGCGACGTGCGCCTGATCGTCTGGATCATCGCGGCGGTGTTCCTGTTCCGTTACTTCTATCTCGGCGGCGAGTGATGCCGGCGCGATAGAGGCGATAGACGCGATAGAGACAGCGTCTCGAATGAAACGGGCGGCCTGTGGGCCGCCCGTTTTGCGTTTACGTCACGGGGCTTCGCGGCAAATCTTCGGTAGCCACGTCAAGCTAAACGGTCATGCAGCCGCACGCCGCCGCGCGGGCTACTTATCATACGGAATTCACACCAGAACGATCCCCGCACAAAGGAGCCGTCCGTGGCCAGTTATCCCGCCGCCGCAGAACGCTATTCGAAGCCCGCCATCTTCTTTCACTGGATCATTTTCCTGCTCGTCGCGCTGGCCTATCTCGCGATCGAAATACGCGGGCCGAAAGGTTCGGACAGCCGCGCATTCTGGAGCAACGTGCATTTCTGGTGCGGCACGCTCGTGCTGGCGCTCGCGGTGCTGCGGCTCCTGTGGCGGCTCTGGCACGGCGCGCCGCAGGACATCGACTCGAACCGCGTGCTCACGTTTCTCTCGCGGCTCGTGCATCTGGCGCTCTATCTGTTTATCTTCGTGCAGCCGCTGCTCGGCATCCTGATGATCAACACCGCCGGGCGTCCGGTCACGCTCGCGGGCATCGACCTGCAGATCGTGCTGGTGGGCGCTGATCCCGTCGCGCGCCAGTTCATCAAGGAGGCGCACGAACTGATCGGCAATGCGTTCTACTGGGTGATCGGCGTGCATGCGCTCGCGGCCATCGGGCACCATCTGGTGTTCCGCGACAACACGCTGCGGCGCATGATTTAACGACGGTTCAAAAAACGACGGCTCAAAACGGCCACGCGCCCGCAAGAGGGGCGCGTGGCGTGATGAAGCGCCGGCGCAAGGCGTCCGGCGTGCAGAGGCGATGGGTGGGTTTCAGCGCATCGCGCGCTCAGACAAGCTCACTCAACTCAAGATCGTGCGCCGTGCGCCTGCACGAAACGCACGTAACCGCTGCGCAGCGTCAGGCACTGCGCGCGGGTTTCGGAAAGCAGCCTGCGCGCGACCGCCTCGATGCTCTCGCGATGATGATCGAACGCGTCGAGCATGTCCTCGGCACGCGGAGAAGCCGCGCCGAAGTGATCTTCCAGCGCCGCCGCCGTGATCGTACATTCCACCCTTTCCCCATCGATCATCGCCGGAAACGCCAACGTCAGTGCGCGTCCCGAATACTCAGGGACTTCATTCGGAAACTGGATCTGCATGGGAATGCCTCAGGTTGAGAGGTTCAGCGGGCCGCGCATTCAATGACTGCTCGTCACGACTTGTTGCTCCTCCTCGGCTTGCGCGCGGGACAACACATCAACCGCCGCGGATGCCGTCTTGCGCGACACGTTTGCGGCGGTTGATTGGATTCACTTTAGGACACTTCCTGCGGCCCGCAAGGACGACTTTGTCACACGGGCGAAACCTTCGTCGCGGCCCGATTTTCGCCGCGTGCGCAGCAGGCCGATGCGTGCGTGGGACCGAAAGCGCTGCAACAAAACCCCGCAAACGCGATTGCAGGCCGATAGACGCGCCGTTGCGCGCACAATCGGCACACAAACGTCCACTCCCGCACCCGCATCACGCGGGCGCATGCTGCATCGCAACGACGAGCGTGCGCGAACGCGGCCGCTCCAGACGTTACGACTCGCGATGCTGGCGATGCTCGATTTCGAGATCCTTCGGATGCACGGTCAGCATGACGACGAACGCGGCGATGCCGCCCGCCACCGTCGCCAGTCCGTAGACCACGACATCGTGCTTGTCGAAAAGCAGGCCGTGAATGGCTGCCGCGAGACCCGCCAGCGCGACGAAGACGGCGAGCGCCGCCACCAGGATCCTCAATTCGCCATGAACCATGACGCACTCCCCAAGGGAGCCGCGACGGCGCGAAATCATTTCTGCCCGACCTGCCCGCTGCGCCGCCGCCGGAACGCGCTCGACGCGCGTCCCTTCCTTCATCCTGGCACTCGCGTGCGCAAAGGCAAGCCGCACGTGCGCAGCGCCTGCCTGACCTGTCGGCGATGTGTCCGCGATGTGCCCGCCATCGTCCGCGATCGCCCAGGTTTGCCCGGATTCGCCCCGATGTGGCGCACGCGGCCCTTCCTGTACCATGAGGCGAGGCATCACGGCGCGCGCCGGCTTGTTGCGGCGCAGCGCGGCCACACAAGATTGGAGACACGAGTGACCCGACGCCCCTCCGTCACCGTCAAGCCGCCCGAGGCGGCGCGCGCGGACACGATCGCCCAGGCGCACGCGCGCTCGCTCGCGCTCGGCCTGCGCGCGGGCGAGGCGCCCGACTTTCAGCCGCTCGGCGGCGCGGACCTGCGCGACCTGCTCGACGCGAATCACACGCTCTATCACCAGGCGCGGCCCGTGATGGACGCGCTGCACGCGCAGATCGTCGATACCGAAAGCATGGTGCTGCTCACCGACCGCAACGGCGTGATCCTGCACAGTCTCGGCGACACCGATTTCGTCGAGAAGGCGCGGCGCGTGGCGCTGCGTCCCGGCGTCTCGTGGTCGGAGCGCGACCGCGGCACCAATGCGATCGGCACCGCGCTCGTCGACGCCCAGCCCACCATCGTCCATGCGGGCGAGCACTTCCTGCGCGCGAATCATATCCTCACCTGCTCGTGTGCGCCGATCGCCGATCCGTGGGGCCGCACGCTCGGCGCGCTCGACGTGAGCGGCGAATCGCGCGGCTTTCACAAGCACACGCTCGCGCTCGTGCGCATGTCGGCGCAGATGATCGAGAACCATCTGTTCAACATCGAATTCGCCGCGTCCGTGCGGCTGCAGTTTCACGCGCGCGCGGAATTCATCGGCACGCTCTACGAAGGACTCGCCGCGTTCGCCGCCGACGGCACGCTGCTCTGCGCGAACCGCAGCGCGCTGTTCCAGTTCGGCTCGCCGCTTGCCACCTTGCAGTCGAGCGGCTTCGACGCGCTGTTCGGCCAGCCCTTCGCGGCCTTCATGCAGCAGCTCGCCAGCGCGCGCGGCGAACCCGTCACGCTGACGCTGCCGAGCGGCGTGCGCGTGGTGGCGCGCGGCACGCCGGGCGCATCGGGGTTCGGCGCGCCGTCGTCCGCCGCGAACGCCACATACACGGCGCGAGCCGCGCAGGCGGCTCAAGCGGCTCAAGCGGCTCAGGCGGCTCAAGCCGCACGCGATGCCGCGCGGCCCGCACCGTCGAGCGCACGCGCCACGGAAACCGCCGCCGAAATTGCATGGCAGCCCACGTTCGCCGACCTCGACACCGGCGACGCGCGCATGTCCGCCGTGCTCGAACGCGTCGCGCGCGTGCGTGGCCGCGACATCCCCGTGCTCGTGCTCGGCCGCACGGGCACCGGCAAGGAATGGCTCGCGCGGGCGCTGCATCAGGATTCGCCGCGACGCGGTGCGCCCTTCGTCGCGCTCAATTGCGCGGCGCTGCCCGACTCGCTGATCGAAGCCGAACTGTTCGGTTACGAGGATGGCGCGTTCACCGGCGCGCGGCGGCGCGGCAGTCCCGGCAAGATCGTGCAGGCGCACGGCGGCACGCTGTTTCTCGACGAAATCGGCGACATGCCGCTCGCCCAGCAAGTGCGCCTGATGCGCGTATTGCAGGAGCGCGCCGTGGTGCCGCTCGGCGGCGCGCGCGCGATCCCGGTCGATCTGCGCATCGTCTGCGCGACGCACCGCGATCTGCGCGCGATGATCGCCGAGGGCAGCTTCCGCGAGGATCTCTACTACCGCATCAACGGGCTCGCCGTGACGCTGCCGCCGCTCGCGGAACGCAGCGATCTCGACGTGCTGATCGCCCGCGTGCTCGCGCGCGTGCGCGCCGAAGTGCCCGACGCGCCCACGCGTCTGACGCCCGCCGTGCGCGCGTGTTTCGCGCGCTGCCGCTGGCCGGGCAATCTGCGTCAGCTGGCGAACGTGCTGCGCACCGCCGCGATTCTCGCCGAGGGCGAGGCCGCCATCGACATCGCGCATCTGCCCGAGGATCTGCTCGCCGACTGCGCGTTCGACCCGGCCGATCCGCCGACCCCGCACGACGCGAGCGCCGAGGATCACGACGATAACCCCGATACGCGCCCCGAACGTCTGGCCGACTGGCAGGCGCATCTGATCGACGACGCCCTCACGCGCCACAGCGGCAACGTGTCCGCCGCCGCGCGCGAACTCGGGCTCGCGCGCAACACGGTGTACCGGCATCTGCGGCGGCGCTAGCCGCGCGGCGTCCGGCGCGCCTGTCGATACCGTGAACGCCGGCACGCGCGCGCCGCCAGGGTAAGCTTCGCGACAACGCTTTTCCCCCGCGCGACATGGCCTCCGCCCAGGAACTCAAACGCTACCGGCGCAATCTCGCCGACGAACTCGACAGCGCCGCCGTCTACGACACGCTCAGCGCCTGCGAGCAGGACGCGCGCCGCCGCGCGATCTACGCGGAACTCGCCGCCTCCGAACGCGAGCACGCCGCGATCTGGCGCGACAAGCTCGCGGCCAACGGCGTGCCGGTGCGCACGCATCGGCGCAGCGCGAAAACGCGCCTCCTGCAAACGCTCACGCGCACGTTCGGGCCATCGCTCGTGCTGCCGACCGTCGCCGCCGCCGAATACGCGGACCGCGACCGCTACGCGCGCGAACCCGGCGCGGAAACGCTCTCCGCACAGGAACAGGAACACGCGGCCATCGTGCAATCGATGGTCGCGAGCAAGCGCCAGAGCGGCACGCGTGATACAGACGGCACACGCGGCGGCCGCACGAAAGGCGAACAGATCGCGGCGGCCGAGTCATGGCACAAGGGCGCGACCTCGGGCAACGACCTGCGCGCGGCGGTGCTCGGCGCGAACGACGGGCTCGTCTCGAACTTCTGCCTGATCATGGGCGTCGCGGGTGCGGGCAGCGCGAGCCGCACGATCCTGCTGACGGGACTCGCGGGCCTCGTGGCGGGCGCGTGCTCGATGGCGCTCGGCGAATGGCTCTCGGTGACCAACGCGCGCGAACTTGCGCGCACGCAGCTCGCCAAGGAAGCCGACGAGCTCGAACACACGCCCGACGCCGAGCGCCACGAACTCGCGCTGATCTACCAAGCCAAGGGCGTGGACGCCGACGAGGCGCGCCGCGTCGCCGCCCAGATCATGCGCGACAAGGACGAGGCGCTCGACACGCTCGCGCGCGAGGAACTCGGCATCGATCCGAAGGAACTGGGCGGCAATCCGTGGTCGGCGGCGGCGGTGTCGTTCTGCCTGTTTTCGCTCGGCGCGGCGTTTCCGACGGCGGCGTTTCTGTGGGCGCACGGCACGGCGGCGATCGTGCAGAGCGTGCTGTTGAGCGCGTTCGGGCTCGCGGCGGTCGGCGTGTTCACGTCGTTGTTCAACGGACGCAGCGCGGCATTTTCGGCGGCGCGGCAAATCGCGATCGGCCTCGTCGCCGCCGCGTTCACGGCGGGCGCGGGGCGCCTGCTCGGGGTATCGATATCATGAGCGCCGACGAGCACGACGATCGCTTCGCGCAGGACAGCGAAGCGCGCATTCTCCCCTCATCCGCGCCTGCTTCCGCACACGTCGCGACGCCCGTGCCGATGGTCCGCGTGGAGCCGCTCGGCGCGAGCTTCGAGGCGCCGCCCGAGCTAACGTTGCTCGAAGCGGCGTCGTTCGCGGGCGTCCGCCTGCCGCGACTGTGCCGCAACGGCACCTGCCGCACCTGCCTGTGCCGCGTCGTCAGCGGCGAAATCCGCTACACGATCGAATGGCCGGGCCTCTCGCGCGAGGAAAAAGCCCAGGGCGACGTGCTGACCTGCGTGGCCGTCGCGCTCACCGACCTCGTGCTCGACGTGCCCGACGCCGAAATGGCGTGACTTCGGCGCCGATTATTCCGATCCATGAAAAAAACCGGCCCGCGATGATCGATCGCGGGCCGGTTTTGCTGTACGGGGCGAAAGCGCTTCGCCCGGCGCGTCATTGACCGCCGAAGTACACCGATTGCGGGCCTTTGCGCGCGGCTTCGGAGACGTAGCCCGCACCGGCCATCGACGTGCTGCTCACGCCGCCGTAGGCGCTGTTGCCTTGCGTGACGGGCGCGGCCGCGACGCCGGCACCGGCGTTCTGGTTGCGGCTGGCTTGCTGGAATTCGACGAGCTGGGCGCGCACCTGATCGCGCGTGAGACCTTGGTCCGACTGCGCGAACGCGGCCAGCGGGGCGGCACAGACAGTGGCGATGACAACGGCTTGAACAAGCGACTTCATGATGACCTCCAGATTGTTGGAATCGCCCGGCTGTCGCGGCTTGCGTGCCGGCATCGAGCGTTGAGTGGATTCTAGGCAAGCGCCCGTTCTGGATATATGGCGAATCAGGCGATTTCCAGTTGCGGATTTCGCAATAATCCACACCGCGATCCGCAATGATCTGACACCTAAATAAAATTTTTATTAAGCGCCTGTGGAAATAATCAGAGGAATGTTCGGCGCCATTGTTGTCGCCAGGACAACACTGAATTCGTTTTGTAGGTATTTACCCTAGCCCTCCGAGCGCCTACATTGTCGGCATGGGTCAAGGCGTCACGCCGGCCCGCTAAAAAGAACCCGGAGGTCAACGTTATGAAATCGCTTCTCAAGGCTGTAGCCATCGCCGCCATCGTCGCCGCCCCGGCGGTTTCGTTCGCCCAGTCGCAACAACCCGTCACGCGCGCTGAAGTCCGCGCCGAACTCGCGCAACTGCGCGCCGCCGGCTACGATCCGAGCGACTGGATGCACTACCCGGAAAACATTCAGGCTGCCGAAGCCAAGATCGCGGCCGAAAAGGCCAACACGGCTTACGGTCCGTCGACCACCGGCACGTCGCAGTCGGGTCAATAAGTTTCGACGCGGGCGCTGACAGGTCAGACAGCGTCCACGTGCCGATGTGAATCAGGCCCGCCGCTCTTTCGAGCGGCGGGCCTGATTGTTTTTGGGCTGCTTGTTGGGTCGGGGTCGCGCGTTGGGCCACGACTGCCGCGAAGGCGACACGCGGCGGTGATCGATCGAGGCTTTCCTCTAGCGATCACGACCGCTCAACCGCGCAGCGGCTTAGCGATGCCCGCCGCCTCCGCCGCCGTGACCGCCGCCACCGCCGTGGCCACCTCCACCACCGCCGTGACCGCCACCTCCGCCGCCGGGCGGGCCCCACGTTCCGCCGTGTCCACCAGGACCACCCGGCCCGCCGGGACCACGTCCGCCGCCAGGACCGCCATGCCAGCCGCCCGGAGGCGGTCCGCCATGACCGCCGTGCCAGCCGCCGCCGCCGCGGTAGTAATCACCACCGCCGCCCCAGATGCCGATATTCACGGCGCCGTAAGCCGGCGCGGCATAGCCCGGCGCATAACCATAGTCGTAGTAACCGGGCTGGCCGTAGCCATATCCATAGCCGTAACCTGGCGCCACGGCACACCCCGCGAGCAGGGCGATGGCGCCCACCATCAGCGCATATTTGAGCATTGCCGAATCTCCTTTCCTTTATGTAAGAAAGTCGATTCAGTCTTAAGTTCTCGCTGAATTGTGAGCGTGCATTACGGATGTAACTGCGCGGATGTCACCACGCGGATGCAACCGCGCGACGCGTCGAATCAGCCTCGACTCGACGGCGCCTTAATTACGGCGGCCGAACGCGTCGTTGATCTTGCGATCGGTTTGATACTGGCTCAGCGAATAGACAGCCCAGATGGCCGCCGGAATCCAGCCGATCAGCGTGATCTGCAGGATCAGACAGATGATGCCCGCGAGCGGACGGCCAATCGTGAAGAACAGCAACCAGGGCAAGACCAGAGCAATCAGTAGACGCATATTCTGCGAACCTCGTGAGTGGTGATGAGCAGCGAAAAATTGCGCGTTGAGTTGACCGTTCAGTTGACGGGCGCGAAGCGCGGCACGAGCGCGCCGTCGACTTCGACGAGCTCGAAAAACACGGACTCGGGCCGCGTCCAGATCGTACCGTTCGCGGCGCGATAGACGATCATCGTGACCGACGGATCGGACTCGAGCGTCGCTTCGCAAACCAGTTCGTAGATGCCGCCTTTGTAGTGCCGGTAACGCACCATCGTCATATCCTCTTTCGTAGATAGCGCCGCCACGTTCGCGGCGCGATCGGCGTAGTGTATCAACGGAATACGCGTGAGATGGACTTGATACGCCAATCGGCGCGCGAGGCTCAGCGTCGCGGCACGCGTGATGCGCTCGTTTTCGCGAACGCAAGACCTTCACGAAGAACCACCACGGAGGACGACGATGGATCTCTACTTCTCCCCGCTGGCCTGCTCGCTCGCCACGCGCATCGCGCTCTATGAGGCCAACGCGTCCGCGAACTTCATTCAGGTCGATACGCAGTCCAAACAAATAGTGGACGACAAGGCGGACGACCGCGACTTCTTCGCGGTGAATGCGCTCGGCCAGGTGCCGGTGCTGCGCGAGGACGACGGCTGGACGCTGACCGAAAATTCCGCCGTGCTCCAGTGGGTCGCCGACCGCTTTCCGCAGGCGCAACTCGCGCCGCCCGCCGGCACGCGCGAGCGCGCCCGCCTGCAACAATGGCTCGGTTTTATCGGCACCGAACTGCACAAGGCCGTGTTCGTGCCGCTGCTCGCCACGGATACGGCGGAGGCCGTGAAGCACTACGCGCTCAGCAAGGTCGAACTGCGTTTCGGCCGGCTGGAGCGGCATCTGTCGACGCACGCGTATTTGCTCGATGCGTTCAGCGTCGCCGATGCGTATCTCGTCACCGTGCTGAACTGGGCGCCGTACGCAGGCATCGATCTCGCGCGCTGGCCCGCCGTCGCGGACTACGCGAAACGCATGCGCGCGCGTCCCGCCGTCGCGCGCGCGATCGCCGAGGAACTGGAAATTTTCAAACGCGAACGCGAACAGAAAAAATGACCGGAGCAACGATCTGCGCGAAGGCCGCAAATCGGCGAATCACCATTGCAAACATCTCACGAGACTTTTTTGGCGTGCTGGCATCCGACTTTTTGTCGTGCGATAACCGCTTAATCGCCACACACGCTGGAACCATCGCGATGGCCACGCTCGAAGCTTTCCGCACCGTACTCGACGATCCGCATACGCCCGAGATCATCCGCAATCACATCATCGATTCGCTGCAATACGCGCTGCGCAATCACGGCCAGATTTTCGCTTCGAAAGAAGTCGAATGGCTCGCGACCTGGGACGACGCGCGCATTCCGCTCGCGGCGACCAAGGAGCTGAACCGGCGCGTGGCCGAAACGCGCTGAGCACAATCGGCGCGCGTTCGCGCCTTTACTCCGCCAGCCCGGCGAACACCGCCTTCAGGTCGCGGCCCGCGCGCGCACGCGCCTGGTTCACCACGCGCGTCTCGATCTCCGCCAGATGCTCGCGCATGGTCGCGAGCGCGGCGTCCTGCTCGCCCGCTTCGAGCGCGGCGATGATCTGCGCGTGCTCGTCGGGCGCGCAAGTCGTGCCCTTGCTCGGATCGAACAGCGCCTTGTAAAGCTCCGTCTTCGCGACGAGCTGCGCGAGCGCAGCCACCAGCGCCGCGCCGCCCGCGATCTCCGTCAGCACCAGATGAAACTGGCCCGCGAGGCGCACCGCCTCGTCGATACGGCCATCGCGCAGTGCCTTCTTTTCGCTGCGCACGTGCGCCGCGAGCGTGCGGCGCGCGCCCGCATCGAGCGCCCCGCACAAGCTGATCACCACGCCCGCCTCCACCACCTGCCGCGCGCGGAACGCCGCGCGAATGTCGTCCTCGGACGGCGACGGCACGAACGCCCCGCGATTCGGTTCCAGCACGAGCTTGCCCTCGTAGCCGAGCCGCGCGAGCACCTTGCGCAGCGCGCCGCGCGTGCAGCCGAACGCGGCCGCGAGCTCACGCTCGACGAGCTGCTGGCCCGGCGCGAGCTTGCCTTGCAGCAGCGCCGAATTGATCGAGGCGTAGACGAGCGCTTCGACGTCGTCGGCGTCGTCGTCGGGTGGAGATGGGAGGGCCGGCTCGGCCGTGCGGGTTCGGGATGCCATGTGTGCGTGCGGATCGGGTGACGTGCGGGACCAGGCGGCATTGTAGCGACGCGCGCTAACGGGCGAAACAACGCCGTGCGCGGCGGCTGCGTGATACCGGGTATCACGTGACCCGCCAGATTGTTGACAATCGTTCTGTATAATGGTCAACCAAATATCGCCGATAAGGTTGACCGCATGACGCTTCGCTCCGCCCCTTCACGTTCCTCGCCGTCGCAGCCGGACGGCGCCGCCGCGCTCGTCTGGTACGCGACCATCGTCGCGATCGGCCTGAATCTGCGGCCGCTGCTCACGTCGATCAGTCCCCTCATGGCGACCATCCGCCACGACACCGGACTGTCGTTCTCGGGCGCGTCGCTGCTCACGAGCCTGCCCGTGGTCGCGATGGGACTCGGCGCATTCGGCACCGGCTGGCTCGCGCGCCGGCTCGGCGACACGCGCGGCGTCGCGCTCGGCCTCGTGGCGATTGCGGCGGCGGTCGGTGCGCGTGCGTTCGCGGCGTCGGGCGGCGCGCTGATGTTCACCGCCGTCGCGGCGGGCGCGGGCGTCGCGGCCATCCAGGCGCTGCTGCCCGCCGTCATGAAGCAGCGCTTCGCCCACCGCGTGCCGCTCGCGATGGGCCTCTTTTCGGCGTCGATCATGGGTGGCGGCGGGCTCGGCGCGAGCCTGAGCCCGCTCGTCGCGCGTGCGGGAAATTCATGGCACGGCGCGCTCGCGGTCTGGGCGCTGCCCGCCGTGGCCGCGCTCGGCCTGTGGCTCTGGCTGAATCGGGGAAATCGGCGCGGTCGTGACGCGGGCACGGCTCCGGCCAGCACGGCGGCGCAATCCGCCGCCCCCGTGCCGGTCTGGCGCAAGCGCCGCGCATGGACGCTCGGGCTGCATTTCGGCCTCGTGAACGGCGGCTATACGAGCCTCGTCGCGTGGCTGCCCGCGTATTACCAGCAGCACGGCGCGAGCGTCGAAGCGAGCGGTTCGCTGCTCGCCGCCATGACGGTGTTCCAGGCCGCCAGCGCGCTGCTGCTGCCGCTCGCGGCCGCGCGCTTCGCCGACCGCCGTCCGTGGCTGATCGCCGGGCTCTGCGCGCAGTGGATCGGCGTGGTCGGCCTTGCGGCCTGGCCCGAAGCCGCGCCGCTGCTGTGGGTCGCGGCGGCGGGCGCGGGCCTCGGCGGCACCTTCTCGGTCACGCTCGTCACCGCGCTCGATCATTCGGGCGATCACCGTATCGCGGCGCGGCTCGTCGCGTTCGTGCAGGGGCTGGGCTTCGTAATCGCCGCGCTCGCGCCGCTCGTGGCCGGACGCGTACGCGACCTGACCGGCGGCTTCACCGCCGCGTGGATCATGCTCGCCGTCTCCATCACCGCGATGATCGTGCTCACGCTCGCGTTCTCGCCGCGCAGCTATGGACGCTGGCTCGGCATTCACGGTTCGGCGTCGCTCGACGCCGTCTGAGGCTGCGCGACACGGCCAAGCCGAGCCAGGCGGATTCGATACCTGATCGATCCCCGCTCGATCCCGCCAGGCGCGCCCTGGCGGCTATCCGGCGCACAAAAAAATTCGAAAAAAAACCATCCCGCCGCCGTGCCCGCATACACGGCGCTTCCACGCAACAGCGACGCGCGCTTTTCCCTCAAACGTTTGCATTCACCGCTGTACGAATGTACAGTGCGTGCAGCCGGCCATCCGTGCCGCCCGGTTGCCGTACCGGGCACCGCCGCCTTCGGGCGTGCCCGCCAGCCCGCGCTTTGCGGGGCCGGTGCGGTCAGGCGGGGCAGTTCATCAAAACGGAGATCACGACGTGCGATTCATCTTGACGGGGAGCTTGCTGTGCGCCCTCGCATCCACCGCGCTCGCTGGGGAACACTACATCGAGATCTGGAATCCGCCCGAGGCGAGAACGCCCGGCGCGCATCCCGCGAGGACCGACAAGAAAGCGCACGCGCATCACGGCGCGAAGCACAAGCTCGCCAATAACGACCGCCTCGGCACCCGCAAGATCGCCGAACCGGCGTTGCGCGACCCGGCACCCACCGTGCCGGTCATGCCGGGCTCCACACCCATGCTCACGAAGCCGGAACCGGGCACGCTGCCCGCCATTCCGCCGCAGATCGGCCCCGACGGCAACGTGCTGCAAGTCAACTACGCCGTGCCCGCTCGCCGCGCGCAAAGTCCGCTGATGGCGCTGCCGACCGTGCCTGTCGCGCGTGCTTCGATGCAGCCTGCCACGCAGTCCACGACGCTTCAATCCGCCGCTTCGCGCGCGCCGCAGTAAGCAGCGCAGTAAGCACCGCAATCAGCCGCGCAGTCGATCCGCATCCGTCGCGCATTCCTCGCCTGGCCCTCTCCCGAGACACAAAAAAAGCGGCCCCGCCACCTTGCGGTGCGGGGCCGAATCCCATGTCAAGGAGATGTCATGGAGGAGACGGTTTCATCGTACCGATGACCCGCACGCGCCCCAACCAATGCTTTCGCATATGCATATCGCGCGCGCGCCGCAGGTGCGAACCCGCCGCGACGGCATATGGTTAGAACAAAAAGTCGTTTCGCGACGCGCCGCGCGCTCACTAAGATGACTGTTCCGGCCTGATTTAAGCCGCCCCAGCATCGGGCGCCAGGCGAGCGATCCGCCATGACCCGCGTTGCCGCGCGCCGTCATGTTTCGCACGCCGGGCCCATCGCCATTTCGAGGAGCACCCCTTGAGCACTTCCGATTCCAGACACCGTCCGCTCGTGGTCGGCATTGGCGGCACGACGCGCGCCGCGTCGTCGACCGAGCGCGCGCTGGCCTTCGCGCTGCGCGGCGCGGAAGCCGCCGGCGCACGCACGCAGCTGTTCGACGGCACCTTCCTGCACAGCCTGCCGCACTACGCGCCCGAAAGCCCCACGCGCACCGACGCCCAGCTTCAATTGATCGAAGCCGTGCGCGCCGCCGACGCCGTGATCATCGCGACGCCCGGCTATCACGGCGGCGTCTCGGGCCTCGTGAAGAACGCGCTCGATACGCTCGAAGAACTGCGCGGCGACGCGCGTCCGTATCTCGATGGCCGCGCGGTCGGCTGCATCGTGACCGCCTACGGCTGGCAGGCCGCCGGTTCGGTGCTGACCTCGCTGCGCTCGATCGTGCACGCGCTGCGCGGCTGGCCGACGCCGTTCGGCGCGGGCATCAACACGCTGGAGACGCGCTTCGAGAGCGCGCACGAGTGCTCGGATCCGAAGGTCGTCGATCAGCTCGCGACGGTCGGCCAGCAGGCCGCGCAATTCGCGCTCGCGTTCAACGCGCGCCATACCGCATCGCAGACCGGCGCGGCGCTTGCTGCCGCCGGCGCATCGACGTCGTCGACGTCATCGAGTTCGGCGGCCCAGCCCGCGCGCAACGAAGACCGCCTGAGCGTCGCCGTTTGAGCGTCGCTTTGAGTGGCTCCGTTTGAGCGGATGAACGTTCCGCTCATCGCCTGAAAACGTCCGCGCCGCGCGCGCGGACGAGCGCGCCTTTCACACGTCCTGTTTGTCCCCTTCGTCTGATTCGTCTGATTCGTCTGATTCATCGGATTGGTCCCGCACGCCGCTGTGCGCGCCAGCGCACGCACGCGCGCGCGTTGCGTCGGTCAGCCCACAGACGGCGCATTGTGGCGGCGCCACATTGAAGCCGCCCACACGAACCCGCCTCATGCGAAACCTCATGCAGACCAAGCTGCTGATCGTTGCAGGCCGGACGTGATTAGCTTGCGACGAATGATTGGTTCCGCCCGCGCGATGGTGTCACTACGCTGGGGCCTGTTTACGCAAGCATCGACAGGATTCAGTGGCCATGCACGCAACCCTCCGCTACAAAGGCTACGAAGTCGCGCCCAGCGCGCAGCGGCTTCCGAACGGCCTGTACGCCGCCAATCTGACGATCGGCACGCTGCCGAGCACACGCCCGCATGCGCACCGATCGTTCGACGCGCTCGATTACTTCTTCGAGGAGCGCCACGCGCTCGCCTACGCGTGCCGCTGGGCGCGCATGTGGATCGACGAGCAGCGCCGCTGCGCCTGATCCGGCCCGCTCTAGCCGACGACTTGCGGCGATCTCCGACGATCGGGCGTGCGGCCCCTTCGTGCGCGCGGCAAGGCAAGATTTCTTACGAATGTGACAGAATAGGAGTCATATCACCGTCATTTTTACCGTATCCATGTCCGACACCCTGATGCATCGAGAGGTAGGCAGCGATCGCCTCACCGACCAGGACGCCGCGCTGCGTCGCTGGACTCACGACACGCCAGGGCCCATCAAGATCGGATCGGACGAGCACCGCAAGATGTTCTGCCGGATGTTGCTCGATACCCACGATCCGTACCGTCCCGCCGTGCTCGACTGGCCGAAGCTCGAACCCGACGCGCTCGGGCGCCTCACGTCGCTGCCGATCTGGGATATCGCCGTGCAGACCGAAGGCCGCGCGTCGATTCGTGTGAAGACTTACGCCGCGACCGTGACCGAACCGCTGCTGCGCGAAGCCATCGAAATGGACGGCGACGAGGAAGCGCGCCACAAGGTCGTGCTCTCGCATCTGGTGCAGGCCTACGGCATCGAACTCGCGCCCGAACCGCATTACGCGCCGCCGAAAGACGCCGAATGGGCGTGGATGTTCACGGGCTACAGCGAGTGCATCGACAGCTTCTTCGCCTTCGGCCTGTTCCGCTCGGCGCAGCGGTCGGGCTTTTTTCCGGCGGAACTGGTCGAGACTTTCGAGCCCGTGATTCAGGAAGAAGCGCGCCACATCCTGCTCTTCGTGAACTGGGTCGCGTGGTATCGCAAGACCATGCCGTGGTGGCGCCGTCCGTGGCACTCGCTGCGCGTGGGCGCAATCTGGATCAAACTGATATGGGACCGCGTGGCGATCGCGCGCGGCATCGACGCCGACGGCGTGGCGCACGACTCGAACTTCCTGCCCGCGAACCGCGAGGTGCTCGGCGATTCGCTCAAGCCGCGCGACATGATCGAGCTGTGCCTGAAGGAAGACACCGATCGCATGCGCGGCTACGATCCGCGCCTGCTGCGCCCGACGCTCGTGCCCGCGCTCGCGCGGCTCGCGCTGCGCTTCATGAAGAAGTGAGCGAAGCCCTATAACAACGCGCGCGATTTCGCTGGCTTGCGCATGATTGTTGCGCGTGAGTTGAGTGCGTAACAGCGGCGCGAAATTGCGGCGCATGAACCATGACGATTGCGCATGATCGCGCGCCGCGCCGCACGACGGCCGCACGAGGAGGAGACTGCATGACCTGGACTGTCGACCAGTTGCTCGAACTGACCGCGACGCAAGCCGTCGACGCGATCCGCGCGGGCCGCCTCAAGGCCGCCGACTACGTCGCCACGCTGATCGCCCGCGCGCAGGCGCTCGAAAACCTCAACGCGCTCACCGCGCTCGATGTCGAAGGCGCGCTCGCGGCGGCGCAGCGCATCGACGCGCTCGGCGCGTCCGAGCGCGCGCATCTGCCGCTCGCGGGACTGCCCGTGGTCGTGAAGGACAACATCAACACGCGCGGCCTGCCAACCTCGGCGGGCACGCCCGCGCTCGAAGGCTTCGTGCCCGCGCGCCACGCGCCCTCGGTGCAGCGTCTCGTCGATGCGGGCGCCATCGTGCTCGGCAAGGCCAACATGCACGAACTGGCGTTCGGCATCACCAGCACGAATCTCGCGCCGCACGCGGGCCCGGTGCGCAATCCCTGGGATCCCGAACGAATTCCGGGCGGCTCGTCGGGCGGCACCTCCGCCGCCATCGCGGCGCGCATCGTGCCCGCGGGACTCGGCACCGATACCGGCGGCTCCACGCGCATTCCGGCCGCGCTCTGCGGCATCGTCGGCTTGCGTCCGAGCGTCGGCGACGGCGGCACGCAGCGTCGCTATCACGATCCGCAAGCCGTCGTGCCGATCAGCCACACGCGCGACACCGTAGGCCCGATGGCGCGCACGGTCGCCGACGTGGCGCTGCTCGACGGCGTGATCACGGGCCACGGCCCGCTCGCGCAGGCGGCCGTCGCGAATCTGCGCATCGGCCTGCCCGCGCCGTTCTGGGAAGGCCTCGAAGCGGCCACCGAAGACGTCTCGCGCGCCGCGCTCGCGAAGCTCGCGGCGGCGGGCGTGACGCTCGTGCCGATCGAGATGGGCGACATCTTCGCGCTCAACGACCGCGTGAGCCTGGCCATCGCGCTGCACGAACCCATCGACGATCTGCAAGCGTGGCTCACCGCCAATCACGCGCCGGCGCGCAGCGTGGCCGACGTGGCGGCGCGCATCGCGAGTCCCGACGTGCGCGAAGCCTACGACGCGATCCTCGCCGACGTGCGCGGCAGCGACTATCAGACGGCGATGACCGTCTGGCGTCCTCGCCTGCAACAGCTTTACGCGCAGACGTTTTCGGCGAACGGACTCGACGCGCTGCTGTTCCCGACCACGCGTCTTGCCGCCGTGCCGCTCGACGAAGTGAACGGCTCGTCGAGCGTGTCGATCGACGGCGGGCCGCCCATCGACGAGATGGAGGCGTATCTGCGCAACACCGATCCCGCCAGCAACGCGGGCATTCCGGGACTCGCGCTGCCGTGCGGTCTCGTCGAAGGCGAAAACGGGCCGCTGCCGGTCGGCCTGGAACTCGATGGACCCGCAGGCAGCGACCGTCGTCTGCTCGCCATCGGTCTCGCGTTCGAGCAGATTCTCGGCAGCTTGCCCGCGCCCGCCATCTGAGCCAGACTTTCCGGCTTTCTTTCGCTCCACTTCCGCCGCGCTTACGACGTTTCGGCCATGCGCCGTCAGTCGTAAGCGGCGTCGGCGCGACGTGCGCCGACCATTCATGTGACAAATTGGCGCACTCAATCGGCCAAACCTTCGCCGAGCCCTTGCAGGGCGTCGCAACCTCGCCGCGTGACGCGCGGATCGGATGCACTCCGCCGCACGCAAAGCACATCGCCGCTACAATGAGAACAGTTCTCATTTCAAAACAGAAAGCTTCCCCATGCGTCTGACCGACCTTTCAAAAGGCGTAAGCGCCTTTGTCGAGCGCGTAGAAGACGCCTCCGCGCCCGACCCCATCGCCCAGCGCCTGCGCGACCTGGGCTTCGTTCCCGGCGAGCCCGTGCGCGTGGTCGCACGCGCGCCGTGGAGCGCCGACCCGCTGCTCGTGCAGATCGGCTCGACGCGCTTCGCGCTGCGCCGCGCCGAAGCCGAGCGCGTGACCATCCAGCTCGACGCCATCGACATCACGAACACCCAGGCAGGAACCGCCGCATGAGCACGCCGAACGCCAAGCCGCTGCGCATCGCGCTCGTCGGCAACCCGAATTGCGGCAAGACCGCGCTGTTCAATCTGCTCACCGGCGCGCGCCAGAAAGTCGCGAACTACGCGGGCGTGACGGTCGAGCGCAAGGAAGGCCGTTTCGTCACGCCGTCGGGCCGCAAGGTGCAGCTGCTCGATCTGCCCGGCGCGTACAGCTTCGATTCCGCGAGCCCCGACGAGCGCGTCACGCACGACGTGCTGATGGGCCGCTATCCGGGCGAGGCGATTCCCCAACTGGTCGTCTGCGTAGCGGACGCGACCAATCTGCGCCTACATCTGCGCTTCGTGCTCGAAGTGAAGCGCATGGGCCGCCCGGTCGTGCTCGCGCTCAACATGATGGATGCCGCGAAGCGCCGCGGCATCGTCGTGGACGTGGCGAAGCTCTCGCAGGCGCTCGGCATGCCCGTGGTCGAAACAGTGGCCGTGCAGCGCAACGGCGCGCAGTCGCTCGTCGCGCTGCTCGACCGCGTGAACACGGAAGACGCCGCGCCTTCGCAGGATGCAGCGGAAGACGCCGCAGCACAGGACGGCGATCTCCACGCCGCCGTGCGCCGCATTCTCGCCGACGCCGTGACGATGCCGCGCGCCACCGACGCACGCGACGACGCCATCGACAGCGTCGCGCTGCATCCGGTGCTCGGCCCGCTGATTCTCGCGGTGGTGATGTTCCTCGTGTTCCAGGCGGTCTATTCGCTCGGCAAGCCGCTGACCGATTCGATCGGCGACGGCTTCGACTGGCTCGGCGGCATCGCGGGCGCGTGGCTGCCCGACGGCCCGCTGCGCAGCCTGCTGACCGACGGCCTGCTGACCGGCCTCGGCACCGTGCTCGGCTTCCTGCCCGAAATTCTCGTGCTGTTCTTCTTCATCCTCGTGCTGGAGGAATCGGGCTATCTGCCGCGCGCGGCCTTTCTGCTCGACCGCATGATGGTGTCGGTCGGCCTCACGGGGCGCTCGTTCATTCCGCTGCTTTCGAGTTTCGCGTGCGCGATTCCGGGCGTGATGGGCACGCGCAGCATCTCCGATCCGCGCGACCGGCTCGCGACCATTCTCGTCGCGCCGCTCATGACGTGTTCCGCGCGCCTGCCCGTCTACGCGCTGCTGATCAGCGCATTCATCCCGCACCGCATGGTGTTCAGCGTGTTCAACCTGCAGGGGCTCGTCCTGTTCGCGCTCTACGTGCTGGGCATCGTGGGCGCGATGGCGGTGGGCTGGGTGATGAAGCATCTGCGCCGCGACCGCACCGAACACGCGCTGCTGATGGAGCTGCCGTCGTATCGCATCCCGCGCGCGCGCGACGTGGCGATCGGCCTGTGGGAGCGCTGCACGATCTTCCTGAAGCGCCTGACCGGCATCATCCTCGCGCTGACCGTGATCATGTGGTTCGTCTCGACGTTCCCCTCGCCGCCCGATGGCGCGACCGGTCCCGCCATCGACTACACGATCGCGGGCTATCTCGGCCGCGCACTGCAATGGCCGTTCGCGCCGCTCGGCTTCAACTGGCAGATGAGCCTCGCGCTCATTCCGGCCTTCGCCGCGCGCGAAACCGCCGTGGCCGCGCTCGCGACGGTCTATGCCGTGGCGGGCGGCGACAGCGACGTGGCCGCGCTCGGCCACACGCTCGCGCAGAACTTCTCGGTGGCGAGCGCGCTGTCGCTGATGGTGTGGTTCGCGTTCGCGCCGCAATGCATGTCGACGCTCGCCGTGATCCGCCGCGAGACGCGTTCGTGGCGCGCGGTAGTGGTGTCGTTCAGTTATATGTTCGCGGTCGCGTATGCGGCTTCGTTCGTCACCTATCAAGCCGCGAGGTATTTCCTGTGAGCGCGAACCTGCTGTTTCAATACGCCGTGATTGCGCTGCTCGTCGCGGCGAGCCTCTGGCAAGCGCTGCGCAAGCTCGCGCCGAAAACCGCTTCGCGCGTGCAGGCGGGCGCGGCCGCGCCGCTGCTGCGGCCGCAGCGCGGCGCGTTCGCGCAACGCGTCGGACGCTGGCTGCAACCGAAAGGCGCTACGGGCGATTGCGGCGACGGCTGCGGCACGTGCGGCACCTGCGGGCCGTCCGACGCGCCCGCCGAACAGACGGTGACGTTTCATCCGCCGCGTAAATAAGCGCAGCGAATGTCGATGAGTATGTCGATGAAATAGCGGCCCGCCGGAGCGATTCGGCGGGCCGCTTTTTTTACGGCGTTTTGCATCGCGGCTCGACGCGAAGTCCGCGCCTGCACACACGCCAGACACATCGTTCCGCTACACTCCCCGCAGCAAGGCCAGCCCGCGCGCTTCGGATCGAATCAAATCGGATCGAAGCCATCGACACAGCCAACCGCGCGGCCCGTTCACGATCGATATCGAATCGATCCACTTCGCTCCTTTCGCGCCGATGCGTCACCTTCCCGCTCTCGCCACTCTTCGCCGCTCGCCCATCGCAGCCCTGTCCGCCGCGCTGATCGCCGCCTTCGCCGTGACCGGCTGCGTGCGGCTGTCGACCTTCGACCCGAACGGACTCTGGAAAGTGGTGGGCGGCCAATGCGTGCCGAACGCGCGCGACAAGGGCGATCCCGGCCCGTGCACAACGGTCGATTTCCAGAAGCGCTATGCGGTGCTCAAGGACATCAACGGCCGCGCGCAATATCTGCTGATTCCGACCGACCGCGTTTCCGGCATCGAAAGCCCGGAGATTCTCTACGGCGGCTCGCCCGAATACTGGGTGGGCGCATGGGACGCGACGCGCTACGTCAACGCGAAGCTCAAGACCACGCTCGCACCGACGCAACTCGGCCTCGAAATCAACGCCACGGAACGGCGCTCGCAGAATCAACTGCATATCCACGTCGATTGCATGCGCGCCGATATCGCCGACGCGCTCGCGCCTTATCGCCATGACGCGACCGACGCGTGGCGCTGGGCCACGCTCGACGGCAAGCGCTATCGCATCATGCGTGTGACGACTCTCGCCGACCGCAGCAATCCGTTCCGCGTGGTCGAGCGCGATCTGGACGCGAAGCAGAGCATGGGCGCGCAGACGATTCTCGTGACCGGCGCGGGCGCGGATACGGCACGCGACGGCTGGCTGATCGTCAACAGCGGGCTCGACGTGGAGAACGGTTCAGGCACCGCCGAAGGCCTGCTCGATCACGCGTGCAACGTCGCGCACGCGCAATAAGCGCAATGAGCGCAATAAGGCCGCTCGGGAAATCCGCTCACTAAGCCTCGCCGTCACGCGCGAGGCTCGCGAGCCAGCGGCGGATCACCTGCTCCTCGCCGGGTGTGAAGCCGTCGATCATCTGCGCTTCGAGCTTCTTCACGCGCGCGCGGCATTGCTTGAGCAACGCGAGCCCCGCTACGGTCGCGTCGATCTGCTGAATGCGCCCGTGCACCGGATGCGGACGCCGCTCGATCGCGCCATCGCGTTCGAGATTGCCGACGATCACACTCACGGTCTGCGGCGTGAGCGCGGCGAGCCGCGCGAGGTCCGCGCCCGAAATGCCGGGATAGGCCACGAGCATCGTCAACACCACGAATTGCGGCGGCGTGATACCGAGATCGGCCAGCGCGCGCTCCATGCGCAAGCGATGCGCCGCGCCGGCCTGACGCAGCAGATAACCCAGATACCCGGTCTCGCCGCGCTTGCCTTCGCCTGGCGCGGGAATCGCGGGTGTGCCAGGCGGCGTGCTTTCCGTCCCGATTTTGGCCGACCGCTTCGTCGTGTTGCGCATGATGTCAGAGTTCGAATATGATGTTCGTGCTCTGATATTAACCGCCAACCCGCGCGAGGTCCAGTCATGTCCGGCACGTCTACCCGCATCAGCTATGAAACGTTCGCCCACGAAGCGCAGTCCGTGGTGGCCGGCCTCGTCACGATGAGCAAGGCCGTCGACGCCTCCGGCCTCGAAAAGCCGCTCACCGAATTGCTGAAGATTCGCGCCTCGCAAATCAACGGCTGCGCGTTCTGCATTCAGTACCACCTGAATATCGCGCGCGACCTGCCGGGCGAAGCGCTCACGCGCACGAAGCTCGATCTGCTCCCGGCCTGGCACGAAGCGCCCGAGCATTACACGGCGCGCGAACGCGCGGCGCTCGCCTATACGGAAGCGCTGGTTTCGCATCTGCACGAAGGCGTGAGCGACGCCCTCTACGCAGAAGTGGCGCAGCAGTTTCCCGGCATGCAGATGGCGTTTCTGACGTCGGCCATCGCGAACATCAACGCATGGAATCGCATTGCGGTCGCGCTGCGATTCGCGCCGCCGGTGCCGATGAACACGGCCTGAAACAACACCGCAAAAAAAGAAGGCGTTCCGCTCTCGCGAAACGCCCCAGGGTCATACGCTCTCACGCGTCAAAACATCCGCCGCGACAGTCGCGGTAATCGCGCCAATCGCCTCATTCGGTTTCGAGCATCAGCAGTTGCGCGCCGTCCGCGACCTGATCGCCCACGCCGTAGAGCACTTCAGTCACCTTGCCCGCTGCCGGTGCGCCGATGGTGTGCTCCATCTTCATCGCCTCCATGACGATGAGCGGCGCGCCCTTTTCGACCACCGCGCCGGGCTCGACCAGCACCGCGATGACCTTGCCCGGCATCGGCGCCGTGAGACGCCCTTCGCCGTGCTCGGTGTCCGCCGCATGTGCCAGCAGGTTCTGCCATTCGAACGACAGCGCCGCGCCCAGACAGAACACATGAAACACGTCACCTTCGATGAACACGCGCCCCGTCACGCGCGTATCGCCGACCGTTGCGCCGTATTCGTTCGCACCCTCGCCGCGCCACCACGTAAAGCGCTCGTCGCTTCCGGCGCACGCAATCGTCTGCGCGCCGCCGTCGTGCGCGAACGCCACGTCGATCGACGCATCGTTTTCCGTATCGCGCCACGTGAAGGTCTGCGTGAAGCCGCTGTTGAGCCGCCAGTGCGCGAGCGCCTGCCACGGCGACGCCGTGTTCGACGCGCCGCCCTCCCGCCCGAGTAGCGCCGCGCACGCCAGCGCCAGCGCCTCGCGCAACGGCTTCCGCTGCGGCGCGAACAGCGCGTCGTGATGACGCTCGATCAGGCCCGTATCGAGATCGGCGTTCGCAAACGGTTCGCTCGTCACAAGCCGATGCAGGAACTCGACGTTCGTGCTCGGCCCCACCACTTCGCAGGCTTCCAGCGCGCGCTGCATGCGCGCGAGCGCATCGGCGCGCGTGGCGCCATGCACGATCAGCTTCGCGATCATCGGATCGTAGAACGGCGTGATCGTGTCGCCTTCGCGCACGCCGCTGTCGATGCGCACATGCGCGCGCTGCCCCGCGTCGCCGAGCCGGAACTCCACGCCCTCCGGCATGCGCAGATGCTTGAGCGTGCCCGTCGACGGCAGGAAGCCGCGCGCCGGATTCTCCGCATAAATTCGGGCTTCGAGCGCGTGCCCCGTCACCGCGAGCTGCGTCTGATCGAGCGGCAGCGGTTCGCCCGCCGCCACGCGCAACTGCCATTCGACAAGATCGAGTCCCGTGACCATTTCCGTCACCGGATGCTCAACCTGCAAGCGCGTGTTCATCTCCATGAAGTAGAAGCTCGCGCCCGTCATGATGAATTCGACGGTGCCCGCGCCCACGTAATTCACCGCGCGCGCGGCGGCCACCGCGGCTTCGCCCATCGCGCGGCGCACGTCGTCGGCGAGGCCCGGCGCAGGCGCTTCTTCGAGCACCTTCTGGTGACGGCGCTGCACTGAACAATCGCGATCGAACAGATAAACCGCGCCGCCATGCCGGTCGGCGAACACCTGCACTTCCACGTGACGCGGGCGCTGCAAATACTTTTCGATCAGCACGCGGTCGTTGCCGAAACTGCTCGCGGCTTCACGCTTGCACGACGCGAGCGCCGCGCCAAAATCCTCGCTGCGCTCGACCACGCGCATGCCCTTGCCGCCGCCGCCCGCGCTCGCCTTGAGCAGCACGGGATAACCCATCGCATCGGCTTCGCGCTGGAGCAGCGCGGGATCTTGATCGTCGCCGTGATAACCGGGCACGAGCGGCACCGCCGCCGCGTGCATCAACGCCTTGGCGGCGGCCTTCGAACCCATCGCCGCAATCGCGTCCACCGGCGGCCCGATGAAGACGATGCCCGCTTCCTCGCAGGCGCGGCCAAAGTCTTCGTTCTCCGAAAGAAATCCGTAGCCCGGATGAATCGCCTGCGCGCCGGTCGCCTTCGCGGCGGCGATGATGCGCTCGATACGCAAATAGCTTTGCGCCGCGCTCGCCTCGCCGATATGCACGGCTTCGTCGCAGGCGGCCACGTGCTTCGCGTTCGCGTCCGCATCCGAATACACGGCCACGCTTTTCACGCCGAGACGGCGGCACGTAGCCGCGACGCGGCAGGCAATCTCGCCCCGGTTGGCGATCAGAATCTTGTTGAACATGAATGGTCTCGCGATATCTGGGCTTGCACAGCAATCAGGCGCGCCAGCGCGGCGTGCGCTTTTCCAGGAACGACGACACGCCGTCGCGGCCTTCGTCGCTCGCGCGGATGCGGGCGATGCGCGCGGCCGTATCGGCGATCAGCGCATCGTCGATGGGCGCGCTCGCGACGTCCTGCACGAGCTGCTTGCACTCGCGCACCGCGTTCGGGCTGTTCGCGCAGAGCGTCTGCGCGAGGCGCTGCACGGTGGCGTCGAGATCGGCGGCGCTCACCGCCTCGCTCACGAGGCCGAGGCGCAGCGCGGTCGCGCAATCGAAGGCCTCCGCCGTAACGAAATAGCGGCGCGATGCCTGCTCGCCGAGCGCGCGAATCACATACGGCGCGATGGTCGCGGGCATCAGACCGAGGCGCGCTTCGGAGAGGCAGAAGTTCACCGTGTCCGCCGCCACGACGATGTCCGCCGTGCAGACGAGGCCCATGCCGCCCGCGTAGGCGTCGCCCTGCACGCGCGCGATCACCGGCTTCGGGCAGCGATACACGGCCGCGAGCATCTGCGCGAGGCCCATCGCGTCGGCGCGATTTTCCGCGTCGGAATAGCCCGCCATCTTGCGCATCCAGTTCAGGTCCGCGCCCGCGCAGAAGGCCTTGCCGTTGCCCGCGAGCACGATCGCACGCACGTCGTCGCGCGCGCCGAGCGCCGTGAATGCGGCGCTCAATTCGGCGATCATGGTTTCGTTGAACGCGTTGCGCACGTCGGGGCGATTCAGCGTGACCGTCGCGATGTGCTCCGCGACGTCGACGAGCAACGTTTCATATTGCACGTTCGGCATGTTTTGCATCGGCATGTCTTCTCCGTGGCTGCGCTCACATGCGGAACACGCCGAAGCGCGTTTCCTCGATGGGCGCATTCATCGTTGCCGAGAGCCCGAGACCGAGCACATCGCGCGTTTGCGCGGGATCGATCACGCCGTCGTCCCAGAGGCGCGCGCTCGCGTAATACGGGTGCCCCTGGCGTTCGTATTGATCGCGGATCGGCTGCTTGAACGCCTCTTCTTCCTCCGCGCTCCACGCACCGCCCTTCGCTTCGATCCCGTCGCGGCGCACCGTCGCGAGCACCGACGCGGCCTGCTCGCCGCCCATCACCGAAATGCGCGCGTTGGGCCACATCCACAGGAAACGCGGTGAATACGCGCGCCCGCACATGCCGTAGTTGCCCGCGCCGAACGAGCCGCCGATGATCACCGTGAACTTCGGCACCTTCGCCGTGGCGACCGCCGTCACCATCTTCGCGCCGTTGCGCGCGATGCCTTCGTTCTCGTACTTGCGGCCCACCATGAAGCCCGTGATGTTCTGCAAAAACACGAGCGGAATCTTGCGCTGGCAGCACAGTTCGATGAAGTGCGTGCCCTTGAGCGCCGACTCCGAAAACAGAATGCCGTTGTTCGCGACGATGCCGACCGGATGCCCCCAGATATGCGCGAAGCCCGTGACGAGCGTCGTGCCGTAACGCGCCTTGAATTCGTCGAAGGCCGAGTCGTCGACGATACGCGCGATCACTTCGCGCACGTCGAAGGGCTTGCGCGTATCGACGGGAATCACGCCGTAGAGACTTTGCGCGTCGTAGCGCGGCGGCAGCGGCTCCTTCAACGCGAGCGAAGGCGTCTTGACGCGATTCAGATTGCCGACGATCGAACGCGCGATCGCGAGCGCATGCGCGTCATTCTGCGCCAGATGATCGGCCACGCCCGACAGGCGCGTATGCACGTCGCCGCCGCCGAGATCTTCGGCGCTCACTTCCTCGCCGGTCGCCGCCTTCACGAGCGGCGGGCCGCCGAGAAAAATCGTGCCCTGATTCTTCACGATGATCGATTCGTCGCTCATGGCGGGCACATACGCGCCGCCCGCCGTACACGAACCCATCACCACGGCGATCTGCGGAATGCCCTGCGCGGACAGATTCGCCTGGTTGTAGAAGATGCGGCCGAAGTGATCGCGATCGGGAAAGACCTCGTCCTGATTCGGCAGATTCGCGCCGCCCGAATCGACGAGATAGACGCACGGCAAGCGGTTTTCCTGCGCGATTTCCTGCGCGCGCACGTGCTTCTTCACCGTGACGGGATAGTACGTGCCGCCCTTCACCGTGGCGTCGTTGCAGACGATCACGCACTCCTGGCCCGCGATGCGCCCAATGCCGGTGATGACGCCCGCACCCGGCGCGTCGTCGTTATACATGCCGTAGGCGGCGAGCTGCGAGAGTTCGAGAAACGGCGTGCCCGGATCGAGCAGTTGCGCGATGCGCTCGCGCGGCAGCAGCTTGCCGCGCGAGACGTGCTTGTCGCGCGCCGCCGCGCCACCGCCCAGCGAGAGCTTCTGGATCTTCTCGCGCAGGTCGGCGACGAGCGCATCGAGCGCGGCGGCGTTGGCCTTGAAATCGTCCGAGCGCGGATTGAGCTTCGATTCGATGATCGGCATCGGGGCTTCCTGTCTGAATCGTTCTGGGCGATAGTTAGGATTACATCGTTTCCGCAAACAGTTCGCGGCCGATCAACATGCGGCGAATCTCGCTCGTGCCCGCGCCGATTTCGTAGAGCTTCGCGTCGCGCCAGAGACGTCCGACCGGATACTCGTTGATGTAACCATTGCCGCCGAGAATCTGAATGGCTTCGCCCGCCATCCACGTGGCCTTTTCGGCGGTGTAGAGAATCACGCCCGCGCAGTCCTTGCGCACCTGGCGCACGTGCTCCTTGCCGATCGTATCGAGTTGACGGCCCACGGCGTAGAGATACGCGCGGCACGCCTGATACGTGGTGTAGAGGTCGGCGACCTTGCCCTGAATGAGCTGGAATTCGCCGATGGCCTGGCCGAACTGCTTGCGCTCGTGAATGTACGGCACGACCGAATCCATGACCGCAGCCATGATGCCGGTGGGGCCGCCCGCGAGCACGGCGCGTTCGTAGTCGAGCCCGCTCATCAGCACCTTCACACCGCCGTTGAGCTGACCGAGGATGTTTTCCTCGGGCACGTCCACGTCCTGAAACACGAGTTCGCCGGTGTGCGAGCCGCGCATGCCGAGCTTGTCGAGCTTCTGCGCGACCGAAAAGCCCTTCATGCCCTTTTCGACGATAAAGGCCGTGATGCCCTTCGCGCCTGCCTGCGGATCGGTCTTCGCATAGACCACGAGCGTGTCGCAATCCGGGCCGTTGGTGATCCACATCTTGGTGCCGTTGAGCACGTAGCGATCGCCCTTTTTCTCGGCGCGCAGCTTCATGCTGACCACGTCCGAGCCTGCGTTCGGCTCGCTCATCGCGAGCGCGCCCACGTGTTCGCCGGACAGGAGCTTCGGCAGATATTTGCGCTTTTGCGCTTCGGTGCCGTTGCGGTGAATCTGGTTCACGCAGAGGTTCGAATGCGCGCCATACGACAGACCCACCGACGCCGACGCGCGCGAGATCTCCTCCATCGCCACCATGTGCGCCGTGTAGCCCATGTTCGCGCCGCCGTACTCCTCCGCGACGGTCATGCCGAGCACGCCCAGGTCGCCGAACTTGCGCCACAGGTCCATCGGGAATTGGTCGGTGTGGTCGATTTCGCCCGCGCGCGGGGCGATCTCCCTGGCCGCGAAGTTCGTGATGCTGTCGCGCAGCATCTCGATTTCTTCGCCGAGCGGGAACTGCAAACCGGGTACGTTGCTCATCTGTCTGTCTCCTGTGTGCGGGCGCGGGCCTGGCCGCGTGGGGCGCATGCTGTCCTCTTCGTCACACATTTCACGCCACATTTACGTTAACGTCAATAGGGGATTTTGAGCATCACTCAGATTTCCGATTTAGCGCGCGGCGCGCCGCCATAAACGCCTTGAATCGCCGACGGAATCGTGCATAATCGGCGGCAAATCCGCACGGAAGTGAATCTGACTCAGAATGACCGCCACCGCCCATCCCGTCCTGCCCGCGTCGCGCCGCCAGCCGGCCGGGCGCAAGTCCCAGCAGCGCGTCAAGGAGATCCTCGAAGCGGGGCGCGCGGTGTTCTCCGAAAAAGGCTACGCGCGCGCCACCACGGCCGAGATCGCGCAGCGCCTGGGCATTTCGGAAGCCACCGTGTTCAGCTATTTCCGCGGCAAGCGCGAACTGTGCGCGCGCGTGATCGGCGACTGGTACGACGAATCGATCGAGGCGATCGAAGCCGGGCTGCCGCGCGACGGCACGGTGCATCAGCAGTTCACCTTCATCGTGCGCATGCATCTGCAACTGATGCTGGAGAGCGGCACCGGTATCTGCGAACTCGTGCTGTCCGAGGGGCGCACGCGCCATCACGATCTGAGCGAAGCGCTCGTGGAAATGCAGCGCCGCTACACGGCGCCGCTCATGCGCGTGCTCGCGCGCGGTCAGGAATGCGGGCAGATTCGCAACGACATGCCGCTGCGTCTGCTGCGCTCGCTGGTATTCGGGCCGATGGAACACGTGCTCTGGGACGCGACGCTCGCCAATCGCCGCACCGATATCGCGGCCACCGCCGAACAGCTCGCCAACGTGTTGTGGAGCGCGCTGCAGCCGCCCAATATCGAACTGGCGGCGCTCGCGCAATTCAGTCAGGACGTGGGTGAAGCGATGCGGCGGCTGGAGCGCGAACGCACATCGTGAAGCGCTGAGCGAATCACGCTAAGCTGGCGCTCTCGCGACATCGCCCATGCACGCCACGCTCATGTCCACGCTCTCCGCTTCGCTCGCCTCGCGCTTCGCCTCGCTCGCACTCGCGCATCTCACGCGCGAATATCCGAACAAGCTCACCCACGCACTCGCGGGTCCGCAGGACGTGCAGACGCCGCGCGCGCTGCATCCGGTGTTCTACGGCAGCTACGACTGGCATTCGTGCGTGCACGGCTACTGGCTCATTGCGCATCTGCTCGACCGCTTCCCCGATCTGCCGGAAGCGCCGCGCATCGTCGCCGTCATCGACGAACATTTCACCGATGCAAACATGGCCGCCGAGCGCGCCTATCTCGACCTGCCGCATAACCGTGGCTTCGAGCGTCCGTATGGCTGGGCGTGGTTGCTCGCGCTCGCCGCGCAACTGCACGCGATGACGACGCCCGAGGCCGCGCGCTGGTCGCGCGCGCTTGCGCCGCTCACGGAGACCTTCGTCGAGCGCTTCGAGGAATTTCTGCCGATATCGACTTATCCGCTGCGCGTGGGCACGCATTTCAACACGGCGTTCGCGCTCACGCTCGCGCTGGATTTCGCGCGCCAAACGCAGCGCGATTCGCTGGCAACACGGATCGAGCAAACCGCGCGACGCTGGCATGAAAACGATGCGGACTGCCAGGCATGGGAGCCATCGGGCGACGAGTTTCTGTCGCCGTCATTGATGGAAGCGGTGTTGATGAGCCGCGTGTTGCGCGCCGATGAATTCGCGCCGTGGTTCGCGCGCTTTCTGCCCGCGCTGGCGAATCGCGAACCCGCCACGCTCTTTATTCCCGCCACGGTCAGCGACCGCAGCGACGGCAAGATCGCGCATCTCGACGGACTGAACCTGAGCCGCGCGTGGTGCCAGCGCACGCTCGCGCGCGCCTTGCCCGCGAACGATCCGCGCGCCGACGCGCTGCGCGAAGCGGCGCAGACGCATCTGGACGCGGCGCTCGAACACGTCGCGGGCGACTACATGGGCGAGCACTGGCTCGCCACTTTCGCCACGCTCGCGCTCGACGCCTGAATTCAAGCCGTCGCGGCTTCCTGCGCCACGCGCTCGCACAACGACGCGGGATCGAGCAGCATCAGCGTGCCCTGGCCGGGCAATTCGACGGCCTCGCGCATGTCGCTGCGCACATTCGCGCCCGCCGCGCGCGTGAGCATGGCGGGCATCGCGAGTTGCGATCCGCTCTTGAGCGTCACGATATCCTCGACGGAATCCACAAGGAGTCCGTATTTGTCGCCGTGATGCTCGACGATCAGGATCTTCGCGCGCGACAGATCCTCGTACGGCGGCATCGCGTACATCGCACGCACGTCGATCACCGTCACGAGCACGCCGCGCAGGTTCAGCACGCCGCGCACGAACGCAGGCAAGCCCGGCGTCTTCACCGTATCGTGGCGATAGTCGATCACCTCGCGCAACTCGGTAATCCGCACGCCGAGCAACTGGCCGATGCGGAACGTCACGAGCGTCTGACGCGTGCCCGTACCGCGTTTTTGCGCGACGCTGGCCGTCTCCGTGGCCTTGCGATAGAGATCGCGATGCCCCGCCGCGAGCGACGACACGCGCGCGTTCGAGTAGAGCGCATCGGCGTTGACGAGCAGGACGCCGCTCGCGCCCTCCGCGCCTTCCGCCGCCAGATAGCCCGCGAACAACGAACGATGCGCAGCGCCGTAAGACGGCATCGGCAACAACTCGTCCTCGCGATAGGCGACGATGCTCGCCACTTCGTCGACGAGCAAGCCGAAATACAGGTCCTCGCGATGCAGGATGACGATGCGCCGGTCATCGGCCGACGTCGTGCCTTCCGGCGCGCGCGCAAAGCCTAGGAAGCGGCCGAAATCGAGCACCGGCACAGTTGCGCCGCGCAGATTGAGCATGCCGATACACACGTCGTCGGCGAGCGGCGACTGCTGGAGCGCGGGCACGCGAATGATTTCCTGGATCGCGCCCATCGGCAGTGCGAGCGCGGTGCCGCCCACCTTGAACGAAACGTTCTGCCGCCGCTGCCCTTGCTGCGCGCGGCGCTCGATCGAGCGCGCGGCGGGCTCGGCCAGATGCGGCACGTCGCGCAGACGCAGCAGCGCGTCGGCGGACAGCACCTGCAAAATGCGCTCGCCGCCATCGAGCTTGAGCACCGCTCCGATCGCCGAAGGCGCGCTGCCCTCGGCCATCTCGATCGCGATGACCTGCTCCTTCGGCACGCGCAGGATTTCGCCGGTCGCGTCGAATTGCAGACCCACACGGCCGCCCGCCGCTTCGACTATTGCGATCTTGCGCACGCCCGTCACGCCTTCGTCGCGCAGATTCAGCAACTGGCGCAGATCGACCACGGGAATCAGCGTGCCGCGCAGGTTGAACAGGCCGAGCAGATATGTCGGCGCGAGCGGCACCGGCGTGAGCGTGCCCGGATGATTGACGACTTCCTGGAGCGACGCCACGGGCAACGCCAGCTCGGTGCCCGCGAGGTGAAACGACCCGTATAGCTCTAGCTTGCCGCTCGCGGCCAGCGCACGATGATTCATCGTGAAGCTCCTTGATTCGTTATGCGAACGACTTGTCAGTACTCACGCCGCGTTCACGCCGGACGTGTGAAATGGCGCACGGCGTAATGATGCTGTTCGCAGTCGATGGTCAATTGACGCCCGCACTCGCCGCCCACGTCGACATGCACCACGCGCACGCGCGCGCCCGCCAGCAGATTCTGGGCCATGCGCACGTTGAGATCGCCGATCGGCTCGTGAAGCGTGGTGCGGTGATGCATCATGTTCGCGCCGCCCGCGAGTACCGCTTCGATTTCGCCGTCCTGCGCGGCGTCGGCGCCCATCATCGCAATCAGCGCGGGCAGCGCCTCGACCACGTATTTCGCGCCGTTTCCGGTCTGCGCCGCACCCGGCGCGCGCGTGCTGCCCACGGGCTGCGGCAGCAGGCAATGCGCGAGCCCATACGTGCCGCGCGCGCGCCACAACAGGCCGATGCCCACGCACGAGCCGAGCGTCGCGCGCAGGATCTTCGCGTCGTCCGCACTGCTCACCGCGATCTCGCACATCCGCACTTGCACGTCACGCGTGCTCATGGTCGCGTTCCTCGTTGTGGTTTCCGTTGCGATAGATGAGCGGCTGCTCGAAGGTAAAATCCGTCGCCATGCGGCTCAACGATTCCGACTCGCCGACGATCAGCACGGCGTCGGGCCGCATCGCGCGGCGCACGTTCGCGAGCACCGCCTGTTGCCCTTCCTGATCGAAATAGATCAGCACGTTGCGCAACAGCACCAGATCGAACAGGCCGAGATCGCGTGGCAGCGCGTAGAGGTTGTGCTGCCGGAACGCGACGTTCGCACGCAGCGCATCGGTCACGCTCGCGCATTCGCCGTCGCTGCGCAGATACTTCTGCGCGAGCGCCGGATGATGCAGGCGCAAGCCTTCGAGACTGCGGCCCTGGTAGCGGCCCGCGCGCGCGGTCGCGAGAATGCCGTCCGAGATATCGGTGCCGACGATCGCGTAGCGAAACGACGGCTGGCGCGCGCGAAATTCCTCGCAGAGCATGGCCGTGGACCACGCTTCCTCGCCGCTCGACGCCGCCGCCGACCAGATGCGCAACGGCGCGCCCGTCTGCTGCGAATACCAGTACGGCAAGAACGCTTCGGACAGATACTCCCAGATGCGTGGCGTGCGGAAGAACGAAGTCTCGTTGGTCGTCACGAGGTCGATGAAATCGCGCACTTCGTCCACGTTGCTGTCGAGCACCTGAAGATAGTCGCGATAGTCGGGCAGGCCCAGCGCCATCACGCGCCGGCGCAAACGGCCCTTGAGCATGGTCCACTTGCGCTCGTTCATGGCGATGCCGGTGTGCCGCCTCACCTGCTCGAACAATGCGCGCTGCACCGACGCTTCGGCATCCTTATCGATATCCACTGCTGCCTCCTGCCCGTCAAACGACGAAGCGCGCAACCGTCGTGTCGAGTCCTTCCGCGCCGCCCTTGAGCGATGCCGCTGCGCGCGCGATGGTGTCGCACGCGCCCGCCGACTTCTCGGTCTCCTCGGCCACCTGCTGGATCGCGGCGGCCACTTCGCGCGCGGCGATCAACTGCTCGTCCGCGCCGCAGGAAATTTCGGAAATGGCTTGCGTCGTGCGGCTCACGCCCGAGAGAATGCGCTCGAACGCTTCGCCCGCCTGCTTCGAAATCTCGCTGCCTTGCGCGACGCGCTTGACCGACTCGTTGATGAGCTTGGAGATTTCCTTGGTCGCCTGCGAGGAGCGTTCGGCGAGCTTGCGCACTTCGTCGGCGACCACCGAGAAGCCGAGGCCGTGCTCGCCCGCACGCGCCGCCTCGATTGCTGCATTGAAGGCGAGCAGATTGGTCTGGCTCGCGATCTCGCCGATCACCTTGACGATCTCGCCGATATCTTCCGACGAGCGGTTGATCAGCTCCATCGATTCGATCGAGCGGCCCACCGCTTTCGCGCCGCGCTCCGCTTCCTGCTGCGTGTCCTTGGCGAGCTGGTCGGCGCCGCGCGAGTTGTCGGCGATCGAGTTGATCGATGCGGTCAGCTCCTCGATCGAGGCGTTCATTTCCTCGACCGTCGCGCCGAGCAGTTGCGCGCCGCCCGCAACGGTGTCCGCGCGCGCCGCGATGTCCTGCGACGAATCCTTGAACGTGCCCGCCGACTCCACCACCTTGCCGATCACGCTCGAAAGGTCGCTCATCATGCTCTTGATGCCCGCCGCGAGCTGGTCGATGGGATCGTCGCCGGCCACGTCCACCTTGCCCGTCAGGTCGCCCGCCGCCGCATTGCGCACCACATCGAGCAGCGTCGCCACCTTGCGCTGGTCGCTTTCTGCGCGGCGCTTCACGCTTTCTTCGAGTTCGACTTGCGCGCTCACGTCGTTGGCGAGCTTCACGACCTTGTAGAGGCGGCCGTTCACGTCGAAGATCGGGTTATAGGTCGCCTGGATCCACACCACGCGGCCGCCCTTGCCGACGCGCTTGTAACGCCCCGCATCGAATTCGCCGCGATTGAGCTTGGCCCAGAATTCGGCGTAGTCGGGACTGCACGCATACGTCTCCTCGCAGAACATGCGGTGATGCTTGCCCTGAATTTCGTCGAGCCGATAACCGAGCGTGTCGAGAAAATTCTGGTTCGCCTGCAGCACGATGCCCTGCGTGTCGAATTCGATCACGGCCTGTGCCTTGTCGATCGCGCGCAGACGGCCTTCGTACTCGGCATGTTGCTGCTTGATTGCCGTGATGTCGGTGGCGAACTTGATGACCTTGTACGGTCGGCCGTCCTCGCCGAATACCGGGTTGTACGATGCGTTGATCCAGATTTCGCGGCCGTCGCGGCCCAGACGCCGGTATTCGCCGCGATCGAATTCGCCGCGGGCGAGGCGCTCCCAGAACAGGCGATACGCTTCGCCGCGCGCATAGTCAGGATCACAGAACATTCGATGGTGCTTGCCGCGCACTTCTTCCAGCGTATAGCCAACGGTCGCGAGAAAGTTCTCGTTGGCGTGCAGGATGATGCCGTGCAGATCGAATTCGATCACGGCCTGCACGCGATTGAGCGCAGCGGTGACCGCGCTCAGCTCGATGAGTTCGAGCTGACGCTCGGGCGTCGAATGTTCCATCGTTATTTCCCTCGTGGTCGTGGCGCGCAATTCACATCAAGCGTGCAAATCGCACGCTGCTCTCAGTAATTTTTTCTGCCCTTAAAAATTCGCATTTTCTAATCGGGCAAAAGGACCGGCTTCTGGCGGCTAGTCCTACCAGCGCTATAACGGCCCACAATCTGGAGACCTTGACTAAGGGTTTCCTCTGACGCAAACGTTTGGTTTCGTCGATTTTTTAGGGCTATATCGGAGAAGGATATCCGGCTTACAAATACATGATTGAACTTTGCACACTGTGCGAATAATCACCGGAATAAATCATGCTTTGCAAATACGTTTTACATTTTTAATGAAAACCTTTTCAGCGTAATTTGAATAAAAAAGGCGCACCAGATGAGTGCGCCATTTATGCGAATTAATTCAGAGCGGATTTAACGGGCTGCGAAACTCACATAAGGCCCCGTGACGCTCCCACCCGAGCGCGTGCCCTCGATGCCGTACCAGACGCGCCGGCCATAGAGGAACGGCATGCCGAGATCGAGCGTTTGCGCGAGGAACGAGCCGATCGTGCTGAACGCCATGAATTTCGTCGACAGCAGCGTGCGCGCGTTGTCGATGCCCATGCTGGCCGTTGTCGCCGCGCCCGTGACGTCGGACAGTGCGAGCGAGCGCTGGATCACCGAAACGGGCGCATAGAAGCCTTGATATTGCGGCAGCGCCCAGTCCTCGAAACTCAGCGTGTTCGAGCCCGAATCGATGAAGGCGGCCACGGTGGCGCCGCCCGCGACGCTGCCGAGGAAGTTGCCCCAGCGGTCGGTCGTGAGGATCGTGGCGGCCGTGCCCGGCAGCGCGTTGTTCGACTGGGTGCCGACACCGAAGATGACCGTGCCCGACGCCGTGAGCGCGCCGCTCGCGTCGATCGCGGGCATATCGACGATCAGGCCGTTGTTGTCGACCGGGAACAGCGCGACGGGGTTGGTCACCTGGCTCGCGAGCGGCATGGCGATGGGCGTGGCCGGCGCGGCGTCCGCGTAGTAATAACCGGCCTGCGCCGTGTTCACGCAAGCCGCGCCGCAGTCCTGGCGCGCGACGCCCACGCCGAGAATGCCGTTCGCGCCGAGCGCCCTCACCGTATTGAGCGACGAGTTATAGACGCACGACGACGGCGCGCTCGACGCGATGGCCGGGTCGCCGATCACCTGGATCGGCACCGAGGCGGCGACTTCGCGCGAGAGTTTCACGTCGGCGCTACGCAGGCTGCCCCACGTGTAGCCCGAGCCGAACACGCCGCACGCGGCGACGTTGTTGCCGCTCGCGGCGTCGCGCTGGATCGGCAGCGCGGCCAGCGTGTCGGACGGGATCGTCGACGCGTAGAGGCGCAAGCCGAACGAGCCGGTATCGAGCAGCACGTTGTCGATCGTCGCGCACTTCGTCTGGGCGCTGCTGCCGGGCTGGCAGATCGTCACGCTCACGAGCGGGAAATTGAGCACGCTACTCGCCGACGACACGCGCACTGCGATCGTGTTGCCGATGTCGGCGCCAGAGCCGCTGTCCGAGGTGCCGCCGCTCGACGAACCGCTGCCGGAGGTGTCGCCGCCCGAAGTGCCGCTGCCGGAGGAGCCGCTGCCGGACGTATCGCCACCCGAAGTGCCTGAGCCCGAAGAACCTGAGGAACCCGACGAGCCCGAACTTCCCGACGATGTGCTCGATCCCGAGCCCGAATTGCCGCTCGTCGAATTGCTGTTGCCGGAGCCGCTGCTGCCACCGCTACCGCTATTGCCGCTGTTGCCACTGCTCGCGGAACTGCCGGAGCCGGACGTTCCCGAGTTCGCGCCCGAGTTCGTCCCCGAACCCGAAGCGCCGCTGCCCGACGACGTGCTGCCATTGGACACCGCCGCATTGCCCGACGCGTTATCGCCGTCACCGCCTCCACCGCCGCCGCAGGCCGCGAGTGCAACGCTCAGCGCGAGCGCCGACGCCATAAGAATCTTGTTCATCGTCTCGCTCCCGCTCATTGAATTTGATCTGCGTTCATGCCTTGCGGCAGCGCTTTCGGCAGCCACGCGCGGCCCGTCAGCGCACCCATGTGGCCGCCCGCTTCGACGGCCAGATCCGCGCCATGCATCGAGACGGGACCATGACCGCCGCCGCGCGCGGCGCGGGCGTCGGCGAGACCTTTTTGCCACGCCGGAAAGTAGCTGCCGAGCAGGCTCTCCAGCGAACCGACGCGCGGGCCGCGCCACGACACGGCGAACACCGTGCCCGCGCTGTCGAGATATTCGTGAATCACGGTGCCGTTATCGAGCGTGGCCGTGGTCACCGTGTAGGACGCGGCGACGCCGTTCGCGGCCGCCATCGTGCGCACGGCAGGCGCACGCTGTGCCGACGGATAAGCGGGCGCGCCGCCCAATCCGGCCCACACAGGCGCAGCGCTCATGACGGAACAAGCCATCACGCCCATCAGAAAATTCTTCACGTTTGTAGTCCTTATTAATTTTCACGAAGAGGGTCACGCCGATCACGCGGCGGTCGGTCAGTCTAAGTGGCGCATTCGCGTCTGCCTTGCGTAGCGAATCGAAATGACTATTCGATTTTTTCGCGAGCGCGCGCGACATCCGCAGCGCACACCCTGCAAGCCCGGCCACGCGGGCAAGGGCAGCACATCAACGAGGGAAAAAGAAGGTCGACTCGGACCGAGATCGAAGCATGCGCACACACCTTGAGGCGCGCACCTTGACCCGTCGATACGGTGTGGATTTCAGATCAATCGTGGAGACTTCGGCGATTTTTTCGGTTTGACGCAGACCCTGGGCGGATCCACCATCGGCAAAAACCCCGCATCTGAAATATCCAAATGTTACCGACAGACACCTTACGGCGCGAAAGCCGGCCGCGCACGAACCGGACGGGACGCGGCCGATGCGTGCCGATACGCCCATGAAGCCGGAGCTTGTCCGCCGAAGGGCGTACGACCGGCGCCTGCGCGACACCTTTCGTCACCCGGTTGTAACAACTCGAAAAAACCGTACAACTCGCGTAATTGCATTGAACCCCGCGTTGTCATAGCGTCTCACCATGCGCGGGCTGACCGGCCCGGGACCATCCGTACTGGAGATCGTTGTGAGAAGGTCGAAATTGATTCTCGGGGCTGCCGTGACCGCCATCGCCTGCGTGAGCGGCGCGGCGAACGCGGCGCACGTCGGCGTGTTCATCGGCGGCGGCGTGCCGTACTACTACCCCGTCGCACCCGTGCCCTATTACTACGGCCCGCCGCCCGTCATCGTCACGCCGCCGCCTCCGCCGCCGCCCGACTACGTCGAGCAAGGCCAACCAGGCGACCCGGACGCGGTCTACCAGCAAGGTCCCGCCGACGGCCCGAACGGGGTCGCCGCCGGCCAGAACGGCGACACGTGGTACTACTGCGACGCCTCCAAGACCTACTACCCGTACGTGAAGCAATGCGCGTCGGGCTGGCGCTCGGTGCCCGCCCAGGTGGCCCCTTCGAACTAACTCACCCAACGAGCTGCACATGAAATCGACTTATCTCGCGGTGCTTGCCGCGGCGGGGCTCCTGAGCGCGTGCGCCGTGGTGCCGACCGGCCCGAGCGTGATGGCGCTGCCCGGCACCGGCAAGACCTTCGACCAGTTCCGCAACGACGACTACAACTGCCGCCAGTTCGCCTTCCAGCAGGTCGGCGGCGGCGCGACCAATCAGGCCGCGACGAATGCGGGCGTGGGCAGCGCCGTGGTCGGCACCGCGCTCGGCGCGGCAGCGGGCGCGGCGTTCGGCGGCGGCCAGGGCGCGGCCATCGGCGCGGGCGCGGGCCTGCTCGCGGGCAGCGCCGTCGGCATGGGCAACGTGCAAGGCTCGGCCTACGACGTGCAGCGCCGCTACGACTACGCGTATCTCCAGTGCATGTACGGCAACGGCAACCGCATTCCGGTCGCGGGCCGCATGCAGACGCAGCAGCCGTATCAGACGCAGGCGCAACCGCAGCAGCGTTATCTGCCGCCGCCTCCGCCGGGCTCCCCGCCGCCCCCGGCGGATGGTGCGTACTGACGTTATCGCGCTCGCAAGCGCATCGACGGCACCAAGAAAAACGCGCCCGTATGGGCGCGTTTTTTATCGAAGAACACTCACGAAAGCACGCAGCGCGAACTCACTTCCCGGCGACCTTCGCCGCGATTGATTCGGCATCCGAATAAACTCCCGGCATCGTGCTCGTCCAGCCCGGATTCGCAGCCGAATCCAGCCCCGCCTTCAACAACGACAGACTCACGTGCTGCATCGCGCCCGTTTGCGGATCGATCAGCGTCATGTCCTGCGATCCCGTCGCGGCCTTGAGCTTGCCGTCGGGCGCGTCCTGATCTTCGAGCAAGGGTTGCAGCACCGGCGCGAGCGACTTGAGCAGCTGCACCGAAAGCGCGCTCGTGAACGTATAGCGCGCCGCATACGGCTCGTGCACCCACGCGGTCATCGTGCCGTAGAAACGATTGCCGATCACGAACACGAACGTGGCGCTGCGGTTCACCTTCCGCGACTCGATCAGCCGCGCGCCCGGCGCATAAACGTTGAAGCGCTGATCGCCCGTGCCGGTCTTGCCGTAGACGTCGAGCTTCTTGCCGTCCGGGAAGGTCATGCCATCGGCGAGACGTCTGGCCGTGCCGCCCTCCACCACCGACGTGAGCAGCTCACGCACCACCTTCGAAACCTCCGGCGAAATCAGCGGCTGCGGTGGCGTGGACGTATGCACGAAGCGCGTTTCGTACGGCGTGCCGCGCGCGAAGTCGAGCGATTCGAAGCTATGCGTCGGCAGCTTCTGGCCGTCGCTCGACACGAGGCCGATCAGATACGCGAGCGCCGAAGGCCGGTCGCCCGATGCGCCGATCGCCGCGCCATACGACGGCGTGATGTTGTCGAACGGATAGCCAAGCGCGCGCCACGACTTGCCGATCGAGTCATACGCGCGCAGTTCGATCATGCGGCGGATGCGCCGGTCCTGGGTCGCGTGGTACTTCGTCTTGAACAGCCACTTGTACGTGTACAGGCGCGTGTCGCGGCTCGCTTGCTGCACCTGCGCGAGCGTCGCATCGGGATGCGAGCGCCGATACAGCAGCAGCCACAATTCGAGCGGATGAATGCCCGCGATATAGCCGCGATCGTTGAGGTTGAATTTGTCGATCGCGTACTTGTCGTAGTACTTCGCGAGATCTTCGTCGTCGAGCCACTGGAACTTCGTGTTCTTCAGTTGCGCGCGCATCTGCGTGTCGAACCACGCGAGCGTGCCGTCCGGGTTCGTGCTGCGCAGCACGGTCGCGATCCGCGCCGGGCCCTTGCGCGTGTGCTGAAGCAGGATCTGCAGCGCTTCGTCGTCGCTCTTGCCTTGATAGCGCGAGTAGAAGCGCTTCATGTAGACCTGGCTTTCGCCATCGGCGAACTGCGTGAGGAAGCGGCTGCGCACCGCGGGATCCTCAAGCCACGTGGCGGGCGGCCCGGTGGTCTGAATCATCTCGTAGTGAACGATGTCGCGCATCAGCCGCACGAACACGAGATTCACGGAATGCTGGAATGCGCGGTGCAAGGTGAGGATCGAGCCGTTGTCGCTCGACTCGAAGTTGTTGAAGCTCTGCGCGCCGCCGCCCGTGTAGAAGGTTTCGCCCGGATTCGCCGAGTATTTGCGCTCCACGGCCGCTTCGAGCATCGCGGGCAGTGTGCGGTCCGAAGTCTTCGACAGATAATCGAGCGCCCAGCGCGTGAGCGCATCGCTCGGGTCCGTTTGCGCGAGTTCCGCGCGCAGCGTCTTCGCGTCCTGATCGGCGTACTTCGCGTGCAGCGCGCTCACGATCTGCAGATACGTGATGATGGTGCGCAGCTTCGCCGTCGAGCCCAGATTCAGGCGCGCGCCCGAGTTGATGTCGAACGGCTGGTTCACGCTGTCGGTTTGCACGCGCACGAGATTTTCGCCGCCGCGCCGCTCGAACAGCGTGAAGCTGTAGGCGATCTTCGACGGATCGTCGGCGGGGCGCAGCATCTCGAAGCCGACGAGTCCCGCCGCGCGCGCGCCGTCCTTGGTCGCGGCGTCGGCGAGCCGGTCGCTCACGGCCTGCTGCACGCCGTCGTCGAGCGTGGCGGTCGCGGTCAGGTCGAGGCGGTCGAGATCGTAGAGCGTCTTCAGGCCGAGCGCCTGCATCAGCTGCGTGCGCAGCGTGAGCACGGCCTTGCGGTCCACGTAGGACACCGCCGGGCGCGGCGCGGGCTTCGAGCGGTCGAGCGTCAGTTGCGTGGCGAGCGCGGCGTCGCGCAACTGCGGCGAGATCACGCCGCCGTTCGCGAGCAGACGCAGGTAGCTGTCGGTGAGCTTCGCGAGCGCGTCGTGGTTCTTTTGCAGGAAATACGTGGGCGCGCGTTGCGCGATCAGCAGCGACAGCACCTGGCGGAACGCGAGCGCCTGTTCGTCGAGCGTCGCGCTCGAAATCGGCTCGCGCAGCACGCGGTTCACGTCGCGGAAATCGCGTCCATACCAGGCCGCCAGCCCGTCGCCGATGCCGTTGACTTCGCCGATGCCCGCCTTCGCCGCGAGCGGCACCGAATTCAGATAGTGAACGAGAATCTGCTGACGCGCGGGCATGGTCTGCGGCCCGTCGAGATACGCGCGCACGGAAGCGGACGCGATCTGGCGCAGTTTCTCGGGCGGCGTCGAAGTGCGCCCGCCGGTCGAATGGCGAAACTTCTCGATCTGCGTGGCGAGCGTGCTGCCGCCCGGCGTCTGCTGATGGCGATTGACGAGCCGCGCGCCCTGATCGACGAGCGCACGGCTAAATCGCCCCCAGTCGATAGCAGGATTGCGGTTCGGCTGATCGTAGGCGAGCAGGTATTTGTCTTCGATGAACAGGAGCGAGTCGCGCACGAGCGGCGGCACGGCGTCGAAACTTTCGTAGGCGCGCTGCGGATAACGCGTGTGGAACAGCGTCGCGCCGTTCACGTCGCGCAGCACGATGCCGGCCTGATCCTTTTCCTCATACGGCAGAAACAGGCCCTGATCGGCCAGCGAAATCATGCGTTCCGAATCGCGCGCCTGGGAAGCGATCGTGAAGCCGCGCTGCGCGAGCCGGTCGGTGAACATGGGCAACTGGGCGTAGCCGAGCCGCGTGTCGTAGGGACCGTTCGTGGTGGGAAAGCGAACGCTGTGGCTCGGCCCGTTCTCGACGGTAAAACCGATATCGCGCGTGAGTTCGGAGAGATAGCGCGCCTGCAATCGCGAGGTGTCGATCTCGATCTGCACGATTCGCGCGAGGATCACGATCGCCGCCAGCAACGCGACGATAAAACCCCATTTGATCCACCGCCAGACCGAGGCGGTGCCGGTGGCACGTACTGGAAAACGGACCGAAGGGCGGCTCATGGTTATTCTCCCTGACGTCGCGTCAGATTGCGGAGTGCACCTCTCGGGTAGTCTATCTCGCCGCGATCAAACGTGTACGCCTGTGTCGCGCATCGGGCGCGCGAGTCGTATCGCCGCAACACACGTGCCTGTTTATGACGTCGTGCGCGGGGGTTTGCGTCACGCGAATGCCATTTTTCCTTCGCTGTGTTGCCTTGCGCGCAGCGGCACGCGGCGTGCTGCCGATATAATCTTCGGCTCTTTTTTGGCTGGCTGCGGCGTGCGGCCTTGCACCCATGCTCGCCGGCCTTGGTGGCAGTCACCTGGGGTATTCACCCTGGGTCATTCACTTTGCGGCGGTCCTTCGGTCAGCCCATCGCCGACATGGTTAACAGGAGCAATATGAAGCAGCTTGTCGTGCCCCTCACCCTTTCGCTCACGCTCGGCGCCTGCGCCTGGTTTCAGGGCAACCCGGATTCCGGCCAGCCCGTCATCGACTCCACGACCAACCGCTCGGTTCAGGATGTGATCTCCTGCCTGACCGTGGAAGCAACGCGGCACGGCTCCAGCTTCGGCACCTCGGCGCTTCCGCAAGGCGAAATGCTCGACTTCGGCGATTCGAACGTCATCAAGGTGCGCGCCGACAATGGCACGACCACCTATCGTTTTTACGCGGGCAAACGCCACGCGAAGAACCTGTGGATTGAGGGCGCGAGCAAGACCTGCGCACCCTGATTCTGGAATCGCGGTCCGCGCTGCGGAACACCGAAAGCGCTTATGCACCTCGCATTAACACCTGCTTACTGGGCGTAACGCCGTGTAGTACCGCGACACAATTGGGCGGACGGTTTTAAGAATCGTTTAAGTCTTCGTCCGCATCATCGCGTCACCCAGAAAGACAACGTAGCAGGAGGTGCCCGTGTACTGGACCAGTTCGAAGACTCAAGCGGCAAGCAGCGAGCAACCGGCGAAGCCCGCGAAGCGCAATATCCTGCGCCGGTTGTTGAGCCATCACGAGCTCGCCACGCTGCTGCTGCTGTTGCATGCGCCCATCGACGCGCACGCCAAACCCGAGATCGCCATGCTCCAGGAAGCAGGCCTCGTGGAGCAGGTGCCCGGCGACGTCGCCGCGGGCGCCACGAAGATCCGCCTCACGACCGAAGGCAATGCGGTGCTGCAAGGCCTCGGCCTCGCGCGTTAAGGCGCACGTACAGTTTCGATACGGATTCCGCGCCGGTCCCACAGCCCGGGATCGCGCAAACAAAAAAGGCGGCACGCATAACGTGCCGCCTTTTTTATTGCCCGCCGCGCCCCGCTTCGGGCGGCCTAATTCGGTAGCGGCTTAAGCCGCCTCGCGTTCCATCGGCGCGGCGTCGTCCTGTAGACGCAGCAAGCGATAACCGCTCTTATAAACCGGCTGCAAGCGGTAGCCGTTGTGCTGCTCGATGTCGAGCAGCACCCGCAGCCGCGAAACGTGGCTGTCGATCGTGCGCGTGAGCGTCTGCAACTCGCGGCCCCAGACCATCGCGTAAATATGATCGCGCGACAGCACGCGCCCGACGTTCGCAAAGAACAGCGAAGCCAGCCGATACTGCGTGCCCGACAGCTCCACACTCTTGCCGCGCACCGTGACGGCCTGACGGCGCATGTCGAAACGATACGGGCCGGCGTCGAGCGTCACGTTGTCGAAGCGGTCGGGAAACGCGCGCCGCAGCAGCGCATTCACGCGCGCGCGGAACACCGACGGACACACCGGCAGGCTCACGTAGTCGTCGGCGCCCACGGAAAAGGCGCGCAGCACGCTGTCGTCGGACGTGTCTTCCGAGGCGAACAGCACCGGGATCTGATTGCCGTTGATCGCGCGGACCGTCTTCAGCAGCTCCGTGCCCGACAGCCGCGTGCCTTGCCAGTCGAGCACCAGCATGTCGACGGTGGAAGCGGCGAGCGCCTTGGCCAGCGAAATGCCGTCGCTGAACGGCATGCACGCATGCCCACTTTGCCCGAGCACCCGCTCGATCTGCGCGCGCTGGACGGGGTCGCGCTGGAGAATCGCGATACGCATGAAGACACCTCTCTTGGACAAACAACCTGGGCGCAATTCTGTGGAGAATTGCAAAGGCCGCCCATCAGAGGAGTCCGAATTGCGCCCGAATTGCGCAACAACGGGCCGCATTCCTACGACGACACCACCAAACCTGACAGGAATCCTCCAGAGTCCGATGCCGGGCGCATCGTCGGCTTACTGTAAAATCGCGGATTGGTCTGCGTCGGCGCGCGCCCTACCCGGAGCCGCGCGCCGTTTCCCGTTCCTTGTGCCTATCAGGCACCCGCGATCCGCGCCCGACCGCCGCCGCCCGCCGCGCCACCCGCGCGCCTGCCGGTGAAGCCAAAAGACGTGCCGTCCCACGGCCCAAAACAACTTCTCGGTTTTCGGACATGCAAGCTACGGATCTGGGCGCTCAGGCGAGCGCACCGGCGCGCGCGCTCACGCGCAGCGACTACAAAACGCTCGGCCTTGCCGCACTCGGCGGCGCGCTCGAGTTCTACGACTTCATCATCTTCGTGTTCTTCGCACCGGCCATCGGCCAGCTGTTCTTTCCAGCGGCGATTCCCGACTGGCTGCGCCAGCTGCAAACCTTCGGCATTTTCGCGGCCGGTTATCTGGCGCGTCCGCTCGGCGGCATCGTCATGGCGCACTTCGGCGACCTGCTCGGCCGCAAGCGCATGTTCACGCTCTCCGTCCTGCTGATGGCGCTGCCGACGCTCGCGATGGGCTGCCTGCCGACCTACGCGACGATCGGCGTATTCGCCCCCGTGCTGCTGCTCGCGCTGCGCGTGCTGCAAGGCGCGGCCGTCGGCGGCGAGGTGCCGGGCGCGTGGGTGTTCGTCTCCGAGCACGTGCCGAGCCGCCATATCGGCTACGCGTGCGGCACGCTCACGGCGGGTCTGACCTTCGGCATCCTGCTCGGCTCGCTGATCGCGGCGGCGGTGAATCATCATTTCGCGCCCGCCGAAATCTCGGCGTGGGCGTGGCGCGTGCCGTTCCTGATCGGCGGCGTGTTCGGCCTGTTCTCGGTGTATCTGCGCCAGTGGCTGCACGAAACGCCCGTGTTCGCGGAGATGCAGGCGCGCAAGTCGCTCGCCGACGAAGTGCCGCTCAAGGCCGTGCTGCGCGACCATGGCCGCGCCGTGATCGTCTCGATGCTGCTCACGTGGATGCTCTCGGCGGCCATCGTCGTCGTGATCCTGATGACGCCGCCGCTGCTGCAGAAGCAGTTCCATCTCGACGCCACCACCACGCTGCTCGCCAACTGCGTCGCGACGCTGTTCCTCACCGTCGGCTGCGTGAGCGCGGGCGCGCTCGCGGACCGCTTCGGCGCGCGCCGCGTGCTGGCGATCGGCGGCGTGGCGCTGGCCATCGCCTATTACACGCTGTTCCGCCAGCTCGCGGTCGACAGCTCGCTGCTGATGCCGCTCTACGCGATCGCGGGCCTGCTGGTCGGCACGATCGGCGCGGTGCCGTTCGTGATGGTCAACGCGTTCCCGGCCGTGGTGCGCTTCTCGGGCATCTCGTTCTCGTACAACGTCGCTTACGCGGTGTTCGGCGGCCTCACGCCGATCGTCGTCGCGCTGCTGATGAAGTCCGAGCCGCTCGCGCCGCCGTATTACGTGGCCGCGATCTGCGTGCTGGGCGCGCTGACCACGCTGTTCTTCAAGGATCCGGTGCGCACGCGCTGATCGCGCCCTGAAAAACCGCGCCGTGGCGCCCTATCGTTCGCGATACGGCGCCATTTTTATTGGCGCCGGGCGCGGGACTGGAACATGCGCCGACGTTTCGTCTCAACCCGAAACGTCGACGCCCTCACGCGGCCTACCATGAGTCGCATGAAACCCGCCCATTCCCCCTCCGCCCCGCCCGCGCGCTTCACGCCGGCGCTCGCCCGCATCGTCGCCACCGTGAGCGTGGGCTTCGTCGTGACGCAGCTCGACGTCACCATCGTCAATATCGCGCTCGCGCGCATCGCCACCGATCTGCACGCCAACATCGCGCGGCTGCAATGGATCGTCGATGCCTATACGCTCGCCTTCGCCGTGCTGATGCTGTCCGGCGGCGTGCTCGGCGACCGCTATGGCGCGCGCCGTCTCTACGCGGCCGGGCTGGTGGTGTTCGCGCTCGCCTCGCTGGCCTGCGGGCTCGCCGCCGATCCGGCCTTGCTGATCGCCGCGCGTGCGTTGCAAGGCGCGGGCGCCGCCGCGATGCTGCCGAACTCGCTCGCGCTGCTCAACGAGGCCTGCCGTCACGAGCGCACGCTGAGGGCACGCGCCGTGGGTTTCTGGACCGCCGCCGGGGCGATCTCGATCGCCGCCGGGCCGGTCGCGGGCGGCCTGCTGATCGCGGCGTTCGGCTGGCGCAGCATCTTTCTCGTGAATCTGCCGCTGTGCGCCGCCGGGCTGGCCGCCACGCTGCTCTGGATTCCCGCGCCGCGCCGCGAGCCAGCGCCGGCATCCGGCACAAACGCCACCGCACGCAGCCTCGATCTGCGCGGCCAGTTGCTCGCCATCGTCGCGCTCACGGCGTTCACGGGCGCGGTGATCGAATGGCGGCCGCTCGGCTTCTCGCACTGGGCGGTCTCGGGCGGGTTCGCGCTCGCGCTGATCGCGGGCGTGGCGTTCGTGATGCTCGAAGCGCGCATCGCTTCGCCGATGCTGCCGCTCGGCCTGCTGCGCAACCGTAATTTCAGCGCGTCGGTGCTGTTCGGTGTCTGCGTGAACCTCACCTACTACGGCACGGTGTTCGTGCTCGCGCTGTTTCTCCAGCACGCGCGCGGCCAGACGCCGTTGCAGGCCGGCCTCACGTTCATCCCGCTCACGGGCGGCTTCCTGCTCTCGAATATCGCGAGCGGCCACGTGGTCGCGCGTTTCGGCACGCGTTTGCCGATGATCGGCGGCGCGCTGGTCGCGGGGCTCGGCTACGCGCTGCTGATGCCCGTCGATGCGGGCACGCCCTTGATCGCGCTGCTGGCCGCGTTCCTGCTGATTCCGTCGGGGATGGGCCTCGCCGTCCCCGCCATGACGACAACGGTGCTCTCTTCGGTCGAACCGGCGCGCGCGGGCACGGCCTCGGCGCTGCTGAACACGGCGCGTCAGGCGGGCGGCGCGGTAGGCGTGGCGGCGTTCGGCGCGCTCACGGGCAGCGGCGCGGCGGCGCAGGTCGTGAGCGGCCTGCATGCCGACGCGGCGATTTCGGCGATCCTGCTGCTGATCGCGGCGGCGCTCGCGTGGTTCGTGCGCGCGGACGCCGCCCACGCGCCGCCTGCCGCCGCTGAAACGGCGACGCGCATGAAGGCATCGCGCTGATCGAAAGAGAAGGACGCGCCGCGAAGGCAAACGCCTGGCGGCGCGGTAGCGATGAGAAAATCCCGCATGACGCACGCGTGACAAGGCGCACCGACGCCAGCACGCGCGGACACGCAAACGCAAAGACTCGCTAGAGCGACGTCTCCTGAATCTCGCCCGTCGCGAGCGCGCGCGCGATCAGTCCCTCGCTCTGCGCCTTGCGGATCGCGTGGGCGACCAACTGCTCGGGCTCCTCGAGTTCGGCCTTGAGCGCGCCGAGCAAACCGGACGCGTCGAGGATCACGAGGGTCTTGGCCGTATCGGCGGCGCTGATCAGCACGCGGCGCGTGCCGTCCTCGGCCAGGCTCGCGCAGAATTGCCCGGTCGTGCCGCCCACGTTGAAATCGAAGTTCTGGATCAAAGCCGGCTCCTTGCGTTCAGGGGATCGGGTCGCGGCGCGGCGCTCAGCCTCGCAGGCCGCCGCGCGGCGCGCGCATTCCATCGATAGAAGCACGTCCCGCGCCCGTTACCGTGAGCAGCAAAAATCCGCCGGCAATGGCGACGTTCTTCCAGAAGTGCACGGCCGCTTCCTGCTGCTGCGCGGCATTGGTGAAGTTCCAGAAGTCATGCCCGAGCACGGCCGTGACGATAGCGTACACGGCCAGCAAGAACGCGATGGCACGCATGCGCACGCCGAAGATCAGTGCGAGCGAGCCGAGCAGTTCGACCGCGATCACCACGGGCGCGGCGACCTGCACATACGGCACGCCGCGCGAATGCAGGTAGCCGACAAAGCCCGCATAACCCAGCAGTTTCATGGCGCCGCCCCACAAAAACAGGATCGCGAGCAGGATGCGGGCGATGAAAATGATCAGGGAATCAGCGGGTCGTGTCATGGAAGGCTCCGTTTCGCAATATGGCAGTGACACCTGTCCTGTCATACAGTTCCCCGCATACGGGACAGACCCGATACGGCCGGAGCGCGGCAGCGCGCGAATTAATTCGGACTGCCACTCAAATGGCGTGGACTGAAGAATGGGCGTGCGGCCGATGCCATGCGCGTATACCCGCAATTTTCGCAAGCGCCCGCAATCTGCTGAAGAATGCGCGGCCGTTGCGCCATCATGCCGGCACGCTGGCACACTCAATGCTTATGACGGATGCCGTGTCCTCGATGCGCGTCGAGCCAGCGCGTGACACGCGCCTCGAATCCGCCGCGATGATGGCGCGACGCGGCCCACATGGCGGCGCAAATGAGCACCATCACGGCCGGACCCAGCAGATAAGCGACAACCGTTTCCCTCATGGCCTTCTCCCGCCATGCCGCCAGCACGAAAGTGAAATTGCATTCTAGGCGATCGAACGCACAGCGATAAGTGGCTTGTGCGCACACCGGACGCGTCGATACACGCGGGATTCCCATGATGCCCGCATCGCCGCCCCGACAAAAAAAGAATCGCACGCAGGCGGCACGTTCATTACGTCTGAGGTAATCGCGCGACGTCGTGATTTCGCTAGAATCGGCGCCATGAACACGCCCGCGCCCCGGTTCACGTCTCAACTCGCCATGCCGGCTTCCAGCGACCTGCGCCGCGGCGTCGGCGAACTGTTGCGCGAATGGCGGCAGCGCCGGCGCATGAGCCAGTTGCTGCTCGCGACCGAAGCGGAGATTTCCACGCGTCATCTGAGTTTCGTGGAATCGGGACGCGCCTTGCCGAGCCGCGAAATGGTGATGCATCTCGCCGAGCGTCTCGACGTGCCGCTACGCGAGCGCAACGCGCTGCTCGTTGCGGCCGGCTACGCGCCGCTCTATCGCGAACGCGCGCTCGATGATCCGCAACTGGCCGCCGCGCGCGAAGCGGTCGAACTCGTGCTGCACGCTCACGCGCCTTATCCCGCTCTCGCGGTCGATCGACACTGGAACATCGTGGCCGCCAACGATGCGCTCGCGCCGCTCGTCGGCAACGCCTCGCCCGCGCTGCTGGCCGCGCCCGTGAATGCGCTGCGCCTCTCGCTGCATCCCGACGGCATCGCGCCGCGCATTCTCAACTGGCACGCGTGGCGCGCGCATCTGCTCGCGCGCCTGCAACGGCAGATCGACGCGAGCGCGGACCCGGCGCTCGCCGCGCTGCACGACGAACTCGCCGCGTATCCCGCGCCGCCGCAAGCGGGTCACGCGACGGTCGAACCGATCCAGCATCACATCGCAGTGCCCTTGCACGTGCGCACCGCGCTCGGCGACCTCGCGTTCTACAGCACCACGACCGTGTTCGGCACGCCCGTCGATATCACGCTCTCCGAGTTGGCGATTGAAGCGTTTTTCCCCGCCGATGAATCCACGGCCCGGGCATTGCAGGCGCAGCGCAATTAAAAGCCAATTAACGCATCACGCGATTGCAATTGACACATTCCCGGCGCCGGTTCACCCTGGAAATCGCGCTTCAATTGCCTTGTTCAGATCCACGCCCGCCAATCCCTTTCTTTCGCCGATGTAAATCCCGCGCGACGCTACGCCGCGCATCCGTTGCAAAACCCGCACCGAAGCTTTAGATCATTTCAACGCGATTCTGGCGAATATTAAAAACGCCTTTCATACACTGATCGCGCCGAAATACCCGGTAAACAAAGGACATTTCGACGACGGAACGTATTCATTTCAGATAAAAAAATCAAACATTTCCATTCGATACGATATTCCCACACAAATATAACGAGACGATACATAACGTCTTCCAGGACAAACTGCATACACACAAATAACGCCTCATGCACAATGCCTCCACGCACTTCTTTTGATTTATATCTCGATACCTTCTCGACGTCCGCATTCGGCAAGAAGCGTCAATTAACATTTGATGCATTAGCTTTACTTGTTAAGCCGCATATTCTTAAATAAGCCTGTCCCCACGGGTTGTCTGGAGGTGTCATGAGCCATTTTCTGGATCGTCTGCGTTATTTCACGACCGCGAGACCACAGTTCGCAGACGGACACGGCGCCGTCACAGACGAAGACCGAAAGTGGGAAGACGCCTATCGCACGCGCTGGGCGCACGACAAGATCGTGCGCTCCACGCACGGCGTGAACTGCACCGGCTCGTGCTCGTGGAAAATCTATGTGAAAGGCGGCATCGTCGCGTGGGAAACGCAGCAGACCGACTATCCGCGCACGCGCCCCGACATGCCCAATCACGAACCGCGCGGCTGCTCGCGCGGCGCGTCGTACTCGTGGTACCTCTACAGCGCAAACCGTCTCAAGTACCCGCTCGTGCGCAGCGCGCTCGTCAAGCTGTGGCGCGAGAAGCGCCGCACGCTCGGTCCGGTGGACGCCTGGGCCGCCATCGTCGACGACGAAGCCGCGCGCAAAAGTTATCAATCGCGTCGCGGACTCGGCGGTTTCGTGCGCGCCGACTGGGCCGCGGTCACGGAGATCGTGGCCGCCGCGAACGTGCACACGGTCAAGCGCCACGGCCCCGACCGCGTGATCGGCTTCTCGCCCATTCCCGCCATGTCGATGGTCTCGTATGCGGCGGGCTCGCGTTATCTCTCGCTGATCGGCGGCGTGTGCCTCTCGTTCTACGACTGGTATTGCGACCTGCCGCCCGCCTCGCCGCAAACCTGGGGCGAGCAGACCGACGTGCCCGAATCGGCGGACTGGTACAACTCCACCTTCATCATGATGTGGGGGTCGAACGTGCCGCAAACGCGCACGCCCGACGCGCACTTCATGGTCGAAGCGCGTTATCGCGGCGCGAAGATCGTGTCGATCTTTCCCGATTACGCGGAAGGCGCGAAGTTCGGCGACATCTGGCTGCATCCGAAGCAAGGCACCGACGCGGCGCTCGCGCTCGCGATGGGCCACGTGATCCTCAAGGAATATCACCTCGCGGGCAAGAGCGCATATTTCGCCGATTACTGCCGCCGCTTCACCGACATGTCGTGCCTCGTCACGCTCGTCGAGCGCGACGGCCAGTACGTGCCCGACCGCTATCTGCGCGCCTCCGACTTCGCCGACTCGCTCGGCCAGTCCAACAATCCCGACTGGAAAACCGTGGTGATCGATTCCGCGAACGGCGCGTTCGCCGTGCCGGCTGGATCGGCGGGCTTCCACTGGGGCCAGCAGGTGGGCGGCGATCTCGGCAAATGGAATCTGCGCGAGGAAAACGCCCAGGGCGAGCCGCTCACGCCCGCGCTCTCGCTCGTCGCGGGTCACGACGACGTGGTGGACGTCGCGTTCCCCTACTTCGGCAACGTCGCGCACGCGCACTTCGCGCATACGGAGCACCAGTCGATCCTCTCACGCCGCATCGGCGTGCGCCGCGTGGCCACGCGCGAAGGCGAGCGGATCGTCGCGACCGTCTACGACCTGTTCGTGGCGAACTACGGGCTCGATCAGGGCCTCGGCGGCAAGGACGTCGCGCACAGCTACGACGACGACGTGCCCTACACGCCCGCCTGGCAGGAAGCGATCACCGGCGTGAAGCGCGCGGACGTGATCAACGTCGCGCGCCAGTTCGCCGAGAACGCCGACAAGACCGAGGGCAAGTCGATGGTCATCATCGGCGCGGGCATCAATCACTGGTTCCATATGGACATGGCGTACCGCGGCATCATCAACATGCTGGTGATGTGCGGCTGCGTGGGCCAGTCGGGCGGCGGCTGGTCGCATTACGTGGGCCAGGAAAAGCTGCGTCCGCAAACGGGCTGGACCGCGCTCGCGTTCGCGCTCGACTGGAGCCGTCCGCCGCGCCAGATGAACGCGACCTCGTTCTTCTATGCGCACACCGACCAGTGGCGCTACGACCCGATGAATCCGACCGACCTGCTCTCGCCGCTCGCGGATAAATCGGCGTATCACGGCGCGCCGATCGACTACAACGTGCGCGCGGAACGCATGGGCTGGCTGCCTTCCGCGCCGCAACTGAAGCGCAATCCGCTCGATCTCGGACGCACGATCGGCGACGCGGCGCAAGCGGGCGCGAGCGTTGCCGCGAGCCTCAAGGACGGCAGCCTCAAGCTCGCCTGCGAAGACCCCGACGATCCGTCCGCGTTCCCGCGCAACCTGTTCGTGTGGCGCTCGAATCTGCTCGGCTCGTCGGGCAAGGGCCACGAGTATTTCCTCAAGCATCTGCTCGGCACGACCAACGGCGTGCAGGGCGAGGAAATGTCGAAGCAAGGCGCGCCGCATCCCGAGGAAATCGTCTGGCACGACGAAGCGCCGCGCGGCAAGCTCGATCTGCTCTGCACGCTCGATTTCCGCATGTCCACGACCTGCATGTATTCGGACATCGTGCTGCCCACGGCCACGTGGTACGAGAAGGACGACATGAACACCTCGGACATGCATCCGTTCATTCACCCGCTCTCGGCCGCCGTCGATCCTTCGTGGCAGGCGAAAAGCGACTGGGAAATCTTCAAGAGCATCGCGAAGCGCTTTTCGGAATTGAGCGTCGGGCATCTGGGCGTGGAGCGCGACGTGGTGCTCTCGCCCATCGCGCACGACGGTCCGGGCGAACTCGCGCAGCCGTTCGGCGTGGCCGACTGGAAGCGCGGCGAATGCGAGCCGGTGCCGGGCAAGACCATGCCGACCGTGGCCGTGGTCGAGCGCAATTATCCCGAGACCTATCACCGCTTCACCTCGCTCGGCCCGCTCATGGACAAGCTCGGCAACGGCGGCAAGGGCATCAGCTGGAACACGCAGGACGAAGTGAACCAGCTCGGCGATCTGAACTATCGTTACGCGAACGAGCCCGCATTCGGCGACGCCGCCGGCCGCCCGCGCATCGAATCCGCGATCGACGCCGCCGAAACCATTCTCTCGCTCGCGCCCGAAACCAACGGCGAAGTCTCGGTGAAAGCGTGGGAAGCGCTCAGCAAGATCACCGGCATTCAGCACGTGCATCTGGCCGAAGCGCGCGCCGACGAAAAGATCCGCTTCCGCGATATCCAGGCGCAGCCGCGCAAGATCATTTCGTCGCCCACCTGGAGCGGCATCGAATCGGAACATGTGTCGTACAACGCCGGTTATACGAACGTGCACGAGTTGATTCCCTGGCGCACGCTCAGCGGCAGACAGCAGCTTTATCAGGACCACGAATGGATGCGCGCATTCGGCGAGGCGCTGTGTGTCTATAAACCGCCCATCGACACGGGCAGTTACGAACACATGGTCGGTTCGCGTTCGAACGGCAATCCCGAGATCGCGCTGAACTTCATCACGCCGCATCAGAAGTGGGGCATTCACAGCACCTACACCGACAATCTGCTGATGCTCACGCTCTCGCGCGGCGGTCCGATCGTGTGGATTTCCGAGCAGGACGCGCAGCAGATCGGCGTGGTCGATAACGACTGGATCGAGTGCTACAACTCGAACGGCGCCTTGTGCGCGCGCGCCGTGGTGAGCCAGCGCATTCCGCGCGGCATGGTGATGATGTATCACGCGCAGGAAAAAATCGTGAATACGCCGGGCTCGGAAATCACCGGCACGCGCGGCGGCATTCACAACTCGGTCACGCGCATTTCGCTCAAGCCCACCCACATGATCGGCGGCTACGCGCAACTGGCTTACGGCTTCAATTACTACGGCACGGTCGGGTCGAATCGCGACGAGTTTCTCATCGTCCGCAAGATGAAGAACGTCGACTGGCTCGATGGCGAAGAAACGCCCGTGGGCGCCTTGCCGCCCGTCGTTCGCGAAGGAGAAACGTCATGAAGGTGCGCGCGCAGATCGCCATGGTGCTGAACCTCGATAAATGCATCGGCTGCCATACGTGTTCGGTCACTTGCAAGAACGTCTGGACGAGCCGCGAAGGCATGGAATACGCGTGGTTCAACAACGTCGAAACGAAGCCGGGCATCGGCTATCCGAAGGATTGGGAAAATCAGGAGCGCTGGCGCGGCGGCTGGGTGCGTAAAGCCGACGGCAAGATCGAGCCGCGTCTGGGCAACAAGTGGCGCTTGCTCGCGCAGATTTTCGCGAATCCGCATCTGCCGGAAATCGACGACTACTACGAGCCGTTCACGTTCGATTACGCGCATTTGCAGGAAGCGGGCAATACGAAGGCCACGCCGGTCGCGCGGCCGCGTTCGCTGGTAAGCGGCGAGCGCATGGAGAAAATCGAATGGGGGCCGAACTGGGAAGAAATTCTCGGCGGCGAATTCGAAAAGCGCTCGAAGGATTACAACTTCGAGAACGTGCAGAAAGAGATTTACGGTCAGTTCGAAAATACGTTCATGATGTATTTGCCGCGCCTGTGCGAGCACTGCCTGAATCCGGCGTGCGTGGCGGCCTGTCCTTCGGGTTCGATCTACAAGCGCGAGGAAGACGGCATCGTGCTGATCGATCAGGACAAGTGCCGTGGCTGGCGCATGTGCGTATCCGGCTGCCCGTACAAGAAGATTTACTACAACTGGCAGAGCGGCAAGGCCGAGAAGTGCATCTTCTGTTATCCGCGCATCGAGGCGGGCCAGCCGACCGTGTGCTCGGAAACCTGCGTGGGCCGCATCCGCTATCTCGGCGTGATGCTCTACGACGCGGACCGCATTCAGCAAGCCGCGAGCGTCGCCAATGAAAAGGATCTGTATCAGGCGCAGCTCGACGTGTTTCTCGATCCGTTCGATCCGGCAGTGATCGCGCAAGCCGAACGCGACGGCGTGCCCGCCTCGTGGATCGACGGCGCGCAACGCTCGCCGGTCTACAAGATGGCGATCGACTGGCGCATTGCGTTTCCGCTGCATCCCGAGTTCCGCACGCTGCCGATGGTCTGGTACGTGCCGCCGCTTTCGCCGATCAACGCGGCCGCCAATAGCGGCGATCTCGGCATGAACGGCTGGCTGCCCGACGTGCATTCGCTGCGCATTCCGCTGCGCTATCTGGCGAACCTGCTCACGGCCGGCGACGAACAGCCCGTACAGGTCGCGCTCGAACGGCTGCTCGCGATGCGCGCGTTCATGCGCGCGCGTCACGTCGATCGCGTCGACGCGACGCAAGTGCTCACGCAAGCGGGGCTCTCGCTGCATCAGGTGGAAGAGATGTATCGCTATCTGGCGATTGCGAATTACGAGGACCGTTTCGTGATTCCCACGACGCACCGCGAATACGCGGAAAACGCCTTCGATCTGCATTCGTCGTGCGGCTTCACGTTCGGCAACGGCTGTTCCGATGGACGCAGCGAGGCGAGCCTCTTCGCGCCGAAATCCGGCCATCGCAACATTCCGATTCAGGAGATCTGAGATGTTCGCGCCCCGCCCCAACGGCCTCACGTTCCGGCTGCTCGCCGCGTGTCTCGACTATCCCGACGACACGCTGATTCAATCGCTCGATGAAGCGCGCGCGTATCTGCAAAACGAACGCGCGCTGCGCGGCGAAACGCGCGAACGTCTGCTGCGCTTTTTCGATTATCTCGGCTCGCGCGATCTGCTTTCGCTGCAAGAGAACTACGTGGCGCTGTTCGATCGCGGCCGCGCGACTTCGCTGCATCTGTTCGAGCACGTGCACGGCGAATCGCGCGATCGCGGCCAGGCGATGATCGATCTGAAGCAGACCTACGAGCGCCATGGCCTGCTGCTGGGCCCCGAGCAATTGCCCGATTATCTGCCGGTGTTCCTCGAATATCTGTCGCTGCTCGAAGCAAACGAAGCGCGCTCGCTGCTCGGCGAAACCACGGCCATCGTGCAATCGATCACGGCTGAACTGAGCCGCCGCAACAGCCACTACGCGTATGTGATGGGCGCGGTGCTCGCGCTCGCGGGCGACAGCGGCACCGCCCAGCCCGACGAAGCCCACGACGACGACGCCAACGCGCCGCACGACCGCGAAGGTTTGAGCGCGCTCGACGAAGCATGGAGCGAGGAACCGGTGCGCTTCATGGGCAACGCGCAGCCCGCCGTCGCGCCGGTGCAATTCCACGCGCGGCGTCCGCCGCGCTGACGCGCACGCCGTCACCGCCAGAGAAACACGCAACAGCAGCACGACACGTCACACCTGGAAAGGATCAGTCATGGGCCACTATTTCCATCAGTTCCTGTTCGGCATCTATCCGTACATCTGCCTCGCGGTGCTGCTGTTCGGCTCGCTGGTGCGTTTCGACCGCGAGCAGTACACGTGGAAAAGCGACTCCTCGCAACTGCTGCGGCGCGGCACGCTGCGCCTCGGCAGCAACCTGTTTCACTGGGGCATTCTCGTCGTGGTGGCCGGGCATTTCGCGGGCTTTCTCGCGCCGCACTGGCTGGTCGCGCCGTTTATTTCCGCGTCGATGCACCAGTTGCTCGCGATGGTCGCGGGCGGCATCGCGGGCGCGTTCGCGATCGTCGGGCTCACGCTGCTGATCGCGCGGCGTCTGGGCGACACGCGCATCCGCCGCAACAGCAAGGTGTGGGACATCGTCATCGTGCTGATGTTGTGGGTGCAGCTCGCGCTCGGCCTCATGACCGTCGTGCTGTCCTCGCATCACATGGACGGCGCGATGTTCGAACAGCTCACCGATTACGTGAAGGGCGTGGTGACGTTCCAGGGCAATCTCGCGGCGCTGCTCGACGGCGTGCCGCTCGTCTATCAGATGCATATCGCGCTCGGCTTCACGATCTTCCTCGTTTCGCCGTTCACGCGCATGGTGCATATCTGGAGCGGGCTCGCTTCGGTGGCGTATCTGCTGCGTCCGTATCAACTCGTGCGCAAGCGCTAACGCCACACAAGCGTCATACAAACGCCACACGAACGCCAGGAGCCGACACCATGAACGCCGATCCGCAGACGCTCGACAGCGCGCCCGCCGCGCGCGTGAATCACGTGGAAATCGCCGCTGCGGCGATTGCCGAGGAAAGCCGCCATCACGCCGACGAACCCGATCCGCCGCTGGCCGCGCGCCGCGCGCTCGTGGTGCGCGAACTGCTGCGCCAGCGCGCCGCCGAACTCGCGCTGATCGACGCCGACGCCACGCTCGACGACGACACGCTCGACGCGTTGCTCGCGCGCGAACTGCGCGTGCCCGAGCCGACGCCCGACGATTGCCGCCGCTATTACGAGCAGCATGGCTCGCAGTTCGTGCGCAACGAGATCGTCTACGCGAGTCATATTCTGTTCGCCGTGACGGAGCGCGTGCCGCTCGCGCTGCAACGCCATCAGGCCGAAGACGCGCTCAACGCGCTGCTGCGCGAGCCGGACGCGTTCGAAGCGCGCGCGCGCGAATTGTCGAACTGCCCGTCGGGCGCCGTGGGCGGCAGCCTCGGCCAGCTCACGCGCGGCGACACCGTGCCCGAATTCGAGCAGGCGCTGTTCAACAGTCCCGAACTGGGCTTGCTGCCGCGTCTCGTGCGCACGCGCTTCGGCTTTCACCTCGTGCGCGTCGATCAGCGCGTGGCGGGCGAGCCCATCGAATTCGAATCGGTCGCCGACGAGATCGCGCGCTTTCTCACCGAACGCGTACGCCACAAGGCGATTCAGCAATACGTCTCGATCCTCGCCTCGGCGGCGACGCTCGAACATGCCGCCGTCGACGCGGCCACGAGTCCGCTCGTGCAGTGACACGCCAACGAACACACCAACAATCACACCAACAATCACAGCAACAACTCGCGCAACAAGGGAAATCATCATGAATCTGCGCACCGAACCGCCTCCGGCCGCCACCGACGCACCCACACAAGTCAGCGGCAAGGCGTGGTCCGTCCTGCTCGCGAGCACACTCGCGTTTCTGGTCTGCTTCGTGGTGTGGATGATGTTCGGCGTGCTCGGCGTGCCGCTGCGCGAAGAACTCAAGCTCAACAGCACCGAGTTCGGCCTGCTTACGTCGACGCCCGTGCTGACCGGCGCGCTCATGCGCCTGCCGCTGGGCGCGTGGACCGACCGCTACGGCGGCCGCATCGTCATGACGATCCTGCTCGTGGTCTGCGCGGTGCCGGTCTATATCGTCAGTTATGCGAGCCAGCTCTGGCAGTTTCTGTTCATCGGGCTCTTTCTGGGCTGCGTGGGCGCTTCGTTCGCGGTCGGCACGCCCTACGTCGCGCGCTTCTTCCCGCCCCAGAAACGCGGCTTCGCGATGGGCTTCTTCGGCGCAGGCACCGTGGGCGCGGCTGTGAATCTGTTCGTCACGCCCACCTTGCAGTCGCTGTACGGATGGCGCTTCGTGCCGCGCGTCTACGCAATCGCGCTGCTCGTGACCGCCGTGATCTTCTGGTTCGCCTCGGCACGCGATCCGGGCGCGGGCAAGTCGAACGGCTCGCTGCTCGACTCGTTCAAGGTGCTCGCCGATCCGCGCGTCTGGCGGCTGTGCCAGTACTACTCGATCACGTTCGGCGGCTTCACCGCGCTCTCACTGTGGATTCCGCAGTATCTGAAGGCCGAATACGGCATGTCGCTCGTGATGGCGTCGGCGTTCGCGGCGGGCTTCTCGCTGCCGGGCTCGGTGCTGCGCGCGGTCGGCGGCCTGCTCGCCGACAAGCTCGGCGCGCACAACGTCACCTGGTGGGGCTTGTGGGTCGCGTGGATCTGCCTGTTCATCCTCTCGTACCCGGCCACCGACTTCGTGATCCACACGATCGACGGCACGGCCACGCTGCATATCAGCATGCCGCTCGCGGGCTTCGTGGCGCTGACCTTCGTGCTGGGCGCGGTGTTCGCCTTCGGCATGGCGTCCACCTTCAAATATGTCGCCGATGACTTTCCGTCCAACATGGGCGTCGTGACCGGCATCGTCGGGCTCGCGGGCGGGCTGGGCGGCTTTCTGCTGCCGATCCTGTTCGGCGCGCTGCTCGATCTGCTCAAGATCCGTTCGAGCTGCTTCATGCTGCTCTACGGCGTCGTGTGGGTCTCGCTGATCCTGCTCTATGTTTCCGAGGTCAAGCGCATGCCGATTCTGGGCGGAAAGGCCGCCTGAACGACACGATTGACGTCAGCCGCTCAGGCAGCGGCGGCTTCCGCCGGCTCCGGCGCCGTGACGACCAGCACGCTGCACGACACGCGGTCGAGCAGTTGCCGGTCGTCGCGGCCCTCCCACCAGCGCGCGAGCGGGCCGCGCCGATGATGGCCGAGCACGATCAGGTCCGCGCCGAACAGGGCCGCCACGCGCGCGATTTCGTCGATGGCACGGCCCACGGCGAATTCGCCCGTCGCTGCCAGCCCCAGTTGCTGGAGCCGCTCCACGCCGTCGTGCAGGATTTCCCTGGCCGCCGATTCCGCCGCCTCGAACGGCACGGCCGAGACCACATCCGTGCCCCATTGCAGCGGCCCCTCGTCGAGCACCGCCAGCAAATGCGTCTGCGCGCGGCACGCGAGCGCCAGCTCGGTGCCCTCGCGTAAGGCCCGCCGCCCTTCGCGGGTCGCGTCGTAACACAAAAGAATGCGCCTGAACGAAGCCATGACTGCCTCCTGCGCCGCGCCCTTCGCCACTGCGCCCCATCCTTTGGCCGGACACGGCTTCTCATTTATTTATATCACTTCGTGATACATACGGCGGCGCAATTCCCGCGTCCAGTTACAGACGCCGCCCCGCGTTCAATCCGTTGTTTCCATGCGATTTACATATAGGCGTAAACCAGCGCTGTTACAAAGCGCGTCAACGAGACGCAGAAGTCCGCGTCTTGATACATCTTGACAAGGCTAGTTACACAGGGTCGAAACACTTGTTACAGTTTTATCTTCATACGGATTAATCGCCATGCGGGTATTTCTTACCTGCCAACGCAAATCCTTTCAAAACGTTTATTTTGGCGGCGCGAGCCCGGCCGCGAATTGCGATTCGTTGCGCATGCACCGGCGAAATCCGTGAGCCCCTTATCCTGAGCGGGTTTACGCCAGATTTCAGCGCTCATCCCGTTCGCATCGGGATCTTGGGGTCAGTTGTTTCGGACACCAGAAAGAGTTACCGGGAATATTTGTAACAGGCGAATTATTTTTTTGAAGAGGGATTGATTTCTGAGATTAGTCCTCATACAATTCGCTTCAACGTGTTACGAGTTGTAACACGTTGTATCAAAGAGTCAGGGCCGAGATAAAAGAGCGGACCGACAAAGACCAGAAAAAAGTTACAACGGCAGCAAATGCCGGGGGGTTTAATCGGGGCTTCGGAAAAGAGAGAAATGGACCGTAGCAGCGAGACGCTGGAATCTATCCGCGAAATTAATTTGTCGTATCTGATGCTCGCACAGCGCATGCTGCGCGAGGACAAGCCGGTCGGGATGTTCCGACTGGGTCTGTCGTCGGAACTGGCCGATCTGCTTTCCAATCTGTCTTTGGCACAGATCGTCAAGCTGGCTGCTTCCGACCAGCTTCTTTGCCTTTTCCGCTTCGATGACCATGCCATGTTGTCCGCACTGACGCAGACTTCCCGGCATGCCAACGTAGCGGCGACTCATGCGGCTATCCTGCTTGCGGGACAGCCCGCCGGGCAATTCGCCTGAGGGGAACGGACATGACGACCCGCCGCAGCCTCACCGAAGATGCCCAGGAAGTGTTTCGCGCGATCGCGCTGATCGAACTGGGTGCGCGCATGCAGGTTCTGGAGAGCGAATTGTCGCTTTCGCGGGACCGCATGATTCGCCTGTATCGTGAGATCCGCGGCGTATCGCCGCCCAAGGGTATGTTGCCGTTCTCGGCGGACTGGTACATGACGTGGCTGGCGAACATTCATGCTTCGCTGTTCTACAACACGTACCTGTTCCTCAAGAACGAAGCGCGTTGCTCGCATCTCGACGCGCTTACCAAAGGGTTCCGGCTGTATCTGGAACACTGCCGCCACAGCGAGACCGAGCCGGTGCTCGACCTCACGCGTGCGTGGACTTTGGTGCGGTTTTTCGATGCCGATATTCTGCAGATGACGCCTTGCTGCCGTTGTGGCGGTAAGTTCGTCGCGCACCGCCACGACTTGCAGCACAACGTCGTGTGTGGCGCATGCCAGCCGCCTTCGCGCGCTGGCAAGACGAAGAAGGCGGCTGCAGCGCGACGGGGCGCAGAGCAGACCGAGAGCGACCTTCCGGTGGAAACGCCGGATGGCATTGCCGAGGCTGCATAAGCGTAGGAGAGCCAAGATCCGGTCAACCGGACGCAGCAGCAAGACTAGACGCGAAACCGTCCGGCGCCCCACGCGGTGCCGGACGGCGAAGCGCATTTCTCATCGGCGCTTCGCCGCCTTCCTCCCTGTTACACCTTCCCTCAGTTCCCCACAAAGGTCTGCCAGACCAGCCACAGGTTCGCCGCCGTGATGATGGCGAACAGCAGCCACGCGATCATGCGCGTGTGCAGCCGGTTCACGAACACGCCCATCAATGAACGATCGTTCGTCATGCGGATCAGCGGCCAAAGCGCGAACGGCAATTGCAGGCTCAGCACCACCTGGCTTGCGACCAGCAGCTTGCCCACCGCGCCGTTGCCCAGCAGCCACACGCCCGCGAACGCCGGAATCAGCGCGAGCACGCGCGTGATGAGCCGCCGCTGGTAGCACGGAATCTTCATCTTCAGGAAGCCTTCCATGATCACCTGGCCCGCCACGGTGCCGGTGAAGGTCGAGCTTTGCCCGGACGCCAGCAAGGTCACCGCGAACAGCACCGCCGCCGCGCCGCTGCCGACGATGGGCGCGAGCAGCTTGTAGGCGTCTTCGATTTCGGTCACCTGGTTGTGGCCGGTCGCGTGAAAAGCCGCCGCCGCGAGAATCAGGATCGCCGCGTTGATCAGCAGCGCGAGCACGAGCGAAACGATCGTGTCGAGCCGCGACATGCCGATCGCCTGGCCGATGCTGGCTTCGTCGCGCTTCACGGCGCGCGTCTGCACGATCGACGAGTGTAGATAGAGGTTATGCGGCATCACGGTCGCGCCCAGAATGCCGATGGCGAGATAGAGCGGTTCCTGGCTCGCGATCGCGTGCCACGACGGCACCGCGCCCGCGAACACCGACGGCCAGTGCGGCTTCACGAGCGCGAGCTCGATCACGTAGCCGAGGCCGATGGTGGCGATCAGCCCGGCCATGATCGCTTCGAGCGTGCGGAAGTTCTTGCCCTTCAGGCCGAGCACGATGATCGTGTCGAACGCGGTGAGCACCACGCCCCACATCAGCGAGCAGCCGAGCAGCAGGTGGAACGCGAGCGCGCCGCCGAGCACTTCGGCGAGATCGCAGGCGATGATCGAGAGTTCGGCGAGCGCCCACTGGCCGAGCGCGACGGGCTTCGAATAACGCGCGCGCGAAAGTTCGGCGAGGTCGCGCCCCGTGACGATGCCCAGACGCATCGCGAGACATTGCAGCGCCATCGCCGCGATGCTGGAGAGCACGACCACGAACAGCAGGTTGTAACCGTAGCGCGAACCGGCCTCGATATCGGTGGCCCAGTTGCCCGGGTCCATGTAACCGATCGAGATCAGCAGGCCAGGGCCTGCGAACTGCAGAAACTTCTTCCAGAACGGCGCAGCCGGCGACACCGCCACGCTGCCCTGCACTTCCGATGGGCAAAACGGCGCCGTCGCCGTTGTCGGTAATTTGAACTCCAACGGTGCGATCCTCGAGGGTGGATTTTTTTCGCGGCCAGCAGAGCGATGTGGCGCGCGATCGGTCCCTCAAGTGTACAGCGTCGGCTCCGGCAATTCGCGCGTGAGCGCGTGACGGCCCACGTCGCGCACGCGATAGTCGAGCGGATCGTGCAGCGTGTGCACGCGCGCGTTGCGCCAGAAGCGGTCGAACGCGAGCGCGGCAGCCGTGGCGCGCGCGCCGCAGGCGTCGAACAGTTGCTCGCCCGCTTCGAGCGCGGCGCGATGCGCGACGATCTTCGCCTCGGAAACGGCGAGCGAGACTTCGGCGCGCGTGGCCGCGCTCAAGTCGTCGCCTTGCGACCAGGCGGCGTCGAGCAGCGACGCGGCGCGGTCCGCGAGCAGCGCGGCCGAGAGCGCCTGAATGCGCATCTCGCCGAAACGCTGCTGGAGATACGGATCGTCGGCGGCGCGCTGCACGCCCGAGTTCACCCACGGACGCCCGTTCGCGAGCACGTACTCGCGCGCCTCGTCGAGCGCGCCCTCCGCAATGCCGACGAACAGATTCGTCAGCACGAGTTGCGACACCAGCGTGCGCAGCGAGGCGCGCGGCGTGTCGGGACGCTTGAGCACTTCGTGCGCGCGCACCTCGACGGCGTCGAACGACACCGTGCCGCTATCGGTCTGACGCTGGCCGATCGGGTCCCAGTCGTCGTGCACGGTGATGCCCGCGCGCGTGGTGGGCACCACCGCGAACACGGGCTGGCCCGTGGCCGGATCGTGCGCGCTCACGGTCATCATCTGCGAGCCGTAGGTGCCGGAGCAGAAGCCCTTCTTGCCGTGCAGACGCCAGCCGCCCTCGCCGTCCGGCTGCGCGACGAGGCGCGTATCGAGCGGATTCACCGCGTTGCCCCACCACCAGCGATGTTCGACCGTGCCGCGCAGCCAGTCGGCGCGCTGCGCCGGGTTGCCCCACAGATCGACGCTCACGATCTGCAGAAACTGGAAGCCGAGCAGATGCGCGAGCGCACTGTCCGCGCGCGCGAGCGTGCGGATCGTTTTGTAGATTTCGGGCCAGCGTGTGATGTTTTGCGCGCTGTTTTCCGCGCCGCTTTCGTCCGCGCGCGCCGCGAACGCGCCGCCAAACTCGCGCGGCACAGCCAGCGTGAGCAGTCCCGCATCGGCGATCAACTGCTTTTCGGCGGCGGCGTGCCCGCCCGCGAGATCGCGGCGCGCGGCGCTCGCGCGCAAGGTCTCGGCGAGCGTGGCGAGTACATGCTCCGCCGTGCGCGGCGGTCGTGGATCGTTCATGCCTGTTTTCCCGAATGAGTGACGCTCGCGAACGAGCTTCCAGGCGGACGGCGCGCCGTCCGCTCCAGCTTCAATCAATCGATGATAGTGGCAGGCGCCGGGACGGTCTACGAACCGTTTGCGCAAATGAAATCGCGGCTGGCGATATGCGAGTGCATACCGGCCAGCCGCGAGACGGTGCAACGCCCGCCACCCGGCGTCTAGCGCGCGGCGAGCGGTGCCGGAGGCGGCGCCGCGCCATCGGGCGTCTGCGGCTTCACGTCGCCCCAGCCGCCGCCGAGCGCGCGGATCAGATTCACCGCCGCGACCGCCTGCGAGCCTTGCAGATGGCTCGCCTGCAATTGCGACACCAGCACCGTGCGCTCGCTGTCGATCACGTTCAGATAGCTGACCTCGCCCTCCTCGTACTGCGTGCGCGACAGATGCGCCGAGCGCTCCGAAGCGTTCACCGCCTCGTCCTGCTGGCGAATCTGATCGTCGAGCAGACGCAGATCGGAAAGGTTGTCCTCGACTTCGCGGAACGCCACGAGCACCTGCTGGCGATACTGCGCCACGTCCTCGTCGTATTTGCCGCGCGCCTGGGCGAGATTGGCCTTGCGGCGGCCGCCGTCGAACAGCGGAATCGTGAGCGCCGTGCCCGCGAGCGGCCCGAGCAGAAACGCGCGGCTCGACCACATGAACAGATCGCCGAGCGAAGCGGACTCGTAACCGAACGCGCCCGTGATATCGAGCTTCGGAAAGAACGCCGACTTCGCGAGACCGACGCGCGCGTTCGCGGCCGCCATCGCACGCTCGGCGGCGGCGATGTCGGGACGGCGTTCGAGCAGCGTCGACGGCAAGCCCGGCGGCACACTCACGTTCACGCTTTGCAGCGGCGTTTCGGGGAACGTGAACTCGGCGGGCGCCTTGCCGAGCAGAATCGCAAGGCTATGCTCAGACGCCGCGCGCTGACGCGCCACGCCCACCGCATCCGCACGCGCGCTCGCGAGTTCGTTGCGCGCCTGCGCCACGTCGAGTTCGCTGATATCGCCTTCCTTGAAGCGGCGTTCGACGAGCTTGAGCGCGTCGGCGCGCAGCGTCACGGTGCGGCGATAGAGATCGACGTCCGAGTCGAACTGGCGCAGCTGGAAGTAGTTCTGCGCGACATCGGCCTGCAACGCGAGCTGAACCGAGAGGAACAGTGCCTCGCTTTGCTGCGCGTCCGCGCGCGCCGCGTTCACGTTCGAGCTGACGCGGCCGAACAGATCGGCTTCGTAGCTCGCCGTGGCCTGTGCGCGCCAGAGCGTCTGCGTCGCGACCGGCGTGTTCTGCGGCAGGTACTGCGAAGCGGGCGAAGCGCGCTCGTAGGTCGGGCCGAAGCCCGCATCGAACGACGGGAACCACGAGGCCCGCGCCGCCTGCGTCAACGCACGCGCCTGCTGCACGCGCGCGGCCGCCGCCTTCAGGTCCTGATTCGCGGCCAGTGCCTGATCTTCGAGCTGATCGAGCGTCGGGTCGCCGAACACCTTCCACCACTCGCCGCGATGCGCATCGTCGGCGGGCTGGGCCGCTGTCCACGAACCCACATCGTGCGGATTCGCGGATTGCGTCTGCTGCGGCGCTTCCTTGTACGCGTTCGGCACGCCCGAGTCGGGCACCTTGTAGGTCGGCTCGACCGAGCAAGCCGCGAGCCAGGCGAACAGCGCCACGCCCAGCGCGAGCCGCGTGCGGCGCCAGAACGCGCCCGTGTGTGCCGTGCGTTCCTGCGTGAATGAATAGTTAGTCATCTTTATTATCCTTCCTTACGCATCCACCGTAGGCTGCGGCGCGTGCGCATTGTCCTTCTGCGCGACGTGAATCTTGCCGCCCGCGAGCGTACGCAGCACCACGTAGAACACCGGCGTGAGCAGCAGACCGAACGCGGTCACGCCCAGCATGCCGAAGAACACCGCAATCCCCATCGCATGACGCATTTCCGAACCCGCGCCCGACGAGAGCACGAGCGGCACCACACCCATGATGAACGCGATCGACGTCATCAGGATCGGGCGCAGACGCAGACGGCTCGCCTCGATGGCCGCCGACAGCGGCGTGTGTCCGTCATGCTCCAGTTCGCGCGCGAATTCCACGATCAGAATCGCGTTCTTCGACGCCAGCCCCACCAGCACCATCAAGCCGATCTGCGTGAAGATGTTGTTATCGCCCTGCGTGAGCCACACGCCGGTCAACGCGCAGAGCACGCTCATCGGCACGATCAGGATCACCGCGAGCGGCAGCGTCAGGCTCTCGTAGAGCGCGGCCAGCACGAGGAACACGAGCAGCACGCTGATCGGGAACACCCAGATGCCCGCATTGCCGGCCAGCACCTGCTGATACGTGAGGTCGGTCCATTCGAACTTCACGCCGCGCGGCAGCACTTCGGCCGCGATGCGTTCGGCTGCTGCCTGAGCCTGCCCCGACGAATAACCGGGCGCGGGTCCGCCGTTGATGTCGGCAGCGGTGTAGCCGTTGTAGCGCACCACCATTTCGGGGCCGTAAGTGGGCGACACCGTGACCAGCGACGAGAGCGGCACCATATCGCCCGCGGCGTTGCGCGTCTTCAGTTGCAGGATGTCGTCGGCCTTCTGGCGGAACGGCGCATCGGCCTGCACACGCACCTGATACACGCGTCCGAAGCGGTTGAAGTCGTTCACATAGAGCGAGCCGAGATAGATCTGCATCGTGTCGAACACGTCCGTCACCGGCACGCCAAGTTGCTTCGCCTTCGTGCGGTCCAGATCGACGTTCAGTTGCGGCACGTTGATCTGATAGTTCGTGAAGGTCGGGCCGAGTTCGGGCGTTTGCGCCGCACGCTTCACGAAGTCCTGGGTCGCACGGTTGAGCGCTTCATAACCGAGCGCGCCGTGATCTTCCAGCTGCATCTTGAAGCCGCCGAGCGTGCCGAGACCGAGCACCGGCGGCGGCGGAAACACCGCGATAAACGAGTCCTTGATGGCCGCGTACTGCTGATTCAGCGCGCCCGCGATCGCACCCGCCGCGAGGGCCTTGCCCTTGCGTTCCTTGAACGGCTTGAGCGTGACGAACACGATGCCCGCGCTCGAACTATTCGTGAAGCCATTCACCGAAAGACCCGGGAACGCCACCGCGCTTTCCACGCCCGGCTGCTTGAGCGCGATTGCGCTCATATCGCGGATCACGCTTTCCGTGCGGTCGAGCGAAGCGCCGTTCGGCAGTTGCGCGAACGCGATCAGATACTCCTTGTCCTGCGCGGGCACGAAGCCGCCCGGCACGATGCGGCCCATCAGCACGGTCGCGCCGAGCAGCACCACATAGACCACGAGCATCGCACCCTTGCGGCGCAGCACGCCGTTCACGCCACGGCCATAGCTTTCCGAACCGCGATGGAACACCCGGTTAAAGCGCGTGAAGAAGCCGCCGAGCACGCGGTTCATGCCACGCGTAAGCCAGTCTTCCTTCGCATCGTGGCCGCGCAGCAGCAGCGCCGACAACGCGGGCGACAGCGTGAGCGAGTTGAACGCCGAGATCACCGTCGAGATGGCGATGGTCATCGCGAACTGCTTGTAGAACTGGCCCGTGAGACCGCTCATGAACGCGAGCGGCACGAACACGGCAACCAGCGTGAGCGCGATGGCGATAATCGGCCCGCTCACTTCCTGCATCGCCTTGTACGTGGCATCGCGCGCGGATAACCCGCTTGCGATATTGCGCTCGACGTTCTCCACGACCACGATCGCATCGTCCACGACGATACCGATCGCCAGCACCATGCCGAACAGCGAGAGCGCGTTGATCGAGAAGCCGAACGCCAGCAGCAGCGAGAACGTCCCCACGATCGACACCGGCACGGCGATCAGCGGAATGATCGACGCGCGCCACGTCTGCAGGAACACGATCACCACGATCACGACCAGCGCGATGGCTTCGAGCAGCGTGTGAATCACAGCTTCGATACTCGAACGCACGAACTGCGTCGGGTCATAGACGATCTTGTAGTCCACGCCCGCGGGCATGTCCTGCTTGAGGTCCTTCATCGCCGCGCGCACCTGCTCCGAAATCGCGAGCGAATTCGCACCCGGCGCCTGGTTGATTGCGAGCGCCACGGCGGGCTTGTTGTCGAGCAGCGAACGCAGGCCGTATTCGGACGCCGCGAGTTCGATACGCGCGATGTCGCGCAGATACGTCACGCCGCCATCGGGATTGGTCTTGACGATGATGTCGCCGAATTCGCTTTCCGTGCGCAGACGCCCGCGCGCGTTCACGTTCAGCTGCAAGGGCGTGCCGGGCACGCTCGGCGACGCGCCGATCACACCGGCCGCCACCTGCACGTTCTGCTCGCGGATCGCGCTGACCACGTCCTGCGCCGTGAGATTGCGCTGCGCCACCTTCTGCGGATCGAGCCAGACGCGCATGGCGTAATCGCCCGCGCCCCAGAGCTGCACCTCGCCCACGCCCTGGATGTTCGAGAGACGGTCCTTGACGTTGAGCAGCGCGTAGTTGCGCAGGTACGTCATGTCGTACTGATTGTTCGGCGAGATCAGGTGCACCACCATCGTGAGCGTAGGCGAGCTCTTGATGGTCGTGATGCCGAGGCGCTGCACGTCTTCCGGCAGGCGCGGCAAGGCCTGGTTCACGCGGTTCTGCACGAGCTGCGTGGCCTTGTCCGGGTCGGTGCCGAGACGGAACGTGACCGTGAGCGTGAGATTGCCGTCGCTATTCGCCTGCGACTGCATGTACAGCATGTTCTCGACGCCGTTGATCTGCTCCTCGAGCGGCGCGGCCACGGCTTCGGCGATCACTTTCGGATTCGCGCCCGGATACTGCGCGTGCACGACGACCGAAGGCGGCACGACCTCGGGATATTCGGAGATCGGCAACTGGAACAGGGCGATCACCCCGGCCAGCAGGATCAGCACGGACAGCACGCCCGCGAAGATCGGCCGGTCGATGAAGAATTTCGATATGTTCATGGGTCGCTCTTAACTCATTCGTATAACTAACTGACTGCGAGGCTGACACACACGGCGACGCGCGCCGTGTGCCAAACGCTACGCGTCAGGAAGCCTTCGCGTCCTTGCTGTCTTTCGCGGCGGGCTGCGTGGCGACGGCCGCCGCGTCGGCGTCGGGGTCGCCGTTCATCGGCACCATGTGCGAGCGCACGGCTTCGCCCGGACGCACGCGCTGCGTGCCGTTCACCACGACATGCTCGCCCGCCTTCAGGCCGTCGACGATCACGCGCAGATTGCCCTGCTGACCGGCGATCTGCACCGCGCGATACGCGACCTTGCCCGCGCCGTCGACCACGTAGACGTACTTCTTGTCCTGATCGGTGCCGATGGCCGCTTCGTCCACGAGCAGCGCCGGATGCGGCGCGGAGCCGCTCACCTTGATGCGCGCGTAGAGGCCCGGCACGAGCGCGCCGTCGGCGTTGTCGAAGCGCGCACGCACGCGGATCGTGCCCGACGAGGTATCGAGCCGGTTATCGACGGACTCGATCGTGCCCGAGCGCGAGTAGCCGGTTTCGTTCGCAAGACCCAGTTCGACCGGCACCTTCGAGCCATCCTTCATGCGGCTGATGTAGTCGAGATAGGTTTGTTCGTCGGCGTCGAATTCCGCGTAGATCGGCGAGACGGAGACCAGCGTCGTGAGCGGCGCGGCGCTCGCGCCTGCGCTCACCACGTTGCCCACCGTGATCTCCGCGCGCGACACGCGGCCCGCGACCGGCGCGACGATGCGCGTATAGCCGAGATTGATCTGCGCGGCTTCGAGCCCGGCCTGCGCGGCCTTCAGGTTCGCACTGGCTTCGCGCGCGGCGTTCTGCTTCTCGTCGTAATCGCGCTTGGCGATGGCGTTATCGCCGATCAGGCGTTGCGCGCGCTCCCAGTCGCTCTGCGCGTAGCCCGTGCGGGCCTGCGCGGCGGCGAGTTGCGCGGCGGCCTGATCGACGGCGGCCTGATACGGGCGCGGATCGATCTCGAACAGCGTGTCGCCCTTCTTCACGAGCGCGCCGTCACGGAAGTTCACCGAAACGATCGTGCCCGTCACCTGCGGGCGGATATCGACCTTCTCGACCGCGGCCATGCGGCCGGAGTAACTTTGCCAGTCGGTGATCGTGCGTTGCGCGACAGCGGCGACATCGACTTCCGGCGCGGGCGGCGCTTCGGCGGCGACGGCCGGATGCGCGTCGAAGCGCATCGCGCCGAGCGTGCCGAGCCCCGCGACGACGAGCACGGCCACGACCGCTAGCGCGATGCGTGTGGGGGATTGCGAGAAGAGTGACATTTGGCGGGCTCCAGGTTGCTGAGTGGTTGTTGTTTATGGATTGCGCGGCGAACGCGGCGAGTCGCGATTGACATCGCGATTGGCGTCCGCCTCGAAACAGCATTTGAAAAAGCGCACGGCTTCCGCGAGCGCTTCCTCGTGCGCGCCGATCTGCGCGTGCGAGATGCTCGGATAACGCACCACATTCGTGCGCACGCCGGCTTCGATCAGGCGGCTCGCGTACTTTTCCGCCTCGATATGCAGCACGTCGTTCTGCGCGGTGACGATCAGCGTGGGCGGCAAACCGCCGAGCCGCGACGATTCGAGCGGCGCCGCATACGGATGCATGCGCTGCGTGGCGTCGGGCAAATAGGCGCGATAGCACTGCGCGCATTCGCTCGCGGTGATGTCCGAGCCGAGGCGCTGCGCGTCGCCCAGACGCGTGAGGCTCGGGTCGAGCATCGGCGCGAACAAGGCCTGCGCCGCGAGCTTTACGTCGCCGCGATCGCGGCCGATAAAGGCGAGCACGTTGGCGATCTGACCGCCCGCGTCGTGACCCGCGGCGATCACGCGTTTCGCGCTGCCGCCGAATGCGCGGGCGCGCGTGAGCACCCACAGCGCCGCGCGATGCGCGTCTTCGGGCGCGGCCGGAAACGGGAATTCGGGCGCGAGCGAATAATCGACCGACACCACCAGCGCCGGTAAGCGTTCTGCGAAAAAGCGGCTTTGCACATCGGCGTCGTCGAGCGTGCCGCGCACGAATCCGCCGCCGTGGAAATACAGCAGCACGGGCAGATTGTTCGCGCCCTGCGGACGATAAAGACGCAGCACGATATCCTTCACGTGGCCTTCGATCGTCACTTCGCTCACGTCGATGGCGACGCGGCCGCGCGCCTTGCCGGCCGGGGCTGCGGGACGCGCCGGACGAGCGGGCTCGTTGGCGGCGTCGGGCACGTGGGGCGCATCGGCCGTGGCGTTAGCAGCGTTAGCAGGATGAGCGGCGGCTGAAATCCACGGCGTCGAACGTTTAAAGGCATCCATGTCGAAACGGCGCAATGCGCGAGAGTAGATTCGAATGGAGCGAATTGTGGGTTCGGCAGACTTCTAAATAAATGCCTATAATCCGGCAACACAATTCGGCGCACCTGAACAATCTGTCTCCTCTTTACGCGCGCGTGTCGCTTTCAAGCACCGCGCGGCGTGCGTCCGATGACTTTCGGAGAATGGCAATGGACCGCCTTCAGGCCATGCAGGTGTTCACCCGCGTCGTCGATACCAACAGCTTCACGCGCGCAGCCGAAACGCTCGACATGCCGCGCGCCTCGGTCACGACGATCATTCAGAATCTCGAAGCGTTTCTCGGCGTGCGCCTCATGCATCGCACCACGCGCCGTCTTTCGCTCACGCCCGACGGCGCCGCGTATTACGAGCGCTGCGTGCGCATCCTCGCCGATGTCGAGGAAACCGAACAGACGTTCCAGGATCGCAACCGCAAGCCGCACGGCAAATTGCGCATCGACATGCCCGGCTCGATCGGGCGGCTAATCGTGATTCCGTCGCTGTGCGAATTCCACACGCGCTATCCCGACATCGATCTGCAACTGGGCTTGAGCGATCGTCCCGTCGATCTCTTGCAGGAAGGCGTGGATTGCGTGGTGCGCGTGGGCGCGTTGCAGGATTCCTCGCTGGTCGCGCGGCGTATCGGCCTGTTCGAAGGCGTGTCGTGCGCGGCGCCCTCGTACCTCGAAAGCCACGGCATGCCGCAAACGCTCGAAGATTTGCAGGAGCATCGCGCCGTGAATTATTTTTCGAGCCGCACGGGGCGCGTGATCGACTGGGCGTTCCTCGTCGACAACAAGGAAGTCGAGGTCAAGCTCAAGAGCATGGTCTCGGTGAACGACGCCGATGCTTACGTGACGTGCGGCGTGGAAGGCTTCGGGCTGATTCAGGCGCCGCGCTACATGGTGCTGCCGCTGCTGAAATCGGGCCAGCTTGTCGAAGTGCTGCCCGATATCAAGCCGCTGCCGATGCCGATTTCGGCGGTGTATCCGCACAGCCGCCATCTGTCGCCGAAGGTGCGCGTGTTCGTCGACTGGATCGCCGAAGTGTTCGACCGCTGCCCGCTGCTGAGCGGCCGCGCTTCGCTCGACAAGGCCTGCACGCTGCGCACGCTCGAAGAACGCGAATCGGCGCCGAGTCTTGAAACGCCGGTCATTTCGGAATGGGCGGCATAAGCGGCTGCATGATTTTTCGCTGATTTTCACGCGCGATATCGCGCGGGATTGCACAGATTCGCGCCCAGACGGGCGGGCCCCAAAGGCCCGCCCGTCTTGCTTTTGAGCGTTCGGACGACGCGCGCGCCCGAGCGATTGTTCCGAATTTTCGACAATTGCTTTCGCCTTCAGGTGGTTTATCGGCAACGCGCGGACACCTACATTTGCACCTGTCGCCGCACCGGTTGTTGTTTTCATCGATTTGCGGCGCCCTTAAAACAGGAGCAGATCATGAAACGCACTCTCGCAACCGCCCTCGGCGCCACCCTCGTTATTTCGCTTGCCGCCAGCGCATCGGTGTTCGCGCAATCGGTGAACAACGGTCCCAAGACGCGTGAAGAAGTGAAGGCGGAAATCGTCGCCGCGTATCGCGACGGTTCGCTGCCCGCGCTGAACAAGACGAGCTATCCGAATCAGAGCCTCGTCGGCCGCACGCAGGCGCAACGTCTCGCGATTCAGGAAAGCCGCGCGAACGACGCGCAGCGCGTGGCGCGCGCGGGCGATTAACGCTCGACTCGCCGCATCGAATAGCGAACTTCATCATTCTTCAGGATACCTGATCATGAACACGACTACGCCTTCCGAACTCGACACCTGGAACAACACCACGCCGGTGTGGACGCCGTTCCGTCATTGAAATAGCGGTAAAAAAAAGCCCAGCGGTCGGGTAGCCCGCTGGGCGCAAAGGCACGGCCTGGCGGTGCGCCGTGCCGACTCCATGCTCGAATGCCGGTGATCAGGACCGTGTCACGATCCGATCACCATTGATACGCGCCGCCCACGGCGACACCCGTATTGCCCACGCTGCTGGTGCTGCCGGCGAGCCGCCCAATCCAGCGATTGTTCTGCGTGACATAAGCAATGCCGATCGCCGCGCCGGTTTGCCCGCCGTAGCGCGAGGTGCCGAGCGCGACCACGGCCCGGCCCGCTTCGGTCGGCTGCGGCAGAACCGCAACCGCCATCGCGGCCGCCGTGCCCGCGTAGGCTTTGCGCTGCACGTCGCTGACCTGGTCCTGCACGCCGGAGATGCGCATGTCGGTGTAGCTCTGCGCTTGCGCCTGCGAAGCCGTGAGCTGATTCACGTTGACGGCGTCGGTGCCCTGCGTGCCAGGCGCGACGTTGGTGATCTGGCGCTCGTTGCCCGCCGAGCCCACCGACACCGCGTTATCGCGATCGGCCACCGAACCCGCGCCCAGCGCCACCGAATTCGCGCCGCCGGCCTGGGCGTTCGCGCCGAGCGCCACCGCATTCGCACCGCTGGCCACGGCGTTCGCGCCCGCTGCCGTCGCATGCGTGCCGGTCGCCTGCGCGCCCTCCGTCGTGCGGTCGCCCTGCGCCGCGAAGAACGGATTCGCCGCCGCTTCCGCAACCTGTTCGACCGAGGCGATGGCGTCGTTCATCTGCCCGACGTTCACCGCATCGGTGTTCGCCGTGCCCGCCGCCACGTTGTGCAGGCTGACCGTTGTCTCGCCGTCGCCGAGCGTGATCGAATCGTGCGCCGACGAGTCGTACGACACCGCGTTGGCCACGTCGCCCTTGATGTCGCTGATCTCCTGCGCGTTCTGCGAAACGCGGCCGTCGAGATCGGTGAGCGCGCCGCCCACGTTGTCGTAATTGTTGCCGCCGATGGTGTAGTTCGGCGCGCTCATCGTGCCGTTCGCGTTCATCTGTGCGCCGCCGCCGAGCGCGTGCGCCGTGGCGCTGCTGATGGAGAACAGTTGTGCGCCGTTCACGGCATCGATGCTGCTCGCGTCGATGTTGCCCGCCGCGACGCCTGTGAGCAGACGCACGCCGTTCGTGCCCGCGAAATCGACGCGCGTGCCGGGCACGTCCTTGCCGATCGTGATGGTGTGCGTGATCGGGTCCTGTTGCTCGATGCCGATCTGGCCGCTGCTGATCGCAACGGAGAGATCCGTCACGCGGCCGTCGAGCGTCGTGAGCGCGCCGCCGACGTTGTGGAACGTCGCGCCGCCGATGGCATAAGTGGGCATCGTGATCGAGCCGTCCGCCTGCAGGCTCGCGCCGCCGCCCAGCGCCTTCACGAGCGCGCTCGATACGCCGAAGAGTTGCGTGCCGTTCACGGCGTCGAAGCTCGATGCGTTGATCGCGCCGTTCGCGACGTTGTGCAGCGCCACGGGCGTGTTGGCAGCCGCTCCACCGAGCGTCACCGAATCATGCGCCGATGAGTCGTACATGACGGCGTCGGCGGTTTGGCCTTGCAGCGATGTGATCGCGGTCGTGTTCGCCGTGACCTG
>NZ_CAJZAR010000078.1:0-106013 GCF_914484835.1 Paraburkholderia tropica
CGCGAGCGCCGCGAGCACGCCCGCGCCGGTGCCCGCGTGGCGCTGCAGCACGATCTGGCCCAGGCTGCGCAGCAGCGTGCGCAGCGGCGCGGCGAGCCGGTCGGAGGCGGCATACGGGTGGGCGGGGGCGTGGGTCGGCATGGCGGTCGTGCGGCAAGGCGTGGGGACGTGGACGCGTGCAGGCGTGAAGACGCGCAAGCGTGAATGCGAAAGGGAACATGGCGCGCATCGCGAGCATAGGCGATGCGGTGCGGGTTGCGCATGCGCGCGCGTTGATAGTCGCTATTTGCGCGCCGATGCGCGCCGCGCGTGAGCGCGCTACGATAGCCGCAGCCGCGCACCCCGGCGCGGCGGGAGACGAGCGATGCGTGAAGTGCGTTGGGCTTCGGAGGAAGGCGAGGGCATCGAGCACCTGGCGTTCGATGCGAGCGGCGGCGCGATCCGCGTGGAAAGCGTGGTGGTCGGGCAGCGTTACGGCAAGGCCTACGGCCTGTGCTACACGGTGCAGTGCGACGCGCGATGGCGCGTGACCTACGCGGCGTTTCGCGTGATGGGCGGCGCGGCGTTCGCGATGCACGGCGACGGCCTCGGCCACTGGCGCGACGACGCGGGCCGCGCGCTCGACGCCATCGAAGGCTGCATCGACATCGATCTCGCGGCCACGCCGTTCACGAACACCTTGCCGATCCGCCGCCTCGGTCTCGCGCGCGGCGAACGGCGTCCGATCGACGTCGCGTATATCGCCGCGCCCGAACTCGAACCGAGGCGCGTCGCGCAGGCCTATGTGTGCATCGAGCCGGATCGGATCTATCGCTACGAAGGCATTTTTCGCGACTTCACGGCGGATTTGCGCATCGACGAAGACGGACTCGTGATCGACTATCCGACGCTGTTCAGGCGCTTGCCCGTGCTCTGAATTTGCCCTGAATTCGACCTGAACTCGCGTGGCGTCAGCGCGCGGGATTCTGCGTCGCGCCTTGTGCGGATTCCGCATCCGTTTGCGCGCCGCCCGTCTGCACGATATGCAGTTCGCGCGTGCGCACCGGCAGCGCGCAATGCGCGTCGGCGAGCGCCTGGCGCACCTGGCGCGAGAGCGCCCAGCGCATGTCCCAGAAGGTGTCGATGTTGGACCACGCGCGGATGTTGAGCACGACCGTGCTGTCGTCGAAACGCGTCACCATGACTTGCGGCGCGGGCGCGGCCAGCACGCGCGGATCGGCGGCGGCCAGCGCGCGCAGCGCCTCGATCGCGCGGTTCACGTCGTCGCGCACCGACACTTCCACTTCGAGGTCGAGACGGCGCGTGGGATTGCGGCTGAAATTGCGGATCGAATTGCTCCACAGCGCGCTGTTCGGCACGTATTCGCAGATGCCGTCGGGCTTCGTGAGGCGCGTCGTGAAGAGGTTCACTTCCTCGACCGTGCCCGCGACATTGCCGCCGCCGCCGTCGATATAGTCGCCCACTTTGAACGGGCGCAGCAGCAGCAACATGATGCCCGCCGCGATATTTTGCAGCGTGCCTTGCAGCGCGAGGCCGATGGCGAGACCGGCGGCGCCGAGCACCGCGACGATGCTCGCGGTCTGGATGCCCAGTTGCGACAGCGCGCCGACGATCGCGACGAGGCGCACGCCCCACAGCGCGCAATCGCGCACGATGGGACGCAGCGTGGCGTCGATGCTGCCCTGGCCCGAGAGCCATTTGCCGACGCGCCGCGAGATCCACCAGCCCGCCCACAGTATGGCGACGGCGGCGCACAGCCGCAGCGCGAGAGCGGTGAGCGCGTCCCACAGGAAACTCCAGTTGGACGGGTGAACGTGCACGAGTAGCGATTGCATGGGGGCGAGGTCCTCGAAGTCGGGCGCGGCGGTGCGTGACCGGCCGCGCAAAGAGGGCCTATTTTACGGGGCGAACCGGTTTGCTTCGTGCTTCGATGGCGCTTCGATCGCGACGCGTGCGCGTGTTGTTACGTTAGCGAACGTTAGTGCGAGTGCGCGTCAGCCTCGCGTCGCGACGATGAACAGACGCGGAAACGGCAGCAGCACGACGCCGTTATCGAACGCGGGATACGCGCGCGCGATGGCCTCGCGATAGCGCGCGGTGAACGCGGCGCGTTCTTCGTCGCTGCCGAGCGCGGCGAGGAAGGGGCGCATGGCGCTGCCCTTGAACCATTCGACCACGGCGTCCGGGCCGCCCGCGAGCGGATGATGATAAGTCGTGCGCCAGACATCGACGCGCGCACACAGCGGCGCGAGCAGCGCGTAGTAGTGGCGCGCGTCGAAACGCTCGGTGCGCGCCACGCCCGCGAGGCGCCCGGCCCACGGCGCTTCGGCGGCGATCTCGCGCAGCAGACGGTGCGCGGGTTCGTCGAGATTGTCGGGCATCTGGACCGCGAGATGGCCGCCGGGCGCGAGGCGCTGCACGAGGCGCGGAAACAGCGTGTCGTGATCGGGCAGCCATTGCAGCACGGCGTTCGCGAGTATCAGGTCGTAGCGCGGCGCGTCGCTGCCGCGCGCGCTCCATTCCGCGATATCGGCGAGTTCGAAATCGAGTTGCGGCAGACGCTCGCGCGCGGCATCGAGCATGTCCGCCGACGCATCCACGCCGCTCACTTGCGCGCTCGGCGCGCGCGCCATCAGCATTTCGGTGGAATTGCCCGGACCGCAGCCGATATCGACCGCCGTGCCGATCGTCTGCTCAGGCGCGATCGGCACGGCGGCGAGCAGGTCGCGCACGGGACGCGTGCGTTCGTCCTCGAACTGCACGTATTGCTTCGCGTAACCGTCGCGCGTGGTGGTGTTGTCCGCTGCGTTGTTCAGCATGGGCGTCTCCTGGGGAATGGATGTGGGGAGCGGGATGCGCGTATTCTGGGCGCGAACGGGAAATCAGTAAAATGAAATAAGTTCGATGATTGATTCATAAAATTGATGAAAATAGATACGCTCGGCGTGCAGGCTTTCGTCGCCATCGCGGAAGGCGGCAGTTTTCGCCAGGCCGCGCAAACGCTCAACGTCACGCAGACGGCCGTTACGCAGCGCCTGCGCAAGCTCGAAGCGCATCTCGGTGTCGTGCTGGTCGAGCGCACCACGCGTCACTGCGCGCTCACCGAAATCGGCGAACGGTTTCTGCCGCAGGCGCGCCGCCTGCTGAGCGAACTCGCCGATGCGCTCACGGAAATCCGCGAAACCGGCATGAGCCAGCGCGGCGATGTGTCGATTGCGTGCGTGCCGACCGTGGGCGTGCAATATCTGCCGCGCGTGCTGCGGCGGTTCTCGGAGATTCGTCCGCATGATCGCGTGCGCATACTCGATCATGCTTCGGCATCCGTACTATCGGCGGTGTTGCGGCGCGAGGCTGAGTTCGGCATCAGCGTGGCGGGCGGGCAGCATCCCGAGTTGAGCAGCGTGCCGCTGACCACCGATCCTTATGTGCTGGTCTGCCGCGAGGATCATCCGCTGGCGAAACGGCGGCGCGTGAAGTGGTCGGCGCTGAGCGAGCACGCGCTGATTTTCGCGGGCGAGGTGAGCGCGAATCGCGGGCTGCTCGACGTCGCGCTGGAAACGAATGGCGTGAATCTGCGCGCGTTCTACGAGGTGCAGCGCAGTTCGACGGCGCTCGGGCTTGTGGCGGAAGGGCTGGGCGCGGCGGTCGTGCCGCGCCTCGCGGTGCAGAAAGCGGCGTTTCCGATGGTGCGCGTGGTCGAGCTCGTGGAGCCTTCGGTGTCGCGCACGCTGGTGCTGGTGACGCGCAAGTCGGCGCATTTGTCGCCGGCCGCGCAGACGCTTTACGACCTGCTGCTCGCGCAGGGCGGCAAGGCGCGCTAACGCGCGGCGCGCCTTATGTGGCTGAGGTGGCTGACGTGGCGGGCGGGGTTTGCGCGCCCGCGTTGAGCGCGCGCTGCATCAGCGTCGTGTCGCGCCACTCGCCATGCTTGAATCCCACGCCGCGCAGCGTGCCGACGAGTTCGAAACCGAGGCTCGCATGCAGCGCGAGCGAGCCGCCTTTCGGGTCGGCGATCACGGCGATCATCTGCCGCCACGGGCCTTGTTCGCAACGCGCGATCAGCGCTTCGAGCAGCACGCGGCCGAGTCCGCGTCCGCGAAACGCCTCGTCGATATAGATCGAATCTTCCACGGTGTAGCGATACGCCGAGCGCGGCCGATAAGGCGTCGCGTAGCAATAACCGGCCACCTTGCCATCGATTTCGGCGACGAGCCAGGGCAAGCCTTGTTCGCGTACGGCGGCGTGGCGGCGCAGCAGGTCGTCGAGCGAGGGCGGCGTTTCCTCGAACGAGGCTGCGCCGTGCAGCACGTGATGCGCGTAGATAGCGCCGATGGCGGCAAAGTCGGCGGGCGTGGCGTCGCGCATCAGGGGCGCGGTAGGCGGTGCGTTCATGGGCGGGCGGTGCGGGTGGAGCGGGGTGGCAGGCCGCGTGGATGCGGCCAGTCTGTCCACTATGCCTTGTGCGCGCGCTGAATTGAAGCGAGTCAAAAATCGCGTAGGGGCGGCATCAACGAGGAGACCCACCGACGCACTGACGCAAGCATCGACGCACGTTTCAACCGCGCTGCGCCTGCGCGCGGTTCTGCTGCGGAGGCTTCGGCGCGGGACTGCGTCCGAAGCGCCGAGCGCCAGCCACGCAGCCGATCACGACGGCCGTGACGGCGAGCATCGCGGTCGGCACCGCTTCGTGCAGCAGCAGGGCCGCGAGCAGGAAGCCGAAGAACGGCTGCAGCAACTGCAACTGGCCGACGCCCGCGATGCCGCCGAGCGCGAGTCCGCGATACCAGAACACGAAGCCGATCAGCATGCTGAACAGCGACACATAAGCGAGCCCCCACCACGAGGCCGCGCTCACCGCCGCGAACGAAGCGGGCAGGCACCACGCCGCGAGCGGCACCATCACGGGCAGCGAGATCACGAGCGCCCAGCAGATCACCTGCCAGCCGCCGAGCCGCCGCGAGAGCCGCGCGCCTTCCGCATAGCCGAGACCGCAGACCACGATCGCGGCGAGCATCAGCGCGTCGCCGACCGGCGAGGCGTCGGCGCCATGACGCAGCGCGAACGCGACCACCGCGCCGCTGCCGAGCGCCGAGAACAGCCAGAACGCGGGCTGCGGGCGCTCGCCCGCGCGCAGCACGCCGAAGATCGCGGTCGAGAGCGGCAGCAGCCCGACGAAGACGATCGCGTGCGCCGAACTCACATGGCGCAGCGCCAGCGCCGTGAGCAGCGGAAAGCCGACCACCACGCCGAGCGCGACGATCACGAGCGGCCAGACTTCGCTGCGCTGCGGCCGCGCCGCGCGAAACAGCATCAGCAGCAGCGCGCCGAGCAGGCCGGCGAGCGTGGCGCGCGCGCCGGTGAGAAAGAGCGGATCGAGGTCGAGCACGGCCACGCGCGTGGCGGGCAGCGAGCCGCTGAAGATGAGCACGCCGGCGAGGCCGCAGAGCCAGCCGTCGGTGGTGGAGTCGAGGGTTTTGCGCATGGGGGAAGAGTGGAGAGCCAGGCCAGAGCGCCTATGCCATCTGGCCGATCATGCGCGCGCGGCCCCGAACCGGTAAGCTAAGCATCAGTACAATTTTGATGAACTGTACTGAGTACGGATCAGTACAGTTGGCGACAGTGGGGGGACGGCGGGTGGACAGCGGAGGACAGATGGAGGACACACGGCAGACAGCGGACGGCGCGCTCACGCGCGTCGAGCAGGTCATGCGGATCGTGCGCGAGCGGATCGCGTCGCGGGCGCTGGCGGCGGGTGCGCGGGTGCCGTCCATCCGCACGATGAGCGAGCAGTCGGGTGTGTCGAAATCGACCGTGGTCGAGGCTTACGAGCGGCTCGTGGCCGAAGGCGCGCTGGTCGCGCGGCGCGGTTCGGGGTTTTTCGTGGCGGGCGCGGGCGGTATGGCGGTGCCGGGTGTGCAGCCGCAGCCGCGTCTGGATCGCGAAATCGATCCGCTCTGGCTCACGCGTCAGTCGCTCGAAACCGATGCGCGCGCATTGCGCCCCGGCTGCGGCTGGCTGCCCGCTTCGTGGCTGCCGCAGGACGCGGTGCGCCGCGCGCTGCGCGCCATCGCACGCGATCCGCGCGCGCAACTGACCGACTACGCCACGCCGCTCGGCCAGCCCGCGCTGCGCCAGCATCTGTCGTGGCGGCTCGCGCAGCACGGCATCGGCGCGGAACCCGGCCAGATCGTGCTCACCGACGGCGGCAGCCAGGCGCTCGACCTGCTGTGCCGCTTTCTGCTCCAGCCCGGCGACACCGTGCTCGTCGACGACCCGTGCTATTTCAACTTTCAGGCGATGCTGCGCGTGCACGGCGCGAAGGTCGTCGGCGTGCCGTACACGCCTACCGGTCCCGATCCGGCCGCGTTCGAGCGCGTGCTCGCCGAGCATCGTCCGCGCCTCTACGTCACGAATTCGGCGATCCACAATCCCACCGGCGCGACGCTCGCGCCCGCGGTCGCGCATCGCGTGCTCAAGCTCGCCGAGGAGCACGGCCTGACCATCATCGAAGACGACATCTTCGCCGACTTCGAGACCGATCCCGCGCCGCGTCTCGCGGCCTTCGACGGGCTCGCGCGCGTGATCGCCATCGGCAGTTTTTCGAAGACGATGACGGCCGCCGCGCGCTGCGGCTATATTGCGGCGCGCGCGGACTGGATCGAACCGCTCGTCGATCTGAAGCTCGCGGTCTCGTTCGGCAACGGGGAATTGACGGCCGATCTGGTGCAGCGTCTGCTCGTCGACGGCACGTATCGGCGTTATCTGGAAGGCTTGCGCGCGCGGCTCGCCGACGCGATGGGCGACACGCTGCGCCGTCTCGCGGCGGCGGGGCTCACGGCGTGGACGCGGCCGCAGGCGGGCATGCTGTTGTGGGCGCGTTTGCCCGATGGGCTCGACGCGGCGCAGGTCGCGCGCGAGGCGCTCGCCGACGGCGTGGTGCTCGCGCCGGGCAACGTGTTCAGCGTGTCGCGCGGCGCGGGCGAGTATCTGCGTTTCAATGCTTCGCAGTGCAATCGGCCCAAGGTCTACGAGACCTTGCAGCGCGCGATGGAGCGGGCCGCATTGCAAACGTCCCCGCAATCCGCATGGGAACGCGTGGACTGAAACCAGAACGGCGCACGCGTTGCGCGTGCGCCGTTCGTTATCGCATCACAATCACGGCTCGTGACGCAGATAACCTTCCTTGCTCGGGTCGCGCATGCGCCACGAAACGAGCAGCGAAATCGCGCACAGCACGGTCACGTACCAGTAGAACGTGCTTTCGCTGCCGATCGACTTGAACCACAGCGCGACGTATTCCGCCGAGCCGCCGAAGATCGCGTTGGCGACCGCATACGAGAGGCCCACGCCCATCGCGCGCACTTCGGGCGGGAACATTTCCGCCTTGATGAGGCCGCTGATCGACGTGTAGAAACTCACGATCGCCAGCGCGATCACGATCAGCGCGAACGCGGCGAACGGGTTCGTCACGTCCTTGAGCGCGTGCATCAGCGGCACCGTGCAGAGCACCGAGAACACGCCGAACAGCAGCATCGAGTTGCGGCGGCCGATCTTGTCGGAGAACGCGCCGAACACCGGTTGCAGCAGCATGTAGACGAACAGCGCGCCCGTCATCACGTTGCTGGCGGTCTTCGCGTGCATGCCCGCCGTGTTCACCAGGTACTTCTGCATGTAGGTGGTGAACGTGTAGAAGATCAGCGAGCCGCCCGCAGTGAAACCGACCACCGTGAGGAACGCGCCCTTGTGCTGCCACACGCCGCGAATCGTGCCCGCGTTCTGCTTGTGGCGCGATTCGTTCGTCGAGGTTTCGTCGAGCGATTTACGCAGATAGAGCGAGATCAGCGCGGCGCACGCGCCCACCACGAACGGAACGCGCCAGCCCCACGCCTTCAGTTCCTCGGTCGAGAGCGTCTGTTGCAGGATCACGAGCACGAGCAGCGCGCACAATTGGCCGCCGATCAGCGTCACGTACTGGAACGAGGCGAAGAAGCCGCGCCGGCCCTTGAGCGCCACTTCGCTCATGTAGGTCGCGCTGGTGCCGTACTCGCCGCCCACCGACAAGCCCTGGAACAGGCGCGCGATCAGCAGCAACAGCGGGGCCATCGCGCCGATCTGCGCGTAGGTCGGCAGCACGGCGATCACGAGCGAGCCGCCGCACATCATCAGCACGGAGATCATCATCGCGGTGCGGCGGCCGTGGCGGTCGGCGATGCGGCCGAACAGCCAGCCGCCGATCGGGCGCATCAGGAAGCCTGCCGCGAACACGCCGGCGGTGTTCAGCAGCTGCGTCGTGGTGTTGCCGCTCGGGAAGAACGCGGGCGCGAAGTAGAGCGCGCAGAACGAGTAGATGTAGAAGTCGAACCACTCGACGAGATTGCCCGACGAGGCGCCGACAATGGCGAACACGCGTCGCCGCGTGTCGTGCGCGTCGGGCACGGCGGTCTCGGTCTTGACGTCCATGGGAGGTCTCTTTCCTGTGTAGTGCTTTTTTGAGGCGCGGCGATCGGCGAACCGCGAATCGCCGCGTACAGATGCGCGTTGCGCCTCGGGATTTTATCTAATTGTAAATATACGATGTGCAAATGTAAGGAAAACCCCAGGGTGCGGGGCGCGCGGGCAATCGGGCGCTAAGGAAAGGGACAGAGCGAAGGCGGGACGGAAGACGCGTGCGCGACGCGAGAACCGCGCCGCGCGAAGGGAAGCTAAAGGGAAAAATCAGGGATGCTTGCGCAGCGGCACGTCCCGCAGCAGCCAGGCGAGCACGAAGGCGAACACCACCACGCAGGCCGCCGAGAGATAGACCGTGTGCAGCGCGCCCGAGAACGCGTCGAGGTATTGCGCGTGCAGCGCGGGCGGCAGATGGTGGATGACGTCGGGCGTGAGCGGCTGCGGCAGTTCCACGTCGGCGGCGAGCAGCGTCGCGAGGCGCGCGTGCAGGCCGTGCGAGAACACCGCGCCGAACGCGGCCACGCCCACCGAGCCGCCGATCGAGCGGAACAGCGTCGCGCCCGAGGTCGCCACGCCCATGTGGCGGAACTCCACGGTGTTCTGCACCGCGAGGATCAGCACCTGCATCACCATGCCGAGCCCGCAGCCGAGCAGGCCCATGTAGAGATACATGCGCGTGAGCGGCGTGTCGATTTCGAGGCGCGCGAGCAGCATCATCGCCGCGGCCACGCAGGCGGTGCCGATGATCGGGAAGATGCGGTACTTGCCGATCTTGCTGATGATTCGCCCCGTGATCACCGACATCACGAGCACGCCGCCCATCATCGGCAGCATCTGCATGCCGGCCTCGGACGGCGTCGAGCCCTTCACGACCTGGAGATACAGCGGCAGGAACGTGACCGAGCCGAACAGCGACACGCCCACGATGAAGCCGATCAGGCTCGACAGCACGAAGGTGCGCTCGCGAAACAGTTCGAGCGGCATGATCGGTTCGGCGGCGTGCTTTTCCTCGTGGATGAACCCCGCGACCGCCACCACGCCGAGCGCCAGCGTGAGCCACAGCTGCGGCGAATTCCACGGCAGCAGCGAGCCGCCTTCGCTCGTGAAGAGGATCAGGCAGGTGAGCGCGGCGGCCAGCCAGCCCGCGCCCATGTAATCGATCACGTGCTTGACCTGCGCGACGCGCGGCTTGAACACGGCGCCGATCACGGCGAGCGCCACGGCGCCCAGCGGCAGGTTGATGTAGAAAATCCAGCGCCACGACAGATGCTCGACGAGAAAGCCGCCGAGCAGCGGGCCGATCACGGTGGCGAGGCCGAACACGCCGCCGAACATGCCCTGATATTTGCCGCGTTGCGCGGGCGGAATGACGTCGCCGATCGCGGCCATCGTCACGACCATCAGGCCGCCGCCGCCGATCCCCTGCAACGCGCGCAAGGCGATCAGCTGCGGCATGTTCTGCGCCATGCCGCAGAGCGCCGACCCCGCCAGAAAGATGACGATGGCGGCCTGAAGCACGATCTTGCGGCCGAACAGGTCGCCGAATTTGCCGTACAGCGGCACGACGATCGTGGACGTCAGCAGGTAGGCCGTGACCACCCACGACAGCCGGTCGAGCCCGCCCAATTCGCCGACGATGGTCGGCAGCGCCGTCGACACGATGGTCTGGTCGAGCGCCGCGAGCAGCATGACGAGCAGCAGCGCGGGAAACAGCAGCCGGATCGGCGGATGGCCGCCGGTCTGGTCGGCCGGCCCGGCGGCGAGGTGTTGCGCAGTGGAGTCCATGGGAGGTCTCGCGTCCTTCATCGCGGTTTTCATGATCGGGATCGATCTTGAAATTAATTAACTTGAAGATTAATATTAGGGCAATTCTGAAGCCCGGTCAAAGTCGGATTCGTAACCGCTGCGTTACCGATGGTTTCGCGTCCTGCTCTTAAGACGATCCGCGCGCTCGTGTATTGTTCGCGTGGGCCCGATTTTTCGAATCACCATGACTACTGTTGACACTGCGGTTGACACTGCGCCGGAAGCGGCGCCGCCGAAAGGCGCGAAGGAGACGAAGGGACTGACGGGCGCGAAGCGGCCGGGCCGTCCGAGCGGCGGCGCGGGCGGCGCCGGGCAGCGCGAGCGCCTGATCGTCGCAGCGCTCGCGCTGTTCGCGCGCCAGGGCATCCTCGACACCACGCTCGCCGCCATCGCACGCGAGGCGGGCGTCACGCCCGCGATGGTGCACTACTACTTCAAGACGCGCGATCAACTGATCGACGTGCTGATCGACGAGCGTTTCGTGCCGCTGCGCACCGCGCTCGGCGGCTCGTTCGAGCAGCATCCCGACGATCCGCTCGCCGCGCTCACCGAACTGACGCGGCGTTTCGTCGAGGTGGGGCAGGCGCATCCGTGGTTCGCGCCGCTGTGGGTGCGCGAGGTGATCAGCGAGGGCGGGCTGCTGCGCCAGCGCATGCACGAGCGCTTCGGCCACGACAACCAGCGCGCGGCGCACGCGGCGATCGAGCGCTGGCAGCGCGAAGGCAAGCTCAACGCCGATCTGGAGCCGTCGCTGCTGTTCCAGTCGCTGCTCGGGCTCACGCTGCTGCCGCTCGCCACCGCGCCGGTCTGGCGCAACGCGCCCGTGCCGCATCGCATCGGCGCCGAGGAAATCGCGCGCCACGCCGTTGCGCTCATCACCCGAGGCATACGGCCTGCTTAGTACGGCCTGCTTGGTACGGCCTGCTTGGTACGGCTTGCTTAGGTCGCTAGCCTCGCGGCTTCGATCGCGCGCATTGCAGGTCCGGCGCGCGTTCAGCGCACGTTCAGCGCACATTTGGCCCGCTTGGCGCGCCGCCGCGCGTGGTACGCTGCGGCACCCGAGCGCCGCCTGGCCAGAACGCATCGCACGCAGGTGCGCAAAGCGGCCGGACGGCGCGGCACGTCACACGTTCGAGGTCCGGTTGACCGCTAAAAAATCCACTCCCGCGCCCGTCATCGCCTGGTTTCGCGACGATCTGCGTCTCGCCGACCAGCCCGCACTCGCCGCCGCCGCCGAGACCGGCCAGCCGCTGATCTGCCTCTATATCCACGATCCCGATGCCGCGGGCGAACGCGCGCCCGGCGGCGCGCTGCGCTGGTGGCTGCACGTGTCGCTGCACGCGCTCGACGCATCGCTGCGCGAGCGCGGCGGGCGGCTCGTGATCCTGCAAGGCCCCGAGGCCGACACGCTCGAAGCGTTTGTCGAAGCGAGCGGCGCGACCGGCGTGTTCTGGAACCGCCGCTACGGCGCCCACGAGCGCGAATCGGACGCGGCGCTCAAGACGCGTCTGCGCGAGCGCGGCCTGACCGCCGAAAGCTTCAACGGCGCGCTGCTCGCCGAACCGTGGACGGTGCTCAATCAGTCCGGCGAGCCGTTCCAGGTGTTCACCGCTTACTGGCGCGCGTGCCGCCGCATCGGCGATCCGCCGCCGCCCGCGCCCGAGCCGGATCGGCTGAATTTTCAATCGCTACCGGCACGTCTTACCCAGTGCGCATCGAAACTCGACGATCTCGGTCTCTCGCCGCGCAAGCCCGACTGGGCGGGCGGCATGCGCGAGGCGTGGCCCGCCGGCGAAGAGGCCGCGATCGAGCGTCTGAACGCGTTCCTCGGCACCGATTTCGAGGCCTACGCGGAGGAGCGCGACGCGCCGTCCCACGCGGCCACGAGCCGTTTGTCGCCGTATCTGCGCGTGGGCGCGATCTCGCCGCGCCAGGCGTTCGCAGCGCTCAAGGCCGCCGAGCATGGCGTGAAAAAGGGTTCGAAGACGGGGTCGCCCGCGCGCCGCGCCGAAAGCGCCGAAAAGTTCGCGAGCGAACTGGGCTGGCGGGAGTTCTGTTACTACCAGCGCTTTCACTGGCCCGATCTCGCCGAGCGCAATCTGCGCACGCATTTCGACGCGATGCCGTGGCGCCGCGACGCCAGGGCGCTGCGCGCGTGGCAGCGCGGCCTGACCGGCTATCCGCTCGTCGATGCCGGGATGCGCGAGCTGTGGCACACGGGCTGGATGCACAATCGCGTGCGCATGGTGGTGGCGTCGTTCGTCGCCAAGCATCTGCTGCTCGACTGGCGCGAGGGCGAGCAGTGGTTCTGGGACACGCTCGTCGATGCCGATTCGGCCAGCAATCCCGCCAACTGGCAGTGGGTGGCCGGTTCGGGCATGGATGCGGCGCCGTATTTCCGCATCTTCAATCCGGTGCTGCAGGGCCAGAAGTTCGATCCGCGCGGCGCTTATGTGCGCCAGTGGGTGCCCGAACTGGCGAAGCTGCCCGACAACGCGATCCATCAGCCCTGGAAGGCCAGCGCGGCCCAGCTCGAAGCGGCGGGCGTGCGCCTGGGCACCGACTATCCGCTGCCCGTGGTCGAACATGATGTGGCGCGCGCGCGGGCGCTGGAGGCGTTCGCGAAGACCGGGAAATCGGGCGCGAAGGCTGCACCGGGCAGGGGCAAAGCCGCACAGGAATCGTCGGAATGAGGGCGCTGCGAGGGCAGAGGCGAGCGCCGATGAGCGTGCGACGCGCGGACATGCTCCGCCATCTACGCGCTCTGGCGAGCCCGCGCAAAGCCCGCCGTAAGCGCCTGCAAGGCGGCGCGGCGCGCTTGTCATCTGCGTGACCTCGCAAGGGTCTATTGTGCGCGGCGCAGTGAACCCGCGGCATCAATATTGCTCTATATGGGCGGCCTCGGGATCTCTCCGGGGCGCAGTGCCCGCAACGCGACGCGCGCCGGCTACCCGCCGGCGCACCTCGCGAAACAGACAGAACGGCATTCAAGCAAAGACAATGAACGCAGTACACAAACTCGACCAGACGACCATCGTGCTGGTCGAAGACGACCCGCAAAGCCGGGACTCGCTCGCCTCGCTGCTGGAGGCCGAAGGAGCCCGCGTCGTTGCGGTGGAGGACGCCGAAACCGGTGTCGAAGCGGCGATCAGGCTGCTTCCCGACGCAGTGGTCTGCGATCTCGATTTGCCCGCGATGGACGGCTTTTATCTGATTCAGCGTCTGCGCGACCACGAGATACGCGGCGATCACGCGCCGGCCGTCGCGGTGGCGCTCACGGGCCACACCGACGAAAGCTGGCGTTTGCGCAGCATCGGCGAAGGCTTCCAGCACTTCATGACCAAGCCGGCCAAGCCGGAAGCGCTGGTCGCGTTGCTCAGCGACGCGATCGACGCGCGCCATTCGTCCTTCTGAGCGTATCGTGCGGCGGCCCGGGCCGATGAGGACCGGGCGCGCCGCTCGCACGCGACATGCCACGCGGCCCACGCGCCGCGAGCGGCCGCGTGCGCGCCAGGCGCGGCGGTTCAGCCCGCTGCGGCCCTTGCGTTCGAACCCTCTATGCGTGAAATGCGCCGATGCGCGACGGCACCGGCGTGAAGCCCCGGCTCGCGCCAAGGAATGCGCTCAGGAATGCGCTCAGGAATGCGCGGCGGTTTCCGTCGACGACGTGGATGAGGACGCGGACGCCTCGGCGGCCTGGCATTGCGCGCAGACGCCCTTGAGTTCGATGCCGTCGCCCGAAAGCCGGTAGCCCGCCGCCTCGATCTGCGCGACCAGCGCCTGGCGCAGCTTGGGCTCGTGCAGTTCGGTGACGTTGCCGCATTGCTGGCAGACCACGAGGATGCCGTGCTGGCATTGCGTGAGGTCGTGGCAGACGGCGAACGCGTTGATCGATTCGATGCGGTGAATCAGGCCCGCCGACAGCAGAAAGTCGAGCGCGCGATACACCGTGGGCGGCGCCGATCCCGGATGGATCTGGCGCATTTCGTCGAGCAGCGAATAGGCCTTGGTCGCGCGGCCCGAGGCGAGCAGCAGTTCGAGCACCTTGCGGCGGATCGGCGTGAGCTTTTCGCCGCGCTCGCGGCAATAGGCTTCGGCCATTTCGAGCGCGGTGTCGAGCGATGCGCCGTCCGGGGCATGACGATGAGCGTGCGCCGCGTGGGCGTGGTCATCTGCGTGGGCATGCGCGTGATCGTGCGGCGCATGGGCCTCGTGGGCCTCGTGCGTGTGAGGCGCCGCGCTTTCCGGGGACGGTTTTGCTGTCTTCATGCTGCGATTATACGGGGCGCGCCGCGCGCGCGCCCGGCCTGGCGCCGGAGCCCACGCGCGGCGCGGCCATCAGGTCAGCGGCAAGTCGATGTACTTGCGGAAGCCCTGACGCTGCGCGAGCCGCTGATACCAGCGTTCGAGGTTCGGCAGCGCGGGCCGCTCGATGCCTTCGAGACCGAACCAGCGCCGCGCGAACGACCCGAGCACGATGTCGGCGAGCGAGAAGCGGTCGTTCTCCAGAAAGAAGCGGCCTTGCAGATGGCGGTCGAGCAGCGTCCACTGCGCGGCCACGTTCTCCAGGTCGGCGGCGATCTGCGCGGCGTCGCGCTTCTCGGCGGGCGTGCGCACGAGCGCGAGGAACAGCGGCCGTTCGGCGGGCGCGAGCGTGCCGATCGACCAGTCGAGCCAGCGCTCGATGCCGGCGCGCACTTTCGGCTCGGTCGGGTAGAGCAGGCTCGACGGACCGTATTCCATCGCCAGATAGCGCAGGATCGCGTTCGATTCCCACAGCACGAAATGGCCGTCGACGAGCGTCGGCACCTTGCCGTTCGGATTCATCGCCAGATAGGCGGGCTCGTCGAGACGGCCGAACTTGCCGCCCGCCTCGACGCGCTCGAACGGCAGCACGAGTTCGTCGCAGCACCACAGGACTTTCTGGACGTTCACCGAATTGGCGCGTCCCCAGATCTTGATCATCTGGATCACTCTCCTTTTGTAGCGTGAATTGCAGCGTGAAAAACGTCGCGCGCGACGCGAATCCGGCCGCGCGCTGCGCGGGCCGCGTGGCGTCGCGCATGACGTAGCGCATTACGTAGAATAGCCGCTGCACAACGTGACGAGAATCGCATATGGCCCGGATTGTCCCCGACGACTGGCAGCATCTCGAAGCCACTGGCGCCGCCGCGCGCGAACGCGAGACGCTCGCGCTTCTCGAACGCGGCCTGCCGGCGGGCTACACCGTCTATCACGGCGTGCACTGGACGCGCCTCGCCGAAGGTTTTTCGGTGTTCGGCGAAGCCGATTTCGCGATCGTCAGCCCGTCGGGGCGCGTGATGATCGTCGAGCAGAAAACCGGCTTTTTGCGCGAGACGAAAGACGGGCTCGTGAAAGCGTACATGCAGACCGAGCGCAACGTCGCGGTCGCGCTCGCGCGCACCATGGAAGGGCTGCACCGGCGCTTCACGGCGGCCTTCGGCGCGGGCACCTATCACCTCGAAGAACTCTTTTATTGCCCCGATCACGTGGTGCGCGATCCGGCGATCGCGGGCGTGAATCCCGCGCGCATCGTCGATGCCACGCGCAAGGCGCAGCTCGCGGCGATCATCCGCGAGGCGCTGCCCGCCGACGAACCGCGTCTGCCGAGCGCCGCCAAGGTCCACCATTTTCTCGCCGACGAACTCGCGCTCATGCCCGACGCGAGCGCGCTCGTCGGCGCGGCGGGCACGCTCGTCACGCGGCTCGCGGGCGGGCTCGCCACCTGGGCGCGGCGGCTGGAGTTCGCGCCGTTCCGGCTGCGCGTGATCGGCACGGCGGGCTCGGGCAAGACGCAGCTCGCGCTCCAGGTGATGCAGGACGCGCTCGCGCGCGGCCAGCGCACGCTCTACGTGTGCTTCAACCGGCCGCTCGCGGATCACATCGCGAAAGTCGCGCCGCCCGAGGTGAAGGTGGCGAACTATCACCAGCTGTGCGACTGGGTCGCGCGCGACGGCGGCCACGTGCCCGATTTCGAAGGCGCGAACGTGTTCGAGGCGCTGGAGCAGCGCTTCGCGCAGACGCCGATCGACGCGCGCTGGCAGTTCGACGTCGTGATCGTCGACGAAGGGCAGGATTTTCAGCAGGCGTGGGTCGAGGCGCTCGCGCGGCTGCTGCGGCCCGGCGCGGCGTGGTGGTGGCTCGAAGATCCGCTGCAGAACCTCTACGTGCGCGAGCCGGTCGCGCTGCCGGGCTGGACGGTGCTGCGCGAGACCACGAACTATCGCAGTCCGCGCGACATTCTCGCGTTCCTTCGCGACGTGGCGGGCGCGACCGTGCCCGCGCTCGCCGGGCTCTCGGCGGCCAGTCCGTTCGGGGGATCGGAGGTGACGGTGTTCGCGTGGGATGAACAGGAGGACGCGGGCGGCGGCGAATCGACCGTGGTCGCGGCGACGCGGCGCGCGGTCACGCAGGCGCTGGCGCTCGGCTTTCGCAAGCAGGACATCGTCGTGCTGTCGTTCCGCGGGCGCGAGCACTCGCATTTCACGGCGCTCGATCATCTGGGGCCGCATCGGCTGCGCAGCTTCACGGGCGAGTACGACCTGTTCGGCGTGCCGCAGTATCGCGACGGCGACCTGCTGCTCGACTCGATCTATCGCTTCAAGGGGCAGGCGGCGCCGTGCGTGATTCTCACCGACGTCGATTTCGACACGCTCGACGAACGCGCGGTGCGCAAGCTGTTCGTCGGCGCGACGCGCGCGACCATGAAGCTGATCGTGGTGGCGTCGCCGCACGCGGCGCGACTGCTCGGCCACGAGCCGGTCGCGCCCGCGATCAGGGCGGGCAAGGAAGGCTGACCCCCGCTCAACCCCACGCCGACGCGCCGATCAGCGTGCCGCTGCGCGCCTGGGCGTTCCACCAGATCACGCGCAGCAGCGGCGCGCGCTGGGCGATGAAGATCGCCTGCACCGGATCGCTCTCGATGAAATGCGTGACGCCGCAGCGCACGGCCGCCGCCGCCTTGTGCGTGGCCGCGCCTTGCGCCGACTCGTCGTGCTCGCCGGGCGCGCGCATCACCAGCTCCAGGTGGCCGAAGCCGTGGCGGTCGAGCCACGCCTGGGTGCGCTCGCGGTCGAGTTCGGGCCGACCCGTGATGATCGCGCGCGCGTGCTTGAGGTCGATGTCGGGAATGCGCTCGAACGGCACCAGCGCGTCGCGTTCGGCAAGCGCGCCGTCGAGATCCTCGTCGTAGCGCGCGAGCGGAATGTCGGGCAGCAGGATGCCGTCGAGATCGATCGCGTAGACCGCGTATTCGTGGTCGTCGGCCATGCGCGAGCCTTCGCTCGCGCCCTCGCGGACCCAGTCGGCGCGATAGCGGTCGGTGTAGGCCTGGCGCTCCCACGGAAACAGCGCGAAATAGCCGCTCGCGTCGATCGAATAGTCGGGGCGCAGGCGCGAGAGGTCGTCGTAGGCGCCCGTGAGCGTGCGCACCTGCAAGCCGTGCTCGCGCAGGAACGCGATGCAGTCGACGAGCGTATGGCCGCGTCCGGCGATGTCCTCGCAGACGAGCACCTTCGAGCCCGGTTCGGGCATCGGCAGCGTGGAATCCCAGCGCACTTCGCGCGTCTCGCGCGTGTAGCGCAGGAACGCGACGCCCGCGCCGGTTGCGTGCGAAACCATCAGCGCGAGCGGCGCGCCGCCGCGCAGGATGCCCACGACACAGGCGAAATTTTCTTCGACCAGAAGCGGTTGCAGCGATTCGACCCACTGGTCGAGCTGTTCGTAGGTGAGCGGAACGACGGGTTTGTTCATGTGAGCGAAGCGGCGCTTGAAGCGGCAGGTGAGGCGGCCTGTTGCGAACCGTTGCGGGCCGCTGCGGCCAGTTCGGCGACGTTGCGATCCGTTACGGGGGCACTCGCGCGCGTAAAGCCATAAAAGCAGGCGCAAAAGCGGGCGAGCGATCCGAACAAGCCGACTATTGTCGGGTCAATGTTTGACGATATTATGCCTATGCTTGCCGGCCCATGCAGACCGGCGGCGCGCGCCAGCGCACCACACGACCAGATGACGATTCGATGCGCCAGGGGGCCCGAGCAGATGCAGTATCCCGATGACCGGCTGAAGTCCCGGCACGATGCGGTGCAAGACGAGTTGCCGAGCGACTTCGAGGACGGCCCGCAAGCCGCGCCTGGATCCGCGCGGCCCGCGAACCGCGCGCGCCGCCGCTTCGCCACCGGGCTCGCGGCCACGCTGGCGGCCGCCGCACTGCCGCTGCGGCCCGCGTTCGCCGCATCCGGCGGCGGTCTCGCGCTCGACGTGAACGGCCAGGTGCGCGTCACCAACAACGCGGCGCACACGGCCTATCACTTCAGCGAGCAGCAGTTGCTCGCGCTGCCCGTGCACGCGATTTCGACGGCCACGACCTGGACGCCGCGCTCGACCTTCACGGGCCCGCTGCTCGCCGACGTGCTCAAGACCGTCGGCGCTTACGGCAGCCAGATCGAAATCCACACCATCGACGACTACACCTGCGTCGTGCCGGTCGCCGACGCGAGCCGCTACGGCGTGGTGCTGGCCTACGCGATGAACGGCAAGCGCCTGAAAGTGAGCGACTTCGGCCCGCTGTTCCTGATCTATCCGCGCGACCAGTTCCCGCTCGAACTCGACGGCGCGGCCGGCGACGCCAAGTTCGCCTGGCAGATCGTCTCGATGACCATCAAGTCCTAAGTTCCGCCATGCAACGCCCGCTGCGCCGCCTGCTGCACGTGCTGATCTGGGTCGTCGCGCTCGCGCCGCCCGTGGCGGCGGTCGGCTATCTGCTCTACGCGAACCTGCTCAATCCGCAGGTCGTGCAGCGTCTCACCGGCAACTACGACGGCCTCTACTGGGACGCCGCGCAGATGCAGCTCGCCTTTTCGCGCTTCGAAAGCCAGTTGCTGATCTACGCCGACGGCATCGACCGCGATATCGACAAGGTGCGGCTGCGCTACGAAGTCCTGCAATCGAAGCTCAACGTGATGAAGGGCTCGACGCGCTCGCTCGCGGCCACGCCGGGGCTGATGAAGCGTCAGGAGGACGATCTCAACGCGATCGACGCGACCATCGCGACCTTCGACAGCGAAATCGCCACGCTGCCCGAGCATCCCGAGCGCGCCGTGCCGATGCTGGAGGCGCTCGACGCGCGCTGGAGCGCCGTCACCGATCTCGCGCTGAACCGCCGTTTCGCCGACGTGACCGAGCGCGAGGCGATCCGCCGCGACTTCATCGCCAAGCGCCGCGAGCTGTTCGCGGCGGGCCTCGTGCTGCTCGTGCTGTCGGCGGCGGCCGCCGCGCTGCTCGTCATGAACGGCTACCGGCGCACGCGCCTGATCCGGCAGCAGCACGCCGCGCTCGAAGCCGAGCATCAGGCGACCCGCGCCGCGCGCGAGGCGAGCATGGCGAAGGACGCGTTCCTCGGCATGATCAGCCACGAGTTGCGCACGCCGCTGCACGCGATCGTCTCGTCGATCGAACTGCTCGGCTTCAACTCGCATTCGGAGGCAGACCGCAAGGTGATTGGGCGGCTCGAAACCGCTGCGCGCCAGCTCGAAGCGCAGATGAAGGACCTCACCGACTACGCGCGGCTCGGCGCGGGCAAGCTCGAACTGCGCCCGGAAGAGTTCGATCCGCGCGACCTGCTGCAATCGATCGTCGACGAAAACGAACAGGCCGCGCACGCCCGCGGCCTGAGCTTCGCGCACGCGTGGCGCGGCGCGCCGCGCGGCGTGCTGGCCGATCCGCACCGCATCCGCCAGATCGCCAACAACCTCGTCACCAACGCGATCCGCTATACCGAGCGCGGTTCGGTGAGCATCGAGTTCGCGCTCAGCGGGCCGGCGCCGGGCGTGCTGCCGCGCGCCACCACGGCGCCCGCGCAGACGTTGTCGATCATCGTCAGCGACACCGGGCCGGGCGTGGCGGCGGCGCAGATTCCGCTGATCTTCAAGGAGTTCACGCAGCTCGACACGTCGCGCTCGCGGCGTTACGAGGGCGCGGGCATGGGGCTCGCGATCGTGCGCGGGCTGGTCGAGCTGTTCGGCGGGCGTATCGATACCGACAGCCGCGTGGGCGAGGGCACGACCTTCACGGTGACGATTCCGGTCGCCGCGATCGAGCCGCCCGTCGCCGGTCCCGAGACGCAGCCGATGCAGGCGCTGTGGGCGCCGCCGCAGGTGATGGTGGTGGACGACAACCCGCTGGTGCGCGAGTCGCTCTGCGAGATGGTGGCGCACATGGGCTACGCGGCGCGCTCGGCCAGCGACACCGACAGCGCGCTCGCGCTGCTCGGCGAATCGCACTGCGACGTGGTGCTGCTCGATCTGCACATGCCAGGCCGCGACGGCTACGCGTTTCTCGCCGGTCTGGAGGCGCGCAAGAGCGTGGGGCTGACGGCGGCGCCGCGCGTGATCGCCGTGAGCGCCGACGTCGCCGCGCTGGCGAGCCTGGCCGCCGAGGGCGAAAGCCGCTTTTTCGAGGCGCTGGCCAAGCCGCTGCACTACGAAGTGCTGCGCGCGGCGCTACAGCGCGCGCTCAGCGCGCCGCGCGAGGCGCAGATTCAGGGGTAGCAGCGAAGGCTTCGAGCCGGGCCGCGCTCAGGAACGGTTCAGGCGCTTGCCGAGGTCGGCGACCAGAATCGCCATGCGCGCCGGCTTCTCGTAGCAGGCCACGTTGTAATGGCGCACCACCTGGCTGATCTCCGATTCGCTCGCCTTGCCGGTCAGCAGTTCGCCGGTCAGCACGAAGATCGGCGCTTCGGGATTCTCGGAGGCGCGCACCTGGCGGATCGCGTCGGCGGCGGTCTGGCTGCCGAACAGCCAGTCGATCACCACGCCGTCGAACACGTGCTGCTCCAGCGCTTCGCCGAACGCCGCGAGGCCGTAGAGCGCGTGGGCCGTGTAGCCGCTGTGTTCCAGATAGTCGCGCAGGTTGTCGGCGGACGCCTGATCGTCGTCGACGACGGCGATCAGCGGCTTGTCCGCCTCGGCGCGGCGCGGATAGATCTCGATCTTGTGCACTTCGCGCGCGTTCTGATACAGCGCGCCGTCGGGGCGCACCACGCGCCATTGCCCCTGCTTTTCGTAGGCGACGAAGTCCGGGCGGCCGCCCGGCTCCACAGGCGCGCCGATCCAGGCCGTGCAGGGCAGCTCCGCCGCGCTCACGCACAGCAGCGCTTCCTGGGCGCTCGCGCCGACCATGCCCGGATCGAGCAACTGGCCGCCGAACAGCTGGCCCGCCGGCTCGCCGAATGCTTCGGCCACTTTCTTGATCTGCGCGAGCGTCCACGGGCTGTTGCCGCGCAGTTTGCGGTGCCCCTGCGAAAAGCTCAGGTCAAGAATCCGGCACAGCTCGGTCGTTTGCTGACGTTTGCCGATGCCGTGACGGCTCATCAGCTCGCGTACGCGCTCCGCGACCGTGGCCGAATCGGTTGAGTGTGCAACGTTCGACATACGGCGATAAAAAAGGGGGGGGATCGAAGGGGCTTGGGGCTAGTCTTGGAAGCCAGCTATTGTGCGCCCCGGGCATGGCGACCGGAATCTCGTCGAGCCGCCACGCGGGCGCACAATATTCTAAACGCATCATTTAACAAATGGCTCATGGTTTTTGTATACAAATGTTGGCCACAGCAGGGATGACGTAAGTGCGAGGTCACATGCACGCGCGGGAGCGTCTGCGACAATGGCCGTTTTACGCGAAATCGGCGGGCGGGGCTGCGTGCGTGGCCTGGCTGCGTCCGTGCGCGCGCCCGGTCGGGCCGATTGGGGCACGACAAGCACGTTTCCGGGCCACTGGAACGCGTCACTACAACGAACCACCGCAGCGGGCCATTACAGCGGGCCACTACAGCGAGCCACTATGAACGAAAGACGTGTAAACGCCGGCGTGAATGGCGCGGCGAATGAAGGTGCGGAACGCGAAGCCCATGCGGACGCACTGCGCGACGAGCTGTCCGGCGCGAAGCTCGAAGCGCGGCGTGGCGCCGTGCTGCGCCATCATGGCGTGCCGTATTACAGCCAGTGGGGCAGCCCGGAGTGGGTGGCGCGCATCGTCGAGGACGACGCCGATCCCTGCGACGACCCGGGCTGGCGCGCGAGCGGCTTCGCGCAGCCGGGCGACTACCGCTTCTGGGCCAAGCGCCTGTGCGGGCTGACCTGTTTCGAATCGGCGCTCGATTACTGGGGCATCGCCCACGCGCCGCGCGCGGCGATGCTCGACGACGCGCTGCGCCACGGCTGCTACCGCATGCGCGAGGACGGCGGCGTGGACGGCCTCATCTACCGTCCGTTCGCCGACTGGGCCGAAGCGGCCTATGGCGTGCGCGTCGAGGTGATGACCGACGAGGGTATCGAGGCGAGCGCCGCGCGGCTCGGACCGGACACGCTCGCGATCGTCTCGGTGAGCCCCGAAATCCGCTATCCCGAGCGCGACAACGCGCAGCAGGGCGGCCATCTGATTCTCGTGCACGGCCGCGACGACGACGGCGTCTGGTTCCACAATCCGTCGGGCGTCGCGCCGTATCAGGCCGGCTGCAGTCCCTCCAGCAACTGCCGCACGCGCGACAGATCGCGGTTGAGCGCGCCCGCGTCCTCGAACAGCTCCGCGAGCCAGTCGACGAACACGCGCACGCGCAGCGAAAGCTGGCGCGACTTCACGAACGCAACCGAGACCGGCGTCGGCAGCGGCTTCCATTGCGGCAGCACCTCCACGAGCGTGCCGTTGTCGAGATACGGCTGCGCCGCGAGCAGCGGCGGCTGGATCAGCCCGTAGCCCTGCAAACCGCAGGTGAGATAGGCGAATTCGTCGGAAACATGCACGAAGCCGTCCACCTTCACCTTGGTCGGGCTGCCGTCGACTTCGAAATCGAACTCGTACGGACGCCCGGTCTGCGGCGACAGAAAGTTCACGACCGGATGCTGCGGGAGGTCGTCGAGCGTGGCGGGCGCGCCGCGCCGCGCGAGATAGGCCGGACTCGCGCAGGTGACGTGTTCGAGCAGGCCGAGGCGGCGCGCGGCGAGACTCGAATCGGGCAGTTCGCCGAGCTGGATGCTGCAATCCACGCCTTCGCCGACGAGGTCGACATTGCGCAGACTCACGCCGATCACGAGGTCGATCTGCGGATAGCGCGCGTGGAAATCGTCGAGCGCGGGCAGCACGATCGCGTTGGCGATCAGCCCCGGCATCTCCACGCGCAGGCGGCCGCCGATCGCGCCGGGCTGCTGGCGCACGCTCGCTTCGGCCTCGTCGATGTCGGCGAGGATCTGCGAGGCGCGCTCGTAGTAGGCGGCGCCTTCGGGCGTCAAGGAAAGTCGGCGCGTGGTGCGCACGAGCAATTGCGTGCCGAGCAGCGCTTCGAGGCTTTGCATCAGCGTGGTGGCGCTGGCGCGCGGCATGTCGAGCGACTGCGCGGCTTTGGTGAAGCTGTTGGTATCGACGATGCGGACGAACGTGCGCATCGCCTGGATGCGGTCGATCACGGCGAGCTCCTGATAAGTCAGTCGGGTACGGCTAGAGCGAATTCCGCGTGGCTGCTGCAAAAGGGTGAGCCGCGCGGCGCGCACGAGCGAATACAGACGGCTCGAACGACGCTTCGCGGCGCCGGCGTCTCGCGGATCAGGCGCGCGGCGGTTGCAGGACGATCACGGTTAAATGGCGGCGCGCGACAATGTCACGAACTGCGTACGGCTGCGCCGGCTCGAATGCGGGGTACGGCGTGAGGCGCGGGGGCCTCGATGCGGAAGGGCTGGACGGGCCGTCCGAACGGACGGCCCGGCGGGGCAAGGCGTTACGTCTTTGCGCGGAGGGCTTACTTGCGCAGCGAATCGAGGTCGATCACGAAGCGGTACTTCACGTCGCTCTTGAGCATGCGCTCATAGGCGTCGTTGATGTCCTGCATGTTGATCATTTCGATATCGGACGTGATGCCGTGCTGACCGCAGAAGTCCAGCATTTCCTGGGTTTCAGCGATGCCGCCGATCAGCGAGCCCGCGAGACGGCGGCGCTTGAAGATCAGGTTGAACACTTGCGGCGACGGGTGATCGTGCTCGGGCGCGCCCACCAGCGTGAGCGTGCCGTCGCGCTTGAGCAGTTCGATGAACGGATTCAGGTCGTGCGGCGCGGCGACCGTGTTCACGATCAGGTCGAAGCTGTTCAGGTGCGCCTTCATCTGCTCCGGGTCCTTCGAGATCACGACTTCGTCGGCGCCGAGGCGCTTGCCGTCTTCGATCTTCGAGGGCGACGTGGTGAACAGCACCACGTGCGCGCCCATCGCATGCGCGAGCTTCACGCCCATGTGGCCGAGACCGCCGAGGCCGACGATGCCGACCTTCTTGCCGGGACCGGCGCCCCACGTGCGCAGCGGCGAGTAGGTCGTGATGCCCGCGCACAGCAGCGGCGCGGCGGCGGCGGCGTCGAGGTTCTCCGGCACGCGCAGCACGAAGGCTTCGTCGACGACGAGCTGCGTCGAGTAGCCGCCGTAGGTGACGTCGCCGCTCACGCGGTCGTTGCCGTTATAGGTGCCGACAAAACCGTTTTCGCAATACTGTTCGAGGCCTTCGCCGCAGCTCGCGCAGGTGCGGCACGAATCGACGAGACAGCCCACGCCCACGAGCTGGCCAGTCTTGAACTTCGTGACGCCCGTGCCCACTTCGGCGACGCGGCCCACGATCTCGTGGCCCGGCACCACCGGGAACATCGTGTTGCGCCATTCGTTGCGCGCCTGGTGCAGGTCGGAGTGGCACACGCCGCAGTACAGCACGTCGATGCGCACGTCGAGTTCGCGCAGGTCGCGGCGCTGGAATTCGAACGGGGCGAGCGGCGAACCGGCGTCCTGTGCGGCGTATCCGTAAGTCTTGTACATAGTGAGGTGACTCCTGAGGCTGAGTGGCTAGGCAGGCGCAAACGCCGAAACGCAACGCTCGGAGCGTCGCGTTCGGGGGTGTTGCGGCAGGGTTCCCATCGTAAGGATCGCGCCCCACCCAGGGAATACCTGAATCTATCGAAGACTTGCCTGATTCTCCTGGCGAACCACGCGCGCGCGCATTCGGTGATAGATTGGCAAGCCTGATTCTCTTTCCGTCCCGATGAATTTAGGGGCGCAACTGTCATGAAAACAGCACACATCGAGGCCGTCGATGCAGACGGCGCGGCGCTCGCGCCGCTTATTTCGACGCCGCTGGTCTCGCGCGCCAGCGCCGCGCCCGTGGTGCATGCCGACGACGCCACGCAGCGCCGCGTGGTCGAGCTGATGATGCAGCTCACGCAGCGCGACGGCGCGCATGAGACGCAGCTCGACGGCGTGCGCCTGTTTCGCGGCAGCGAAGGCCATCCGCGCAAGCCGGTCATGTACGAGCCGAGCATCTTCATCGTTTGCCAGGGCCGCAAGCGCGGCTTTCTCGGCGATCAGGTGTTCATCTACGACGCGCAGCAATATCTCGTGCTCTCGGTGCCGCTGCCGTTCGAATGCGAGACCGAGGCCTCGCCCGAGAAGCCGATTCTCGCGATCTCGGTGCGCGTCGATCTGACGCTGGTCGCCGAGCTGCTGATGGCGCTCAACGACACGCGCGGCAGCGCCGTCTCCGAGCCCTCGGGCATCTACGCCACGCCGCTCGACGCGCCGCTCTCGAACGCCGTGCTGCGCCTGCTCGAAGCGCTCGCGCAGCCCGCGGACGCGCGCATTCTCGGGCCGTCGATCGTGCGCGAGATCTGCTATCGCGTGCTCACGGGCGAGCAGGGCGATGCGATTCGCGCGGCGCTCACGCATCAGCAGCATTTCGGCCGCATCGCCAAGGCGCTGCGCCGCATTCACACCGACTATCGCGGCGATCTCGACGTGGTGACGCTCGCCGCCGAAGCGGGCATGAGCCTCGCGGTGTTTCATGCGCATTTCAAGGCGGTGACGTCGACCTCGCCGATGCAGTACGTGAAGACCACGCGCCTGCATCACGCGCGTCTGCTGATCACGCACGACGGCATGAACGTGAGCGCGGCGGCCGTGCGCGTGGGCTACGAAAGCGCCTCGCAGTTCAGCCGCGAATTCAAGCGCCTGTTCGGCTGCACGCCCGCCGACGAGATGCGCCGCGCGCGCGTGGCGGCCGAAGCGGTCGCGCCGCGTGTGGAGGTGGTGCAGCGGTATGTGTCGGCGCTTTGATAGCGCGCTTGAAGTCGCAGATTGATTCGGATGTCGAATCATTTGAGTGTGTCGAACGAAAAAACGTAGCGTAACGAAACCGACGTAAAGAACCCTAAGGCCGATATGAACGCCGTCTCGAAGCCGCGCCTGCTCGTGCTGATCCCGCTCACCGACACCGACCGCGCCGCGCTCGCCGCGCACTTCGAGGTGCTGTACGCGCCCGACGCGCCGCAACGCGCGCAGGCCGTGGCGCGCGAGGGCGCCACGGTGCGCGCGGTGCTCACGAACGGCACGACCGGGCTCACGGCCGACGAGATCGACGCGATGCCCGCGCTCGAATTCGCGGCCGCGCTGGGCGCGGGTTACGAGAACCTCGCGCTCGATCACGCGCGCGCTCGCGGCATCGCGTTGAGCAATGGCGCGGGCGTGAACGCCGATTGCGTCGCCGACCACGCGATGGCGCTGCTGCTCGCCGCGCTGCGCGCGATTCCGCAATTCGACGCCGCCTGCCGCGCGGGCGTCTGGCGCGACGCGCTGCCGATGCGGCCCACGCTCACGGGACGCAAGCTCGGTATCCTCGGTTATGGGCATATCGGCGCGAAGATCGCGAAGCGCGCGGCGGGTTTCGACATGCCGGTCGGTTATCACAATCGCTCGCCGCGCGAGGGCGTGAGCGCGCGCTACTTCGAGTCGACGCTCGCGCTTGCGCAATGGAGCGACTGCCTCGTGGTCGCGACGCCGGGCGGCGCGTCGACCGAACATCTGATCGGCCGCGCCGTGCTCGACGCGCTCGGTCCGCAAGGCTTTCTCGTCAACGTCTCGCGCGGCAGCGTGGTCGATACGGCGGCGCTCGCCGACGCGCTGCGCGAAGGCCGCCTCGCGGGCGCAGGCCTCGACGTCTACGAAGGCGAGCCCGAGCCGCCGCAGGCGCTCGTCGCGCTCGACAACATCGTGCTCACGCCGCACACGGCCGGCACGTCGCCCGACGTGCGCGCGGCCACCGTGCGCAATTTCATCGACAACGCCACGCGCCACTTTGCGGGCGAAGCGCTTGTTACGCCGCTCTGACGGAGCGCGTCCCCGCGCGTTTTCTTCGCGCATTTCGTTCACCGGTTCAGCCACGCCGCGCATGCCGATCCATGTGTGCTGCATAAGGTCGCGTGCGCACCCAGTCCGGCTGTGGCGCGCTTGACTGAGCGCATGGTCATCCGCCAGTTCGGGCGACATACTCCGACATAGCTTCTCGCGTTTTCCGTCATACTGCCTCCGCATCGCGTCGCTAATGCATCGCGTGATGCCTGTCCACCGCAACGCCCCTGGAACGAGACATAACGATGAAAAACCGTCCGCTTGCGTTAGCCGTCCCGTCTAAAAAATGCCTGATGCGTGCCGTGCTTGCCGGCGCTTCGGCGCTTGCGCTGAGCGCCGGCGCCTTCGCACAATCGTCGCCCGACGCCGCCACCGATGCGCACGGCTGGGCCGGCACGGGCACGCTCGCCACGCCGGCCGGTTCGTTCGATTTCGTCGGTGGCTATCCCACCGCCGACGCGGGCCGCAAGCTCGACGACACGCTCGCGCTGAACCGCGCCGTCGAGGTCTATCTCGCGCAGATGCCCGCGGTGTCGTGGTATCGCGTCTGGAAAGGCACGAACGAGGCAGGCGCCGCCACGCCGAACCAGATCGTGATCTGGGAAAGTCTGATGAACGCCCGCACGCTGCTGCTCACGGGCAATACGGAAACCGTCTACGCGCTCGCCGCACTCGACCTCAAGCGCGACGGCCCGGTGGTCGTGGAAGCGCCGCCACATCTGCTCGGCGGCGCATCCGATCTGTGGCAGAGCGAAGTGGCCGGCATCGGCCCGACCGGCGACGACAAGGGCCAAGGCGGCAAATTCCTGATCCTGCCGCCCGGCTACACGGGCAAGGTGCCGCCGGGCTATATCGTCAGGCGCTCGCGCACGTATCGCGTGGTGCTCGGGCTGCGCGGCTTCATGGTCGAAGGCAAGACCGCGCCCGCCGTGGCGCTCATGAAGCAGACGCGCGTCTATCCGCTGGCGCAGGCCGCGCATCCGCCCGCCACGACCTTCATCGACGGCTCGACGCATCCGATCGACACGCTGTTCTCCGACAACTTCCAGTATTTCGACGACCTCGCCACCCTCATCGCGAGCGAGCCGAAGGACGTCGTGCCGACCATCGACCGCTTCCAGATGGCGTCGATCGGCATCGAGCAGGGCAAGCCGTTCGCGCCCGACGCCGCGCGCCGCGCGCTGCTCGACAACGCTGGCAAGCTCGGCGGCGCGATCGCGCGTCAGAACACCTTCGCTTCGAGCGACCCGGAACGGCTCATGTATCCCGACCGCCACTGGGAATGGGCGTTCGTGGGCCGTAGCGCCACGTGGGACTCGCAGGGCTATCTGAACACCGACCGGCGTGCGGGCTTCGCGTATGAAGCGATCGGCATGTCGCCCGCGATGGTCGCGCAGGTGGTCGGCGCGGGCTCGCAATACGCGATGACGCCGCGCGACGCGAACGGCCAGTATCTCGACGGCGCGAAAAGCTATCGCCTGCATCTGCCCGCGAACATTCCGGTGAAGAACTTCTGGTCGGTGGTGGTGTACGACGCGCAGACGCGCTCGATGCTCGACAACGGCCAGCCGTTCCCGACGGTCAGCCAGTACACCGGCCCGGCGAAGAACGACGACGGCTCCATCGACATCTACTTCGGCCCGGACGCGCCCAGGGGCCACGAGAAGAACTGGATCCGCACGGTGCCGGGCAAGGGCTGGTTCACGCTGCTGCGCTTCTACGGCCCGCTCAAGCCGTTCTTCGACAAGAGCTGGAAGCCGGACGACATCACGCCGCTGTCCTGAACGGCGCGCAGGCGGCGTCCGCAAACGCCGCCGCTTCGTTCATCCTGCGTTCCCGCATCGCTGCACATCGCTTGCATAAAGTTCGGAGAGCTTATGTTTGACGACTTCCCCAACGTGTCCAGGTCGCTCGCGTCTGGCATGAGCGCGGCCCTACTGGCCGTCCTCGCGCTCCCGGCCTGCACGGGCACGTCCACGCCCGCGACGTACAGGATGACCACGCCCACGCCGCCGCAGATCACCACGCCCGCGTCGGTCGACACGCGCATCGGCCGCCTCGATTATTTCGACGGCGTGCCCACGCCGCCAACCGCCGACAAGGTCTACGACAACCTGCTCTTCATGCGCGGCGTGGAGGCGTTCCTCAACGGCATTCCGGGCGCGTCGATGGCGGCGATCCGCCAGGGCCTGCGCGACGCGGGCGCGACCGGCAGCACAGTCGGCGTGTTCGAATCGCTGATGGATTCGAAGTCGATCTTTCTCACGCCCAATTCGGAGACCGTCTACTTCTGGAACTGGATGGACCTGAAGGACGGGCCGATGGTCGTGGAAACGCCGCCGAATATTCTCGGCGTCGTGGACGACTTCTGGTTCCGCTACGTGACCGACATGGGCAACGCGGGACCGGACAAGGGACGCGGCGGCAAATATCTGTTCGTGCCGCCGGGCTACACGGGCGCGCTGCCCGCGAGCGGCTATATCGTCATCAAGTCGCCGACCTTCGGCAATCTGCTGTTCGGCCGCGCGTTCATGAAGAACGGCGACCCGAAGCCGGGCGTCGCGAGCCTGAAGGCCGGGCTGCGCGTGTATCCGCTGGCGCAGGCGTCCGCGCCGCCGCCGACGCGCTTCATCGACCTGTCGGGCAAGGTGATGAACACGGTCCATGCGAACAACATCGCGTTCTACGACGAGATCAATCAGATCGTGCAGGAGGAACCCGCGGGCGCGTATGGCCCCGACATGACCGGCCTGTTCGCGTCGATCGGCATGGTCAAGGGCAAGCCGTGGGCGCCCGACGCGCGCACGAAGGCGATCCTCACCGACGCCGTGGCGGTCGGCAACGCCACCGCGCGCTCGATCGACTTCGCCAACCGCAATCCCGCGGCGCTCATCTACCCGGACGGCCACTGGAATACGCCGTTCATCGGCGGCAGCTACGAATGGCTCGACCGGGGCGCGCGCAACTTCGACGCCCGCACGATGTTCTTCTACGCCGCCACGATCGACACGCCCGCGATGGCCGTGGCGATGCCGGGCATCGGCTCGCAGTACGCGGCGGCGAATCTCGACGCGAGCGGCAAGCCGTTCGACGGCGCGAAGCCGTACGTGCTGCATGTGCCCGCCAACGTGCCGGTGAAGGACTTCTGGTCGGTGGTGGTCTACGACACGCAGACGCGCTCGATGCTGCAAACCGACCAGCCGTTCCCGAGCCTGTCGAGCGAAAAAGCGTTGAAGAAGAACGCCGATGGTTCGGTCGACGTGTACTTCGGGCCGAGCGCGCCCGCGGGCCACGAATCGAACTGGGTGCAGACGATTCCGGGCAAGGCGTGGTTCACGATTTTCCGCCTGTACGGGCCGCTGCAGCCGTGGTTCGACCGTAGCTGGAAGCTGCCCGACATCGCGGCGGCGGGCTGAAGCGCGCATCGCGCAACGCACAGGAGACGGCAGGGAGCGACTCGAAGCGCCGCGCAACGGACGCGGCGCAGGACTCTGGGGGACGACAGATGAAACGCAGCACGTTACCCGAGGCGCGGCGGTGTAAGGCCGCGCTGGTTTCGACGATCGCGCTGGCGGGCGCGCTCGTCTCGATGCAGGCCGTGGCCCAAAGCCAGGCCAACTCCGCCGCCGACAACGCCAACAAGAGCAACAATCCGCTCAATCTCGCGGCGTCGTTCAACGTGCAGAACATGTTCGCGCCGTCGCTCTACGGATCGAGCGCGGTGACGAACGATCTGCTGCTGCGCGGCACGCTGCCGCTCGGGCCGAACGGACTCGTGCCGGTGCCGCAGATCCTGCGGCTGACCGCGCCCATCAGCACGCGGCCCGATCCGACCGGCGGCTACAACACCGGTCTCGGCGACCTCAACCTGTTCGACATTTTCCTCGTGAGCCAGGGCGCGACGCAGATCGGCATCGGCCCGCTCGTGACCGCGCCCACGGCCACCGATCCCGCGCTCGGCACCGGCAAGTGGCAGGCCGGGCTCGCGGCGGTGGTCGTGGACGCATCGCGCGCGCGGCTGCTCGGCGCGCTGGTGCAGTGGCAGCATTCGTTCGCGGGGCAAAGCAGCCGGCCCACGGTGCAGTCGCTCACGGCGCAGCCCTTCGGCATTTTCAATCTGCCGGACGGCTGGTATATCCGCTCGACGGGCATCTGGACGTTCGACCTCCAGCACGGCGCGTACTACATTCCCGTGGGCCTCGGCGGCGGCAAGGCGTGGAAGGCGGGCGGCACGATCTACAACGTGTTCGTCGAGCCGCAATATTCGGTCGCGCATTCGGGCGCGGGCGTGCCGAAGTGGCAGATCTTCGCCGGGCTGAACATGACCTTCGGTAAGTAGGCGCGCGCGGGCGGGACACGGCATGGCGCGCGGCTTTCGTGCGCGCCATGCCGCGCTCGACGCTGCTCGTAGCGCCGCTTGTCATACCGGTCGTCATGCAGGCTGTGATGCCACTTTTGATGCCGCTCGTAACGCCGTAATTCACGCCCCGTCCCGCCAAACTCGCGCCACCAACCGCCACCCGCGCGGCGTCCGGGCCACGCACTATGTACGCCAGGCCACGGCCGGACGGCGATGCATGCCGTATGATTCAGCCTGGAGCGAGGGTTTTCGCTCGCCGCTTTGCGCGCCGCGCGGAGGGCCGACTTCCCGGCAGGGACCCAACAGGCAGAAGGGCGCATGCAAACTTTGATCGAGGCGTTGCGGAAATCGGCCGCCCTCGTGGTGAACCGCTTCTACGAGGAGCTGGCGCGTCTGCCCAAGTCCCGGCGCATCCTCGAAATGCTGTCGGCGGAAGAACTCGCGCACCTCAAGGACCGGCAGATCCAGAATCTGCTCGCGCTCGCCGATCCCGGCCTCAGCTCGAAGGAGCACGCCGCGATGGCGATGCGCATCGGCCGCATTCATGCGATCGTCGGGCTCGACAAGGAGGAGCTCGTGCGCAGCCGCGGCATCCTCCAGGATCAGCTCGACAAGCTGATTGGCCGCGATGTCGGCAGCCAGGCGCTGTCGCTCTACGCGCGCCGCCTCAACAGCGACACCGCCTGGCAGCTCAAGGCCTACCAGTCCGTCGAGGACTCGCAGCAGGACGTGCTTCAGCGCATCACGCGCATCGTCTGGGAGGCGGGCAGCTACACGCATTTCATCGATCAGCTCGTGGGCGCGCTCGGCGGTCACGACGAGGTGGCCGCCTGCGCGATCGGGCGGCCCGACGAAGCGGGCATTTTCCATTTCGAAGCGGGCGCGGGCGGCAGCGGCGAGGGCGGCCTGGTCGCCGTGCTGACCGCGCACGGCCACGAGATCAGCGTGCGCGCCGATCACCCGGACGGACAGGGCGCCGTCGGGCGCGCCTGGCGCAGCGGCAAGGCCGAGCGCGTCGTCAACTACCAGACCGATACGCATGTCGAGCGCTGGCGCGACGTGGCCGCGCGCGAGGGCCTGCGTTCGTCGGTGGCAATTCCGATCGCCGCGCCGGGCCATGCGCCGATCGCCATCGTCATGCTGTTCAGCGCGTATCCGGGCGGTTTCGTCGGACCGGACCAGGTGGCCTTCATCGAACTGTTGCAGACGCTGCTCGGCTGCGTCGCCTCGCGTTTGCAGACCCAGGACGGGCTGCATGGCGGCGCGGTGCCGGTGAGCGTGCGTCAGCATTGGGCCGCGCTCGTGCGCACCGGCGCGCTCGAAATGTATTACCAGCCGCTGCTCAATCTCGCCAACGGCCAGGTGAGCAAGGTCGAAGCGCTCGCGCGTCTGCGCGACGGCGAGCGTCTGCTGACGCCCGACGAATTCCTGTTCGCCTTGTCGTCCGACGATTTGCTCGCGCTGTTCACGCGCGGTCTCGGTCAGGCACTCGACGATCGCGCGCGCTGGCTCGCGGCCGGTCACGATCTGGAAATTTCGGTCAATCTGCCGCCTGCAGCGCTCAACGATCTGCGCTATTTCGATGCGGCCCGCGAGGCGCTGGAGACGCACGCGTGCCCCAGCGAGCGCGTCACGCTGGAAGTTCTGGAGAACGAATCGATTTCGCTGAGCCAGGGACAGCGCGCGATTCTCGCGAAGTTCCGCGCGCTCGGCGTGCTGCTCGCTCAGGACGATCTGGGCTCGGGCCATAGCGGGCTCGCGCGGCTGCGCGAATTGCCTTTCGACTGGATCAAGATCGACCGCGAAATCGCGCATATCGCGGGCGGCACGGCACTCGACGCGCTGCGCGTGGTGTATCAGATCACGCGTCTCGGCCATTCGCTCGGCAAGCTCGTGCTGGCCGAAGGCGTCGATTCCGCCGATCTGCTCAAGGCGCTCGCGATACTCGGCGTGGATGGCGCGCAGGGCTATGAAATCGCCCGGCCGATGCCCGCCGACCCGTTGCTCGACTGGATCGAGCGCGCGGCGCGCGCACCGCTCGCGCCGGCTGGTGAAAGCGTGCTCACGCGGCTCGCGCGCTTCGTGGTCTGGGAGGAGCGCGCGTTCATTCTCGCGACGCTGCCCGAGGCCGCGCGCGGCCTGCTCGACACGGACGACGCCGCGGCCCGCACGGCGCTCGCCGACGCGCTCATCAGCTTCGGCGACATCCTCCCGGCGGGCGCGGAACGCGACACGCTCCAGCGCGACATGCTGCATGCGCTCGTGAAGGGCGGTCGGCATAGCGAGGCCTGGCAGGCCGCGCTCGCGCGTCTGATGAACGCGATTTCGGCGGTGCCGCTCGCGGTTTGAGGCCGTAGCGGCACGTGCTTCACCTGCTTACTCCGGCAGCGCGATCGCCACATCGGCGGGCGCGGCCGACGACTGCCGCCGTTGCAGCATCGCGATGCACACGAGCGACACGGCCGCGAGCGCGCTATAAAACAGTGCAAGCGGCCACCACTGGCCCGGATAGTCGTGCGCGAGCAAGGTGCCGACGAGCGGCGTGAGCCCGCCCGCGAGCGCCGCGCAGCACTGATACGAAATCGAAATGGCCGAATAGCGCGTGCGCACCGGAAACGCGTTCGTCATGAAGCCCGCCATCACCGCATACGAACTCGACATGCACATCACCGCAATCGCAATGCCGATCACGATCGCCAGTGGCTTGCCGGTGGAAACGAGCACGAACATCGGATAAGGCGAGAGCATCGCGAGCGCGGCGGCGCGTGTGAGAAAGCGCCCCGCGCCCACGCGCTGCGCGAACCACGCCGAAGCGAGCTGCGTGAAGAACTGGATGAACGCGACCACGAACAGGCAGTCGAGAATCAGCGTGCGGTCGAGGCCGAGCGTCTGCGTCGTGTAGTTGAGCATGAAGGTGTTGACGAACCACGCGCCCGCCACGCCGATCACGTTCGCGCCGAGACACAGCAGCACGCCGCGCCAGCTGTCGCGCAGCACTTCGACGATCGGCAGCGCGGCAGTGCGCGCCTGCTTTTTCAGCGCTTCGAATTCCGGCGATTCGCTCACGCCCGAGCGGATCAGCAAGCCCACCACGAGCAGCACCGCGCTCGCGAGAAACGGCAGACGCCAGCCCCACGCGAACAGCGCCGCATGATCGAGATGCGCGACGCTGCGAAACGCCAGCAGCGCGAGAATCAGTCCCGCGGGACTGCCGAGTTGCGCGAACGACGCGAGAAACGTGCGCTTGTCTTTCGGCGCATGTTCGCCCGCCATCAGCACCGCGCCGCCCCATTCGCCGCCGATGGCGATGCCCTGCGCGATACGCAGCGCGATCAGCAAGGCAGGCGCGAGCGCGCCCGCGCTTTCATACGTCGGCAGAAAACCGATGCCCACGGTGCCGACGCCCATGATCGAGAGCGTGGCGACGAGCGCCTTCTTGCGGCCGATGCGGTCGCCCAGATGCCCGAACACGAGCCCGCCGAAGGGCCGCGCGAAAAAGCCCACGGCGAAGGTGCCGAACGAGGCGAGCGTGCTGTAGAACGGATCGTGCGCCGGGAAGAACAGCTTGCCGAAGATGAGCGCGGCGGCGGTGGCGTAGATATAAAAGTCGTACCACTCGATCGTGGTGCCGACGAAGGCGGCCAGCGAAGCGCGCGCGGGCTGCCGCGCGGGGATGCTCGTCATGTCTCTCTCCAGTTTCATTAGTCGGGGTGAGCCGGCTTGGGCCGGTCTTGATCCGTTTCGGCTTGCGCTTGTTTTGAGCGCGTTATGAGCCTTTCACTACGCCCGCCTCGAACAGCTTGCGCTGCGTGTCCACGTCGATGCCGAGCGCGTCGAGCACCGCGCGCGTGTCGCCGCCGAGCGCGGGCGGCGGCGTGCGATAGGTCGCGGGCGTGCGTGAGAGCTTCACGGGCGCACCGGTGCCGCGATAGCCGGGCATTTCCACGAGCATCTGGCGATGCAGCGTATGCGGATGCGCCGCCACCGCATCGACGGTCTGCACCGGCCCGCACGGCACGCCCGCCTGAATCAGATCGCGCGCGAGCGGCGCGCAATCGTGCAGCGCGAGCCGCGTTTCGAGCGCTGCCTTCAACTCGGGGCGATGCGCGCAGCGGCTGCGGTTGTCGGCGAAACGCGGGTCGTCGGCGAGATCGGGCATGCCCAGATGCGCGCACAGTTTCGCGAACTGGCGGTCGTTGCCCACGGCGAGAAAAATCGGCGCGCTGGCGGTGGCGTAGCTGTCGTAAGGCGCGATGTTCGGATGCGCGTTGCCGCTGCGTTGCGGCGTGCGGCCGTTGCCGAACCAGTTCGGCAGATGCGGATGCAGCAGCGACACGCCGCAGTCGTACAGCGCGATATCGACCGACTGGCCGTGGCCGCTTTTTTCGCGCTCCGCGAGCGCGAGCAGAATGCCCGCGAGTGCGTTCAGGCCGGTCACCATGTCGACGATCGGCAGGCCGATGCGCAGCGCCGGGCCGTCGCTTTCGCCGTTCACGCTCATGAGCCCAGCCATCGCCTGGATCACGGCGTCGTAGCCGGGCAGGCCGCCGAGCGGGCCGTCGGGGCCGAAGCCGGAAATCGCGCAGTGAATCAGGCGCGGAAAGCGCGGCTGAAGATCGCGCGCGTAATCCATGCCCCAGCGCGCGAGCGTGCCGGGCTTGAAGTTCTCGACCAGCACGTCGGCGCCTTCGAGCAGTTGCCAGAGAATCGCGCGGCCTTCGTCGCAGGACAGATCGACGGCGATGCCTTGCTTGTTGCGATTCACGCCCACGTAGTACGAGGCCGTGTCGCCGACGAAAGGCGGGCCCCAGCCGCGCGTTTCGTCGCCGTCGGGCGGTTCGAGCTTGATGACCTCGGCGCCGTGGTCGGCGAGCGCCTGGGTGCAGTACGGGCCGCCCAGCACGCGGCTCAGGTCGATCACGCGCAGACCGTGCAGTGCGCCGTTTACCTTGATTGATTCGGATGACGTATTAATTGTCATGATGATATCGCCTCACTGCGCGGGCAGCAGTTGCATGGCATCCGCGAGCGGCAGCGGCGTTTCGTCGACGAGCGCGCGCAGTTGCGTGGCGTGCGCGTCGCGGTCGTCGAGCGCGAGCGGGTCGCGCGGCAGCAGCTTGTGGCGCACGATCAGATGCGCGAGCGCGAGCCGACGGTAATCTTCTGCGCCCGCGCGCGACACCTGGGCGGCTTCGCAGGCCATGAACGCCGCCGTGGTCGCGTGATAGAGCGCGCTCGCGGCCTGGCGTACCGACTCGTCGCGGCCGCATTCGGCAACGCTCTCCAGCGCCGCGCCCGCGCGTTCGAAGGCCGCGCGCAGCAGCGCCGCGCTCGCTTCGGGCAGCCCCGCTTCGGCGAGTTCGGCGCGCACGTAGCGGCCCAGCGCATCGAGCGCGCCTTCGCGTTTCGCGGCGCGCGCGACATCGAGCGCCACGATGTTGCTCGTGCCTTCCCAGATCGAGCCCAGATGCGCGTCGCGCACGAGACGCGCGTCGCTCCATTCCTCGATATAGCCCACGCCGCCGCGCACTTCCATCGCGTCGCCGGTCACGCGGCGCGCGTCGCGGCAGGCGCGGAACTTGATCATCGGCGTGAGGATGCGCACGCATTTCGCGGCGCTTTCGTCACCACGGTCGCCACGGTCGGCGCGCGGCAGCAGCGTGGCGATGCGCATGAACAGCGTGCGCGCCTGCTCGGCGGGCAGCATCATCTTGATCAGCTGACGCTGCATCAGCGGCATGTCGATGAGCTTGCGGCCGAACGCTTCGCGATGGCGCGCGATGTGCAGCGCCTCGGTGAGCGCGCGGCGCATGAGACCGGCGGCGCGCACGCCGTTCGACAGCCGCGACATGTTGATCATGTCGGCCATCTGATGAAAGCCGCGTCCGACTTCGCCGATCAAATACGCCTGCGCGCCTTCGAGCACGATCTCGCCGCTCGCCATCGACCGGCTGCCGAGCTTGTCCTTGAGTCGCACGATGCGATACGTGTTGCGTGTGCCGTCGGGCAGTGTTTTCGGCAGCAGGAACAGCGCGAGACCCTTGATGCCGGCCGGCGCGCCGTCGACGCGCGCGAGCACCATCGCGAGATCGGCGTCGGCGTTCGAGCAGAACCATTTGTCGCCGTAGAGACGCCAGGTTTCCGTGCCGTCCGCGCCGGTTTCGCGCGCGGCGCGCGTGGCGATGCGCGCGACGTCGGAACCGGCCGCCTGCTCGGTCATGAACATCGCGCCCTGAAACAGCGTGTCGAAGTCCTGCGAGGCGAGCATCGGCAGATAGCGCGCGATCAGATCGGGCGTGCCGAATTTGCGCAGCGTGCGCGTGAGCGAATCGGTCATGCTCACGGGGCAGCAGAGGCCGAACTCCGCCTGCACGAACAGATACGTGAGCGCGTATTTCACGAGCGGCGCGGGCGCGTGCTCGCGATGGCTCATCGCGGCGAGACCGAGTTCGGCATACGCGACGCGTTCGAGCGCGACGTAGTCGGGATGTTTGTCGATGTGCTGGATCGCTTCGCCGCGCCGCGTGCGATGTTGCAGCGTGGGCGGATGGTGATCGGCGGAGAGTGCGAGCGCGTCGAGTTCGTCGGAGGCGCGCTGGCCGAGCGCGATGAGCTGCGCTTCGATATCGGTGAAGGCCGTCTCGCCGAGATACGCGCGCAGGAGCGGGGCCAGACCGGGATCGCTGCGGAAGAAGTTGATGCCGCGGCTGTCGGGAATATTGGACGCGCCGCTGCCTTGCGCGGCGGGGGATTCGCTCATCGGTGTCTCCTGTCGTTTCTTCGGACGGGCGCTCGGGGCGCCGTAGTGCGTCCAAGAATAGGAGCGCCGACGATAACCGTCCAATACAAACGATGTCCTGTACGATAAGCGCTATCTATCGATCGACGGATCGAACAACGGACAGACAAGCGGAGGAGACACCGCGATGGAACTCAAGCAACTGCGCTATTTCGTGGCCGTGGCCGAAGAACTGCATTTCGGGCGCGCGGCGCGGCGGCTCTTTTTTTCGCAGCCCGCGCTGAGCTTCGACATCCGCAAATTCGAGGAGCAACTGGGCGTGCAGCTGCTCGAGCGCAGCAACAAGGCGGTCGCGCTGACGAACGCGGGCTTCGTGCTGCTCGAAGAGGCGCGCCGTCTGCTCGAACAGGCCGACGAGGTGCGCCGCATCGCCGAGCGTTCCGCGCACGGGCTCGCGGGGCGGCTGCGCATCGGTTTCGTGAATTCGATGCTGTATCGCGGCTTGCCCGAGGCGGTCCGGCGTTTCGAGGCCGATCATCCGGGCGTCGAAGTCGTGCTGCGCGAGATGAACACCATCGAACAAGTGCACGCGTTGCAGCGTTTGCAGATCGATCTGGGCTTCGCGCACTGGGGACGCTTTCCGGCCGAAGTGCAGTCGCAGACGCTGTTTTCCGAGCCGTTTCTGTGCTGCCTGCCCGTGGGGCACCGGTTTGAGAAGCGGCGGCGGATCGAACTGGCTTCGCTCGCGCGCGAGCCGTTCATTCTGTTTCCGCGTTCGGTGTCGCCGCATTATCACGATCAGATCATCGCGACCTGCGTGGAGGCGGGCTTCAGTCCGCAGATCCGCCACGAGGCGCGGCTCTGGCAGACCGTGGTGACGATGGTGGAGTTCGGCATGGGCATCGCGCTCGTGCCCGCCGCGTTGGGGAAGATGGGCGGCGCGCGTGCGGTGTTTCGTCCATTAGCGAGCAATCCTTACGAATCGCAGGTGCTCAGGCTCGTGCGCGCGGGCGAGACGAACGCGATCGTGGAGGGGTTTGCGGGGTATCTGGGCGAGAAGGCGGGCGCGGCGTAGTGGACTACGCGGGTGCGCCTCGCGTGGTGATTGCGGCCCGTGGACGATAAGCGGGGGGAGCGTCTCCTGGTCGTCGCCGTGCAGAGTCCTGAATCGGGCTGAATCGGGCTGAATGGAGCGATGTCCCATCGCATTCGCGGATGAAGATCGCGACTTTCTGCAAAATGAATTAAATATTTAAATTTTATTGCCGTTATCTTCATACGCAGGCTGCCAATTCGAAACGGAGAGGCGGTAGCGAGAAAAGTATCCGCGCGAATTCCTGCTTACGCGCGGACAGAATGACACCGTGATGATCGAGAAGAACTTGAGCCGCCGTAAGCGGCCTCGGGAAGCCGCGCGCCTTGCACAAGAGACGCAGGCCGTATCTGTAGTCGGGGAACGATATTGAACGCAGTCGTATTTGAAATTGAGACGTCGCAAAAAATAGCGGCGCGGACCAGCGCGTTGACTTACAGGCCCGATGTCGACGGCCTTCGAGCCATGGCGATTCTGGGCGTCGTGTTGTACCACGCATTCCCCGGTATTTTCCCCGGCGGATTTGCGGGCGTGGATGTGTTTTTCGTGATCTCCGGGTATCTGATCACCGGAATCATCTCGTCGGAATTAACGCGCGGCCAATTCAGCATCGTCAACTTTTACGCGAAGCGAATCCGCAGAATTTTCCCGGCTTTGATGACGGTGTTGTTCAGCACCTTTCTGATGGGCTGGTTTTGCCTTTACGCCGATGAGTTCAAGCAACTCGGCAAACACATCGTCGCAGGCATCGCGTTTGTGTCGAACTGGACGCTGTGGAGCGAAGCTGGCTATTTCGACCAGTCGGCGGCCACGAAACCGCTGCTGCATCTCTGGTCGCTCGGCGTGGAGGAGCAGTTCTATATCCTCTGGCCGCTCTTTCTCGCCATCGGTTTTCGGCGCGGATGGACGCGGGCCATCGTCGTCATCTGTGCGGCGCTTTCCTTCGTGGCGAACGTGTGGCTCGTGAAGGCGCATCCGTCCGCAGCGTTCTTCCTGCCGTTTTCGCGCTTCTGGGAGCTGCTTTGCGGCGCGGCGCTCGCACGCTGGTCGCAGTCCGGCGAGGGCGACAACGCACTGAGCGGCCTCAGCCAGCGGACGCGAAACGTTCTCTCGATACTCGGGCTGACGACCTGTGTGGTTTCGTTCTTCGCACTCGATTCCCGACTCAATTTCCCGGGCTGGTGGGCACTCCTGCCGACGAGCGGCGCGTGCATGTGCATCGCAGCCGGCGTGGAGGCCGCGGGCAACCGGTGGATACTGTCCAATCCGGTGTCGATAGGGATTGGGAAGATCAGCTACCCGCTTTATCTCTGGCATTGGCCGCTCCTGTCGTTTGGCGTGATCGTCGCCGGCAGTGAGCTTGTTCCGGCCGCGCGAGTGGAAATACTGCTGGCCAGTGTCGCGCTCGCGTGGCTCACCCTGCAACTGGTCGAGCGGCCCTTTCAACGTGCCCGCTCGCGATGGATGTCCGTCGCGGCGCCCGCCGTTCTTCTGCTGATTGCGGGCTACCTCGGGGCGATGACCTACGCGCGCGACGGGCTTGAATTCCGCCTGAAGGGGAAGGGCTACAGCGCCTCCGCCGATCCGGCTAGCGCGACGCTCGGCGCGGGCCGTCAATATGTCGACCGCGTGTGTGGCGTCAGCGCGAAGGATCAGAAACTCTTCGACTTCTGCTCGACCGACAAACGCGCGACGCCGCGCTACGCCATGTGGGGCGACAGTAAAGCGGACGCGGCCTACTGGGGGCTCGTGCGTCATTCGCAGCCCGGCGAGAGCTGGTTGCTGATCGCGCGCGCGGGCTGCGCGCCCACGGTCTCCGCCGAAGGCGTTCCGACTGCGGGCATTGGGCAGGCGCGGTGCACGGAGGCGACTGCCACAGCGCTGCGCATGCTCGTGAACAACAGCGAGATCGGGACCGTGGTGCTGACGATGGCGGCGCGGGATCTGCTGGCGCCGCCGTCGCCCGGACAGCAGGCACCACGAACGGAGCCGTCCGATGCGCTGGCGGGCGTCGATAACCTGGTCAAGGTGTTGATGCGCGCGGGCAAGCGGGTCGCTTTCGTTATCGATACGCCGACGCTGGCCGAGCCGCATCAATGCATGGATCGCAGGCCTGCTGCATGGGAACCGGTCCGCAGCTTCCTGCATATCGACGATGACGTGAGCGCCAACGACCGGTGTGCGATCAGCTATCACGCGCACCTCCAGGCGACGCGGGACTACCGCGCGCTCGTCGCGCAGTTGCAGAAGCGCAATCCCGATCTGCTCGTGTACGACCCGACGCCGCTTCTGTGCGATATCCGGCACGACACCTGTCCGATGACGGTGAATGGCAGTTTCCTTTACAGCTATTCCGATCACATATCCGACTACGCCAATGGCCTTATCGCGCCCCAGCTTTCTCAGTTGCTGGGTCATTGACTCGCGCGATTGCGCTTCAAGAATGGAAACGCATCGGTAAGCGTCCGCACGGATCGCAATAAGCCGCTTCCCAACATCGCCCCTTGGGGCAATCTGGTTGCCCCAACTACCAATAGTCTCAGCCGGTCGATTGTGCGAAAAACCTCGGAGAAGTTATCGAGCAACGATGGCGGGCGCTGTGCGTCCGCCATTTCCTTGAATAACCGGAGGTGGTCATGTCGCATTCGGACGACGAAGCGAAGTCAGGCGGTCGCAGGGCATTCCTCAAGAACGTCGCGGTCACGAGCGTGGCAACCGGCTTGTCCGGTGTGGTTGGAGAAACGCTGACTCAGGTCGCGCACGCGGCGACGCCGACCACCGGCGCGGCCAAGCCCGCCACGGCCGCCACGCTCGCCGTCAACAAGCAATTCGCCGAGTTTCTGCAGTTCGGCGATGCGCAGGATTTCGAGGATGCGAAGCGCGGGCTTGTCGCAACGCTGCCCGAGCCCGTCGTGATTCCGGGACCCGGCGGCACGCATTCGTGGGATCTGCAACAGTTCGCCTTCGTGCAGGGCGGCCCGGAAAACAACGCACCGCCCACCGTCAATCCGAGCCTCTGGCGTAACGCCAAGCTCAACATGAATCACGGCTTGTTCAAGGTCGTCGATGGCATCTGGCAGGTGCGCGGCTACGATCTCTCGGTTATGAGCATCATTCGCGGCGACCGCGGCTATATCGTCGTCGATCCGTTCATCACCACCGAGGTGGCCTCGACCGTCTGGAAGCAACTCGTCATTCCGCATCTCGGCGATCATCCGATCACGCATGTCATCTACACGCACAGTCACGTCGATCACTACGGCGGCGTGCGCGGTCTCGTCAGCGACGACGACCTGAAGTCGGGCAAGGTGCAGATCGTCGCGCCAACCGGTTTTACCGAAGCGGCGGTGGGCGAGAACATCATCGCCGGTAACGCGATGGGGCGGCGCGCGAGCTACATGTACGGCTCGCTGCTGCCGCGCAGTCCCACGGGCATCGTGGACGGCGGGCTCGGCAAGACCACGTCGGTGGGCACGATCACACTCGCCGTGCCGACGATGTTCGCCGAAAAGACCGGCCAGAAGCTCACGCTCGACGGCGTGGAACTGGTCGTGCTGATGGCGCCCGAGTCGGAAGCGCCTTCGGAGTTCATGTTCTATCTGCCGAAGTTCAAGGCGTTCTGCGCGGCGGAAGACGCCACGCACACGCTGCACAATCTCTACACGCTGCGCGGCGCGAAAGTGCGCGACGCGCTGCTCTGGTCGAAGTATCTGCAATCGTCGCTCGACATGTTCGGCGACGATATGCAGGTCGTATTCGCTTCGCACTACTGGCCGACGTGGGGCAACGATCGCGTGGTCGCGTTTCTCGGTGCGCAGCGCGACATGTATCGCTATCTGCACGATCAGGTGCTGCGCATGGCGAACCAGGGGATGACGCCGCTGGAGATCGGCGAGAAGATCCGTTTGCCCGAGAGTCTCGCGAAACACTGGTATTGCCGCGGCTATTACGGCACGGTCTATCACGATGCCGTCGCGCAGTACAACCTGCGGCTCGGTTTCTTCGACGGCGTGCCCGCGAATCTGCATCGTCTGCCGCCGACCGAAGCGGGTAAGCGCTATGTCGAATTCATGGGCGGATCGGCGGCCGTGCTGAGCAAGGCGCACGGCTATTACAGCAAGGGCGATTACCGGTGGGTCGCGGAAGTCGTCAATCACGTGGTGTTCGCGGAGCCGCAGAACACCTCGGCGAAACAACTGCTCGCCGACGCTTACGAACAACTGGGCTATCAGGCGGAGTCGGCGTCGTGGCGCAACTTCTACCTGACGGGCGCGCAGGAATTGCGCGGCGGCATCCAGCAGCTTCCGGCGCCGCAGCCGCAAAGCCCGGACACGATCCAGGCGATGCCGCTCGACATGTTCCTCGACTATCTGGGCATCCGTCTCAACGGCGATCGTGCTGCGGGCAAGACCGCGTCGTTCAATCTCGTGCTGACCGACACGAAAGAGAACTACGTGCTCGGCGTGGAAAACAGCGCGCTGCATTACACCGGGAACAAGAGCCTGAAGTCGGCGGACGCGACCGTCACGATGACGCGCGCCGACCTCAACGACATCATGATGGGCAAGACCAACATGCAGAAGCTCGTGATGGCCGGTAACGCGAAGATCGACGGCAACAGCCAGAAACTGGGCGAATTCGTGTCGTGGCTCGACACGTTCGACTTCTGGTTCAACATCGTGACGCCTTGAGGGGATGCCATGTGCGCGATCTGCAATTTCAAGCTCGATTTCAGCGTCGGGCATCCGCTGGCGCTGACGATCGCCGTCGCGGCCCGCCAGGCGATCGACGCCGGGCTGATCGAGCCCATCGACACCGCCGGGGGCGCGCTCTCGGCGGCCCGCATGCGCCTCTCGGCCATCGACGCGCTGAATCTGCTTCAGGCGCGCGTCGAAGGCGCGCACGGCGAGGCGGCGCTGCTGGCGCTGCCGGACTTCTATGTGCTGCTGATCGAGAACGATACGTGGGGGTTCTTTCACGCCACGACCGAGGGCTTCGACCCGGATATCGTGCCGGAGATGCCCGATATCAGCGCCACTGATGACGCGCAGCGCAGCAATATCCTGATCACGTCTGAGGCGGCGTTGCGCGCGTGGCTCGAAGGGCGCTTCGATCTCGAACGTGCGCTGCGCGAGTCGCTGTTCGTGATCGACGCGCCGCAGACGCAGGCCGATTCGCTCGCGCGGATGCTCGCGCTCGCCGAATCGCCGGTGCAGGCGATGAGCTAAACGGGCCGACGGCGCGTGCGGTTACGCCAGCAGCGTCGTCGGGAGCGGAGCGGCCATTACGCAGCGTCTTCCGATAACCGGAGCGTCAGGTCGCGACCGCTTTCCCCCATCAATCCAGCACCAGCGAACCGAGCGCGAACGCGCCGAGCGCGGCCACCGCGATCGCAACCCAGTAAGCGAGATTCCATTGCGGCAGCAGGCCTTCGCGGCGCAGCGCATTGACGCGACGCTGATGCTGCACGACCGCGACCAGCAGCGCCACGGTGCCGATCACCACCATCGCCGTGCCGACCATGCGCGGCGACCAGGTCGCGCCGAAGCGGCCGACGATCGGCGTGCCGCGCTGGCCTTCCACATACTCGAAGAACTTCGCCAGCGTGAAGCCAAAGCTGATCATCGAGAGCGCGGTGCGCAGCCACGCCATCAGCGTGCGCTCGGCGGCGAGGAAGGTGCGCTCGATGGCGAGCGCGGTGCGCGCGCGCGTCTGCAGCGTGCCTTCGTCGGGCTTCAGGGGCGCATCGGGATGCGTGTCCGGCACGGAGAGGATGTCGCGCTCAGGGCTCATGGATGACCTTCAAGGCGTGCCGGAAGCCAGCACCGAGCGATGGCGCTGCCACTTCACGTACGGGATGGCGATGATCGTGCAGACGATCAGGTAAAGCACGAGCGTCGGCGCGAATTGCTCGCCGGGAAAATTGGCCGCCGAGATCGCCAGCGCGATGGCCGGGTGGCGCGAGGCCGTGGACAGCGCCAGCACCGAAGCGTGCTCGGGCTCCGGGCCGCCGAGGCAATGGCCGATCACCAGCCCGGCGAGCGCGAAGGCGACGATGGCGATCAGCGTCCCGTGCCCCGTCGACGACAGGATCGCGCGCCACGTGCCCACGAGCAGCAAGAGCACGCCCGCGGCCAGCAGCACGGTCGCGATCAGGCGCACGGGTGCGATCAGGCGCTGTGCGGCGCGCGGCATCAGCGACGCGGCCAGCAGACCCACGGCGAGCGGCGCGATGATCATGGTCAGCACGATCTTCAGGATCGACGCAGGCCCGACGGCCAGCGGCTGCGCGAACAGCCAGTTGAAGAGGGCCACCGAAAGCGGCATGGTCACGACCGACACCAGCGCGAGCACGACGAGCAGCCCGAGCCCGTAGGGCGCGACGCCGCCCGCTTTTTTGTGCTTCTTCGGCAGCAGCGGCGGCACGGGCGAGATGGCGAGCGCCGTGAGCACGACGGCGGTCGGCTGCGGCAGATCGAGGTAGTAGACGCAGGCGACCACGAGGATCGGCAACAGCACCAGCATGGCGATGAGCGAACGCAGCAGCAGGCCCGGCCGCTGCGCGATATAGAACAGGTCGTCGCGCGTGGCCTGGAGGCCGTACGTGAAGACCGTTGCGGCGATGGCGCACTGGAGCGCGAGAAGAATCAGGGCCTTGGCGTCCATGGTTGTCGCGTCGGGAATGCGGCTGGGCGGCGTCCGGCTGAACGCCGCCCGGGAACCACGCGTCTACATCGTCAGGATGCCTTATCGATGGCCGCCGCCGGCTGCGTCCATCATCTTCTCGATCACCTGATCGACGCCGAAGCTGGCCGCTTTCTGGCGTGGCGGGAATTCCTTGAACGTTTGCAGGAATTCGGCCACGCCCGCCTGCGCGGGTACGAGGATAAACACGTGATCGAGCAGCCAGTCGTAGTAGGTGTTGGAAGTGATGTCGGCGCGCTCGTACGGGTCGGTGCGCAGATTGAAGATCTTCGGCACACGCAGCGTCACCAGCGGCTCGGCCCAAATTCTCAATGTGCCAGCCGTGCGCTGCTCCATGAACACGACCTTCCAGTTATCGAAACGCAGGCACGCGAGATCGCCGTCGTCGGTGAAATAGAAGAAGCCCTTGCGCTCGGGCTTCTTCTCCTTGCCGGTGAAGTAGGGCAACAGGCTGAAGCCGTCCAGATGGACCTTGAACTCCTTGCCGTTGGCCTTGAAGCCTTTCTTCAATTCTTCCTTGACGTCGGGATTGCCCGCGGCCTCGACGATGGTCGGCAGCCAGTCGAGATGGCTCACGATCTCGTTGCAGACCGTGCCCGGCTCGATCACGCCCGGCCAGCGCACGAGGCACGGCACGCGATACGCGCCTTCCCAGTTCGAATTCTTCTCGTTGCGGAACGGCGTCATGCCCGCGTCGGGCCACGAGTTCATGTGCGGACCGTTGTCGGTGCTGTACATGACCATCGTGTCCTCGGTGATGCCGAGTTCGTCGAGCAGCGCCAGCATCTCGCCGATGTGCTTGTCGTGCTCCACCATGCAGTCGTGATACTCCGACTGCCAGCGTCCGGCCTGGCCGCGAATGCGGTCCTCGATATGCGTGCGGAAGTGCATGTGCGAGGTGTTGAACCAGAGGAAGAAGGGCTTGTCCTCCTTGTGCGCCTTCTGGATGAACTCCTTCGCGGCGGCGAGGAATTCGGTGTCGATCGTCTCCATGCGCTTCTTCGTCAGCGGGCCGGTGTTGTCGATCTTCTGGCCGCCCTTGCCGTCGGACCAACAGTGCAGCACGCCGCGCGGGCCGTACTTCTTGTGGAAGTTGGGGAATTCCTTGGCGTCCGGGTAGTCGGGCAGTTCCGGTTCTTCCTCGGCATTCAGGTGATACAGGTTGCCGAAGAATTCGTCGAAGCCGTGCATCGTCGGCAGGTGTTCGTCGCGGTCGCCGAAATGGTTCTTGCCGAACTGGCCCGTCGTGTAGCCGAGGTCCTTGAGCAGCTCGGGAATATTCGGGTCCTCGGCGCGCATGCCGAGCGGCGCACCCGGCAAGCCGACCTTGGTCAGCCCCGTGCGCAGTCCGCATTGTCCCGTGATGAACGACGCGCGGCCCGCCGTGCAGCTCTGCTCGCCGTAGTAGTCGGTGAACACCGCGCCCGCCTCGCCGATGCTGTCGATGTTGGGCGTGCGGTAGCCCATCAGCCCCTTGGTGAAGATGCTGAGATTGGACTGGCCGATGTCGTCGCCCCAGAGGATCAGGAAGTTGGGTTTCTTCTTGCCCGCCATGGAACACTCCTTTGTGTAGAGCTACCGCAGCCGGTAGCGGATCGCCTCCGTTCCCCGTCGCCGACGGGTTGTCAGGAGGCCGTTTCTCCCGAGGGGTTCAGCCCGGATCGCGATCGCGGATGACGCAACGAAATCCCACGTGGCACGTGGACGTATCGACGGGCTGCGCCATGCGCGCGGCGGGCCGATAGCGCCGGCAGTAGTTGGGCGCGCACAGGTACGAGCCGCCCTTCATGACCTTGCGCGGAATCTTGACCTGAGGCGAGCGCGGATCGACGCTGGCTTCCACGCTCGCGCCGCGTGGGTTATCGAGCGTGCAGCACGCCTTCACGATCTTGCCGTGGTCCTGATACCAGTCGCTGGTCCATTCCCAGACGTTGCCCGCCATGTCGTAGAGGCCATAGCCGTTGGGCGCGAACGAGCCGACCGGCGCGGTCCATTCGTAGCCGTCTTCAAGCAGGTTCTGCCACGGAAATTCGCCTTGCCACGTGTTGGCCATCGGCTTGCCTTGCGGCATGAGTTCGTCGCCCCAGACGAACTCCGCGCCGTCGAGCCCGCCGCGCGCGGCGAATTCCCATTCGGCTTCGGTGGGCAGATCCTTGCCGGCCCAGCGCGCGTAGGCGGTGGCGTCTTCGTAGGAGACGTGCACGACCGGATGATCGGCGAGACCTTCGAGCGAACTCGCGGGGCCGCGCGGATGCCGCCAGTCGGCGCCTTGCGCATAGGTCCACCAGTTGTAGTGATTGCGCAGATCCACGCGCTTCTCAGGCTTCGCGAACACCACCGAGGACGGCGCGAGCATCTCGGGCAGCGCGCCCGGATAGTCGTCGGGATTGGCGGGGCGCTCGGCGGACGTGATGTGGCCGGTGGCGTCGACGAAGCGCTGGAAATCGGCGTTCGTCACCGCATGACGATCGATCCAGAAGCCGCGCACGCGGACCTTGTGCGCGGGCGCTTCCTCGGGATAGTGATGATTCGAGCCCATCAGGAACGTGCCGCCTTCGATACGGACCATGCCTGGCGACGCGGCGTGCGAGGGGGCGTCACTGGCGTCGTTGATCGCTTCGGGTGCGGTGTGGATCATGGGCAGTCAGGGTGGGCGGCAGGGTGTGGAATCGCATGGGCGCGGACGGCGAAACGTTGGCGTTGGCGTTGGCGTCTGCGTTGGCGTCGGCGAGCAAGGCATGCGGCGTACCGGCTTGCAGTATTGGAGCGCCGCCGCGGTTTCGCTATCGGTAGATGGGGCAACGGCATTGCCCCTGAGGGCAATCGGCAGGCGGGGCGCGTGCTTCACGACAATTTGCGCAACAACTTTCGCATCGACGTATGCAAACCGCTGACGGTTACGCGATGTCTGCGCTTTCGGGCAATGGAACTGCCCTGCATCCTATGGCGCGTCGCCGGGCCTTGTGCGGACGCGAGGCGCTAGTTCGGCGGCATCGACTGCTGGAGGCTAAGCAGGTTTTGCGGCACGACGCGAATCAGACCGCCACGTGGACTGTCGATATCCGCGATCAACGACAGTGACAGCGACACGGTGATCGGCAAGACGAACAGCAGCACGCGCCGCCCATTTTTACCGCGCACGCCATAGCCCTGCATCAGGTTGCTGAAGAAGGCGATCGCCATCATCAACGCCCACGCGGAAACCGGAATGCGATTGAGCCACGCGGCCTGCGTATAACCCTGCGTATTGATCACGTCGTTCATGCCTCCGACCGCGAGCGCGGTGATGGGCGTGGGCCGCGCCTCGGCGGCCTCGCGCACGGTGTCCCACAGCTGGCCCTGAAGCGCCATGGTTTTGCTGTTGAGCACGTCGAGTTCGTGCGCGTTGCGCGTGCGGTAAAACACGATGCGCAATTCCAGATACTGGGCCAGCAGCGCTTTGGCTTTTGCCGAACCGGGTGTGCCCAGCAGGTCGGCGCGCAGATATTCGGTGCCGATCGCATTGGCTTCTTCTTCCTCGTAATTCTTGCGCTGGTCGTAACGGCTGACCGCCATCGAAAGCGTAAAGCCGATTAACAGCGCAAGCAGCGTGAGCGTGGCGCCCTGAATGACGTTGTAGTTATCGCGCGCGTCGTCCGAGAGCGGCAGGACACGCTGCATCACGATCGCGCCGAGTGCCGCGCCAGTCGAAAGCAGCACGATCAGCAGGATGAACAGGTATGCGGGATGATGAACGAGCTGAGTCATTTGGGATCCGAATGAATGGCGATGAATGCCGCCCTGATATGCTCCGTGCCGATCGATCTTAACGTGAACCCTGGCGTCAACGCGTTGCCCCAAACCCTGAGTCAAACCGCGCATTCGCGAGCGGAGGCAGGGCGGCCAGGTTTGCAATCGCCCGCATCATGCGCTGTTTCGATCGGTTGAATGAATGCACGGATCGTTGACTCAATTGAATGAATGCCACGCAGCGCGCCAGGCGAATTCATTGCGGAATGAATCGATTATTTTCGTTCTGATCAGTCTGAAACCACATGGTCTCGTAAATTGCTATAACGGCTTACATGCGTTCGATTCGTGTCATGCGAGTCGCGCAGAGGTGTCAAGGAGCGGTATCAGGGAGCCACGAAATCCGACCCAAAAATACGGATGAATTGGCGAAGACGGAGTGATGTCGTGAATAGCGATTCCATCAGGACGATTCACGTTGTCGAAGACGATGCATCCATGCGATCGGCGTTGAAAAGACTCCTGAGCAGTGCAGGTTATGAGGTCCAGACGTATGCCTCCGCCGGCGAATTTCTGGTGAGCGAGCCCGAAGCGTGGCGTGGCTGTCTGCTGCTCGATCTGGAACTCGGCGGCCCGAGCGGGCTGGATCTTCAGCAGGCGCTGCGGCGTCAGCCACGCGCGATGCCGGTCGTGTTCATGAGCGGCTACAGCGATGTGCCGCGTACCGTGCAGGCGATGAAAGCGGGCGCCGTGGACTTCCTCGTCAAGCCCTTCGAGCGGCAGGCGTTGCTGGACGCGCTCGACACCGCATTCAGCACGGATGCGCACGCGGACGCGCCGTTGCCGAACGAGGCGGCACCGGGCGTGAGCCTCGGCGAGCGAGAGCGGACGGTGTTGAAAGGGATCGTCGCGGGGCGGCGCAACAAGCAGATCGCGGCGGAACTCGGACTTTCGGAGCGCACCATCAAGAGCTGTCGGGCGCAACTCATGCGCAAATTCAGCGCGGGCTCGTTCGCGGAGTTGCTAAGGCACGCCGAAGCGGTATCGCTCGCGGCGTGATGTTGGCGCGTCGTATCGCGCTGTCCAGCAACTCGCACAAGCCGAGGCCAACGCGCGGCGCGGGTCGCCACCGTGAGGCGACGACGATGCCTTTGCGCGTCGACACGAGCATGCGCGGCATGTGAAAGACAAGCGCTCTGTCCGACATTGCCCGAAAGGGAAATGGGATTGCCCCAAATCCCTATGGCATGGTGCGCGTCATATAGACAACGATGATCGAATGGTTGGAATCAGCCGGACTCGTTCAGCGATTTCGCCCCTTGTATTGCGTGCGAAACGCTGAGTATCGGGTCGGGGAGCAAGGCATTGCCCTAAGTCCCTATGGCGTCAGCCGCACGCTCGCATGACACTTCGGCATCGATTATCTGGACGACGACGCATGAACGCGGAGCCACTCTCGATCGTGATTATCGAGGACGACACGGGCCTGTGCCGCGCCATCGAGCGCCTGTTCCGCCACTCGGGATTCGTCACGCGTTCGTTTCAAAGCGCGGAGGAGGCGGGGGCATACGATTGCGCGCTGGCCGCGCGTTGCCTCATTGTCGACGTGCAGCTTCCGGGCACGTCGGGGCCTGCGTTTTATGAAGCGTTGCAGTCGCCGCGTCCGCCCGTCGTGTTCATCACGGCGTACGATGCGCCGGTCACGCGGCAGGCCGTGGCGAGGGCAGGCCAGCATGCGTTGCTGACCAAGCCATTTCTGGGCGCGGCGCTGCTGGATGCCGTCGGCGAGGCGACGCGCAGCCAGCCTTGAAGGTCGACGATTGACGGTGCCTGGATTTTCCATTAATCGGCCGCGACATCGCGCCGGGATGATCGGCACGCAGACGGGATTGGGAGCGACGCGTTGAGCGAGCGAGACGAACGGGATAAGCGACACAAGCGACACAAGCGAACCAGGTGGCTGGCGTGGTGCGCAATCGCGATCCTCGCATCGTCCATGATGGGGACCGCCTGCGCTGACGCATCGCCGATAGTGTCAGGTGGCGCGAAGCCGTCGCCGTCGTCCGTTGTGCGCGTCGCCATCGCGCCGGTCGCCCCCTTCGTGCTGCCGCAAACGAAGACGCCCGAAGGCTTCAGTATCGATATCTGGAACGAGATCGCGCGCCGCATTCGCCGCGATTTCACGTGGGTGCCGGTCGCCACGCAAGCCGACGTGCTCCCGATCGTCGAGCAAGGCAACGCGGATCTCGCGATATCCGCCATCACCATGACGCCCGAGCGCGAGCGCCAGGTCGATTTTTCGATTCCCTATTTCGATGCGGGCTTGCAGATCATGGTGCGCGCGCACAACGATAGTTCTTTCCTGAGCACGATCTGGTCGGTTCCGTGGCGGGCGATGGGGCAGTTCGCGGCGATCAGCGCGGCGATCGTTTTCGTGCTGGCCAATCTCGTTTGGCTGGTCGAGCGAAAACGCGATCGCAATTTCCAGAAGCCTTATTGGCGGGCGATTGGAGAGGGCCTCTGGATCACGATGCTGATTATCGCAACGGGGGAGCACGGCGAACGCGATGAGCCGGGCCTGTGGAAGCGTGTACTGGTGCCCGCCATGTGGTTGATTGGCGTGGTGCTGGTGGCGCAGTTCACGGCGACGGTGACGTCTTCGCAGACGGTGGCGCGCCTGCAATCGAACATACGGGGTCCTGACGATCTGCCGGGGAAATTGATCGGCTCGGTGCCGGGCACCGTCGCCGCCGACTATCTCACCGAGCGAGGGCTGCCGTTTGTCAGCATGAACACCGCCGATGATGGTTTCCGGCTGCTGATGCACGGCGACATCCAGGCCATCGTCTACGATGCGCCGACTTTGCAGTACTGGAGCGGGCGGCTCGGCAGCGGCACGCTCGCCGTGGTGGGGCCGGTGTTCCGGCCGGAGAAATATGGCATTGCCTTACCCAACGGCAGCCCGTTGCGCAAGGCGATCAACGAGGCGTTGCTGTCCATGTATGAAGACGGGACGTACGAACTGATTCAGAAGAAGTGGTTCGCGTCGGGGAGCTAGTCCGCTGGACGCCGTGCATGGCTCGCCCCAAATCTCTCTGAGCGCATCGTTAGCGCGATCATCCCAACACAGAGAGCCTACTGAAGCGTCTCCTGCAGATACTTGTGGACGAACGCAATCGCCATGCTGCCCTCGCCAACGGCCGACGCGACCCGCTTGATGGGGCTCAGCCGCACATCGCCGCAGGCAAATATGCCAGGCGTGCTCGTTTCGAGCAGATAAGGATCGCGCGTGTGCGACCAGCGTCCCGCCTTGACGACATCGTCGCCGGTCAAGACATAGCCGCGTGCGTTACGCGCGATGCCTTCCGGCAGCCAATCCGTTTCCGCATCCGCGCCGATGAAAACAAACAAGCCTCCGCAATCGTGCCGCGTGACGTTCGCGCTCGCTTTGTCGACGATGTCGATGGCGCCAAGATGGGTTTCGCCATACGCGCCCACCACTTCGGCCTGCAACCTGACCTCGACATTCGACTTTCTGGCGAGCTGTTCGACCAGATAGCGGGACATGCTGTTCTCCAGCGCGTCGCCGCGCACCACGAGCGTCACCTGCCGCGCGTGGCCGGAAAAGTAGAGCGCGGCTTGTCCGGCCGAGTTGCCGCCGCCGATCAGATACACGTCCAGGCCATGCGTCGCGCTGGCTTCATTGCGCGACGCGCCGTAATAAATGCCTCGGCCGATGAAGCGGTCGAAGCCTTCGATGGCCAGCCGCCGCCACGTGACGCCGGTCGCAAGAATGAGCGTGCGCGCGCCGACGACATCGCCGCCGTCGAGGTGCACTTGCCGCGATCCGACATCGATGCCTGCCACGGCGCGCGTCACCAGAATCTCCGCGCCGAGCCGCTTCGCCTGTAGCAGTGCGCGGTTGGCGAGTTCGTCGCCGGATACACCGTTTGGGAATCCCAGGTAGTTTTCGATGCGCGACGACGTGCCCGCCTGTCCGCCCGGCGCCTCGCGTTCGACCACGATCGTTCGCAAGCCTTCGGACGCACCATACACCGCCGCGGCGAGGCCCGCGGGTCCGCCGCCGATGATCACCGCGTCGTATTCGTCGATGAGCGGTTTCGTCTGAAGACCGAGTCGCTCGGCGAGTTCGCGTATCGCGGGCCGATTGAGGAGCGTGCCGTCGGCGAGGCGCAGCGCCGGGCATTCCTGTTCCGATGGGCAGTGTCCGGGCCAGCGCGTGCTCAGTTCGGACGCATCGGGCGCCATCCAGTCACAACTGATCTGATTGCGTTCGAGGAACTGGCGCAACTCCGTGCAGGCCGGGTCCCATCGCGCGCCGACCATGGTCACGCGCGGCTTGGGCGGTTCAGCGGAAAGGCCCTGCAACCCGCCGATGCGCTCGCGTGCGAGCGCGCCCATCTTCACCGCGACTTCCGGCGACGCCGCCGCAAGCGCGTAATAGTGCGACGCGTCCACGCGCATGACGCGCGACGGCTCGGCGGCTCGATAAGCGCCAGGAAACGGTGAACTCAGGGCGAGCGGCACCTCGCCAAAGATGGTTCCGGGCAAGCGCCATCCCAGCGTGCGCTCGACGCCGTCGAACAATTTGATGACTTCGATCTTGCCGCTGAGCACGGCATAGAGCGCGCGCTCGGCACCTTCATGGACCGCGAATTCGCCACTGCTAAGCTGCAGGTCGGCCGATGTGTGCGCGAGATGTTCGAGTTCGGTGTCGCCGAGCGTCGAGAAGAGGGGGATGGCGCGGAGGTCGTCAGTGGTCAGCATGATTCGTCATCCCTGGCAGGCAATGAATCACAGTGCGCGAAGTGATGTGCACGCGGAAGTTGCACGCTTGATGTGCATGCGCGAACGGTACAGATGAACTGCACGCCGACGCGCCGGGCGAGATCGCACCCAGCCGGAGTGCGCGATCGAAACCAGTATAGGTTAGGCGGCCGCGCCCGCCTAACCTGTTGCCGCTTGCGTCGCTCGCCTGCTTTATCCGCAGGTCCCAATTTCTCCGCACGCGGTGCAGAAGTCGCAGCCGTCACGGCGAATCACGGCATTCGCGCCGCACGATCCGCATTTGCGTCCGAGCATCGCGTGAGGCGCGGCGAGCGCGGCGTCGGCGGGCAGCGCATTGGGGCCGTCGAGCACCTGATCGCCCGCGCGTGCTGCACGGCCTTCATCCGCGAGAGGTGAAACGTTGCCGTGACGCGCTTCCGCGCGCCGCTGCGCGAGCAGACGCGAGGGCACTTGCCGTCCCTCCGCATCGAGAAAACCGCGCCGATGCAGGATCTGCTGGATCGCGTAGGCGATCGCCGCGACTTCCGAGTCGTGCCACAGCGGCGTGCGCTTGCCGTCGAGGCGCTGCGTCTCGCCGTAACGCACCTGGCCGCGATCCCACGAGACCTTGCGCAAGTCCTGCAGATTGCGCGCGACGAAGCCGCCGCGCGCCGCGAGCGACAGCGAGCGCATGGTCGCCGTGATCCATTGCTGCGACTCGTCGCGCTGCCCGACGGGAATGAAGAACTCGATAGGCCGCTCGATCGTCACCGGTTCGCTGCCCACCTGGCCCGTCACTTCGAGGAACGACACGGCCACGTAGAGCGAGACCTTGCCCGTCTGCGTGAGGTATTCGATCTTCTCGATCACGGCGGGCAATTCGCCCTTGGGCCGATGATCGATCGCCACGCGCAGCGGATCGAGCAGCGCGTCGCTTTGCGCGTCGTCGAGCGAGTCGGCGGCCGTGGGCGTGACCTGAAGCACCGCGCCGAGCGTCTCGTTCGGACGATAGGTCGCGAGCCCTTTGAGTCCGCGTCGCCACGCATCGAGATAGAGGTTTTCGAAGTCTTCGAACGGGTAATCGGCGGGCACGTTCACGGTTTTCGAAATCGATGTGTCCACGTAAGGCTGCACCGCCGCCATCATCTGCACGTGATCCTGCGCGCTCATTTGCAGCGCGCTCACGAAGTAGTCGGGCAGCGTGTTCGCATCGCCGACGTCTCCAACGAGTTCGCGATATACGCGCCACGCGTGGTCTTCGACCGCGAAGGTTTCGCTGCCGCCGTCGGCCATGCGGCGCGTGCGCTGATAGGTCCACGAAAACGCGGGCTCGATGCCGTTCGAGACGTTGTCGGCGAACGCGAGGCTCACCGTGCCGGTCGGTGCGATCGACAGCAGATGGCTGTTGCGGATGCCGTGCGCGCGGATCTCGTCTTGCAGCGCGTCGGACAGGCGCGACGCGAAGGTGCCGGGCGCGAGGTAGGTGCTCGCGTCGAACAACGGAAACGCGCCGCGCTCGCGCGCGAGTTCGACCGAGGCGGCGTAGGCGGCGTCGCGCATCGTGCGCCCGACGCGCGCGCCGAACGCACAGCCTTCCTCGCTGTTGTAGCGGATGCCGAGCATCACGAGCGTGTCGCCGAGTCCCGTGAAGCCCACGCCGATGCGCCGCTTGGCGGCGGCTTCGGCCTGCTGCTCGGGCAGCGGCCAGAGCGTGACGTCGAGCACGTCGTCGAGAAAACGCACCTGCGTGGCGGTGCGCGCGGCGAGCGCGTCCCAGTCGAAGTTGTGGTCGGCGGCGCTGGCGCTCGCGTGTTTCGCGCCGCGCAGCTGCGCGAACGGCGCCTTCACGAAGCGCGTGAGATCGAGCGGCCCGAGATTGCAGCAGCCATACGGCGGCAAGGGCTGCTCGCCGCACGGATTGGTCGCGCGGATCGTCTCCTGCGCGCGCAGGTTGTTGTCCTCGTTCATGCGCGAGATGAACACCACGCCGGGCTCGGCCACGTCGTAGGTCGAGCGCATGATGGTGTCCCAGAGATCGCGCGCGCGTTTCTCCGCGTAGATCCAGAGGCCGTCGTCGCGCTGCTTGAGGTCGCCTGCCGCGCGCAGCGCGGGCGAGGGCGCGGCGCGGTGCACGAGCTGCCAGACGTCGTCGTTTTCGACGGCGCGCATGAACGCATCGGTCACGGCCACCGAGACGTTGAAGTTGTTCCAGCGTCCCTTCGAATGCTTCGCCTCGATGAACTCGGGCAGGTCCGGGTGATCGCAGTCGAGCACGGCCATCTGCGCGCCGCGCCGCGAGCCGGCGCTCTCGACCGTGCGGCACGAGGCGTCGAACACGTCGATATAGCTGCACGGTCCCGATGCGCTCGATCCCGTCGATTTGACCAGCGCGCCGCGCGGACGGATCGCCGAAAAGTTGTAGCCCACGCCGCCGCCGCGCCGCATGGTTTCGGCGGCCTGCAACAACGCGACGTAGATGCCGGGACGGCCTTCGGCGTCGATGCCCTGAATGCTGTCGCCGACGGGCTGCACGAAGCAGTTGATGAGCGTCGATTCGATGGCCGTGCCCGCCGCGCTCATGATGCGGCCCGCGCCCAGCGCGCCGTTGCGCAGGTTGTCGACGAAGCGCGCCTCGATCTCGGCGCGCAGCGCGGGCGGCTCGGCCTGGGCGACGCCGCGCGCGACGCGGCGATAGATGTCGTCGGCGGTCTGCTCGTCGCCTTTGGCGTATTTTTCGAGCATCACGTCGAGCGAGAACGGCTGCGGAGCGGGGCGATCTGCGTGGGAGAGAGGGGGCGTGTTTTCTGCCATGACCGGGTCCTTTCGGGGCGTCGCGGCGTGCCGGGCGGCGCGGTGGTTGCACGAAGTTTGCGCGGAAGTCGCGCGGCGGCAGGCCGGTTCTGGCGATCCCGTCTGGACTGGCCGGGACCGGCGCCGCATCGCTTCATCGAGAACTGCACATGGCTTCCACCTTACCGCAGCGGCGGCGTGCGTGCGCAGCGTCAGCGCGCCGCGGATGGCGTTTGGCGAGGGCTCGGCGAGGGCGCGCGCGGTTACACTGGCTGACACTAAAAAGCCGCCACAACGAGGAGCAACGATGACGGAGACGACCGCGCCCAGCGTGATCTACCGCGACCATGTGCGCGCGGAATGGGTCGATTACAACGGCCATTTGCGCGACGCGTTCTACATGCTGATCTACAGCTTCGCGACCGATGCGCTGCTCGACGCGATCGGGCTCGACGCTGCGCAGCGCGAGGCGCGCGGGCGTTCGATGTACACGCTGGAAGCGCATCTGAACTACGTGCGCGAGATCAAGGAGGGCACGCCGGTGCGCGTGGAGGTCTCGGTGCTGGAGCACGACGCCAAGCGCGTGCGGGTGTATCTGGAGATGTTCGCGCAGGAGGCGCTGGTGTCGGCGAGCGAGCAGGTGTTGCTGCACGTCGATCGCGCGGGTCCGCGCGCGGCGCCCTTCGATGCCGACGTGCTCGCGCGCGTGGCTGCGCTGCGCGGCGAGTCGGTGGGGCGGGTGGCGCGTTACGCCGGGCGGTCCATCTCGCTCGCGCCGGGGGCGGCCGCGGTCTCGTCCTGAGATGCGGCGCCGCAGCACGCGGCGGGGCGAGGCGGGTTTGGCCTCAGAGCGGGCTTGTGCGGCCGGAACGCGGTGTTGGCGAATGGCGCGCGTGACGCCTGGCCGATTCGTCGATCACTGCACGATTGCTACGCAATCGATCAGCGATTGTTACGAGAAAGTCTGCTAATCGCTTTTTGCCGCCTGGGCCGGCCGGGATGCGCTCGCGCCGTTTCCGGCGGCTTGCGGTCCGCTCAGGCCGCTTCGCTGAACGGCACGTTGGCCACGAGGTCGCCGAATACTTCCGCGGCGATCATCACCGAGGCGTTCAGCGGAGCCGGTCGTTCAGCCGGCTTGTACACCGCGTCGCCACGGCGGATCTTGCGGCGCGACACGGCGCAGGTTCCCGAAGTATGCGCCGAACGGCGTCGCCAGCGCTGCTCGCCATAGTGGCAGCGGCCGGGTTCGACCCAGCGGATGACGAGCGCTGAATCCGTCTGCTCGAGGATTTCAATGCGTTCACCGTTGGCACCGTCAAGCGCGAGACACGCCTTCTTTTTCATTGTCGGCTCCGTGAGTGGGATGCCGCGAATGTAGTCCTCTGCGACGCCAAGTGCCATTGTGTCGGCGTTGAAACACCATTCCAAAATCGGCAACAATTGCCCTGCGACACCATGCAGATAACGAAGGAATGGGGGTTTGCGGGCGATCAAAGTCTGACATCTCGAATTTGTGCAACGCAGTGTTGTGCGTGGCGCGACATCGAAATGGTCTGGCGAGGCGGGGTTGGAACGCCGGGGCGGCGTATGAATCTGATCGAATGCGGCGCTGAATGGCCGTGCAGATTTCGTCTTTCGGTCTGTCGCCCTTATGCTGGCGGCTTGTTGCGGCGCGCTTTTATGCGCGTCTTTATGCGCGTCTTTGTGCGTTCTGTTTAGATTTTTTGCCGCTCGCGGCGCCGGTATGGCCAGCAAGGCCGACCGAGCCGTCCTGTCGAATTGCCCCGAGGTTACATGATTCATCGCCCGCCTGCTCCGAACTCCGCAAACGAGCAAAAAATCCAGCGCGCCGCGTCGGCCGCCCTGTACGCCGCGCTCGTTTTGGTCGCGCTCTGGGTCGTGCGCGAATTCGTGCCCGCCGTCGCGTGGGCGGGCGTCGTCGCCATCGTGCTGTGGCCGGCCTATCAGGCCGTCGAGCGTCACCGTCTGTTCAAGGGCCGCACGACCTCGCTCGCCACCGTGCTGACGCTGGCCGTCGCGCTGCTGGTCGTCCTGCCGATCACCATCACGGCGATCCAGGCGGGCGGCGAGGCGCACGATCTCTACCTGTGGGTGCACGCCGCCCAGGAAAACGGCGTGCCGGTGCCCGACGTCGTCGCGCGTCTGCCGTTCGGCAGCCATCAGGTCAGCGACTGGTGGCAGGCGAATCTGGCGCAGCCGCTCAAGACCTCGCCCGCGATGAAGAACCTGCACGGCGACACCATCGTCTCGTTCGGACGCCACTTCGGCGCGCGCGCCGTGCATGCCTCCGTGACGTTCGGCTTCATGCTCGTCACGCTGTTCGTGATTTTTCAGGCGGGCCCGCGCCTGTCGGGCACGGTGATGCGCGGCGCGCGCCGCGCGTTCGGCGCGGACGGTGCGCAACTGCTCCAGCGCATGGCCGCCGCCGTGCGCGCGACGGTCACGGGGCTCGTGGTGGTCGGGCTTGGCGAGGGCGTGCTGCTGGGCATCGGCTATCTGTTCGGCGGCGTGCCGCATGCGGCGCTGCTCGGCACCGTGACGGCGGTCGCGGCCATGCTGCCGTTCTGCGCGCCCGTGGTGTTCTGCCTCGCGGCGCTCTGGCTCGTGGTGCAGGGCTCGGTGGTCGCGGCAGTGTCGCTGGCGGTCTGGGGCTTCGTGGTGGTGTTCGTCGCCGAGCATTTCGTGCGGCCCGTGCTGATCGGCAATTCCACGCGCCTGCCGTTTCTGCTCGTGCTGTTCGGCATACTCGGCGGCGCGACGACGTTCGGGCTGATCGGCATCTTCATCGGCCCGGCGCTGATGACCGTGCTGATGGTGCTGTGGGCGAACTGGGCGGAATGAGGTCGGGAGGCGCGTGGATGCCAGATTCACGCGCTGGATTCGCGGATCGCGCCGCGGGCGTCCTCAGTGCACGCAGGCGAGCGCGTATTTGAGCGCGGCGGGCAGCAGCTGCCGCCAGACCGGCCAGACGTGGCCGCCGTCGACGATGCGTAGCGCCGCCGGATTGCCCGCCTCGCGCAAACGCGTGTAGAGCAGCGACGATTCGGCCTGGATCACGAGGTCGTCGTCGCCCGAGGCGATGAAGAAGGGCACGCGCCACGGCCGTCCGAAATAGCCGTTCCACAGCGCCGGATAGTTGAGCGTGCGCCAGATGTGCGCATCGAACTGGTGCTCGCCGAACACGCCCACGCGCCGCGCCGACGAGGACGGCGGCGGCTCGCCCGAATAGACCGCGGGCGAGAGCAGCAGCGCGCCGCAGAACATGTCGGGATGTTCGAGCGTGTAGCGCAGCGCGCCGAATCCGCCCATCGAGACGCCGCCGATCGCGCGGCCGCCGCGCTCGTCCGCGACCGCGAAATGCGCCTCGATCTCGGGCATCAGGTCGTTGAAGAACGCCGTCTCCATCTTTTCCTTGCGATCGACATACCAGTCGGTGCCGCCTTGCGGCATCACGATCACGACGGGCGGAATCTCGTGGCGCGCGATCAGCGTGTCGGCGGCGGTTTGCAGGTCGCCCTGGGTGATCCAGTCCATCGCGTCGCCGTTGTTGCCGTGCAGGAGATAGAGCACCGGATAGCGCGCGGCGTCGGCGTGATAGCCGCTCGGCAGATAGACCACGTAAGGCCAGTCGCGATTGAGCGCCGCCGCGTGGAAGGTGCGCGCCGCGATCGTGCTGGCCGCCGCGAGGCTCGGCCTGGCGGCGAGCGCCACGAAGGTGAACGCCGATGCCAGCGCGACCAAACCCGCCGTGGCCGCCGCGCGCGCGAGGGCGTGCCGGAAGCTGCGCACGCTGTTTTGCGAATGGCTTCGTTTTGCGTGAGGTGTGGTGCTTCGAGTCGCGGCAAGGCGCGGATCGGACGGCGAATTGGACGGCGAATCGAGCGGCGAGCCGGACGGCGCGGGGCAAAGGGAGCTGCGCATGGCGGAAAGCGGGTGTCGAGGGCACGCCGTCGGCGCGGGGTCATCATGCTAGCAGCGCCGCGCGCGGCCAGGAAGCGGACGATTTTGCGGACGACTGAGTGGGCGATTTTTGCGTGAAGTTTGGGGCTCAGGCGCACGCGGTCTCGCCGCGCGCGCCCAAGCCTTCGCGCGCGTCAGGCCGACGCCTTCGCGCGCGAGGGCAGCAGCCGTTTGAGCGGATCGGCGGCGCGCACGACCACGAACAGCGCGGTGAGCGCGACGGCGTCGGCGGTCAGGCCGAGCGGCACGTCGAGATAGCCGTCGGTGTACCAGTAGAGCACCGAGTCGACGGTCAGCGAGATCACCGCGCCCGCCACGAACGACAGCATGCCCTTGCGGCCGACGAGGCCCACCCACGGCAGCCAGGTCGCGAGACGCTTCGCCCAGCCGAGCCGGATCAGGTGCGCGACGAGCCACGCGATGCCGAAGAAGTTCAGCGCGCGGAACCACGCGAGATTGCGCTTGAAGTCGCCGTCGAGCGGCGTGTTGCCGAGTTGCAGCCGATAGATGGCCGCCGCCGCGACCACGGCGAGCGCGAACATCGTCACGAGCGTGCCGAGCTTCGGCCGCGCGGTCACGTTCTGGAACACCGGCTGCGCCTGCGCGATCACGCCGGCCATGAACATCAGCTGCCAGCCGAACGGGTTGAAGTCCCAGTGCACGTCCTCAACGTGCGGCAGATACGGCGCGAAATGCGGCGCGACGCCCCACAGCGCGAGGCTGATCGCCGCGAGCAGCCAGGGCCGCGTGCGCGCGAGCGGCAGCGCGAGCGGCGCGGCCAGCGCGAAGCACGCGTACATCGGCAGCACGCCCGCGAGATAGGGCTGGCGGCGCAGCAGCACGATGTCGCGCAGCGCGGCGCCGGGCGCGAGCATGAGATCGTCGAGATCGGTGGTCGCGAGGTTGGGGGCGTCGACGTTCAGGGCGGTCAGGATGGCCGTGACGAGCAGCATCAGCAGCGCCGTGACCACGAACGCGCGATAGATCTCGAAGGCGCGCTTGACGAAGCGCTGGCGCGCGGCGGCCTCGGTGCGGCGCGCGCAGAGCGCGGCCCACGCGGTGGCCGTGGCGTAGCCGCCGAGGAAGACGAACACTTCGGCGGCGTCGCAGAGCGCGTAGGCGTGCAGCGTTACGCGCGAAATGATGCTGCCGCCGATGTGATCGACGACGATGATGAGCAGAACGAGTCCGCGAAAGAAGTCGAGTTCGACGAGACGATTGGAAGACTGTGACATGGATCCGGCGCCAGCCGGAGACGTCGCGCGGGTGGGCCGGACCGGCCGGACGGCGCGCACGGCCGGGCTGGCGCATGCAAAAAATGGGTGCTGCGTATCAGGCTTTGCGGCTCTGCGAACAGGGCATAGGGCGCGGCGCAAGCTGCGGCAATCTGCCATTGCGCCGATTCAAAACCGGCGGCCAGTGGCGAAATCCCGGGAGCGCTGCGCGCCGGCCGGCAAACGCCGGTCCGCAAACGCTGGTCCGTAAAACTGGGCAGTTTCGCGATGGCGCAGGCCGGGGGGCGCGGCGATTCGCGAGTCCCAGGAAAAGACCTGATGGACGTCTCAGGGTTCCCGTGACAGGCGTGTCGACGCGCAATGGAGGCAATACTACCTTAATTTTCAAAGGGCTTTCGGCGTGCAAGCCAGTTCAAGTTCTCGTTTTTGCTGCCGATATGTCGAAGAGATTACACCGTGAACTGGCGCTATTTGTGCGCCCCAATTGTCTGCGCAAATGGCCCTGAAGGCCGTCTGACGGGCATGGGCGGCGAGATGGCCGTCGATTCCAGGCGCAACGGCGGCAGCGTTGGCCGGGCCTGGCTGGGGGAGTTGTATCAGAGGTATCAGAGTGTTGTCGCGCGACTGATATATGTGAAACGCGCTTTACAATGCCGGGTGCTTCGAGCTGGACGCTATTTTGCCGCAGTGCGGGTTTTGTGCGACGGTTATAGCGTTTTGCTTGAAGAAGCGCGTAATTTGAATGCAGAAGGGAGCGGGCTGGGCGCGAGCGTCCGGGGCTGGCCAGGAGAGGCGGGAGCGCGCAACGACGCAGCAAACCGCACGATGCCACCCGGGCGACGCGAGCCGCCGCGCAGCACAAGGAGCTAAAAAACATGTTCGAGGATCGTACCGGTCAGTGGACCCACGGTCTGTCGCGTTTGCGTGCCGGCATCGCCGGCGTCGGTCTGGCCGTCTTGCTGGCCGCCTGCGCGAACGTCGATCAGCAGCAGACACCGCCGGAGTCGCAGCCGCAGCCCGACCCGTCGGCTTCGGCCGCGCCTGCGTCCGACGCGGCGGCCAGCGCGGCGCAAGCCGCCGCCAGCGCGCCGGTCACACGCGTCGTCACGAAGACCACCTACGTGCGCGTGCGTCGTGGCGACACGCTGCAGCGCATCGCGTCGAACCACAGCGTCTCGGTCAGGGACCTGTCGGCGTGGAACCGCCTGAAGCCGAATAGCCGCCTGCGCGCGGGCCAGTCGCTGAAGATCGTCGCGAAGCAGACGATCACGGTGCAGGCCGCCGCGCCGGGCAAGGCCGCGCCCGCGAACACCGCGCAAAGCCGCGCCGTGGCCGCCGAGGTGGCGCGTCATGCGAACAGCGTGACGCTGGTCTGGCCCGCGCAGGGCCGCGTGATCGAGCCGTTCGCGCCGGGCACGACGCGCGGCATCGAGATCGCCGGGAAGGCGGGCGATCCGGTGCTCGCCGCCGCCGACGGCAAGGTGATGTACGCGGGCACCGGCCTCAACGAGTACGGCAGCCTCATCATCGTCCAGCACAACAAGGACTTTCTGACGGCGTATTCGCATAACCGCCGCCTGCTGGTGAAGACCGGCGACACGGTGCATCAGGGCCAGCAGATCGCTGAAATGGGCAACGAGAACAACGACCGCGTGGCGGTGCTGTTCGAGGTGCGCCGCGACGGCAAGCCGGTCGATCCGATGCCGTATCTGCCGACGCAGAAGAGTTGAGATCGCACCGCGCGCTGTGCGGGTCTCGCTGGAAAACGAAAAAGCCGCCCTGACGCGATGTAGCGTCAGGGCGGTTTTTTTCGTCATGGCGGACAGTGCGCCCGCCGGTGACCGTTCGCCGGCGATCGTTGCCAGGCGCGCGGCTTAAAACGCGTCGCCGGGCACCCGCACCCAGCCTTCCATCAGCACGCGTGCGCTGCGGCTCATGATGGCCTTCGTGACGCTCCATTCGCCGTCCTGCTGGCTGGCTTCGGCGCCGACGCGCAGCGTGCCCGACGGATGGCCGAAGCGCACCGCGCTGCGCTCGCCGCCGCCCGCCGCGAGATTCACGAGCGTGCCCGGAATGGCCGCCGCGGTGCCGATGGCCACGGCCGCCGTTCCCATCATGGCGTGATGCAGCTTGCCCATCGACATCGCGCGCACCAGCAGATCGACATCGCCGTTTTCGACGCGCTTGCCGCTCGACGCCGTGTACGCCGCAGGCTTCGCAACGAAGGCGATCTTCGGCGTGTGCTGGCGCGTGGCGATCTCGTCGAGATGCTTGATGAGGCCCATGCGCAATGCGCCGTGCGCGCGGATGGTCTCGAACTTCTTCAGCGCCTCGGCGTCGCTGTTGATCGCGTCCTGCAATTCCGTGCCCGTGTAGCCGATGGCTTCGGCGTTCACGAAGATGGTGGGAATGCCCGCGTTGATCATGGTGGCCTTGAGCGTGCCGACGCCGGGCACTTCGAGGTCGTCGACGAGATGGCCGGTGGGGAACATCGCGCCGCCCGCGCCTTCTTCCTCGGCGGCGGGATCGAGGAATTCGAGCTGCACTTCGGCGGCGGGGAAGGTCACGCCGTCGAGTTCGAAGTCACCGGTTTCCTGCACCTGGCCGTTCGTGATGGGCACGTGCGCGACGATGGTCTTGCCGATGTTGGCTTGCCAGATGCGCACGACCGCGACGCCGTTGTCGGGCACGCGCGCGGGGTCGACGAGACCGCCGCTGATCGCGAACGGACCGACGGCCGCCGAGAGGTTGCCGCAGTTGCCGCTCCAGTCGACGAAGGCTTTGTCGATGGCGACCTGGCCGAACAGATAGTCGACGTCGTGACCGGGGCGCTCACTCTTCGCGACGATCACGGTCTTGCTCGTGCTGGAGGTGGCGCCGCCCATGCCGTCGATCTGTTTGCCGTAGGGGTCGGGACTGCCGATCACGCGCATCAGCAGCTTGTCGCGCGCGACGCCCGGCTGCTGTGCGGCGGCGGGCAGGTCTTGCAGGCGGAAGAACACGCCTTTGCTGGTGCCCCCGCGCAGGTAGGTGGCGGGAATCTTGATCTGGGGTTGATGGCTCATAAAAATCCCGTGTCAACATTGTGCTCCCCTCTCCCAGGGGAGAGGGGCAGGGGGAGTGGGGGGAGTGGAGGGAGTGGAGGGAGTGGAGGGAGTGGGGGGGAGTGGCGAAAGTGGCGACAGCGCACGCCGTTCACGAACTGTCATCAATATCACCTCCAACACGGCCTCCGTGTTCCGCAATATTTCATCGTTCCAGAACCGCAGCACGGTATAGCCACGGCTACGCAACGAGGCGTCGCGCACAGCATCGTCGACGCTGCCGTTGTGCTGTCCGCCATCCGCTTCGATGGCGACACGCGCACCGCAATGCGCGAAATCCACGATATAGCGGCCGATGGGGTGCTGGCGGCGGAATTTCTCACCGCACAGGCGATGCGCGCGAAGATGACGCCAGAGCAGTTGCTCTGCTTCGGTCATGTTTTTGCGCAGATGTCTGGCGCGTTCGATTATCGTTGCGTGCCGCATTTCCCCCACTCCTCACTCCCCAACCCCTCTCCCGCAGGGAGAGGGGCTCCGTTTGCTTCAGGCGCGCGATGATTCCAGGAAGTCTTGCGCAAAGCGCTGCAGCACGCCGCCCGCTTCGTAAATCGAGACTTCCTCCGCCGTATCCAGGCGGCACGTCACCGGCACTTCCACTCGCTCGCCGTTCTTCCGGTTGATCACCAGCGTCAGGTCGGCGCGCGGCGTGCGCTCGCCGCGCACGTCGAACGTCTCCGTGCCGTCGATGCCCAGCGTCGTGCGGTTCGTGCCCGCCTTGAACTCCAGCGGGACCACGCCCATGCCGATCAGGTTCGTGCGGTGAATCCGCTCGAAGCCCTCCGCCACGATCACTTCCACGCCCGCGAGTCGCACGCCCTTGGCCGCCCAGTCGCGCGACGATCCCTGGCCGTAGTCCGCGCCGGCGATGATGATCAGCGGCTGCTTGCGATCCATGTAAGTTTCGATCGCTTCCCACATGCGCACGACCTGGCCTTCCGGTTCGATGCGCGCGAGCGAGCCCTTCTTCACCGCGCCATCGACCACGGCCATTTCGTTGACGAGCGTCGGGTTCGCGAAGGTCGCGCGCTGCGCCGTCAGGTGGTCGCCTCGATGCGTGGCGTACGAGTTGAAATCCTCTTCGGGCAGGCCCATTTTCGCGAGGTATTCGCCCGCCGCGCTATCCAGCAGAATCGCGTTCGATGGCGACAGGTGGTCGGTCGTGATGTTGTCGCCGAGCACCGCGAGCGGACGCAGGCCGCGCAGCGTGCGCTCGCCCGCGAGCGCGCCTTCCCAGTACGGCGGACGGCGGATATACGTGCTTTGCGCGCGCCAGTCGTAAAGCGGGTCGGTGGTTTCGCCGCTGGCCGCCGTGACCGCGAACATCGGTTCGTACACCTTGCGGAACTGCTCGGGCTTCACGCTCTGCGCCACGATCGCGTCGATTTCCTCGTCGCTCGGCCACAGGTCTTTCAGATACACCGGCTGACCGTTCTGATCCGTGCCGAGCGCGTCTTTCTCGATGTCGAAGCGGATCGTGCCCGCAATCGCATACGCGACCACGAGCGGCGGCGACGCCAGAAACGCCTGCTTCGCGTACGGGTGGATGCGGCCGTCGAAATTGCGGTTGCCCGACAGCACGGCGGTCGCGTACAGGTCGCGGTCGACGATTTCCTGCTGGATCTTCGGATCGAGCGCGCCCGACATGCCGTTACACGTGGTGCACGCGAACGCGACGATGCCAAAGCCCAGCTTCTCCAGATCCGGCAGCAGCTTCGCTTCTTCCAGATACAGCTCCACGGCCTTCGATCCCGGCGCGAGCGAACTCTTCACCCACGGCTTGCGCGTGAGGCCGCGTGCGTTCGCATTGCGCGCGAGCAGCGCGGCGGCGATCACGTTGCGCGGATTGCTGGTGTTCGTGCAGCTCGTGATGGCCGCGATGATCACCGCGCCGTCGGGCATCTGGCCCGGCGTTTCTTCCCACTGGCCCGCGATGCCGCGCGCCGCGAGATCGGACGTGGGCAGGCGCTTGTGCGGATTCGATGGACCGGCCATATTGCGCACCACGCTCGACAGATCGAACGTGAGCGTGCGCTCGTACTGCGCGTGCGCGAGCGAATCGGCCCACAGGCCGACGGTTTTCGCATACGTTTCGACCAGCTTCACCTGTGCTTCCTCGCGGCCCGTGAGGCGCAGGTAGGCGAGCGTCTGATCGTCGATGAAGAACATCGCGGCCGTGGCGCCATATTCGGGCGCCATGTTCGAGATGGTCGCGCGGTCGCCGAGCGTGAGGCTCGACGCGCCTGCGCCGCGAAACTCCAGATACGCGCCCACGACCTTTTCCTTGCGCAGGAATTCGGTCAGCGCGAGCACGATGTCGGTGGCCGTGATGCCGGGCTGGCGCTTGCCCGTGAGTTCCACGCCGACGATGTCGGGCAGGCGCATCCACGAGGCGCGGCCGAGCATGACGTTTTCGGCTTCGAGGCCGCCCACGCCGATGGCGATCACGCCGAGCGCGTCCACGTGCGGCGTGTGGCTGTCGGTGCCCACGCAGGTGTCCGGGTAGGCCACGCCGTCGTGCACGCCGATCACCGGCGACATTTTCTCCAGATTGATCTGGTGCATGATGCCGTTGCCGGGCGGGATCACGTCGACGTTCTTGAAGGCCTTCTTCGTCCAGTTGATGAAGTCGAAGCGGTCTTCGTTACGGCGGTCCTCGATCGCGCGGTTCTTCTCGAAGGCCTGCGGGTCGAAGCCGCCGCATTCCACGGCGAGCGAGTGGTCGACGATCAGCTGAACCGGCACGACCGGATTCACCTTGGCGGGGTCGCCGCCTTGATCGGCGATGGCGTCGCGCAGGCCCGCGAGGTCGACGAGCGCGGTCTGGCCCAGAATGTCGTGGCAGACGACGCGCGCGGGATACCACGGGAAGTCGAGGTCGCGCTTGCGCTCGACGAGCTGCGCGAGCGAGGCGTTCAGGGTGGCCGGGTCGCAGCGGCGCACGAGATTTTCGGCGAGCACGCGCGAGGTGTACGGCAGCGTGTTCCAGGCGCCGGGCTGGATGGCCTCGACGGCTTGGCGCGCGTCGAAGTAATCGAGCCGGGTGCCGGGCAGGGCTTTGCGATGGGCGGTATTCACGGCTTGGGGACCAATGGTTGGAATAGGGTTGCAGCGGCGCGCGGTGCGATGAAACCGCAGGCGCGGGGCGTTCGTGACGACTTCACTCTACGCGCACGCGCCGCCGTCTTGCAGTCGTCCGCACGGACTATGCCGTTCGGACGACTGGTGAGCACGAAGCGCGGCTCAGCGCTTGCCGATCGGCACGAACTTCAGGTTTTCCGGGCCCGTGTAGTTGGCGCTCGGACGGATGATCTTGTTGTCGACGCGCTGCTCGATGATGTGCGCGCTCCAGCCGGCGGTACGCGCGATCACGAACAGCGGCGTGAACATCGCGGTCGGCACGCCCATCATGTGATACGAAACGGCGCTGAACCAATCGAGGTTCGGGAACATCTTCTTGACGTCCCACATCGTCGATTCGAGGCGTTCGGCGATATCGAACAGCTTCAGATTCGACTGCTCTTTCGAGAGCTTCTTCGCGACTTCCTTGATCACCTTGTTGCGCGGGTCCGAGATCGTATAGACCGGATGGCCGAAGCCGATCACGACTTCCTTCTTCTCGACGCGCGCGCGAATGTCGGCTTCCGCCTGATCGGGGTCTTCATAGCGCGACTGGATCTCGAAGGCGACTTCGTTCGCGCCGCCGTGCTTCGGACCGCGCAGCGCGCCGATCGCGCCCGTGATGGCCGAGTAGATGTCCGCGCCCGTGCCCGCGATCACGCGGCCCGTGAAGGTCGAGGCGTTGAACTCGTGTTCGGCGTAGAGGTTGAGCGAAACGTGCATCGCGTCGACCCACGACTTCGACGGCTCCACGCCGTGCAGCAGATGCAGGAAATGGCCGCCGATCGAGTCGTCGTCGGTTTCCACTTCGATGCGCTTGCCGTTGTGCGAATAGTGATACCAGTACAGCAGCATCGAGCCGAGCGAGGCCATCAGGCGGTCGGCGATATCGCGCGCGCCCGGCAGGTTGTGATCGTCCTTCTCGGGCAGCACCGTGCCGAGCACCGACACGCCCGTGCGCATCACATCCATCGGATGCGCGGAGGCGGGCACCCATTCGAGCGCCGCCTTCACGTTCGCGGGCAGGCCGCGCAGCGCCTTGAGCTTCGTCTTGTACGCGGTCAGTTCGGCCGTGTTCGGCAGCTTGCCGTGCACCAGCAGATACGCGACTTCCTCGAACTCGCACGCGGTGGCGAGATCGAGAATGTCGTAGCCGCGATAGTGCAGGTCATTGCCGGTGCGGCCGACCGTGCACAGCGCCGTGTTGCCCGCCGCGACGCCCGACAGCGCGACCGACTTCTTGGGCTTGAAACCGCCTGCGGCCTGCGTGGTGTTGTCCGTTTCGCTCATGATGTCTTCCTCTTGAATGTCTCGAATGATCTGGGTTTCGATGCGGCCGCTTACTTCTTCGCGGCGAACAGCGCGTCGAGCTTGTCTTCGTAAGCGTGATAGCCGAGGTACTTGTAGAGGTCCTCGCGCGTCTGCATGGTCGACACGGCGGCTTTTTGCGTGCCGTCGCGCTTGACCGTCTCGTAGAAGTTCAGCGCCGCCGCGTTCATTGCACGATACGCGCCGCAGCAGTAGAGCGCGATGTCCACGTTCGCGCTATTGAGTTCGTCGGTCGTGAAAAACGGCGTCGAGCCGAACTCGGTCAAATTCGCGAGGATCGGCACCTTCACGGCCGCGCGGAAGCGGCGGTAGTCGTCGAGCGTCTTCATCGCTTCCGGGAAGATCATGTCCGCGCCCGCTTCCACGTAGGCGATCGCGCGTTCGATGGCGGCGTCGATGCCTTCCACGGCGGCTGCGTCGGTGCGCGCCATGATGACGAACTGGTCGTCGGTGCGCGCGTCCACGGCGGCCTTCACGCGGTCGACCATTTCGTCGGCCGAGACGACTTCCTTGCCCGGACGATGGCCGCAGCGCTTCTGGCCCACCTGGTCTTCGAGGTGCACGGCCGCGACGCCCGCCTTGATGAAGGACTTGATCGTGCGCGCGATGTTGAAGGCGCCGCCCCAGCCCGTGTCGATGTCCACCATCAGCGGAATGTCGACCGCGTCGGTGATGCGGCGCGCGTCGATCAGCACATCGTCCATCGTGCTGATGCCGAGGTCGGGCACGCCCAGCGAGTTCGCGGCCACGCCGCCGCCGGAAAGATAGACGGCCTTGAAGCCGGTTTGCTCGGCGAGCTTCGCCGCGTAGGCGGTGATCGCGCCGACGACTTGCAGCGGGTGTTCGTTGGCCACGGCCGCGCGGAATTTCGCGCCGGCGCTCGAAGGGGTTTTGCTGTTCATGTGTTGAGTCTCCGAAGGAACGGGGGCTACTACTGCACAGACCGTGCCAGCGCGAAGCGGCGCCGCTAACGCGTTGATTTTGCGCTGGATCGCGGCGCATGTCGCTCACGCCCCGATTTCGCAAGTGAAATGTCGATTTCAAATTTGAAATCGAAGCGCAATAATGAACGGAACCGCGTGAAACGACCCGCCGTGACATCATGAACCGCTTCCCCACGCCATCCGAATTCCGCCCGCGCGTCTGGGCGATGGGCATCAGCCGCCTGCGCGACCTGTTCCGCGACATCGCGCGCGAATACGACGACCGCGCCGACCTGCGCGTGGTGCCGCGCGGCTTCGAGGAAGCCGCCGCCGAGATTGCCGCCGCCGGCCCGAGCCAGCGTCCCGACGTAGTGGTCGCGGCGGGCTCGAACGGCACGTATCTCAAGACGCGCGTCGATCTGCCCGTCGTGCTCGTGCAGCCCACCGGTTTCGACGTGATGCAGGCGCTCGCCCGCGCGCGCCGCGAAGCCGATCTGGTCGCGCTCGTCACTTACGGCGAGACGCCCAGCGAGGTGCGGCGCTTCGCGAGCGCCTATGGCATCGACGTGGTGTTCGCCTCGTACCGCACCGTGCAGGACGCCGAGGCCTGCGTGCTCGATCTGCGCGACCGCGGCGTGGGCGCGGTGGTCGGGCCGGGTCTCGTCAACGATCTCGCGGCGAGGCTCGGGCTCGTGCCGTTCTTCGTCTATTCGCGCTCGTCCGTGCATGCGGCGTTCGATAACGCGCTCGAAGTCGTGCAGGCCACGTGGCGCGAGACGCAGCGGCGTCAGCGGCTCGACAGCGTGTTGCAGCATCTGCGCGACGGCGTGGTTGCGCTCGACGCGCGCGGCCGCGTGGAGGCGATCAACCAGCGCCTCGCGGGCGTGCTCGGCATCGATCCTGCGACGGCGGCGGGCCAGCCGCTCGCCGCGCTCGCGCCCGACATCGCCTTCACGCTGCCCGACGCCGACGGCGAATCGCTCGAAACCGTGCGCGGCGTGAGTTATGTCGTGCATCGCGGGCCGCTCGTCGACAACGGCGTGACCACGGGCGCAGTGCTCACGTTTCAGGAGTCGCGCGCGGTGGAGCGGCTCGACCGCACGCTGCGTTCGCGGCAGCGCACGCAGCAGTTCGTGGCGCGCTGGCGCATCGCCGATCTGAGCGGCGCGACGCCCGGCATCGCGCGCGTGCGGCAACTGGCGCAGCGATACGCGAAATCGGATGCGACCGTGCTGATTCGCGGCGAGAGCGGCACCGGCAAGGAGATGGTCGCGCAGGGCTTGCATCGCGAAAGCGCGCGGCGCGATTTCCCGTTCGTCGCGATCAATTGCGGCGCGTTTCCCGAGGCGCTGCTGGAGAGCGAGCTGTTCGGTTACGAGGAGGGCGCGTTCACGGGCGCGCGGCGCGGCGGCAAGGTCGGGCTGATCGAAGCGGCGCATCGCGGCACGCTGTTTCTCGACGAGATCGGCGAGATGCCCTTGCCCTTGCAGAGCCGGTTGCTGCGCGTGCTGCAGGAGCGCGAAGTGGTGCGGCTGGGCGCGACGGAACCGACGCGCGTCGACGTGCGCGTGGTGGCGGCCACGCATCGCGCGCTCACCGAGCAGATCGAGAGCGGCGAGTTTCGCGCGGACCTGTTTTATCGGCTGAACATTCTGAATCTGGCGATTCCGCCGCTGCGCGAGCGGCGCGCCGATATCGAGCCGCTGGCCGCCGAATTGCTGCTGCAATCGGCGCGGCGCGAACCGCGCGTCGCGCTGAGAATTCGCACGCAGGACGATGCGGCGCGCGCGCTCGCGCCGATCGGCGGCGCGCTCGAACGTCATGCGTGGCCCGGCAACGTGCGCGAGTTGCAGAACGTGGTCGAGCGGATCGTGGTGGAACTCGCGGATTCCGATGTGGACGTGCTGACGCCCGAAGTGCTGCGCGCGATCGCGCCGGAGGTGTTCGTTGCGCCGCGCGAGGCGTCGCGTGAAGTGCTGCAAGAGACGCCGCCAGAACCCGGCGATGTACCGACGACACTGCGCGAACGCACCCTGAACGCGCAGGCCGAAGAAATACGCGCGGCGCTCGACGCCTGCGGGGGCGACCGCGAGCGCGTGTGCGAACTGCTAGGCATCAGCAAGACCACGCTGTGGCGGCGCTTGCGGGCCGCGAAGTAGATGCTCAAGCAGGCCGCGCGCGGCGCGGCCTCAGTCTCAGTTCTTGATGCCGTTGAGCAGTTGGGCGACCGCGCCGTGCAGATGCAGCACTTCAGGGCTCTTTTGCAGCAGCGCCTGATAGCGCTCGAAGAACTCCTTCGACTCCTCGCCCGAGAACAACGCGGACACGCCTTCCACCGCGCCCAGGCGGTCTTCGGGCTTGGCGTCCTTGGCGTCGAGCGTTTCGTCGACATTGGCGATCACCGTCGAGAGCGGCATCAGCCAGCGATACCCCGTGCCGTTGATCAGCGCCTGCAGGAAGGCCGCGGGCGTGGTCGCGCCAAACTCGCGTTCGTACTCGGCGCGCTCGTGGTCGAGGATCGCCTTGTGCAGCGTGAGCAGGGGCTTGCGGATCTCGTTGAGAAATTGAATCGCGCGGGCTTCGTCCATCGTGGCGGCTCCTTCGAAAGTGGGCGACGCGGCGCGCAGGCGCCGTCGCAATCTTGAATCTGTCGATGGTAGCGCAAGGGCCGCGCGCGCGTCGCTACCATGCGGCGTGCATGCGTGCCGATGGCGGTTGTCACGCGTCTGCGGCTCTCTTGTCAGCACGTATTTAAAGTCGGCGCTACACTCCGCCCATCCTCGACTGGCCCTTTGGCGTGCTGTCCGTGCGCCGTCCGCGCGATTTGCACGGCATGCGGAACAACGCGCGCGTAAGGCCTTCGATTGATCGACAAGAACTGACAAATCCCCACACCGGAGAGCCGCCCCATGACGACGTTGACCATCAACGGCGAGACCCACACGATCGACGCGCCGCCCGACATGCCGCTGCTTTGGGTGTTGCGCGATATCGTCGGCCTGACCGGCACGAAATTCGGCTGCGGCATCGCGCAATGCGGCGCCTGCACCGTGCATCTCGACGGCGTCGCAGTGCGCTCGTGCGTGCTGCCCGTCGCGGCGCTCGAAGGCCGCAAGATCACCACGATCGAAGCCGTCGGCGCGACGCCCTCGGGCCAGAAGGTGCAGAAGGCCTGGCGCCAGATCGACGTGGTGCAGTGCGGCTACTGTCAATCCGGGCAGGTGATGTCGGCGGCGGCGCTGCTCGCGGAAAATCCGAACCCGAGCGACGCCGACATCGATGCCGCCATGACCGGCAACATCTGCCGCTGCGGCACCTATAGCCGCATCCGTGCGGCGATCAAGCAAGCCGCGAAGGAGGCCTGAGATGTCACAAGGTCTTCTCGACGCGCAAAACGGCGCGGCGCGCGCGCACGCCGGTCAATCGCCGGTTTCCCGCCGCGCGTTTCTCAAGCTCGGCGCGGCGGCGGGCGGCGGCCTGCTGCTCGGCTTCAGCTTTTCGGCGGGTGCGCAGGGCGATAGCGCCGCGCGCCGCTCGGTAGTCGGCGGCGATGGCAACGAGACGCCGCAAGCGGGCGTGTTCGAGCCGAACGCCTTCATCCAGATCGACCGCGGGGGCAAGGTCACGCTGATCATCCCGAAGGTCGAGATGGGGCAAGGCGTGTACACGTCGATCCCGATGCTGATCGCCGAGGAACTCGAAGTGCCGCTCGACAGCGTGACGCTCGATCACGCGCCGCCCGACGCGAAGCGCTTCACCGATCCGCTGCTCGGCGGCCAGCTCACGGGCGGCTCGACCTCGATCCGCTACGCGTGGGAGCCGATGCGCCAGGCGGGCGCGACCGCGCGCGCCGCGCTGATCGCGGCGGCGGCGCAGCAATGGCAGGTCGATCCGGCCAGTTGCCACGCGAAAAGCGGCCAGGTGCTGCACGACGCGAGCGGGCGTCGCGCGTCCTATGGCGAACTCGTGGACGCCGCCGCGAAGCTGCCCGCGCCGCAGAACGTGGCGCTCAAGAGCCCGAAGGAATTCACGCTGATCGGCAAGCCGACGAAACGCCTCGACTCGCCCGAGAAAGTGGACGGTTCGGCGCTGTTCGGCCTCGACGTGCGGCTGCCCGGCATGGTCTACGCCGCCATCGTCAATTGCCCGGTGTTCGGCGGCACGCTCGTACGCGTCGACGACACGCATGCGCGCAAGATTCCGGGCGTCACGCAGATCGTCAAGATCGACAACGGCGTGGCCGTGATCGGCGCGCACACGTGGGCCGCGAAGCGCGGCGCGGCGGCGCTTGTGATCGAATGGAACGAAGGCGCGGCGGCGAATCTGTCGATGCAGCAGATCGTCGGCGAACTCGCGAATGCGGCGCAGCAGCAGCCCGGCGCGGTCGCGCGCAAGGACGGCGACGTGCAGCAGGCGTTCGGCGGCGCGAAGACGCGCGTCGACGCCGTGTACGAGCAGCCGTTCCTCGCGCACGCCACGATGGAGCCGATCAACTGCACCGTGCACGTCCGCGCCGACGCCTGCGAGATCTGGGTCGGCACCCAGGTGCCCACGCGCGCGGTCGATGCGGGCGTGGCCGTCACCGGTCTCAAGCCCGAGCAGATCGTGCTGCACAACCATCTGCTCGGCGGCGGTTTCGGTCGCCGTCTGGAAGTCGATGCGATCACCCAGGCGCTCAAGGTCGGCAAGCAGGTCAACACGCCGGTCAAGGTGTTCTGGACGCGCGAGGAGGACATTCAGCACGACATGTACCGGCCGTATTACTACGACCGCATCTCGGCGGGGCTCGACGCGAACGGCAAGCCGGCGGCGTGGCAGCACCGCATCGTCGGCTCGTCGATCATGGCGCGCTTCGCGCCGCCCGCGTTCAAGAACGGCATCGATCCCGACGCCGTGGAAGTGGCCGTCGATCTGCCTTACGACCTGCCGAACCAGCTGATCGACTACGTGCGCCAGGAGCCGCATACGGTGCCGACCGCGTTCTGGCGCGGCGTCGGCCCGACGCGCGGCACCTTCGTGGTGGAGAGTTTCGTCGACGAATGCGCGGCGGCCGCGAAGACCGATCCGGTCACTTACCGGCGCAATCTGCTCGGCAAGTCGCCGCGCGCGCTGGGCGTGCTCGACGTCGCCACGCGCGCCGCCAACTGGGGGCCGCCGATGCCGAAGGGGCAAGGGCGCGGCGTCTCGGTGATGCACGCGTTCGGCAGCTTCTTCGCGATGGTCGCCGACGTGACCGTGACGAACGGCGAGGTGCGCGTGAACCGCGTGGTCGCGGCCGTCGATTGCGGCATGGTCGTGAACCCGACCACGATCGAGGCGCAGGTGCAGGGCGGCATCGTGTTCGGCATCACGGCGGCGCTGTATGGCGAGATCACGATCGAGCGCGGGCGCGTCACGCAGACCAATTTCACCGATTACCGGATGCTGCGTATCGACGAATCGCCCGTGATCGAGGTGCATATCGTGCCGAGCACGGAAGCGCCGGGCGGGATCGGTGAACCGGGCACGGCGGCGCTCGCGCCCGCGGTCACGAACGCGATCTACGCGGCGACCGGCACGCGGCTGCGCAAGCTGCCGGTGGGCCGTCAGCTCATGAACACGAAAACGGCTTAAGGAGGCGATAACGATGAAAACGATCCATACCGCCTCGATGCTGCCCGTCGCGCGCGCCGCCGTGCGCGTGGCCTTTGCCGCTTTGGCGTGCGCAGTCGTTCCGCAGTTCGCGCATGCGCAGGACCCGGCCAGTTCCACAACGTCCGCCGATCAGGCCTTGATCCAGCGCGGCGCCTACCTCGCCGCTGCCGGCGACTGCGCGGCCTGCCACACTGCGCCGCACGGCAAGCCGTTCGCGGGCGGCTTGCCGATGAGCACGCCGCTCGGCCACATCTACACGACCAACATCACGCCCGACCCGGACACGGGCATCGGCGGCTACACGCAGGACGATTTCGCGCGCGCGCTGCGCGAGGGCGTGGCGAAGGACGGCCACAATCTCTATCCGGCGATGCCGTATCCGTCCTACGCAAAGGTCCGCGACGACGACGTGGCTGCGCTCTACGCGTACTTCATGCACGGCGTGCAGCCCGTCAAGCAGGCCAATCGCGACAGCGACATCAAGTGGCCGATGAACATGCGCTGGCCGCTCAAGATCTGGAACGTGTTCTTCCTCAAGAAGGGCCCGTACCAGGACAAGCCGGGCAAGGACGCCGCATGGAATCGCGGCGCGTATCTCGTGCAAGGGCTCGGCCATTGCGGCTCGTGCCATACGCCGCGTGGCGTCGGCTTCAACGAGCAGGCGCTCGACGAGAGCGGCAACGCGTTCCTCACGGGCGCGCTGCTCGACAACTGGTACGCGTCGAACCTGACGGGCGAGCACAACACCGGGCTCGGGCGCTGGAGCGAGGCCGATCTCGCGCAGTTCCTCAAGACGGGCGCGAACCAGCACGCGTCGGCGTTCGGCGCGATGACGAGCGTCATCAACAACAGCACCCAGGCGCTGAACGATGCGGACGTGCAGGCGATGTCCGCGTATCTGAAGTCGCTGCCGCCCGCGGGCGGCGACGGCGCGCCCGCCTATGCGTACGATCCGCAGGCGACCAAGGTGTCGCTCGGGCGTCCCGCGAACGATGCGGGCGCGCGCGTCTACACGGCGTTCTGCATGCACTGCCACGGCGCCGACGGACGCGGTTTCGCGCCGATGTTCGCGCCGCTGGCGGGCAATCCGAACGTGCTGGAGAAGGACGCGTCGTCGCTTATCAACGTCACGCTCAACGGCACGGGCGACCTCGTGATTCAGGGCGTGCCCGCGCCGTATCCGATGCCCGCGTATCGCGACCAGCTCAACGACCAGCAGATCGCCGACGTGCTGAGCTTTATCCGCACGGGCTGGAACAACAAGCAAGGCACGGTGAGCGCGGCGGATGTCGCGAAGCTGCGTAGCGCGACGCAGTCGAGCGAGGCGGCGCGGTGACGCGGCGCGCGGGCGGAGCCAGCGATGGCGCGCCGCCCGCGCGGTCCATCGTGGCGCTCGCGCGCGACGAATTGCCTGTCGATACCGTGGCGCTCGCGCGTTTCATGGTCGGCAAGTATCTGGTCCACGATCTGCCCGAGGGCCGCGTGAGCGGACGCCTCGTGGAAGTGGAGGCTTATCCGGTCGGCGACTCGACGGGGCACGCGTTCATCGGTCCGCGCGGCTGGAACGCGTCGCTGTTTCTCGCGCGCGGACACGCTTATGTGCGGCTCACGTATGGCGTGTCGTGGATGCTCAATATGGCGAGCGAGGCGGTGGGTGTTGGCGCGGGCGTGCTGTTTCGCGCCGTGGAGCCGCTCGAAGGGCTGGCGTCGATGGCCGCGCGACGGGCTGGCGCGCCGCTGCGCGAACTCGCGCGCGGGCCGGGGCGGCTCACGCAGGCGTTCGGCGTGGGCGCGTCGTTCGACGGATTCGATCTGTGCGGCGGCGAGGGCTTGTGGATCGGACGCGATCGCGAGCTTGCGGCGAACGACGCGTCGCTCGTTATCGGTACGACGACGCGCATCGGGCTTTCGCGTGAAATCGATCGGCCGCTGCGGTTCTACGTTGTCGGCAGCCCGTTCGTGAGCGGGCCGCGCAAGCTGCTCGCATCGGCTTGAAATGGGGCGGGAAGTGGGACGGTAAATTAGGGTGTGAATGAACGATTCCACCCTGTTTTCAGCGATTATTGCGCGGCTTGTATTGTTGTCGAGAACGAAACTGTATTTTGGGGAAATAGGTATTTGCCCTGATCTCTAGTCTCAATAAACTGAAGTCACTGGTCGGCGAACGTCGGCCTCAAAACAAGTGATGGAGGTTAGTGATCATGAATACCCGTACCCTGATTCAAGCCGCGGCCGTTGCCGCGCTCCTCGCCGCTCCGGCGCTCTCGTTCGCCCAAAGCCAGACCAACGCGCCGATGACGCGCGCCGAAGTCCGTCAGGAACTGATCCAGGTCGAGCAGGCGGGCTATAACCCGGCGACCGCGAACGACGCCGCGTATCCGCGTGACATCCAGGCCGCCGAAGCGCGCGTCGCGCAGCAGCAAGACGTGGCCCAGACCCAGCAGCCGGTCGCCGACACCAGCTATGGCGGCGCGCCCGCGGGCTCGACGCAGTCGGGTCAACCGGCACACGCCGCGCCGTCGCAATCGATTTATTTCGGTAACTAAGATCGGTCACTGAGATCGGAAACCCGGTCGCAGGCCGGGTCTCGCCAAGGCGAGATTGTGTCGATGCGCCGACCTGAGCCGTTCAGCACGCCATACCGCGCCGCCGGGCACCGTCCGGCGTGCGGTCAGGCGCCAGGTCCGATGACGGGATAACCGTCCAGCACCCCATCCGGCGAGCCGGCGCGGCGCGACAACGCGGCCGCGCCGGCCCGTGAGCGATCACGCGTTTTTCATGCGTGGAACCTCCGCCGCCGCAAGGTGGCTTATGCCCAACCCGAGAAGGATTGGGCTTTTTTTGCTGCGCGGAGGCGGGCGGTGTCGGACGTCAGGCGCCAGGACCGCCGGTGATGTAGTGCTCGAGTTGCTCGATGGTGAACTGCTGCTCGGCGATGATCTCTTTCACGAGGTCGCCGATCGACACCATGCCCACGAGCCGGCCGCCCGCCATCACGGGCAGGTGGCGCATGCGCCGCTGCGTCATCAGCGCCATGCAGTCGTAGGTGGTCTGGTCAAGCTCCACGAAACGCACGTGCGGAGTCATGATGTCGCGCACGGCCGTGGTCTTCGACGAGCGGTCCATCAGCACGATCTTGCGCGCGTAATCGCGCTCCGTGACGATGCCGACGATGTCGGGTCCGTCGGTGACGACCAGGGCGCCGATCTGTTTTTCGGCCATCAGGCGGATGGCGTCGTAGACGGAATCACCCGCGGCGATCGTGTAGACCACTTGTTCCGGCTTGGATTTGAGTACCTGTGCAACGCTCGTCATAGGGCGACTCCAGTTCGTCCTTCTTGTCTTCGGTCATTGCCTGGTGCGGCGCGGCGAGAGGGGCGCGCCGTGCGTGCCTTCGTCGAAAGCCATGAAAGCCACTCCAGTATAGGCGGATGGGCGCGGCGGAGCCGTCGGGGTATGCGCGAAGTGTGCGTCCGGCCGCCCTGCGGCCCTCCGTCGATGCGCGGCGGATCGCGTTCGCGCGCGCTTTGGTCCGTGCTTCCATCCGCGCGTCCGTCCGTGCTTCCGTCGGCACGGACGAGCCGGCGTATGGGCGGACGCTCCCTCGGGCCTGCGAGGCCGTGCGGCGCGGCGCGTCGCAAATGGCGGTACACTCCGGTTCCTAACTTCAATCCGGCTTCGCGCCGGTTTTTGCCAGACCTCTGTTCCAGATCATGCCTACGCTTCAAGAGCCGTCCTGCGCGGACGGCGACAACGCCAACGAATGCGTCGTGCTTGACGCGAGCGCCACGCTGCCGACCCGTTACGGCACCTTCGAGTCCTACGTCTATCGGGTGAAGGACGGCGGCGCCGAGCATTGCGCGCTCGTGATGGGCGACGTGGGGAGCGGCGAGCCGGTGCTCGCCCGCCTGCATTCCGAATGTCTGACCGGCGACGTGTTCGGTTCCTACCGCTGCGACTGCGGCGAGCAGCTCGACCTCGCGCTGCGCTACATCGCGGCGGAAGGCCGTGGCGTGCTGCTGTATCTGCGTGGGCACGAAGGGCGCGGCATCGGCCTGTCGAACAAGATCCGCGCGTACCAGCTGCAACAGCAGGGCCGCGACACGGTCGAAGCCAACCTCGACCTCGGCCTGCCCGACGACGCGCGCGAATACGATTCGGCGGCGGCGATCCTGCGTCTGCTCAACGTCACCTCGGTGCGCCTGATGAGCAACAATCCGCACAAGTTCGACACGCTCTCGAAGCACGGCATTCCCGTGATCGAGCGCGTCGCGCTGGCGATTCCGATGCGCGAGGAAAACGAGCGCTACATCCGCACCAAGCAGGTGAAGTTCGGCCATTACTTCGAGGAAAACGAGTAAGGCCCCACGCCGGGAACGGAATATGCTCTGCCCCACGCATGAGTCGAAACAAAAAGGGGGGAGCATGTCCACCATTCCAATGAAGATGGCGCTGTGCGTGGCCGCCGGCCTCGCGCTCGCGGCGCCCGGCGTCGAGGCGCAGTCGCAGGCCTACACCAGCGAGCCGGTCGATCTCTATGCGGGGCCGTCCGGCGACTATCCCGTCGTCAGCGAACTCGGGCCGAGCGTGCCGGTCGTCGTATTCGGCTGTGTGAGCGATTACTCCTGGTGCGACATCGGCGCCGAGGGCGTGCGCGGCTGGGTGTACGGCGGCTATCTGACCTATCCCTATCAGGGCGGTTATGTGCCGCTCGCCGGTTACGGCGCGGCCATCGGCCTGCCGATCGTGACGTTTTCCATCGGCGCCTATTGGGGCAGCTTTTATCGCGACCGTCCGTGGTATGGCGAGCGCGAGCGCTGGACGCATGCGCCGCCGCCGGGCTATGGCGCGCGTCCGCCCGCGCCGAACTGGCACGGCGGCCCGGCGCGGCCGTTGCCGCCGCCGCAGGGTGGCGGGGGCCGTCCGCCCGGGAATGGCGGTCCGCCGCCGGGCGCAAGGCCGCCGGGCGGCATGCCTGAGGGCGCTGGCCGTCCGCAAGGCGGTCCGCCGCCAGGCAATGCGCGTGCGCCGGGCAACGCCGCGCCACCGCCGAATGCCGGCCGTCCTCCCATGAACGGCGGGGAGCGCACCGAAGCGCCGCGCGCGCCGCAGCAGGCGCCGCGTCCCGCCGAAGCCCCGCGCGCCCCGCAGCAGATGCCGCAGCAAGCGCCGCGTCCCGCCGAAACGCCGCGTCCGCAGATGCAGCAGCCCAATGCGGGCCGCGCCCCCGAGCCCGCGTTCAATCGCGGGGCGGGTCCCGGTGGTCCGCCGCAGGGTGGCGCGCGTCCGCCCGCGCCGCCCGCCGAACATGGCCGGCCCGAAGCGCCGCAAGGCGGTCATCCGTCCGGCCAGGGCGGCGGCCACGGCGACGAACGCAAGCAAAACTGATCCGCAATCGGAATCTCAATGCCACGGGCGCTCTTTAGGAGCGCCCGTTTTTCTTTGGCGTGCGCTCAGATGAATCACACAATTTTTAGCTCGGTAAAGAGAATTTAAGAGTTTTCGTGTGTCGCGCCCGAGTCAGTCCGAATACCTTAAACGGGCGATTTTTCAACTCCGTACGCCAGCGATTCACGAAATCGCCTGCTGTCGGAGTTCGAGGTAAATCGATCAGGTATGCGATGCATTGAGTGGCCGGTTCGTTGCCGATTCATTGACGATTCCGTCGCCGTGCGTCATCGGCAATTGTCGCGTGCCGGTCAAGGTGTCAGCGAGATTAGCCATTCGGCTAGCTGATTTCCAGCATCAACTGAAGCAAGAATGAGCTTGTCGGGCACGCGTCGATTCGTCGTGGGCGGGCAAGTCGCAACTAAAAAGTTTGGATTCCGAAGTAACCAGGCATGGCGTGGACCGATTAGGTCCGTTCCATGCCGGCCCCATTGAAACGACCAAGGAAGCGTATGAACAAGGCTTATCGATCTGTGTGGAACGAGTCGGCTGGCGCGTGGGTGGCGGTGCAGGAAAACGCCCGCGGTCAGGGGAAGGGCGGCATGAGGGCGAGCGTGCTGAGCGCGGCGCAGGCCGTGGCGTTGCTTGGGTTCGGCGGCGCTGCGCTTGCCGCGAACGCGGCGCAGACGTCATCGGATGAAGCCGCCTCGCTCTCCGGCAATGCGGCGAACGACCAGGGCGCCACTGCGGGCGGCACGGCGAATCCCGGTGCGTACGTCAGTACGGCCGCCTCCGCCACCGCGCTCGAAGCGCAGAACGCCTTGCTGCTTGCGTCGCTGGGTGTGCAAAGCACGGGCGCAGCGTCGGCTTCCACGGTTTCAATGGCTTCCGCGAGTCCGGTCGTGATGGCCGCAGCCGCGCCGCAAGGGGTCTCGCTAATGGCGGCAGGCGCCGGTTCGGGCGTCGAGGCGTCCTCCTTGAACATGGTATTCAAGACCGCTGCCTGGTACACGCAGATCAAGGGCATTGCCAACGCCTCGGGCTCGACGGGGCCGACCGACATGGCGCGCGTGGGCGGTGACGGCAGCATCGCCATGGGCTCGAACGCGCAAACCTCGGCGAACACGAGCATGGCGCTGGGTGTGCAGTCGCTCGCGAATGCAACCGATTCGGTGGCGCTCGGTGCGGGCTCGGTAGCCAATCAGGCCAACACCGTCTCGGTCGGCAGCGACGGCACGCAAACGCACGTTGTCGTCGATGCGGACAATAACGCCGCCACGCTGCCGAGCAAGGCAAACACGCGCCGTATCGTGAACATGGCGGCGGGCCAGGGCGACATGGACGCCGTGAACGTCGCGCAGCTCAAGAGCGTGACGGGCGCGCTGGGCGGCGGCGCGGCGGTGAACAGCGACGGTTCGGTCACGGCGCCGGGCTATGTGCTGGGCAACCAGACCTATAGCGACGTGGGCACGGCATTGAAGGCCGTGGAGAACACGGCCATCACAGGTTCGACGGACGGTGTGAAATACGACACGTCCGCGCATACGCGCATCACGTTCGACGGCGGCACGGACGGCACGGTGCTGTCGAACGTGGCCAACGGCGCGGCGAATCGCGACGCGGTCAATGTCGGGCAGTTGAAGGCAGCAGGTCTCGATGTGGACGGCAGCGGCAACGTCACGAATGCCTTCGTCGCCTACGACGACGCCACGAAATCGCAGGTCACGCTGGCTGGCGCGAGTGGCACACGCATCACGAATCTCGCGGCGGGCAATGTTGCGGTGGGCAGCAGCGACGCCGTGAATGGCTCGCAACTCTATGGTGTTTCCAATAGCGCGGCCACGGCCCTGGGCGGCGGCGCGGGCGTCAACACCGACGGTTCACTGAGCGGACCGAGCTACGTGCTCGGCGGCACGACGTATTCCGACGTCGGCACGGCGCTGAAGGCGGTCGAAGCCACGGCGGCTACGGGTTCTGTTGACGGCGTGAAGTACGACACGTCCGCGCACACGCGCGTCACCTTCGACGGCGGCACGGACGGCACGGTGCTGTCGAACGTAGCCAACGGCGCGGCGGACCGCGACGCGGTCAATGTCGGCCAGTTGAAGTCGGCGGGTCTCGATGTGGACGGCAGCGGCAACGTGACGAACGCCTTCGTCGCGTACGACGATGCCACGAAGTCGCAGGTCACGCTGGCTGGCGCGAACGGCACGCGCATCACGAATCTCGCGGCGGGAAGCGTCGCGGTGGGAAGCACCGACGCCGTGAACGGCGCGCAACTCTACGGCGTTTCCAGTAGCACGGCCACGGCCCTGGGCGGCGGCGCGGGCGTCAAGACCGACGGTTCGCTGAGCGGACCGAGCTACGTGCTCGGCGGCACGACGTATTCCGACGTCGGCACGGCGCTGAAGGCAGTCGAGAGTGCGGCGGCAACGGGTTCCGTGGACGGCGTGAAGTACGACACGTCCGCGCACACGCGCGTCACTTTCGACGGTGGCGCGGACGGCACGGTGCTGTCGAACGTAGCCAATGGCGCGGGGGAGCGCGACGCGGTCAATGTCGGCCAGTTGAAGTCGGCGGGCCTCGATGTAGATGGCAGCGGCAACGTCACGAACAGCTTCGTTGCCTACGATGACACCACGAAGTCGCAGGTCACGCTGGCTGGCGCGAGCGGCACGCGCATCACGAATCTCGCGGCGGGAAGCGTCGCGGTGGGAAGTACCGACGCCGTGAACGGCGCGCAACTTTACGGCGTTTCCAGCAGCACGGCCACGGCCCTGGGCGGCGGCGCGGGCGTCAAGACCGATGGCTCGCTGAGCGGACCGAGCTACGTGCTCGGCGGCACGACGTATTCCGACGTCGGCACGGCGCTGAAGGCAGTCGAGAGTGCGGCGGCAACGGGTTCCGTGGATGGTGTGAAGTACGACACGTCCGCACACACGCGAGTCACCTTCGATGGCGGCCCGGACGGCACGGTGCTGTCGAACGTGGCCAACGGCGCGGCGGACCGCGACGCGGTCAACCTTGGCCAGTTGAAGTCGGCGGGCCTCGATGTGGATGGCAGCGGCAACGTCACGAACGCCTTCGTCGCCTACGACGACATCACGAAATCGCAGATCACGCTGGGCGGCGCGAACGGCACGCGCATCACGAATCTCGCGGCGGGCAACATTGCGGTGGGCAGCAGCGACGCCGTGAACGGCGCGCAACTCTACGGCGTTTCCAGCAGCGCGGCCACGGCCCTCGGCGGCGGCGCGGGCGTCAACACCGACGGCTCGCTGAGCGGACCGAGCTACGTGCTCGGCGGCACGACGTATTCCGACGTCGGCACCGCGCTGAAGGCAGTCGAAAGCGCGGCGGCTACGGGTTCGGTGGACGGCGTGAAATACGACACGTCCGCACATACGCGCGTCACGTTCGATGGCGGCCAGGACGGCACGGTGCTGTCGAACGTGGCCAACGGCAAGGCAGACCGCGACGCGGTCAACCTCGGCCAGTTGAAGGCCGCGGGCCTCGACGTGGACGGCAGCGGCAACTTCACGAACAGCTTCGTCGCCTACGACGACACCTCGCGCGCAACCGTCACGCTCGGCGGCGCCAACGGCACGAAGATCACGAACCTTGCGGCGGGCTCGGCGTCCGGCGATGCAGTGAACGCCGGGCAGTTGCGCGCGCTCGCTGGCACGCTTGGCGGCGGCGCGGGGCTCGCGTCGGACGGCAACATCGTCGCGCCTGCCTATCACGTGCAGGGCGGCACGCAGAACACCGTCGGCAGCGCGCTCGACACGCTCGATACCGGGCTGACTTCGCTGCAGCAGAAGATTTCGGATTCGGGCATCGACCTCGTCACGCAAGACACCACCAGCCGCGCGATCAACGTCGGCGCAAACACCAACGGCACGGTCGTCAATTTCGCGGGCACGGCGGGTAACCGCACGCTCACGGGCGTTGCGGCGGGCGCGGTCAATGCGACGAGCTCGGAGGCGGTCAACGGCCAGCAACTCTATGCCAGCATCGCGAATACGGCCGCAGCGCTGGGCGGCGGCGCGAGCGTGGCGCCGGACGGCTCGCTCGCCGCGCCGTCCTACACGATCGGCGGCACGACCATCAACAACGTCGGCTCGGCGCTCACGAACCTCGACGGCCGCGTCACGCAAAACACCACCGACATCACGAATCTGCAGAAGTCGGTCACCAACATCGCGGGCTCCGTCGCGAACGCTGTGCAGTACGACTCGTCGGCACACGACTCGGTCACGCTGGGTGGCACGGGCGCGGCTGTGAAACTCACGAATCTCGCCGACGCCGTGCTGAGCGCGAGCAGCACCGACGCCGTTACCGGCTCGCAGCTTTTCGCGACCAATATGCAGGTCGCGAGCATCGAGCAGGCCGTGCAGAACGTGGCCACGAGCGCCACGATGTATGTGGCCGTGAACTCGCCGAACGGCGCCGCCACGGCCAGCGGTTCGAACACGCTGGCGGTCGGCGGGGGCGCGGTCGCGAGCGGCACCTCATCGACGGCGATCGGCGATCAGGCGCATGCCAACGGCGCGAATTCGGTGGCGCTCGGCGCGAACTCGGTCGCCGACCGCGCCAACTCGGTGTCGGTGGGCAGCATCGGCAACGAGCGGCAGATCACCAACGTCGCGAACGGCACGGCGCCCACCGACGCGGTCAATCTGGGCCAGCTCAACAGCTCGCTCGGCGGCGTCAACAGCCGGATCGACGACGTCGACCGCGACGCGCGGCGCGGCATCGCGGCGGCCTCGGCGCTCAACGTCGTCACACCGTATCTGCCTGGGCGCACGACCATGAACGCGGGCGTCGCGGCGTATCGCGGCCAGGCGGCAATCGGCATCGGCGTGTCGCGCTGGAACGAGAAGGGCAGCGTCAACTACAACCTCGGCGTCTCGTCGGCGGGCGGCAACAGCACCATCGTCCGTGCGGGTCTTGGCATCGTGTTCGGCGGTTGACGCAGCGGGCAGCGATCCTGGCGGCGCGGCCGGCGCAATGCCGGCCGCGCACCTCACGCGGCACGCCCCGCGCGCTCCAACCGCACGGGCGAACCGTGCGGCCCTTTCCATGGGCAACAACCAACATGAAAACCATCGCCATGGCGATTGCGGCGTCAGCCGTGCTCGCCGGATGCGCGTCGCAGGCGACGCGCGATTCCCTGCAGGTTCAGGACCCCACCGTGCTCGAAGACGGGCTGCGAACGTCGCAGAGCGAGCAAGCCGGCGCGGCCACCGACGCCTGGGTTGCCACGTATCCGGGCAGCATTGGCCGTGCGCAACTCGACGACGAGCAACGCCGCCTTCAGGCGCTCGGCCCGAAGCAAGCCGGCTATTTCGGCGCGAAGGCGCAGTGCTGGATCTACGCCGCGCGCGAGGAGCATACGCAATACAACCATTGGGGATTCGTCGAAGAGGCGGCGCGTCAGGCCGACCAGTTGATCGGCGCGCTTGAAGGGCGCGGGCAGGCGAGCGTCGAGAACCCGAAGCTGCGCACCGCGGCCATCGTGCGGCCCGATCTGTGGCAGCGGTTGCTGGCGGCGAAATCGTCGCCGGTGTTCGCCTCGTGTCAGCCCGCGCAGGAGCGCGTGGCCTGCGCCGAAGTCGAACTGATGCACGCGGGTCACGAGGCGTGGACGCGCTCGTTCGACGCGAGCGCGCAGCGCGTCGACGAAGTGCAGCGCAAGGTCGCCGAACTGCCTGCGGTCCTGAACGCGTGTCAGCCGCCGCCGCGTATCGAGCCGCCTCCGTCGCTGCCGAACAACATCACGCTGCCGACCGACACGCTGTTCCGTTTCGATCGCGGCGATCTCAATGGCCTGTTGCCGCAGGGGCGCGCGAGTCTCGACACGCTGGCGCGCGATATCGCCGAGAGTGGCGACGTCACGGCCATCCGCGCGGAGGGCTATACCGACCGGCTCGGCAGCGATAGCTACAACCAGCGTCTGTCGCGGCAACGCGCGGAAACCGTCGCCGCTTATCTGCGCGATCGGGGCGCAGCGAACGTCGCGGTCAGCGCGGTCGGGCGCGGCAAGGCGAATCCGCTCGTCCAGTGCAATGAGCGCAATCGTGAGGCGCTGATCGCCTGTCTGGCGCCCAATCGCCGTGTCGAAATTTCGCTCGCGCGCCCGTCTGCGGGCGGACAAGCCGCCGCGAAATAAGTCTCGCGCGGCCAGTCTGCCGGTGCATGCGCTTGCGTGCCCGCCGTGCAATGCGGCGGGCACGCGGCGCGTTCGGCATTTCGGGAAGTTTTGGGAAGTTTCAGAAAGACGCGGGCACGCCCCGACGCGTCGATCGTCACGTCAGCGAGCGCTCGCTCGGCGTCTGGCGCCGATTCATCGTTTTCCTACGTTTCTCCTCCTTAAATCCGTCGGATTTAACAATCCCTGACAGTAGGTTTTTGTGCTTGCGACGACAATAAGCCGTCGCCGCCTGATACGTCATCGCCGGAGGTTTTCCGATGACGGCCGACATCGCTCCAGACGGACCGAAATTCCCGGTCCCTGGCGATGCGCGGGGCAAGCGCGGCAAGCACGGAATTCGGCTACGGGGGCCGGCGCGATCGGGACACGGCGACGCGCCGGTGCGAGGACAGAGCGGACTCAAGTTCGCCGCATAACGCTGGTAACAGCGCCTGGTAGTAGGAGTGGCGATGGCGGTGAGCGTGGCGCCATGCAATGAGCACGGCTGCGGCCAGCGGGCGGACGTCGGGCGGTGATGTCCGTCTGCGTGCGACGCGCCGTCGAGGTGGCGCCGGCGCACGCGCCGACGGTTCTGGTCCGGGGGCGAGGACTGCCGGAGACTACGCGGTGCGCGGACTGCGGCCATCGTCACTCGTTTTTCCTTCATCCCTTCAGGCAGGCGCGGGCAGGCACGCACGTCCGGCATGGCGCGCAACGGCGCGCCGTCGAGTCCGTGCGGCCGCGTTCCGGCATCCGACGACACGCGCAGCGCCGGCAGCCCGGGCGGTTTTCATCGTCCGCGCGGCGTGCTCGCGACGGCATGGGTCGGCATGACGAATCAGCAGCACAAGTTGGCATCACGAATCAGCAGTACGCCTTATCAGTAACAGTTAGCCGCGACTTAGCCGAAAAAGGTTAGCCGCAAAAGTGGGCAGCGCGGGTCAGCAACACGAGGTTTTCATGTTTTTCCGTTCCGGCAGCATCCGGTTTCCGCCGGCTTCCCGCGTCAATGGGTCGGGGGGCAGCCGCGATCTTGACCGCGTCGAGCTGGACCTCGCGCGCGACCGTCATGCGCGTGCCGCGATGGAGGCTTACGCCGATTCGTGCGAGGCCGAACTGCCCTGGCTGAGCGAGGCGCTGCGCCAGTCGCGCTTTGGCCGTTCGGACAAGTTGACGCAATGTTCTTCCACCGTGCTGCGTGCCTTCGTGCTCGCGCAGGCGCGCGCCGCCGCGCAGCCCGACTACGCGCACGCCGCGTGGGAGCATGTGCGCGTCCATCTGGCCGCGTTGCTCGCGGGCGAACCGCCTGCGGCCGAGGAGCGCGGCGGACACAGCGGACACGGCGATCACAGCGGCAGCCATAACGGTCACCACGGCGAGCATGCTCACCACGGCCAGCCCGCGCAGGCGGACGCACCATCGGCCGACGATGCGCTCATGCCGTCGGCGCGGCGGCGCTAGCCGGCGAGCACGGCCAGAACAAGGGTCCGCCACGGACCGCCCAGTAGCCGTAAGCGGACCGTAAATGATCCGCGAACGATATGAGAACGCAGCGAAAACGACGCGAAAGCGACGCGAGACTGCCCCGCAAACGCCACGTCATGGGCCCTTGCGTCGGATGAGAGCGTTTTCGACTACCATGGGCGGATTCTGTCTCCCCGATTCGGACTGCGTTTGCCGCTCCCGTTTATTTCGAGACGCTGCGAAAGTGGCGGTTTGCGCGCGCGGCGTGGTTGGCGCGCTGCGGGGTTGGGGAGGGCATTCGCCAGCGCTGTCGGCAACGCTGGCGGGACCGCAGGGTGGAGCCATCCCGAGAACATGAAAAACGATACTGGGTGCGGGGCACTATGAGAATTGCAGTACTGGATGACGATCCGGCGCAGACCGACTTCGTCTGTCAAACGTTGATGGCGGCAGGTCACGTCTGCCACGCATTCGCCAAGGGCGGCGAGCTGGTCCGGCAGCTGCGCCGGCAGACCTTCGACCTGCTCGTCCTCGACTGGAACGTGCCGGACATGGCCGGCGACGAAGTCCTCCATTGGGTGCGGCAGAGCCTGTCCACGCGCCTGCCGGTGCTGTTCATGACGAGCCGCAGCCGCGAGGTCGATATCGCGCTGATGCTCAACAGCGGCGCCGACGACTACGTCGTCAAGCCGGTGTCCGCGCCGGTGCTGCTCGCGCGCGTCGGCTCGCTGCTGCGCCGAGCGTATCAGCTGCATCCGCCCGCGCAGAAGGAAGTCTTCGGCGAATACGAATTCGACCTGAAGTCGCGTCAGGCGACGGTGGCCGGCAAGGCGGTCGCGCTCACGCAGAAGGAATTCGACCTCGCGCTGCTGCTGTTCCAGCACCTGAGCCGCCCGCTGTCGCGCGCGCACATCCTCGACGTGATCTGGAAGCAATCCGACGACATCCCGTCGCGCACCATGGACACGCACGTCTCGATGCTGCGCTCGAAGCTCGGCCTGCGTCCCGAAAACGGCTACCGCCTCACGCCGATCTACGGCTATGGCTATCGCCTCGAACGCATCGAGGGGGACGCGGCGTGACGACCGCCCGCAGGAACCGCCCCGTTGCGGGCGGGCGCGCGGCGCTGGCGCGGCCGTTGTTCGCCTGCGCGCTCGCGCTGAGCCTGCTGCCCGCCCTGCGCGACGCCCAGGCCCGCGAACCGCGCGCTCCCCGCGCGCAGCCGGTGCAAACGGCAATCTACGTCACGCGCGCCGGCGACTCGCTCTACGACATCGCTGTGCGTTATCTGCGCGATCCCGCCGACTGGACCCAGCTCGCGCGCCTGAACGGCGTGAGCGCGCCGCGCCGTCTGCAGGCGGGCGTGCAGCTGCGCGTGCCGGTCGCGCTGCTGCGCCAGGACGGCCTGAGCGCGCGTGTGATCGCCACCAGCGGCCCCGCGAGTCACGCCTTCCGCAGCGCGCCGCAGTTGCCGCTCGCGGTCGGCACGAAGCTGGTCGAGGGCGACCGCGTGCAGACCGGCCCCGAAGGCTTCGCCACGCTCGAACTCGGCGACGGCTCGCATCTGATCCTGCCGCCCAACACCTCGCTCGACCTTGCCACGCTGCGCCAGACCGTGCTGACGGGCGCGACCGACCGCGTCGTCAACCTGCATGGCGGCGAAGTCGATACCGAAGTCACGCACGCCACGAAGAAAGACGATCGCTTCCAGATCCGCTCGCCTTCGGTGGTCGCGGGCGTGCGCGGCACGCGTTTCCGCGTGAATTACGACGGCGACAAGGGCTCGACGGCGGTGGAAGTGCTCGACGGCGCGGTGGGCGTCGACGCCTCCGCGCGCGCCCACGCCGACGCGGTCGCGCCCGCGCCGGGCATGCCGCTCGCGGCGTCGGCGCAACTGGTCGCGGCCGGTCACGGCAGCCTCACGCCGGCGGGCGGCGCGGCCGGCGCGCCCGTCGAACTGCTCGACGCACCGGAACTGCGCCATCCCGCCCGCGTGCAGGACGAGGCCAACGTGGCCTTCGACCTCGCGCCGCGCGAAGGCGCGCACGGCTATCGCGTGCAGATTGGCCGCGATGCGGGCCTCTACGACATGATCCGCGACCTGCGCAGCGACTCGCCGCACGTCGAGGCGGGCGCGCTCCCCGACGGCACGTATTTCGTGCGCCTGTCCGCGATCGACGAGAACGGCCTCGACGGCATGCCGTCCACCTACGCGTTCGAGCGCCGCCGCATTGCGCTCGGCGCGACGGCCGGGCGCGTCGACGGCACGCGCGACTACGCGTTCCGCTGGTACGTCGACCGCGCCACGCAGAACACGCGTTTTCGCTTCGTGCTGGCGAAGTCCGAGGATCTGCGCGCGCCGCTCGTCGACCGCACCGATATCGAGGACGGCGAGGCCGTGGTGCGCGATCTGCCCAAGGGCACCTACTACTGGAGCGTGATCGCCGAGCAGTTCGAAGGCGGCCGCTACTACCAGAAGGCCAGTCCGGTCCAGTCGTTCCGGCTCGACTGGTGACGCAGGCGCGCATGAGCGTGAGCCCGCCCACGCCGCTTGGCCGTCCGGTCGGGCGGCGCTTTCTGTTCGAATGGGCGGGCGTGGCGTGCGCGGGCGTCGTCATCGTGTTGCTGAGCGTGCTCGGACACTGGACGCTCGGCGCCGATCATCTCGTCTACGACCGCCTGCTGACGCTGCGCGAGCGGCCGGTCTCGCCCGACATCGTGATCGTCGAGATCGACAATGCGAGCGTGGCGGCGCTCGGCCGCTGGCCCTGGCCGCGCAGCGTGCACGCCCAGGTGGTCGACCGGCTCGCCCAGGCGGGCGCGGCGGCCGTGGTCTACGACGTGCTGTTCACCGAGCCGTCGTTCGACGACGCGCGCTTCGGCGAGGCGCTGCGCAAGCGGCCCGCGTATCTGCCGATGCTGCTGTCGCCCGCCGACGAGACCGACGGCGGCCGGCGCACGGTCGTCCAGCCCGTCGCGCAGCTTGCCCAGGCGTCGGCCGGTATCGGCCACATCAATCTCGAAGTCGATACGGACGGCATCGTGCGCAGCGTCGCGCTGTTCGAAGGCGACGCCCGGCAGCGCTGGCCGCAACTCATGGTGCCGCTGTGGCGCGCGGTGCGCGGCGGCCAGATCGCGCTCGCGCACGCCAGCTATCCGGCCGATGCCGCGCGCCGCGACGCCAGCCTGCTGCACGCGGGCGGCCCGCAAAGCGAGGCGCGCTTCCTGCTGCCGTTCAGCGCGAACGTCGAGCATTACCGCAAGGTGTCGTTCGCCGACGTGCTCGAAGGCCGCGTGCCGCCGGGCCTGCTGCGCGGGCGCGTGGCGCTGGTGGGCGTGACGGCGTCGGGGCTGTACGACCGCTTCGCCACGCCGCTCGCGGGCACGCTCGGGCCGCTGCCGGGCGTCGATATCCACGCGCTCGTGCTCGATACGCTGCTCAACGGCACCGCCATCGAACCGGCCGGACCGCTGACCGTCGTGCTGGCGTCGCTGCTGCCGCTGGCGTTGCTGCTGGCCGGTTTCCTCGTGTTCGCGCCGCTGCGCACGCTGCTGCTGCTGCCCTTGCTCGCGCTGCTTTCGCTGGCCGCGAGCGCGGCGCTGCTGTACGGCGCGCGCATCTGGCTCACGCCCGTGCCCGCCATCGTCGCGCTGGCCGTGGTGTATCCGCTCTGGAGCTGGCGGCGTCTCGAAATGACGATGTCGTATCTGCGCAAGGAGTTGCAGCAACTCGCCGACGAACCCTATCTTTTGCCCGAGGCGTCCGCGCCGGGCCGCGAGTACGCGGGCGACGCGCTCGCGCAGCAGATGGCGCTGATGGCGCAGGCCGCGCAGCGCTTGCAGGACATGCGCCGCTTCGTCTGGGACAGTCTCGATTCGGTGCCGGAGCCGCTGCTGGTCGCCGACCTGCGCGGCATCGTGCTGATCGCCAATCACGCGGCGCGCGCCTATTTCGCGCGCCTGAACGTGGGCGCGTTCGAGGGCCGCTGGGTGCAGGACGTGTTCGGCGACCTCGCGCTCGTCAAGCCGATCGACCCGAACCCGGAGACGCTTGCCTTCGCGCACGCGCACTGGCCCGCGCCGCTCGACCCGGCGCGCGGCGAATTCGCGCAGCTGATGGAGCGCGGCGTGGAAGTGCATGCGCGTGACGGCAGCGACTATCTGCTGCGCTACGCGAGCTGCACGAATGCGCAGGGGCAGGCGGTGGGCTGGATCGCGGGTCTCGTCGACGTGACGGCGCTGCACGACGCCGAGCGTCAGCGCGAAGACGCGCTGCGGCTGCTTTCGCACGACATGCGCTCGCCGCAGGCGTCGATCGTCGCGCTGGTCGAGACCGAGCGCGAGCGCGGCACGCTGGCCGCCGCGCCGGTGCGCGAGGTGATGGACCGCATCGAGCGCTACGCGCGCCGCTCGCTCACGCTGGCCGACGACTTCGTGCAACTCGCGCGCGCGGAGTCGCAGGTCTACGCGCTGGAGCCCACGAGTCTCGCCGAACTGATGATCGACGCCAGCGACGAAGTCTGGCCGCAGGCGAGCGCGAAGCGCATCCAGATCGAGACCGCATTCGACGGCGACGAAATGGGCTGGATCAACGCCGACCGCTCGCTGATGACGCGCACGCTGGTGAATATTCTGAACAACGCGGTGAAGTACAGCCCACCGGACACCAGAATTATCTGTAGTATCGCTGTCGCGGATAGCCTGCCGCCGCGCGTGATCTGCTCGATCCGCGACCACGGCTACGGCATTCCGCTCGAAGACCAGACGAAGCTGTTCGAGCCGTTCCGGCGTTTTCACGCGGACAAGCGTCCCGAGGTGAGCGGCGCGGGGCTCGGCATGGCGTTCGTGAAGACGGTCGTGACGCGCCACGGCGGCGAGGTCCACGTCGAGAGCGCGCCCGGCAACGGCACCACGTTGACGATGTCGCTGCCCGCGCTCGATGCGCCGGACTGAGCGCAGGTTGCCGCGTGGCGTTACCGCGTCAGGTCGATGCGTCTGGACGAAGCGTTTCGTCGATGCGATGCCGCCGGCCTGAGCCGGCCAAGAATCCGATGGAGTATGTCCCGTGAAGATCCCGATGACGATCTGCGCCCTGACGATGGCGGGCGCGCTGGCCGCTTGCGCGAGCCCGAGCGCCGACGTGCGGGCGCAAGGCGGCTTGTCCGTGAGCGGTGCGGCAGGCGCGAGCTACCGCTTCGCGCACACGCCCGTCCAGGACGAGCAGGCCGCGAAGACCGCATCAACGCCGCAAACGGATGCCGACGCCACGCCGTCCGGCGAGACGCTGCTGCGCGCGGCGCTCGCGCAGCGCGGCTTCGAGGAGGCCGGGCCCGTCCCGCTGGGCGCGCCCGATACGGCGCGTTATCTGGTGTCGGCGGCGTGGGCGTCGCGGCCCGCCGACGTCACGGTGGCCGCAGGCAATTGCACGGGCGGCTGCGTGCCGACCCAGGCGCCGTCGCTGCCCTGGTTCGGCCATCCTTATGTGCATTCGCTGACGCTGCGCTTTTTCACGCTGGCCGACGGCCACGAAGCCTACAAGGTGAGCGCGGTCAAACGCGACCGCAACGCCGACGCGCAGCAGGCGCTGCCGTATCTCGTCGCGAGCGCGCTGGCGCAGCTGCCGTATGCGGGCGCGTCGCAATGGCGCGTGACGATGAAGCCGCGCGCGGCCGCGGCGCACGCGGCCACGCAGGCCATGCCCGATGTGATTTCGGTGACGCCGCAAGGCCAGTGAGCGCGCGCACGCGCGCTATTTTCGCGGCGCGCTTTAAATTTCAGCCCTTGTTTTGCGGGGCGGATTGCTCCGCGCGCTCGTCGCCAACCGCGTCGACGGCATCCGCCTCATCCGGCCAGCGATTCTCGTACACACACTCGCCGAGCGCCTTGCGCTCCGCCCAGCGCTCCATTTCGAGCATCGGCCGCGGATAGAACTCCGCGACGTGGCCGACGCAGAGAATCGCCACCGGCTTCGCGCCGGGCGGCATGCCGAGCAGCGCGTGGACTTCGTCGACGTCGAAGATCGACACCCAGCCCATGCCGAGCCCTTCGGCGCGCGCCGCGAGCCACATGTTCTGGATCGCGCAGGCCACCGACGCCAGGTCCATCTCGGGCAGCGTGCGGCGGCCGAAAATGTGCGCTTCACGACGGTCCATCAGCGCGACGACGAGCAATTCGCCGCATTCGCGCATGCCCTCGACCTTGAGCTTCATGAACTCTTCGCGGCGCTTGCCGAGCGCGTCGGCGGTCGCGAGGCGCTCGCGCTCGACGGCGTCCTGCAACTGCGCGCGCACGGCCGCATCGGTGATGCGCACGATGCGCCACGGCTGCATGAAGCCCACGCTCGGCGCGTGATGGGCGGCGTCGAGCAGACGCGTCATCGTCGCCGGATCGACGGGACCGGGCGCGAAGTGGCGCATGTCGCGCCGCTCGTAGATCGCGCGGTAGACCGCCGCGCGTTCGGCTTCGTCAAAGGGCTGTGCCATGGAAAAGTGCGGCCGCGAAGGCCGGATTGGAAGGCCAATAGGCGTGCATATAGGTCGCGACGATGGCGCCGTGCCGGTAGACCGGCTCGCCCGCCGCGCCGGTTTGCGCGTGGCGCGCGTGCAGTTCGGCGGCGAGCGGCGTGCTCACGCGCGAGTAGTGGAACGTGTGGCCCGTGACCGTGCCGTGGCGCGCGCTGTCGAGGCGCTGCATGCCGAGCGCGGCGAAGCGCTTTTGCATGACCGCCGCGCCGGGCAGCAGGCCGAGCATCGGCGTGCACGCGCCGTCGGTGGTCGTGAGCGTGTCGAGCAGATAGAGCAGGCCGCCGCATTCGGCGACGAGCGGTCGCTGCGCGGCGACGTGCGCGCGCAGCGATTGCGCGCTGCGCGCGTTGGCCGCGAGCGTGGCCGCGTGCAGTTCGGGATAGCCGCCGGGCAGATAGACGGCGTCGGCGTCGGCGGGCGCGGCTTCGTCGGCGAGCGGCGAGAAGAAGCTCAGGCGCGCGCCCATCGTTTCGAGCAGCGCGAGGTTCGCCGGATAGATGAACGAGAAAGCCGCGTCGCGCGCGACGGCGATGTGGCGGCCGTCGAGCAGGCGCGGCGTGCGTGCGGAGTCGGCGTCGGCGTCGGTATCGTTACAGGGCAGCGCGAATTCGACGGCGGGCGGCAAGGCGGCGAGCGCGGTGGCTTCGAGCGCGTCGGCGGCGCGGTCGATGCGCGCGTCGAGGTCGCCGATTTCGTCGGCGCGATGCAGGCCCAGATGACGCTCGGGCAGCGCGAACGCCGCGTCGCTGGCAACGTGGCCGAGCCAGCGGATATCGGCGGGCAGCGCTTCCTGCAACATCTGCGCGTGGCGCGGCGAGCCGACGTGATTGGCGAGCACGCCGTGAAACGGCACGTCGGCGCGAAAGCGTGCGAGGCCGAACGCAATCGCGCCGAAGGTCTGCGCCATCGACTTCGCGGAGATCGCGGCGGCCACCGGCACGCCGAACGTGGCCGCGAGATCGGCGCTGCTCGGCGTGCCGTCGAACAGGCCCATCACGCCTTCGATCAGGATCAGATCGGCTTCCTGCGCGGCCTGCGCGAGCAGCGCGCGGCAGCCCGCTTCGCCGACCATCCACAAGTCGAGCGAGAGCACGGGCGCGCCGCTCGCGCGTTCGAGGATCATCGGGTCGAGAAAGTCGGGGCCGGTCTTGAACACGCGCACGCGCCGCCCGGCGCGCCGGTGCAGACGCGCGAGCCCCGCCGTGAGCGTGGTCTTGCCCTGGCCCGAGGCTGGCGCGCTGATAAAGAGCGCGGGGCAGGCCACGCGCGTCGCCGTCGCGGTCATCGCGTCAGAACTCCACGCCCTTTTGCGCCTTCACGCCTTGCTCGCGATACGGATGCTTGACGAGCCGCATTTCGGTGACGAGGTCGGCGGCTTCGATCATTTCGTCGGCGGCGTGGCGGCCCGTGACGACGATGTGCTGCATCGGCCCGCGCGCGGTCAGCACGCCGAGCACTTCGTCGAGCGGCAGATAGTCGTACTTGAGCACGGTGTTCAGTTCGTCGAGGATCACCATGGCGTATTCGCCGCTCTCGATCATGCGCTTCGCGGCGTCCCAGCCTTTGCGCGCGGTGGCGATGTCGGCGTCGCGGTTCTGCGTGTTCCAGGTGTAGCCGTCGCCCATCGTGACGAAGTCGCAATGCGCCACGCTGGCGAGAAAATCGCGCTCGGACGTATGCAGCGCGCCCTTGATGAACTGCACGACGCCGAGCTTCATGCCGTGGCCGAGCACGCGCACGGCCATGCCGAACGCCGCCGTGCTCTTGCCCTTGCCGTTGCCGGTGTTGACGATCAAGAGGCCTTTTTCGAGCGTCGCGGCGGCCTGCTTTTTCTCGTGGCCTTCGCGGCGGCGCTGGGTCATGCGTTGGTGCGATTCGGGGTCGGTTTTCATCGTCGCGAAGAGTCCTGTTGTGTATGCGATGAGTGTCGGGTGCTGCGTGTTCGTGCGTGTTTGTGCGTATGCGTGCGTTGCTGGCGTCAGCTTCGTGGATCGGGCGCGATGGCGGCGAGCGCGACGGTCACGCCGTCGAGCGCGAGCTTGCCGCGGACCAGCGCGCCGCCTCCGGCCGCGAGCCGCGCGCACGGTTCGCACACGCCGGGCACGCCGAAACGCGCGAGTGCCGCCGCGCTTGGCGGTGAATCCGGTGCGGGCTGTGATGCTGCTTGCAGCGACATCGCCTCCACCTGCTCGCGCGTGAAGCACTGCAGCGGCAGCGCATGCGCGGCGCAAAACGCGCGCAATGCGGGCTCGTCGATTTTCGCATCGAGCGTCGCCACGGCCCGCACGCGCGCGAGCGGCCACGCGCCGAGCGCGGCTCGCACGGCGGCCTCGATCTGCGCGACCGTCACGCCCTGGCGGCAGCCGATGCCCATCGCAAGCGCGCGCGGCGCCGCATTGTCCGCTGCCGGGGCGGCATCGGGCAAGCAGTCGGCGGGCGGGGAAGGGTTCACTGAGCGCGGAAAGTCGGGGGTGAAGGCCGGGGCAAAAATCAGGGCGTCACGCGTGGAAGCCGCCAAAAAACAGCCCAAAAACCAGCCAAAAACAGCAGGCGAAATCGAGCGGAAGTGCAGGAAACGCCGCAAATGCGCGCATACGATAGCACACGCATTTCGCGCGCTGCGCCTCGCTCGGGCGGCATCGCGGATAAAACCGGGGGCGGCGTCGAGCGCGTGACGGCCTCGGGCCGAGGCGGAAAATCCGCCGCGAATCCGCCGCAAATCCGCCGCAAATCCGCGCCCCAATGCCCCTGAGCCGCGCCCCCGCCCGGTTGACGCGCCGCCCACCCGCGCCTACACTCGCACGCACTCTGGTGCTCGCGTGCGCGTACGTTTCGCACGCAGTTAAACGGGAATCAGGGAGCCATCCCGCCACGGGCACGGCCAACCTGAACTGCACCCGCAACGGTACAACGAGCGCATCGGCTGCAAGGTCGATGCAAGCCGCTTCATCGCATGCGCCGCATGCATGGCCACTGTGCGAAGCGCGCCCCACGGCGCGCCGCGCGGGAAGGCGAAGCGGCGTGACTCGTCAGTCCGGATACCGGCCAGATACGCGGGATGCGCGCTGCGGGGTTGCGGCGCCGCGTCCATGATTTCATGCGTCATGCCGGGCCTTGCCCGTGGCGCGTCCAAGCCGGTTGTATCGTCGATCGAAGTGGTGCGGGCTTCATGCCGCCGCGCGCCGCTTGCGCGTGTTCCGCGAGTTTTCATGCGCGCGACGCCTCGCGACGATCCCCTCCGGCCCGACGCCCACGCGCGACACGCCCGACGCGGCGCACTTCACCTGCGGCCGATGCGCCGAAGGAGCTTCCACATGCAGATGCGCAAAATCCCCGTCACCATCGTCACGGGCTTCCTCGGCAGCGGCAAAACCACGCTGCTGCGCCACATCCTCCAGCACGCGGGCGGCCTGCGCGTCGCGGTCATCGTCAACGAATTCGGCGAACTGGGTATCGACGGCGAAATCCTGCGCGGCTGCGGCATCGGTTGCGACGAGAACGGCAACGAAACGGAAGGCCAACTCTACGAGCTCGCGAACGGCTGCCTGTGCTGCACCGTGCAGGAAGAATTCTTCCCGGTGATGGAGCAACTGCTCGAACGCCGCGCCGACATCGACCACGTGCTGATCGAAACCTCGGGCCTCGCGCTGCCCAAACCGCTCGTGCAGGCCTTCAACTGGCCGTCGATCCGCAACGCCTTCACGGTCGATGCGGTCGTGACGGTCGTCGACGGTCCCGCCGCCGCGAGCGGCCAGTTCGCGGAAAACCCGCAGGCCGTCGATGCGCAGCGCAAGGCCGATCCGAATCTCGATCACGAATCGCCGCTGCACGAGCTGTTCGAAGACCAGCTTTCGGCCGCCGATCTCGTCATCCTGAACAAGACCGATCTGATCGACGCCGCCGCGCAGGACGCGCTGATCGAAGACCTGCGCGAAGAACTGCCGCCGCAGGTGAAGATCGTGCGCGCGCAGCACGGCAAGCTCGACCTGCACACGCTGCTCGGTCTCGAAGCGGCGTCGGAGGAGAGCATCCATCTGCGCCACGACCATCACGGTTCCGCCGACGATGCCGACCATCATCACGACGAATTCGATTCGGTCGTCGTTGAGGCGCAGGTGGCGTCGCGCGACGTGGCGGTCGAGGCGCTGCAAAAGCTCGTCGATGCGCACACGATCTATCGCGTGAAGGGTTTCGCCGCGCTGCCGGGCGCGCCGATGCGCCTCGTGATTCAGGGCGTGGGCCGCCGCTTCGACAGCTATTTCGACCGCCGCTGGAACGCGCAGGAAAGCGCGGCGCAACCGCTCGCGAGCCGCTTCGTGCTGATCGGCGAGGACCTCGACGCCGCCACGCTGCAAGCCGCGTTCGACGCGGCGCTGGCGGCGGCGCAAAACGCCGTGCAAACCGCGTCCGCGCAATAAGCACAGCGCAATCAGCGCAATCAGCACGACGTTTTACGAGCGACACACATGCATTTGCTGCGCACCACGCCGGGCGGTTTCGTCGACGACACGCAGGGCGTGATCCGCATCGATCAGCAGCCCGCCGAAATCGTCATCCTGAGTTCGGCGGATACCACGCTTGCGCTGCTGGCGAGCGTGGTGCCGCGTCTGCCCGAAAGCTTTCCGGGCGTGCGGCTCGCGAACGTCACGTATCTGCGCCAGAACGCGTCGGTGGATTTTTATATCGACGACGTGCTCAAGCACGCGCGCGTGGTCGTGGTCGATCATCTGGGCGGCGAAGCCTACTGGCCCTACGGCATCGAGCAGGTCGTGTCGCTCGCGCAGGAACGCGGGCAACTGCTCGCGATGTTCTCCGGCGACTTGCAGGAAGATCCGAACCTGATCGCCAAGAGCCGCGCCGAGCCGGATTTTTGCCGTCTTTTGTGGCGTTATCTGCGCGAAGGCGGCGCGGCGAATGCCGAAGGTTTTCTGCGCGCGCTCGCGTGGCGCGCGTTCGACTGGGGCAGCGAGCCCGCGCCGCCCGTCGTGCTGCCCGCCGCCGCGATCTATCATCCGGCCCGCGACGTGGCCACCGTCGACGACTGGCGCGCGCGCTGGACGCCCGGCGCGCCCGTCGTCGCGATCCTGTTTTACAAGGCGCATTTGCAGGCCGCGAACACGGCCGCGTTCGATGCGCTGATCGAGGCGCTGCTCGCGCGCCGGCTCAATCCGCTGCCGCTCGCCATCACCTCGCTCAAGGATGCGATCAGCCGCGACGTGCTCGATCGTCTCGCGGCCGAGCACGATATCGCGCTCGTGCTCAACACCACGGCGTTCGCGGCCTCGTCGCTCGACGATCCCGAACCGCTCGAGCTCGCGGGCGACGCGCCCGTGTTGCAGGTGATCCTGAGCGGCGGCAATCGCGACGACTGGGTCAAGGACAATCACGGCCTGAATTCGCGCGACATCGCCATGCATATCGCGCTGCCCGAAGTCGATGGCCGCGTGATCACGCGCGCGATCAGCTTCAAGGGGCTTGCGTATCACTGCAAGGACACGCAGGTGGACGTGGTGCGCTATCAGCCCGATGCGGAGCGCGTGGCCTTCGTGGCCGAACTCGCGCGCCGCTGGTGCCGCTTGCGCACGCAGCCGAACGCTGACAAGAAACTCGCGCTCGTGCTCGCCAACTATCCGATGAGCGAAGGGCGCATCGGCAACGGCGTGGGGCTCGATACGCCCGCGTCGGTGGTGAACATTCTGCGCATGCTGCGCGACGAAGGTTATCGCGTCGCCGATCTGCCCGAGGACGGCGAAGCGCTCATGGACACGCTCACGCAGGGCGTGACCAACGATCCCGACACGCGCGCGCTGCGGCCCGCGTTTCAGAGTCTTTCGCTCGACGACTACCGGCGTTATTTCGCGCAACTGCCCGTGGAGGCGCAGAACGCGCTGATCGCGCGTTGGGGCGCGCCCGAGCAGGACCCGGGCGTGCGTCGCGGACGCTTCATGATCGCGGGCTGGCGCTGCGGCCAGGTGTTCGTCGGCATTCAACCGTCGCGTTCGCGCGGCGACGACAGCTACGCGAACTATCACGACGCCGATCTCGTGCCGCCGCACGCGTATCTCGCGTTCTATTTCTGGCTGCGCGAGACCTTCGGCATCGACGCGATCGCGCACGTCGGCAAGCACGGCAATCTCGAATGGCTGCCGGGCAAGAGCGTCGCGCTCGCGCAGACGTGCTGGCCCGATATGGTGCTCGGCCCGCTGCCGCATCTGTATCCGTTCATCGTCAACGATCCGGGCGAGGGCAGCCAGGCCAAGCGCCGCGCGCAGGCCGTGATTATCGATCACCTGATGCCGCCGCTCACGCGAGCCGAAAACTACGGGCCGTTGCAGGATCTCGAACGTCAGGTCGACGAGTACTACGAAGCCTTGATGGTCGATCCGCGCCGCGCGAAGCTGCTGCGCAAGACCATCCTCGCGACGATCGTCGAACACAAATTGCACGAGGAATTGAGCGTCGAAGCGCCCACCAGCGCCGACGCCGAAGACGAATTGCTCACGCGCGCCGATGCGTATCTGTGCGAGCTGAAGGAAGCGCAGATTCGCGACGGGCTGCATACGTTCGGCGCGTCGCCGCAAGGCACGCAACGGCGCGACACGCTGCTCGCGCTCGGCCGTTACGCGTGCGGAGACGGGCAGGGCGCGAACGCGGGGCTGATCGACGCGCTCGCGCGCGATCTGCGTATCGATCATCTGCTCGATGCGGCGACCGTGGATTGGGCCGCGCCGTGGACCGGACCGCGCGCCGACGCGCTCGCGCATCTCAGCGACGCGCCGTGGCGTCATGCGGGCGATACGCGCGAGCGGCTCGAAACGCTGGCCGCGCGCTTTATCGCGCACGCGTGCGGCGATGAAGGCGCGGAGATCGACGCGCAAGTTTGGCCGCGCGCCGCGCGCGTGCTCGCCCGCTTGCGCGACGACGTGCTGCCGCGTCTCGACGCCTGCGGCCCCGAGGAACTGCGTCAGCTTCGGCGCGGTTTCGAAGGCCGCTTCGTGCCGCCAGGCCCGAGCGGTTCGCCGTCGCGCGGCCGTCCCGATGTGCTGCCCACGGGCCGCAACTTCTACTCGGTCGATACGCGCGCGGTGCCCACGCAGGCGGCGTGGTCGCTCGGCATGAAGTCGGCGCAGCAACTGATCGAGCGGCATGTGCAGGAGCACGGCGACTATCCGCGCGCGATCGGGCTGTCGGTCTGGGGCACGGCGACGATGCGCACCGGCGGCGACGATATCGCCCAGGCGCTCGCGCTGATCGGCGCGCGTCCGAAATGGGCGGCGGGCAGCCAGCGCGTGATCGACTTCGAGATCATGCCGGTGGAGGCGCTCGACCGTCCGCGTATCGACGTGACGCTGCGTGTGTCGGGTTTCTTCCGCGATGCGTTTCCCAACGTGATGCATCTATTCGATGCTGCCGTGCAGGCCGTCGCCGAACTCGACGAGCCCGAGCATCTGAACCCGCTGCGCGCGCGCATCCAGCGCGAGCGCGACGCCTTGATCGCCGACGGCATGGACGCCGCCGAAGCGCGCCGCCGTGCGGGCTGGCGCGTGTTCAGCGCGAAGCCGGGCGCGTATGGCGCGGGCCTGCAATCGATGATCGATCATCGCCAGTGGCAGAGCGACGCCGATCTCGCGCAGGCCTACGAGGCGTGGGGCGGTTATGCCTACGCGCAGAAAAGCGCGGGCGACGAGGCGCGCGACGCGTTCCGCAAGCGCCTCGCCACCATCGACGTGGTGCTGCAAAACCAGGACAACCGCGAACACGATCTGCTCGACTCGAACGACTACTACCAGTTCCAGGGCGGCATGGCCGCCGCCGCGCGGCACTTCTCGCAGGCGCAGCCCACGCTCTATCACGCCGATCACAGCAATCCCGCCGCGCCGCGCATTCGTCCGCTGCACGAGGAGATCGCGCGCGTGATCCGCTCGCGCGTGGTCAATCCGAAATGGATCGACGGCGTGAAGCGGCACGGCTACAAGGGCGCGGCGGAAATGGCCGCGACCGTCGATTATCTGTTTGGTTACGATGCGACCGCGCGCGTGGTCGGCGATCATCAATACGCGCTGGTCGCCGACGCCTACGTGCACGACGACGACACGCGTGCGTTCATGGAGCGCCACAATCCGCACGCGCTGCACGCGATCTGCGAACGTCTGATCGAGGCGATGCAGCGCGGTTTGTGGCAGCAGCCCGGCGAACATCGCGAGCGCGTCGAACAGCGTTTGCTCGAAGCCGGGCAGCATATTGAAGGTCGATAAGCGAAGCACAATGAAGGAATCCGAATCATGAGCCGAGTGACGAGCCAGGCAGCGACGCGTCCCGCCTTTCCCTTCGCCGCGCTGGTCGGCCAGGCGCCGTTGCAGCGCGCGCTGCTGCTTGCGGCCATCGATCCCGCGATCGGCGGTGTGCTCGTGAGCGGCCCGCGCGGCACCGCGAAATCCACGGCGGCGCGCGCGCTCGCGGCGCTGCTGCCCGATGGCGCGTTCGTCACGCTGCCGCTCGGCGCGAGCGAGGAGAAGCTGATCGGCACGCTCGATCTCGAAGCTGCGCTGCGCGAGAACGCCGTGCGTTTCGCACCGGGATTGCTCGCGCGCGCGCATGAAGGCGTGCTCTATGTCGACGAAGTGAATCTGCTGCCCGACGCGCTCGTCGATGCGCTGCTCGACGCCGCCGCGAGCGGAGTGAACACCGTCGAACGCGATGGCGTTTCGCACACGCACGACGCGCGTTTCGTGCTGGTCGGCACGATGAACCCGGAAGAGGGCGAACTGCGTCCGCAACTGCTCGACCGCTTCGGTTTGATGATCGAACTGGACAATTGCCACGATGCGGGCGAGCGTCAGCGCATCGTCAAGGCGCGGCTCGCGTTCGATGCGAATCCGCAGGCGTTCTGCGCGGCGCACGACGCGGCGCAACGCGCACTCGCGCAGCTTTTGCGTGCCGCGCGCGCGGCGCTCGATGCGCTCGAATGGAGCGACGCGGTGCATGAACGCGCGGCGCAACGCTGCGTGGAAGCGGCCGTCGACGGTTTACGCGCCGATCTCGTGATGCTGCGCGCGGCGCGTGCGCTCGCGGCCTTCGAAGGCGCGGCGCAGATCACGCCGGAGCACGTCGATGCAGTCGCGGACGCGGTGCTCGCGCATCGCCGCCGTGCGATGCCGGAGCCGCCTGCGTCGGGTGGCAATACGCAGGCTCCTGATCGATCGCGCGATGCATCGAATGAGTTTTCGCGAAGTCCACAGGAATCCGAATCAAATAGTGAGTCTGATGCCGATTGGGGCGAACTGCCGCCCGAGCCCGTCGCGGCGCGCCAGGTCAAAGGCGTGATCCCGCTGCCCGCAAAAAAACGCTGAGCCGCCGGGCAAGGGCCGCCGCCCACGCACAGGGCGGCGCACGGCGGCGAGAGGGCCCCGGACGCACACAGCCGCGTCTCACACGCGACGCCGCGCCG
>NZ_CAJZAR010000078.1:106023-111974 GCF_914484835.1 Paraburkholderia tropica
TCGGCGTCGATGCTCGCGCGCGGCCAGTTCGCGCTCGCGAAAGGGCTGTTGATCGCGCTATTCGATCGCGCGCGCGGCGAACGCGTGGAAGTGGCGCTGATCTGCTTCGGCGGCGCGCGCGCCGAGCTGCGCTTCGGCCCCGCCGTGCCGCGCTGGTGGAACGAACGCTGGATCGAGCCCGTGGGCGCGGGCGGCGGCACGCCGCTCGAAGCGGGGCTCGCGCGCGCCGCGCAACTGCTCGAACGCACCGCGCGCCGCGATCCTGGACGCGCGCGTCATCTCTGGCTGTTCAGCGACGGACGCACGACGCAACTGCCCGCGCGTCCTGCGCACGCCGATCACATCACCGTGGTCGATTGCGAGGCGTCGGCGCTGCGTCTCGGACGCTGTCACGCGCTTGCCCAGGCGTGGGGCGGCGAGTGCATCGACGCCGACGCGCTGCTCGCCTGAGCCCGCGCGGCGTCCGGTTCAGCGCGACGCGCCGGTCCAGTAGAGCACGTCGTCCTGGCGGTCGAACACGTAGACCTTCATCGCCATCTGTTCGGCGGGCGTGAGGCTGTCGAGTTCGAGGCCGAGCGTGCTGTGCGCCGGCGTGGCGTCTTCCTGATGCACGTTGCGGATCACCGCGCTCGTTTCGACGACGGTGTCGAGATCGCCCGAACGCAGCCGGAACGCCACGCGCAGCCGCTCGCCGACCTTGCCGGGCGCCCACGGCGCGGCGATCGACAGCCCGAGCGCGCTGATGCCGCGCGCGAGCGCCACGCCCTGATATCCCTCGCTCTCCGCGCCGATGCCGTAGCGCACCGGAAACTGCGCGCGCACGCGAATCGACTTGCGTTCGCGCAGCATGCGGATGTTGGCGGGCTGCGAGAGCACGAGATAGCCGAGCGGCGCCTGATTCATCGCGTGGATCGTGCAGACGAAGCGATACACGGCCTGACTCGCGATGGCGACGAGTTCGACGTTTTCGCCGGGCGTGATCTCGATCGGGCGGCCATCGACATAAGGCAGCGTGACGAAGATCGCTTCGTTCGGCGCGAAGCCGATCAGCTTGCACGGATGCATGGGCGCGCCGCTCGCGCCTTGTTGCGGGCGCAGACCCATCAGCGCGCCGATGTTCAGATGCAGGTCGCGCACGCTCGGCAGCGTCGCGGCCGGTTCGTCGCTTTTGCGGGCGGGCGCGGCGGCCTGTTCGGCGGCGGACGCGTCGAGGTCGCCGCGATGGGGCGCGAAATGGCGGAACAGGAAATCGCGTTCGACTTCGCCGACGAGCGAGGCGCCGCGTTCGAGCAGCAGCGTGCCGTCGCGGTCGACCAGCGGCCAGTCGAGCGGCTGGCCGACGGGCACGTCGGCGGGTGTCAGCGCGGCGAGGTCGGTGGAAGCGCTTGCAGCGGTATTTGCCGCGCTATTCGCAGCGGCGGATTCAATTGCGGATTCAGAAGCGACTTCGGAAGCCGCAGCGGAAGCGGTGGCAAGAGTGTCGGTCATCGGCGCGCCAGGGTTGGGTAACAGATTCCCTGTGTTAACGGCGCGCCGCGACAAAACTTCAGTGCGGATTCAACGGTCGATATCGCGATTTATTCTGCGATTTATTTCGCGATTTATTCCGCATAAAAACGCGGCGTGTAGACCCATTCACTCAGCGCTTCGTGCGTGCCTTCGCGGGCGAAACCGCGCGTGGTCGAGGAGCCGACGATCACCATCGTGCGCATGTCCACATCCGACGACTGGAGTTCGCCGAGCGTCATCGTGCGCAGCGTCTCGCCGGGGCGGCCCACGTCGCGGCCCAGCACGACGCGCGTGGCGGGCGCGCGCACCGCGCGCACGATCTCCAGCGCACGGTCCAGCTGCCACGGACGCGCGCGCGAGATCGGGTTGTAGAAGGCCATCACGAGGTCCGCGAGCGCGGCGTGATGCAGACGCTTTTCGATCACCGCCCACGGCTTCAGATTGTCCGAGAGCGAGAGCATGCAGAAGTCGTGGCCGAGCGGCGCGCCGGCCTGTGCGGCGGTGGCGAGCGCGGCGGAGACGCCCGGCACGATCTGCAACTCGACGCGCTGCCAGCGCGGATCGTCGGCGCCTTCGAGCGCTTCGAGCACGGCGGCGGCCATCGCGAACACGCCTGGATCGCCCGACGACACCACGGCCACGCGGCGGCCTTCGCACGCGAGTTCGAAGGCGTGACGCGCGCGCTGCAATTCCTCGCGGTTGTCGGTGGCGTGGCGGCGCTGGCCGGGCCGCGGCGGGCCGGCCATGTCCACGTAAGTCGCATAGCCGACGAGGTCGGTCGCGTCGTCGAGCGCGGCGCGCGCCATCGGCGTGAGCAGGTCGGCGCGGCCCGGCCCGAGACCGAGCACCGTGAGCTTGCCGCGCGCCTGGCCGAGCGTGGCCGCGTCGAGCGGCGCGTGCGCGACGGCGAGCGCGATGCCGTGGGCATCGTCGGCGTGCAGCGTGGCGTCGTCGAGCTTCAGGGCTTCGATCAGGCGTGATGCGTTGTCGTGATCGGCATCGGCGACATTGGCCGCATCGGCCTGATCGACAAAGCGCAGCGGCACATGCAGCACCGCCGCCGCCTGCGCGAGCGACGCGTCGCCCATCAGCGCGGCGGGCGCGAGCAGCGCCGCGAGCGAGGCCGCCGCGAGACCGCGTTCATCGAGCGCGGCCTGCACGTGATCGGCGAGTCGTTCGTGCGGCGCGCGCACGGCGGCCACGACGCTGCGCGGATGAATCACGAGTTGCGCGGGGTCGCCGTCCCAGACATGCGGACTCACGCGGATCGCATGCGCGGCCGCCGCGTCGCGCGGCAGATCGACGTGATCGAGCCAGGGCGCGTCGCCTTCGATGCGCGTCGCGTCGCCCGCGAGCAGATCGGAAACGAAGCGCTTGCCCTGCGCGAGACTCGACAGCGCATAACCGTCGGGCGGATTGAGCAGGCAGGTGCCGAATCGCAATTCGCCGCTGGTCGTGATCGCGGGCGCGATGCCGAGCGCCGCGCCGATCTCGCGCGCCATCACGTTCACGCCGGTCAGGCCGCCGAGCAGCGGCACGACCGCGCTGCCGTCCTCGGCGAGCGCGAGCACGGGCGGCTCCGCACCCTTGTTCGCCAGCAGCGGCGCGAGGCAGCGGATCACGATGCCCGCCGCACACAGCGCGACGAGCGGCGTGCCGCGCCGGTACAACTCGCGCAGATGTTCGCCGAGTTCGCTGAACGCGACGTCGCCTTGCGCGCGGTCCTGCAGCGCGTGGATCTGCGCGTGCGCGTACAGCGCCTTCACGCGCTGCGCCGTGGCGAGCGCGCCCGGCCCGAGCACGATCACGGCGGGCGGACGCAGCGCGGCGTTCATGCTTGCCATTTTTCCCCCGGCACCACGAGCAGCGAAAAATACGGCGAGGCCATCGGATCGACGTCGTCGAGCGGCACGATGCGCTGGTTCGCCATGGTCGCGCGCTCGACGTAGAGCGCGCGCTTCGCGAGACCGAGATCGGCGAGCACGCGGCGCACTTTCTCGAAGTTGCGGCCGAGCTTCATGATGACGGCGGCGTCCGCGTCGGCGAGACGGCGGCGCAATTGATCTTCGGGCAGCACGCCCGAGAGCACCGCGAGACTCTGGTTGCGATACACGAGCGGCGCGCCCAGCACCGCCGCGCCGCCGAGCATCGAGCAGACGCCGGGCACGACTTCGGCGTCGTAGCGCGCGGCCAGGCGGTCGTGCAGATACATGTACGAGCCGTAGAAGAACGGATCGCCTTCGCAGATCACGGCGACGTCGCGGCCCGCGTCGAGATGCGCGGCCACGGTGCGCGCGGCGCCGTCGTAGAAGTCGGCGATGATGGTTTCGTACGAGAGCGGCGGTTCGAGCGCTTCGGTCGTGACCGGATAGACGAGCGGCAGGCGTTCCTGCTCGGGGCCGAGATGCGACTCGACGATGCCGAATGCGTTGCCCTTCTTGCCCTTGGCGACGAAGTAGGCGACCACGGGCGCGGCCTTCAGCAGCCGCAGCGCCTTGAGCGTGAGCAGCTCGGGATCGCCGGGACCGACGCCGATGCCATGCAGGCGGCCGATGCGCGGTTCGTTATTGTGTTCGTGCTCGAACATTTATTCGGTCTCCGAAGCGAGTGCGTTGACGGCGGCGGCGGCCATCGCGCTGCCGCCGCGCCGTCCGCGAACGACCACGAACGGCACGCCGAGCGTCGAGCTGGCGAGCGCGGCTTTCGATTCCGCCGCGCCGATGAAGCCCACGGGCATGCCGAGAATCAGCGCGGGACGCGGCGCGCCGGCCGCGATCATGTCGAGCAGATAGAACAGCGCGGTCGGTGCGTTGCCGATCGCGACGACGCTGCCTTCGAGATGCGGACGCCACAGTTCGAGCGCGGCGGCCGAACGCGTGTTGCCGAGTTCGCGCGCGAGCGCGGGCACGGCGGGATCGTCGAGCGTGCAGATCACGGCGTTGTCGGCGGGCAGGCGCGCGCGCGTGACGCCGAACGCGACCATTTTGGCGTCGCAGAGAATCGGCGCGCCTTGCGCGAGCGCGCGGCGGCCGGCGTCGCCCGCGCCCGGCGAGAATGCGAGGTCGGCGGCGACGTCGACCATGCCGCAGGCGTGGATCACGCGCACGGCGAGTTTTTCGAGGTCGGCGGGAATGTGCGCGAGATCGGCTTCGGCGCGGATCGTCGCGAACGACTCGCGATAGATCGCCTGGCCGTCGCGGATGTAATCAGACATCGGAAAGGCTCCGGGGCGGCTGCGCGATGGCGTGCGCGGCGGCTTCGAGGGTCAGGTGGCGCGCGACGAGGCGGCCGAAACCGGCTGCGCTCGCGTCGCGTTCGTAAAGGTCGTAATGGTCCGGCGCGGCGGCGAGCAGCGTGAACGGCGCGCGATGCGCGGCGGCGCAGGAACGCTCGCAGCCGCTCAGGTGCGCCTGCACGTGCGGCGGCAGATGCGGCGCGAGGCGCAGCGCGTCGGCCTTGGTGTCGGCGCGGCTTTTCGCGCAGCCCGCCGAGCCCGTGCAGGCGATCGTGCGCGCGAGCGGATCGGCGGCATCGACGCTCAGGCCGAGCGCGCGCAGGCTGTCGAGCAACGGAATCAGCGCGTCGCGCGCGACGTGCGGCACGAGCGCGCCTTGCCACGGCGTGATGCGCAGCGTGCCTTCGCCGTGAAGTTCGGCGAGGTCGGCGAGCGCGTCGAGCGTGGCGGCGTCGAGGCGTGCGAGCGGCGGTTGCGCGCCCACGTAGCCGTCGCCGTTCGCGTGCAGCGCGTGTGCGCCCAGACGTCGCGTGAGATCGACGCGCGGGCGTCGCCACGCGGATGACGCGTGTTCATCGGCGGCGGGCTGCGGTGTCGGAATCGCGATATCGGCGTGATGTTGCGCGGCGTCGAGTATCGCGGCCGCGCCGTGCGTGGCGATCACATTGCGCATCCGCAATTGATCGGGCGCGGCGAGATCGAGAAACGCATGCAGCAGCGCGCGGATCAGCGCCTGAATGTGCGCGGCGGCGATGAAGCCGAGCGCGCCGTCGTCGGGGCAGCCCGCGAGGCCGAAGGCGAAACGCGTTTCGCCGCGTTCGCGCGTGGCCGCGAGCCAGATATCGTGCGGATGATCGAGCGCCGCGAGCCGCTCGCCGCCGTCGATCAGCACGGCGAATTTCGGCGACAGCGCCGCGAAACGCGGCTCGTCTTGCAGCATCGCGACGAGGGGCGCGGCGAGCGCGGCGGTGTCGAACAGCGCGTGCGGATCGAGGCCCGCGAGCGGGCTCAGCATCAGGTTGCGCAGTTCGTCGGCGGCGCAGAGATTGTCGGGCGTCTGCACGCCGTTCGCGGGGCCGAGGCCGCCCGCGACGAGCGCAGCCGTGAGCGCCGCTTCCTGGCCCGCGCGCACGCCGCGCACCTGCACGTTGGCGCGATTGGTCAGTTCGAGCGTGCCGTCGGCGAACGCGCGCGCCGCGTGCGCGAT
>NZ_CAJZAR010000079.1 GCF_914484835.1 Paraburkholderia tropica
CCGCCTTGTAGCGGATCACGGCGAGCTGGTACGCCTTCGTCGACGCATCGAGCGCGTGCTGCGCGTCGACCAGCTGCTTGTCGGCCGAACGGATCGACGACACCGTCGTCGCCACGTCCTGGAACGCGCCGATCAGCGTCTGGTTGTAGTTCGCGACGTCGAGTTCGAAGTCGGCGTAACGGCCCTTCAGTTGCGCGCGCAGTGCGCCCGCATCGAAGATCGGCAGATGCACGGCCGGGCCGATGTTCATCTGGCGGCTCGTGAAGTTCAGGAATTTCCCCCAGCCGAACGCATCGAAACCGATGCCTGCCGCGAGGTTCACGTCGGGATAAAACTCGGCCTTTGCTTCCTTCACATCGTGCATCGCGCCTTCGACCTGCCAGCGCGCGGCGACGATGTCCGGGCGGCGCGCGATGAGATCGGCGGGCAGGTTGTCGGGCAGCGCGACGTTCGCGACCGGATTGAGCACCGGGTTCGCGATCTGCAGACCACGGTCCGGGCCCTTGCCGAGCAGCGCGCCGAGCTGATAACGCACGGTCTCGATCTGGCCGTCGATCTGCGAGAGATTGGCCTGGCTCGTTGCGATGTTGCCGTTCGCGGTCTGACGCTCGACGTTGGTATCGAGGCCCGCGACCACACGGCCGTTCGTGATTGTGCCGATGGTCTTGCGGTTGTCGATCTCGTGCGCGGCGATGTCGCGCAGCGCGTAAAGCTGGGCGAGCTGGTTGTACGTGCGCGCGACGGAAGCGGCGAGCGTGATGCGCGCCTGCTGCATCTCGGCTTCGGCGGCGCGCTGCGAGGACACGGCCTGCGCGAGACGCTGACGGTTCTTACCCCAGAGGTCCAGATCCCACGACGCGCTCGCGAGCACGTTGTTTTCGCTGTACCAACTGCCGCCGTAGGGGCTCGGATAAAGCGCATTCTCCGAATAAAGTTCGCGCGTCCACGAATAACCCGCGTTCACTTTCGGCGCCAACGCCGACTTCGAGGTCTCGATATACGACGACGCCTTCGCCAGACGCGCCTGCGCCTGCGCAATCGTCGGATTACCGTCGAGCGCTTCGTCGATCAGCTTCTGCAACTGCGGATCGCCGAACTGCTTCGCCCAGTCGAGCGCGGGCCACTGCCCGCCTTGCGCCGGAATACTCTGCGACGACTCGAACTGTTGCGGCTGATCGAGCGTCTTGTCGCTCTTGATACCGATATAGTTCGCGCAGCCGCTCATGAGCGCAACCGTTGCGCACGCAACGGCCAAGGCCAGCGCGCGAGGCCGCACGCGCAAGCGCGAAATTGAAACGTTTTTCATGTTTTCCTGATGTTCGAAAAAGGCAGCACCGGTTTTCGTATTCGACGCAGATTCAATGCAGCTTCAATGTGGCGTCAATGCGCCGCCGAATCCGCGCCGCCCCCGCCTGCCCTGCCCGCGCGCGTAATCCAGATGAGCGGAATGATGGCGATGAAGATCACCGCCGAAATCCAGAACACGTCGTTGAGCCCGAGCATCGCCGCCTGCGACTCCACGAGCTGGCCGAACATCGCATGCGCCGTCGCCGTATCGACGTGCATCGACTTCGTCACGAAGCCGAGAAACTGCGTGAAGGCCGGATTCTCCGGCGTCGCCTGCTCGGTGAGCCGCACGTGATGCACCACCGTGCGGTCGTACCACTCGTTCGCGCCCAGCGACGTGCCCACCGCGCCGCAAAACACGCGCACGAAATTGGACAGACCGGCGGCGGCCGGAATGCGCTGCGGCGGCTGGCCCGCGAGAATGATCGCGGTAAGCGGCACGAAGAACATCGCCATCGGAATACCTTGCAGCAGCGTGGGCAGCACGAGGTGATACGTATCGATATCGACGATGTAATTCGAGCGCATCCAGAACACCGCCGCGAAACCGATGAACGCCAATGTGGCGATCACGCGCGCGTCCGAGCGCGGCAGCACCTTCGCGATCACCGGCGAAAGCAGCACCGTAAAGATGCCGATGGGCGCGATCACGAGCCCCGCATCCACGGCGCGATAGCCCAGATACTCCTGCATCCATTGCGGCAGCAGCACGAGGTTGCCGAAGAACACGCCATACGCGATCGAAATCGCAATCGTGCCGCCCAGAAAATTGCGCTGGCCGAACAGCCGCAAATCGACGATCGGATGCTCCTCGGTCAGTTCCCAGATCACGAAGGCCGTGAAGCTGACCGCGGCCGCAATCGTCAGGCCGATGATCACGGGCGAATGGAACCAGTCGAGATCCTTGCCCTTGTCGAGCATGACCTGCAAGGTGCCGACCCACGCGACGAGCAGCCCGAGCCCGACCAGATCGATCGGCGGCTTGCGCGTGGGCGTCTCGCGCGAGCGATAGATCATCCACGTGGCCGTGGCCGCGAAAATGCCCACCGGAATGTTGATGTAGAAGATCCACGTCCAGCTATAACTGTCCGTGATCCAGCCGCCGAGTGACGGCCCCGCAATCGGCCCCACGGTGGCCGTCATGGCCCAGAGCGCGAGCGCCGTCGCGGACTTCTGCTTCGGCCATGAACTGAGCAGGATCGCTTGCGACATCGGAATCAGCGGCCCCGCCGTGAGACCCTGGAACACGCGCGCCGCCAGCAGCACCGGCAGATTGGGCGCCATGCCGCAGAGCCACGAAGCGATCGTGAACAGCACGATCGCACCCACGAACAGGCGAATCTGGCCGAGACGCTGCGTGAGCCAGCCGGTCAGCGGGATCGCAACGGCATTGGCCGCCGCGAACACCGTGATGACCCACGTGCCCTCGTCCACCGAGACGCCGAGGCTGCCCGACAAGGTGGGAATGGCGACGTTCGCGATCGACGAATCGAGCACGTTCATGAAGGTCGCGAGCGCGACGGCCAGCGTGCCGAGCGCGAGCTTGCCGCCGCTCAACGGCGGCGGGGACGCGGCGGCCGCGTTCAACGCGCGCTCCGCTTGAATGGGTTTCGCGAGTCCATCATCCGTTTGCAATCCTGATCAAGTTGATGTGTCCGTCCGGCCGATACGCCACGCTTCCCGCTCAGCGCGCCTTGGCGCGAGAAAAAACGACCCCGCGCCGCGCACGTTCGCGCGGCGAAAACCGTCAATAAGGGGAGGATCGTCCAGGCGGGATAGTACCGAACGGTACTGGATAATAAGACTTGATGATTGCCACGTCAATAAAAATCGAACCGATCGGTACTATTCGAAACGAAGCTGCGCGCAGCCGGGAATCCCGCCCGTGCGCTGTGTTACGATCCGGCGACACCGTTATCGCTACCGATCCAGAACAAATGGCGACGCAGAAGGAAACCGGCGCACCGTCGCGCCGTCCCCCCACTCCCCGCAAGCCCGACATCGCGCCCGCCCCCAGCAAGGCGGACACGATCCTGAACGCCGCGCGCGACATCTTTCTGGCGCACGGCTTCAGCGCCGCCACGACCGACATGATCCAGCGCGAGGCGCACGTCTCGAAGTCGACGGTCTATGCCGCGTGGCCAACCAAGGAAGCGTTGTTCGCCGCCGTGATCCAGCGCGAATGCGGGCAGTTCGCGAATTCGCTGCGCGAGATGGACTTCGAGACCGACGACATCACGCGCTCGCTCACGCGGCTCGCGCGCGCGTATCTCGATCTGGTGGTGTCGCCGATGGGGCTCGCGCTGTATCGCGTGATCGTCTCGGAAGCGCCGCGCTTTCCCGAGCTGGGGCGCGCGTTCTATGCGGCGGGGCCGGAAGTCGTGGCGAGCATCGTCGGGCAATTTCTCGAACGCGCGGCGGCGCGCGGCCAGATCGACGTGCAAGCCGTGGGCTACGCCACGGCCGCCATGCTGTTCATCAGCATCGTGCGCGGCGAGGCGCAACTCGAATGCCTCACGCATCCGACTTCGCGGCCCTCGGAGGCGCAGCTCGACCGCTGGGTGGAAGCGTCCGTGCAAACCTTCGTGCACGCGTTCGTCAAGCGGCCCGAAGGCGCGTGAGCGCGCACGCAAAGCCAATCAAACGCTATAAAGCCAGCCGGAATCCCGCGCCGTAGACGGACTGAATCACGTCTTCATCGGGCGCGACGGCCTCGAATTTGCGGCGGATTTTCTTCACGTGGCTGTCGATCGTGCGGTCCTCGACAATGCGGCCATCGGGATACAGGCGGTCCATCAGCACGTCGCGCGAAAAGACCCGGCCGGGCCGCGCCGCCAGCGTCCGCAGCAAGCGAAATTCGATTGGCGTGAATTCGATTTCCACGCCGCGAAAAGTCGCGAGAAAACGTTCTTCGTCGAGTTGCAGCGGCACGCTCTCGGGAAAGCGCTCGAAGCGCGAGCGGCGCAAAATCGCCTTCACGCGCGCGACCAGTTCGAGCAGGCTGAACGGCTTGCAGATGTAATCGTCGGCGCCGAGTTCCAGGCCGATCAAGCGGTCGACCTCCTCCACCTGCGCCGTCACCATGATGATCGGCACGTCGCTGTAGGTGCGCAGATCGCGGCAGATATCGCGGCCATCGCGGCCCGGCAGCATCAGGTCGAGCACGATCAGGCCCGGCATGCGCCGCGCCACTTCGTTCGCGACTTCGCGGCCGTCGTCCACGCAGCGCGTGGTGTAGCCCGCGGCTTGCAGGAAGTCCGCCATCACGCTCGCCAGCTTGGGCTCGTCCTCGACGATCAGAATGTCGATGGGCGTTTCGTTACTCATGGTCACGTCGGTTCCTGAAGGTTTCCGTGCTGCGCGGCAGCGCGATGGCGATGCGCAAGCCGCCGAGCGGCGCGCGCGCGGCGTCGATACGCCCATCGTGCGCCTCGACAATGCCGCGGCAGATCGGCAAGCCGAGCCCCGCGCCGCCGGTCGCGCGGCTGCGCGACGCCTCCACGCGATAAAAACGCTCGAACAGCGAAGCCAGCATCGACTCGGGCACGCCCGCGCCGCTGTCGTCGAAATCGATGTAGACGGTGCGCGCATCCTCGCGCGCCGTCACGCAGACAGTTGCGCCCGCATCGACATAACGCACCGCGTTTTCGAGAATATTGGTGAAGACCTGCTGAAGCCGGCGCTCGTCGCCGCGCACCCAGAGCGGCGCGTCGGGCAGATCGGTGCGCAGCGTGAGACCCGCGTCGCCGAGCCGCCGCGCGCTGCGGCGCAACGCCGAGCGCAGCGTCTCGCAGACATCGAGTTGTTCGTGGTGATAACGCAGCGCGCCGACATCGGCGAGCGAGAGATCGTAGAGATCATCGACGAGGCGGCTCAGGCGCTTCACTTCGCCGCCGAGCGAGCGCACCGCTTCCACGCTCACCGGGCGCACGCCCACTTCGATCGCCTCGATCTCGCCGCTCATCACCGCGAGCGGCGTGCGCAATTCGTGCGAGATATCGGCGACCAGCGCGGAACGCATGCGCTCGGTGCTCTCCAGCGTCTGCGCGAGATGGTTGAAATCGTGTTCGAGCTGGCCGATGTCACCGGTCGACACCGTCGGCACGCGCGCGCTCAGATCGCCGCCCGCGAGCGTGTGCGTCGCGCTCGCGATGCGGCGCAGCGGCGAGGCGAGCGCACGCGCCATCCACAAGGTCGTGAGAATCGCGAGCAGCGTGGCCGCGATCGTGATGATCCAGCTCGACTCGCGCTGCGTCTTCTGGAAGCGCAGATCGCCCGCCTCGGTCGCGCGCTCGAACGGCACCATCAGCAGCCAGCCGACCGTCTTGCCGTCGACGACGATGGGACGGCGCGGCGACGTATCCGCGAAGGCCGGATTGCCGAACACGTAGGCGCCTTTCGCATCGAGCAGCGTGAAGCGCGTGTTGGTGCCGATCAGCGACGAGACCGGCAGGCGCGGCAGCGGCGCGCGGCTCGTCACCGGATACGAGGCCGGCGCGTAAGGCCGCATGATCTCGTGCCATATGCTGCGGTTTTCGAGCAGGAAATCCCAGCTGCCGTGATCGCGATACGCGAGGCCCAGCGGCCCGACGCTCGACTCCAGCCGCTTGATTTCCTGCTGCTCCAGATAGCCGAGAAAACCGCGCTCGAAACTGAGCCGCGCGCCCAGCGCCATCGCGCCGATCACCAGCACGTTGACGACCAGCATCGCGGCAAACAGCTTGCCGGTCAGGCTCGCGCGGCGGATTTCGCGCAGCACGCGGATCAGCGTTTGCGGCATGACTTCGATTCCGGGCACATGGCCTTGCTACCTCAACCCTGGTTCTGAAAAGGTTCGGTCATCATACTGCCTCGCGCCCGGCTTCACCGCTCAGCGCGTGACCGAAGCGCCGGATGCCGCCGATGCCGCGTTCGCAGCACTCGATGCTGAATCGGCCTCCACACCGCCGCCCAGCGCCGCATACAGCGTGATCAGACTGGTCTGCGCCGAAAGCTGCGTCGCGACCAGCGACTGCTGCGCCGTGTAGAGCAGACGCTGCTCGGTCAACGCGTCGATCAGGCTGTCGCTGCCCTGCTGATAGAGCGCCATGGTCAGATCGTAGGCGTGCTGATCGGCCTTGACGGTGCGCGTCTGCGCGTCGAGTTGCTCGTCGATGGTCGCGCGCGTCGCCAGCGCGTTCGCGACTTCCTCGAACGCGGTCTGGATCGTCTTCTCGTAGGTCGCGACGTCGATCTTGAGCGTCACCTTCGCGGCGTCGAGCGTGGCGCGGTTCTGGCCCGCGTCGAAAATCGGAATCACCGCCGACGGCTCGAACGACCAGGCGCGATTGCCGCCCGTGAACAACTGCGCGAGCGCGGGACTTTCGAAGCCGAGCGCCGCCGTCAGGCTGATGGTCGGGAAGAAGTTCGCGCGCGCCGCGCCGATATCGGCGTTATCGGCTTTCAGCGTGTGCTCGGCCGCCAGCACATCGGGACGGCGTTGCAGCACCGCCGACGGAATGCCCGCCGGTATCGACGTGATGCTCGCGACCGGATCGACCTGCGCATCGGGCAGATCGGCGTCGGGCACGCGTGTACCGACCACGAGTTCGAGCGCGTTGCGCGCCTGCTCGGCCGTGGTCTGCGCCTGCGCCGCCGAGTTGCGCGCCGACTGGAGACTCGCCTGCGCCTGCTCCACGTCGAGCGCGCTCGCCGCGCCCAGCGTGTGCTCGCGATCGACGAGATCGAAGGTGCGCTGCTGGCTCGCCTGGGTTTCCTGTGCAATCGCCAGCAGACGCTTGTCCGACGCCAGCGTGAGCCAGTCGCTCGCCACATCGGAGACGAGGCTGATCTGCGTGCTGCGGCGCGTTTCGATCGACGAGAGATAGGTTTCGAGCGCCGCCTGGCTCAAGTTGCGCACGCGGCCGAACAGATCGATCTCATAGGACGTGAAGCCCAGATTCGCGCTATAGACGTGCGTGGTCTCGCCGCTCGCGGTGGTCGTGGTCGCGGACCCGCTGGATTGCGCGTTGCGCACCGAAGTCGGCGTACGTTCGGCCTCCTGCGAGCCGCCCAGATCAATTTCCGGGAACAGCGACGCGCGTTCGATGCGGTACTCGGCGCGCTCCTTTTCGATATCGAGAATCGCGATGCGCAGATCGCGGTTGTTCGACAGCGCGAGCGCGATCGTGCGCTGCAAACGCGGATCGACGAAGAAGCTGCGCCAGCCGATATCGGCGGCGAGCGTGGCGGAAGGCTGTGCGTTTGCAGCGCCGGTTGTCGAAGCCGCATCGGGCCACGCAGCCGCCACCGGCGCGGCGGGCCGCTGATACGACGGCGACAGATCGATACACGCGCTCAGCGCCGTGACGGCCGCGCCGGCCAGCATCCAGTGGACTACGCGCTTCATGCGGCACCTCCATTCTTCGACTCGTGCGTCGATGCATTCATCGCGCTATCCGGCAACGCATACGCGTCTTCCCCGGCTTCCTGCTCCGCGTGCTCGGGCACGCTCTGCTCCGCCTGCGCGCCGGTCGAGCCGGAATCGCCTGCGGGCGCACCCGCTCCGCCGCCACCGCCCGGACCGCTGGGCGACGCGCCCTTGCCGCTGAGCTTGCGCACGAGGAAATACGAGAGCGGTGTGAAGAAAATCGCCAGCACCGTTCCCACCAGCGTGCCGCCGAACACCCCCGTGCCGATCGACTGACGCGCGGCCGCGCCCGCGCCGGTTGCGATCACCAGCGGCGCGACGCCGAGCAGAAACGCCAGCGACGTCATCACGATCGGACGAATCCGCAGCGCGACGGCCTGCTCGATGGCCTTGAGCGTACTCGCGCCCTGCTTCTCCAGCATGGTCGCGAACTCGACGATCAAAATCGCGTTCTTCGACGACAAGCCGACCGTCACCAGCAGCCCCACCTGGAAATACACATCGTTCGACAGCCCGCGCAACGTCGTGCCGAGCGCCGCGCCGAACACGCCGAGCGGCACGATCAGCAGCACCGCCAGCGGCACCGACCAGCTTTCATACAGCGCCGCGAGACAGAGGAACACGAACAGCACCGAAACCGCGTAGAGATACGGCGCCTGTCCGCCCGACAACTGCTCCTGATACGACAGCCCGGTCCACGCGTAGCTAATGCCCTTGGGCAGCTTCGCGACCAGTTGCTCCATGGTCTGCATCGCCTGGCCCGAACTCACGCCGGGCGCCGGATCGCCGACGATCTCGAACGACGACTCCGCGTTGTAGCGGTCGAGTTCGGGCGGCCCGTAGGTCCAGTGCGACGTCGCGAACGCGGAGAACGGCACCATCGTCCCCGACGTATTGCGCACATACCATTGCTCCAGCGACTCGGGCGTCATGCGGAACGGCGCGTCGCCCTGCACGTAGACCTTCTTGATACGCTGGTTGTCGAGGAATTCGTCGACGTATTCGCCGCCGAGCGCATCTTCGACGGTCGAGTTGATGTCGGCGGGCGCGAGACCCATCGCGCTCGCCTTGCGGTCGTCGATATCGAGCGAGAGTTGCGGCGTATCGGCGAGACCGTTGAAGCGCACCTGGCGCACGACGCCGCTCTGATTCGCCATCTTGATCAGCTTGTCGCGCGCGGCAGCCAACGCCGCGTGACCGAGCCCGCCCTCATCGACAAGCTCCATGTCGAAGCCCGAACTGATGCCGAGACCGCGCACCGTCGGCGGCTGCAACACGAACACCTTGGCGTCGCGAACCTGCTGCGAGAGATCGCGCGAAGCCTTCGCGACGAAACCCTGCGCCGTATCGTTGACCGCCGTGCGCTGATCCCAGTCCTTGAGCTTCACCCACATCATGCCGACGTTCTGGCCGTTACTGCCGACCGCGTAACCGGCGACGTTGAACACCTCCGAAACCGCCGGCTGCTTGAGCAGATAGTCCTCGACCTTCGCCATCGTCGCTTCGGTGCGCTCGCGCGTTGCGCCCACGGGCGCGGTCACCGTCACCATCAGCACGCCCTGATCTTCGGTCGGCAGAAACGACGTGGGCAGGCGCACGAACAGCAGTCCCGCGCCCAGCACGAGCAGCGCGTAGACGATGATCGCGGGCTTGCGATGATGCAGCATCTTGTCGACGACACGGCGATACTTGCTGGTCGACGCATCGAAGCCGCGATTGAAGCCGCTGAAGAAACGGCCCTTCGGCTTCTCGTGGCCGTCCTTGAGAATCGTCGCGCAGAGCGCGGGCGTGAAGGTCAGCGCCACCACCACCGAAAGCGCCATCGCAGAAACCACCGACACCGAAAACTGCCGATAGATGATGCCCGTCGAGCCGCCGAAAAACGCCATCGGCAACAGCACGGCGGAGAGCACCATCGCAATGGCGACCAGCGCGCTGCTGATTTCCGTCATCGACTTCTTGGTGGCGTCGCGCGGCGATAAATGCTCCTCGGTCATCAGGCGCTCGACGTTCTCCACGACCACGATCGCATCGTCCACGAGCAGGCCGATGGCGAGCACCACGCCGAACATCGTCAGCATGTTGATCGAATAGCCGAACACGTCGAGGATGCCGAAGGTGCCGAGCAGCACGACCGGCACCGCAATCGCCGGAATCAGCGTGGTGCGCAGGTTCTGCAGGAACAGGAACATGATCGCGACCACCAGCACGATGGCTTCCGCGAGCGTCTTGACCACTTCCGTGATGGACGTCTTGATGAACGGCACCATCTCGTACGGATACTCGACCTTCAGCCCGGCCGGAAAGCTCGCCGCGCGCTTGTTCAGGAAGTCGTGCACTTCCTTGTCGACCTGCACTTCGTTCGCGCCCGGCGCGAGTTGCAGGCCGAGACCCGAAGCGGGCTTGTTGTTGAAGTTCGTTTCGACGGTATAGGCCTGCGGGCCGAGCGCGACGCGCGCCACGTCGCCGAGCAGCACCTGCGAGCCGTTGGTCTCGGTCTTGAGCACGATGTCGCGGAACTGCTGCGCGGTGGTCAGGCGGCTGCGCGCCGTGATGGTCGCGTCGAGTTCCTGGCCCTTCACGGCGGGCGTGTTGCCGACTTCTCCGGCGGCCACGTCGTTGTTCTGCGCGTCGATGGCCGTGACCACGTCCGATGGCATCAGCGCATACTTTTGCAGCTTGTTCGGATCGAGCCAGATCCGCATCGCGTACTCATAGCCGAACTGCTGCGCCTGGCCGACGCCGGGCAGACGCTCGATCTGCTCTTCGAGATTGCTGTACAGATAGTCGGCGATGGCCGCCTTGCTCATCTTGCCGTCCTCGGATACGAGGTTGAAGACGAGGAAGGTATCGGGCGACGCCTTGCGCACGGTCACGCCGCTTTCCTGCACCTCTTCGGGCAGCAGCGCGTTGGCCGATTGCAGCTGATCCTGCACCTGCACCTGAGCGGTGTCGGGATTCGTGCCCGCCGAGAACGTCAGCTTGATCGAAATATTGCCCTCGGAATTCGCCGAGGACGACATGTACATCAGATTGTCGAGACCGACCATCTGCTGCTCGATCACCTGCACGACCGCGTCCTGATTGGTCTGCGCGGACGCGCCGTTATAGGTCGCCGTAATCTGGATGGTCGGCGGCGCGATGTCGGGATACTGGTCGAGCGGCAACTGGGTGATCGCGAACGCGCCGGTCAGCGAGACCAGGATCGCGAGCACCCAAGCGAAGACCGGACGGTCGATAAAGAAATGAGCGATACGCATGCACTCGCCCCTCAGTTCGCCACAGGCGACGAAGACGGCGACGCCGCCGCAGCCTCGGTCGTGTCGGTCGCCTCAGTCGCTTCGGTCGCTTCAGTCGCCTTCACCGTATCGCCGACGCTCACGAACTGCGAACCCGCCACGACGATGCGATCGCCCATCTGGAGTCCGCCCGTCACGACCCATTCGTTATTGTTCGCGGTGCCCGCGAGCATCAGCGTGCGCGACTCGATCTTGTTCTGCGCATCGACGATCAGCGCCGTCGCGTTGCCGCGCTGATCGTGCACGACCGCCTGCTGCGGCACCAGCATCGCGCTCTGGTTCACGCCCTGATCGATGACCGCGTGCAGATATTCGCCCGGCAGCAGCAGCTTGTCCGGGTTCGGCACGATCACGCGCAAGGTGATGGTGCCCGTGGTCTGATCGACGCCCACGCCCGCGAATTGCAGCGTGCCTTCGTGCGCGTAGGTCGTGCCGTCTTCGAGCGTGATCTTGACCTTGGCGTTGCCGTTCCCGTCGGTTTTATACTCGCCGCTCGCGAACTTCTTGCGCAGCGCGAGCACGTCCGTGCTCGACTCGGTCACGTCGAGATACATCGGGTCGTAGGCGTAGATGGTCGCGAGCGCCGTGGTCTGATCGGCCGTCACGAGCGCGCCGGGCGTGTACGCGGAGGCGCTGATCGTGCCCGTCACCGGCGCGGTCACGCGCGTGTAGCCCAGATTGATTTGCGCGCTTTCGAGCGCGGCCTTGTCGGCGTCGATGGTCGCTTCGTCCTGCTTGAGCGTCGCCTCGGCTTCTTCGAGCGTTTCCTTGCTGATCGCGTCGATGGCCGCGAGCGAGCGGTCGCGCTCGGCAATCGGCTTCGCGGAAAGCAGCGCGGCCTGGGCTTTTTCCAGCTCGGCTTTATCGGCGTCGTAAGTTGCCTGATAGGGCGCGGGATCGATCTGATAGAGCACCTGCCCTGCGCGCACCACGCTGCCTTCGGTGAACAGCCGCTTCTGGATCACGCCCGTGACTTGCGGTGTGACCGGCGATGTCAGGAACGACGTCGCGCGCCCCGGCATCGACGACGATTGCGCGTACGGCACGGTCTTGACCGTTTCCACGGTCACCGTTTGCACCTTTTTCTGCACGCTTTTTTGATCGTGCGAGCACGCCGCGAGCGCACAGGTGATGCAGGTGAGAAACAGAACGCCCGTGAAAGCGCCCGTGCGCCGACGCGCGAAAAGCCGGATTTGCATAATGTTGGCCCCAATGCCGAGAGCGCGGTCCACGCCCGATCGAGGGATTATGCAAACCAAATTCGCAAGAAATTAGGAACGGCGGAGGGGTCTGAAAGGGCCGAAAGCGGCGGCCGCGGAAACGGCGTTCGCGGCCCGGAGCAGCCCGGAACCGCCCACGCTACGCGGCGCGCACGACTTCGACGAGATTGCCGCGCGCGCGCAGACGCACCGGCAGCACGCGCGGCAACGCGTGCGCGAAGCGGTCGAGCTGATGCACGTCGAAGCTGCCCGTAAGACGCATTTGCGCCACCACGGGGTCGTCGACCACCACGTTGATCGCACCGTAGCGCGCGAATTCCTGCAACGCGCGCAGCAAGGTCGTGTCGTTGAAAGCCACGCGGCCCTGACGCCAGACCGCGACCGCCGTGGGTGCAATCGGCTCGATCTCGCCGAGCAGGCCGTCCGCGCCGCTCGTCACGGCCTGGCCCGCCGCGAGTTCGACGCTGCGCGGCACGGTGTCCGGCTGCGGCGCGGAGGCCACGCGCACGCGCCCTTCTTCCACCTCCACGCGCACGTTGCCGTGTTCGAGCCCGGTCTCCGTGCAACGCACCGAAAAGCGCGTGCCGACGACCGTCACGGTCACCGAGCGCGCCAGCACATTGAACGGGCAGCCCGGATCGGATTGCACGGCGAACATCGCCTGGCCGCGCACCAGCCGCACTTCGCGCCGATGCCGGAACAGCCGCGCCTCGACATGCGTGTCGGTATCGAGTTCGATGGTGCTGCCGTCGGGCAGCGAAACGGTCTGGAGTTCGCCGCGCCGCGTGGTGAAGCTCTCGCTGAAGGTCGGCGTGCGCTGCCAGTATTCCCAGCCGATCACGCCCGCGCCCGCCGCCGCGAACGCGGTCCCGGCCAGCGCGAAGCGCGGCATGAACGCGCGACGTCCCGGCGATGCGAGCACGCCGCGCGCGCCGTCCGCCTGTCGCGCCGTCTCAGACGAGCGCGCGATTTCGGCGCGATAACGCGCGAGATCCTGCTGCGGCACGTGGTCGAGCGCCTGCCAGATCTCGTCGATCTGCTCATAGGCACGCCGATGCGCCGGGCTGCGCGCGAGCCACGCCTGCCAGTGCGCTTCGTCGCGCGCGCTCAAGCCGTTCTGACGCCGCACGAGCCAGCTCGCGGCCTGCGTCTCGATGTCGGCGTCGGCATCGACAGCGGCATCGGTCGTTTCAGGGAGGTGGGGTCGTTCCATCGTCATATCGTCAGCGCGTACCTCTATGAAGACGCGCGACGAAGCCAAAACCTGACATCGAAGAACCTTGCATCGTGTTTTATTCGGCGGCGCCGCTCGCTCGACCGGACACGCTCTCGAACGCCGTCATGCGCTGCTTGCAGGCGAGCACGCCGCGAATGATGTGCTTTTCGACCATATTGCGCGAAATGCCCATGCGCTCGGCGACTTCGGCGTGGCTCAGCCCGTCGAACTTGTGCAGCACGAACGCTTCGCGGCAGCGCGGCGGCAATGCGTCGATCGCGGCGACCAGCGCCTCGGTGCGGCGCGACGACTCCCACACCTGCTCGGGCTGGCTCGACACATGCGCGGCGGGCTCGTCGATCGCATCCAGCTCGTCGACGACCGATTGAGCGCGGACTGTAGCACGGCGATGCGTATCGATGACGAGATTGCGCGCGGTGCGATAGAGCAAGCCGCGCGGATCGCTGATGGTCGCGCCCGAGTCGCGCAGCGAGAGCACGCGAACGTAGCTTTCCTGTGCGATATCCGAGGCGGTGTCACCGTCTTTCACCAGCCGGGAAAGAAAACGCAACAGTTCGCGGTAATAGCGTTCGACCACTGAATCGGTATGTATTGAGCCCTGTCCAATCGGTGCGGCGCCGGCAAGCGGCCCGCGATTGGGTCTGAATGATAATTATTATCATTCAGTGGCACAGGACTGGCAAGACAAATGATGCACAGCGGATGTGGGGAGTGGCGGGCGCGCGACAGCGTGATAACGCAGCGGCGCGCGAAGTGAAGCGCAGTGGCGCGCGGACCTTACGCGGGCGCCGCCACGCGGCCCGGCGTGACGCTCGACCAGACGCGGCTCGTGCCCGCCTCGACGAGCGTGAGCTTGCCGCCCGGACTGCACGCGCCCGTATCGATGAACACATGCGCGCCGATGCGGCGGACTTCGCGCATCGTCGTATGGCCACAGTAAGTGATGGACAAGGCTTGCTGCGAAGGCGAGACGCTGAACGCCAGATCGCGGCCCCAGAGCAGCCGGCGGCGCACGGCGGCTTCGAAGCGCCCGGCCGCGAGTTGTTCGTCGCTGCCGCGAAACTCGGCGTGCAGGATATTGAAGCGCGCGTGCCCTTCTCCGACGATGCGCACGAGCGGCAGCGGACGAAGATGCGCGGCGTGCCCCGCGAGTTCGCCATCGGAAAGCGAACGCGCCCAGTCGCCGCCCACTTCGTACCAGCGCTCGCGCGGCAGCCTGCCGTCGACGACCGCGCACAGCGCCTCTTCGTGATTGCCGAGCACCGGATAGAACCAGTCGTGCTCCAGCAAGGCCAGCGCACGTTCGCTCTGCTCGCCGCGGTCGATCAGGTCGCCGACGGAAAACAGACGGTCGCGCCCGGTGTCGAACTCGACCGCCGCAAGCAGTTGTTCGAGCGCGCTCACGCAGCCATGCAGATCGCCGACCACGAAGTCGCGGCCATGCAGATTGGCGTCGTGCCGCACGACATCGGGGTCGGCCGGTTCGGCAAACGCCGCGCCGCCCGGCTCCGCACCATGGCCCAAGCCGTGGATGCCGAGAAATCCCAGGCGCTTCAATAGGGGTTGCGGATGGCTGTTTGGACCCATGCTCGTCTCTTGTCGGCAACGGCACATCTTATTTCAGGCCGACAGAGAAAATACGAGCGCGTCTGTGAGATGTGTAACCAGTGGTAAGGGGTCGGAAGCCACCCAACCTTACGCGCAGCATGCGGTTTTTTAGCGCTTGTTTTACGGCGCTGCGTGGATGGTGTGTTCGCCACGCTCGGTCACGAACCCGATCTTCGTGAGCCCGGCCGCGCTCGCCGCCGAGAGCAACGTCGCCACGCGCTCATAAGGCGTCGCGCGATCGACGAACAGGCGGATCTCCGTTTGCGGCGCCTGACGCGCCGTTTGCGCGAGACGCGCGTCGAGACTCGCCGATGTGATCGCGTGCGCATCCCAGCTCACGCGTCCGTCCGCGTCGATGGCGAGATCCACGTGCGGCGCCGCGCTGATCGGGCTCGCCGCTGCCACGCGCGGCAACGCGAGCCGCGCCTCGTGGCGCAGCACCGGCAGCGTCACCATGAAAATGACCAGCAGCACGAGCATCACGTCGATCAGCGGCGTCATGTTGATGTCGGCGGCGGGCAGCGCTTGAACGTCGAAATCGGCATCGTGTTTCATGGCCGCACCGGATCGTCGAGTTCGGCGTCGGCGTGCGGCGCGGATGCGCACAGCAACTGCGCATGCAGGGCGAACGCAAAGCGATTCAGTTGCGCGACGACATCGCGCGCCAGCCGCGCGAACGCGTTGTGCCCGAGCACCGCCGGAATCGCCACGCACAGGCCGAGCGCCGTCATGACGAGCGCCTCGCCTACCGGTCCGGCCACGTGTTCGAGACTCGCGTCGCCGCCCGCGCCGAGCGAGAGCAGCGCGTGATAAATCCCCCACACGGTGCCGAGCAGCCCCACGAACGGCGCGGTGCTGGCGATCGACGCGAGCACGCCCAGCCCGCGTTGCAGCCGCACGGCGCTCTCGCCGATCGAGGCCCTGAGGCTGCGCTGCATCCAGTCGTCGAGATCGATACGCGGCGCGCGCTCCGACGCGTGATGCGTCAGCGCGCGCTGACCGGCGGCCGCGAGTTCGAAGAACGGCGAGCCGGGCCGCCCGAGCCGCGGCATGCTCTCGCGCATCGCGCTCGCGCGCCAGAAACCCGCGCGCGCGAACACGGCGCGGCGGCGCAGCGCGGCCAGCTCGACCGCCTTCAACGCCATCACCGACCACGACGCGACCGACATGGCGATGAGCAGCGCCGCCACGGCGCGCGTCATCGCGTCGCCCTGCGTCCACAGATGCATGATTCCTGAAGCTGGCATGACGCCCTCCGTTTCACTCGTTGAGATTGAACGTGACCGGCACATCGGCGCGCGCGCGCCGCGCCGCGCCGTTTTCCGCGTAAGGCTGGCAATGGCTCGCGAGCGCGGCGGCACGCGCGGCCGCGTCGAGGCGTGCGTAACCGCTGCTCGACGCCACGCGCGCCGCGACGACGCGGCCGTCGAGCGCCGTATCGATTTCGATGACGGCGGTGCCGGACTCCGCGCGTCGTAAGGACTGCTCGGGATAGTCGGGATGCGCGAGCGTGCAGTCGAGATGCGCGACGCGATGCGGGGCGTCGGTGGCTTCGGCGGACGCGGGCGCCGATGTCGCGCTTTGCGGCGGTTCGGCATGGGCGGTTTCTGCGTGCTGATCGTGTTGAGCGTGTTGATCGTGCGGCGGTGCGTCGGGCGAAACGGCAGCGAGTTTCGACGCGTTTGGCGCATTCGGCGCACGCGTCGCGATCGTGCTTGCCGCGCTAACGCGACGCGGCGGCGAAGCGGCCGACATTCGCGCGGCCGCTCGCGGGCTTTCATGCGGATGCGCTTCGATTCGCGCATCACGCTGTGCGGAAGCCGTGGCAATCGGCGAAATCGGTGAAATCAATCTCGCTTCAATCGTTGTCACCGGCGCAAGCGCCTTGCGTGGCTGCGGCACACCCTGAAGCACGAACCCCAGCAACACCGCATGCAACGCCCCCACCGCGAACACGATAGCCATCACGCCAATCCGGCTTCGCCACTCCGTTCGCCCGCGCGACGCGCACGCTTCACGGCTCGCCTCCGCGCTCACTTCACGATCGAACCACGCGACGCCGGCAACCATGACCGCGCCCCACTCACCGCGCCAGCGAATTCGCGCGGCTGCGGAACACCAGCGGGTGTTCGTCGCTGCGATCCGCACGCCGCGCAAAACGCACCGCCTGTTCGACGCGCCCGTGATCCGGCGATTTCGCGCAGACCGGATCGGCAGCGGCCGCGTCGCCGCTCAGCAGCCAGGCCTGGCAGCGGCAGCCGCCGTGATCGACATGACGTTCGTCGCAACTGCGGCACGGCTCGCGCATCCATGCGTCGCCGCGAAACGCGTTGAAGGCCGCGCTATCGGTCCAGATGTCGCGCAGCGACGCGTCGCGCACGTTCGGCAGCGCAAGCCCCGGCAGCGAGCGCGCCGCATGACACGGCAGCGCGGTGCCATCGGGCGCGACGCCGAGAAACACCGCGCCCCAGCCGCTCATGCAGGCCTTCGGCCGCGACTCGAAATAATCCGGCACGACGAAAAGAATCCGGCAGCGCCCGCCGATGCGCGCGCGATAGCGCTCCACCACCGCCTCGGCGTCGCGCAATTGCTCCGCCGTCGGCATCAGCTGCTCGCGATTGAGCAGCGCCCAGCCGTAATACTGCGTGTTCGCCAGCTCCAGATAATCCGCGCCCAGTTCGAGCGCCATCTCGATGATCTGCGCGACATGCGGCAGGTTATAGCGATGCAGCACGCAGTTGAGCACCATCGGATAACCCTGCGCCTTGATCCGCTTCGCCACCTCGCGCTTGAGTTCGAAGGTGCGCGTGCTCGTGAGGAAATCGTTGAGTTCGCGCGTCGAATCCTGCATCGACAGTTGAATGTGATCGAGCCCGGCCGACTTGAGCCCGGCGATGCGCGCAGCGGTCAGCCCCACGCCCGACGTGATCAGATTCGTATAGAAGCCGATGCCGCGCGCGTGCTCGACCAGCGTTTCGAGGTCGTCGCGCAACAGCGGTTCGCCGCCCGAAAAACCGATCTGCACAGCGCCCAGTTCGCGCGCGGCCGAGATCGTCGCGCGCCAGGCTTGCGTATCGAGTTCCGCGCCGTGATGCGCGAAATCGACGGGATTCGAGCAGAACGCGCAATGCAGCGGACAGCGGTAAGTCAGCTCCGCGAGCAGCCACAGCGGAGGCGCGATGGAAGGCGCGAAAGCGGTCGCGCTGGCAGAAGCGATGGACGAGTCGGCCATGTCAGTCGAGCCAGCCGCGCAGACGCGCGTGATCGAGAAAGCGATAAACGTCGGGCGCGAGTTCCGAGGTGCTGAACAGGTGTTCGAGTTCGCCGATGATGTCGTCGAGTTCGTGGTCGCCATCGCAGCGCGCGAGTATCTCGCCCGCGCTCGGATTGAGCTTCACCACGCCTTCGGGATAAAGCAGCACGTAGGCGCCCTGCACCGCTTCCCACTGCAGGCGGTACATGCCGCGCAATCTGGGGCGCAGCGGCACGCCACGGCCTGCGTCATTCGCTGCATCACTCGCTGCGTCATTCGTATTCATGCGGGCCACGCTTGTCGATCGCGACGGGCATCGACCAGAGGATGTCGGGTTGGAATGGCCGCATGCCGTTCACAGCGCACGGATGCGGTGCGTTCGTCGTCATACCTGAAACTCCATGCCGTCGTGCGCCACCTCGATGCCGTGGGCGCGCAGACGCGCATGCTGAACCGAATGCGGATCGAGCACCGGGTTCGTGTTGTTGATGTGCGTGAGCACCTTGCGCGTGCCGCGCGGCAGCGTTTCGAGCCAGTCGATCATGCCGGGCCGTCCGTCGTCGCCGCATTGCGCGAGATGACCCATGTCCGCCGCGCGCTGCGTCGACAAACCGAGCTCGATCATTTCCGTCGCTGTCCAGAAGGTGCCGTCCACCAGCACGAGTTGCGCGCCGCGCATCGTGCCGAGCACGTCGGCGTCGATGCCGCCGAGTCCCGGCGCGTAGAACACGCGCGATCCGCTCGCGTCATCTTCGATCAGGAGTGCAATGTTATCGCCCGGCGACGCGTGTTCGCGGCGCGGCGAATAAGGTGGCGGCTTGCTCGCGACCGCCATCGCCGTGAAGCGGATGCCCGCGCAGCCCGCGATGCCGAACGGCACGCCGGGCTCGATCGTGTGCATACGCACACCACAGTAGTGGCCGAGCAGCGGCACCAGCGGCAAACCGGTCGACAGGTCGTCGAACACGGGCGCGCAGGCGTGGACCGGCAACGGCGACGTGCGTTCGCGCAGCATCAGCAGGCCGGTGACATGGTCGATCTGCGCGTCGGTCAGCACGACCGCGGCGATGCCGCTATCGCGCAGCGCCCGCGCGGGTTGCAGATCGGGCTGCGCGCGCAGTTGCGCGAGCAGGTCCGGCGAGGCGTTGACGAGCACCCATTCCACGCCGTCGGCGCTGACCGCAATCGACGATTGCGTGCGCGGCAGCACATCGCCGCCACGATGGCGCGCGCGGCGGCAATTGAGGCAATTGCAGTTCCACTGCGGCAGTCCGCCGCCCGCGCCCGATCCCAGTATCCTGATCTTCATGATGGCTCGCAGCGCATGCCGCGCGCGGTCCCGAAGCCCGCACGCGCCATGCGCCTCCGTTCAGCGGTTGGCGATATACATCGTGATTTCAAAGCCGAGGCGCAAGTCGGTATACGACGGCGTGGTCCATTGCATGACGTGTCTCCTGATGAATTGATGGTGGAAGTACCGCATGGGATCTGCGGCCGCTAACGTCAAAGCAAGGGATATGCCGATGCAAGAAGCACACGGCGACGGCACGATTCGCACCCGTGGAAACGGTCGATGCGCGATGTCGTCCCGATCGACGCCACGCGAACGCACGCGCGGCGAGGGACGCCGCGCGTGAAGTGTTGCGTTCTGGAACAGGAGTGCGCCACGACTGCTACACGATGCAACAGCCGGGGCAGCGAGGGGAACGGTCAGGCGTCGCCGGAACCGCCATCGGCGGCGGGCAGCTTGCGATAGATGGTGTTGCGCGAAACGCCGAGCGCGCGCGCCGTGGCCGACACGTTGCCGCCATGGCGCGCGAGCGTCGCGGCGATCACCGAGGCCGCCACGTCCTGCAAGCGCGCGTCTTCCTGCACGAGCGGCTCTGCGGCCATCGCCGTCCCGAGCGCTGGCGATTGCGTCGACGTCGGCGCGACGCGGCAGCGCACGTCGTCGAAGAAATCGTCGGGCAAATGCTCGCGGCGGATCTCGCCGTCGTCGTCGACCATCGCGGCGGCCGTGCGCAGCAGATTGCCGAGCTGCCGGAAATTGCCCGGCCACGCGCAGCGCTCGAACAGCGCCATCACGTCGGGCGCGACGCTGAGCGCCTGCGCGCCCGCGCGGCATTGCGATTCGCGCTGAAGCATCTTCTGGATCACCACCGCGAGGTCGGTGCGGTCGCGCAGCGGCGGCAGGCGCACCACGAGGCCGTTGAGCCGGTAATAGAGGTCCTCGCGAAAACGGTTCTGGGCGATCATCTCGCGCAGATCGCGGTGCGTCGCGCAGATGATCGCGACATCGACGGGAATGTTCTTCGCCGAGCCCAGCGGACTCACGAGCCGCTCCTGAAGCACGCGCAGCAGCCGCACCTGGAGCGGATACGGCATATCGCCGATTTCGTCGAGAAACAGCGTGCCGCCATTGGCCTGCAACAGTTTGCCCGCCGCGCCCTTGCGCCGCGCGCCCGTGAACGCGCCCTCTTCATAGCCGAACAGTTCCGACTCGATCAGCGTCTCGGGAATCGACGCGCAATTGACGGCCACAAAGGGCTTGTCGCGGCGCGGCGAATCGTTGTGGATCGCCTGCGCGAGCAGTTCCTTGCCCGTGCCGGTTTCGCCCGTGATCAGCACCGGAATGTCCTTGCCGATGACCTTGCGCACTTTCGCGATCACGAGTTCGACCTGCGGATCGCCGGTGTCGAGATAGCTGAGCCTCGACAGTCCCGCGCACGGCATCGAAGCCGACGCGGCCGGCGTCAGCGCGCGTCCGGCGGCCGCGTCGTGCACGGCCACGGGCCGGCTGCCCTCGGCAAGCGTGGCGCGCCGGAACTGCACGCGTGCGCAGACCACCGCGCCGCCCGTGAGATTGAGCATCAGATGCGGCGCGGCGCTCGCGCGCATGCGGTCGATCAGTTCCGCGCTCGTGGTCTGGAACAGCGACGACAAGGTATGCGCGCGCAACGCCGCGAGCGGCATGCCGAGCTGGAACTGCGCGCTGCGGTTCGCCGAAAGGAAACGCCCGTCGCTCGTGAACGCGACGATGCCTTCCATCAGCGTGCCGAGGAATTCCTGGCGTCCATGAAACGACACCTGCAGCGTCTCCTGAAACGTGGTCGCGAACAGATGATTCTCGATCATCTGCACCGACATGCGCGCGAGCGCCATCGTGTGCTGATGGTAGCTGCGATAGTCGCCGGTCACGTCGAGCACGCCGATCACGTCGCCGTACGGATCGAAAATCGGCACGCTCGAACAGGTCAGAAAACGGTTCGCGGCAAGGTAATGCTGATCGCCGTGCACGACCATCGCGCAACGCTCGGCCAGCGCCGTGCCGATCGCATTCGTGCCCTGGCGGTCCTCGGCCCAGTTCGCGCCCGCGCGCAGCGCGACTTTTTCGGCACGCTGGAGAAAGTCGTCGTCGCCGATCGAATGCAGGATCAGGCCTTCGGCATTCGTCAGCACGATCATGCTTTGCGTGTTGACGATCTGCTCGTGCAGCGTCTCCATGACCGGCGTGGCGTGCATGCAGAGCACGCGGTTCTGCTCGCGCTTGAGTTCGAGACCCGCGCCTGAAAGCACGTCGTAATCCGGGCGTCCCGAGACGCGCAGGCCGAACGTCTCCGAACGCTCGTGAGCTTTCTCGATCGTGGGAGCCGGCCAGCCATTGCCGCCGTGCGGTCGCGTGGCCGCGCGAGAAGCGGCCGGGTCTACGTCGTCGCGCATTGTCTCCTCCAGGATTTGCCGGTGCGTTGCCGGGCATTCTGGTGGTTTCTTTAGCAAGGTCCGGGCCATCGTATGGCGGCCAGCGACCTCGTGATCCAACACGCGCGCGACGCGCAACGCATTGCGTAAGCGAACTGTATGTTTCGCGGCGCGGTGCGAGAGGACACCGGCGGCGCGCGTTCGCCAGCCTGTGTAATACCGCAAAAAGCCCGCATGCCGATATGCGGACTCACCCCCACTCGCGCGCTCGCAGCGTCATAGCGGGATATGCATAACGCCAGCGCGTGCTTAGTCGATCGCCTGCTTAATCCCACGCGTAATGCAGCCCGACCCACACGCCGCGCGGCGCACCAGGCCCGACGAACTGCTCGTTGACGGGATTCGCGCCGTCGAACGCATGGCCCGGCCCGTTGAAGAAGTTCTGCCCGAGCACGCCGAAGCTCGCGTAATGGCGATTGAAGAGATTCGTCACGTTCGCATAGACCTCCAGGCGTTTTGTCACGCGATAGCGCGTATCGAGATCGACGAGCACATAGCCCGCAATTTTTCCATTGGAATCCTGATTATTTTCATCTCCCTGAGCGTACACACCGCTGCGCCACGTGACATTCGCACCGATGTCCCACTGCGCCGTGGCCGCGTAATCGAGCCGCAGCTTGAGCATCTGCGTGGGAATGCCCGGCACGTGATCGCCGGGATGCACCGTCACGATGCCGTTGGCGTCGGCGGCCGAATTCGCGGGGCTCTGCTCGGTCCATGTCGAGCGATAGGTCGCGTCCACATAGGTGTAGTTCAGACCGATGCCCACGCGGCCGATCACCGTGTGTCCCGCGAGTTCGAGCCCCTGCCGCCGCGTCTTGCCGACATTCTGGAAATAGCCCTGCGAGCTGCCCGCCACGCTCACGAACTCGATATCGTTGGACAGCGTCGTGCTGTAGACCGCCGCGCTCCACGTCGTGGCCGCGCCCAAATGGCCGCGCGCGCCCGCTTCGAAGGTCTTCGAGACGACCGGTTGCAGCGCCGGGTCCGCGACAAAATCGTTCGGCAAGGAGCACGGCGCGGCGGGATCGGCGCAGGCCAGTTCGATGGCCGTGGGCGCGCGCATGCCTTCGTTATAGGCCGCGTAAAACGTGACAGACGCAAGCGGATTCCAGTTGATCCCCACCGCCGGATTGAAGCGCGAGAACGTGTGATAGCCGTCGAGCAGCGGCTGCACACCGCTTTCGTCGCCGATACGCGCGCTCGACCAGTCGTAGCGGCCCGAGAGCGTGAGCGTCCATTGCGGCGTGAGCGACAGCATCTCGCTCAGATAGACACCGTAGTTCGCATTGCGCGTTTTCGCATCGGTCTGCGGCGCGAAGCCACCGATGCCGACGGCCGCGCGGTCGGCCGTGAAATACGCATCCTGCGACGACGCCGTGTAGTGCGAGTTCGCGAAGTCGGCGGCCACGCCCGCGACCAGTTGACTGCCGATGCCGCCCAGCTTGCCGAGCAGCGTGAGTTGCAGGCTCGCGCCGTAACTGTCCGTGCTGACGATCGAATCGACGTTGCTGCCCTGTAGCGTGTTCACGTTGCCGTCGTCGTCGATGGAACCGTAGTCGGTGTTGTTGTTGCTGCTGATGTTCTCGCTGCGCAGATGCCGGTAGTACGCGTTGCCGCTCAGCTCCACGTTGTCGTTGAAGAAATGTTCGCCCGAGAGCGTGAGCGTGCCCGCGCTGTTGCGGTTGAGATCGGGAAACGTGTAGGCCTGACGCGGATTGTCGAGGAACGAGCGCGGGATCGTCTGGCTGCCGTACAGCTGGTTGTCCGCGCCGCTGGCCGAGAGCGAGAGCGTCGTGTCGTCGTCGCTGTAGCGCAGCTTGCCGAAGCCCTGGCGCACGCGGCTCGCGTTGTGATCGGCCCAGCCGTTGTCGTTGGTCACGTTCGCGGCGGCGTAATAGTCGAGATGCGGACCAAGCGTGCCGCCCTGCTCGATCTGCGCGCTCTTGCGTCCCCACGAACCGCCCGACACATCGACGCCGCCGCCGGGATTCGCGCGGCCGTTCTTCGTCGTGATCGCCACCGCGCCGCCGAGCGTATTGAGTCCGTAGACGGGATTCGAGCCCGGAATCAATTGCACCTTGTCGATGGCGAGGACAGGAATCAGATCCCAGTTGACGATATCGCCGAACGGCTCGTTCACGCGAACGCCATCGACGAATACGGAAATTCCCTCAGGGGTCCCAAGCAATGGGGAGGCCGTGAAGCCGCGATAGTTCAGGTTCATCTGAAACGGGTTGCCCTGGGCATCCGACACGCTCACGCCCGGCAGATTGGCCGCGAAGTAATCGGTGAGCGTTTCGCGGTGTTGCGTCGCGATGTCCTGCGCACGCACGGTCTGCACGTTGGCGGGCACTTTCGCGAGCGGCGTGCCGATGCCGAGCAGCGGCGTGGTGCCGATCACGACGATGCCCGGCAGCATCGTGGGCGCGGCGGCCGGTGTATCGGTCTGCGTCGATTGCGCCTCGCTCGCGCCCGCGCCTAAGGCCAGCGTAACGCCGAGCGCGGCGCGCACGCGGCGTCTCGCGCGCCAGCGCCTGTTCTCCTGCCGCGTGGTGATCAACATCGTCTCCGTCTTGTCGTGTGCATGTCGTTGCATGCCTTTGTGTTCGCGCCCATGCGCCGCCGTGATCTAGCCAGGACCGTGCCAGCGCGCGCAACCGCGCCCGCGCGAAGCCAAGCCGATACGCGCCGCCGCGACTGTCACGTTCTCCAACACCTTCGGCACACACGTGTTGCGGAATGCAACACATCGGCGCACGCCGCCGCCGCGCGCGAGCCCCGCGCGATCCGCGCGCAACGCAAGCCACACGCGGCTTCCGGCGCAATGGCACACGACTTGCAAAACGGGCAGCGCACCCGGAACGGCACCGACTTCTTCACATCGACCCACCCGCTACCGGCCGTGCGCCCACAAATACTTCTGGAGACGATGATGAAGAGACGCTCGGCTGCGGCAAGCCGGCTGGCGACCTGCTCGATGGGCATCGCGGCGGCGATGGCCCTGACTGCGGGCGCGGTGGATGCCGCCTCGGACTATCCGCCCGTGACTTATGACCGGCTGACCCAGGCGCAGAGCGATCCGGGCTGGCTCACCTACTACCGCACCTACAGCGGCCAGTCGCATTCGCCGCTCAAGCAGATCGACGCCTCGAACGTCGGCCAGCTCAAACAGGCCTGGAGCTATCAGTTCCCCGCCGAACTGAAGCAGGGTTTCGAGGCCACGCCGATCGTCAACGGCAATTATCTTTTCGTCAGCACACCGAAGGACAACGTCTATGCGTTCGATGCGAAGACGGGCACGCAGCTCTGGAAATACGAGCCGAAGCTCGGTGCGGAGTCGTTCAAGACGGCGTGCTGCGATGTGGTCAATCGCGGCGTCGCGCTGTATGGCAAGAACGTTTACGTGGCGATGCTGAACGGCGAAATCGCCGCGCTCGACGCGCAGACCGGCAGCGTCGTGTGGAAGAAGCAGATGTTCGAGCCGGGCCTCGGCTACGCGTTCTCGCTCGCGCCGCTCGCACTCGACGGCTCGATCGTGGTCGGCACCTCGGGCGGCGAATACGGCATTCGCGGCTATATCGCGGCGCTCAGTCCCGACGACGGCTCGATCGTCTGGAAGCGCTACACCGTGCCCGGCTCCGGCGAGAAAGGCGCCGACACCTGGCCCGACGGCATGCAGGCGCATGGCGGCGGCGCGGCCTGGCTGACCGGCACCTACGACGCCGCCAGCAAGACGCTCTACTGGGGCGTGGGCAATCCCGGCCCGTGGCTCGCGGCGCTGCGTCCCGGCGACAACCTCTACTCCGACTCGCTGCTCGCGCTCGACCCGAAGAACGGCAAGCTCAAGTGGCACTACCAGTACACGAGCAACGACACCTGGGACTACGACGGCGTGAATACGCCGGTGCTCGCCAACATCCAGTACAAGGGCAAGGACTACGACGCCATCATCCACGCCGACCGCAACGGCTTTTTCCACGCGATCGACCGCAAGACCGGCAAGCTGATCTACGCCGAGCCGTTCGTGAAGGCGACCTCGGTGACGGGCTATACGGCCGATGGCAAGCCCGTGCAGGACGCGTCGAAGTATCCGAAGGCCGGCACCACGATCGACACCTGCCCGAGCTTCCTCGGCGGCAAGAACTGGTGGTCGGTGTCCTACGACCCCGAACGGCATATCGCCGTGGTGCCGTCGCTGCACGCGTGCATGAGCCTTTCGGGCAAGTCGGTCAGCTATATGGAGGGGCTGCCCTATCTCGGCGAAGGCTTCGAGATCAAGCCGGAGCCGGGCAGCGAAGGCTATGGCGAGTTGCAGGCCATCGACGTGAATACCGGCAAGAAGATCTGGGGCCACTGGAGCAAGATGCCCTGGAACGGCGGCGTGGCGACCACGGCGAGCGGCCTCGCGTTCAGCGGCTCGCTCGACGGCCACCTCTACGCGTTCGATATCGCCACGGGCAAGGTGCTGTGGGAAAGCCCGCAACTCGCGAGCGGCATCATCGCGCAGCCGTCCGTGTTCGAAGTCGACGGCAAGGAATACGTCGCGGTGCTCGCCGGCTACGGCGGCGCGAATCCGATCTGGGGCGGCCCGATGGCCGACATCGCGAAGGACGTTCCGCGCGGCGGCACGCTCTACGTGTTCGCACTCGATCGCGGCTAAACCCGGCCTGACCGCGCCGCGCGCACACCGACGTTCGACGTCGCGCGCGGCGCTCCCGCCTTCTCTGGAACGCACGACCATGACTACCCGACCCCCCCCCCTCGCCCACGCGACGACGCTGGCCCTGCTCGCGGCGCTCGCCGCGGGCGCGCAAACTTCGGCGCGCGCCGCGCAGCCGGTGCGCGTCTGCACGCTGCCAGGTAGCCCCTCGGCGGCGCTCGACCAGGCGGTCGCGCGCGCCGTGCTCAAGACCGCCGGTGTCGACGCGACCTTCGTCGCGCGCGGCATCGACGACGACGGCGGCGACGACGGCATCTCCGCCCACGAACTGTCCGCCGCGCTCGGACGCGACTGCGACGTGGTCGCGGGCTTCCCGCGCTCCAGCATCGCCGACGCCTCGGGCACGCAGATGGTCTTTTCGCAGGGTTATCTGCGATCGGGCTACGTGAGCGTCACGCTGCGCCACGCTCACGCGGCCCCGGCCGCCGACGGCAAGGAAACCATCGCGGCCACGTATTCGAGCCCTTCACAGTTGATCGCCGTGCAGCAGAAGAACGCGCGCTTCGATCTGGAAAACACCTCGGCGCTGACCGTCGAGGCGCTGGCGAAAGGACGCGCGCAGCGCGCCATCGTCTGGTATCCAGCCGTGGTTGCCTATCAGCGCGCGCATCCGGGCGCGCGCTTCGATGTCGCCGCCGCGCCCTCGCCGTATGCCGACTGGAACCTCGTGTTCGCCGCCGGTGCCGCGATGCGTCCGTTGCAGACGCGCATCGACGCCGCGCTCGCGCAGTTGCAGGGCGACGGCCGTCTCGCGGCCATCACGCGCGGCTGGACGCTGCCGCCCGACGCGATGGCCTCCTCCGCGCGATCGCCTGCGCCCGCTCGGGCTACGCTGCGCACGGCGACGGCGGCCTGGCCCGTCATGCGCGCCGCGCGCGGCGGCATGGCGCCGATGATCGTCAAGGTCTCGGCGAGCACGGGCGGCGCCGCGCCGTCGTTCGACCAGGAGCAGGTCGCGCACGGCCAGCATCTCTACGCCGATTCCTGCGCGAAGTGCCACGGCGCGCAACTCGAAGGCATCAACGCGCCCGCCTTGAGCGGCCCCGCGTTCGCGCCGGCGGCGAACTCGCATCTGACGATCGGCGGCATTTATCAGTACATGTCGACCAATATGCCCGCCGACCGCCCCGGCAAGATGAGCGATCAGGATTACGCCGATCTGATGGCCTTCCTGCTCTACACGAACGGCTATGACGCGAGCAGCGCGAAGCTCACGTCCGACGCCGCGCTCGGCTCGACCACGCCGCTCAACGCGGGCCCGCGCCACTGACGCCCTTATTCGCCCACGATCAACCCACGATACGCCCCACGTCTTTTCAGGATCACGCTATGCCCAACCCTCATCGCCGGATTTTTCTGCTTCAGGCCGCGGGCCTGTGCGCCGCGCTCGCCACCGGCGCGCCCGCGTTCGCCGCGCCTGCCCTCGTCGACGAAAACGACAGCGCCGCGAAAACGCTCGGCTACCGCAGCAAGGCCGCGAGCGTCGATGCCGCGAAATTCCCGAAGTTTCAGGCCGGTCAGCGCTGCGCGAACTGCCGCTTCTATACGGGCGCGGCCGCCGACGCCGCCGGACCGTGCCCGATGTTCCCCGGCAAGTCGGTTGCCGCCGATGCCTGGTGCAACGTCTACGCGCAGCGCACGTGAAGGTCTCTCCAATGCCCGCGTGACGCATAAAAAAGGCGCGGCCGCTCATGCGGTCGCGCCTTTTTTATTACGCATTCTGAATTTCAGTTTCGCAGATTCGCCCCGGCTGGCACCGTGTTTTCCCGCGAACACACCATCAGGATGACTGATTAATGCCCGCGTGCACCGCCACGATGCCGCCATGACGCACCGCCGCGATCGGCCTCCAAAGCCGGATCGACACACTCCCCGACCCATTCATCAGACCCGATACGCAGCGTGCTCACGCGCGTCGGTGTACCAATACCCCGACACCCCTGCACGTTTCCCGGCAAGATTTCGATTTTAGCAATAAAATGTACCAAGTAGTTAATCTAGAAGTCGGTGCGACGCTTTGTCCCTCAATGACGTCGGACCTTGCGAAGCCTGGCGCGGATGAACTTGAGCGTCACAACGAGAAAGAGCGATGTCGAAGCAACCTTCAGATTCAGATAAACAAAAGATGTGCAAAGCGGTGCGCGTGGGCTTGACCCTCGCGGGCCTCGTCGGGCTGGTGCTCGGCCTGTATTTCACGATCGGCGGCGGCATGCTGATCGCGCGCGGCGGCAGCTGGTATTACCTGCTCGCCGGCCTCGCGCTCTGCGCAACGGGCGTCCAGCTCGCGCGCCGCCGCGCCAGCGCGTTCCCGATTTACCTCGTCATGCTGATCGCCACCGTGCTGTGGGCGCTGTGGGAAGTCGGCTTCGACTTCTGGCCGCTCAACACGCGCGTCTTCATGTTCTCGATGATCGGCATGCTGCTCGCGCCGATCTGGCCGGTGCTGCGCAAGGGCGAAGGCAAGTCGCCGGCGCGCGGCGCGGCCTGGGGCATCGCCGCCCTGCTGCTCGTCGTGAACGGCGGCTTCGTCTGGGGCATGTTCGTGCCGCACGGCAAGTTCGGCGTGGAAACCGCGCCGGTCGCGGGCACCGCGGGCAAGGGCGACTGGACCGCGTACGGCCACTCGGACGGCGGCGACCGCTTTGCGGGCTACACGCAGATCACGCGCGACAACGTCAAGGACCTCCAGGTCGCGTGGACCTTCCACACCGGCGACACGCCGCTCAGCCCGGACGGCGGCGGCTCGGAAGACCAGGAAACGCCGCTGCAGGTCGGCAAGACGCTGTTCCTGTGCTCGCCGCATAACACGGTGATCGCGGTGAACGCCGCCAACGGCACCGAAAAGTGGCGCCATGAATTCCCGACCAAGACCACGGTCTGGGTGCGCTGCCGCGGTCTCGCGTATTTCGACGCGAGCCTGCCGCTGGTGCAGCCGACGGTCGCCGGCTCGACGCCGGTCACGCCGATCGCCGCTTCGGGCGATCCGGCCGTGTGCCGCCGCCGCATCTATATGAACACGATCGACGCCAAGCTCGTCGCGCTCGACGCCGACACCGGCAAGCTCTGCGACGACTTCGGCGATCACGGCATCATCGACCTGAAGGCGGGTCTGGGCAAGGCCAAGAGCCCGCTGTACCAGCTCACCTCGGCGCCGACCGTCGCGGGTACGACCGTGGTCGTGGGCGGCCGCGTGGCCGACAACGTCTCGCTCGACATGCCGGGCGGCGTGATCCGCGGCTTCGACGTGATGACGGGCAAGATGAAGTGGGCGTTCGATCCGGGCCAGCCGGAAGACCACGCCGCACCGGCCACGGGCAAGACCTTCACGCGTTCGACGCCGAACGTGTGGGCGCCGATGACCTACGACGCGACGTCGAACACCGTCTACATGCCGGTCGGCAACGCGGCAATTGACCTGTGGGGCGTCAAGCGCACCGCGCTCGACGAGAAGTACGGCGGCTCGATCCTCGCGCTCGACGCCAGCACCGGCGCAGAAAAGTGGCACTTCCAGACCGTCCACCACGACCTCTGGGACTACGACGTGCCGATGCAGCCGACGCTGATCGACTTCCCGATGGAAGACGGCAAGAAGGTGCCGGCGCTGATCGTCGGCACCAAGATGGGCCAGCTGTTCGTGCTCGACCGCGCGACCGGCAAGCCGCTGACGAAGGTCGTCGAGCATCCGGTCAAGCCGGCGACGATCCCGAACGAGCCGTACTCGAAGACGCAGCCGCTCTCCGTGGGCATGCCGCAGATCGGCGCCGAAGTGCTCAAGGACGCCGACATGTGGGGCGTCACGCCGATCGACCAGCTGATGTGCCGTATCACGTTCCGCGGCATGCGCTACGACGGCCTGTTCACCGCGCCGGACACCGACTACGCGCTCAGCTTCCCGGGCTCGCTCGGCGGCATGAACTGGGGCGGTCTGTCGTATGACCCGAACGCCGGCATGATCTACGTGAACGACATGCGCCTTGGCCTCTGGGTGCATCTCGTGAAGGAAAAGCAGCGCGGCGGCCCCTCGGACGGTAACGAAGCCGTCAACGCGGGCATGGGCGCGGTGCCGCTCGGCGGCACGCCGTACTCGGTCACCAAGGACCGCTTCTTCTCGCCGCTGGGCATTCCGTGCCAGAAGCCGCCGTTCGGCAGCCTCACGGCCGTCGACCTGAAGACGCGCAGCGTCGCATGGCAAGTGCCGCTCGGCACGGTCAAGGACACGCGTCTGTATGGCGTGCAGATGCACATGCCCACGCCGATCGGCATGCCGACCATCGGCGGTTCGCTGACGACGGGCGGCGGTCTGGTGTTCTTCGCGGCGACGCAGGACTACTACCTGCGCGCGTTCGACAGCTCGACCGGCAAGGAAGTCTGGAAGGCGCGTCTGCCGGTGGGCAGCCAGGGCACGCCGATGAGCTACACGATCGACGGCAAGCAGTACATCGTGATCTCGGCGGGCGGCGCGCGTCAGTCGCCGGATCGCGGCGATTATGTGATCGCCTACGCACTGCCGGACAGCCACTAAGCTGAGCCGCGAGCCGGACATCGAAGCGGGGCGTCAGTGAGACTTGCCGCCCCGCTTTTAACCACTCGGTTCAAAATGAAATAGCGAGCCCCCGCCGTCGACCAGACCGGCGGGGGCTTGCGCGTGAAGACACCCTCAAAAACACGACGAAGACAGCGGTATCGCAAACTTCGCGACCATAGTCATGAAAACAGAACACCTTTTCTGGAGCGGCTCGCTCCTGATGTGCGCGGCGATGCTGTCGCAAACGGCGCATGCGCAAAGCAGCCTGACGCTGTACGGCAATGTCGACGAAGCCATCTCCTACGCGAACAACCAGGGCGGTCATTCGAACGTCTATATGCGTAACGGCAACCTCTACGCCTCGAAGTTCGGCTTCAAGGGTTCCGAGGCGCTCAGCTCGACGCTCAATGCGATTTTCGACTTGCAGGAAGGCTTCGATCCGGGCACCGGCGCGCAGCAGTCGGCGGGCCTCGCGTTCAACCGCTACGCGTTCGTCGGCCTGCAGGACAGCCATCTCGGCACGCTCACGATGGGCCGCCAGTACACGCCGTATTACCTGCTCGCGGGCACGCTCGGCCCGGTCACCTACCTGACCGGCGCGACGGGCGCGCACCCCGGCGACATCGACGGCTTCGATACGGACATCCGCGCGAACAGTTCGGTCACCTATACCTCGCCGACCATTGCGGGCGTGCGCGGCAGCGTGCAGTACGGCTTCGGCGGCCAGCCCGGCAGCATGCAGAGCGGCAACCTGATCAGCGCGGCGCTGCGCTACGACGGCGGCCCGCTGTCGGTCGCGGCCGGTTATCTGCGGATGGAAAACACGAGCGAATACACGGGCGGTTTCGATACGTCCGCGAGCGCGACGTTCCCGCATTCGGTCGTGAATCAAGGCTACCTCTCGGCGCGCGCGGTGCAGCACTTCGCGGCGCTGGCGACGTACACGGTCGGCAACCTGCTGTTCGGCGTGAACTACTCGAACGTGCTCTATCGCCCCGGTTCGCATTCGATGTTCACCGACACCGCCGTGTTCAACACCTACGGCGCGCTCGTCAGCTATCGCGTGAGCACGCCGTTCGAAGTGTCGGGCGGCTACAGCTACACGCGCGCGTCGGCGGCGAACGGCATTCACGACGCGGCGCGCTATCAGCAGATCTCGCTGCGCGAGCTGTATCACCTCTCGAAGCGCACCACGCTCTACACGATCCAGGCGTACCAGCACGCCTCGGGCAAGACGCTCGGCGCGAACGGCGCGGGCGACATCATCGACGCGCAGGCGGCAGTCGGCGACTCGCAGAACACGACGCCGTCGTCGACCGGGAATCAGTTCGTGGCGATGTTCGGCGTGGCGATCGCGTTCTAAACGCCGTCACGCGCAATGCGTGGCGAGCAAGCCGTCAGGTCCCGCGGGCCGGACGGCATTGCGCGCGGTAATCGATATGCAACTGCTTTTCGGCGGCTTGCAGATCGCTCGGATAAATGGCGTCATCGGAGCCCGGTTCGTAACCCCGGGCCTCCAGCTCGCCGAGTTCGCGCATCAGTTGCTTATGCGTGACCTTGCCGGCGGCGACCGGCTTGAACGGATAATCCGCGCACTGCTGCGGCGTCAAACGCGGCGCGGCAAAGGCGGACACACTGCAGCACGTCGCAATCAGCGCGACCAGGATTCGGGAGAGACGTCGCATGGGCTTATCCGCATGAGCATCGCGGCTCCGTGATGGAATGCACGCAGATTAAGCGATGCGCTCTACCCGAACGCTATCCGCCAGATGTAATTTCTTTTAGTCTTTCCCGCCGCCTTTCCTGGCGCCTTTTACCGCGCCCTTCCCCGCGTCTTCGCGCAGCGCCTCCATGAACGCGAGGGCCGCTTCCGAAAGCGGCACGGTCGTGCGCCGCAGCATGCCGACCGGCTCCACGCCATGCGGCGCGGGCACCTCGATGCGCGCCAGCGCGCCCGACGCCAAATCCTGTTCGACCACGCGCAGCGGCACGATCCACACGGCGTCCGACGCCTGCACCACCGCGCGCGCCACGGCCGCCGACTGCGTCTCGATACAGCCCGGCGGCAAGGCCAGCCCGCGCGACTCGAAAAACGCCTCGGTGTGATGGCGCGGCGCGGTCTGCTCGCCCGCGATCACGAGCGGATACGCGAGCGCGTCCTCCAGCGCGGGCGCCGCGCCCGTCCGCGCGAGCGGATGCCCGGCGCGCGCCGCCATCGCCAGCGATTCCGTATAGAGATATTCGAACGAGACGCCCTGCATCGACGCGGGCTCGGCCATGCGCCCGATCATCAGGTCGATCTCGCCCGCCTTCAGCGCGTGCAGCAACTCGGTGTTCGACCCGGAATGGATCTTCACGCCCAGATGCGGCATGACGGCTTGCACACGCAGGATCGCGGGCGGTAAAACGGCGGCCTCGACCGTGGGCAGCGCGCCGAGCCGCACGGTTTGCGCGCGCGCCAGATCCTCGCGCGTGAGCGCCGACGCCGACGCCTCCACGGCGCGCCGCACATCGAGCGCATAACGCAGAAAATGCTCGCCCGCCGCCGTGAGCGCCGCGCCGTTGCGGCCCCGCTCGACGAGCCGCGCGCCCGCCCACTGCTCCAGCTCCGCGAGCGTCTTGGACACCGCGGGCTGACTCAGATTCAGACGCGCGGCGGCGCGCGCGAGCGTGCGCTCCTGGGCGATCGCCACGATGCAGTTCAGGTGCCGCAGACGCAGCCGCGCGGCGATCAGCGCACGCGTCGCGGCAGGCGTGCCGGGCGCGCAGTCGGGCGCGCAGTCGGGGTCGAATGTCTCGTCGAAATCCATCACCTCAGGTTATGGAAACTCGCGCACAAAGTCAATTTACATAACCTGCGCGCAAGTTTAGAGTCGGCGCATTCACCCAAAGAAACCGCCAGCAGGAGGAGACTCATGGCCACGATCGTCGGCGGCATCGCCGTTTCGCATACGCCCACCATTGGTTTCGCGCTCGACGCGCACAAACAGGACGACCCGGCCTGGGCGCCCATCTTCGCGACCTTCGAGCCGGTCAAGCGCTGGCTGCGCGAGCAGAAGCCGGACGTCATCGTCTACGTCTACAACGACCACGTCACCTCGTTCTTCTTCGATCACTATTCGGCGTTCGCGCTCGGCATCGGCGACCGCTACGAAGTCGCGGACGAAGGCGGCGGCGCGCGCGCCCTGCCCGCCATCGGCGGCGACACGCGGCTCGCGCAGCACATCGCCCGCAGCCTCGTGGCCGACGAGTTCGACATGGCGTTCTTCCAGGACAAGCCGCTCGACCACGGTTTCTTTTCGCCGATGTCGGCGCTGCTCGACCACGACGCCCAAGGCTGGCCCGTGCGCGTCGTGCCGCTTCAGGTCGGCGTGCTGCAATTCCCGATTCCGAGCGCACGGCGCTGCTTCCGGCTCGGCCAGGCGCTGCGCCGCGCGGTCGAAAGCTATCCCGAGGATCTGCGCGTGGTCGTGATGGCGACGGGCGGTCTCTCGCACCAGGTCCACGGCGAGCGCGCGGGTTTCAACAACGTGCCGTGGGACCATCAGTTCATGGACGCCATCGCGAACGACCCCGAGGCGCTCGCGGAACTCACGCACGCCGAGTACGCCGAACTGGGCGGGCTCGAAGGCGCGGAAGTCATCATGTGGCTGATCATGCGCGGCGCGCTCGCGGCCAACGTGAAAAAGGTGCACAGCGGCTACTACCTGCCGTCGATGACGGGCATCGGTACGCTCGTGCTCGAAAACACCGCGGCGGCACTGCCCGGCGAGGCGCAGGCGCGTCATCGCGCGCACATGGCGCGGCAACTCGACGGCGCGCAGAAGCTCACGGGCACCTATCCGTTCGATCTGGCGACGAGCGTGAAGGCGTATCGGCTCAACAAGTATCTGCACGAGCTGATCGACGAATCGCATCGCCGCGCCTTCCTCGACGATCCTGAAAGCACCTTCGAAGCCGCCGGTCTGAGCGAGGAAGAGCGCGATCTGGTGCGCCGCCGCGACTGGCGCGGGCTGATTCACTACGGCGTGATTTTCTTCATGCTGGAGAAGCTCGGCGCGGTGGTCGGCACCTCGAATCTGCACATTTACGCGGCCATGCGCGGCGAAGCGCTCGAAGATTTCCTGAAGACGCGCAACACGCAGGTGCTGTATTCGGTGGCGGGCGACACGACGGAAGCCGATTCGTGGACCGGAGCGGACAAGCAGGACTAAACCGCCCATCCCTCCAATCCGCAAAGTCCCGCCGCGCCGCGCTCAGACGATCGAGCGCAGCGCGGCGATCTGCGCGCGCCAGCGCGCGAGCACGCTCTCGGGTTCGTGAAGGCGATACGTCACGCCGTTGAGCACGTCCGCGTATTTCGCGCGATGCACGTCCACCGAGACGAGGCGCACGCGAAACACCGCGAGATCGAGCGGCGGATCGGCGAGTTCGCGCGCCTCGCCGCGTATTTCCAGCATCGCGCCGTCGTGGACCAGCGAGAGCGTCAGGCGGCCGTCGCGCCGCAGATTGGCCGTGGTGTTCGACTGCGGCCAGATCGCGATCAGCAACTCGCTCGCGTCCACCGCCAGAATCTCGCCGACGCTCAGTTGCGCGCCATGCGGCCAGCCCTCGGCGGAGACCGTCGAGAGGCGGATCGCCTCGCCCATCGCCGCATCGAGTTGCGTGCCGTCGAAATGCGCGCGCAACGCGTCGGGCAGCACGTTCGTGGCTTGCGGCGCTTCCTGCTTGTCCATCGAGTCTCTCCTTGCTTGCGGTCCTGCGTCATTGCACGCGCCATTTGACGCGACGCTTGCCGTAACGTCAAACCCCGCGCCGTCAAACCGCCCGCCGCTTCAAACGCCCGGCGTTTCTTTCGCTTCGCTCCCAGCACGCGCCTCTGCACGACGCGCGCGGCGCAGCGCCGGAATCTCCGAAAGCCGCACGCCCGCAGGCAACAGCGGATGCTTCGCCTGCCCCACGCGTTGCGCGCGATAAATGCCCGTGTGCCCGGAAAACAGATACGCGACCACGCAGGCCAGCGCCGCATACACGCCGATATCGGCGCCGAACAGTTCGATCGCCATGACCGTCGAGGCGATCGGCGTATTGGCCGCGCCCGCGAACACGGCGACGAAACCGAGCCCGGCCAGCACCGGCATCGGCAGCGCGAGCACGTGGCCGAGCGCATTGCCGAGCGTCGCGCCGATATAGAACAGCGGCGTGACCTCGCCGCCCTTGAAACCCGACGCGAGCGTGACGACCGTGAAGGCGAACTTGCCCGCGAAGTCGTAGACCGGCAACGGCTGCTGGAACGCCTCGACGATGGTCGGAATGCCAAGGCCGAGAAACTGCGGCACGCCGAGCAAAGTCGCCGCGACCGCGACGACGAGGCCGCCGACGAAAGGCCGCGCGGGCGCCCAGGCGATCTTGCGCTTCACGAAGGCCGACAAGGCGTGCGTCGAATCCGCGAACAGCATGCCGACGAGACCGAACGCGATGCCCGCCACGATCGCCGACGCAAACCCGGCCGCCGACGCGTGCGGCACGAACGGAATCGTATAGACCGTGTGCTCGATGCCCCAGAGGCGGCACACCTGATCGGCCGCCAGCGCCGACGCCAGGCAGACCAGCAGCGCGTCGTAGCGCAGCCGCCCGATCGCGAGCACTTCGAGCCCGAAAATCGCGCCCGCGAGCGGCGTGCCGAACACCGACGCGAAGCCCGCCGCGATGCCGCCCATCAGCAAGATGCGGCGATCCTCGCGGCCGAGCCCGAACAGCTGCGTGACGCGGTCGGCTAGCGCGCCGCCCATCTGCACGGCCGTGCCCTCGCGCCCCGCCGAGCCGCCGAACAGATGCGTGACGACGGTCGCCGCCAGCACCAGCGGGCCCATGCGTTTGGGCACGATTTTCTGCGGATCGTGGATTTCGTCGATGAGCAGGTTATTGCCGCCTTCGACCGACTGGCCGAAGCGCAGATACACCCAGCCGGTCGCGAGGCCCGCGAACGGCAGCAGCCACAGGAGCCACGGATGGGCGACGCGCGTGCCGGTCGCGAGATCGAGAGCGAACAGGAAAACCGCCGATGCGGTGCCCGCGAGCGCGCCGAGCACGCACGAAAGCAGCAGCCAGCGCGCGAGGTACACGACCATCGCGAACGATTCGAGAGACTTCAGGTATTTCATTGCGATCCAGGTTTGAGTCGACGTCAAACCCGGGCGACAGGAGTCGTCGCATGGACGGCCCACGACCTCCTGCACCCAGGAACTCGTAGGCATCATCAGCGCCGCCGGGAAGCGGTGCGGTTACGGGAGGAATGCCATCTCCAAACGTCCGGCGATTTTATGCGACAAGCCTGCGCGCCGCAACTGCTCAAAAGGGCGGCAAAAGCGGCGGCACGATCGACTGGATCGGCGGACTCAGTGCGGCTTGCGTCCGAACAGCGCGAAGCGTCTGGTCTCGCCGGGCGGCGCGTGCCCGTCGCTGACGTCGTTTGCATCGCTTGCGCCGATCACACCGAACTCAACCGGCGCGCGCGTGTAGAACACATGGACCTTGGCGGCCTTGACGGCATCGAGCAGGCGCCCGGCTTCGTCCTCCGTGACGGCGAGAATGATCTGCACGGGCTGATCGGCGAGCTTGAACAGATGGGCCGCGTGACGCGCACCCGCGTGACCCGTGCCCTCCGCGCAATGAATCACGGTCGCGCCCTGAATGCCCATCTGCTTCGCCTCGTGCAGCAGCCACTCGCACACCGTGCGATGACCGTGATGGCAATTCTGTTCGGTATAGAACGTGAGCTGGTAGCCGTGCATGTCGTGCCTCCGCCGCGTGGCGGAACTGCCTGCGGGGATTCGTTTCCATTCTAGTTCAACGGCGCGCGGGCTTAAGCCGCCTCAATGCGTCGCCTAAATTCGCCGCCGAAATGGTCAGGATGCCATATCAACTCGCGCACTCAGGGCGCCGTATCGCCGCCGCCCAGCGACGCGAATTCGATCGGCGCGCGCGTATAAAAAAGCCGCGCGCCGCCGCCCGCGAGGCGTTCGAGCAGCGCGTCGATGCGCGCATCCTCGGCGATCACGGTGATCGCCACCGATTGCTCCGCGAGCTCGAAAAAACGGGCCGCGTGATAGCGCCCCTGCGTATCGACGCCCTCCGCGACCGCGACGACGGTCGCGCCGGCAATCCCGGCCTGGTGGGCCTCGTCGAGAATCCAGTCGGCGATGGGACGGTGATGAACGCGATGGTTCTGGTTCGCGATGTAAATGGTCAGCTGGCTGCCTTGCATGGCTCTCTCCGCCGCGTGCGCGAGGTTGGCGCGCTCGACAAACCGGGCAGCGGAACGCCAAAGCAACATGCCTACGGCGTCCCGGCCCAGGACACGTAGGCATCATCAGCCGGACAAAGCCGGCGGTTGGAAAAACCGCAGGAGGAATGCCATCTCCCGCGTTCGAGTCTAGCACTCGTGTCCCGCGCCCGCGCGCGGGCCGGGCGGCAGGCGCGCGGACGCCGGGATCAGCCGCGCCGCTTGTCGCGGGCGAGTTCGGCGGGCGGCATGAGGTCCGCCTCCTGGAGCGGCACGCCGGGGTGACGGCGCTTGCCGGCCTGATCGGTGGCGATGTCCGGGACTTCGCCCTCGGCGTCGTATTCGGCGGCGACCTGCTTTTCGGCGCGGCCCCAGTATTCGTCGGACCTGCCCTCGGGCGCGCCGTCGTCTTCCCATAGCTGATACGCGCGTTGGCGGATGCGTGCTTCGCGTTCGTCGTTCATGTTGGTGGTCCTCCGTTGAAAGCGCACGACATTCGCTCCCATCGCAAGCCCGATGCCCGGCTGCGTGCGTTGCGGCATCGCGCGGAACACGCTATACGTGGGTGTTTTCGTTGATTGTTGCGCTCATTGCTCCGCTTATTGCTCCATTGAATGCGCCGCGCGGCGACAGCCTCGCCGCCCTCTTAATCGAAGGTAGAAAAATCGTATGTTTCCCGCCGTAACCACCGTCGCCCTGCTGATCGTCACCTGGGTTCACGTGACCCTTCCGCGCTACACGGCCGGGCTGCGCAAACGCGTGATCGCCCATGCGGTGCTGCTGCTCGTCGGCCTCGCGTTCGGCGTGATGTCCGCGATGCTGGCCGGACCCGCCGCGCCGCCGTGGGCCGTGATCGCGACGGGCATGGGCGTGGTCCATCTGCCCGCGCTCTGCGTGCTCGTGCTCAAGCGCCTGCGCCGTTCGGGCGAAAGCTGACACACGGCTTCCGGCCGCCTCGTGTATCGACAGTCGGCCATGGGTCTTGATTTGGTTGCGACTCGCAACTATATTGGCAATTCAGCCAATCACTGCGAGCCGCATCATGGATTTTGTCGACGTTCCCGCCACGCCCCGAGACAGCACGATTCTCGAAATCCGCGATTTTTCGCGGAAATTGGTGCGCGAACTGGGCTTTATGCGCACAACACTCGCCGATAGCGACCTCGCGCCCTCGGCCGTCCACGCCGTGATCGAGATCGGCGCCACGCCCGGCATCAGCGCGAAGGATCTCGGCCAGATCCTGCGTCTCGACAAGTCGAACACTAGCCGCCAGGTCGCGCGGCTCGAAGCCGCCGGCTTCGTGCAGCGCACCGCCTCCACCGAAGACGCGCGCTCGTCGCTGCTGCACCTGACGCCCGCGGGCGAAACGCTGCGCAAGCGCATCGACCGCTTCGCCACCGACCAGGTCTCGCACGCGTTGCGGCGCATGGTGCCGTCCGACCAGCACGCGCTCGTGCGCTCGCTCGCGCTTTACGCCGACGCGCTTTCGCAGGACAACCCGAACCAGACGCCCGATTCGAGCCTCGCGACAAAAGCGCCCGAAACCCCGCGCGGCGGCGCCATCGTCGAGGGCTACCAGCCGGGCTGCATCGGCGATATCGCGAGCCTGCACGCACGGTTTTACGCGGCGCACTGGGGCTTCGGCGCGTTTTTCGAGCAACGCGTGGCGACCGAGCTGGCCGCGTTCGCGGGCGCGCTGCCCGCCACGGGCAAGGCGCTCTGGCTCTACGTGGAAAACGGCCGCGCGCTGGCGTCGCTGGCCATCGACGGCGACACGGCGACCGGCATCGCGCACCTGCGCTGGTTCATCGTCGACGACAGCCTGCGCGGCTCGGGCGTCGGCCGTCAGCTCATGACGCAGGCGATGCAATTCGTCGACGAGCTGGGCTTCACGGAAACGTATCTGTGGACTTTCAAAGGCCTGCACGCGGCGCGGCATCTGTACGAGTCGTTCGGGTTCGGCCTCGTCAGCGAAGCCGAGGGCGATCAGTGGGGCACGCAGGTCACGGAGCAGCGCTTCAGCCGGAGCCTGCGCGGCAGCTGATCTGCGCCTGATTTGCATGTGACAGGCGCCTAACAGACGTCTAACATGCGCCCAACTCATCAATGCATCAAAATAAGTCACCACAAACATAGCGACGAGCCGGTAGCATTCGGGTTATCCCGTAATCAATAACCCGAAGACCTCAAGCAGGCTGCCATGAACGCTCGTCCCGCCACCGCCGCACCCAGCAAACCGCTCGCCTTCGCGCTCGTCACCGTGTTGACGGGCGTCGGCGCGGGCCTGGGCGGCATGGCGCTCGCGCTGCTGCTGCACTTCGTCCAGCACGTCGCCTACGGCTACAGCCTCGGGCAGCTCGTCGGCCACGAAAGCTTTCTCGACGGCGTGAGCGCCGCCGCGCCGCTGCGCCGGCTGATCGTGCTGAGCGCGTGCGGGCTCGTCGCCGGTCTCGGCTGGGCCGCGCTCTATCGCTACGGCAAGCCGCTCGTGAGCATCCGCAAGGCGGTCGGCTCGGCCGATCCGCGCATGCCGTTCGTGAGCACCGTCGTGCACGCGCTGTTGCAGATCGTGACCGTGGCGCTCGGTTCGCCGCTCGGCCGCGAAGTCGCGCCGCGCGAAATCGGCTCGCTGTTCGCCGGACGTCTCGCGCATCGCGCCGGTCTCACCAGCGACGACTGCCGCCTGATCGTGGCCTGCGGCGCGGGCGCGGGCCTCGCCGCCGTCTACAACGTGCCGCTCGGCGGCGCCGTGTTCGTGCTCGAAGTGCTGCTCGGCACCTTCGCGCCGCGCGCGCTGATCGCGGCGCTCGTGACCTCGACGGTCGCCGCCGTGGTCGCCTGGAGCGGCCTCGGCAACGAGCAGCAATATGTCGTGCCCGCGTTCGTGTCGAGCGCGCCGCTGCTGATCTGGGCCGCCGTCTGCGGACCGCTGTTCGGTCTCGCCGCCTATGGTTTCGTGCAGCTCACGTCGAGCGCGCGTTCGCATGCGCCGCGCGGGGTGAATCTCGTCGTGCTGTCGGTGCTGAACTTCGCGGCGATCGGCGCGCTCACGATGGTCTTTCCGCAACTCGCGGGCAACGGCAAGGGCGCGGCGTCGCTCTCGTTCGGCGGCGAACTGGGCATCGGGCTCGCAGCGGCGCTGCTCGTGCTGAAGGTAGCGATCGAAGCGTCGACGCTGCGCGCGGGCGCCGAAGGCGGCCTGCTCACGCCGGGTCTGACGAATGGCGCGCTGCTCGCGGTCGTGCTCGGCGGCATCTGGAATCACTTCCTGCCCGGCATGGCGCCCGGTGCGTGCGCGCTGATCGGCGCGGGCGCGTTCCTCGCCGCCTCGATGCAGATGCCGCTCACCGCGATCGTGCTGATCGTCGAGTTCACGCACGCGAGCCACGACCTGCTGTTCCCGCTGCTGCTCGCCGTGGCCGGTTCGGTGCTGACTTTCCGCGCGCTGCCCGCGCTGCTCGCGCTGCGCGTGAAGACGCCCGCGCGCCAGGCCGAGGCGCTCGTCGCCCGGCAGACGGGGCGCACGAGCGCCTGAGTTCCGGCGCGGCTGCATGAGGCGCGCGGGCAGGCACGCGCGCCACGTTCGCGCGGATTCGTGGACAGTCGCGCACCCTCGCGCACAGTCGCAAACGTAATCGAACCCACACCGAACCCGCACCCGCAACGTAGCAGACGACGAATACGCACCCTCGCGCCCCGCACCTCATCGCGGCACGACCTGACGCCTCGCCGCCGCCGTCCACCCACCCCGCATCGCGGCCGCATTCGCGCCACGATTCTCCTTGGCATCGCGCCCAGGCTTCGCGGACAATGCGAAAGTCACGCGAAAGCCGCAGGCCCTCTGCGCGCGAGCGTCCGAGCCGAAGCCATCCGACCTTGAACAAGCCCGAAATCGCCGAAATCGTCGCGAACTGCGACCGCGAGCCGATTCATCTGCTGGGCCGCATCCAGCCGCATGGCGCGCTGCTGTGCTTCGACGCGCAAGGCTGCCTGATCGCGCGCAGCGCCAACGCGTGCGAATGGCTTGGGGCCGTGCCCGGCCTCGGCGAGCCGATCACCGATCTGCATCTGAGCCCGCTCTCTCGCCAGACGATTCGCGCCGCGCTCGCCGACCGCGAGATGACGAGCGAGAGCGTCGAATGCAAGGGCGCGACGGGCGAGCGCTTCGACCTCATCATGCACTGGGCCGACGACACGCTCGTCGTCGAGTTCGAACAGATCAGCCTGAAGTCGCCGGCCGCCACGCAATTCGCGCTGTTCGCGCAGCGCGCGATCCAGCGCTTGCAGGCCGCGCGCCACGACAACGTGCGGCAACTGCTGCAAGCCGCCTCCGAGGCGATCCGCGCGATGACCGGCTTCGACCGCGTGATGGGCTATCGCTTCATGGCCGACGGCAGCGGCGAAGTGATCGCCGAAGCGAAGCGCGACGACCTGCCCGCCTATCTGCACCAGCGCTATCCCGCGAGCGATATTCCGCAGCAGGCGCGCCGCCTCTACGTGCTCAATCCGATCCGCCAGATCGCCGACGTCAACGCCGGGCCGGTGCCGATCGAGCCGCCCACGCATCCGCAGTCGGGCATGCCGTTCGACCTCAGCCACTCGGTGCTGCGCAGCGTCTCGCCGATCCATATCGAGTACCTGCGCAACATGGGCGTGGCCGCTTCGATGAGCGTGTCGATCATCCGCGACGGCCAGCTCTGGGGCCTGTTCGCCTGCCATCACGTGACGCCCTACCGCGCCTCGCACGCGGTGCGGCTTTCGTCGACGGTGCTCACACAGGTCGTGTCGATCCTGATCGGCCAGATCGAGGCGACCCAGCGCGCCGACGCCGACCGCCGCATCCACGATCTGCGCACGCATATCGCAGGCGAACTCGCGCAAGCCGATTCGCCGCTCGCCGGACTGGTGCGCGCCGCGCCCGATATCGCCGCGCTCGTCGATTGCGAAACGGTGGCGCTCGTGGTCGACAACGAAGTGGTGCTGCGCGGCAAACGCGCCGACGCCAGCACCGTGAGCCGCGAGACGCTGCTCGAACTCGCGCAGCACATGGCGCGCACGCGCGTCGAGCATCTCGCCTGCGCGAGCACCGCCGACGCCCTGCCCGAAGCGCTCGCGCAAGGCCTCGCCGCGAACCGCGCGGCAGGCTGTCTCGCGATCCAGATGCAGGGCGACAGCCGCATCACGATCGTCTGGCTGCGCGACGAACTGGTCGAGACGATTCATTGGGCCGGCCCGCCCGACAAGGTCGTGGCGCAAGGCCCGAACGGCCCGCGCCTCACGCCGCGCGGCTCGTTCGAAGTCTGGAAGCAGACCGTCACGGGCCGCTGCCGCGACTGGAGCGAATTCGATCAGCTCGCCGCGCGCGAACTGCGTTCGATCCTCCAGGAGATCGCGCTCGTGCAGATGCGCGAATCGGAGCGCGCGCGGACCACGCTGCTCGCCACGCTCGGCCACGATCTGCGCGATCCGATCCAGACCATCAACATGGCGATGCTGCTGATGGGACGCGGCCTCGCCACCGGCAACGACACGGTCAAGCGCGTGGAAGGCTCGACGCGGCGCATGCAGTCGCTGATCGGCTATATCCTCGACGTGAGCCGCATCCGCTCGGGCATGGGGCTCGGCCTCAAGCGCGAGGACGCGCCGCTGCGCGAGCTGCTCGAATCGGTCGCCGAACAGACGCGCCTCGCCTATCCGGGCATGGTGCTCGACGTGCAGCTCGCCGACGATCTCGGCAACGCCTACGTCGACCCCGACCGGCTCACCCAGGCGCTCACCAATCTGCTCGGCAACGCGCGCAAGCACGGCGACGCGGGCGCAAGCGTCACGCTCGCCGCCACGCTCACGCCCGAAGGGCCGCGCATCGAGATCCGCAATCGCCTGCTCGAGCGTCCGACCGTGCCGTTCGAGCGCCTGCTCGATCCGTTCAAGAGCGGCTCGCTCGACAATCCGTCCAATCGCGGCGGCCTCGGCCTCGGGCTCTATATCGCGCACGCGATCGTCAAGGGCCACGACGGCACGCTCGTCGGCAGCTTCAGCGACCACGAAGCCTGCATCCGCATCGTCCTGCCCGCGGCTTCCGCGCTGCCGCGACACACGTCGTAACACGGCCAAGCCCAGGTCATAACACGCATAAAACACGCATAAAACGCCGGTAAAAACCCGCGCGCGCCCGCTTCGCCGGTTACACGTCCATCGCGCTTTGTTATAATCCGATCACGCAATCGATACAAATCTAACGGATGTTGCGCCCCTCCCCGGCGCGGCAAGGCGGACGATCACATGGCCAAACCCGACCGGCTGCAGGCGCTCGCCGACGCGCTCGCCCAACACAACGTCATGCATCTCAAGGACGCGGCCGCGCTGCTCGGCGTGTCCGAAATGACCGTGCGGCGCGACATCGGCGCCAATCCCGAACGCTTCACCTATCTCGGCGGCTATATCGTCAGCGCGGAGCACGTGCCCAACGCCGCGGGCTATTCGCTCGAACACGAGAAGGATCACTTCGCGGCGGCCAAGGCGCAGGCCTCGGCGCACGCGGCGCGGCTGATCGCCGAGAACGACACGATCTTCATCGATTGCGGCACCACGCTCGCCGCCTTCGCGCGCCTGATTCCCGCGCATCTGCAGATCACGGCCGTGTGCTATTCGCTGAACGTGGCCGAGGTGCTGCGGCGCATGCCCAACGTGCGCATGATCTTGCTGGGCGGCGTGTATGTGCCGTCGTCGGACTCGTTCGCGGGCGACGAAAGCCTGGAGATGCTGCGCCGCATGGGCATCAACAAGGCGTTTATTTCGGCGGGCGGCATCGACGAGGCGCGCGGCGTGACGTGCTGGAATTTCCACGAAGTGGCGCTCAAGCAGGCTGCGATGGCGAGCGCTGTCGAAAGTCATCTCGTTGTGGACGCAATCAAATTCGGCGTTGTAAAGGCGTGGCGTTTCGCGCAGATGGGCGACTTCGCGTCGATCATCACTGAGAAAGGCAGCGAGAAAGGTGGCGTAAAGGCTGGCGAAAAAGGCGCCACGCCGCGCAAGCGCAGCAGGGCCTGAATGCACAACGGGCGGCCCGCGTAAAACGCGGCCGCCCGTCTCGAAGCAGCAACGAATTCAGCCGCGCCGGCGCAGCGCGAACAGCGTGCCCGCGACCAGAATGAACGCGCCGATCACCACCTTCTGCCAGGTGCTCGGCACGCCGATCAGAATCAGCACGTTATTGATGAGCGTGACGAGCGCCACGCCCAGCAGCGTGCCGACCACGGTGCCGCTGCCGCCCGTGATGCGCGCGCCGCCCAGAATCACGGCGGCGATCACGTCGAGTTCCGAACCCACCAGATCGAACGGATTGGCGAGCCGCGTGTTCGACACGTGCAGGATGCCCGCCACGCCCGCCAGAAAACCCGTATAGCCGAACACGAACAGGCGGATCGCGCGCAGATTGAAGCCGAGCCGTTCCGCAATCGCCGTGCTGCCGCCCATCGCGTAGACGCCGCGTCCCATCATCGTGCGATTGAGCAGCCACCATGTGAGCAGCGCGGCCAGCACGAGCGCAATCGCCGATGCGGGCAGCACCGCGTTGAGCCCGCCGGCGGTCTTGTAGGCGATCAGCGGAATGCGTCCGAAATGATCCATGCTGTGCGGGATATTCATGAAGAACACGGTGCCGACGAAGGTCAGCAGCACCCCGCGATACAGATACTGCGTGCCGATCGTGACGATCAGCGAAGGCGCCTGCAAACGATGCACGAGCAGCCCGTTGATCATGCCGAGCAACACGCCGCCCACCGCGCCCGCGACCAGGATCAGCGCGAACGGCGCGTCGGGCCACCAGGCGAACACGGCCTTGGTGATCGCATACATCGTGAGCGCGCCGATGGCCGTGAACGACACGTCGATGCCGCCCGACGCGAGCACCACGAGCGTGCCGAGCGCGAACAGCGACGTCGTGGTCGCCGAATGCAGCAGGTCGAACAGCGTGGCCCACTGAAAGAAGCGCGGATTGATCGACGCGACCACGATGCAGGTGATGACGATCAGCGTGCCGGTGAACCACTCGGGATTGCGCGCGAGCTTCGCGCGCCAGTTCAGCGGCGGCGATTGACGCGCGACTTTGACGGTATTGGACGTGCTCATGGTCTGATTCATGCTCATGCGGTGGCCTGCTGCGTTCGTGTCATCGGGCGAAACGGCATCGGGTGCGGTGCGTACATCACGTGCGGTGCGTACATCACGCGGCCTCGGCAAGCAGCGCGCGATACAGTTCGGCTTCGGTCAGTCCTTCGGCGCGATGCTCCTCGGCGATACGGCCTTTACGCATCATCAGCACGCGGTCGGAGTTTTGCAGCAGTTCCGGCAAGTCGTCGCTGACGAGGAGAATGCCGATGCCGCGCTCCGAAAGCCGCTGCATGATGCGATAGATGATGTCCTTCGAGCCCACGTCCACACCCACGGTCGGGCCGTGCAGGATCAGCACGTGCGGGTCGATGGCGAGCCAGCGGCCGATCAGCACGCGCTGCTGGTTGCCGCCCGAGAGCGACTGCACGGCTTTGTCGACATTCGGCGTGGCGATCTGCAATTCCTTCACGGTGTCTTCGGCGAGCGCGCGGGCGCGCACGCGGTCGATCTGGCCGAAGCGGTCGCGCAGGCTCGAGATCATCGCGGTGATCACGTTGTCGCGAATCGGCTTGTCGAGAAATAGCCCTTCGTTCAGGCGGTCTTCCGGCACGTAACCGATGCGCGCGCGTTTGGCGTCGGCGGGCGTGGCGAGCACGATGGGCTGGCCTTCGAGCGTGACGCTGCCGCTTTGCGCGGGCGCGACGCCCGCGAGCGCACGCGCGAGTTCGTTGCGGCCCGAATCGAGCAGGCCCGTGATGCCGAGAATCTCGCCGCGATGCAGCGTGAACGACACGTCGCGAAATGCGCCCGCGCGGCCGAGACCGCGCACGTCGAGCAGCACGTTCGAAGCCGCCGACGCCGCGCGATAGCGTTCGGTCGAGAGCGAGCGCCCTGTCATCAGTTCGCTCAACTGCGCCTTGGTGTAATCGGTGATCGGCCCTTGCGTGACCTTCTGGCCGTCGCGCAGCACGATCACCTCGCCGCCGATCGCATAGCATTCGTCGAGCTTGTGGCTCACGAACAGCACGGTCACGCCGCTCGCGCGCAATTGCGCGAGCACGGCGATCAGGTTCGTCACTTCCTTTTGCGTGAGCGAGGTCGTGGGCTCGTCCATGATGACGAACTTCGCCTCGCTCGCGATGGCGCGCGCGATCGCCACGAGCTGACGCGTCGCGAGCGGCAGTTGTTCGATCAGCGTGGCCTGGAAATCGGCGTCGCCGGGCAGGCCTACCGCGTTGAGCGCGCGCGCCGCCGTGCGCGCGAGTTCGCGCCGGTCGAAGGTGCGCGAGAGACGTCCGCCGTGTTCCGCGAGTTCCGCCGTGAGGCCCACGTTTTCGGCCACGTTCATGTTCGGCAGCAGCGAGAGATCCTGATAGACGGTCTCGATGCCCGCCGCGAGCGATTCGAGCGGCGACAGACTCGCATGACGCGCGCCGTCGATCACGATCTCGCCTTCGTCGGGCGGCTGCGCGCCCGAGATGATCTTGATGAGCGTGCTCTTGCCGCAGCCGTTTTCGCCGAGCAGGTGATAGATCTGCCCGCGCTCGAACGTGAGCGTGACGCCGCGCAGCGCGTGCACGCCCGTGAAGCGCTTGTGCACGCCGAGCACCTGCAATAACGGTTCCGAAGCCATATCCTCACTCATCCCGACAGTGCGTTCCGTTGCTTCAAGTTGAATCAAGTGACCCGCTTCGATCGCGCGGCGCGCGCTTCGCTTCGTGGCGAAAACGCGCGCTGCGCTTCACGACACCTTCATGACGCCTTCACGCGATCAGAAGTTGTATTGCTTGTAGTTCGACTTGTCGACGCTGACCCAGCCCTGGCCGCGCACGATGATGCCCTTGCCCGGACCCTTCGACACGGTCACCTTCTCGTAACCCGGCAGGCCGAGATTCGCGCCGTTCTCCACGGTCTTGCCGTCGAGCAGCAGCTTGGCGATCTTGTTCATCGCCATGCCCGCGAGCTTCGGGTCCCAGAACGCGATGCCGTTGATCGCGCCGCTTTCGAGGTACTTGCCCGCTTCCGTCGGCAGACCCGTGCCGTAGACGCAGATCTTGCCTTGCAGGCCCGCTTCCTCGACCGCGCGGCCGATGCCGATCACGTCGAGCGACGACGAGCCCTGGAAGCCCTTCAGGTCGGGATGCTTGCGCAGCGTTTCCTTCGCGACTTCATAAGCGCGTTCGCCGTCGTTATTGGTCTCGAGGTTGGTCTCGACGAGCTGCATCTTCGGAAACTTCTTCTTCGCGTTGTCGATGCCGCCATTGGCCCATTGCACCTGCGAGCGGCTGCCGAGCGAGCCGACCAGCGTCGCCCACTTGCCTTCGCTGTGCATGCAGGTCGCGAGGCGGTCGTTGAGCGCCGCGCCATAGGCGCTGTTGTCGAAGGCCTCGACGTCGACCATCGTGTTCTTCTCGTTGTCCGCCTCGTGCGTGACGACCTTGATGCCGCGATCCATCGCCTTCTTGAGCGCCGGTTCGAGCGTCGGCGGATCGTAGGGCACCACGGCAATCGCGCTCACTTTCTTCGCGATCAGGTCGTCGATGATCTTCAGTTGCTGCGCGGCGTCGGCGCGGCCAGGCCCCGTCTGATACACGGTGATATTCGGATTGTCCTTGCCGAACTCCTTCACGCCCTCTTCCATGCGGTTGAACCAGCTGATGCCGGTCACCTTCACCACCGTGACGATGGTCTGCTTGTCGTGGGCCTGCGCCACGGCGAACGTGCCCGCCGCGAGTGCGCCAGCCGCGAGCGCGATGCTGAGTCGTTTGAGCTTCATCTTGTCTCCTTTGTTGTTCGCTGTCGCCCCGAAATGTCTGGCGGCGGACGTCCGAGGCTCGATGTCCGCGCGCTGTATCGATGTGCTTTCGACGATGTACCTTCGACGATGTACCTTCGATAACCGGCTTCAGCCTGGCCGCTTGCGCGCGCCCTGCGCCGCGCCGATTCCGAAGATCGAGCGCACGCGTTCCGCGCCCGCGAACGCGAGCGAGAGCAGCAGCAGGAAGCCCCACGCGCAATCGCCGAAGAATTGCGACACGCCCATCAGGTTGAACAGGCTCGACAGGAATTGCAGCACCGTCGCGGCAAAAAACACGCAGATGATGCGTCCATAGCCGCCCGACGGATTCACGCCGCCCATCACCGCAATCAGGATCGCGATCAGCAGATACGAATTGCCGTAATCCCATTTCGCGCTGAGCGTGTGCGAGACGCTCACGAGACCCGCGAGCGAGGCCATCACGCCGCACATCGCGTAGGTGGTGATGAGCATGCGCGCGCGCGGAATGCCCGCATAGAACGCGGCGCGCTGATTCGTGCCCATCAGATAGAGGCGCAAGCCGAACGGCGTGCGCCGCAGCAGCCAGCCGAGCACGATCACCACCGCGACGAACAGCAGGAACGAGATCGGCACCTGAAAGAACGTGCCGTTGCTGATATCGGCGAGCGGTTCGACATAATCGACGTGCACCGATGCGCCATTGCTGAGCGCCACCGCAATGCCCGTGAACAGCAGTTGCGTGCCGAGCGTGCAGAGAATCGGCGTGAGGCCGAGCCGCGCGATCACGACGCCGTTGAGCAGCCCGCCAAGCAATCCCATGCCCACCACGATCGCGCAGAACAGCGCGGTGTAGAGCGCGGGCGAATCGTCGCCGCTCACGACATGCGGCACGATCAGCGCCGCGATCATGCCCGAGAGATTCGCGAGCCCCACGCCCGAGAGATCGATGCCGCCGTTGCCCGAGAGCATCGAGAGCATGATGCCGAGCGCGAGCAGCGCGACCTCGGGCAACTGCGAACCCATCGACTGCAGATTGTCGATGCCGACGAACTGGCCGTGCGAGAGCGCAATGGCGACCAGCACGACGAGCAGATTCACGGCCAGCAGAAAATTCAGTTGCCGGTCGCCGAAACATCGAGCCAAAAACGAAGCCTTCATGGACATCATCCTGTGCGAGTTCGTCAACGCGCGCCGCGTTTCAATGCGCCGCCACGGGCGCGCGCGCGAGCATCGCGTCCACTTCCGCGCGCGTGGGCATGGACGGCGCGGTGCCGGGACGCGTCACCGAAATGCCCGCGAGCGCGCAACCGAAACGCGTGGCCGCGAGCGCGTCGTCGCCGCGCGCGAGTGCCGCCGCGAAACCGCCAGTGAAGCCGTCGCCCGCGCCCGCCGTTTCCACCACCGGCCCGCATTGGTACGCGGGCAGCAGCACCGAGGCGTCGCGCGTGTGCAGCAGCGCGCCCGCCTCGCCAAGCGTGACGACCACCGCGCCCGCGCCCTTCGCGAGCAGCACGTCGGCGGCGCGGCGCGCGTCGTCGGCGTTGCGCACTTCGATGCCGGTGAGCGCGGCCGCTTCGGTTTCGTTAGGCGTGACGTAATCGCAGAGCGCGTAGATATCGTCGGGCAGCGCCATCGCGGGCGCCGGATTGAACACCGTGGTCACGCCATGGCGACGCGCGATTTCGAGCCCGCGACGCGCGGCGTCGAGCGGCTGTTCGAGTTGCGTGACGAACACGCGCGAGGCCGCGATATCGGCTTCGATCGCTTCGGCATCGGCGGCTTCCATCGTGCCCGCCGCGCCCGGCGCGACGATGATCGCGTTCATGCCCGTGGTTTCGTCGACGAAGATATGCGCCGCGCCCGTGGCCATGCCGTCGATGGCCGGAGCACGCGCGGTGATGCCTTCAGCGGCCCAGGTCGCGCGCGCGATCTCGCCGAACGCGTCGTTGCCCAGACGCGTGCAGAACACCACGTCCGCGCCCGCACGCGCCGCCGCCACCGCCTGATTCGAGCCCTTGCCGCCCGGCCCCATCGCGAACGCCGAGCCCGCGATGGTCTCGCCGATCACCGGCATGCGACGCGCGCGAAACGCGAGATCGGTCACATAAATCCCGAGGATGACGACGCGCTCGCTCATCGTCCCGGCTCCTGCGAGTGCGTGGCGCCCGGCGCATCGGGCGCGAGGATCACGCCCTTCGTGAACACGAAGCAGCCGTAGCCGCGCGCCTCGCCCGTGGCGATCACACAATAGGCCTTGCGCGCGCGGGCGTAGAACGCATGACGCTCGATCGACGCAAACGGCACGGCGCGGCCTTCGGCGGCGTCGACTTCGGCTTGCGCCTCGCGCTGCACGGTGGGAATCGTGTTCGGTTCGCCGACCACTTCCATGCGCATCGCGGGCGTTTCCACGAAGGTGTCGAGCGGCAGCACCGAGAGAATGGCGCGCACGGCACGCGGCGCATCGGCGCCGTCCATGCGCAGCAGCTTGCCGAGCACCGTCGCGCGCGCGACGGAATCGGCCGGGAAATTCGCATCGCAGACGATCAGTTCGTCGCCATGACCCATCGCGCGCAACGCCTGCAGGACGTCGGCGTTCAGCAGCGGGTCCAGATTCTTCAGCATGAATGTCTCCTCCGTAGAGTGTGCGGCGCGCGCTTTGTTTTATGCGTTCGCGAGCCGCCCGGTGATCCGCTCAATCAATCACGATCAATCGCCATAAGGTATCCAGATGTTCTTCACCTGCACCGCGTGACGCAGGAACGGCAGTCCCGCATTCGCGCGATCGAACCAGTCGAACTGCTTGCCGTAATCGACGAAGGTGCGCTTGAGATTGCCCACCGATTCGCGCTCCGCGAGCGCCGAATCGGCGGCCGTGCCGAAGCACCAGAGCGCATCCACGTCGTCGTGTTTCGCGAGCGCGGGCAGCAAGGCGGCGCGCTCGCCAGTGAGAATGTTGAGCACGCCCGCAGGCACGTCCGAGGTTTCCACGACCTGATAAAGATCCGTGGCCGCGAGCGGGCTCGTCTCGCTCGCGAGCACCACCACGCGATTGCCCATCGCCAGCGCGGGCGCGACGAGCGAAACGAACGCGAGCAGCGGCGCTTCGTCGGGACACGCGATGCCGATCACGCCGAGCGCTTCATGCATGGCGAGCGCCACGCCGCGCAGCGGCGGCGTATGCACCGCGCCGTCGAATTTGTCGGCCCAGGCGGCGTAGGTGAAGAGGCGGTCGATGGACGCCTCCACTTCGCGCGTGGCGGCGCGGGCGTCGTAACCGGCGCGGCGCACCAACTGGCGCGCGAATTCCTCGGCGCGGGCGCTGAGGTTTTCCGCGAGGTAATACAGCACCTGGGCGCGGTTGTGCGTGCTCGCCTGCGTCCACTTCTGCGCGCCGCGCGCGGCGGCCACGGCGTCGCGCACGTCCTTGCGGCTGCCCGCGCCCACTTCGCCGATCCACTCGCCATTCGGTGCGTAGACCGGATGCGAATAACCGCTATCGGGACGTACCTGCTTGCCGCCGATAAACAGCTTCGGAGTCCGATCAAGCGATGAACCCGATCCGCTTGATGCACTCGCTTCCTGACGCTCTGCGCGTTCCGCGCGCGGCGCGCGCATCGGCAGCTTGCTCCAGTCGGCGGGCTTCAGATATTCGTAAACGCCTTCGCGTCCGCCCTCGCGTCCGAATCCCGATTCGCGATAGCCGCCGAAACCCACGCTCGCGTCGAACAGATTCGTCGCGTTGATCCACACGACGCCGCATTGCAGACGCGGCGCGATATCGAGCGCGCGCCCGATGGTCTCGCTCCAGACGCTGGCCGCGAGCCCATAGCGCGAGTTGTTCGCGAGCGCCACGGCTTCCTCGGGCGTGCGGAAACTCATCGCCGCGAGCACCGGGCCGAAGATCTCCTCTTGCGCGAGCGTCGAAGCGGGCGCGACATCGGTCACGAGCGTCGGCGGATAGAAACAGCCGCCTGCGGGCAACGCCACTTCGGCGGGCTGCCACACCGTGCAGCCTTCGCGCTTGCCCGCTTCCACGAGCGAACTGATGCGTTCGAGCTGCACCGGATCGACGATCGCGCCGATATCGATACCCTTGTCGAGCGAATTCCCTACGCGCAGCGTGCTCATGCGGCGCTTGAGCTTCTCGATGAAGCGCGCTTCCACGCCTTCCTGCACGAGCAGACGCGAACCGGCGCAGCAGACTTGCCCCTGGTTGAACCAGATCGCGTCAACGACGCCTTCGACCGCGCCGTCGAGATCGGCGTCGTCGAAGACGATGAACGGCGACTTGCCGCCCAGTTCGAGCGTAAGCGACTTGCCCGAGCCCGCTGTGGCGGTGCGAATCTGGCGGCCCACTTCGGTCGATCCCGTGAACGCGATCTTGTCGACGCCCGGCTGCTCGACGAGCGCCGCGCCCGTGCCGCCATCGCCGGTCACCACGTTGAGCACGCCCTTCGGCAACCCCGCGCGATGCGCGAGTTCGGCGAACAGCAGCGCGGTGAGCGGCGTGTATTCGGCGGGCTTGAGCACCACGCAATTACCGAGCGCGATGGCGGGCGCGACCTTCCACGCGAGCATCAGCAGCGGAAAATTCCACGGCACGATCTGGCCGATCACACCAAGCGGCGACCAGCATGATAGTTCGGTATCCTGAAGTTGCGCCCAGCCCGCATGATGCAGGAAGTGACGCGCGACCAGCGGAACGTCGATGTCGCGCGTTTCGCGAATCGGTTTGCCGTTGTCGAGCGCTTCGAGCACGGCGAACAGGCGACTGTGCCGCTGCACCATGCGCGAAAGCGCGTAGAGATGACGCGCGCGCGCCGCGCCGCCGAGCGCCTGCCAGGCGGGCTGCGCCGCGCGGGCCGCCGCAACGGCTGCGGCGACGTCGTCGGCGTTGCCTTGCGCGACTTGTGCGAGCGGCTCGCCCGTGGCGGGCGCGCGCACTTCGAAGCGCTCGCCGCCTGCGGGCGCACGCCACGCGCCGTCGATGAAATGCCCAAACACGCCTTCGTGCTGCGCGAGCCACGCGCGCACCGGCTGATCGTCCTCGGGGGCGGGACCGTAATCCATCGTTCGAAAGTACTCGGCTACGCTCATCGGTGTGGTCTGGTCAAAGTGATTGCGTATCACTGCGCGCGGCTCGCCGCGATCAGGCAACGGGGTGGCGATGGAACGCGGAATAGCGCTCGCTCACGTGATGTTCCAGCTGGCGCTCGATATCGGCGAGCAGACTCGATGCGCCGAAGCGGAACAGATCCGGTTCGAGCCACGGCCGCCCCAACTCCTCTTTCATCAGGATCTGATACGCGAGCGCCGACTTCGCCGTGGAAACGCCGCCCGCGGGCTTGAAACCGACGAGCACGCCGGTGCGCTCGCGATACTCACGGATCATGCGCACCATCACGAGCGAGACGTCGAGCGTGGCGTTCACGCCTTCCTTGCCCGTCGACGTCTTGATGAAATCCGCGCCCGCCATCATGCAGACCATCGAGGCCTTCGCAATGTTCGACAGCACGCGGATATCGCCGGTCGCGAGAATGGCCTTCAGATGCGCGTCGCCGCAGGCCGCGCGGAACTCGCGCACTTCGTCGTAGAGCGCGCGCCAGTTGCCCGTGAGCACGTATTCGCGCGTGACGACGATATCGATTTCCTTTGCGCCGTCGGCGACCGAGGCTTCGATTTCCTTGAGCTTGAGCGCGTGCGGATTGAGCCCCGCCGGAAAGCCCGTGGACACCGCCGCGACCGGAATGCCGCTGCCGTCGAGCGCGTCGACGGCGGCCGCGACGAAACGGTGATAGACGCACACCGCGCCGGTCTTGATCGACTCGGGCGCCATGCCGAGCGCGGCGAGCAGGTCGGCCCGCACGGGATGGCGCGCTTTCGCGCAGAGGCGGCGCACGCGGCCTTCGGTGTCGTCGCCGCTGAGCGTGGTGAGGTCGATGCAGGTAATGGCCTTCAGGAGCCACGCGGCCTGCGCGTCTTTCTTGACGGCGCGGCGCGTACCGAGCGTGGCCGTGCGGCGTTCGACGGCGGATTGATTGACGCGCAAGGCGTCGATCCACGCCGTGTCGAACGCCGTGCCGGGATTGCGATCGAGGTGAACGTCTGTCGTGCCGGACACGACAGACGCAGCAGGCGCGGCGGACGTGGCGTGTCGCAACGCGACGACAGGTTGCTTGGAGGCTTCAGACGCTGTGGGCATACGCTTTGAGCTTGATTAGGCTGGCGAAGTCTGTCTAGCGAAATTTGTGCAATGCACATCAAACCGTGATGGTTTATTTGCACTCATCCTATACCGATGAAACGATCGTGACAATACTCGTTACAATCGTATCGCTAACGTTAGCAAGCTGTCTCGCGCCAAGCTCCCATCGACGCATTCAGCGGATCGCGCGCGCCACGCTCTGCAATTGCCGGAACGCGTCGTAACGCGCGTCGTGCAGCGCCGCGATCTCGCCCGTGGCAGGCGCATGCGTCGCGCCGATCCGAGACATCGCCGACATCGCCGTGCGCACGTCGCCATACAAGCCGCCCGCCACGCTGCCGAGCATTGCCGCGCCGAGCAACACGGGCTCATCGGCCTGCGTGACGAGCACGGGTTTGCCGGTTGAATCCGCGAGCAGTTGGCGCACGAGATCGAGCCGCCCCGCGCCGCCGCTGATCACTACGCGATCGACCGCCGCGCCCGCCGCCGCCTGCACCTCGATGATCTGCCGCAGCCCATAACCGATGCTCGCGATCCCCGCGATATAGAGCGCAACGAGGCTCGCGCGATCGGTCTCCATGCCGAGCCCCGCGATCACGGCGCGCGCGTGAGGATCGGCGAATGGCGCGCGGTTGCCGAGGAATTCGGGCACCACGTGCAGGCCATCGGCGAGCGCAATCGCGCCAGAGAAATCGCTGAACTGCTGTGCCGCGAGACCGGCAAGCATGACGGGCAGCGACTGCCCTTCGTCCGCCGCGCGGCGCTGCATCTCGGGCGCGAGCGGATGCATGCCGAGCAGCCGTTCGATGGCCGCGCCCGCGACCGACTGCCCGCCTTCGTTGAGCCACGTGCGCGGCACCATCGCCGAGTAATACGGACCCCAGACGCCGGGCACGAACACGGGTTCGCGCGTGGTCGTCATCGTGCATGACGAGGTGCCGAACACATAGGCGAGACACGATTCGGGCGCGCCGTCCGCGCCCACGGTGCCGATGCCGCCCGCGTGCGCATCGATCACGCCCGCCGCGACCGGCGTGCCCGCGCGCAGGCCGAGTTCGGCGGCGGCTTGCGCCGTCAAACCCTGGCCGAGCGGCGTGCCCGGTTCGACCACGCGTTCGCCGATGCGCGCGAAGCCTTCGTCGGCGAGCACGTCGAGGCCCACCGCGCGAAAATAGCTCTCGTCCCAGCGCTGTTCGTGCGCGAGATAGGTCCATTTGCAGGTCACGGTGCAGGTCGAACGCGCGAGGTCGCCGCTCGCGCGCCACGTGAGGAAGTCGGTGAGATCGAAGAACTGCCAGGCGGCGTCGAATACGGCGGGCCGATGCTCGCGCAGCCACAGCAGCTTGGGCGTTTCCATCTCCGGCGAGATCTTGCCGCCGACGAACTTCAGCACCGCATGATTCGTCGCGTTGATGCGCTCGGCCTGCTCGACGGCGCGATGATCCATCCACACGATGATGTCGCGTCCCGCCTGTTCCGAAGGTCCCACCGGCAAGGATTGACCGCCCTCGCCGAGCACGACGAGCGAACAGGTGGCGTCGAAGCCAATCCCGGCGATCTGCCCCGGCTCCACGCCCGCCTGCGCGAGCGCGTCCTTCACGGACTGGCACACGGCGTTCCAGATTTCGCCGCTCGATTGTTCGACGATGGCGCCGCTCTCATGAAAAACGGTGATGTCGTGCTTCGCGGAGGCCACCATGCGGCCAGCCGGATCGAAAATGCCGGCGCGGGCGCTGCCCGTGCCGACGTCCACGCCGATCGCGTAACGCGTGGCGGCGTTCAGGGTGTCAGAAGTCATGGCTCGTTCAATGGGGAAACGGTTCGTGGCGAATTACCTGGCATCCCTGACGATCAGAGATCGACGCTGCTCGGCAGAATCACGAGGTCGCGGATCGTCACGTTGCGCCCACGCGTGAGCATGAACACCACCGCTTCCGCGACTTCGACCGGCTGCATCAGGCTGCCCGCCGCGAGCGCCTCTTCCATCTTCGCTTTCGGCCAGTCGTCGAGCAAGGCGGTCACGACCGGCCCAGGCAGCACCGCGCCCACGCGCACGCCGTGCTTCGCGACCTGGCGGCGCGTGGTGTGCACGAAGGCCTGCACGGCGAACTTCGAGGCCGTGTAGATCGGCTCCCACACCACCGGCACCACGCCCGCCACCGAACTCGTGAACAGAATATCGCCCGACTTCTGCGCGACCAGATGCGGCAGCACCGCATGCACCGAGCGGAACGCCGCGTTGACGTTGAGATTGAGCATGCGGTCCCATTCGTCGGGATTGCCGCTCGTCACTTCGCCGCCCACATAGGTGCCCGCGTTCGCGTGAAAAATGTCGAGGCCGCCCGCGAGTTGCAGAATCTTCGGCAGCATCGCCGAGACTTCCGCTGGTTGCAGCAGATCCACCTGCAAGGGCAAGGCGTTCGGACCGAGTTCAGCGCAGCACGCCGCGAGCCGATCCTGCGCGCGGTCGATCAGCACGACCTTCGCGCCCTGCGCGATCAGCGCGCGCGCACATTCGAAGCCGATACCCGAAGCCGCGCCCGTGATGGCGGCCACCTTCCCTTTGATCGATTCAGACATGGAGTCTCCGGTGTGTTGATTTACGCGCGGCCGTGCGAGACACGCGAACGGCGCGCGAGCGAGTCGACGATCACCGCGATCGCCAACACGGCGCCGGTAATCATGAAGCGCAGCGACGACGAGAGATTCAGCAATGTGAGGCCGCTCGCAATCGACTGGATCACGATGATGCCGAGCACCGCCGACCACGCGCTGCCGCGTCCGCCGAACAGGCTCGTGCCGCCGATCACGGCCGCCGCGATGGCGTTGAGGTTGACGTCGCCGGTCCCGGCCTGCTGACTCGCCGAAGCGAGCCGCGCCGCCGTGAGCACGCCGCCGAGCGCGGCGAAGCTCGCGCACAGCACGAAGGCGCTCGTGTAGATGGCGCTGACCTTGATGCCCGCGCGCCGCGCCGCTTCGCGGTTGCCGCCCACGGCGTTCATCGAGCGGCCCCAGCGCGTGCGCTTGAGCGCGTAATCCATCGCCACGGCGAGGCCGAGGAACAGGCCGAACATCAGCGGCACGCCGCGTCCGCGATCGAGATAGCTGACGACGACTTCGAGAAACACGGTGAGGATCGCGCCGCGCGCCACGAGGCCGCCGATCGACGGTGCGGAGAGCCGCGCCGCGCGCCGACGCTCGCGCGTGCGCAGTCCGATCAGCACGATCGCCACGCCGGGCAGCAAGGCGATCACGTGCGAAACCATCGCCGGAATGATCATCAGCTGTCCGAAGTTCACCATCGTCGAGCCATACGGCAGATTGATCGAACCGTCGGTACCGAGCACGTAGAGTTGCAGGCCGAGAATCGCTAGCAGGCCCGCGAGCGTGGAGACGAAGCTCGGCATGCCGAGTCGGTTCAGCAGCAGCGCGTAGAGCGCGCCGACGATGCCGCCCACCACCACGGCAGCAGCGATGGCGAGCAGCACGGGCCAGCCCTGATTGACCCAGAGCGTGCCCACGAGCGCCGAGGCGAAGCCGCTCATCGACCCGACCGAAAGATCGATCTCGCCAACCAGCAGCACGCAGACGATGCCGAGCGAAATCACGCCGACCGTCGAGCAGTCGAACAGCAGATTGACGAGATTGTCGGCGGAGAGAAAGACCGGATTCAGGCTCGTAAACACGGTCCAGATGATGACGAGGCCCACGATCACCGGCAGCGAGCCGAGATCGCCGGAACGGACCCGGTCGACGAAAGCGGAAACGGTATCGCCGATACCGGCCGCGTGCTTCACGCGCACGTCGCTGCGGTCGAGCAGCGGTGAAGGCTGCGAAGGCGACGGAGGCGGCGCGCTATGGATGTCCTTGCTCATGAGAGTGCCTTTCACTGAACGTCCTGTTGCGAGTGCTGTTGTGGCGCTTGCGGCGGCTGCATCTGGCGGCGCCCCGCGCGGCGCGAGACGGCGTTTTCGGTCGCGCCCGTGATCGCGGCCACGAGTTCGGCGTTGGAGGAATCGGGATAGAACACGCCGTTGTTGCGGCCCAGACGCAGCACCACGATGCGGTCGGCCACAGCGCGCACGTCCTCCATGTTGTGGCTGATCATGATGACCGCGTGGCCGCGGTCGCGCACACGCTCGATCAGATTCAGCACTTCGGCGGTCTGCGCCACGCCGAGCGCGGCCGTGGGTTCGTCGAGCATGATCAGCTTCGGATCGAGCAGCAGCGAACGCGCGATCGCCACCGTCTGGCGCTGGCCGCCCGACAGCGAAGCCACCACGTCGCGCACGCTCGGAATGCGCGCGGACAGTTCGTTGAGCAGCGTCCACGCGCGCACTTCCATCTGCACCTCGTCGAGACGCAGCGGGCTCAGCTCGCGGCCGAGAAAGATATTGGCGACCACGTCGAGGTTTTCGCACAGCGCGAGATCCTGAAACACGGTAGCGATGCCGAGATCGAGCGCCGTCGCCGGGTCGGAGAGCACGACTTCCTCGCCGCGAAACGTGATGGTGCCCGCGCTCGGCTGATGCACGCCCGCGAGGATTTTCACCAGCGTGGATTTGCCCGCGCCGTTGTCGCCGACGAGGGCGACCACTTCGCCCGCGCGCACGTCGAGTTCGATGTCGGTCAGCGCCGAGACCGCGCCGAAGTGCTTCGAGACGCCGCGCAGACTCAGCACGAGTTCGCCGGGCGGCGCGTCGGTCGTGGAAGGTTCAGTCATGAAAAGGTGCTCCTGAATGCTGCCAGCGGGACCGGCGCGTGCCGGACCCCGCCGTCGATGCCATTGCTGTGTGAGAGGTGTTTATCGAACCATCAGTTAGCAATGCCGAGTTTCTTGCAACCGTCCGCGTAACGGCCCGTGCACAGATCCTTGCCGCTCGCGAAACCCTTGTCGACGACTTCCGCCTTGAGGTTCTGCGCCGTGATCACCGCCGGCTTGAACAGTTGCGTCGGCGTCTTGTAGAGCGTCGTTTCGCCCTTCGGCGCCTGGCCCGAGAGGAAGCCCACGGCCACCTTCGCCGCCGCGCCCGCCACGATCTCGCTGGGCTTGAGAATCGTGTTGTACTGGTCGCCCGCGATGATCAGCTGCAAGCCCGCGAGCGTCGCGTCGTTGCCGGTCACGGGCGGCACGGGATTCACGCCGGCGGCCTTGAACGCGGCGATGGTGCCGCCCGCCGTGCCGTCGTTGGCCGCCACCACGCCCACGATCTGCGTGCTGAAGCGCGTGATCTGGCCGCTCACCCACTGCTGCGCCTTCGGCGGCGCCCACTCGGGCGTGTCGTATTCGGCTAGCGTCTTGAAGCCGCTGCCTTCGAGCCCTTCGTGAATGCCCTTCTTGATGAGCCCCGCCGCCGCGTCGGTCGGCGAGCCGTTGACTTCGAGCACGCCGCCCTTGGCCGCCGTGACGCCGCTGGCCTTCAGATGCTGCACGAGCGATTGCGCGATCGACTTGCCGATCTCCTCGTTGTCGAACGAGACGTAGTAGTCGGCGGGCGTCGAGGGCACGGGCCGGTCGTAGGCGATGACCTTGATGCCCTGGCTCTGCGCCATGTGCACGAGCGAGGCCGCCGCCGTCGAATCGACCGGATCGAGCACGATCACCTTCGCACCCTGCGCGATCACCGAATTGAACTGTTGCTGCTGTTGCGAAGCGTCGGCGTTGGCGTTCTGGTACAGGACCTTGCAGTCCGGGCAGAGCTTGGCCATCTCGGCCTTGAAGCCCGGAAAATCGTGCTGCTCGTAGCGCGTGGACGCGTGGTCGGGCATCAGGAACGCGACCGTGCCGCTCGGCGCGGCGTGCGCCGCCTGGCCGACGGTCAGCGCGAGGCCCAGCATGGCGGCGCCGGCCGCGAAGTTCGAAAGCTTGGTCATCGGGTGTCTCCGTTGTTTGAAAATTGTTGGACTTTTTTTGGGTGCGACCGGGTTGGCGGAGGCGAATCCGCCGCTACAACACCTGCAAACAGGCGTGACAGGATGCGTGCCGCGCGTCAGGCAAGCGCCGACGCGTTCGTCGTCACGTGGGCGGATTCATTCGCACTGGCCGCGTTCACGCGATGCCACGCGCGCCAGCGCGACGGCGGCATTTCCTTGAGCAGCAGAAAATGCCGGTTGAAGTTCGAGAGATTGTTGAAGCCCACGCGATAGCAGATATCGGTAATCGTTAGCTCTCCCGACAACAGCAGCTGGCACGCAAGATCGATGCGCAAGCGGTTCACGTACTGCACGAACGGCAAGCCCGTATGGCGCCGGAAGTAACGCGAGAACGCGCTCACGCTCTGCCCCGACAGTTCCGCCAACTCCGTCTCGCGCAACTCCTGCGAAAGATTCTTGCCGATGAAGGCCAGCACATGATTGATGCGCGTGCCCGCATAGCGCGTCGGGTCGGCGCGATAAGCGGCGCTCGCGAGCTTCGCGGGTTCTGCGCCTTGCGCGAGCAGTTCGAACAATTCGATGAACAGCACGATGCGCCGCAGCCCTTGCGCGCCCAGCATCTCGCGCATGATCGGCTCGGCGGCCGCGCCCGTTTCGGGCGTGAACAGCAGGCCCCAGCGCGAGGCGTCGAGCAGCGGCTCCACGCGGCGGAACTCGGGAAAAGCGTCGATCGTGCGCGCGATGAAGTCCGCATCGAATTGCAGGACGAGGCAACGTTCGTCGACACGCTCGCCGCCCGCCACGCTGCTCACCCAGTTATGCGGCAGGTTCGCACCCATCATCACGAGATTGCCGGGCTCGAAATTGCCGATGTAATCGCCGACGAAGTACTTGCCCGTGGTCGACGTGATCAGGTGGATTTCGTACTCGGGATGAAAATGCCAGCGCACCGTCCGGTACGGATAGCCGTGCGACCAGACCTTGAACGACTCGTCGCGCGGCACGGCCACCAGTTCGAGATCCGGCTGATCCATGCGCGTGGGACGGCCATCCGTGGGGCGGCCGTCCGCTGCGCGCGCATCCTTGTGCGCCTTGATCGGGTGACTCGCTTGCATCTGCGCTTGCATGTGTCTTCCTCCTGCGCCCTTTCTTGATTTTTTCTTGCGGCTCGCAGTCCGCGCGAGGGCGGCTGCCATGAGTGAAAAAGTAACCGTATCGGCGGCGTCTCACCACTGAAAATAAGACCGCCGATTGATACTTTTTTGCATTCGGGTAAGTCCGTATCGTCGGCAAAGTCAACTTTTGTGCAGGGCAACACCCTGTGCGGCGGGGCACGCAGGCCGATCGGATCGACCGCGAATAATCCGGGGCGGTGAGATCGCCGCGCAAAAACGCAGTACAAAAAAAACGGCGCCTGCCCGCGTGTGCGAGCAAGGCGCCGATCCGGCGTCGGGCGCGTGCGCCCTGCGATTCGATGGGCGCGCGAGCTATGCGCGCCATTCGGTCAATCGCCGATCAATACCCGTAATGCGGGTGATGATCACGCGGATGATGATGCCAACGCACCGGATGGCAACGGCGCTCAGGATGGCCATGAATCCACACGCGGTGGCATTCCATGCGCGGATGGGCGCTGGCAGCTTGAGGAATGGCGATCGCCGACGTGGCGACCAGGGCGGCGGCAAACAGGACACGCTTGAGCATGGGGACTACGATCTCCGGTTGATGAATGGGGCCCGGATGGTGCCACAAAGCCCGCGAGCGCGCAGTCGCGTCCGCAAGCCGATCGCAAGCAAGACCACGAGCGTCACCTCGAGCGTGACCACAAACGCGCCTCGCCAGTACCGATTTCCCCGTTGTGCCAGTGCTTGTGTCGGATGGTGCGCTAGAAAACAAATGGGTCTCGACTTCGCGCGCGCCGCGTCTACACTGATTTCGTGGATGATGCGTCGCGCCCTCGAACGCCGGGCCGCACTGTCCACCCGCCAGCATGACGACCATCGGGGAGGTGTCTTGTGCTACGCCTGTTTCCTTTGAGTGCCGCGCGCTCCGCCGCCGCGGCCGCGCTGGCGTGTGCCGGCGTCTGTTGCGGCGGCGCTCATGCGGCTACGCCATCGGCGTCGTCCGCGACGGTGCAGTCCGCATCGTCATCCTCGACCTCGTCGGCGTCCGCGAAAAAATCCGCGAGCAAGGCCGTTGCGAAGGCCAACGCCGCGCAGGCCCAGGCGCTCGCGCCGGCGGCCGGCCTCAACGACGGTTCAGCCGCCGCATCGGGCAGCGCATCGGACTTCGCCACCTTCGTCGACCGCTATGGTCCCGCCGTCGTGCACGTGAGCGCGCGCGCCGCCGACGACCAGACCGCGCCGCCCGAGCAGGAAGCCATCGACAGCGACGATCCGTTCTCCGCATTCTTCCGGCGCAACCAGCGCACGCGCGCCAGCACGGCGTCCGCCCAGATGAGCCAGACGGGCCAGACGAGCCCGGCGGGCGCGCCGCGCGTGATGACGGGCGCGGGCTCCGGCTTCATCGTCAGCCCGGACGGCCTGATTCTCACGACCGCGCACGTCGTCGACAATGCCGGCGACGTCGTCGTGCATCTCACCGACCACCGCGCATTCAAGGCCGAAGTCGTGGCCGTCGACACGCAGAGCGACGTCGCCATCCTGCAGATCGACGCGCAGGATCTGCCGTTCGTGAAGCTCGGCGACTCGTCGAAGGTGCGCGTCGGCGAACCCGTGCTGACGATCGGCTCGCCCGACAGCTTCCAGAACACGGTGACGACCGGCATCGTCAGCGCGACCTCGCGCACGCTCGCGGACGGCCGCTCGTTCCCGTTCTTCCAGACCGAAGTGCCCGTGAATCCCGACAATTCGGGCGGCCCGCTGTTCAATCGCGCGGGCGAGGTGATCGGCATCGCCGTGCAGGTGTACGGCGACGGCGAGCGCTACTCGAGCCTGACCTTCGCGATTCCGATCGAGGCGGCCAACTCGTTCCGCGCGCAACTGGCGCAGGCCGGGCGCGGGACCAAGGGCGCGGCGAACGCGAAGGACGGCGACGCGGCGGATGCGGTCGATGCCGTGGATGACGCGGCGCCGGCCAAGCCGCGCACGTCGTCGACGTTCGGCATGCACGTCGAGGACGTGAGCCCCGGACTCGCGGCGGCGCTCGGGCTGACGCGCGCGGGCGGCGCGCTCGTGGACAGCGTCGCGCCGGGCTCGGCGGCAGCGGCGGCGGGCCTGAGGGCGGGCGATGTGATCGTGAAGGTCGGCAATGCGGCGGTCCCGCAGTCGTCGGCGCTGGCCGGGCAACTGGCCGCGCTGCCGCCCGCCACACCGACGTCGATCAGGCTGATCCGGGGCCGCCACGCGATGACGGCGAGCTTCGCGAACGCGGCCGCCGACGCCAACAGCGACGACGCCGACGACACCGATACGGACAGCGATGCAGGCGCGGCGGCCAATATGGGCGCAAGCGCAGGCAAAAACGCGGGCGCGGCAGCGGGCACTGCCGTGGGTACCGCAGCGGGCACGGCAGCAGGCGCGGCGGCGACCCTGGCAGGCGGCGCGGCGCTCACGGACAGCGTGGCCGCGAATCCCGTCAGGAAGGCCGGTGCGGATAACGTCGCGAGCGCGGGACCGGGCGCCAGCATCGTGCCCGTGGCGATGCCGGTCACGCACGCGGCGCCTATCGGCGAGACCGGCGGTGCAGCGCGCAGCGCGAATGGGAATGGCAGCGGCACGGGCGCGAAAAGCGGCGGACGCGCCGTCGCCGACCGCCTGGGATTGACCACGCACGCGTTGAGCGAAGCCGAAAAGCGTTCGAGCGACCTGCCGCTCGGCCTGATGGTCGACGCCGCGAGCGGCCCGGCCGCGCACGCGGGCATCCAGGCGGGCGACATCGTGCTGTCGCTCGACGACACGCTCGTCGAGACCCAGCAGCAAGCCGCCACGCTCGAAGCCGTGGCGGGCAAGAGCGTCGCGGTGCTGATTCAGCGCGACAGCGCGCGCAGCTTCGTGACGGTGAAGCTGCGCTGAGGTTGCGTCTGAAGTTGCGGCTCCAGTTGCGCGGAAATCCGGCGGCACGCTCAGGACGCAAGCGTGCCGCCGATGCCACCCGATCCTCGCGATCCAACCGATCCACCCAATCCACTAAACGCGCCGACGCCGCCACGCGTGTCGCGCAGCGACAGCCCCGCCGCCGCCATCAACAGCCGCCCCTCGGCGAGCGCCACGACCGCTTCGCAGCGCCGCCCCTCGTCGGCGAGCCACTGGACGAGACGCGTATCGCGCGCCGCGTCGGCCGTGCCCGCGCCGCCCGCGACGAACAGCGTGTGAAACGCGCCCGCATTGCGCGTTCGCTCGACGCTCTCGGTCAGGATCACCACCGACGACGCGCTCTCGACCGGCCCGCCCGTCACCGATAGCGACACGAGTTCGAAACCCGCCGCCTCGTCGTCGCCGGATTGAAGCTGTGCGAGCGCGGTGGCCGCATCGTAGATCTCGATGATCGCCGCCACGTCCGGCAGCGCAAAGCCCTTGAACAGCACGAAGCCGATGCGCTTCGCCCTGGCAGGCTGTGGACCGGCGCACCGGTCGACGCACGGATCGGCCATGAAATCCGTTCGAACCGCTTGCTGTGACATGCCTCGCACGATCGCTCTCCCCAATCGAGTCCGCCGTTGATGATGCGTGTGCCTTCGCAACATCGATGCCAAAGCGCGGCTAAACACGCGGATTCGCGCAGAAATGGCGTTGCAGCGGGCCAAATCGCCGATCCAGGCAGGGAAATATCCATTGCGCATCGCGCGTTACGTAACGATTCGGGCCGCGGCGAGCGTGACGAAAGCGCGTTCGTTGCCGTTCGGCGTCAAACGTTTCCAATCAGAAACGCGTGATGCCGCGCGCTCAATCGAGCCGAAGCAGACGTTTCGCATCGGAAACCCGCGCAGCCGCGCGGGCACGCAGCCTTTCTCGTCGGGAAAGCCTGCTTGAGGCATGCGCAATTTTCGCGCTGGCCGAATTCTCCCAAACTAGGCATCAACGCGCGGACCGCGCGGCATACCTATACCAGGAGACACGATGAACAGCCAACCGATGGATCTGGGCGGCCGCGCGGCGCGCGATGCCGACACCGGCCTGCCCGCTGCCGCGCGCGAGCGGGCCGCACGCGCCGCGCAAGGCGTCACGCTAGGCGGCTTCATGGACGAGATGCCGGTCGGCGCACTGCATCGCTTCGTGGTGTGGGTCGTCGGCATCGGCCTGTTCTTCGACATGTACGAGATCTTCCTCGTCAGTTCGATCGGCTCGGCGCTGCAAAACGAATACGGGCTCGACGGACACAGCACGGGCTTCAAGCTGCTGCTGGCCTCGGCGTTCATCGGCATGTTCTTCGGCTCGCTGTGTCTGGGCAGTCTCGCGGATCGCATCGGCCGACGCCGCGCCTTTCTGCTCACGCTGGTCTGGTACAGCGCGTTTTCGCTGCTCGCCGCGTTCTCGGTCAACGCGGGCATGCTGGTGATCTGCCGCTTTCTCACGGGCGTGGGCGTCGGCGCGATCTACCCGGTCGCCGACAGCTATCTCTCCGAGATCCTGCCGAAAGACCGGCGCGGACGCCTCGCCGCGTGGGCCTACACCACTTCGTATATCGCCGTGCCGCTGGTGGGTTTTCTCGCCGTGTGGCTCAATCCGCTGCACGTGGGCGGCGTGGCGGGCTGGCGTGTGATTCTGGCGATCGGCAGCCTGGGCGCGGTGTTCGTGCTGGCCATCAAGCATCGTCTGCCCGAAAGTCCGCGCTGGCTGCTCGCGCAAGGACGCGCCGACGAAGCGCGCGCCACGCTAGGCCGTTTCGCCGATAGCGCGGGCGTCGCGCTGCCCGCCGCGTTCGTGGAAAGCGGCGAGCGCAAGCATCCGCTCACGCTCGGCGAACGTCTCGCCCTGCTGCGCCGCGCGCCTTATGGCAAGCGTTATTTCATGCTGACCGTCTTTCACCTGTTCCAGGCGTTCGGCTATTACGGCTTCGGCACGCTTGCCGGCGTGGTGGTGAAAAGCCGTGGCTTCGACGTCACGGGCAGCACGCTGTTCGTCGCGCTCTCGTTTCTCGGCTACCCGATCGGTTCACTGCTCTCCGTGCCGCTGCTCAACTGGATCGAGCGGCGCACGCTGGTGATTGCCTCGCTGATCTCGGTCGCGCTGTTCGGCCTTGGTTTCGCCTACTCGAACAGCATCGCGCTAATCGTCTGCTTTGGATTCCTGACGACTTGCGCCTCCAATGTGTTCAGCAACGCGTATCACGTCTATCAGGCGGAAATCTTTCCGGCCAGCGTGCGCTCGACGGCGATTGGCAGCACCTATTCGCTCTCGCGCATCGTCAGCAGCGCGCTGCCGTTCATCCTGCTGCCCGTGCTCAATCAGCATGGTCCGCTGGCGATGTTCGGCGTGATTTCGGCGGCGCTCGCGATTGTCGCCATCTCGCTGCGCGCGCTCGGGCCGCTCACGACGCGACGCAGCCAGGATGAAATCAATCCGGTTTAAACACACGAGTCAAGGCGCGACTTGAATCGCGCCAGCCGTTCCCGCCGGGCCGCGTGTCGCGCATTGCGCGCACGCGGCCCGCGTCGTTTTCCAGGCCAGCGTTCACTCTTCGCCGTTACGCGCCGACATGTAATCGAACAGGCTCGCGACATCGGAACTGGGCGCCTCGCCCGCCTTCACGCCGACCCACAACGTGCGCGTGGCCCATGCGTCCGCGAGCTTCACTTTCGTTACGCCGATCTTGCCGCGCGCGTCGCTGACCGAATCGCGCGGCAAGATGCCGATGCCGAGTCCGGCCTCGATCATGCGGCACACGCCATCGAAATTCGACGCCTGAATCCGCAGCTTGAGCGAGCGCTCGGCGCCGAACGCGGCATCGGTCATGCGCGCGAGCAGCGAACTGCCGTCGCTGAGGCCCACGTAATCTTCGTCGAGCGTTTCCGCGAAGCGAATGATCTCGCGCTGCGCAAACGGATGCCCCTGCGGCACGAGCAGCACGAGTTCGTCACGCCGATACAGCCGCCGCTCGATCCCCGGCGCGGGCACGTTGTCCGCGAACACGCCCAGATCGGCCTTGCCCGCGCCCAGCGCCGCGACGATCTCGTGACTCAACCGTTCTTCGAGCGACACCTTGATGCGCGGATGCGCGTTGAGAAAACCCGCGAGATCGACGGGCAGAAACTGCACGATCGCCGAGGTATTGGCCCACATGCGCACGTGGCCGCGCACGCCCGCCGCGTAATCGCCCATCTCGCTCGCCATGCGGTTGACCTGATCGACGACGCGGTTCGCATGATCGAGCAAGGCCACGCCGGCGGGCGTGAGTTCGACGCCTCGCGCGCGCCGGATGAACAGCGCGCAGTCGGTGACGCTTTCGAGTTCCGCGATGCGCTTGCTCACCGCGGACAGCGTGAGCTGCCCGTTTTCCGCGGCCTTGGTGAGACTGCCGTGCTCGGCCACGAGCAGAAAGACCCGCAGCGACTGCAGATCGAAATGAAGCGGATTGACCATAAGGAAAGACTGAAGAAGTGCCGATGCAGAAGCGATTGTGCTGCATTGGCGGCGGCGGGGAAAGTGGCGGGTGATGCAGGCGAGGCGCGGGAGCGCTGGAGAACTGGGCCGCGTGTGCCGGACAAGCAGGCAGGAAGGCGCGGACGCGCCGTTCTGGCGCGCCCGCTCACGGGCACGAAGCCCGCGCAATCGCCGCGACGTCGGCGCCCCCCGACGCCATGGCGAAGATGGGAAAGCAGGAAAACGGGAAAACTTTTTCTCCGATCGGAAACACGGCGGTTTTCCGATCGGAAACGCCGCACGCAGCGGCAAACGACAGCAGAAAACGACAGCGGCTCAAATCAGATCACATCAGATCACATCAAATCAGTTCGGAGATCTCGATCAGGTTCAGATCGGGGTCACGCACATAGACCGAGCGGATCTTCTGCGTCGCGCCCGTGCGTTCGACCGGCCCTTCCACGATCGGCCATTCGACCTGCTTCAGATGCGCGATCACCGCGTCGAGCGGCACGGCGGCGATAAAGCACAGATCGAGCGCGCCCGGCACCGGCACATGCGCCTTCGGCTCGAACTCCGCGCCGCGCACGTGCAGATTGATCTTCTGATTGCCGAAGCGAAACGCGAGACGCCCCGCGCCGAACGTTTCGAGCTGCATCTGCAGCACTTCGGTATAGAAGTGGCGGGTCGCCTCGGGGTCCACGCAGGTCAGCACCAGATGGTCGAGGTGATCGATCAAAGCCATGTTTCACTCCTTCGAATAATTTCAGTGGCGTTCAGGCGCAGGCAGGCATCGGATGCAGATCGAGCCGCCGCCCCGCCTTGAGGATCTGGCTCGTCACGTCGTGGCCGATGAGCGCGGGCAGACGCGCGGCGGCATCGAGCACCGCCGCGAGATTCACGCCGGTATCGTAGCCGTCCAGTTCGAGCATGTGAACGAGTTCCTCGGTGCACACATTGCCGGTCGCGCCCGGCGCATACGGACAACCGCCGAGCCCGCCGAGCGAAGCGTCGAAACGCACGATACCGGCATCGAGCGCCGCGAGCGTATTGGCGAGCGCCATGCCGCGCGTATTGTGAAAATGCAGCGTGAGTTCGAGCGGCGCGAACGCCGCGCCCGCGCGCGCGCACAGGTCGCGCACCTGCGCGGGATGCGCCATGCCGGTCGTATCGCAGAGCGTCACGCCGTTCACGCCCAGCCCGGCGAAACGGTCGATCCAGCCGAGCACGGTTTCCACCGGCACGTCGCCTTCCATCGGGCAGCCCATCGCCGTCGACAAGGACACGTTGATCGCTACGCCCGAGCCGCGCACGGCGCCGATCACATCGCGTAGCTGTCCGAACGATTCCTCGCGGGACATACGCAGATTCGCGCGATTATGGCTCTCGCTCACCGACATCACGAGATTCACTTCGTCGACCTTGCACGACAACGCGCGTTCCGCGCCGCGCACATTGGGCACGAGCACCGTGTAGACGACGCCCGGCACGCGCGCGATGCCGTGCATCACGGCTTCGGCGTCGCGCAGCGCGGGAATCGCTTTCGGCGAGGTGAACGAGGTCACTTCGATCTTCGCGTAGCCGCACGCGCTCAGTTGGTCGATCAGCGCGATCTTGTCGTCGGTGTCGATGAAAACCGCCTCGTTCTGGAAGCCATCGCGCGTGGCGACTTCGTTCAGCAAGAGGCGTTGGGTAGGCTGCGTCATGGTATGCGTCTCCGTTCAGATCACGCCGCGCGCGCGCCAGGCGTCGCGCGTCGCCGCGTCCACGCCGATGGACGCCAGCACCGCGTCGGTATGTTCGCCGAGTTCCGGCGCGCTGTGTTCGATGGTGCCCGGCGTCGCGTTCAGCTTCGGCACCACGCCCGGCACGCGCACCGGCGTGCCGTCGGGCAAGTGGTCCTCGACGATCATCTCGCGTGCGTGATAGTGCGGATCGGCGTCGATATCGGCCACGTCGTAAATGCGGCCCGCCGGAATGCGCGCCTCGTTGAGCGCCGCGAGCACGGCATCGAGCGGACGGCGCTCGCACCAGGCCGCAATCGCCGCGTCGATGCGCTCGACCTGCGCCACGCGTCCATCGTTCTGTGCGAGCGTCGGATCGTTGCCCAGATCGGCGCGATCGATCAGCTCCATCAGGCGGCGGAAAATGCTGTCGCCGTTGCCTGCGATCAGCGCGTACTTGCCGTCGCTGCAACGATAGGCATTGCTCGGCGCGATGCCGGGCAGGCTGCTGCCGGCCGGCTGGCGCACCGTGCCGAACACCGAATACTCGGGCAGCAGGCTCTCCATCATGTTGAACACGGACTCGTAGAGCGCGACGTCCACGACCTGACCCTTGCCGCCCTGCTGCTCGCGATGGCGCAGCGCCATCAGCACGCCGATCACGCCATGCAGCGCCGACAGCGAATCGCCGATCGAAATACCGACACGCACTGGCGTGCGCCCCGGCTCGCCGCTCAAATGACGCAAACCGCCCATCGCTTCCGCCACCACGCCGAAGCCCGGACGGTCGCGATACGGGCCGGTCTGACCGTAACCGGAAACACGCAGCATGATGAGTCCCGGATTGATCTCGCTGAGCGCTTCCCAGCCGAGCCCCCAGCCTTCGAGCGTGCCGGGCCGGAAATTCTCGATCAGCACATCGGTCTCCGCGACGAGACGCCGGATCACGTCCTGACCTTCGGGCGCACGCAGATCGAGCGTGAGCGACTGCTTGTTGCGCGACTGCGCGGCCCACCAGACCGACGTGCCTTCGTGCAGCAGACGCCATTTGCGCAGCGGGTCGCCGGTGCCGGGCGGCTCCACCTTGATCACGCTCGCGCCGAATTCGGCGAGCATCTTGCCGGCGAACGGACCCGCGATCAGTTGCCCGAGTTCGAGCACGCGAATACCGGTGAGGGGTCGTGACATGACGTCTCCAGAGTGTGTCGTTTCTGGACGTCATGATGCGCGCCGCGAGCGGCTTTGATAATCGACGGTTGCTCAACGCCGCTTGACGAAATGGAAAGCCTGCGAGCGCGTAAGGTCCGCCGCGCGCGAATGCCTCCGCCCAGAACGACAAGCGATTTTCCGAACGGGAAAGGAAGCAGGCGCAAACGGCAAACCGGCGCACGCGGCGCGGCCCGACAATGCCAAGCGTTTCCGATACGAAAAAAACGACCGCCGCCGACCGTCGCGCCTCGTTCACGTGTTTCCGATCCGAAAGAAAATTTCGCCCCTGCTCATGTCCAATCCGACCCCGCCCATCCGCATTGTCTTTCTCGACCGCGCGACGCTCTCGCCGCAAACGGTCCTGCGCGCCTTGCCGTTCGCTCACACGCTGCACTGCTTCGAGCGCACGGCCGCCCAGGACGTCGCCGCCCGCATCCGCGACGCCGACATCGTCATCACCAACAAGACGCCGATCAGCGCCGAGGCGCTGGCCGAAGCGCCCTCGGTGCGCATGATCGCCGTCGCCGCCACGGGCACCGACAACGTCGATCTGCGCGCATGCGCCGCGCGCGGCATCGTGGTCAGCAATATCCGCGACTACGCGGTGCATACCGTGCCGGAACACGCGTTCGCGCTGATCTTCGCGCTGCGGCGCAGCCTCGTCGCGTATCGCGATGCCGTGCGCGCCGGGCGCTGGCTCGACTCGGGTCAGTTCTGTTTCTTCGATTTCCCGATCCGGGATCTTGCAGGGTCGACGCTCGGCGTCGTCGGCGCGGGCGCGCTCGGCCAGGCGGTGGCGGCCATGGGCCGGGCGCTGGGCTTGCGCGTGCTGTTCGCCGCGCACGGCGAGCGCGCGCCCGTATCCAGCGATCACGTGCCCTTCGACGATCTGCTCGCGCAAAGCGACATCGTTTCGCTGCATTGCCCGCTCACGCCCGCCACGCGTCATCTGATCGACGCGCGTGCGTTCGCGCGCATGACGCGCCGCCCGTTGCTGATCAACACAGCGCGCGGCGGTCTCGTCGATGAAGCCGCGCTCGTGGAAGCGCTGCAAAGCGGCGCGATTTCCGGCGCGGGCTTCGACGTCGTGTCCACGGAGCCGCTGCCCGCCGCGCATCCGTTCCAGGCGATCCTCGGGCATCCGCGCTTTATCCTCACACCGCACGTGGCCTGGGCGAGCGATGAAGCCGTGCAGGCGCTCGCCGATCAGTTGATCGGCAATATCGCCGCGTTTCATGCGGGCGAGCCGCGCCATGTCGTGTCGAAGACGTAAAGCCGTAAAACGAGGAATATCGGCGGCCCAAAAAGCAAAAGGCCCTTGCGGGCCTTTTTCACAGATCGCCAGGTTTCAAACCCGGCGCGATTTGCTCCGTGCTCAAACCGGCGTCGGATGCTCGATATGCCATTCGTCGACGGATTGGCGCGCCTTGTGCTCGACCATGCTGACACCCATCAGCACGTCGATCTTCAGCTTGGGCAGCGCCAGTTCGACGACAGGCAGCACGGCGTCGCGCGCGTGACCTTCGACGCCAGTAATTTCCGCGCGGCACAGCCATTGCGTGTCCGTCGCGTCTGCTTTCGTATCGACCACGATTTGAAAGCCACGGTATTCGATCGCCATTTTCTCTCCGACACCTGACAAAACGTAAGCATGATCGCTGCGTTGCAGCGGGTGTCTGAATATAGCACTGCTGTGCTGCCCCTTCAGTGAAGCAGGCGATCGGCTCAGCATCTGGAACAAAAATTAAAAACCCGCTGCGAGCCCGTCGCGCCGCGTATCGCTCGCGGCGACATAGCCGTGATCGGGATTCTCGCGATCGAGTTTCCAGATGAACTGGCCCGAGCCGAAATCCATATACGGGTCGTCGATGCCCTGAATGCGATGGCCGCGTGCCTGCAAGGCCTGCGCCGTCTGCGAATCGAAGGTCGATTCGATATCGAGCGTGAAATCGCGATTGACCTTCCAGCGCGGCGCATCGCACGCGGCTTGCGGCTGCTGACCGTAGTCGAGCATGCGCACGACGGTCTGCAAATGGCCTTGCGGCTGCATGTCGCCGCCCATCACGCCGAAGCTCATGACCGCCTCGTCGCGGCCCGCCACCTCTTGCGTGAGGAACGCCGGAATGATGGTGTGGAACGGCCGCTTGCCGCCTTCGACCACATTCGGCGAAACCGGGTCCATCGAAAAACCGCAGCCGCGATTCTGCATCGCGATGCCGGTGCCGGGCACGACGACGCCGGAGCCGAATCCCATGTAATTCGACTGGATGAAGCTCACCATCATGCCGCGTTCGTCGGCGGCCGAGAGATAGATCGTGCCGCCCGAACGCGGCATGCCGAAGTCGAAATGCGTCGCGCGCGCCGGGTCGATCAGCTTCGCGCGCGACTTGAGATACGCGTCGTCGAGCATCTGCTCGGGCGTCACGTCCATCGAGCGCGGATCGGACACATAGCGGTACACGTCGGCGAACGCGAGCTTCATCGCCTCGATCTGCAGATGTTGCGACTCGATGCCATCGCAGGGCAGCGACGCCACGTCGAACTGCTCCAGAATGCCGAGCGCGATCAGCGCGGCGATGCCCTGCCCGTTCGGCGGAATCTCGTGGACCTTGTAGCCGCGATACGTTTTCGAAATCGGCTCGACCCATTGCGCGCGATAGTTGCGCAGGTCGTCGAGCGCGAGCGCCGCGCCGCCTTCGCGCGCGAACGCTGCGATGCGTTCGGCGATATCGCCCTCGTAATACGCGCGCGGACCTTGCTCCGCGAGCCGCCGCAACGTGGCGGCGTGGCCCGGCAGGCGCACATGCTCGCCCACTTCGGGCGCGCGTCCACGCGGCATGAAGGTCTCGGCGAAACCGGGCTGATCGCGCAACTCGGGAATCGCCGCCTGCCATTTGCGCGCGACGATCGACGCCACCGCATAGCCGCGCTCGGCGATCTCGATGGCGGGCGCCATCAGGTCGGCGAACGGCAGCGAACCGAACTTTGCGTGCAGCGCCTCCCAGCCGGCGATCACGCCCGGCACCGTCACGGTGTCCCAGCCGCGCTTGGGCTGCTTCGCGAGACCGTGTTCCTCGCCGTGCTTGCGGCGGAAATAGTCGACGCTCCAGCCGGCCGGCGCCGTACCCGACGCATTGAGGCCGTGCAGTTTCGCGCCGTCCCAGACCAGCGCGAACGCGTCGCCGCCGAGGCCGCACGAAACCGGCTCGACCACGGTGATGGCCGCCGCCGCCGCGATCGCGGCATCCACGGCGTTGCCGCCCTTCCAGAGCATGCGCAGCCCGGCCTGCGCGGCCAGCGGGTGCGAGGTCGAAACGATATTGCGGGCGAACACCGGCAGGCGCGGTGTCGGATACGGGTTCTGCCAGTTAAAGCGCGTCATGAAAGTATCGATTCCGGTGAGGAGAAGCGTGGCCAGGCCGCACGGGGCGCACGAGCCGATATGCCGATTATCTTGAAGGTGCGCACAAAATAATATTAATATTTCGTTGTCGACACTTAAATTTTTCTTTCATGCTCACGCTACGCATGTTGCGCACCTTGCAGGCTGTCGCGCGCAGCGGCTCGTTCGCGACCGCCGCCGAAAAGACCGCGCTGACCCAGGCCGCCGTGAGCTTGCAGATGCGCGGCCTCGAAGAAGCGCTCGGGCGTCAGATTTTCGACCGCCGCGCGCGCCAGGTGGCGCTCACGCGCGAAGGCCGCGAAATCTGCGCGAAGGTCGAGCGCATACTCGAACTCGTCGACGAACTGCCGGCCGGCGCCGACGATGCGATACGCGGCTCGGTGATCGTCGGTGCCGTGGTCTCGGTGATCGGCGCGCTCTCGCTGGCCGTCGCGCATCTCAAGACCGAACATCCCGAACTCGAAGTCCGTCTGACTTCCGCGCGTTCGACCGAACTCGCGCAAATGGTCGAAGCGGGCGAAGTCGATCTCGCGGTGGTGGTCGGCAATATCGACGGTGCGCTGCACGACTCGCTCGCCTGGACGCCGCTCTACGAAGAACCGCTGATGCTCGTGACGAGCGCCGCGACGACAGGCAATCACGCGCGGCGCATCTTGCGCGAACGCGGCTTTCTGCGTTTCGATCGCCTCGTACCGACGGGCGCCGTGATCGACAACGCGATGCGCACGCTCGGCATCAAGCCGAACGAATATCTCGAACTCAATTCGATCGAGACCATCGTTTCTCTCGTGCGCAACGACGTGGGTGTGAGCGTGCTGCCCGTGCTGCACAACGGCCACTGGCACGACGATCCGCATCTGCGGCTGATTCCGCTCTGCAATCCGCCGTTCATGCGCACCGTCGGCATGATTCACCGGAAGTCGAATAAGCGCACACTGCTGTTCAATACGCTCGCGACGATGCTGCGTTAATCGACGGCGATTCGAATCGCGACATTATGTCTATGGCGCCCTGTTTTAAGGGCTTTTCGCTTCGATGAATAGAAGCATACGCCTGGCGTATTCACGCCAATCGGCTTGACGCGCGGCGCATTGAAAGTAAAATGAAAGTCGATGTCATCAAGCGCGCACACGCATTTACCGATACGTCGTGCCGTTATTAATTCGGCTGGATTTACCGATCCATTGCCGATAGTTAGTCATCCGTATCATCTATCGGAGAGTCAATAATGAAATCCAGAATCGCAACGACCGCCGTCGTACTGGCCGTGGTCGGCGCCATGATCGCCGGTTCGGTCATGGCGCAGCAGCCCGCGCCGGCCAATCCCGAACAGGCACAGGCCGCCGCCACCCACAACGACCCGATCGTCCAGAAGCGCATGGAGATTCGCGACGCGAATCGCGAACAGCGCTCGAAAAACGCCGACGCGAAGAAGGCGTACAAGAGCGAAGTGAAGCAGGCGCGCGGCGAACGCAATCAAGCCGCGCAGGAGTCTCACGCACGCGCGCAAGACGCGCTCAATACATCGACTGCGCCGAATGGCGCGGCGCCCGTTTCCCCCAACACGCAATAACACCCGGTCGGCAACACTCGCCACCACGAGCCGCAACCGCCTTTGCGCGGGCGCGGCTTGTGTGCGTTGTCTTTCGTCCGCCGAACGCCCGTCAAACGTGTACCGGACGCCCGCGTGGAGCGCGTCCAGGCAATCGCGTAAGCTAGCGTCAATTCACGCGCGGACCGTCCATGCCCAGCTTGCCCTTCACCCCGGTTGTGACCGCTGTTCGAACGCGTTATCGCGCGGCCATCGCCGGGTTGTGCGCCCTGCTCTGCGCGACGACCTTCACGGCATGCCAGCAATTACCCGCGCCCGGCCCGCGCACGCAGTCGACGACGCTCACGTCCGCGCAAGCGAGCGCCACGCCGCTCGGCCAGGCCATCGACACCGCACGCGCGGCTCATCCCGACCTGAGCGGCATCGATCCGCTGACGCAACCGCTGCAAGCCTTCGCGTCGCGCGTCGATCTCGTGCGCACGGCGCAGCGCACGCTCGACGTGCAGTACTACATCTGGCGCGACGATCTCACCGGCACGCTGCTGCTCGAAGAGTTGCGCGAGGCGGCCGACCGGGGCGTGCGCGTGCGTCTGCTGCTCGACGACAACGGCATACCCTCGTCGCTCGACAACACGCTCGCAGCACTCGACGCGCATCCGAATATCGAAGTGCGTCTGTTCAATCCCTTCGTGACGCGCAATCCGAAATTCATCGGATTCCTGACTGATTTTTCACGACTGAACCGGCGTATGCACAATAAGTCGCTGACCGCCGACGGCGTGGCGACGATACTCGGCGGACGCAATATCGGCGACGAGTATTTCGGCGCGACCGATGGCGTGGTGTTCGCCGATCTCGACGTGCTCGCCATCGGCCCCGCCGCCAGCGACGTTGCACACGACTTCGACCGTTACTGGTCGAGCGCCTCGTCGTGGCCCGTGAAGGACATCCTGCCCGCCGCGCCCGCGAATCAGCTCGACGCGCTCGATCGCGCCGCGCGCGCGGTGCGGGACAATCCCGCGGCCCGCGCCTATATCGACTCGCTCGAAGCGAAAACCGACGTGCGCCGTCTGCTCGACGGCACGCTCGATTTCGAATGGGCGCCCACCCGGCTTGTCAGCGACGACCCCGCGAAAGCGCTCGGCAAGGCGCCGCAAGCGTCGCTCATCCTCAGTCAACTCAAGGACATTCTCGGCGAGCCGCAACGCGAACTCGATCTGATTTCGCCGTATTTCGTGCCCGCCGAGGACGGCACGCGTTACTTCGCCGAACTCGCGCAACGCGGCGTGACCGTGCGTGTGCTCACGAACTCACTCGAAGCCACGGACGTCGTGCCGGTGCACGGCGGCTACGCGCGCCGGCGCAAGGCGCTGCTCGAAAGCGGCGTCGAACTGTGGGAATTGCGGCGCGCGGCGGGTGTCAACCCTGCGAAGGAACAGGCGCCCGGCATGTTCGGCAGCTCCGGTTCGAGCCTGCATGCGAAGACCTTCGCCGTGGATGCGCAGCGCGTGTTCGTCGGCTCGCTCAATTTCGATCCGCGCTCCGCGAATCTCAACACCGAACTCGGACTCGTGATCGAAAGTCCCAAACTGGCGAGTCAGATCGAAAGCGCGTTTTCGACGCGCATTCCGCAACTGGCCTACGAAGTGAAGCTCGCGCCGAACGGCTCGCTCTACTGGATTCGCCGCAATGGCGACAGCACGATCCGCTACGACGCCGAACCGAATTCGCGCTGGAGCACACGCCTCGCCGTGTGGTTCTTTTCGATTCTGCCGATCGAGTGGCTGCTGTAAACGCCGCGCGTGTTATCCGCGATTCAAAGCCTGCACCGCATCGAGCGCGCCGCCCACCATCGCGCTCAACACCGGCTGCACCTTCTGCGCGAGATCGGGCCGATAGTCGAATGGCGCGTCCTCGTTCATATAAGTCGACTGGCACATTTCGAGCTGCACGGCATGCACGCCGTCTTGCGGCACGCCGAAATGGCGCGTGATATAGCCGCCTTTGAATCGGCCATTCGCAATCGACGTGAATGCACTCGCGCTCGCGCCGCGCTCGACGGCCGCCTGCACCGATGCATGCGTCGTGCGTCCGTCCTGCGTGCCGATATTCAGATCCGGCAATTTATCGTCGAATAAACGCGGCAGCACGCTCGCAATCGAGTGCGCTTCCCACAACAGCACGTTCGCATGGTCGGCGCGCAGACGTTGCAGTTCCGCGCGCAGCGTGTCGTGATACGGCTGCCAATAAGCTTGCACGCGGCGCTGGCGTTCCGCGGCATCGGGCGCGCGGCCCTCGCGATAAATCGGCTCGCCGCGAAACGTTTCCGTGGGACACAGCGACGTAGTCGTCTGGCCCGGATAGAGACTTTCGTCGTTCGGCGGACGATTCAGGTCGATCACATAACGCGAAATGCGCGCGCCCAGAATCGTCGCGCCGAGCGCCTTCGCGAAGGCGTAAAGACGATCGAGATGCCAATCCGTATCGGCGACCGTGAGCGCGATGTCGCTGTACTGATCGCGCAAATCGGCGGGAATCGTCGTGCCCAGATGCGGAATCGAAACGAGCAAAGGCGCCGTGCCGCGTTCGAGCGTAAAGAGTTCGGTCATGATTCGGTCCGTTGAATGGCGGTGCGCTTACGCGTCGGCAAGCAGGCGCGCGAGCGTCCGGCGATAGTCGGCATAAAGGCGCGCTTCGTCGCGATGACGGCGCTGTTCGATCACTTTCTCGCCGCCGGTATAAACATCGAGCACCGGCGTCTCGCCGTGTTCGCAGAACACCACTGACGAGAGCCACGTGCGCGGCGTCTGCTCGGCGAGATTCGGATGCTGCGGATCGAGCACGATCCAGTCGGCGCGCGCGCCCGTTTCGAGCGCGCCCACCTGACGGCCCGTCGCCCGCGCGCCGCCTGCCAGCGCGCCTGCATAAAGCCGGTCGGCGACACAAGCCGTTTGCGGCGAAGCGAGCACGTTGCGCTCGCGGCGCACGAGACGCTGGCCGTATTCGAGCAGACGCAATTCCGCGCGCCAATCGACGCCGATATGGCTGTCCGAGCCCACGCCGAATGCACCTTGCGCGTCGAGATAATCGTGCGCCGGGAAAATGCCGTCGCCGAGATTCGCCTCGGTGGTGAGGCACAAGCCCGCGACCGCGCCGCTGCGCGCGAGCGCAAGCGTCTCCTGCGCGTCGACGTGCGTGGCATGCACGAGGCACCAGCGCGCATTCACATCGAAGCGATCGAGCAGCCACTGCACCGGGCGCGCGCCTTCGGTCTCGATGCACGCATCGACTTCAGCGGTTTGCTCAGCGATGTGGATATGCACGGGCGCGCCGGGCAAGGCCGCGTCGAGACCGTCGAGCATCGCGCGCAAGGAATCGTGCGAGACCGCGCGCAACGAATGCGGCGCGACGCCGTAACGCAACGCGCCCTGCTCGGGATGCGTTTCGCGCAGCGCTTCGATGTTCGCGAGCAACTGCTCGGGCGTGTTGATGAAGCGGCGCTGATCGTCGCGCGGCGCGCGCGCGCCGAAGCCGCTGTACTGGTAAAGCACCGGCAGCATCGTCATGCCGATGCCCGTGTCGCGCGCCGCGCCCACCACGCGCTGCGCAAGTTCGGCGGGACTCGCGTAACGCTGGCCGTCCTGCGCGTGATGCACGTAATGGAATTCGCAGACGGACGTATAGCCCGCCTTGAGCATTTCCACGTAGAGCCAGCGCGCAATCGCACCGAGATCGTCGGGCGTGATGCGCGCGGCGAAGCGATACATCAGATCGCGCCAGCTCCAGAAACTATCGGTGGGATTCGCGCGGTATTCGGTAAGGCCCGCCATCGCGCGCTGAAACGCGTGCGAATGAAGATTAGGCATGCCTGGTATCACCGGACCGGACGCCACCGCCACGCCTGCTGGCGCAGCGGGAAGATCGGCCTGCACACGCAGCAGCGTGCCGCGCGCGTCCCATTCGAGCAGGACGTTACGCCGCCAGCCTTCGGGCAGCCACGCGTGCGCCGCGAACAGCGCGCGATTGGAAGAATCGGAATTCAAGGTGTTCATGCGCGTTGACCGCGTTCGAAAACAGTTTGACCGCCGCGCACGACGCGCGCGCACAGCGGGCGGCCGATCCAGTAGGCCAGTTCGGCGAGCGATTGCACCTGCCAGACCGCGAAATCGGCGGGACGTCCCACGCCTAGCGTGCCGTGATGCGCCGCGTCGCCGAATGCCTGCGCAGCGTGACGCGTCACGCCTTGCAGCACTTCGGGGACGGTCATGCGAAACAGCGTGGTCGCCATGTTCATCATCAGCAGCAGCGAGGTCGCGGGCGACGTGCCGGGGTTGCTGTCGGTGGAGATCGCGATCGGCACCTCGTAGCGGCGCAGCAGATCGAGCGGCGGCAACTGCGTTTCGCGGATGAAGTAATACGCGCCCGGCAGCAGCACCGCCACGCTGCCCGCTTCCTTCATCGCGGCCACGCCTGCTTCGTCGAGAAACTCCAGATGATCCGACGACAACGCGCCATAACGCGCCGCCAGCGCCGCGCCGCCGCTATTCGACAATTGCTCCGCGTGCATTTTCACGGGCAGATGGCGGCGCGCCGCGGCTTCGAACACGCGCTCGCTCTGCGCGATCGAAAAGCCGATGCGCTCGCAGAACACATCGACGGCATCGACGAGACCTTCGTCCGCGAGCGCGGGCAGCATGCGTTCGCAGACTTCGTCGATATAGGCGTCGGCGCGTCCCGCGTATTCGGGCGGCAATGCGTGCGCGCCGAGAAACGTCGTGCGCACCGTCACCGGATAACGCTCGCCCAGTTGCCGCGCGATGCGCAGCATTTTGCGTTCGGTATCGAGTTCGAGGCCGTAGCCCGATTTGATTTCGACGGCGGTCACGCCTTCCGCGAGCAGCGGTTCGAGACGCGCGGCCGATTGCGCGAAGAGTTCGGCTTCGCTCGCGGCGCGCGTGGCGCGCACCGTCGAAACGATGCCGCCGCCCTGGCGCGCGATTTCCTCATAGCTCACGCCCGCGAGGCGTTGCGCGAATTCGTCGGCGCGCTGGCCGCCGTAGACCAGATGCGTATGGCAGTCGACGAGACCCGGCGTCACCCACGCGCCGCCGAGGTCTTCGCGCGGCCATTGCGCGTACGTAGCGGGTAGCGCCGACGCCGCGCCGAGCCACGCAATCGTGCCGTTCTCGACGACGATGGTCGCGTCGTCGATCGTGTCGCGCGGGTCGCCCTGCGCGCAGAGTTTGAGGTGATGCCAGACGGTTTGATTCATGGCGCTTTCGTGGAATGTCGTTGCACGTTCAGCGTAATGGCGAGCAGCGCGCCCTCGCCTTGCGTTTCGATTTCTGCTGCCTGCGCGCAGTCGATACGCAGCGTGTCGCCGGTTTCGAGCGCGATCCAGTCGCTGCCAGCGACGCGCGTACGCATGACGCCTTGCGCGCCATACAGCAGCACGGTATCCGTTTGCGCCGGAACGCGATGCGAACCCGCCTCGCGCCAGATATCGAGCGTGCCGCTCGCCACGTCGCGACGCACCATCAGGTTGAAATCGCGCGTCGCGCCATCGACGAGACGCGCATCGATGGGCGTCGCGCCGTCGAAGCGCGCGACGTCCAGCTCTCGCGTGAGCGCGTGTGTCGTCAAACCCATCGCATCGCGTTCATCGAGCAACATGCCCGCGCCTTCGAGCAACACCAGCGTGCGATCGACGCCCGCGAAGCGCGAAAACGGCCCCGCCTGCGCAACATCGGCGACGCTTACGCGCCACGCGAAGGTCACGTCGTGCGCAACGTCATCGGCCAACAAAGGCGCAGACTCAGCCGCAATCTCGCGCGTGACGCCGCCGCCGTTCTTCCACGGCGACGCCACGAGATCCGCGCCGCGCAGCAGCGTGAGCCGCGGCGCGTGCGTTGCGCGAACGTCGCTCATCGGCCCAGCATCGGCAGCTTGAGACCGGCTTCGCGCGCAGTCTGCTGCGCGAGTTCGTAGCCGGCGTCGGCGTGGCGCATCACGCCCGTGGCCGGGTCGTTGTGCAGCACGCGGCCCAGGCGTTCATGCGCCGCCTGCGTGCCGTCCGCGACGATCACCACGCCCGAGTGCTGCGAGAAACCCATGCCCACGCCGCCGCCGTGATGCAGCGACACCCACGACGCGCCGCCCGCCGTGTTCAGCAGCGCGTTGAGCAGCGGCCAGTCGCTCACGGCGTCCGAGCCGTCCTTCATCGATTCGGTTTCGCGGTTCGGGCTCGCGACCGAACCCGTATCGAGGTGATCGCGGCCAATCACGATCGGCGCTTTCAACTCGCCGTTCTTGACCATCTCGTTGAACGCCTGGCCTAGACGATAACGATCCTTCACGCCCACCCAGCAGATCCGCGCGGGCAGCCCCTGGAACGCAATGCGTTCGCGCGCCATATCGAGCCAGTTGTGCAGATGCGGATCGTCGGGAATCAGTTCCTTGACCTTCGCGTCGGTCTTGTAGATGTCCTCGGGATCGCCCGAAAGCGCGACCCAGCGGAACGGCCCCTTGCCTTCGCAGAACAGCGGACGGATATACGCCGGCACGAAGCCCGGGAAATCGAAGGCGTTTTCGACGCCCATTTCCAGCGCCATCTGGCGAATGTTGTTGCCGTAATCGAGCGTGGCCGCGCCGCGTTCCTGCAGCGTGAGCATCGCCTGGACCTGATGCGCCATCGACTGCTTCGCGACCTTCACGATGCTGTCGGGCGCGACCTTCTGCGCCTCGCGCCACTGCTCGACGCTCCAGCCTTGCGGCAGATAACCGTTGATCGGATCGTGCGCGCTGGTCTGATCGGTCACGCAGTCCGGCGTGATGCCGCGCGTCACGCATTCGGCGAACACGTCGGCCGCGTTGCCGAGCAGACCCACCGAAACCGGCTTGCCCGTCTGCTTCGCTTCTTCGACGATGGCGAGCGCCTCGTCGAGCGTCTTCGCCTTGCGGTCGACGTAGCGCGTCTTCAGACGGAAGTCGATGCGCGTCTCGTCGCATTCCACCGCGATCATCGAGAAGCCCGCCATCGTGGCTGCGAGCGGCTGCGCGCCGCCCATGCCGCCGAGGCCGCCCGTGAGAATCCAGCGGCCCTTCGGGTTGCCGTTGAAATGCTGGTTCGCGACCGAATAGAACGTTTCGTACGTGCCCTGCACGATGCCCTGCGAGCCGATATAGATCCAGCTGCCCGCCGTCATCTGGCCGTACATCATGAGGCCCTTGCGGTCGAGTTCGTGGAAATGCTCCCACGTGGCCCAATGCGGCACGAGATTCGAATTCGCGAGCAGCACGCGCGGCGCGTCCGCGTGCGTGCGGAACACGCCGACCGGCTTGCCCGACTGGATCAGCAGCGTTTCGTCTTCGCCGAGATCCTTCAGCGACGCGAGGATCTGATCGAAACATTCCCAGTTGCGCGCGGCGCGACCGATGCCGCCATAAACCACCAGCGCGTGCGGATGCTCGGCGACTTCCGGGTCCAGATTATTCTGGATCATGCGATAGGCGGCTTCCGCCAGCCAGGTCTTGCAGACTTTCTCGCTGCCGCGCGGCGCGCGGATCGTGCGGGAAGGATCGAGGCGGGGATCGGTGAAGTTCGGATGGTTCATGGCGTGCTTTCGTCTCGGCAGTGTCGGAAGGAAAGTTCGGGCGCGATACGGCGTCGCGACAACGTGAGGCCCAGTCTAACGCCGACAAGTTGTATATACAACTCGTTTCAATAAAACAAAGCCAGGGGATTACCCTGACGTTTCACGAGGTTTTTTAGCGTGTTAGCGGAGAATCGAGCGCTCTGAAGCGGCGCTCATTGACTAGACAAGACGACTACAAGACAAGCACGACGGGCGTGCCGGGCGCGCGCAGAAAGGCGCGCCGCGAAGCGGGAAAAGGCGTCAGACCGTGCCGGCCAGATGAAAACGCGAAGCCGGATGCCAGAGGCGCACCGAGGTCGCCACGTGCTGGCCCACCCACGTGCGGCGCAGCAGCAGCAGACAAGGCTCGCCGATTTCCATCGCCAGATACTGGCGCACGCGCGCGTCGGGCTTCTGCGCGTAGATGCGGAATTCCGCGCGCTGGATCGGCGCGAGCCGCACCATATAGTGATTGGGCGTTTCGACCGTGAAGTCCTGTTCGAGATACTCGGGAAACACCTCGGGATTCACGTAGCGGTCCTCGTACTGGATCGGCTCGCCCTCCTCGCTGTGCACGATGCGCGAGTGATAGACCGGCCCCTGGTCGAGTTCGAGCGCGGCTATGGCGCCGGCGTCGTCGCTGGCTTCGAGCGCGAGCACGTTGGCGCTATGGCGATGGCCGCGCGCGGCAATTTCATCGGCGATATTGCGGATCTGCAGCGCCGTCGATTCGTATTGGCGCGGCGCCACGTAGGTGCCCGATCCCCGCACGCGGTTCAGCACGCCTTCGGCCATCAGTTCGCGCAGCGCGCGCGAAGCGGTCATGCGCGCGACGCCGAATTCCTTCACCATTTCCGTTTCGGACGGCACGACGTCGCCGGGCTTGAGCGCACCGCTTTCGATCTGCGCGAGGACGTGACGCTTGATCTGTTCGTAGGCGGGCAGTGGCGCACCCTGAGCCGGCTTTTTTTGCATGGTGTCGAGCGGGAAATGGACCGGCCACATTGTACCGTTGACGTTCCGGCGCGCCGCTGCGCTTCGTTCACGCCACGCGCGAAGCCCGCGCGCTTGCGTGCTAAGATCGGCGGCTTCCGGTCCAGGCCGCCGGTCCGGGCCATCTTGCGGCGCGCGTTCGCGGCGCCGCTCCCCTTCACGCCACCTTCACGCGCGCTCCGAGCGAAACGACCTTGAACGCACCGACCCAACTCATTTTCCTGCCGGGCGCCTCGGGCGACCCCGCGTTCTGGCAACCGATGGCGAACGCGCTCACCTATGAGGCCGAGCATCAGTTCCTCGCCTATCCGGGCTTCGGCGCCGAACCGGCCGACCCCGACGTCGAAAACTTCGAAGACCTCGTGCGCCGCCTCGTGCAGCGCATCGACCGTCCGACCGCGCTGATCGCCCAGTCGATGGGCGGCGTGCTGGCCCTGCGCGCGGCGCTCGCGAAGCCCGCGCTCGTCACGCACCTCGTGCTGGCCGTCACTTCGGGCGGCCTCGACACGCAGGCGCTGGGCGCGAGCGACTGGCGCGAGAGCTTCGGCAAGGAGAATCCGCATCTGCCGGACTGGTTCCTGACGCTGCGCGAAGACCTCACGGGCGAACTGCCCTATATCCAGCAGCCGGTGATGCTGCTGTGGGGCGACGAAGACCCCATTAGCCCGCTCGCCGTCGGCGAAAAACTGCTGGAATTGCTGCCGAATTCCGAGCTCGATCTCGTGAACGGCGGCGGCCACGATCTGGCGAAAGCGCACGCGAGCGTGCTCGCCCCGCTCGTCGACGAGTTCCTGCAGCAAGCCTGACGTCATTCGCACGTCGCGCGCGTGGCGCCACGCCACGCGCGCTTTTCCCCTCTCCCCGGTCCCCTCTCCCCGCCTCGCTCTCCCACGCCTGCCGATCGCTCGCCCGATCGACGCTGCGCCTGCGCGCCGACTCGCGCCCCAACGCCTCCCGCGCCTTCTTTTCAGCTTTCACTTACTTTCAATTTGCATTCAATTCGCGTCGATCTGCCGCGAAAAAGCCGCGAACTGACGCGATTGCGGCTTGACATTCAGCAGGCATAAAGCGACCATTGGCCGGTTCGATAAACGAAACGTCGTTCGCATTGCGAACGCACGATAACAAGAACAACGAGCAGGCCGCCGCACGCATGCCGTGACACCTCGTGGCACGCCGCGCGTGGCGCACATCAGCTTGCAGCCACACACTGCGCGATTCATAACAGCATGAAAAGAGACAACCACTCCAACGCGTCATCCACCGCCCAGCCACCCTCCGCGAAAGGCCGCGGCGTCGTCGCCGCCCTCGTCTATGTGTTCGAGCGGGTCATGCCCGACCCCTTCGTCCTCTCGATCTGCCTCACTGCGTTCGTCGCCGTGCTCGCGCTCGCGATTGCGCCGCAAGGCCATATCCCGACGCTGCTCGACGCCTGGTACACGGGCACCTTCGGCATCCTCGGCTTCGCGCTGCAGATGATCCTGATTCTCGCGACCGGCTACGCCATCGCCGAAGCGCCCATCGTCCAGCGCGGCCTGCGCGCGCTCGCGGCCAAAGCGCAGACGCCCGCGCGCGCCGCGCTGCTGGTGTTTCCGGTCGTCGCCATTGCGGCGTGGCTGAACTGGGGCCTCGGCCTGATCGTCGGTGCGCTGCTCTCGCGTGAAATCGCGCGGCGCGTGAAGGTCGATTTCGCGTGGCTCGTCGCCGGCAGCTATTCGGCGTGGTCGATCTGCAATAGCGGCCTGTCGAGTTCCATCGCGCTCTCGCAGGCTTCGCACGGCAACGCGCTCAATCTGGTCGAAAAGGCCACGGGCCACGTCGTGCCGCTCGCCGAGACCGTGTTCGCGCCGTTCGTGTTCGTGCCGACCGTGCTGGTGGTCGTCGTGATGACCGCGATCTTCATCCGCATGCACCCGAAGGCGGAAGACGTCGTGCCCTTCAATCAGGCCGCGCAGGGCGAAGACAGCGCGCCCAGCGACGACCCGCACGCGCGCCTCAGCGACACGCCGTCGTTCGCCACGCGCCTCGAACAGTCGATGCTCGGCACGCTGCTGCTGCTCGTGCTCGGCGTGGGTTTTCTGGCGATGGAGTGGAGCGAGAAAGGCTTCGATCTCGACATCAACACGACCATCCTGATCTTCCTGCTGATCGGCCTCGCGCTCCAGCGCACGCCCATCGCCTACGCGAACGCGATCCGCCGCGCCGCCCGGCAGACCGGCTCGATGCTGCTGCAATACCCGGTCTACGGCGGCATCATGGGGATCATGAAAGGCACCGGCCTCGCGTCGATGATCGCCAAGGCATTCGTGACGATCGCCACGCCGGTTTCGCTGCCGATCTGGAGCTATCTCAGTTCGCTGATCATCACGCTGCTGGTGCCGAGCGCGGGCGGTCACTGGGCCGTGCAAGGCCCGTTCGTGCTGCCCGCCGCGCTGAGCCTGCACGCCTCGGTGCCGCGCACCGCGATGGGCGTGGCGATGGCCGAAAACGTCTCGAACATGCTGCAACCGTTCTGGGCCGTGCCGATCGTGGCGATCGCGGGCATCCGCATCCAGCGCGTGATGGGCTACACGGCCGTGACGTTCGCGGTCTCGCTCGTGATTTACGCGGTGGCGCTCTGGCTCGTGCCGTGATGCGCTGATCGCCGCTGCATGGGCCGCATGACATCGGCCTGCGATGCAGTCTCCGTTTGAGCGGCCCAACGGCGCCGCGCCCGCCGCGTCGGTCTCACGCGCGGCGGAGCGCGGCGCCGTTTTGTTTTTTGTTTTCGTGCGCGCCGCTTTCCTTGCGCTTTTGCGGCGCTTCGCTGCACTTCCGGGGACGCGCACTGCACGCGCGAATCGGCGACAATGGGGCTCGCCCGGCAGCGCGCGGGCGCGCCACCGACCGCACCGAAGGAGCCCGCCTTGACCGCCAACGCCCCATCCGCCGACGATTTCGATCCACGCCTCCTCGACTTCGCCCGCGAAGTCTTCGACACCGCGCGGCGCGGCGAAGCCGCCACGCTTGCCTCGCTGATCGACCAGGGCCTGCCGCCCAATCTGCGCAACGGTAAAGGCGACAGCCTCGTAATGCTCGCGAGCTATCACGGCCACGCCAACGCCGTGCGCGCGCTAGTGCAACGCGGCGCCGATCCCGACCTGCGCAACGACAACGGCCAGACGCCGCTCGCGGGCGCTGCGTTCAAGGGCTACACCGACGTGATCGCCGCGCTGCTCGACAACGGCGCCGACGTGGAAGGCGCCTCGCCCGACGGCCGCACCGCGCTGATGATCGCGGCCATGTTCAACCGCGTGGACATCGTCGAAATGCTGATCGCGCGCGGCGCGAATCCGTCCGCGCAGGATGGCGCGGGCAACACCGCGTTCGACGTCGCCAACGGCATGGGCGCCTCCGACGCCGCCGCCTGGCTCGCGCGCGCCAGCGGCAGGACCAGCTAGGCCGCCGCGGCTTCGCGCAGCGATTTAAGGGCTCGACTCCGGGCTGCAACACGCATCAACACGCAGCGCGCTCACCCCGAAGCGATGGCGCGATCCGACCGGCCGGGCCGAATGCGCCAGGCATCTATTTCGCCCTGCCGAACCGCTTTATGCCGCCCGATCTGCGCCGCCAGGTGTGCTGGCGCACGCAGTCCTGGTGACACTCCTGGTATGCATACGAACCGCCTCCAGGCGACGCTACATCTGTAGCCCGCGCAAGGCACGTCTGTTGCTCCACTGCGTTTACGTGATATTGTTTTGGCACTGGAGTCGTAACGTGCATGTGCCCGTCAATCGAACTTCGTCACCTTCGCGAGCGTCGCCATGAGTGATGTACGCCACCATCTAAGCCCGCGCGACCGCGTGGAATTGCTCTGCTGGCTCACGTGCGGGAGCCTCGGAGCGTACTACCTCAACGAATCCTGGCCCAACGCGGCGTTTCACGTGCAGGCGGCGCACAAGTGGCTCGACCGTCACGCACGCGAAGCCGACTGGCTCGCCATCGCGCGGCTCACCGCCATCGCGCAGGAAATCGCCAAGCAGCACGCATGGTTCGTCGACGCCACCTGGGCGCGCGACGCCGTCGAGGAAATCCTCGATACCGACGACCTCAATTACCAGGCGAAGCTGGTTCTGCAGGTGCTCAAGGACTGCGAACTCGCCCTCGCCGACCGCCGCGCCGCCGAATAAGCGAGAACGCCCGCCGCACGTTTCTCCATCAGACGATGGAGGCGGCGCGCCCGGCGCACGACCATACTCAGGAACGCCGCGCGAACTCCCGTTCGCGCACTCGCGGCCACGCGCCGCTGCGGGAGCGTTCCGATGATCCCCTCTCGATTCGCCAGCACGTTCGTCGCCATTTCGCTGTGCGCTTGCGCATCGGCGGCGAGCACCACGGCCTGGGCGCAGCGCGATACGCCGACGCCCGGCATGCATAGCGGCAAACAGGTGCAGAAAATCGCGCCGAAGACCGATCGCAAATCGCAGCACGTCGCGAAAGCGACGCGCGCCGAACCTCAATCGCTGCGCTATCTGCTAGCGGAATCGCCTTGAACGGCGCGTGTTGCCGCTTTTTATTCTCCGCGAATTCACTCTCTCTTTTTCAGCGACCGCTCCGCGCGTTACGACTGCGGAGCGGCTTTCGTCGCGCTGTTTGCGCCTTTCGTCTCCTGCGCGCCATCCGCATTGGCTTGCGGCGTCCAGCCATAACCGAGCGCCTTATACAGACTCACGATTTGCGCGAGTTGCTGATCCTGTAACGCCGATTGCTGCAATTGCGCGCTAAACAGACTGCGTTCCGCATCGAGCACTTCCAGATAACTCGTATAGCCGCCCTCGTAAAGATCGCGCGAAAGCGACGCATATTGCGTGAGCGCCTCCACCTGGCGCGTGGTCGCGTCGAGTTGATCGCGCGTGCGCGCCGCGCCGACGAGCGCATTCTCCACATCGGCGAACGCTTGCTGAATGGTCTGTTCGTAGCTCAGCAGCGCTTCCTGTTGCACCGCTTCCGCCTGATGCACCGATCCCGCAATCGCGCCGCCCTCGAAAATCGGCTGCGTGATCGACCCTGCGAACGACCAGACGCGCGCCGGTCCCGTCCACAAACCGGAGAGCGCCGTGCTGGCCGCACCGAATAATCCCGTGAGCGAAATCTGCGGAAAATACAGCGCGCGCGCCGCGCCGATCGACGCATTGGCGGACACGAGCGCCTGCTCGGCCTGAAGAACATCGGGCCGCCGCTCGATCAGCGACGAAGGCAAACCGGCGGGAATCTCGGGCGCGGACAATTCGGTAATCGATTTACCGCGCGGAATCGGCCCCGGATTCTGGCCGAGCAAAAGCGAAATGGCCGTTTCCTGCTGCGCGATTTGCTGCTGAATCGAATACACCGACGCTTGCGCGGATTCATATTCCGAACGCGCCTGACTCAATTGCAGTTTCGACACCACGCCGCCCGAAAAGCGCTCGTTAAATAGATCGAGCGCGCCTTGACGGCTTTTGAGCGTTTCCTGCGCAATCGTCAGCTGATTATCGTAATCACGCAATTGCAGATAACTCGACGCCACATTGGCGATCAACGCAATACGCGTGGCCTGCTGCGCCGATTGCGTGCCGAGATAATCGGCGCGCGCGGCCTCGGTCAAACGCCGCAGACGCCCGAACAAATCGAGTTCCCACGACGCCACGCCTTCGAGCTGCACCTGATTGCCAACCTGGGGCGGAAAACCGGGCGCGGGCACGCTGCGGCTGCGCGAGGCGCCGAAATTCGCGCCCACCTGCGGAAACAGCCCCGCACGCGTGACCACGTAGCGCCCGTAATATTCCTCGATGCGCGCGGCGGCGATGCGCAAATCCTTGTTCTGCGCGAGCGCCCTCGCGATCAGGTCGTCGAGCACGGGATCGTTGAATTGCGTCCACCAGTCGAGCGACGGATCGACCACCTCCGCGCCCGGCGAAGCGAAGCGATACGATGACGGCGTGTCCACCGTCGGCCTGTGATAGTCGGGCCCGACCGCGCAAGCGGCGAGGCAGGCCGCAAGCACCATCGGCGCGGTGCGCTGCAAGGCGCGCGGGAGTCTCGGCTTCATGGCTTCAACCCTCCTGCGCGGGCGGCGCCGACGGCGGCGGCATGGTCGGCTCGGCCTTCGGCTTTTTGCGCGACGACAGCGTTTCGAGGCCCCAGAAGAACATCGGAATGAAGAACAGCGCGATCACTGTGGCGCCGAGCATGCCGAAAATCACGCCAGTGCCGAGCGAGCGCCGGCTCGCTGCCGACGCGCCGCTGGCGATCGCGAGCGGCACGCAACCGAGAATAAACGCGAGCGAGGTCATGATGATCGGACGCAGCCGCAATTTGGCGGCGTGCAGCGCGGCGTCGTAAGGCGAAAGCCCTTCTTTCTCGCGCATTTCCACGGCAAATTCGAAAATCAGAATGGCGTTCTTCGCGGCCAGCGCAATCAGCACGGTCAACCCGATCTGGAAATACACATCGTTTTCCATGCCGCGTATGAAAATGCCGACCAATGCGCCAAACAGCGCGAATGGCACCGCGAGCAGCACGCCAATCGGCAGCGACCATTTTTCGTATTGCGCCGCGAGAATCAGGAACACCATCAGCAACGCGAATGCAAACACGAGCGCCGCCGTCGAGCCCGCTTTCTTTTCTTCGTAGGCCTGGCCGCTCCATTCGTAGTTGTAGCCGTCGCCGAGCGTTTCGCGCGCGATATTCTCCATCGCCGCAATTGCCTCGCCGGAACTGTGACCCGGCGCGGCATCGCCGGTAATCTTGGCCGCCGGGAAATTATTGAAGCGATTCACGATATCCGCGCCCGGCACGAAACGCACGGTCGCGAGCGCCTTGATCGGCACCATCTGGCCGCTGGTGTTGCGCGCGTAAAGCTGCTGAATATCTTCAGGGCGCGTGCGATATTGCGGCTCCGCCTGCACGATCACCTGAAACAGACGGCTGCCCTTCGGGAATTGACTCACATACGACGAGCCGAACATCGTCTGCAACGCGGAATACACATCCTGAATCGGCACACCGAGCGTTTCCGCGCGCTCGCGATCGACTTCCACAAGCAATTGCCGCGAATTCGTATTGATGGTCGAATTCACGCTGCGCAACGCGGGATTCTGGCGCGCCTTCGCAATGACCTGGCGCACTTTCTCCTCAAGCTGCTGATAATTGCCGTCGCCGGTGCTTTGCAGCCAGAATTCAAAGCCGCCCGTGGTGCCGAGGCCCGGAATCGAAGGCGGATTGAGCGGCACCACCGCGCCGTCCTTGAAACTCGAAAACGCCTTGTTCGCTTCGCGAATCAGATCCTGCGCCGAGCCGTTTTCGCCGCGATCCTTGAAGCCCTTGAGCGTGATAAAGAGCGTGCCCGCATTCGATTTATATTGCGAATCGATCAGGCTATAACCGATAGGCGCCGCCACCGAACTCACAGCGGGCTGCTTCGCGAACCAGTCTTCCGCCTTCTTCGACAATGCGCCGGTGCGGTCGAGACTCGCCGCATCGGGCAATACGACCGCGCCGAGCAGATAGCCCTGATCTTCCACCGGCAAAAACGACGACGGAATACTCTTGAAGAGTCCGCCCGTGGCGATCAGCATCACGACGATCAGTCCGATCGAGAGCAGCACGCGGCGAATCGCGCTCTGCACCCAGCTGCCGTAGCCCTCGGTGAGTTTGTCGAATTTCTCGTTGAACCAGCGGAAAAAGCGGTTCCTTTTCTGCTCGCCCGGTTTCAGCAGAATGGCCGCGAGCGCCGGCGAAAGCGTGAGCGCCACTACGCCGGACAGCACCACGGACACCGCGATCGTCACCGCGAATTGCTTGTACAACTGCCCGGTAATCCCGGAAAGAAACGCCACGGGAATAAACACCGCGAGCAACACGAGCACGATCGCCACGACGGGCCCGCTGACCTCATCCATCGCGCGCTTGGCCGCTTCCTTCGGTGGCAATTTGAATTCGCTCATATTGCGCTCGACGTTTTCGATCACGACGATCGCATCGTCCACCACGATGCCGATCGCCAGCACCATGCCGAACAAGGTCAGCATATTGATCGAAAAGCCGAACGCCTCCATGCCGATAAACGCGCCGATGATCGATACCGGCACCGCGAGAATCGGCACGAGCGTCGCGCGAAAACTTTGCAGGAAGATATAGACCACCAGAATCACGAGGATCACCGCGTCGCGCAGCGTATGCACCACTTCGCCAATCGACTCGTGCACGAATTCGGTGGTGTCGAGCGCGACTTCGTATTTCAGGCCCGGCGGGAAATTCTTTTTCAGTTGCTCCAGCGTGGCGCGCACCTGCTTGGCGACTTGCAGCGCGTTCGCGCCCGGCTGCTGATAAACGGCGATCAGCGTTGCCGTTTTGCCGTTATAGCGGCCACGCAGCGAATAATCCTTTGCGCCGAGTTCCGCGTGACCAATATCCTTAATGCGCACAATGGCGGCGTCGGTCGAACCCGCGCGCAGAATGATATTGTCGAAATCGACGGGCTCGGTCAGCCGCCCTTTGGTGGCCACCGGGAACGTCTGCTGCACCGGTTCGGTGGTCGGCGATTGCCCTAATCGGCCCGCGGAAAACTGCTGATTCTGCGCGCTGATCGCGTTCTGCACATCGGCGACTGTAATGCCCAGTTTCGCCATACGGTCGGGCTTGAGCCAGATGCGCATGGCGTAATCGGCGGAACCGAAAATCGAGGCCTGATTCGCGCCCGGAATGCGCTTGAGCGCATCGAGCACGTAGACGTTCGCGTAGTTCGCCACATAAGCCTGATCGTAAGCGTTATCGGGCGAATAAATCGCGACCACCATCATGAACGCCGACGAGCGCTTCTGCACCGACACGCCCTGCGCCGTCACCGCATCGGGCAGCGTGGGCAACGCGAGATTCACGCGATTCTGCACGTCCACCTGCGCGAGCGACGGATCGGTGCCGATATTGAAATACACCGTGAGCGTCATATTGCCCGTCGAGGAACTCGACGAGCTCATATACATCATGTCGTCGGCGCCATTGACCTGCTGCTCGATGGGCGCGGCCACATTCTGCGCGACGATGTCGGCGCTCGCGCCCGGATAGGTGGCGCTCACCGTGATCGTGGGCGGCGCGATGTCGGGAAACTGCGCAATCGGCAGATTGAACATCGAGACCAGCCCGGCGACCACGAGAATGATCGACAGCACCGACGCGAAAATCGGCCGGTCGATAAAGAAGTGGGAGAACTTCATCGCTCACCCTCCCGTGGAGGGCGAGAGCGTGACGTCCACGCGTCGAGACTTGTCGGGCGGATCGGTGGCGACGATGCGCGCGGGTTTGCGCATGTCGATGCGCGCGTTCTGCACGCCCGCCACGATCAGCGCCGCACGCACGGTCGCCGCGCGCGAAGCGGCCAGCCGTTCGTTCGCGGCGTAAGAGCCGCTCGCATCGGTGTAGCCCGAGATGATCACGTGCGTGTCGGGTGCGCTCGCGAGATGCTTCGCGACCGCGGCCAGGGCGCTTGCCGACTGCGCGTCGAGACTGGCGCTGCCGACCGGGAAATAGAGCGGCGTGCGTGGCGCAGCGTTCGTTTCGGCAGAAGCCGAAGCTGATGACGATGTCGACGCGCCCGGGCTGGATGCGCTCGCGGCGTTCGTGCCTTGCTGCGTCGACTGCTGTTGCGCCGAATCGTTAGGATTCCCACCTTGTTCATTAGCGGCATCCGCCCCGGGAATCTTCACGCTGGCCGGCGGCGTCGCAACCAGATTCGCCTTCACGACCGCGCCGGGCATCAGCCGCAAGGTATTGTCGACCACCACGCGGTCGCCCGCCCGCAGGCCGGAGCGAATCACCCAGTCGTTGCCGTTCCACTCGCCCGTTTCCACCGAGCGCTGCTGCGCCTTCGAATCCTTGTCGACGGTCCAGACATATGCGCCGCGCGGCCCTTGCATCACCGCGTCCTGCGGCACCGCCACGGCGCTCGCGCGGTCCGCGCCGAGCAGCTTGATCCGCACGAACTGGCCCGGACGCAGCGCGCCATTCGGATTCGGCACTTCGGCGCGAATCAGATAGGTGCCGGTTTCGGTGCTCAGCGCGGCATCGGTAAAGGCAATGCGGCCGCGAGAGGGATACACGCTGCCGTCCGCGAGCACGATCACCGCTTCGAGCTTGCCGATCTGCGGCAGCTTGAGCGCGCCGCTCTTGACCTGGGTCCGCAGATCCAGCATCTCGTTCTCGGAGAGCGAGAAGTTGATCCACATAGGGTCGAGTTTCGCCACGTAAGTGAGGAGGCTGTTGGTGGCGTCGATATACGAGCCGTCCTGCTTCTTGGCGAAACTCGACAAGCCGGTCACGGGCGCGGTGATCGTCGTATAGCCGAGATTGAGGCTCGCGCTCGTGACGTTGGCGCGCGCCTGTTCGAGCGCGGCCGCGGCGGCCTGTTGCTGGCCGAGCGAATCGTCGAGGTCTTTCTGGCTCAAGGCATTCTTGGCGACGAGCGGACGCACGCGGTTCAGGTTGGCCTGCGCCGTGTCCAGACGCGCCTTCTGCTGCGCATATTCGGCGTGCGCTGCGTCGAGCGCGGCCTCGAACGGCTTGCGGTCCATCACGAACATCACGTCGCCCTGATGAACCAGCGAGCCTTCCTGATAGACGCGCTTTTCCAGAAAGCCATTCACGCGGGCGCGGATCTCGACCTGCTGCGAGCTTTCCGTCTGTCCCACATAATCGAATGCCACCGGCACGTCGCGCAGCGCGACGTCGATCACATCCACATTCGCGGGCGGCGGCGCGGACGCGGTGGGCGTCTTCTCATGGCACGCGGCAACCCCAAGCAGCAATCCCAACGACAAGCACAAACGGGCAACCCGAATTCCGCATGCCATGCTGTTCTCTCCGTTGTCGACGATCTACGCTGGACCGACGAACCCGAGGCGGCTCCGGGCATACCTACCGGACGCGCTGCGCCGCCTTGAAGCTCGGAGCAGATCTTACTGTGTTTCTTGACATTGCATCCTTATGTTTGCCACTCTCTTCCATTTGCTATGCATAGCGAAATAATGGTGTATCGCGTTACGCAAATGGCAACGGAAAATAGCTTGAATGATTGCAAACCTGAGAACCGAATCGCTTAATGCCGGGCGCATTAATGATCGCGTTCGAGCCGTTTGATCGCGCCGAATTCCGCGCCGGGCAACGTGCGGATCAGTAACGCCATCGCGTCCGGCACGCGCTTGCGTTCGAGTTCGACATGCAGGCAAGCGAGTTCGCTGCGCCGGTCGATGTCGATGGTATACGCGCCCATCGCCTCGCCGAGCATGGCGTGAAGCAGGCGGCGCGCGAGTTGCGCGTCGTGCGTCGCCACGCGCACGATCATGCGCACGCACGAAAGCCTTTGCGTGGCGCGAGCCTGATCGATGCGCGCACGCGGCGCTTTGGGTTTGAATGACGAAACGGAGGCGAGATGATGCGGAAGCAGCGAAGCCATGTCGGGTAGTTGCGCGCCGCCCGGTTGCGCGGCGCGCGCGTGGTTGAACATGGCTCGATTCTAGAAAGACGCGCGCAAAGATCGCGTAAAGAAACGGTCGGTGCGTGCCAAAACCGTATTCAATCGAGCGGACGTCCGGCCGGTTCGCGAATCAGCGGCAAGGCCAGCAGCGAAACCGCGCCGCAGCCAATCAGATACCACGCGGGCGCGAGCGGATCGCCGAGCAGTTTGATGAGCCACGTCGCGAAGAATTGCGCGAAGCCGCCGAAGATCGAGACGCCCAGGCAATACACGATGGACATGCCCGTGACGCGGATCGACTGAGGAAAAAGCTCGGGCAGCATGACGATGTTCGGCACCGCCGTGAACGCGACGATCGCGCCCAGCACGCCCACCACGGTCAGCACCATGCCGACCGTGGGCATCGCGTGAATCAGCATGAACGCGGGATAAATCGCGGCGATCAGCAGCACGCGCGACACGCCGAGCACCCACTTGCGCCCCACGCGATCGGAGAGCCAGCCCGCGAACGGCGAGCACACCGCCGTGACGAGCGCGGCCACCAGCGCCGCACTCATGCCCACCGAAACCGGCAAGCCGAGCATCTTGATCGCATAGGTGGACATGTAGAACAGCACGATATAGTTGGCCGCCGTGCCGCCGATCGTGGTGACCACACCCGCCACGAGCGCCACGCGATGACGCGTGAAAATCTCGCGCAACGGCCGCGCGACGTCCACGGCGGCGGCGCCTTCGGCGGGCTGTGCATGCACGAGCGTTTCGTCGAGATGGCGGCGGATATAAACGCCCACGGGCGCGACCAGCATGCCGAGCACGAACGGCACGCGCCAGCCCCAGCTTTCGAGCGCCGATGGCGTCAGCGCCGTCGAGAGCGCCACGCCGATCAGCGCGCCGCAGACGGCGTTGAGCCCCTGGCTCACGAACTGCCAGCTGCCGTAGAAGCCGCGTGTGCGGTCGTCGGCGTATTCGAGCAGCAGCGACGTGGACGCGCCCACTTCGCCGCCCACCGCGAAGCCCTGGATCAGACGCGCGAGCAGAATGAGTGCGGGCGCGGCGAGCCCGATCTGCGCATACGTGGGCGCGAACGCGATCAGCGCGGAGCCGAGCGCCATGAGCCAGAGCGTGAGCGTCATGGCGGCTTTGCGGCCCGCACGGTCGGCGAACGCGCCGATCAGCACGCCGCCCAGCGGACGCACGATGAAACCCACGCCGAAACTGCCCACGGCCAGCATCAACTGATTCAGCGCGCCATGCACCGGAAAATACAGGGCGCCGATCGTCGAGGCGAAGAAGCTGTAAACCGTGAAATCGAAAAACTCGAGGCCATTGCCGAGCGTGATCGCGGCGATGGCTTTCGCACGCGTGACGCGCGTGTGCGCGTGCGGCGACGCATCCGTGGCGCTGTGCAGCGAACTGGCGTTCATCGTGAGTCTCCTCCTGTCCCGGTTCGAGCGCGCGGCGCCCGATCCTTTAATACTTCGCTATCCGAATCAAGGGTTCGGTATCAAGGCTGCAAGAAACGCTCGGCCAGTTTGACCCAGTACGCGGCGCCCGTCGCGAGGCAATCGTCGTTGAAATCGTAGCCGGGATTGTGGACCATGCAGCCGCCCTCCCCGTCGCCGTTTCCGATGATCAGATAACTGCCCGCGCAGTGTTCGAGCAGGAACGCGAAGTCCTCGCTGCCCGTGAGCGGGTCCATGTCGTGAATCAGCCCCGCTTCGCCGAGCCAGTCGCGCGCGACGTCCTGCGCGAAGACGGTCATCGCCGGGTCGTTCACCAGCACAGGATAACGGCGCTGATAATCGATGCGCGCCGTCGCGCCATACACGCTCGCCTGCGCATGCACGAGCGCGGTAATGCGCGCTTGCAGCAGATCGCGCACCTCGGGCCGCAGCGCGCGCACCGAGAGTTTCATCTGCGCGGTTTGCGGAATCACGTTGGGCGCGTCGCCCGCGTGAATCGCGCCGACCGTGACGATCGCCATGTCGAGCGGCGGCACGTTGCGCGACACGATGGTCTGCAACGCGAGCACGACGTTCGCGCAGACGACCACCGGATCGATGGCCTTATGCGGCACCGCGCCATGGCCGCCGCGACCGTCGATATCGATCACGACCGTATCCGACGACGCCATGAACGGCCCCGCGCGAAATCCCAGCTTGCCGGTCGGAAAGCCCGGCATGTTGTGCATCGCGAACACGGCATCGCACGGAAAACGCTCGAAGAGACCTTCGTCGAGCATGCGCTTCGCGCCGCCCAGGCCTTCCTCGGCGGGTTGAAAGATCAGATGCAGCGTGCCGTCGAAACTGCGCGACTGCGCGAGATGCTTCGCTGCCGCGAGCAGCATCGCGGTGTGGCCGTCGTGACCGCACGCGTGCATCTTGCCGGGAATGCGGCTCGCGTAATCGAGCCCGGTGGCTTCGTGAATCGGCAGCGCGTCCATGTCGGCGCGCAGGCCCAGACGCCGCGCGCCGCTGCCCGCTTTCAGCGTGCCCACCACGCCCGTACCGCCCAGCCCGCGATGGACCTCGTAGCCCCATTCGGCCAGCCGCTGCGCGACCAGATCGCTCGTCACGAACTCCTCGTAGCCGAGTTCGGGGTGCGCGTGGATTGCGTGGCGCAGCGCGATCATTTCTGCTTCGATCGCGGCAATTTCGGGCGGGATCGCCATCGTGTTCATCGGGGAGTCTCCTGCTTCGATGCAGTTCGAGGTTCAGCGAGGTTCAGCAAGGCTCAGGATAATGACGCCGTTTTTTCGCCGACAGCCCTACAATGGTTGGCCCGCCAACCAGAGGTACGCACTCGGGTTTTCCCTCATGAAGTTCCATCAGTTCCGGGCGCTCGTCGCCATGGCCGATACCGGCAGCATCCGCGCGGCCGCGCGCGCGCTCGGCATCTCGCCCGCCGCGGCCACCAAGGCCGTGCGCGAACTCGAAGCCGAGCAGCAGATCGCACTGGTGACGCGCAACGCGAACGGCATCGCCTTCACCGAGGCGGGCCAGGCGCTGCTCGTGCATGCGCGCGCGATCGTGCATCAGATGGCGCGCGCCCAGGACGAACTTGACGCGCGGCGCGGCAGCGGCGGCGGCAAGCTCGCCATCGGCGTGACGCCGTGGCTCGCGCTCTCGTTTCTGCCCGACGCCGTCACGCTGTTTCGCGCGCGCATGCCCGAGATGCAGCTGGAGTTCTACGAGGGGCTGCTCAATATCGTGATGCCGCGTCTGCGCGACGGCTCGCTCGACTTCTCGCTCGGCAAACCGGGACTCGCGTCGCTGCACGCCGAATTCACGCAGACGCCGATCTTCGCCACCGAATCCGCCGTGGTCGTGCGCAAAGGTCATCCGCTCGAACACACGCATTCGCTGCGCGATCTTCAGGATTGCGAATGGTTGCTCAACTGGGACCCGGCGAGCAAGGACATGATCGCCGACGACGTGTTCCGCCGCCACGGCCTGCCGCTGCCGCGCACGGTGCATCTCGCGCATTCGTTCATCGTCGCGATGGGGCTGATCATGAACACCGACATGGCCAGCATCTTTCCGTGGCCATTGGTGGAAACGCGCATCGCGCGCGAGAATCTGCGCGCGCTGTCGCTACAGGAGGAAGTGGACCGCACCGTGGTGAGCGTGGTCGCGCGGCGCGGCGTGCCGCTCTCGGCCGCCGCGGAATGCTTTCTCGATTGCCTCAAGCAGGCGATCCGCTCTGGAGAATCCTCGCAGGATCCAGAGCGGCGCCGCCTGTATCACTCGCTCGAGTTGCTGATCTGATCGCCGCTTAGAACGACGTACCGATCTGGAACTGGAACTTCTGATACTGATCGCCCGAGTGCTTGACGATCGGGAAGCCGATGTCGAGCTTGAGCGGCCCGATCGGCGAGATCCATTCCAGACCCGCGCCATAGCTGTAACGCAGGCCGTTCGCGCCGGTGCTGTTGCCTTCCGTGCCCCAGACGTTACCGCCGTCGAGGAACGTGAAGACGCGCAGCGTGCGGTCGTAGCCGGTGCCGGGCAGCGGGAACGTGAGTTCGATATTGCCGACCACCATCTTCGAACCGCCGATCGGATCGCCCGTGCTGGAGTCGCGCGGACCGAGCGAACCCGACTCGTAGCCGCGCACCGAACCGATACCGCCCGCGTAGTAGTTCTTGAAGATCGGGTACGCGCCGCCAATGCCGTTGCCGTAGCCGCCCTGGAAATTCAGGCCGAGCACGAAACCGCGCGCGAACGAGTAGTAATACTGCATCTGCGCGTCGGCCTTGTAGTACTGCAGGCCGGCAGGCGTGCCGTATTCGGCGTTGGCCTGCGCGAAGTAACCGCGGCTCGGCACCAGCGCGCTGTCACGATTGTCGCGCGACCAGCCCACCGTCAACGGTACGATATTCGACACGCGGCCGAAATCGGCGACGTAATCCTTATACGTCTGCGGCGTGGTCGAGTCGATATCCAGACGATCCTGTTCGATGCCGAGACCGAAATACACCATATCGGTTTCGGAAAACGGAATGCCGAATTTCATGTCCGCGCCATACGAAACGATACGGAAACTCGTGTCGTTGGTGCTCGAATAATAAAGCGGCTCGGTCGTGCGGTAATAGACGTCGGTAATGCGCTTGATGCCGTCGACCGTGAAATACGGATCGATCTGCGTGACCGACAGCGTGCGGTACGTGCTCGCCGTATTCACGTTCAGCGACAGCGTATTGCCCGAACCGAACACGTTGTCCTGCGAAATGCCCGCCGAAATGATCGGGCCTTCGCCCGAGCCGTAACCCACGCCCAGCGAGAGCGTGCCGGTCGGCTTCTCGGTCACGTTCACGTCCACGTCGACCTGATCCTGCGTGCCTTCAACCGGCACGGTCGTCACATCGACGTTGGTGAAATAGCCCAGACGATTCACGCGGTCCTTCGACAGCGCGAGGCGGTTCGAATCGAACCACGCGCTTTCGAGCTGGCGCATTTCGCGGCGAATCACTTCGTCGCGCGTGCGCGTGTTGCCGGTGATGTTCACGTGCCTCACATAAACACGGCGGCTCGGATCGACTTGCAGTGTCAGCGCCACGGTGTGATGCTGCTGGTCGATCTGCGGTTCGGCGTTGACGGTCGCGAACGCGTAGCCGTATTCGCCGAGATGATCGACGAGCGCCTTGGTCGTGTCCTTAAGTTTTTGCGCCGAGAAACGCTGGCCTTTTTTCACGCCAATCAGTTTCGTGAGTTCGGCTTCGCGATTGAGCAGATTGCCCGCGAGCTTCACGCTCGAAATCGTGTACGGCTCGCCTTCATGTATCGAGATCGTCAGATACATGTCCTTCTTGTCGGGCGACAGCGAGACCTGCGTGGAGTCGATATTGAACTCCAGATAGCCGCGATCCAGATAATACGAGCGCACGTTTTCCAGATCGCCCGTGAGCTTGTCCTTCGAATACAGATCGTTCTTCGTGTACCACGAGAACCAGTTCGGCGTCGAAAGCTGCATCTCGTCGCGCAGCGTGCTTTCCGTGAACACGTTATTGCCGATGAAGTTCACCTGGCGGATCTTCGCGCTCGGTCCTTCGATCACCGAGAACAGCAAGGCCACGCGATTGCGGTCGATCGGCGTGACCGTGGTCGTCACCTCGGCGGCGTAGTAGCCGCGCGTGAGGTACTGGCGCTTGAGTTCCTGCTCGGCGCGGTCGACGAGCGCCTTGTCGTAGCTGCGGCCCGGCGAGAGACCCACGGCGCCGAGCGCCTTGTTCAGATTGTCCTTGTCGAACTCGTGAATGCCCGCGAAGTCGATCGTGCCGATCGCCGCGCGTTCCTGCACCTGCACGACGACCGTGCGGCCCTCGGTGGCAATGCGCACGTCGCTGAAGAAGCCCGTTGCGTAGAGCGCGCGGATCGCGTCGGAGGCCTTGTCGTCGGAGAAGGTGTCGCCCTGCTTGATCGGCAGATAGGCGAACACGGTGCCCGGTTCGATGCGCTGCAGGCCGTCGATGCGAATGTCCTGGACCACGAAGGGTTCCGTGGCGTGCGCGGTGGCGGCCATGCTCAGGCCAAGGCCAGCGAAGGTCAGCGCGCGGGTGTAGCGCGTGGTAGATGAAACCGTCATGCGGGAGGTCGAGAGTAAGGCCAACGGGAACGCCGCGTTTGCGCGCGCGGCGAGAAGGACGGCAGCGGCGGGAGCCGCGGCCACGTGACGAAGCGGCCGGCGCACGGCCGCCCTGCGCTATTGCACGCGCATCGAAGCGGGCCGCAGCGGCTTGGCGAGTCCGGTCGCGAGCGAGAGCACTTCGGTCATGTGCGCGGCTTGCGACGGATGCAGGCGGAACGACAGTTCCGCGCCGCCCGGCAAGCGGAAGCTCACCACCAGATGCTGCACGGCGCCCGACTCGCGGCCGATCTCCCACGCCTCGCAGGGCATGGTGAATTTGACGCTCGCACTCTTGTGACGAATGCGCTCCGAACGGCCAATCGCGTTCGAAAGTGCGGCCAGCAATTCGTGCATGACCGAACAGTGCACGGCGACGCTGTCTGGCTGATTACTATTCACCATCAGATACTGGCCGTCCGCGGTCAGCTCGAAACCGCGCAGCGAGTCGATGGCAAGTGACGTGGACGTGGACATAGACGGCGCCTCCGTGACAAAAACCATCGGCGGAGTGTAGTGAGATGGCGCCGCGAAGCCATTACCCCTTGCGTTACGCGTATTACTTTCATCAATATTGCCGCGTAAGAGATCGGCGTTTTGCGGTCCGTTAATGCGCGCGGCATTGCACGCCACGCCTGCGATTCACGCCTTGAATCGCGGTCCTTTCAAATTACGTCACGCGAAATGGGGAATGAGGGGCGAAAAATACGTCGTAACGAAAACGATTACCGCGACTGTCGATAAGCCGACAAGAACCTGAACAGGAGATCAATGTGGCGCGCGGAAATGCGCGGAGAAATTTGCACCGCGAGCGGGTGCCGTGGAAAACACAGGCGGTTGCGGCCATCGGGAATTGGCCCGAAGCGTGGCCCCTGGTGTGGTCGAGGTTTGGCCCGAGCGTGCCCCAAAATTCGGCGCCCAGGCGCTACCGGGTCGGTCCCTCGTCGTCCACGCTACAATGCGGCTGCCGTTATTCAGCCTCATCCAGCCAACCGACATGCAGAATTCTAACCGGGCCTACCTGCTCGGGCCGTTGCTCAAAGGCGTTTCCCGCTCGTTCTACCTCACGCTGCGCGTGCTGCCCGTGGGCATGCGCGATCCCGTGGGCGAGGCGTATCTGCTCGCGCGCGCCGCCGACACCATCGCCGACACCTCGCTGATCCCGCCCGCCCAGCGTCTCGCGCTGCTGCTGGCGTTCCGCGAGCGCGTGAATGGGACGTCAGGCGCGATGTCCGACGGCGACGCGCTCAAGCGCATCGCCAGCGAAGTCGCCGGCCAGCAGACGCAATCGGACGAAAAACGGCTGCTCGAATCGCTCGACGGCGCGCTCGATGTGCTCGGCCAGCTCGACGAGGCCGACCGCGTCGCCGTGCGCGAGATCGTCACGACGCTCACGGAAGGCATGGAATTCGATCTGCGCACCTTCCCCGACGAGCGCTCGGGCCAGGTGGCCGCGCTCGGCACGTGGGACGAACTCGACCGCTATACGTATCTGGTGGCGGGCTGCGTCGGCGAGTTCTGGACGAAGATGACGTACCTGCATATTCCCGGCGCGCTCGATCCGGCGCTGCGCGACACCATGTACCAGCGCGGCGTGCGTTTCGGCAAGGCCCTGCAGATGGTGAACGTGCTGCGCGATTGCGGCAAGGATCTGCGCATCGGCCGCTGCTATCTGCCCGCCACGATGCTCGCGCAAGCGGCGCTCTCGCCCGCCGACCTGATGCAGCCGGGCACCTCGGCGCGCGCGCGTCCGCTGATGTTCGGCCTCGTGCGCATCGCACTCGATCATTTCCGCGCGGCCATCGACTACACGTTCGCGCTGCCGCGCCTGTCGCTGCGTCTGCGCCTCGCGTGTTTGTGGCCGATCCTGATCGGCCTCGAAACGCTCGAACGTCTCGTCGATAACGAGGACTGGCTCGATCCCGCGCGTCCGTCCAAGCTCACGCGCAACGACGTCTATCGCATTCTCGCGTGCTCGACGCTCGCCGCGCCCTCGAACGCGCTGCTCGATGCGTGGTTCAAGCGCCTGCTCAAGCGCATCGAGTCGCGCATGAAGGCGATCGAGGCGATTTAAAGCATTTAAACCCTTTAAATCGCCGTCAACGTAAAACGGCGCGTGCCGATCTGCGCACGCGCCGTATTCAAACCAGGCTGAAACGCTCAGCCCTTCTCGTGACTCTCGCGCCGATAGAGCTTGATGATCGCCGAGAAGTCGAGCTTGCCGTCGCCGTGGCTGCTCATCGCCTGATAAAGCTGCTGCGCGAGCGCGCCCATGTACGCGGGCTGACGCGCCTGCTTCGCGGCGTCGGTGGCGAGACCCAGATCCTTGAGCATCAGATCGGTGCCGAAGCCGCCCGTATAGCCGCGCGACGACGGCGCGGTTTCGATCACGCCCGGGAACGGGTTATACGTGTCCGAGCTCCAGCAGCGGCCCGTCGACGTATTCATGATGCCGCCCAGCACCTTCGCGTCGATGCCGAGCGCCTCGCCGAGCGCCATCGCTTCCGCCACGCCCGCCATCGTCACGCCGAGCACGAGGTTGTTGCAGAGCTTCGCGACCTGCCCCGTGCCGGTCTCGCCGCAATGGACGATGTTCTTGCCCATGCCCGAGAGCACCGGCTTCACGCTTTCATAGAGCGCCGCCGTGCCGCCCACCATGAAGGTGAGCGTGCCCGCCACCGCGCCGCCCGTGCCGCCCGAGACCGGCGCATCGACGAAGCGGTTGCCGTTCGCTTCGGCGAGCGCCGCGAACGCCTTCGCGCTGGCCGGATCGATGGTGCTCGAATCGATGATCGTCACGCCCTTCGTGACGCCCGCGAGCACGCCGTCCTCGGCGCTCAGCACGGTGCGCACGTGCGCGGCGGCGGGCAGCATGGTGATGACCCACTCCGCGCACGTGGCGGCCGCTTTCGGCGACGCGGCCAGCGTCGCGCCCGCGTCGGCGAGCGTGCGCATCGCGTCGGCGCTCAGGTCGAACACGCTCAGCGTGTGGCCCGCCTTGATCAGATTGAGCGCCATCGGCGCGCCCATATGGCCCAGCCCGATGAAACCGATTTTCATGAGCCTCTCTCCATTTTTTATGTGCGAGTGAAATGAGCGCTCAGCGCAGGCTGATCGTGGTGTTCACGCCGTCGTTGACGGTGGCGTCGTCGAACCAGCGCGCCGTGACGGTCTTGGTCTGCGTGTAGAACTGCACGACCTGCTTGCCGTACGGACCGAGATCGCCGAGCTTCGAACCGCGCGAACCCGTGAAGCTGAAATACGGCACCGGCACCGGAATCGGAATGTTGATACCCACCTGGCCGATATCGATTTCGCTCTGGAATTTGCGCGCCGCCGCGCCGCTCTGCGTGAACAGGCCCACGCCGTTGCCGAACGGATTCGCATTGACGAGCGCGATGGCCTCGTCGAGCGTATTCACCGTGAGCACGACCAGCACCGGCCCGAAAATCTCGTGGGTGTAAATGTCCATATCGGTCTTCACGTTCGTGAAGATCGTCGGACCGACGAAGTTGCCGTCCTCGTAGCCGGGCACCTTCACGTCGCGGCCATCGAGCGCGAGCGTCGCGCCCTGCTTCACGCCCGATTCGATCAGGCCGAGAATGCGCTGCTTCGCGACGCGCGAGACCACCGGACCCACATCGGTCTTCGGCTCGTGGCCCGCGTTGACCTTGAGCGTCTTCGCCTTCTCGACGAGTTCGGGCACCCACTGCTGCGCCGCGCCCACCAGCACCACGACCGAAGTGGCCATGCAGCGCTGACCCGCCGCGCCGAACGCCGCGCCCGCCAGCGCGTTGAGCGCCTGCTCGCGGTTCGCATCGGGCAGCACGACGGCGTGATTCTTCGCGCCCATCATCGACTGCACGCGCTTGCCATGTTCGCTGCCGAGGCGATAGACATGCGTGCCCACCGCCGTCGAGCCGACGAACGAAATCGCCTTCACGAGCGGATGCGAGCAGATCGCGTCGACCACTTCCTTGCCGCCGTGCACGACGTTGAGCACGCCCTTCGGAATGCCCGCTTCGAGCGCGAGTTCAACGAGCTGCATGGTCGAGAGCGGGTCCTGTTCGGACGGCTTGAGCACGAAGGTGTTGCCGCAGACGATCGCCATCGGGAACATCCACAGCGGAATCATGGCGGGGAAATTGAACGGCGTGATGCCCGCGCAGACACCGATCGGTTGTTGCAGCGTGTACGTATCCACGCCGCCCGCCACGTTCTCGGCGAAACCGCCCTGCTGCAGCGTGCCGATCGAACAGGCGTGCTCGACCACTTCGAGGCCGCGGAAGATATCGCCTTCGGCGTCGGGCAGCGTCTTGCCCTGCTCGGCCGTGAGCGTCTTCGCGATGCGCGGCATGTTCTCGCGAATCAACGCCTGCAATTTGAGCATGATGCGCAAACGCGCGCCGAGCGACGTGTTCTTCCACTCCGCGAACGCGGCGTGTGCGCTCTTGACCGCGGCATCGACTTCGGCGACGGTCGCGAACGGCACGCGCGCCAGCACTTCCTGCGTGGCCGGATTGACGATGTCGCGCCATTCCTGGCTTTTCGATTCGACGAATTCGCCGTCGATCAGCAGCTTGACGGTCGAGACCTGCGCGTTGGAATCCTGGGTGACTGCGTTCATGATGAACTCTCTGCGAAAGGGATGAACGGGTCCGGCTTCGACTGCGGTTGAAACCGGATTGGCAGGAATACGAACCATCTATCAATCGTAATGCGAGCGCATGGCCAGCGTGCACAGAAACGCGATCACGCCCAGCGCGACCATATACGCCACCACGTAATGCGGATTGCCGCCGCCCCAGGCGAGCAGCGCGGTCGCGATCATCGGCGCGACGCCGCCGCCCAGCACGCCGGCCACCTGCACCGACACCGAGATGCCGCTATAGCGGATTTCCGCCGGAAACTGCGCGGCGAACAATTGCGATTCGGGCGCATAGAGAATCGGGAACACCACGCCGACGCCGAGCACCATCGCCCACCACACCGTGAGCGGATGAAGCGTTTCGAGCATCGCGAAGAACGGCGCGACGAACGCCGCCATGACGACGAGGCCCGCGAGAAACAGACGCTTCTGTCCGATACGGTCGCTGAGCCAGCCGCAGAACGGCATGGTCGCGAGCGAGAGCACGGCGCCCGCCGTAATCGCGTGCAAGATCTGCGCCTTGGGAATCTTCAGCTGATTCGCGGCATAGGCGAGCGCGAACGCCACCACGAGATAAAACCACGTGTTCTCCGCCGTGCGCGCACCGATGATGATGAGCAGGTCGCGCGGCTGGCGTCGCAGCACTTCGAGCACGGGTGCTTTCACGGGCGCGCGTTCCTTTTTCACGCGCTCGAAATCGGGCGATTCCGGCACGCGCACACGAATCACCCAGCCGAGCAGCACAAGCGCGATGCTCGCCAGAAACGGAATGCGCCAGCCCCACGAGAGCAGATCCGCTTCAGGCAGCGCGGTGACGGCCGCCATCGCGATCGACGAAAGAATCAGGCCGAAACCCACGCCCGTTTGCGGCAGCGAACCGAAGAAGCCCTTGCGGCCCGGCGGCGCGTGTTCGACGGCCATCAGCACCGCGCCGCCCCATTCGCCGCCCACGGCCATGCCCTGCAGAAAACGCATGGCGACGAGCAGCACGGCGGCCCAATAACCGATGCTCTGATACGAAGGAATCAGGCCGATCACCATGCTCGGAATGCCCATCAGCAGCAGCGTGGCGAGCAGCATCGACTTGCGGCCGACGCGGTCGCCGAAATGGCCGAACACGATGCCGCCCATCGGACGGCCGATAAAGCCCACGCCATAGGTCGCGAAGGCCGCGAGCGTGCCCAGGATCGGGTCGAGCGTCGGGAAGAACACCTTGTTGAAAACGAGGGCGGCGGCGGTGCCGTAGAGGAAGAAGTCGTACCACTCGATGGTGGTGCCGGCCATGCTGGCCCAGCCGGCGATCAGATAGTCGCGCGTCCTGCGTTTTTGTTCTGGAACGGGAACGGCCACTGCCGCCCCGTCCGGGGTGGACTGCATGTGCATCGTTTGTCTCCATCCATATTGTGTGCGGCCGTCTTTTCAGCGACCTGCAAACGAGTATAGTTATTCGAATATCCACGGCATAGAGATGAAAAAGCCCATCCGATATGCAAAAAAACACAACGGGACAGATGGAGACATTGAACTGGGACGATTTGCGCTACTTCCTCGAAGTGGCGCGCACGCAGCGCGCGAGCGGCGCGGCGAAGCGCCTGGGCGTCGATCACACCACGGTGGCGCGGCGCGTGCGTGAACTGGAAGCCGCGCTCGGCACGGTGCTGTTCGACAAGTCGCGCGCGGGCGGCTTCGTGCTGACCGCCGAGGGCCAGCGCCTGCTCGCCTACGCCGACGCCGTGGAAACCACGGTGCAGTCGGCGAGCGAGCAATTCGCGCTGGGCGCGCAATCGCTTTCAGGGCATGTGCGAGTGGGATCGACGGAAGGGTTCGGCTGTTTTTTTCTCGCGCCGCAACTCGCGCGTTTTACGGGCCAGCATCCCGACATGTCGATCGACCTGCTGCCGGTACCGCATTTTGTGAGTCTTTCGAAACGCGAAGCCGATCTGGCGATCATGCTGGAGCGCCCGGAGCGCGGCCAATATGTTTATACGAAGCTCAGCGACTATCGGCTGAGATTGTATGGGACACCTGACTATCTCGCGCGGCACGCGCCGATTCGCAGCGCCACCGATCTGCGCCATCACGCGTTCATCAGCTATGTCGCCGATCTCGCCTTCAGCCACGAACTGCTCTATCTCGAACGCGCGGCGCCGAACGTCAAGGCGAATCTGTGCAGCACCAGCGTGATCGCGCAATATCATGCGGCCGTGCAAGGCAGCGCGCTGGCGATCCTGCCGTGCTTCATGGCCGAGCCCGATCCGCGTCTGGTCTCGGTCCTGCCCGATGAAATCGTGGTGACGCGGCGTTTCTGGCTGTGCAGCCGCGAAGAGTTGCGCAAGCTGCGGCGCATCACGTCGCTATGGGATTATCTGCGCGCCGCCGCCGACGCGAATCAGCCTTTGCTGATGGGCGAATCGCCCGAGATGCACTACGTCGAGGCCTGAACGCGCGCACAAAAGAAAACCGCACATGCAATTCGGTTCGCGAATGGCATGTGCGGTTTCGAAGCGGAACCGGAGTGCATCCCGCGCCCCACGCGCGCGATGCATTCCCGTTCGGGTGCAGCGGATCAGGTCCCGACCGGACGGATCGTCAGCGCGTTCTTCACCGACGTCACGCCGGCCACGCCCTTGGCCACTTCCGTGGCGCGGTCGATCTGCGGTTGCTCCGGCACGGTGCCTTGCAGGACCACGGCGCCGTCGCGAGCACGCACGGTGATGTTGGCCACGCTGATGTCCTTGGACTTCGCGAGTGCCGAACGCACCTTGCGCGACAGCGCGCGGTTAGCGGCCTTGGCGGACTTGTATTGCGCCTTCGAGTCCTTCAGCTGAGCCTGGGCTGCGTCGGTCGGTGCAGCGGCGGGCGCGCTGGCGGCGTCCTGCGCATACACGTGGAGCGAAGCGGCGACGAGCATCGTGCCTGCCGCCAGTTTGAACGCCTGAATAGCCTTCATGCAGTTTTCTCCTGTTGTCACAGTTTTTTGATAGCCCTCTAGGGGCCGTGCACTACGCTTTCACTTCGAATCAGACGCTGTCATTGCGGCAGATGTGACTGCGGCAATCGCATCGGGAACTAACGATACTCCAATTATTTCAACCTTGATGCGAAACCGTCGTGGCACGGGCCTTCTGTGGCTAATCTGTGACTTCATTTCCACAGACGAATCGGCATGCCCCTGCAGTCCGCCACCACACGCCGTCCCGGATGCCAGGACAAAGCGCGTTTATGGTGATGCCATTCAATCGCATTCACGCGTTTTCATTGCCGGACAATGCCGCGTGCGCAATGTGCGCCTAAAGAGTGCATGCACAATGAATATTGCGGATGCATCTTTCTTTTCACCCTTTACTGCACGCTATTGCCGGCTATTCGATGCTGCATTGGCGCGCTATTCACCCACCATTGACTCGCTATTGGCTCACCATTGGCGCGGTATTCGCGCGTCATTGCCCGCCTTTATCGCAAACAACGTATGTCATTCACCGCCCGTTGACGCGCATCGACACAGGTTTTACCCGCATTGATTTTTATCCGCATGGAATGGCGCCCTAAAACATGCGCATTCAGCGCGCGAGCTGCGACTTGACCCAGCGATAGAACTGCTGGATCGCGGCTTCGCGCGGATGGCCCTCGCGCCAGGTGAAGTAATAGTCGAGCGAGGCGGGAATGCGCACCTGCCCGAGTTGCACCAGTTCGCCGCGTTCGATGAAATCGCGCGCGAGTTGCAGCCGCGCGGTGGCCGCGCCCTGCCCGGCCACCGTCGCCTGAAGCAGCAGGCCGGCGTCGTCGAAGATGGGGCCGCGCTCGGGCTCCGCGCCCGCCACGCCAGCGGCTTCGAAGAAGTCGCGCCACGAGCGCCGCGAGAAGCGCAGCAGCGGCATGTGCGGCAGGTCGGCGATGCGGAAATCGGGGTAGCGCGCGAGCAGCGCGGGGCTGCACACGGCCACGACCTGGTCGTCGAGCAGCTTGCGGATCTGGAAACCGGGTTCGTCGACCCGGCGATGCCAGATGCCGATATCGAACGGATAGGGATCGGGCGGCGTGACGTCGGCATGCATGCGCATCGACAGATCGACGTCGGGATAGCGGTCGTAAAAGTCGCCGAGACGCGGGATCAGCCACACCGACGCGAAATCGGACATCACGCTCAGTTCGAGACGCGTGACGCCGCTCACGCCGGGACGCGTGGCGTCGAGCGCGTCGCGCAGGTCGTCGAGACTGCGGCGCACGCGCTCGGCGAGCTGCGCGCCCGCCGCGGTCGGGATCATCTGGCCGCCGGCGCGCCGGAACAGCTCGACGCCCAGTTCCGCTTCGAGCCCGCGCAGATGGTGGCTCACGGCGCTGTGCGTCAAATGCAATTCTTCCGCGGCGCGGCTGAAACTGCGCCGCCGCGCCGCCGCTTCTAGCGCGCGCAGGGCCTGCAAAGGAGGGAGCGTTCGGGACATGACGTCAAATTTTACTCACAATCGCGGCTGAAATCTCTCGCTGGCCTCGCGCCCGGCTTTTCGCCAATAATCAGGGCCCAGCCATTCAACGCGTACGCTTTGTCCACGCGCCCGTCCGCCTCATGACCGCTCTCAGATTGCGCGTTTTCGTTGTTTTCGCGCTCGGCTATTTCGTTTCCTATCTGTTTCGCGGCGTCAATCTGGGCTTCGCACCGTTCCTGACGCACGAAATGGGCTTCACCGCGACCGATCTCGGCACGCTCACGAGCCTCTACTTCCTCGGCTTCGCGGGCGCGCAGATTCCCGCCGGCGTGCTGCTCGACCACTTCGGCCCGCGCCGCGTGACGGCCTGCGTCATGCTCGTCGCCGCGACGGGCGCGCTCGTCTTCGGCCTCGCGCACAGCATGGGCGCGATGATGGCCGGTCGCCTGCTGGTGGGCGTGGGCGTGTCCGTGTGCCTCGGCGGCGCGTTCAAGGCGACCGCGCAGCACTTCCCCGTGGCGCAGCTCACGCTCGTCAACGGCCTCGTGATGGCGGTCGGCGGACTGGGCGGCGTCGCGGTGGGCGCGCCGCTCTCCTGGCTGCTCTCGTTCGCGCCGTGGCGCGCGGTGAGCGTCGGGCTCGCCGTATTCACGGCCGCGATTGCGGCCATCATCTGGATCGGCGGCCCGCGCACGCGCGACACCCATCATCAGGCGAGCGTGCTCGAACAGTTCAAGGGCACCGCGCACATCCTGCGCAGCCACGCGTTCTGGAAGACGGCGTCGTTTTCGGCGCTCACGCAGACGGTGTTCTACGCGATGCAGTCGCTCTGGGTCGGCGCGTTCCTGCGCGACGTCGTGCCCGCCGGGACCGCCGACGTGACGAGCCGCGCGGCCTCGCTGATCTCGGTGCTGGGCGCGGCGTTCATCGTCGGCAATATCGGTTTTGGCGCGCTCGCGCGCAGCTTCGAACGGCGCGGCGTGAGCGTCGCGCACTTCTCCGGCGCGACGATGGTGCTGTTCGTGATCGTGCAGGCGCTGCTCGCGGCGCGCGTGCCGCTGCCCGCGCCCGTGCTCTGGGCGGCGTATGGCGCGCTCGGCGGCACCGGCATCCTCACTTACGCGGTCCTCGCCGAATACTTCCCTGCGCGGATGATCGGGCGAGTGAACACCACGTTCACGCTCGTGATTTTCGTCGGGATCTTCGTGGCGCAGATCGCGATCGGCGCCGCGCTCGGACACTGGACCGCCGTCGACGGCCACTATCCGGTCGCCGCCCATCAGGCCGTCTGGAGCGCGCTGATCGTCATTCAGGCGCTGGCCGCCGTCTGGTATTTCATGCCGGGCCGCCGCGCCAACGCCGCGCGCACGGCGCTGGAATCCTGACCGCGCTGTCGACGCTGGCAGCCCATATCGGCCTATCTCCACCGCTACCCGCGCCGCTCGAATCGTCGGCGAGCGGCGCCGGGCGCAGGCGGACACGGATCGGCGCTCGCTCGCGTCAGCGACCCGCATCGGCCAGCCATCACGCCGCCGTGGCAGGCGAAACTGCCAGGCAATGCTGATCAATCCACACGATCACGCCCGACCGCGCGGACGCCTCCTCGCGTTCCTTTCGGAAACCCACATCCGCGTAAGCGGCCGCGTCGCGTACAATGCTGCCCCGCCAGCATCGGACGGCCAGTTGGACGGTCAGCCGGACCACCGCCGCGCCGGCGCTCGCCGACCGGCTAGCCGGTCGTTTGACAACAAGGCCCACCAGGCCCCGACCCACCAGACCGATCGATGCTCGCGGCGGCACGCAGGCGCCCCCGGCGTGAGAAAATGCGTGTCGAATACCCGGCGACAATCCGAAGCCTGAGCGCCCCGCGCGCGGCGGCGACAGGCGGCGGCCGGCCCAGCCGGTTGCCGATCGGAAAGCGGGAAAACAGGCAAAACGCACGGTCGGACGGCAGGTTTCCGATCCGAAACGCGACGCCTCGGCGTAAACTCCCGCTGTTGCCATTCGATTGTGTCGATTCATGATAAAGAGAGAAACTCCCATGCCAGACAACACTCACTCGCACGAACACTCCGAATCGTGCGGCTGCGATCTGCTGCACCTGCTCGACGGCGTGGACGAGTTCAGTCACAACGTGTTCCCGGGCAACAAGGAGCTGTTCCGCAGCCTCGCGCACAGCCAGGCGCCGCACACGCTGTTCATCACCTGCGCCGACTCGCGCGTCTCGCCTGAGATGATCACGCAGGTGCGCCCCGGCGAGCTGTTCGTCTGCCGCAACATCGGCAACATCGTGCCCGCCTACGGCGAAATGCTCGGCGGCGTGTCCGCCGTGGTCGAATTCGCGGTGCTCGCGCTGAACGTGCGCCAGATCGTGCTGTGCGGCCACACCGATTGCGGCGCGATGAAGGGCCTCGCCCTGGGCGCCGAAGCCACCGCCGGCATGCCGACGGTGCAGGCCTGGCTGCGTAACGCGGAAGCGGCGCGCAGCGTCGTGCAGACGCGCGGTCTCGACGAAAACCAGATCGTGCAGGCGCTGGTCGAGGAAAACGTGCGGCTGCAACTCACCCATCTGCGCACGCACCCGGCGGTCGCGGCTCGCGTGGCGCAAGGCCAGCTCGAGCTGCAAGGCTGGGTCTACGACATCGGCCACGGCACGATTTCGGTGTTCGACGACACGCACGGCCGCTTCGAATCGCTCGGCGAGGCGCGCGCGCGCCTGCGCAAAGACACCACGGGCTAAGCTCGCCCCAGCGCCGGCCTCAGCCCGGCACCCGCCAGGTATTTGCCAGGCGTTCCCTGCCAGAATCCCCGCTCTTTCCGCCATGCCGGACCGCGCCTCAAGGCGCCGTCCGGCGTCGGCGCTCGATTACATCAACCGTTGCAACAACGTTTTGACTAAGGTGTAACACCTAGGGGTTTACCCCAGGTCAAGACATGGCTATACTCTGCCCCGTACCAGATGCGGCGCCCAGCCGCACGAGAAAAATAATTCCGGAGGTTGCCAGCTTATGCAGTTCGCTTCCTTGCCGTACCCGTCTGACACCGGTTCCACCCGCAGTTACGTCGTCTCTTACGTCGTTCAATTCGCAGTCGATTTCGTCGCCGCACAAGGGCGACCGCGCGCGCCACGCTAATACCGGCACGCGCATCGCGCCGCCGCGTCCACAAGATGCGGCGGCGTTCCCAGGCCCACTCCACGTCAAGCGCCGTTCGACCGCCGAGGCTTTCGCCCCGGCCGACGGCCCGCGCGCGTTCGCGCACTGGCGGCCGGTAATGGGCTCACGCACCCACACGGGCCGAGCGCCCGGTTACCGAAGGAGCAATGCCATGGAGTCCAGCCTCACGCCGCCCGCGAAGATCGAAGTCAAACTGCTTCTGCATCCGCAGGACCACGACCGCGCGCTCGCTATCGCCCGATCGGCCAACATTGCCGAACGCGACTTCTTCGCGCTGGCGATCCACCTTGGCGCGGCCGAAATCCTGCGCGCGTCCGTCACGAACTGAACTTGTCAGGCAAGTGCCGCGCGGCGCTGGTCCGCGACGGCCGCCCCTGCCCACGACCGGCGCGGCGGATTCACCACTCGACCGGCGCCGGATTGCGCTCCGCGAACCCTTCCTGATGCCAGTACGGATAAACCGGCCGCACCTTGCTCGCGGCGTCGAGCTTCGCGACCTGTTCGGCCGTGAGGTTCCAGCCCACCGCGCCGAGGTTCTGACGCAACTGCGCCTCGTCGCGCGCGCCGATCAGCACGGTCGCCACGGTCGGACGCTGCAATAGCCAGTTCAGCGCGATCTGCGGCACGGTCTTGCCGGTTTCCTGCGCGATTTCGTCGATGGCGTCGAGCACGCGGAACAGGGTTTCGTCGGGCACCGGCGGCCCCTGATCGGCGGTCTTGTGCAGACGGCTCGTCTGCGGCAGCGGCTGTCCGCGACGGATCTTGCCGGTCAGACGGCCCCAGCCGAGCGGGCTCCACACGACCGCGCCCACGCCCTGATCGAGCCCGAGCGGCATCAGTTCCCATTCGTAGTCGCGGCCGATCAGCGAGTAGTAGGTCTGATTGGCGACGTAGCGCGGATAGCCGTAGCGGTCGGCGACCGCGAGCGACTTCATCAGGTGCCAGCCCGAAAAATTCGACACGCCCGTGTAGAGGATCTTGCCCGCGCGCACCAGATCGTCGAGCGTCGAGAGCACTTCTTCGGCGGGCGTTTTCGCGTCGAAACCGTGCAGCTGGAACAGGTCGATGTAGTCGGTTTGCAGACGCTTGAGCGCGGCGTCCACGGCGCGCCGCAGATGAATGCGCGAGGAACCGACGCTGTTGGCGTCGTCGTCGAAACGGAAGGTCGCCTTGGTCGAGATGATGACCTTGTCGCGCCGCCCCTTGAGCGCCTCGCCGAGCACCGATTCCGATGCGCCGTTCGAATAGATATCGGCGCTATCGAACATGTTCACGCCCGCTTCGAGACAGATGTCGATGAGGCGGCGCGCTTCGGCCACGTCGGTCGCGCCCCACGCCTCGAAGAATTCGCCCTTGCCGCCGAACGTGCCCGTGCCGAAACTCAGCACCGGCACCTTGAAACCTGATGCGCCCAGAAAACGGGTTTCCATTTCCGATCCTCCGCGAGTCGAGTGTTTGACGAAACAACCGGTCAACGAGTGTACGCGCGTCTTTTGTAATTTGCCGCGCCAGCGGATTCGGCAGCCGCGCTGTACAGTTGCGCTTTCGTATCGGGAACACGCGCGCGCTTCCACGCACTTCCAGCGTGTACGTTCGTTTCCGATCGGCAACTTCCCAGCCTTTCCCATCATGAGCCGCACATTCCCCACCCGCTTCCCCGAGATCCGCCGATGACGAGCACGACGCCCACGCCCCCGACGCGCTCGTCGTTCATCGGCTGGCTGCCCTACATCGTCGCCGCCACCTTCTTCATGGAGTATCTCGACACCACCGTGATCGCCACGGCGCTGCCGCAGATGGCGCACTCGTTCGGCATCGGCCCGAACAGCCTGAGTCTCGGCGTGACGGCCTACATGCTGGCGCTCGCCATCTTCATTCCGGCGAGCGGCTGGGTGGCGGACCGCTGCGGCTCGCGCACCGTGTTCTTCGGCGCCGTGCTCACGTTCACGATTGCCTCGGTGCTCTGCGGGATCGCGCAGAACCTGCCGGAGTTCGTCGCGGCGCGCGTGCTGCAAGGCATGGGCGGCGCGATGATGGTGCCGGTCGGCCGCATGATCGTCGTGCGCAGCACCGAAAAAAGCCGCTTGATGCAGGCGATCTCCACGATCACCTGGCCCGCGATCGCCGCGCCCGTGGTCGGGCCGCCGGTCGGCGGCTTCATCACGACCTACGCGTCGTGGCGCTGGATCTTTCTGCTCAACGTGCCGTTCGGCATCGCGGTGCTCGTCGCGATCATGGCGATGGTGCCGAACCTGCGCGGCGAGCAGCGCCGCCCGCTCGACGTGCTCGGCCTCGTGCTGAGCGGCGCGGCGCTCACGGCGATCCTCTATGGCGCCGAACTCGCGAGCCAGCCCGGCGAAAATCCGTGGCGCGCGGCGGCGCTCGTGGTGGCCGGCGTGCTGATCGGCGCGATGGCGTTCTTCCACGCGAAGCGCCACACGCATCCGCTGATCGACGTATCGACGCTGAAAATCCCCACGTTTTCGGTGACGGTCGTGACGGGTTCGGTCACGCGCGTCGGCATCGGCGCGGCGCCGTATCTGATGCCGCTGCTGTTCCAGATCGGCTTTGGTTTGTCGGCGTTCAAGTCGGGCTTGCTGCTGCTCGCCAGCGCGCTCGGCAACCTCGGCATGAAAGCGCTCACGACGCGCATTCTCGAACGCTGGGGCTTCCGGCTCGTGTCGGTCGTCGACGTGACGATTGCGGGGCTCTCGATGATCGCGTGCGGACTGCTCACGCCCGGCGTGCCGCTCGCGATCGTGCTGATCGTGGTGTTCATCTACGGCGTGACGCGCTCGATGCAGTTCTCGACGCTCGCCACGCTCGCTTACGCCGACGTCGCGCAACCGCAGATGAGCGCCGCCAGCACGCTCTGGAGCGCGGCGTCGCAGATGACCAACGGTCTCGGCATTGCGTTCGGCGCGCTCGCGCTGCGCATGGCAGCGAGCTACAACGGCGAGACGACGGGCCACGCGTTCTCGCTCGACGACTTCCGCCTCGCGTTTCTGGGCGCGGGCCTGCTCACGCTGCTGTCGGTGTGGGGATATGCACAGATGGCGCGCGACGCGGGCCGCAACGTGGGCGGCGGCTCGCGGCGGCAGCGCGCGTGAAGCTTCGGGGCTTCAAGCGCGCGTTGAAGGTGGTTCGATGAAAATTTGCAGCCGCAACGAACACCGTCGCGGCATCGCCGCTTACTTCGACAAACTCGCGCGCACCGTGAATTCCTGCTCGGTGTCCGGCTCGAAATCGTCGTCGTCGCGAATGTACGCGGGATGGAATTCCGCCGAGAGCGGCTCGACCGGATAACCGCGGCGCTCCCACGCATCGAGCCCGCCCTTGAGCGCATGCGCGTGATGAATATGCTTGCTGCGCAACTGGTTGACGATGCGCTTGGCCGTCGCCTCGTTCGGGCACACGCAATAGACCACGATGGGCCGCGCGACCAGTTCGGGCGCGATCTCGTCGTGCGAATCCAGATCGAGCGGACGCGCGCCCGGAATGCGGTACGCCTCCTTCTCGCGCACGGTCTGCGGCCGCGCGTCGAACACGATCGGCGGCGCGGCGGACTTCATCATCTCGTCGAGCTGATCGGGCGAAATACGGTGCGTGGCGAGCCAGCGGCGGAACTGCAAGCGACGCACCCAGCGCCAGCCGAGAAACAGCACGCCGGCCACGGCGAGCACATCGAAAATCGTCCCGCCGTTCGCGCGCACGAATACGGCGAAGCGCGCGATTTCCGCGTGCAGCGCCGCGCCGCCGAGCAGATAGACGCCCGCCCACAAGGTCGCGCCGAGCGCGTCCCAGAGCAGGAAGATGCGCATTTCCATCGACGTGGTGCCGAGCAGCGGCGCCGACATCAGACCGAGGCCCGGCACGAACTTCGCCACGGTCAGAATGGGCGCGCCGTGACGCTCGAAGACGTTGCGCGCGACGCGGATCGTCGTGTCGAGCGACAGCGAAAAACGCACCAGCGCGTTGAGCAGCCGGCGGCCGCGCAGACGGCCCGCCATGAACCACAGCGAATCCGCGAGCAAGGTCGCGCACACCGCCGCGATCAGCAGATTCGGATACGACGCCTCGCCGCCCGCCGCCATCGTGCCCGCGAGAATGAGCACGGGCGCGGCCGGAACCGGCACGCCGAGCTGCGTCACGAGCACGCTGAGAAAGACCGCCCCGGTGCCGAAATCGGGCGGGATGGCGGTGGGGAGGGTCCACATGTCGGGGTTTTCCTGCGCGGGTACGTTGGGTATGAAAGGAAACATGTGTGCGTGCGCAGCACAAGGGTGGAGATTAACCCATCCAGCGCATTTCTTGCTCGCGGTCAGCCGCGCGCGGGATGCGCAAACGCGACGCTTGAGCGGCCGCAGATCCGGCCCTTTTCGTAGCGGGAACGATTGAATGCGATCGGCTTCGATCGGGAAATCACGTGCACGGGCGTAGCACCGATTCGCCCGCCAGCGATTCGGTGCTACGCTCGGGAACCCGGAGCGCCGCGCCGCCGCGCCGATATTTTTCCCGATTTCCTTTAAGAAACATGCGTTACTGGCGTCTCGACCGTCCCAGCCAGACGGGTCAGTTCGACCTGTCCCGCGTCACCCGCCTCGTTGCCTCGATCGGCGACGACGACGCCAATGCGCTCGCCGCCGAAGTCCTCAATCTGCTCGGGCCGGCCACGTCCGTGTCGCAATGCACGGTGTTCGCGTACGAGTTCGGCAACCGTCCGCGCACGGTCTCGGTCGCCGACCATCGCGGCGGGCGCTTTCTGCGCGATGTCGCCGACACCTACGCGCGCCTCTTTTACGCGCTCGACGGCAACCAGCGCATCGTCGCGGGCCACGACGCCGACGCGCCCGGCAACGCACTCGTGCTGCACTGGCAAACCAGCGCCGATATCGCGCACGACGGCTATCGCACGGCCTGCTACGCCACGCCCAATGTCTCCGACCGGCTCTCGCTGCTGTTGCAGCCCGCCGCCGATATCTGGCTCTCCGTGAACCTCTATCGCGAGCGCGACGCGGGCAATTTCCGGCCCGCCGAAGTCGAACTCGTGGAATCGCTCGCACCGCTGATCGGCGAGGCGACGAAGCATCACTACGCGTTGAACGGCCAGCGTCAGGCCGGCATCGCGCCGCTGATGCTCGCGCGCCTGCGCGGCCTCTGCCCCGATCTCTCGAAACGCGAACTCGACGCCCTGCGCGGCGTGCTCGAAGGCCACAGCGCCGCCGAAATCGCCGACCACATGGGCGTCAAGCCGAGCAGCGTCGTGACCTACCAGAAGCGCGCCTATCGGCGGCTCGGCATCTCCAGCCAGCGCCAGTTGTTCGCGCTCTGCCTCGCCCACGGCAACGGCTGAAACGCGCCCCGCGCGCTGTACCCAAAATGAGGACAGCGCCGCCGCCCGCGCGCTCCATACTGACTCCATCGCCGCGAGGTCGTCTCAAACGATCCGCGAAGCCAATAATCCAGATTGGAGACAGCGCACCATGCCCCACTACGCCCATCTTTCGCGCGCCCGCTTTGGCGCATCGCAGCAGGAGCGCGCGCGATGACCGCCGACTTCCAGCCCTACCCGTTCGAAGCCCAACACTACGACGCGCGCCTGCCCGAATGCGTCGATGGCCGCGAAACGGAGCGCCACGCCGTGACGATCGTCGGCGGCGGTCCGGTCGGCCTCGCGATCGCGCTCGGACTCGCGCAACACGGCGTGCGCTCGGTGCTGATCGAAGCCGACGAATCGGTCTGCTACGGCAGCCGCGCCATCTGCATTTCGCGGCGCAGCCTCGAAATCATCGAACGGCTCGGCGCGCTCGACGGCTTTCTCGCGAAGGGACTGCCGTGGACCGGCGGACGCAGCTTCTATCGTCACGACGAAGTGCTGCACTTCACGATGCCGCAGGACGAGAACCAGAAGCTGCCGCCGATGGTCAATCTCGCCCAGTACCACATCGAGCAATTCCTGCTCGACGCGGCCGAGCGGCATGCCGACCTGATCGACATCCGCTGGCAGACGAAGGTCACGGCGATCCGCCACGACGAACACGGCGCGACGCTCACGCTCACGACGCCCGCAGGCGACTACGAAGCGAAAACCGACTGGCTCGTGGCCGCCGACGGCGGACGCAGCACAGTGCGCGACGCGCTGGGCCTGAAGCTCACGGGCACGAGCTACGAAGGCCGCTATGTGATCGTCGACATTCTGCTCGACAGCGCGCGGCCGACCGAGCGCCTCGCCTATTTCGATCCGGCGTCGAATCCCGGCTCGACGGTGCTCGTGCACAAGCAGCCCGACAACGTCTGGCGCATCGATTATCAGCTGCGCGACGGCGAGGATGCCGACGAAGCCGTCAAGCCCGAAAACGTGATGCCGCGCGTGCAAAGCCTGCTCGACATGATGGGCGAAACCGCGCCGTGGTCGCCGGTCTGGATCACGATCTACAAGGCCAACGCGCTCACGCTCGAACGCTATCGGCACGGCCGCGTGCTGTTCGCAGGCGACGCCGCGCATCTGGTGCCGATCTTCGGCGTGCGCGGCGCGAATTCGGGCATCGACGACGCCGACAATCTCGCCTGGAAACTCGCGTACGTCACGCAGGGTCGCGCGCACGCAAGCCTGCTCGACAGCTATTCCGACGAGCGCGTGTTCGCGGCGCACGAGAACCTGAGCTACGGCACAAAGAGCACGGAATTCATGGCGCCGCCGTCGTTCGCGTTCGATCTGATGCGCAAGGCCGTGCTGAGCCTCGCGCTCAAACATGCGGGCGTGCGCTCGCTGATCAATCCGCGCCAGACTTCGGCGATTGCGTATCTTGAGTCGCCGCTCAACGCCGGATCCGATGCGTTCGCGAGCGGCCCCGCGCCCGGCGCCGTGCTGCCCGAATGTCCGCTGACGATCGTCGATCGCGACGGCGCGCGAGCCGCGCATCTCACCTCGCATCTCACCGCACATCTCACCGATCTTCTCGGGCCGCGCTTCACGGCGTTCTGGTTCAGCGACGATGACGCATTGCCCGCCGATCTCGCCGCGCTCGAAGCCGAATTCGCGGCGCGCGACGTGCCATTCGCGCTGATTCCCATCGCGCGCCACGCTCTCGCCGATACCGCGCAACGCAGCGCCTGGGATCACACGGGCAAGCTGTTTCCGATGTACGGCGTCGCGCAACAGGCGCTCTACCTCGTGCGCCCGGACGGCCACGTGCTCGGACGCTGGCAAGGCAAGAGCGAGCAAAGCGACAAGCACGACGAACGCGCCACGTTCGCACAACGCGCGCTCGCCGCCGTCGATCGCGCACTGCGCGGCTGATCCCGACACCCGGAGACACGATGATGGAACAACACTTGAAGCACGCCATGACGGACAGCGAACTCGACGCGGTCTATACGCGCCTGTGCAAAACCATGACGGATTTAGGCGAAGCCGCGACGCCGCTCTTTCTCGCGCGCTTCGCGCTGCTCGCCGTCGAGCGCATCGGCGATGCAGCCGCCGCGTTCGAGTTGATCGACGCCGCGCGCGAGGACATGGACGTATCGGTCACGCGTTGAATCGGGCTTTAAACCGGCTTTAGCGCCGCTTCAAAGCCGCTCAGCGGCGCGCCGTTTGCAGTAGCCGCGCCAGTTTCGACCGATTGCTGATGCCGAGTTTCTGAAAGGAACGGTCGAGATGCGTGCGCACGGTCGTATAGGAAATCCCGAGCCGTTGCGCGATTTCCTTGTCGAGCAAGCCATCCGCGGCAAGCTCGACAACCTCGCGCTCTCGCCGCGTGAGGCGCGCGAGCAGATCGCCGTCAGGCTGAGGCAGATCGTCGGCGGTGGCGGGCGGCGCGTCGATCCACACCTCGCCGTTCGCGCGTGCCAGCGCCGCCGCGAACGCGGGCCGAATCAGATCGAACAACGCGCGTTCGCGCGCGGACGCGACATCGCGATGCCCGCCGCGCGCGATCCACAAGTTGCCGTCGATCGCCTCGTCGCGCCACGCGGTCTCGGCGAAATCGTCCGCGCCCAGCAGATCGAGCATGCGTTGCGCAGCGTCGGCGCGCAACGCGTCCGCGCTCGACGCAGGCTCCGCCAGCACCCTGAAGAAGTCGGCAAGCAGCACCAGTTCGCGGCTAGTCAGATGCATGCGCAACGGGATGAAGACAACGGTGGATCGAAGTACGGGTTCATGACTGCAAGACGTCCCAGGCGCCGTTGCATTCGCAACGTTCTGAGCCGGGATACGCGCTTCAGCTTATCCAGCGCGGCCGGTGAATTCAAGAAAACTTCTGGAGCGGAAAAGAAAATGGGCGGCAACGCCGCCCCAAAAAAACACACGCCGACAGCTTTCAGGCCGCCGGAAATTGCATCCTACGCGATGCTCTCTGGGTGTGAATCCTCATTAAAGAGGACAAATGTGCATCGCATGCGAGCTTTGCCGAATCGCGCCGTCATTCCGGTCTGCAGTGGGAAAAAATGCCCCGCAAATATTGCATACCGGAGAGTTACGGCGCATCGATTCGGTAATTCCTCCCCGCGAACACACGCAGACGAAGGTCGGCGCAAGCTCAGGGAATCACGCGCGTCACGCCACGGCCGCGCGGATCGGAGGCGGCCTCGGGCGTCTGGCCGTCGATGCGGATCGCCTGAATGTCGCCATTGAAATCCTGGCCCTTCAGCACATAGCCCTTCGCCTCGACCTGCTTGGCGAGATCGCCGTCGATCGGCTGGTACGGCTCCCAGAAAATCGTGTTCGGCGGCAGCAGCTGATGGTGGAAACGCATCGCGCCCACGGCATCCTTCAACGGCATCTTGAAGTCGTAGAGATTGTTGATGACCTGGAAGATCGACGTGAAGATGCGCGAGCCGCCCGGCGTGCCGATCACGAGCGCCACCTTGCCGTCCTTCGTGAGAATGGTCGGCGACATCGAGGACAGCGGACGCTTCTTCGGCGCAATCGCATTCGCGTCGCTGCCGACCACGCCGAACATGTTCGGCACGCCGGGCTTCGCGGAGAAGTCGTCCATTTCGTCGTTGAGCACGATGCCCGCGCCCGGCACCACCACGCCCGAGCCGAAGTAGCCGTTGATCGTGTAGGTGTTCGAGACCGCGTTGCCCCACTTGTCGACCACCGAGAAGTGCGTGGTCTCGGCCTTTTCCGGCATCGAGGTGCCGAGCCCCGCCTGCACACTCTTCGTGTCCGAGGGCTTGTCGGGATCGACTTCGGCGGCGCGTTTCGCGAGATAGGCGTCGTCGGTCAGTTGCGCGACCGGCACCTTGTAGAAGTCGGGATCGCCGAGATATTGCGCGCGGTCCGCGAACACGCGCTTCTCGATCTCCGCGATCAGATGAATGTATTGCGGCGAGTTGAGCGTCACGTCCTTGAATTGCGGCGCGAGCATCGCCTTCATCTTGAGCAGCTGCACGAGGCCGACGCCGCCCGAACTCGGCGGCGGCGCGGTGATCACTTCATAGCCGTTCCACTTCGCCTCGACCGGCTGACGCCACACGGCCTTGTACTCCTGCAGATCGCGCTTCGTGATGAGGCCGTGGCCCTTCATCGACGCCGCGATCAGGTCGGCCGTCTTGCCGTCGTAGAAGTCCTTCGCGCCTTGATTGGCGATGCGCGTGAGCACGTTGGCGAGATCGGGCTGCTTGAACGTCGCGCCCTCCTTCATGTCGCCGAAGTACTGATCGAAATTGGTCTTGCCGCCGAATTCCTTCGACGCTTCCTCGCGGCGCTTCGCCAGCAGTTCGTCGACGACGAAGCCGTCGCGCGCGTATTGAATCGCCGGTTGCAGCACCTGTTTCCAGGGCAGCTTGCCGAAGCGCTTCTGCGCTTCCCACATGCCCTCGACCGTGCCCGGCACGCCCACGGCGTCGTAGCCATAAAGGCTCTTGCCGGGAATCACGTTGCCCTTGTCGTCCTGATACATCGTGCGCGTGGCGGCCAGCGGCGCGCGCTCGCGATAATCGAGGAAATACGGCTTGCCGTTCACGTAGAGCGTCATGAAACCGCCGCCGCCGATATTGCCGGCTTCGGGATACGTGACGGCCAGTGTGAATGCGATAGCGACCGCGGCATCGACCGCGTTGCCGCCCGCCTTGAAGATCTGCTCGGCGGCGTCGGCCGCGTATTTGTCGGCGACGGCGACCGCCGACGCGTTGAGGACCGCCGGATGTTGCTGCGTGTCTTTCGCGAATGCGGGCGTGGCTTCGAGAAAGCCCGCCGATAAAGCGGAAAGCGAAATGAGTGCGAGAGCGGCTGCGGAAATTTTCGTTCTATCGACCAGCTTCATTGAGTGACCTCCATGATTCGGTTCATCGCGTAACGTCAACCACCTTTCACCGGGCTTTTGGCCTGGTTACAGCGCTTATAGCACGCGCAGAAATCGTTTGCGATCCGGCGATCCGCCGATAACGCTACGGCGCCGATTCATGGAAGTACCGCGTATCAGGCCTTGCCGCGGCTGCCGCGCGCGATCTCGTCGCCGGCATTGGCGGGCAGGCGCATCGTCACGGGAATCGAGGCCACGGAGAAGAGTCCGACCACGAAGAATGCGGGCCAGAAATCGGACCAGACGATGGTCGAATGGCCTTGTACACGATGCGAAACTTCCAGCACGATCCCGGCGATCGTCACGCCCAGACCCAGCGACACCTGCTGGATCACGCTCGCGACGCTGGTCGCGCGCCCGATGTCTTTCGTCTCGATGTCCGCGTAGGCGAGCGAATTGAGGCCGGTGAATTGCAGCGACGGAAAGAGCCCGCCCGCCAGCACGACGAGCCAGATGAGCCACACGGGCGTAGTCGGCGAAAACAGCCCGCAGACCGCGATGGCCGCGCCCGCGATCGCCGCGTTGACGATCAGCGTGCGCCGGAAACCGAAGCGTCCGAGCACGCGCGAGACGATCGACTTCATGAAAATGGAGCCGAACGCCGACGCGCAGGTAATCGCGCCCGACGCGAACGCCGTCATGCCCAGACCTTCCTGTAGCGTGAGCGGCAACAGGAACGGCACCGCGCCCAGGCCGATGCGAAACAGCGAGCCGCCCGCCACGCTCGCGTTGAAACTCGGAATGCGCAGGAATTTCAGATCGAGCACGGGACGTTCGGCGCGCTGCGCGTAGAACCAGTAGATCGCGAGCAGGACCGCGCCGACCACGCACATCGTCACCGCTTTCGTATTCGAAACGAGTTGGCCGCCGACGAGCGACAAGCCCAGCATGAACAGCGACGCGCCGCCCGCCGAAAGCAGAAACCCGAGCCAGTCGAGCGGCCCCGGATGCTCCTCGTGCATGTTCGCGATATGCCGGTTCGCGAGCCAGATGCCGAACACGCCAATCGGAATGTTCACGAAAAAAATCAGCCGCCAGTGCAGATAGGTGGTGATGAAACCGCCGAGCGGCGGCCCCACGACCGGCCCGAGCAGCGCGGGCACCGTGAGATAGTTGACCGCGCGAATGAAGTCCGACTTCGGCAGCGAACGGAAAATGATGATGCGTCCGACCGGCACCATCATCGCGCCGCCAATGCCCTGCACGAAGCGCGCGGCCACGAACATTTCGAGCGAGCGCGACGCCGCGCACAGCAGCGAACCGGTCATGAAAATGCCGATGGCCGTGCGAAACACATTGCGCGAACCGAAGCGGTCGGCCACCCATCCGCAGATCGGGATGAACACGCCGAGGCCGATCACGTAACTCGTGACGGCGAGCTTGAGGGTGATGGGATCTTGCCCGAGATCGCGGGCCAGCGCGGGCAGCGAAGTGACGATGACCGTCGCGTCCACGTTCTCCATGAACATCGAGCACGCGACGATGAGCGGAACGATGAAAGTGCCGAGGGCAAGGGGCATGGGCAGGAACGACGATCAGCGCGGCTGATGGCGTAAAGGCACCATTATGGCACTGTGTTGCAAAACGCGGTGGCTCGGCAACAGATGAAGCCGCGCTAAAAACACAAAGGCCGTGAAGCGAACTTCACGGCCTTCACGGCCTTTTTTACGGCGTTTCAGCGACAGCGGTTCGCGCGAGCGCTCACTCTGCCGTCTGCTTCAGGCGGCTCACGACCGGCGCGAGTTGCGGCAGCACTTCTTCGGCCGCGCGCGTCACATCGTTCGGGAAGTCGATCTCGATCCACGGCGCGCCCGTCACGTCCGCCGTGTCGAATTCGGCGCCGCGTTCGAGCAGCAGATCGCGCAGCGCTTCTTCGTGCGGCAGGTTCGCGCGGCCCGTATCGACGTAGCCTTCGACGATCTGCGCGAAACGGCGCGCGGTCGCTTCGTTCAGGCGGAAGAAGCCAACCGATTCGCCGATCGTGTCGTACTGCAGGCCCACGGCGAGCTGCTTGCGCAGTTCGACGGGCACGCCGTCGCGCAGGCACAGCTTCACGGGCTCGTCGCCGGCTTCGAAGTCGCGGTCGATCAGCAGACGGTTGGTGGGCGCCTCGCCCGCGACGAGCGGCGCGAACACGCGTTCGTCGTAGAGCACGTCGGCGTCCATGAGCAGCACGTCGCCGCCGCGCGTGATGGCTTCGGCCGTGCGATGCACGGTGAGCACGCTGCCCAGATCGAAACGCGGATTCATCACGACTTCGACCTTGTGCGGCCAGTTGATGCGCTTGAGTTCCGCTTCGACCAGTTCAGGCTGGAAGCCGAGCGCGAGCACGACTTCGGTGACACCCGCCGCTTCGAGCATCTGCAGGTGGCGTTCGAGCAGCGACACGCCCTCGAATTGCAGCAGACATTTCGGAAACTGTTCTCCAGCGCGTTGCTGAAGGCGCAGGCCGAGGCCTGCCGCAAGAATGATGGCGCGCATGCGTTCCTTGGGAGAAAAAAATCAATCGGCGATTTCGACAGCGGGCACACGCAGGGCGCGCCGGCGTTGCCAGCTTCGTTCGCTGAAATGCAGATACAGCAGGCCCGGCAGACCGAGCAGGATTTCGCGCGCGCGCTTGGCGAGCGAGAGCGCGAGGGCCGCTTCCGGCGGCAGGCCGACGAGCGGCGCGAGCAGCAGATAGCCGCCCTCCTGCACACCGAGCGAGCCCGGAATGGCGAAGGCCGCGCCACGAATGGCCTGGCCGATGCTTTCGAGCAGCAGCGCGTCGACCCAGCTCACCGGATGGCCGAGGAAATGCAGCGCGAGCCACACTTCCGCGGTGCCGACGAGCCAGCCCGCGAGGCTCAGCGTGAAGCTGGCCGCCGCGCGGCCGCGTTCGGCGTAGAGCGCCTTGACGGCAGCGTCGATGGCGTCGGCGCGCGTGGCCAGCGACGACCAGTCGCGCTTGCCGAACAGCTTCGACGCGATGCGCAGCAGACGGCCGAACAGACCGCGCCGCTGCGCGACATAGAACAGAGCGATGAGACCGCCGAGCACGACGGTCGCGATCAGCGCGGCGATACCGAGATCGCGCGGCGCGCCGTTCGCGGCGTAAGCCGAAAAGAGCACGATGCCGAACACCGCGAAGACGATCTGCGCGACTGCTTGCAGCGTGGTGCTGACGGTGATGGCGGCGGCCGCGTCGCGCATCAGCATGCCGCGCTGCGCAAGCTGGCGCACCATCGCGACCGGACCGCCGATCTGGCCGGCCGGCAGCAGGCTGTTCACGGCCTCGCCGCTCCAGCGCGCGAGCAGCGCGTGACGCTGGTCCACGCGCTCGCCCTTCTTGAACAGCACGGCGATGGCAGCCGCGTCGAGCGCGAGCGGCACCACGTGGAAGGCCGCGACGAGCGCGAGACCCCAGCCAGCCGCCGCGAGCGCGCCCGTGACCGAGCCGAGGCCCTGCCACGCGAGCAGCGCGATAAAGAGCGCCGTGCCGATCGACAACAGCAGGATGGCAGCACGGCTCACACCGATCCCCCGGTCTTGCGCGCGCCGCCCGTGGCCGATTGCAGCGCCTTGCGGAACACCTGACGGAAACCGAAGTACGCGATCGCGTCCTTCATGTTCGAGATGAAGCGGCGCCACGGACGCATGTTCGGGTTCGTCACGTATTCGAGCGTGAGCGAGACGCGCACTTCGCCTTCGCGGCTGGGCGTGACGCGATGCCGCAGCTTGTCGCCGTCGAAAAGAATGAGCGCGCCCGGCGGATACTGCACCGCGCCGGGTTCGTCGGGCTTGTTTTCATCGCGCGTGTGCAGCTCGTAATCGAGAATGCACGACGAGTCGTCGATCACGCCGAGCAGCACCGTATAGCGGCGGCCGTCGTAGTAGGACGTGTCGTAATGCCAGCCGATGTGATCGCCCGCGCGCGTGTAGTAATACAGCGCGTACGCGTGCGGATCGTCGGGCGGCGAAAGCTGGAGCTTGTCGCCCGTGATGTTCTCCAGCCACGCGATCAGCTTGGGCGAGCGATACAGTTCGGCGATCCACGGCTGCAGGCGGTCGATGGTGTGGCGGCTCACGCTGCCACCCGCCTTGTGGCCGGGGATGAAATTGCGGTTGACCTCGGGCATCAACGCGTTGGCGGCGTCGATGAGCCGCTGCGTCGCGTCCGCGGGCAGGAATTCGGAGAGATAAAGGAACGAGCCTTGATCGACGTACTCGTTTCGCAACTGATTCGTATTCAGGCCGCCCGTTGCCCGGCCGACCGCGGCATCCGCGTCCCCTGACTGCATGGACGCACTCGCCCCGCTACTGTCGCGCACACCCGGCGCGACCACCTGCTCTTCTGCTTGCACACTCATCTGCTGATCCAAACCTGACGGGTTTCCTTGCCTGGCCGCGTGCGGCGCGTTACGCGCACATAGTCGAGCACCACGTAAATGGCGAACAACGGCGCCCCGATGGACGCGGCCACGACGAACGGCGCCACGATACCGGTGAGCGTGACGAGCGGCAACAGATAGAGAACGTCTTCCGTTTCGAACCCGCCGACGAACGCCTGTTGGGTGCCGGCCTTGCCAGCCATTTCCTCGATACGCATGCGCAGGAAAAAGATCACCGCGACCGCGATACCGGCGACGCCGCCGAGGATTGCCGGCGGCACATGCCAGTTCGCACTGGAGGCCGCCTGCACGCCGAGCCCGTAACCCATGCCGAAGAACAGCAGGATGGTCGTGAGCGCGTCGGCAGCGAGATCGTAGAAATGGCCGATCCGGCTGGTTTTACCACTGATGCGCGCGAGCTCACCGTCAGTGTGATCAACAAAATTCGACAAAACGATCAGAAATGCGCCAATATTGACGTTCAGGAAATCGCCCCGCGCCAGATAGAAGGCGCCGGCGACACCGATCAGCAGGCGCAGCGTGGTCAGGTGATTCGGGGTAACGCGGGTGGGCACGAGCGGCGTGACGAGCCAGCGCGCGACGCGCGCGTCCCAGGTACGCGGCAACGGCACCGCGCGGGGTGCCGTTTTTGCAGGTTGGTCTTTTCCAGTCATAACCGGGAAATATATACGGCTTCCAGAAAACTTGCAGGTTTTCCGACAGTCGAAGGGCGCTGGAAGCGCGCCCGCACGCCGCCTGAATGCGCCCGTTGGCGGCGCGGCGCACATGCTCCGGGCGGCCTCGCGAGCAAAATTAAACGATCCCGCGTAGAGTTCAGACCTCGCACCGGCCCGGTACCGAATATCGGGTGACGCCTGCCACGCAGGCGCAGCTTAATCGCCAGAATTCCAATGAAACGTCTGACTTTTGCGGCTCCCGCTGCCGCCCTTCTCGCCACGGCGCTCGCTTTCGCGCCCCTCACGTCCCGCGCCGCCGCCCTCGACGACGCGCTGACCTGCCAGGAATCCGCGCACGATTTCGTGTCGGGCCTGATCGACCAGAAGCTGATCGACGCGAAACCCATGCGCGTGGAAAGCAACTCGATCAACGCGTTCTGGCCCGCTCACGGCCAGCGTCTGACCGCTTACGGCTTCAGCGTGTTCGCCATCGTGGGCTTCCAGCAGGACGATCCGCTGTTCAAGACCGGCGACGGCAAGCCCATCGGCCGTTCGGCCTATGGCGCGGTCGTGGTCGCCACGCAGAGCCGGGTGCAGGCGGCGCTCAACGCGGCCGGCAATCACGCGATCGTCCATCATGCGGGCCCGCTTCTGACGGCGATCTTCTGTCAGCAGGATTAAGCGCGATGGCTTAAGCGCACTCGCGGCGGCGTGTTGGGCCGCGTCGTGCGTGTTTGGCTGTTAGTTGCATATCAATGGGAGCGCCCGCAAGGCTGCGCCGCCCGTCCAGCGCCCCGCTATTCGATACGGCCGAATCCGCCCTCGGCCCACGACTCGGCGCGCGCCTTGGTGAGCTTGAAGTTCGGCGCGACGCGCGCCTGCGCAATCTGCTCGCCGTACGCATCGAAGGCCGTGAGCGTTGCATAGGGCTCGTACTCGTCGGGCACGATGTCGAGCGTGACGTCGACATCGCCATCCGCGGTGCTCACGCCGATGCGCTTGTGCATCAGCGCGCGCAACTGCTGCTCGTGGCGCCGGAGCACCTCCGAGGCGGTCTTCACGAGCGTATTGAACGCCGACGTATCGAGCGGCTTCGGATTCTTCTTGTCGCGCCCCATCGTCCACGGGCCGACCAGCGCGGGCTCCGGCTCGCCGTCCTTGATCATCTCGACCGCCCAGCCGTCGTCGTCCTCGTTCTTGATGACGCGCGCCATCCAGCCGTCCTTGTGCCACAGGCGCGCTTCCTTGATCTCGTCGGCCGCGTCGGTGGCGGTCGGGTCGTCAAAGGCGTCGTCGGGGAGTTCGGTTGAGGCGTCGGTCATGGCGGGTTCCATCGGGTTCTGCGGGCGGCCCGTTTTAGCGGGCTGGGGGCAGGATTTTACCCGCAAGTGCCGATGCGGCCGCGAGGCACGCCATTCAGGCGGCGCTTTATCCGTTTTTCGGCCTTTATAGGGCGCAAGCGAGGGCACACGCGAGGGACATCCGAAAACCGGCACGCAAAGTCACGTGAAATCGTCTCGATTAATGATTCACGACAAAATCAAATCATTAATAAGCGAGAAAGTTCCTGATTTCCTATTTTGCAACAGACTCTTCCAGATTTTAGAAGAAAGGAAAATGCAGGAAATCGGGCAAAAAAAACGCGGCCCGGGGGCCGCGTAAAAACAGATGAAAAAAGACCACCCTTGGTCAAGGGGCAGAGAAATTGTACCGCCGCGCATCGCTGATGTGGGTCACATAATCTGGAACAATACCTTCCACAAATCGGCAGAATACCGTAGCAAATATTTCGTCATCTTCTGTAACGCCCGTCTGACAGGGCCTCCCGGTACGTCGTAATGACGCAACAGATTTTATCGCCGTCACATTTTGTCGCATCTATTTCCAGCATGAAAAAATGCTTATAACCCAGTGACTTACGTTAATTAGTGCGACTTCTACAATATTAAGAATGTATTGTTTCCCCGAACAGTACGAATGTTCTGATTTACGAGAATACACTGGGCCTCGAATCGTCAGACCACGAATGTCAGCGCAGCAACGCGGCTTTCGTGAGATTCCCAAGTACTGTCCCGGAGTTAACAAGCATGAAAAAAACCCTCATCCTCGCTGGCGTTCTCGGTGCCTTTGCCATGAGCGCGCATGCGCAAAGCAGCGTCACCCTTTACGGCTCTCTCGATGCCGGCATCGTCTACGCGAACAACGCTGGTGGCCACAGCCTGTGGGCCCAGGGCAGCGGCGCGCTGTCGCACAACTACTTCGGCCTGAAGGGCTCTGAAGACCTCGGTGGCGGTCTGAAGGCCATCTTCAAGTTGGAAAGCGGCTTCAACATCGGTAACGGCTCGTTCAGCGAATCGGACACGATCTTCAACCGTCAGGCCTATGTCGGCCTGCAGAGCGACCAGTACGGCGCCCTGACACTCGGCCGCCAGTACGACTCGATGAACCAGTACCTCGCGCCGCTCTCCGAAGCGGGCGCGGGCTTCGGCAACAACCTCGCGGGCCACCCGTTCGACAACGACAACTTCGCCCAGACGTTCTCGATCAAGAACGCGGTCAAGTACTCCAGCGCGAACTACGCGGGCTTCCAGTTCGGCGGCATGTACGGCTTCTCGAACCAGGCCGACGGCTTCGCGAACAGCCGCGCATGGAGCGCGGGCGCATCGTATAGCAACGGTCCGCTGAACGTCGCGGCCGGCTACCTGCAACTGAACAACTCGGGCACGGTGGGCGGCAACACGAGCGGCGCCGCGTCGGCTGACTCGAACATCTCGGCGCGCCTGCAGCGCAGCTTCGGCGTCGGCGCGAACTACACGTACGGCCCGGCGCAAGTCGGCTTCGTGTGGTCGCATTCGCAGATCGACGGCCTGCAAAGCCTCGGCAGCGGCGGCGCGACGCTCGCCGGCGTGAGCGGCCTGAACCTGCACATGGACAACTACGAAATCAACGGCGCGTACCACCTCACACCGGCGCTCGCGTTCATCGGTTCGTACACGTTCACGGACGGCACCGTCACGGGCACGGGTACGGGCGACCAGAGCCCGAAGTGGCACACCGTCGTGCTCGGCACCGACTACTCGCTCAGCAAGCGCACCGACGTCTACCTGGCCGGCGTGTACCAGCACGCTTCGGGTTCGCTCGGCGTGAACAGCGCGGGCCAGAGTCTGCAGAACGTGGCGGCGATCAACACGCTGTCGCCGTCGTCGACGAACAACCAGATCGCCGCGACGATCGGTCTGCGTCACCGCTTCTAACACGCTCATCGGCGCGCGCCGAAGCGCGGATCAGCGGGATGGCGGCGCAATCCGCCGCTCGTTCTGCTTCACGCACAACGCACATGCGGCACAAGCGCATGTGCGTTTTTTCTTGAGCGATGGGTTGAGAGAGTCGGGTTGCGAGAGTCGGGTTGCACGAGTCGATGCAAGCGCGGCGCTCGATGCGTGCCTCTTCGCCGGATACTTCAATCGCTTCGTCGTTGCCGGGCGCTTCCCTCTTTCTCTTCGTCCGATCAACAACTCGCCGACGCGCGCCGCGTGTTCCCTCTTCGCTGTTGCATCTTTTTACGATATGCGAGGCCTCTGCCGCATCCTGCGTGCGTATACTCTTATGCAGCTTCCGCAGTCCCGCACTGCCTTTCGATCTGCATTCGTCACACCGCCATGAATACGCTTACGCAACGCCTCGCCGCCGTCCTGCCTTTCGCGCTGCTCGCAGCCTGCGGATCGTCGCCCTCCAGCACCGCCTCGAATGGCGAAACGATGATCTACGCGTCCTCGGCGCGTTCGCCGTCGTCGATTGCGAACTGCCTCGAAGACCGTCTCTCGAACGTGCACGAATCGCGCTCGGGCAGCACCACGGAACTCACGGTGGGCTCGCGTTCGAACGCCTCGTATTTCGTCACGCTCACGCCGAACAACTACGGCTCGGTGATTCGCGTCACGCACGGCGCGTCTACCTCCGACGATCCGCCTGAAGAAAAGCTGCGCTTCGACGTGGCGCGCTGCACGACCTGATGCGTTGAACGTAACGGCCGGCGCATGATTTATTTACTGCGCCGAACCCCTGTCACGAAGCGGTCACATCTGCGATGATGTGCGCCCTTTCGACTTCGCACGGCATCGCTTCATGGCTTCAGGGACCGCACATCACGCCACCGGATGGGCAGCAGGCGTCATCGCCGCCGCCCTCGTCACGCGCATGGGAGCCGACGGTCCCTGGCATCTCTACGCCGCGCTCGCGTTCGTCGCGGGCGTCGCGGGCGGCACCGCGCCCGACTGGCTCGAAGTCGCCTGGTGGAGCAAGAAGCGTCGCCTGTGGATCACGCATCGCACGATCACGCATTGGGGCATCGGCTGGATCGCGCTGCTGGTGGGCTCGTATCGCGAACTGGGCCATCAGATGTGGGCCGCGCCCGCCTTCGGCTTCGCGTGCGGCGGACTGATCCATCTGTTCGCGGACTGGCCGAATCCGCTCGGCGTGCCCTGGATCGTGCGCCGTCATTCGCTGAACTTGTGGCGCAGCGGGCATTGCGATCTGATCGTGGTCGCGGCGTCGTGGGTCGCCGCCTGGTTTTTCGCCGTGCACGGCGTACCGCATAGCTGGTCGCTGGAACCGCTGCGCCGACTCGTCTGATTGATCGGGATTCCGAAGTAAATCGGTGAAGCGCTCGGTGACTTTCTCAGTGACTTGCCCGTATCCAGCGAGCGTGAAAACGGGCGGCCTGAGCCGCCCGCCTGCGCACATCAGTCCAGCGTAAAGTCGATACCCTGCGCAAGCGGCAGCGCCGACGAATAATTCACCGTGTTCGTCGCGCGCCGCATATAGCCCTTCCACGCATCCGAGCCCGATTCGCGTCCGCCGCCGGTTTCCTTTTCGCCGCCGAATGCGCCGCCGATTTCCGCGCCGCTCGGTCCGATGTTGACGTTCGCGATGCCGCAATCGCTACCCGACGCCGACAGGAAACGCTCGGCCTCGCGCAGATCGGTCGTGAACGCGCACGACGACAAACCATGCGCCGCCGCGTTGTTCGCGGCCACGGCCTCGTCGAACTCGCGATACTTCATGACGTAGAGAATCGGCGCAAAAGTTTCCTTGAGCACGACCGCGCTTTGCGACGGCATTTCCACCAGCGCGGGGCGCACGTAATAGCCGTTCGACAAGCCGTCGACATTCACGCGCTCGCCGCCCGTCACCTTGCCGCCTTCCACGCGCGCCTGCTCAAGCGCGGCTTGCATCTGCTCGAATGCGCGCGCGTCGATCAGCGGTCCCATCAAGGTGCCCGCCGTGAGCGGATTGCCGATCGGCACCTTCGCGTAGAGCTGTTTCAGACGCTCGACGGTGGCCTCGTAGACGCTCTCGTGCACGAACAGCCGGCGCAGCGTGGTGCAGCGCTGCCCCGCCGTGCCGACGGCGGAGAACAGAATGCCGCGCAGCGCGAGTTCGCGATCGGCGCTCGCGGTGACGATGCCCGCATTGTTGCCGCCCAGTTCGAGAATCGCGCGCCCGAAACGCTGCGCCACGGCGACGCCGACTGCGCGGCCCATTTCCGTGCTACCGGTCGCGCTGACGATGGCCGCACGCGGATCGGCCACAAGTTTTTCGCCGACATCGCGTCCGCCGACGACCAGCGAGACGAGCCCCTCGGGCGCATCGCCGAAGGCGCGCAGCGTGTCATCCATGATTTTCTGCACCGCGAGCGCGGTGAGCGGCGTTTTCTCCGAGGGCTTCCAGATCACAGGATTGCCGCAGACAAGCGCGAGCGCCGCATTCCAGGACCAGACCGCGACGGGGAAATTGAACGCGGAAATCACCGCGCACACGCCCATCGGATGCCAGCTTTCCGCCATGCGATGGCCGGGACGCTCGGAGGCGATGGTCAGGCCATAGAGTTGCCGCGAGAGACCGACCGCGAAATCGCAGATGTCGATCATCTCCTGCACTTCGCCGAGCCCCTCTTGCAGGATCTTGCCGGCTTCCAGCGAGACGAGGCTGCCGAGCGCTTCCTTGCGGGCGCGCAGGCGCTCGCCGAGCAAGCGCACCAGTTCGCCCCGGCGCGGCGCCGGCACGTTGCGCCACTGCAGAAATGCGGCGTGCGCGCGCGTGAGCGCGGCGTCCACATCGGCGGGCGACTGGCTCGCGACGCGCCCGATGGCTTCGCCGGATATCGGCGATTTGACTACGATGTCACCCGACCCGGCCTCTTCTGAAATGCCGAGGTCGGCAAGAATACGCGCTGCGTTCATGACCGATCCTTTTATTTCCGATAAGAAACAAACTCTCGTGCGCCGACTATACACGGCACCCGATAGCGCATCAAGACGGGAAAAAATGGACGGCGCGCGGGGGCGGAATCCCCGTATGGCAAGCCACAGCGCGCGATTGCGCGAGTCTGGAGCAGGAAGGATGGGCGCGGCGAAAGAGTTTCCGATCAGAAACTTTTGAGCGAAGGGACGCGTTTCCTATCGGAAAATGAGAAAAATCGGGCGCGGGAAACGTGCGAGGTGGCGGTGCGAAGCCGCCGCCCGATCGTCCGCGCCAGAAGCGGCGGCATCGATGGAAAACCGTCAGCGCGCGGAACCGTTGCCCGGTCCGCCCTGCGCATCCTGAGCGCCGCGCCACCGGTTCGGACCGCCTTGACCACCTTGGCCACCCTGCCCGCTGGCGCCGCCCTGGCGATTCTGCGCCGCGCCGTTCGAGCCCGGCGCATGACCCCAGCCGTCACGGCCGGCAGGCGCGGCGTCCGCAGCAGGCCCGCCCGCTCCGCGCTGGCCGTAGGCGGGCCGCGCCTGGTCGGGCCCGCGTCCGCGATGATCGTCGGCTTGCGGCTGGCCGTGGCGAGTGTCGCCGCCCCGACGCTCGCCATCATCGCGACGACCGCCGACCGCGATTTCGACCGAACTCACCGTGCCGTATCCTGGCCCGTATGCCGGCCCGTATCCTGGCCCGTAAGCCGGCGCAGAACCATAGACCGGCGCCGCCGGATAAACCTGAGCGCCGCCCTGATCGCCATAGCCGTAACCCGCCCCATACCCCGGACCGACCACGCACCCCGCCAACGCCACGGCAGCTCCAGCCGCCAGCCACAGTTTCAGCATCGCTACTCCTCGAATCGTTACGCAAAGATCTCGCGATCAACAAAAAACCCCGCAGCGATTGCGGGACTCGTGGGACCGCACCGGCGCTTTAGCGGCAGCGCTTTTCCCAGTGGTGATGCACGCGGACCTTGTGGCAGTCGTGATGCACGCTGGCCTGTGCCGACGAAACGCCGGCCGCGACGATACCCAGCGCGGCAAGTGCGAGGAGGATGGACTTCATGGATTGCTCCGATCGATTGAATGCGGGGCTCGGATCGTAGCAACGGGTGTCGCGCGGCGCGAGGAACGTAAAAGGCCGCCTGACAATCGCGGCGAAGCGCGAGAAAGCGAAGAATTCGCAGCGCCGATGCCAAACGTCGAGGACCCGGGTCAGAGAGGGATCGGAGGCGTGGGCGAAGAACGAGGAAGTCAGGTCAACCGCTGAACCGCACATTGCCGCCCGCGCAGCGGACGGCGGCAAACCAGCACGCAGCGTATCAGCCCGCACGGCCTGCCAGAACGCGCCGCGTAGCCATCGTGCTCACGTTTCTTCCGTGCATTCCGCGCGCCCCATGCGATGGCCGATGATCAAACCGGCGTCGTAGGCGGTTTCCAGCGCGCGGCCGACGTCTTCCGCGCTCACGAGGTGAAAGTCGGCGGTTTGCTTTCCGGTCAGTTCGAAGCGCTCGATACCGAGCGTTCTACGCGAGATGGCCAGCAATAATTCGAGGCGTTCGTCATACATTTTCTTTACTCCATTTGATCCTTCTCATCCAATCTAATAATAAGGACGGGGATAGCGTTCTTCACGCGGCGCCGCGACGCATATCGAGGCTCTATTCAAATTCTTACTACATTGAAAGACAGCGCCGACACCAGTAAGATCCGCGGCAATCTTTAAGGATTGTCAATTCGAAGCCCTAAACGATTTCGGCGGCGTTCAGGCTCGCAAGGCAGACGCCCCAGACCGCGACGCGCCCCGCGCAAATCCACGACACTGGCCATCTGGCCGAGTTTCCTAAACGCGACGTTTTGCTATGATCGGAAACCTGCCAGCCCCAGTCCCCATTTCAGATCCCGCTCATGGAAACCCCGCTCGCGCCATCGGCCGGCTCGTCGACCGCCGACCTCGGACGCCGCGTCCGCGCCGCGCGTCTCGCCCAGGATCTGACGATCGACTACGCCAGCCGCGTCTGCGGCGTGTCGCGCTCGACGCTCTCGAAGATCGAAAACGGCCTGATGTCGCCCACTTTCGACGTGCTGCAGAAGATCGTCGCCGGCCTGAACATCGACCTCGTGGAACTGTTCGGCTCCACGCCCAAGGCCGATTTCGGCGGTCGTCGCGCGCTCACGCGGCGCGGCGCGGGCAAACCGCATGCGTATCGCGGCTATGAGATGGAATTGCTCGCCACCGAACTCGCGCACAAGGCGATGCTGCCGTTTCTCGTGCGTATCACCGCGCATTCGACCGACGCCTTCGACGACTGGGGCCGCCACGAAGGCGAGGAATTCATCTATGTGCTCAGCGGCAGCGTGTGTCTCTACACCGAGCTCTACACGCCCACGCAGCTCGAAGCGGGCGACAGTCTCTATTTCGACAGCCGCACCGGCCATTACGCGGTCTCGACCAGCGAGGAAGACGCCGTCGTGATCTGGATGTCCACCGGCGCCGCCGTGCCCGGCTCGCCCGCGCAGGAAGAAGAAGCGACGCCCGCCGCGAAGCCGACGCGTTCCAAAAGGAAACTTTCGTCGGCTTGAGGAAACGCGCGCGGCTTTAGCGGCTTTAGCGGCTTTAGCGGCTTTAGCGGCTTTAGCGGCTTCGGCGGCTTCGGCGGCTTTACCCACTGGAACGGCTCGCGCGACCCGGTTTTTCCGCGACCACCGGCTCCGGCTGACGCTTGCGCGATCGGCGTCCCGACGCGGCCGCGTGCGCCGCCGCATCGCGTTCGCGCGCCGCGGCCCGCATGGCGTCGATCAGCGCGCGGCCCACCGCAGAGGGCTGCGTGTCGGTGCGCTGGATCAGGCCGACCGGTTCCTCGCCGCCCGCCACCGGCAAGGGCAGGCGCACGAGCGAGCCGTGCCGCAGGTCGTACTCCACCGCGCCCGACGGCACGAACCACACCGCGTCGTTTTCCAGCGCCATCGCGCGCCCGACCGATACCGACAGCAACTCCACCGACGACGTCAGCGGCGGCGCGCCCCACGCCGCCAGCAGACTGTCCGCGGCCTGGCGGATCAGCGTGCCGAACGGCGGCAGCACGAGCGGAAACTGCGTCGGGAACTGCGCGAGCGGCCGCGCCGCGCCCGCGCCCTGCAACAGCGGATGACCCGCGCGCACAACCACCGTCATCGGCTCGTTGTAAAGCTGCTCGAAACTCAGGCCCACCATGCGCTCGGGATCGGCGAGACGGCCCACCGCGAAGCTGATCGCGCCCGCCTTGAGGCGTTCGAGCAGCTCCGTGTTGGCCCCCGTCAGCAGCCGCACGCTCACGCGCGGCCACTCGCCGGCGAAGCGCCGCATGGCGTCGGGCAGCAGCGCCGTGGCGACCGTCGGCAACACGCCGATTTCGAGCGTCGCCGCCACCGCGCCCTCGTCGCGCGCGAGCAAGGCCACGCCCTGACGCAGCGCGCTCACGCACGCGCTCGCGTGCGGCATGAACAACTGCCCCTCGTGCGTGGGCACCGCGCCGTGGCGGCCGCGCTCGAACAGCTTCACGCCCAGCGCCGACTCCAGCTCGGCGATGGTCTTCGAGACGGCGGGCTGCGTCACCGACAGGCTTTCCGCCGCCTGCTGCACGCTGCCGAACTGCGCCACCGCGAGAAAACACTGCAAATGCCGGAATTTGACGCGCGAATCCGCAAGCCGGTTTTCCATAACGATCCGTTATACGAGATGCGATAAAACATCATTTTGCATAACTTTTCCCCTTGGATAAAGTGGATGTCATCCGCGCAACGCGACCGTCCGCCGCGCGGCATAAATCCACTTCCCACAAATCTGCCAGGAGACAACCCCATGGACGAGTCCATCCTGTCGCCGCGCGACTTCGACTCGCATCCGGCGTTCGTGTATCCGCCGTATCGCTCATCGGTCAAACGCGGTCCCACGCTGCCCCTGATCCCCCTGAAGGACAAACTGCGCAATCTGCACGCACCCGTCTACGGCGCGGAAGATCTCGGCACGCTCGACAACGACCTCACGCGTAACGCGGTGCGCAACGGCGAACCGCTCGGCGAACGCATCATCGTCACGGGCCGCGTGCTCGACATCGGCGGCAAGCCGGTGCGCAACACGCTCGTGGAAATCTGGCAGGCGAACGCCGCCGGCCGCTACGTCCACAAGCAGGATCAGCACGATGCGCCGCTCGACCCGAACTTCCTCGGCGCGGGCCGCTGCGTGACCGACAACGAAGGCCGCTATCGCTTCCTGACGATCAAGCCGGGCGCGTATCCCTGGGGCAATCACCCGAACGCCTGGCGTCCGCAGCACATTCACTTCTCGCTGTTCGGCGATTACTTCGGCTCGCGTCTCGTCACGCAGATGTACTTCCCCGGCGACCCGCTGCTCGCGTTCGACCCGATCTATCAAGGCACGCCCGAGCAGGCACGCGAGCGCATGATTTCGCGCTTCTCGCTCGACACCACCGAAGACAGCTACGCGCTCGGCTACGAATTCGACATCGTGCTGCGCGGCCCCAACGAAACCCCGATGGAGCGTTGATCATGGCACTCAAGGAAACGCCCTCGCAGACCGTTGGCCCGTACTTCGCCTACGGCCTCTGCCCGCAGCAATACAACTTCGATTTCAAGAGCCTGTTCAGCGCCGATATCGTCGGCACGAAAACGCCCGGCGAGCACATTTCGCTGATCGGCCGCGTGATCGACGGCGACGGCAAGCCGGTCTTCGACGCGATGCTGGAGTTCTCGCAAGTCGATGCCAGCGGCCAGTATCCGCAGTCGCGCGAGCAGATCGCCGAGACGGGTTTTCGCGGCTTTGCGCGCGTGGGCACCGGCACTGACCCGGAGCAGCGCTTCATCGTGCGCACCGTGAAGCCGGGCGTCGAGAACGCCGGCGAAGCGCCGCATCTGAACGTGATCGTGATGATGCGCGGCATGCTCACGCACACCTTCACGCGCGTCTATTTCGACGACGAAGCGGCAGCGAACGCGGCCGATCCGGTGCTGTCGTCGGTGCCGGCAGCGCGCCGCGACACGCTGATCGCGCGACGCAGCGAGCAGGCGGGCAACATCGTCTATCACTTCGACATCGTGATGCAGGGCGAACGCGAAACCGTGTTCTTCGATCTCTGATCGCGCATGTCACGACACACGGAGCGCGCCGCACTGAATGAAAAACGCATGACTTTCACGCGCCTTTCATGAACGTACCCTAAGATCGCCCGCACTGCGATCTGATCGCGGAACTCCGAGCTGTACCTTGATGAAGCCTGCCATGAGCAGGCTTCTTTTTTTGCTTTCGCGAATGTGAGCGGAGGTGAGCGGACGTGACGGTGTGCGTGTGAAACGCGTCTCAGCCGAGCGGCCGCACACCGATCAGCACGCCGTGCAGCCAGAACCCGAACACGGCCCACGCGACCAGACCGATCACGACGACGAGCGCGTCACGGCTCGCGCTGCCGGGCGGATAGACCACGCCGGCCTCGCGATCGCGGCGGCGGCCCGCACGCACTTCCACGAGCGACCAGACGAGGAACACGCCGAACAGCACGATAGCGTGCAGCGTGCCGTTGGCGAGCAGATGCGCGAACGCCCAGAGCGCCACACCGCTGACGAAGGGCTGGCCGAGCGCGCGCTTGATGTGATTGCCGGGGACGTAGGCCGCCACGATCATCACGAAGGCGATCGCGGTGAGCAGCGCGACGAGGTGCGCCATGCCGTGCGGCGGCAGCCAGATGGGGACGGGATAGCGCCGTGCGAGCCCGTAGCCGGCGACGGTGAGCACGACGCCGAGTATCGACAGCAAGGCGAAAACGCCGCGCCACGCACGGATGCCGAAGCGTTCGATTTGCGCGGCGCGCCACGGCCCGGCCAGCATGCGGATCGAATGCACGCCGATGAAGATCGCAAGACCCAACACCAGTAACGCCATTGTCGCCTCCTGTCGACCCAAGTTAGCGCTTTAGCGCTTACTTGGGTCCCATGCGAAGCTGTCGGTCCAGGTTCGTTTAAACGCTCACCGTCCTTTATCACAAGACGGCGTGCAGCGTCGCGCAACTGACCGGCGCCGCCAATGCGAATGGCCCGCGCGACGCATCCGCATTAATCGCCTAACAGAAGAAGCGGACGAAGCAGAATACGGACGCACCCGAACCGGCGAATCCGCCCGGCCATTTTAATGGCCATAATAAACCAAATAGTATTATTAAAACATCGCTGAAAAATATACCGGAAATGGCCAATAAGCCGGATTGCCATCCGGCAAAATCGACCAACGCGATTACGAACGCCGCCCCGGGCAAACGCCCGTGCCACGTGCCGTACAGGCCGTCATCAGCAGCGGAAATGCTCGATATCCTGGCCTGCGTGCTTATAACGCAGAAGCCAGCTCGGCATTTCGCCTTCCCCGTTCCAGCTATTGCCAAACGCATCCCGGTACTTCGGTTGCCGTTGGCTTTCGGCTATTGATGACTCAAGATCTTCGAGCGTAATGCCGTACTCTTCCATGCGGTGTTGAATCCACAGGATGAGCCGTTCGCGCGCCTCACCGTCGAGGTCGAACATCGGTTAATTCCTCTCGCATCGCCAAGGGCAAGGTGCCGATCGATATCGATTCGTCTGCCCTGAAAAGACAAAGGCTTCGCTCGTACTGCGAAGCCTTGCTGCACTGATGAGGTGGTCTGGGCTGTGGAACCCGTGACCGGTTCGGAGGGGATTGCGGTCCGCTGCTCCGCTCGCCAGAATCGCCGCTATGGGTGTGCGGCTGTTTGCTGCAAGCGGAACCGATCATACCTTGCGCGAGCCGCCCAGATCAAGCGGTTTCCGGCCTGCGCGGCCCGTTGCGGGCACGCGCAGGCACCTCCTCACGACGCCGACGCGCGGCGCTTTTGCACCCCTTTGCGCGCTGTGCCATCGGCCTCGGACGATGCCTCGCCAGCCGACGCCGCCTCGCTTTCCACCGCGTTTTCCACACCGCCATCCACCGCGCTCGCCGACGCATTCGCTACGCGCGCGAGCACCGGCTTGAGCGCCACGCCCGTATGGCTCGCGGCCACCTTCACGAGTCCTTCCGGGTCCGCCGCGCCGACGATCGTGCCGCCGCCCACGCCGCCTTCCGGCCCGAGGTCGATGATCCAGTCGGCTTCGGCGATCACGTCGAGATCATGCTCGATCACGACGACGCTATGCCCGCCATCCGCGAGACGATGCAGCACGCGAATCAGCCGCGCCACGTCCGCCATATGCAGGCCGACGGTCGGCTCGTCGAGCACGTAAAGCGTGTGCGGCGCCTTCTGCCCGCGGCGCGTGATGTCGTCGCGCACCTTGGACAGCTCCGTCACGAGCTTGATGCGCTGCGCCTCGCCGCCCGAGAGCGTGGGCGACGGCTGGCCAAGCGTGAGGTAGCCGAGCCCGACGTCCTTCATCAGCTGCAACGGATGCGCGATGCTCGTGATCGCGCCGAAGAACTCCACGGCTTCGTCGATCTCCATCGTCAGCACTTCGCCGATATTGCGGCCGCGCCAGCTCACCGCGAGCGTTTCCGGATTGAAGCGCTGGCCGTGACAGACATCGCACGGCACCTTCACGTCCGGCAGGAAGCTCATGCCGATCGTGCGCACGCCCTGGCCCTCGCAGGCCGGGCAGCGTCCGTCGCCGGTATTGAACGAGAAACGCGAGGCGCTATAGCCGCGCGCGCGCGCTTCGAGCGTGTCGGCGAACAGACGGCGAATCGCATCCCACACGCCGATATAAGTCGCGGGACACGAACGCGGCGTCTTGCCGATCGGCGTCTGATCGACTTCGAGCACGCGGTCGATGCTTTCCCATCCGCTGATCGATTCGCAGCCCTGCCACGTATGCGCAACGTCGAGCTTCGGCTTCGCGCTCGTGCGCGCGAGCACGCTCGAACGACGCTCCGCCGCGCTCGGCGCAGTCTCTTTCGCCGCCTTGCGCGCGCGCCGCACCGCCGGCGACGACAACACCGAACGGCCCACCGCGTCGAGCAGATTCGAGAGCAGCACGTCGCGCGCGAGCGTCGACTTGCCCGAGCCGCTCACGCCCGTGATCGCCACGAGGCGGCCGAGCGGAATGTGCGCGGTCACGTTGCGCAGATTGTGCAGCTTGCCGCCATGCACCGTGAGCCATTGCTCGGGCACGGCTTCGCGGCCCGCGCGCGCGGCCTTCACTTCGCGGCGCGGTTGCAGCGGATGCACGATCGGATGCGCGAGATAGCGGCCCGTGAGCGAGTCCGGCTGCGCGGCGAGGTCGGCGACCTTGCCTTGCGCGACCACGCGTCCGCCGCGCTTGCCCGCGCTCGGCCCGATATCGATGATGTGATCGGCACGGCGAATCGTGTCCTCGTCGTGCTCCACGACCACGAGCGTATTGCCCTTGTCGTTGAGACTGCGCAGCGCGTCGAGCAGGATCTGGTTGTCGCGCGGATGCAGACCGATGGTCGGTTCGTCGAGCACGTAGCACACGCCCTGCAGATTGCTGCCGAGCTGCGCCGCGAGACGAATGCGCTGCGCCTCGCCGCCCGAGAGACTCGGCGCGGCGCGATCGAGACTCAGATAACCGAGCCCGACTTCCTCAAGGAATTGCAGACGGCTGCGGATTTCGCTGATCACGTCGCGCGCGATCTGCGCGTCGCGGCCATTGAGTTCGAGCGATTCGATCCAGCGGCGCGTTTCGCCCACGGTCCATTGCGCGACATCGACGATCGGCTGTTCATCGAACGTCACCGCGCGCGCGACCGGATTCAGGCGCGTGCCGTGGCAATCCGGGCACGGTTCGTCGACCATGCCGTCCGGCTCCTGCTCCTCCGACGGCAAGGTCTGTTCGCGGCCGCGATCGTCGGCGGACATCACCGTATCGTCGTAGACGGCGCGTTGTTCGCGCGTGAGCGCGAGGCCCGTGCCCACGCAGGTCGTGCACCAGCCATGCTTGCTGTTGTACGAGAACATGCGCGGATCAAGCTCGGGATAACTCGTGCCGCAGACCGGGCACGCGCGCCGCGTCGACAGCACCTTCACTTCGCCGATGCCGAGCGTCGAGCCGCCGTTTTCGAGCGCGCCGTCGAGACCGTCGAGCGGCGCAAGCAGATGCACGACGCCCTTGCCCGCGTCGAGCGTCGCGTCGAGCAGCGCGCGCAATTGCGCCTCGTTTTCAGGCTCGATCAGGAGATCGCCGACCGGCAACTCGATCGTGTGCTCGCGGAAACGGTCGAGCTTCGGCCACGGCGCGACCGGCACGAATTCGCCGTCCACACGCAGATGCGTGTTGCCGCGCCCCTTCGCCCACTTCGCGAGATCTGTATAGACGCCCTTGCGATTCACGACGAGCGGCGCGAGCAGACCGACATGCTGGCCGCGATGCTCGCGCAGCAGTTGCGCGACGATCGCATCGACGCTTTGCGACGTGACCGGCGTGCCGTCATGCACGCAATGCTGCACGCCGAGCTTCACATAGAGCAGACGCAGGAAGTGCCAGACTTCCGAGGTGGTCGCGACCGTGCTCTTGCGGCCGCCGCGCGACAGACGCTGCTCGATCGCGACGGTCGGCGGAATGCCGTAGACCGCATCCACTTCGGGACGGCCCGCGGGCTGCACGATCGAACGCGCGTAAGCGTTCAGCGATTCGAGGTAACGGCGCTGACCTTCGTGGAAAAGAATGTCGAATGCGAGCGTGGACTTGCCCGACCCGGACACGCCGGTAATCACGTTGAAACGGCCGTGCGGAATGTCGACGTCGAGCGCCTTGAGATTGTGCTCGCGCGCATTCACGATGCGCACCACGTCCTCGCCCTGAATCTCGCGGCGCGCCTGCGCGGCACGCAAGGCCGTCTGCAACGCGACGCCCTCTTCTTCGGCGACGAGCACGCCATTCGCGCTGCCGAGCGCGGCTTCGTAGCGTTCGAGCGCCGCGCCCGTGTGCGAGCGCGGGCAGGCGATCACGTCCTCGGGCGTGCCGACGCAGACGACTTCGCCGCCCGCATCGCCGCCTTCGGGACCAAGATCGATGAGCCAGTCGGCCGCGCGGATCACGTCGAGATTATGTTCGATCACGAGCAGCGAATGACCGCCCGCGAGCAGCTTGCCGAACGCGCGCATGAGCTTGGCGATGTCGTCGAAATGCAGGCCCGTGGTCGGTTCGTCGAACATGAACAGACGGCCGCCCACGCTCTTTTCCTTGCCACGCGACTGCGCCGTTTCCGCGAGAAAGCCCGCGAGCTTCAGACGCTGCGCCTCGCCGCCCGACAGCGTGGGCACGGGCTGGCCGAGCTTCACGTATTCGAGGCCCACGTCGACGATCGGCTGGATCACGCGCAATACTTCGGCATCCTGACTGAAGCACTGCGCGGCTTCGCTGACCGTCAGGTCGAGCACGTCGGCGACCGACAACGCGCGGCCGCCGCGCTCGATCTTCACTTCGAGCACTTCGGGGCGATAGCGGCTGCCGTCGCAATCCGGGCAACGCAGATAGACGTCGCTCAGGAACTGCATTTCGATGTGCTCGAAACCCGAGCCGCCGCAAGTCGGGCAACGGCCTTCGCCCGAGTTGAAGCTGAACATGCCCGCCGTATAACCGCGTTGCTTCGCGAGCGGCGCCTTGGCGAACAGCTTGCGGATCTCGTCGAACGCGCCCACGTAGCTGGCCGGATTCGAACGCGCGGTCTTGCCGATGGGCGACTGATCGACGAACACGGCGTCGCTGATCTGCTCGGCGCCGCTCAGGCTGCGGAACACGCCCGGCGATTCGGTGGCCTTGCCCAGATGGCGCGCGAGCGCCGGATACAGCACGTCCTGCACGAGCGTCGATTTGCCCGAACCCGAGACGCCCGTCACGCAGACGAGACGTTGCAGCGGAAACTCGACCGTCACGTCGCGCAGATTATGTTCGCTCGCGCCTTCGAGCAGCAGCGTCGGCGTTTTCGCATCGACGGGGCGGCGCTCCCAGTTCGAAGCATCCGCGACGGCGCGATGGCCGCCCAGATATTCGCCCGTCAAGGTGCCGGACGAGCGGATGTCGTCGGGCGTGCCGTCGTAGACGATCGAGCCGCCGCGCTCGCCCGGACCCGGGCCCATGTCGATCAGGCGGTCGGCCGCCAGCATCACGGACGGATCGTGTTCGACGACCACGAGCGTGTTGCCCGCGTCGCGCAGGCGCTGCATCGCTTCGACGATGCGGTTGAGGTCGCGCGGATGCAGGCCGATGCTCGGCTCGTCGAGCACGAACAGCGTCTTCGTGAGCGAGGTGCCGAGCGCCGTGGTCAGGTTGATACGCTGCACCTCGCCGCCCGACAGCGTGCGGCTCTGGCGGTCGAGCGTGAGATAACCGAGGCCCACATCGCACAGATATTTGAGGCGCGTGCGCACTTCGGCGAGCAGCAGCTTCAGCGCGTCGTCGAGCAACGTTGAGGATAGCGAAAGATCGTCGAAGAAGCGGCGGATGCGCTCGATCGGCAGCAGCATGACATCGTGCAGCGTGAGGCCCGGCAGCGCTTCGAGTTGCGCGCGCGTCCAGTCCACGCCCTGCGGCATGAAACGCGCGGCGGGCGCGAGCACCTCGTCGGCGTTCTGCTGGCTGCCCAGACGCCATTGCAGCGCTTCGGTCTTCAGACGCGCGCCGCCGCAGGTTTCGCACGGCGTATAGCTGCGGTACTTCGAAAGCAGCACGCGGATGTGCATCTTGTACGCCTTCGATTCCAGATACTGGAAGAAGCGTTTGACGCCATACCACTGCGTTTGCCAGCTGCCCTTCCAGTCCGGCGCGCCGTCGATCACCCAGTCGCGCTGCGCCTGCGTCAGCTCCGACCACGCCGTATCGCGCGGAATGCCCGCCTTCGCGGCGTAGCGCATCAAATCGTCCTGGCACTCCTTCCACGCGGGCGTTTGCAGCGGCTTGATCGCGCCGCCGCGCAGGCTCTTGCGCGCGTCGGGAATCACGAGGCCCCAGTCGACGCCGATCACGCGGCCAAAACCGCGGCACGCATCGCAGGCGCCGTAGGCGGAGTTGAACGAGAACAGCGCCGGTTGCGGATCGGCGTAGCGCAGATCGCTGTCCGGGCAATGCAGGCCGGTCGAGAAACGCCAGATCGTCGGCTCGGGTTTCGTATCGGAAACCTCGGCTTGTGCGTCCGTTTCCGATACGACATAAATGTTCACGCGCCCCGCGCCGCGCTTGAGCGAGGCTTCGATGGCCTCGACCACGCGGCTCTTTTCGGCGTTCTGCAGGCGGAAGCGGTCGGCGACCACATCGAGCACCTTGCGCGTGCCGTCGGCCGTCTTCACTTCGCGCTGCGCCTGCACGCGCGTGTAACCGCTCGCCGACAGCCATTGCGCGACCTCTTCCTCGGTGGTCGTGTCCGGCAGCTCGACCGGGAACGTCACCACGAGACGCGGATCGCCCACCGCCGTGCGCGCGAGCAGTTCGGCGTAGATCGTTTCGGGCGTGTCGTGGCGCACCGGCTGCGCGGTCACGCGGTCGAACAGATTCGCAGCGCGCGCGTAGAGCAGCTTCAGGTGGTCGTTCAGCTCGGTCATCGTGCCGACCGTCGAGCGCGAGCTACGCACCGGATTGGTCTGGTCGATGGCGATGGCGGGCGGCACGCCGTCCACGCGATCGACCTGCGGACGGTCCATGCGGTCGAGAAACTGGCGCGCGTAGGCGCTGAACGTTTCGACGTAACGGCGCTGGCCTTCCGCGTAAAGGGTGTCGAACACGAGACTCGATTTACCCGAGCCGGACGGCCCGGTGACGACCGTCATTTCGCCGGTGTGCAGATCGAGATCGAGGTTCTTGAGATTGTGCTGGCGGGCACCGCGGATACGGATGGATCGGTTATCGCTCACTTGCGCTGGCATTCCGGCTGGATCACTCGCGGGGGCCGGGCGGCGGCGCGGCCCGGCAGCTTGCAGCCCGACGCAGCGGGCTGAGTGTTTGAGATTCTACTGTATATTTATACAGCACGCTGGGCGCGCGCCGGGGAGCCGCCAGACCCGGTTTGTGGCGCGTCAAGCCTGCCGAACGGCCTACGCCGTTTGAATCGGCGTGAGGCCGTGCGGCTCGGTTTAGCTGCGTTGCGTCGCGCTCCACATCGTCTCGTAAGCCGACTCCATGCCGCGCGCGAATCGCGCGCCGTCCATGAGCGGCGACGCCTCCATGCGCGCGCGCAAGGTCGCCCGCAGGTTCGCCAGGCGCGGCAGATCGCTCGCGAGATCGGCCACGATCTGCACGAACGCCTCGTCCGACAACGCGGCCAGGTCGTCGAGACCCAGATTCGCCAGCTGCGACAGCCCCGCCCGTCCGGCGCAGGTCGTGCCGACGCGCGTGACCACCGGCACGCCCATCCACATGGCGTCGAGGCTCGTGGTGTGGCCGTTGTACGGCAGCGTATCGAGCGCCAGATCGATCTCGTGATACGTGCGCAGATAGGCGTCGCGCGGCTGGAACGGCACGAAACGCACACGCGACGCCTCGATGCCGTGACGCGCGAGACGGGCGAGCAAGCGCTCGCGCGCCTCGCCTTGCGCGGCCATCAGCAACAGACGCGCCTGCGGCAAGGCCGCGAACACGCCGGACCAGAGCGCGAGCGTCGCCTCGGTGAGCTTGCACGGATTGTTCAGGCTGCCGAGCGTGAGGTGTCCCGCCTGCGCGGCGGGCAGCGCGTTGACGGCGGGCTCGCTCGTGAGCGGGTCATAGCACCAGAACGTGTCGGGCAGACGGTGCGTGCGTTCGGTGTAGTGCGTGTCGTGTTCAGCGGGATCGAGATGCGGATCGGTGAGCCGGTAGCCGATCGCATCGAGCCCCGTCGTGCCCGGATACGCGAGCCACGCGACCTGCACCGGCGCGGGCTGGCGCGCGAACAGCAAGGGACGGCCATCGGCCATATGCATCGCGAGATCGACGAGGATATCGATGCCGTCCGCGCGAATGCGCGCCGCGAGCGCCGCGTCGTCGAGCGGGCGCACGTCGTGCCAGACGTCCACGTGCGCCGCGAGACGCGCGGTGGTGTCGTCCGGGCGCACGACGCTCGAATACGCGTGAATCTCGAAGCGGCTTCTATCGTGATTCGCGAGCAAAGGCGTCATGAACAATGCCTGGCAATGCTCACGAAAATCCGACGACACATAACCGATCCGCAGCCGCCGCCCTTGCGCGCTGCGCGGCGCGTGCGCAATGCGTTCGGCACGCAACGGCGCTTCGTGCTGCGCGGCGAAGCGGCGCGCTTCGGCGGCAATTTCCTCGCCATCGAACGATTGAAAAGACAACGCATACAGCAGATTGCTGTGCGCGGTGAGATTGCCCGGATCGCTCGCCACCGCCTGCCTGAAGCACGCGACGCCTTCGTCCAGTTCGCCGCAATCCTTGAACACGTTGCCGAGATTGTTGAGTGTGGGCGAATGCCGCGGCGCGAGCGCGAGCGCCTGGCTCAACAACGCGCGGGCCGCATCCTGATGCCCGAGCGCGCGATGCAGATTGGCCGCGTTGTTATAGGCATCGACGAAATCGGGGCGCGCCTGAATGGCCGCTTCGAACGCATCCATCGCGGCCTTGTGCTCGCCGAGTTCGCGGCACACGTTGCCGAGATTGTTCGCGGCCTCCGCATGCGCGGGGTCGAGCGCGAGCGCGCGCCGATACTGCGCCTGCGCCTCGCGTTGCTGCCCGAGCGCGTGCAGCGCGTTGCCGTAGTTGTAAGCCGCCGGCGCGAAATCGGGCGCGAGGGCCACCGCGCGCGCGAGCACGTCGGCGGCTTCCTGCGTCTGCGCCTCGTCCATCAGCAGCGCACCGAGATTCACGAGCGCGGCCGCCGATCCGGGCGCAACCGCCACGGCCTCGCGTAGCAACGGCAGCGCCTGCGCGCGTTGACCTTGCGCTTGCAGCAAGGTGCCGAGATTGGTGAGCGCGTCGGCGTTGCCGGGCTGCGCCGCGAGCGCACGCGCGTACGCGGCCTGCGCGAGCGCGGGTTCGCCGAGCAGACGGCGGCAATTGCCGAGATTGTTGAGCGCGTCGGCGCGCTGCGGATCGCGCTGCGCCACGCCTTCCCACGCGAGCGCGGCGTCGCGCACGGCGCCCTGCGCCTGCAACGCGCTGGCGAGGCCGAACCAGTGGTCGGCGTCGGCGGCATCTTCGTCGATCAGGCCGCGATAGGTCGACGCGGCCTCGGCATGCCGCTGCGCGAACGCCAGCGCCTGCCCCAGCGCCTCACGATAACGCCGGTTGCCCGGTTCGATCTCAAGCGCTTTCGTCAGCCGCTCGATAGCGTCCTGAAAGCGATTTTCCTGAATGCCGATGACCGCAAGCCGGAATTGCGCGGCGCCATGCGCCGGATCGATGCCGACGATCTGTGTGTAAAGCTCACGCGCCTGTGCGAGGTGGCCCGCAATATGCTGTTCATGCGCGCGCTGAAAAAGTTCTTCGGTCTGCATCCAGGTAAGCCAGTCGATGTGCAATGCCTCGATTGTAATCGGACGCCGTGGCGGTTCAGGAATCCGCCGGAATGACAATTTTCAGCGCCGGCAATTTAATTCGGAATCCGATTCAAATATCACCGCCATGAGGTTTCCATTCACTTTCGTTAATAAACATCGAATTTGAATTTCGTCGATTTCGCATGCGCAAGCTCAACGCATTGCATTGTGCTTTTCGGCACACTGCCTACGTGTTGAAAGCGTGTCCGCCATGGCAAAACGCAGGCACGCATGCACGATGCATGCACCGCTTTCGCGCTTTACCCCCATCAACAGGAGCCCGACGATGAGCAAGACTATGCAAGCCGCGGTGGTTCGCGCGTTCGGAAAACCCCTCGTGATCGAGGAAGTGGCGATTCCCGAACCGGGCCCCGGCGAAATCCTCGTGAAGATCGAAGCGTGCGGCGTCTGCCATACCGACCTGCACGCCGCGCACGGCGACTGGCCCGTGAAGCCGGAACCGCCCTTCATTCCAGGGCACGAAGGCGTGGGCTACGTCGTGGGCGTGGGCAGCGGCGTCAAGCACGTGAAGGAAGGCGACCGCGTGGGCATTCCGTGGCTCTACTCGGCTTGCGGCCATTGCGAACATTGTCTCGGCGGCTGGGAAACGCTCTGCGAACAGCAGAAAAACACGGGCTATTCGGTCAACGGCGGCTTCGCGCAATACGCAAAAGCCGACGCCAATTACGTGGGCCTGCTGCCCAAGGGCGTCGATTTCATCGACGTCGCGCCGGTGCTTTGCGCGGGCGTTACGGTCTACAAGGGCCTCAAGGTCACCGACACGCGGCCCGGCAACTGGGTCGTCATCTCGGGCATCGGCGGGCTCGGCCATATGGCGGTGCAATACGCGCGCGCGATGGGACTCAACGTTGCAGCCGTCGACGTCGACGACGCCAAGCTCGAACTCGCGAAGCGTCTCGGCGCCACCGTCACCGTCAACGCGAAAACCACCGACCCGGCGGCATATCTGAAGAAGGAAATCGGCGGCGCACATGGCGTGCTCGTCACGGCGGTGTCGCCCATCGCGTTCTCGCAGGCGCTGGGCATGGTGCGGCGCGGCGGCACGGTGTCGCTGAACGGCCTGCCGCCCGGCGACTTCCCGCTGCCCATCTTCGACATGGTCTTGAGCGGCGTCACCGTGCGCGGCTCGATCGTCGGCACGCGCCTCGACCTCGAAGAGTCGCTGATGTTCGCGCAGGAAGGCAAGGTCAAGGCCACCGTGAGCACCGACAAGCTCGATAACATCAACGACATTTTCGCGCGTATGGAACGCGGCGCGATTGAAGGCCGCGTGGTGCTCGATTTCGCGAGTTGAGTGAATACGCGACGCACGCATTCGCTACGTTAAAGCGTTCGCGAATAAAAAAACGCCGGGCACGAAAGCCCGGCGTTTTCATTTCAGCGCAGCGATATCAAGCTGCGATATCCACGCCATTCAGCAACTTGACGTCCACGGGTTCCGCCAGCCAATCGCCGATCTTCGCGCGGAACGCCACGTAATGCGGGCTGTCGCGATGCGCCTGGATGGCCGCTTCGTCCGCATAGGTTTCGTAGACGTGAAAGCCCGGCGTGCCGTCCGCGCGGCGCAGCAGGTCGTAGCGCAGATTGCCCGGCTCACGGCGCGAATGAACCACCATATTGCGCAGTTCCGCTTCGAGGTCGCCGACGTGTTCGGCCTTCGGCGTAATGCTTGCAAAGATGTAGATGCTCATCGTTGTTTCCTGTCGTCAACGAAGTTTCCGATCGGCACATTGCCGACCGGTGCGAGGCGCGCTCAGGCCTTGTAGCGTTCGAGCCAGTGCGCGTACGGTGCGGGCAGCGTCCAGGCCGCGCGCTCGACGTTGAGCTGCTGCGCGGCGAAGTACGGCCAATGCGGGTTGGCCAGATGCGCGCGGCCGACCATCACGAGATCGAGTTGCTCCGACGCCACCGAACGCTCGGCCAGTTCCGGCGTGCCGATGCCCCACGCCGACGAGACCGGCAGGCCGGTTGCGCGGCGCACCTTCTGCGCGATCGGCGCGAGGAACGCGGGCGCCCACGGAATCTGCGCGGCGGGCGTCGAAAAACCAACGCTCACGCTCAGCATATCGAGGCCTTCGCGCTTGAAATTCTTCGCGAGTTCGATCGACTCGGCGAGCGTCTGCTCGTCGCGGCCATCGTACTCGATCACGCCGAAACGCGCCGTCAGCGGCAGATGTTCCGGCCAGACCTTGCGCACGGCGGCGAGCGTTTCCAGCAGGAAACGGCTGCGGTTTTCGAGGCTGCCGCCATAGGCGTCGTCGCGCTGGTTCGAATGCTCCGAGAAGAAGCTTTGGCCCAGATAGCCGTGCGCGAAATGTAGTTCGAGCCATTCGAAGCCCGCGTCGAGCGCGCGCTTCGCGGCGGCGACGAAGTCCTCGCGCACGCGCGCGATATCGTCGAGCGTCATCGCCTGCGGAATCTTCGGCAGGTTCGCGCCGAACGGGATCGCCGAGGGCGCGATGGTCTGCCAGCCGCGCGCATCGCCTTCGGGAATATGGTCGTCGCCCTCCCACGGACGGTTCGCGCTCGCCTTGCGGCCAGCGTGCGCGATCTGGATGCCCGGCACCGAACCGGCCGCCTTGATCGCCTTCACGGTCGGCACGAATGCCTGGGCCTGCTCGTCGTTCCAGATGCCCGCGCAGCCCGGCGTGATGCGGCCTTCCGGCGATACGGCCGTGGCTTCGACGATCACGACGCCCGCGCCGCCGCGCGCGATCTGCGCGTAATGGACGTGGTGCCAGTCGTTGATCACGCCGTCGTCGGCCATGTACTGGCACATCGGCGGCACGGCGATACGGTTGCGCAGAGACACGTCCTTGAGCTTGAACGGTTCGAACAATGCAGACATCAACAGCTCTCCTGTGTCGACCCGGCCGGCGCACGAACGCCGCTGCGGGTCACATGAAAAATGGGTTCAGCCGGGCGCGGCTCGCAACGGGTGCGAGGGGCGCGGCGCTCACCCGCTATCAAAGCGAAAAACACGCAAACGCCCCGCCGCGTCGCGCGCGGCACATGGCGTTGCCGAAACAAAAGGGAAATCGAGGACGAAGACGGCGCGCGGACGAATCAGGCGCCGCCTTCGTTACCGGCTCACTGGCCCTTGAGCGCCGCGAGCAAGGCTTCGGCGACCGGCTCCGAGGAAGCCGGGTTCTGGCCCGTGATGAGCAGCCCGTCGACGGCGACGTGCGGCGCCCAGTCGGCGCCCTTGGTGTAGCGGCCGCCGTGGTCCTTGAGCATGTCCTCGACGAGGAACGGCACCACGTCGGTCAATCCCACGGCGGCTTCTTCGCTGTTCGCGAAACCGGTGACCGACTTGCCGGCCACGAGCGGCTTGCCGTCGGCGCCCTTCACGTGGCGCAGCACGCCCGGCGCGTGGCACACGGCCGCGACCGGCTTGCCCGCCGCGAGCGTCTTTTCGATCAGCGCGATCGAGACCGGATCTTCGGCGAGATCCCAGAGCGGACCGTGGCCGCCCGGATAGAACACCGCGTCGAAGTCGCTCGCGTCGATATCGGCGAGGCGCTTCGTGCTGGCCAGTTCGGCGCGCGCGGCGGCGTCCGCATCGAAGCGGCGCGTGGCGTCGGTCTGCGCAGACGGATCGCTGCTTTTCGGGTCGAGCGGCGGCTGGCCGCCCTTCGGCGAGGCGAGCGTGAGTTGCGCGCCGGCGTCGCGCAGCGCGTAGTACGGCGCGGCGAATTCCTCGAGCCAGAAGCCCGTCTTCTTGCCCGTGTTGCCGAGGTCTTCGTGCGAAGTCAAAACGATCAGTACCTTCATCGGCGTTCCTTGTTCGGTGATGTCCGGGCGCTTGCGCGTCCGTGCGAAACCGGCCCATGCGCGTGATCGCGCACGTTATTAGACCGGTCGTCTAGACCTTCGCCGCATCAAGCGGCCCTCTTTGCTGCGCCCGGCCAGCGGCGCTGTCTCTGTCTCGATGGATTGGGTTCGCGGCGCAGCGCTACGATGGCGCCGCTGCGCGTTCGATCACGTCGCGGGCGGCAGGTTCAACAAGGCGAGCGTCGTCGCCATCGCCGAATCGAGCGGGCTGCGGTCGCGGCGGATTTTTTCCATCAGCGTCGCGCCCAGCCAGAGTTCGTAGAGCGTCGCCGCCGTGCTCGAAGCGTTGCGCACGCCTTCGAGCGAACCGTCCGCGAGGCCTTCGTCGATACAGGCCGCGATACGCGCGATGATCTCGTCGGTGCCGCGGCGCAGGACCGCGCGCATCGGCTCCGAGAGGTCGCTGACTTCGGCGCCCAGTTTTACGGCGAGGCATTTGCCGTCGGGGCCGTCCGCGCACTGCATCGCGCGCCATTCCTCGAAGTAGCGCATCAGGCGCTCGCGCGCCGTGCCGGGCGCGCGCACGAGCTGCGCCTCCAGGCGTTCTGCATACTCGGAGAAATAGAACGTCAGCAAGGCTTCGCCGAACGACTCTTTCGAACCGAAATAGTGATAGAACGACCCTTTGGGCACGCCGGCCGCCGCGAGGATCTCGTTGAGACCGACGGCCGAAAAGCCCTTGCCCAGCAAAATGGGCATGGCGGTATCGAGGATGTGTTGCCGCACTTCCGCGGCTGGCGCTGCATTCATGGGAGGGCATGTTACAGGCCGATTAGACCAGTCGTCTAGGCTTCTCCCGATGGCCAACATGGTTATAGCGCCGGTCTGCCGCACCGGGTTGCAACGCCTGGTTGCTACACATTACGCAGTCGAGTCACACGAATGTTTCCGATCGGAAACCCTCTCCTCCCGCACACTTATTCTGGAGCGTAGACCCATGACGACACGCACCCTGCTCTGCTACGGCGATTCCAACACGCACGGCACCAAGCCGCTCAATCTCCCCGGCGTGCTCGAACGCTTCGGCCCCGCCGACCGCTGGCCCGGCGTGCTGGCCGAGACGCTCGGCGGCGGCTGGAAGATCATCGAGGAAGGCTTGCCCGCGCGCACCACCGTGCACGACGACCCGATCGAGGGCCGCCACAAGAACGGCCTCGCGTACCTGCGGCCATGCCTCGAAAGCCAGTTGCCCGTCGACGTGGTCGTGCTGATGCTCGGCACCAACGACCTCAAGACGCGCTTCTCGGTCACGCCCGCCGACATCGCCAATTCCGTCGACGTCCTGCTCGACACGCTGCTGGCCTGCCGCGCGGGTCCGGGCGGCGCCACCCCGCACGTGCTGCTGATGGCGCCGGTGCCGATCGAGGAAGTGGGTTTTCTCGGTGCGATCTTCACCGGCGGCGCGGCGAAATCGCGGCTGCTCGCGCCGCTTTACGAGCGCGTCGCGGTGAAATATGGCTCGGCGTTCCTCGACGCGGGCGAGTTCGCCACGGTCAGCCCGACCGACGGCATCCACTACGAGGCCGATCAGCATCACAAACTCGGCCGCGCGGTCGCCGGGATCGTGCGGCAGCGCTTCGGCACCTGAACGCGCGACATCGCGACAGCAATCACGAATAAAACGCACGCGGGCACGCCCCAAAAGAAAAACGCCGCCGGGCGCGAGCCCAGGCGGCGTTTTGCTTGTTGACGCATCCGGCGCTGATGCCGGATGCGGTTCAAGCCGATATCGCTGATCGAACGATCAACGCGACATCATGTTCATGCTGACGTTGTGCATGACCCACAGCGTACCGACGACCACGATCAGGACCGTCAACACCGTGAAGCCGAACGCGGTCACGTTCCAGCGCTGGCCCGACGACGTGTTCATGTGCAGGAAGAACATGAGGTGAACCACGATCTGCACCACAGCCAGCACGGCGAGGCCGAGCAGCGCGGTTTCGCGCGGGAAGCCGCCATGCAGCACGAGCCAGAACGAAGCGGCCGTGAGCACCACCGCCAGGACGAAACCGGCCACGTAGCTGCCTACGCTGCCATGGCTTTCTTCTTCATGGATGGAATGAGCACTCATTTAGATCACGCTCGCAAGATAAACAAAGGAGAACACGCAGATCCAGACGATGTCCAGAAAGTGCCAGAAGAGGCTCAGGCAAGCCAGGCGGCGGATTTCACGCTCGCCCAGCACCGGTGCCTTCACGGCCTGAACCATCAGCACGATCATCCAGATCATGCCCATCGTCACGTGGATACCGTGGGTGGCAACCAGCGTGAAGAACGACGACAGGAACGCGCTGCGCTGCGGACCATTGCCTTCGGCGATCATGTTCGCGAACTCATGCAGTTCGAAGTACAGGAACGTCGCGCCGAGCAGGAAGGTGATCGCCAGCCAGACCAGCACTTGACCCTTGCGCTGCTTGTGCGCGCCGATCATCGCAAAGCCGTACGTAATGGACGACAGCAGCAGCACTGCCGTTTCCATCGCGACGCCCTGGATGTCGAACAGGTCCTTGCCCGTCGGGCCGCCTGCGAACTGATTCTGCATCACGGCGAACACTGCGAACAGCGTGCCGAACAGAATACAGTCGGTCATCAGGTACAGCCAGAAACCGAACACCGAGTGTGACGGCGGGTGATCGTGGTGATCGTGCTCCGCGAGTGCGGCCGCACCAGTTTTCGTCAACATCAGTTGGCCTCCAGTGCTTCTTCAACCTTGCCACCGCGCTGCTTGTCAGCAAACGCCTTGACCAGTGCGCGACTACGCGCTTCTTCGTCTGCCCGAACCTTGGCGGCCGGGATGTAATAGCCTTCGTTCTTCTGGAAGCTATAAGCGATGGCCGTGCCGAGAATACCGACGAAGCCGACGATCATGAGCCACCAGATGTGCCAGATGCCAGCAAAGCCGAGCACCAGGCTGAAGAAACCGATGAACAGACCTGCGCTCGTGTTCGAGGGCATGTGGATATCGGTGTAATGCGTGTTCGCGACGTCCGGCGTTTCGCGGCCCGTTTCCTTCAGGTGCTGGAATTCATCGAGTTCCGACACGTTCGGGATAACCGGGAAGTTGTAGACCGGCGGCGGCGACGACATCGACCATTCCAGCGTACGGCCACCCCACGGATCGCCCGTCAGGTCGCGGTTTTCCGGCAGGTTGCGGTCGCGGATCGACACGTACAGCTGCATCAGCTGGTGAGCGATACCAATTGCCACGAGCACGGCGCCAACCCAGGCGATGATCATCCACGGATGCCATGCCGGATTGTCGTAGTGGTTCAGACGACGCGTTGCGCCCATGAAGCCCAGCACGTACAGCGGCGTGAAGGCAACGTAGAAGCCCACGAGCCAGAACCAGAACGCGCGCTTGCCCAGTTTTTCGTTCAGCTTGAAGCCGAACGCCTTCGGGAACCAGTAGTTGAAGCCGGCCAGGTAGCCGAACAGCACGCCGCCGATGATCACGTTGTGGAAGTGAGCAATCAGGAACAGCGAGTTGTGCAGCACGAAGTCCGCGCCCGGGATCGCCATCATCACGCCGGTCATGCCGCCGATGGTGAAGGTGACCATGAAGCCGAGCGTCCACAGCACCGACGAGTTGAACTCGAGGCGACCGCGGTAGATCGTGAACAGCCAGTTGAAGATCTTCACGCCCGTCGGGATCGAGATGATCATCGTGGCGATACCGAAGAACGCGTTGACGTCGGCGCCCGAACCCATCGTGAAGAAGTGGTGCAGCCAGACAACGAATGCCAGCACCATGATCGCGCAGGTTGCGTACACCATCGCCTTGTAGCCGAACAGCGGCTTCTTGGCGTAGGTCGCCACGACTTCCGAGAAGATACCGAACGCCGGCAGGATCAGGATGTACACCTCGGGGTGACCCCATGCCCAGATCAGGTTCAGGTACAGCATGGCGTTGCCGCCGCCGTCATTCGTGAAGAAGTGCGTACCGATGTAACGGTCCAGACCGAGCAGCGCGAGCGTGACGGTCAGGATCGGGAACGCAGCCATGATCAGCACGTTCGTGCACAGCGCCGTCCACGTGAACACCGGCATCTTCATCAGCGTCATGCCAGGAGCACGCATCTTGATGATGGTGACGAAGAAGTTCACGCCGGTCAGCAGCGTGCCGACACCCGAGATCTGCAGCGCCCACAGGTAGTAGTCGACCCCGACGCCTGGACTGTATGCCAGCTCCGAAAGCGGCGGATACGCGAGCCAGCCCGTCATGGCGAATTCACCGACGACCAGCGAGATCATCAGCAGGATTGCGCCAACGGCGGTCATCCAGAACGACAGCGAGTTCAGGAACGGGAACGCGACGTCGCGCGCACCGATCTGCAGCGGCACCACGATGTTCATCAGGCCAACCATGAAAGCCATGGCCATGAAGAAGATCATGATCACGCCGTGAGCCGTGAAGATCTGGTCGTAATGGTGCGGCGGCAGATAGCCCGGCGCGTTGTACGCGAGAGCCAGCTGGGTACGCATCATGATTGCGTCGGCGAAGCCGCGCAGCAGCATGATGAGGGCGAGAACGATGTACATCACGCCCAGACGCTTGTGGTCGACGCTCGTCAGCCACTCCGTCCACAGATATTTCCACTTACCGAGGTAAGTGATGCCACCGAGCACGAATGCGCCGATGAGTGCCATGCCGATCATCGTGCCGAGAATAATCGGCTCGTGATACGGAATGGCGTCCAGTGTAAGTTTTCCGAACATGCTTGGATTACCCCTTGGTCACGCAGGACGGGTCACTGAAATTCGTGACGTGGCCGTTGTTGTACTTCGCGATGATGTTGTTGAAGAGCTTCGGATCCACCGTCGAGAAGTACTCAACCGGCGCCTTTTCGCTCGGCTGCGCGACCGTCGCGTACTGGTCCATCGAAAGCTGCGTCGAGGACGCCTTGACCTTCTGAACCCACGCGTCGAAGTCTTGCTGGCTCGTGGCGAGCGTGCGGAACTTCATGTCCGAGAAACCCTTGCCGCTGAAGTTCGCCGAAAGGCCGGCGTAATCACCAGCTTGATCGGCGATCAGGTGCAGACGGGTCTGCATGCCTGCCATCGCGTAGACCTGGGTGCCCAGCTGCGGGATGAAGAACGAGTTCATCACCGAATCTGACGTGATGCTGAAGTTCACCGGCGTGCCGACCGGCACTGCCAGCTGGTTCACCGTCGCGATACCCAGATCCGGATAGATGAACAGCCACTTCCAGTCGAGCGCCACAACTTCGACGTTGATCGGCTTGACGTTCGATTCGAGCGGCTTGTACGGGTCGAGCTCGTGCGTGGTCTTCCACGTGAGCACGGCGAGGAACAGGATGATCAGCGAGGGGACCGTCCAGACGACAATTTCAATCGCCGTCGAGTGCGACCATTTCGGTGCGTAGGTGGCGCTGCGGTTGGAAGCGCGGTAGCGGTACGCGAACCACAGCGTCAGGATGATCACGGGGACCACCACAATCAGCATGGCCCAGGTGGAGGTCGCGATCAGCGACTTTTCCGCCATGCCCACGCTCCCTTTGGGGTCGAGGACTTCCAGATTGCAGCCGGAAAGACACATGGCCAATCCGGCGCTGACGGGAAGCAATAACCTTTGAAAGGTTGTTCTTTTCATCACGTTTGCCTGAATTTCATTCATTGAATAGTTCCGGGCACTACCCCTGACATCACGCAAAGGAAGCGCGACCGCATCATACAGCCGCTTTGATCAATAACAATCAATGAATGTTGAAAATGATCTTTGTCAAAACAAAAGTGAGACACTTTGTCACATGTGTTCGCGAGGTTCGTCGCGCCTCATCAACACACGCACGTCATGCCCTGCCCTCATTTCAACGCAGACTCGCCGCGGCTTTTTTTCCGAATTGAGAGATTCGGAAACTCTTGAACGCACACGCGCGCCGTGCCGCGAACACTCGCGGGACGGCGCGCGCTTGCGTCGTCATTCTTTAACTGCAGTGAACGTGCTGCTTACGTCGGCGAACGCTCGGTGAGCGAAACAGCACGAACGTCCGCACCCGCCGAACCGGCGCGCACGGCATCCGTGCTCGCGTTGGCGGCTTCGTCGGTCGGCTGCTTGGTGCGGCCGGCCTGCGCCACGAGGTTCGCGGCCGACAGCTCGATCGCGTCGGTCATGGGCTTCGGATAGATGCCCACCGCCAGCACCAGCGCGGCCAGCGAGGCGAAGATCAGCGTTTCGCGGCGGCCGATGTCGGTCAGCTTCGCGACGCCCTTGTTCGCCACCGCGCCGAAGATCACGCGCTTGTACATCCACAGCGTGTACGCGGCGCTCAGCACGACCGTGGTCGTGGCGATCGCGCCGATCCAGAAGTTCACGCGGATCGCGCCCACGATGACCATGAACTCGCCCACGAAACCCGAGGTGCCCGGCAGGCCGACGTTGGCCATGCAGAACAGCATCATGAAGGTCGCGTAGCGCGGCATCACGTTGACGACGCCGCCGTAAGCCGCGATCGTGCGCGTCTTGGTGCGGTCGAACAGCACGCCGACCGACAGCAGCAGCGCGCCCGAGACGAAGCCGTACGAAATCATCTGGACGATCGCGCCTTCGGTGCCGATCTGGTTGAAGAGGAACAGGCCGAGCGTGACGAGACCCATGTGGGCGACCGTCGAGTACGCGAGCAGCTTGGTCATGTCGGTCTGCGCGAGCGCGAGCAGGCTCGAGTACACCACCGCCACCAGCGACATCGTGATGATCACGGGCGCGAAGAAGTGCGCGGCGTCCGGCGTGATCGGCAGCGTGAAGCGCAGGAAGCCGTAGCCGCCGAGCTTGAGCATCGCCATCAGCACGGTCGCGCCGGTGGGCGCTTCGAGGTGGACGTCGGGCAGCCAGGTGTGGAACGGCCACATCGGCACCTTGACCGCGAAGGCCGCGAAGAAGCCGATGAAGACCAGCAGCTGCGGCACGAAGCCGAGCGCCGTGAGGTTATGCCACGCCGACATGTCGAACGTGTGCGACTGGCTGTACAGGTACAGCATCGACAGCAGCATCAGCAGCGAGCCGCCGAACGAGAAGAAGAAGAACTTGACCGCGGCGTACGTGCGGCGCGCATGGCCCCACGTGCCGATCAGCAGGTACAGCGGGATCAGCGTGGCTTCGAAGAACACGAAGAACAGCATGCCGTCCGTCGCTGCGAAGGTGCCGACCATCAGGCCCGAGAGGATCAGGAACGCGCCGAAGTACTGGGCGACGCGCACGGTGATCGACTCCCACGAGGCGATCACGATCACCAGCGTCGTGAACGCGGTGAGCACGACCAGCCACATCGAAATGCCATCGATCCCCAGACGCCAGGCCACGCCGAACTCGGGCAGCCAGTTGCGGAACTCGACGAACTGCATGCCGGCTTGATGGTTGTCGAAGCCGCTGATGAGCGGCAGCGTCAGCAGCAGACCGACGATGGAGCCGATCAGCGAAAGCCAGCGCGCGCGCTGCGGATGACGATCCGACCCGAGGCGCAGCACAGCCACGCCGAACAGGATGGGAATCCAGATCGCCAGACTCAGAAATGGAACGGATTGCATTTCAACAGGACCTTAAAAATGCGGAGCAAATAGCTTCGTCAGCGCGCCGCCCGGGCGCAAGCAATTTGAAAGATTGACGCGGGGTGAAAATCGAACCGGGCCGGCTGTAATGTATTTGTCAGCTGAGCGGCGAAATGCAACACACGTTCAAGGGTTAACGAGCGTAAACGGAATACGGAACTTTTGCAGCGCAACAATGCGAGCCGGATCGAAGATTGATACAAGTCATTGTTTTTATTCGAGTTTATACTACGAAGAAAAACAACGAAACGGTCGCTCAAGGCTGTTTTTCACTCCGAAATCACCCGTTTCGACCTCGCAAGGCCCGTCAGGCGCGGCATGCTGTCGCGCAGCGCGGGCTGAATAATACATTACTTGTATCTTTCGTTTCAATTACTTAGACGCGCGAGCCCTACCCTTACGCTCGCCGAAAACCGCATCCGGCCCCGTCTTCCGGGCAGTTGTCGGACGCTTGTCGGACGCTTGCGCAGCGCAAAAAAAAAGCCCCGGCCGTATGCGGGCAGGGGCGAAACTCTCACGATGCGCCAGCGACGCTGGAACACGCATGGACCCACTGTAGCGGGTTGCGGCCCCCGAATTAAGCGGGCCGCCTGGAAGAGTCCTTTCCGTGCGTGCGCAATCCAGCGAAGCTCGGACGCCATGCGCATTAAATATCAAATGAGAATCATTTGCATTTGATAAAAAATTGCCGCATCATGGAGCCCATGCCGGCGAGACCGGCACCGAATGCTGTGAGCGCGGAGCGTCCGCGCCACCCTTGACCGTTCGCCGGAGGCCCCATGAACTACACCGCCCCGTTCACGAGAAACGACACCCTGATCGACGATACCTTCGTCCATCATCCCGACACCGCCGAGCAAACCGTGCTGCGCGCCGTGCGCACCTGGCTGCGTCCGCATTGCGACGCCTACGGCAAGGACGAAAGCTGGCGCGGCGTGCTGGCCGACGCCGGCCTCGCCGTCGACGGCATCGGCCACTTCGACCTGCTGATGGGCACGCTGTGCCGCGCCTCGTGCCGTCCGCTCGACACGCGCTGCCGCTGCGCCTCGGAGCTGGCCAAGGACGAAGGCTCGCTGCTCCAGGTGATCGCGCTGCTGCAATCGACGCGCAGCGAAGCCGCCGTGCAGCTGCTCAACGACTGGCTGCCGATGCCGAGCGTGAGCGGCATGCTCAAGACCGCGCGCTGGTTCGCGATCGCCCTGCTCGACGCGGGCGTGCAACTGAGCGACCGCGCGCGCCGTGTGACTTATATGCACTGACTCGATGCACTGATTCGATGCACTGCCCCGCCGGCGCGCCAGAAGCGCCGGCCCAACGCGCCCGGCCCGGACACCGGCCGCGGGGTATGAGCTCATAACGAAAAACGATTTGGGCGCGCGCGCCGCCACCGGTAGCATCTGCGCCTTCGTCCGGCATTGCGCCGCCCGCCGTTTTCGTTGTTCCTCGTAGCCGCTTCGCATGTCCGCCTCGTCCGCTTCCGCTTCTCCTTCCTCCTCGTCCGCCGGCCGGCCGCTCATCCGCAGCGCCGCCGACGTCTCGCGGCTCGTCAACGCAGGCGGCGCGCCCGGCAGCAACGCGCGCATCGTCGTCGCGATCGCGCTGGGCGGCGTGTTCCTCGACGCCTATGACCTGGGCGCCCTCGCCTTCGGCCTCAAGGACGTCGCGCGCGAATTCTCGCTGACGCCCGCCGGCACCGGCTTCGTGGCCTCGGCGATCACCTTCGGCGCGATCGTCGGCGCGTTCCTCGGCGGCTTCCTGACCGACCGCATCGGCCGCTACCGCGTGTTCATGGCCGACATGTTCTTCTTCGTGATCGCCGCGATCGCCTGCGCGCTCGCGCCCAACGCGTGGGTGCTGGGCGGCGCGCGCTTCGTGATGGGCCTCGGCGTCGGCATCGACCTGCCCGTGGCGATGGCCTTCCTCGCCGAGTTCTCGCGCCTCGCGGGACGCGGCAACAAGGCCGCGCGGGTGGCGATGTGGTGCCCCGTCTGGTACGCGGCGATCAGCGTCTCCTATCTGCTCGTGCTCGCACTGTACTCGACGCTGCCCGCCTCGCATTCGCATCTGCTGTGGCGCCTGACGCTCGGCTTCGGCGCGGTGCCGGCGCTCGTCATCATCGCGATCCGCAGCCGCTATATCAGCGAGTCGCCCGTGTGGGCCGCGAACCAGGGCGATCTCGCCGATGCCGCGCGCATCCTCAAGCGCTCCTACGGCATCGACGCCGAAGTCGCGCCCGAAGCGCTGCAGGCCGCCGCCGCGAAGCCCGCGCGCGTAGCGTCGTTGAAGAATTACGGCGCGCTGATGCGCGGCGTCTACGCGCGACGCACGGCGCTCGCGACGGTGATCGGCGTGGCCTCTTCGTTCGCGTACAACGCGGTCGCATTCGGCCTGCCCGTGATCATTTCGAGCTTTCTCGCACAGTCGATGCTGACCACCATCCTCGCCTCGCTCGCGCTCAACCTGGGTTTTGCGTTCGTCGGCGGGATGATCGCGGTGCGCACGGTGCCGCGCTTCGGCGCGTGGAAGATGACGGTCTGGGGCTACACGATCCAGTTCTGCGCGCTCGTGGGTCTCGCGGTTGTCGGCAAGCCCGCGACGACGCCGGAAGTCGTGAGCGCGGTCGCGCTGCTCGCCGCCTTCCTGTTCGGCCAGGGCATCGGGCCCGGCTCGCACAGCATGACGTTCGCATCGCTCGGCTATCCGACCTCGCTGCGCGGCGTGGGCGTGGGCCTGAACCAGACGCTGATGCGCGCAAGCTCGACGGTATCGCTGTTCCTGTTCCCCGTGCTCGCCGCCGCGCTCAGCACGCGCGTGTTCTGGATCATCGCGATCGCGCCGCTCGCCGGACTCGCGGCGCTGCTCGCGGTGCGTTGGGAACCGTCGGGCTACGACGTCGATGCCGAAGATTTCGCCGATGACGCGGCCAGCACGAACGCGGTTCGCGTGGCGGAAACGGTGCAGTAAATCCGCATGAAATAAGGTTTGAAATGCGGCGCGTTCATCGCGCCGTTTTTCATTGGCGGATCATTATTTCGGATGCCTGATCGATCAGGCAACTTACACCAGCACGCCGATTCAATCGCGACGCGTGCGCGACATCACCCGCTCGCGCAGAAACCGCTGTATCGCGCGCGCCATCTTCGGATATTGTTCGCCCGGCACCGCGAACAGCACGAGCGCGCACAGCGCAAGCACGCCGCAAAACAGGAACGTGCCGCGATAACCGAAAGCCTGCACGAGCATGCCCGACAGCACGCCCGAAAGAATCGAACCGAGCCGCGACGCATTGAAGAACAGCGCCGTCGCGCGCCCCGGCGATTCGGGCATCAGATCCTGCACGTAAGTCATGCCGAGACATGAGGTCACGGCGACCACGAAGGCGTTGAGAATCTGCATCGGGATGAGCGCGTTCACGCCAGGCGCCGCCGCCATCGACGCGAAGTAGACCGCGTGCACCACCGCGCAGGCCGCGAGCCAGTTCGGCTTGTTGAGCTTCGACGCCTTCGCGCCCAGCGCGAGCATCATCGGAATCTCCATGAACGCGCCAAGACCGAGCATGATCGAGACGTCGATGCGCGTGCCGTCCAGCCCGTGCACGATGTAGAGCGGCAGCACGATCATCGTCGCGTTGGCCGCGAGACCGATCAGCGTGAGCGCCACGACGGCGCGCATGATGTCCTTCTGCGTGGCCTCGGGCGTACTCGGATGCACGCGCTGCGTCACGGCGGGCTGCACTTCGGCCTGCGTGAGCGGCTGGCCCTCGTACGGCGCGATGGCCTCCTCGGCGATTTCCTGCGCCACCTCCTGCGCCGTGGGCCGCGTCATCAGATGCTGGGTGGCGTGCTCGTCGGCGCGCGGCTCGCGCATGCGCCAGACGATGAAACCGCACGCCGCGAAGCTCGCCGCCGCGAACAGAAAGAGACCGTAGAAGCTCGTGGCCGCCAGCACCAGCGCGCCCACCGCCGGGCCGAACACCCACGCCGCCGAGAGGATCGTGCGCAGCGTCGCGCTGGCGAAGGTGCGCTCGGCGTCGTCGGCGCAGGGCAGCGCCGCGCGGCTGAACGAGAACACCAGCGACAGCGCGCATCCGCCCGCGCCGATGAACGCGATGCCGACCACCAGCAGCAAGCGGTAGTCACGCACGATGCATAGACAGATATAGCCGAGCGTGGCCGCGCATAACGAGGCGAGCAGCAGCGGACGATGCTTGCCCGTGGCGTCGCTCCAGCGGCCCGCCGCCGTGCTGGCGATCACGCCGCTCATGGCGATCGTCGTCATGAACAGGCCAAGCCGCAGGGGTGTCATGCCCGCGCGCTCGACGCCGAACAGCGAGAGATATGGCGCGGTGAACGACATCGCCACGCCGAGCATCAGGGTGGCGCCGGCAAGCGGCAGGAAACCGGGGATATGCAGGAGACCGACAAAGCGCGAGTTCTTGAGCACGGCGCGATGGAGAGTGGCGAGGGAAAGGCCGCGACGCGCGGGGTGCGTCGTCAGGCGTATCGAACGAGATTATCGGGTGGAATCGCGGATGCGCGCAACTCGGGTGTTACCGATATCAGAGTTTGGGGTGGGTTGATGGGAAATGTTCGGGCTGTGCGAGGTTTTGGGTGATGCAATATTTGCAGGGATCCCTCTGGGCGGCGGTTGTTTTTACAAATCGACGCTGTATCGACTCCCGCGCGCTATCGGGAACTCGCGGGGGTTACAGAACGATGTACCGCCCTACGTCATACCTGATTTCATCGGCATGCGGCGCCGCGGGCCGATTGCTGCGTCGGCGAGTTGGGTGCCTACGAAAAAGTGCAGTGCGCAGCCTCCCCCAATCATGGCCGCACGCAAGGTCTGGTTGAACTACTGCTCTGTACCCGGTTGCGGCGTAACCACGCCGCTGGAAGAAGGCGTTTCGGGCAAGTCGATGAACTCGATGGACTCAAGCAGTTTGATGACCTGAGGCAGAACGGATTCTTTCGGCCACATCAAATAGGCCACGGTCGGTATTGAACCGCACAGTGCAAGCTGCCGGTGGGGAATACAGAAAGTGAACGCGCGCGAACGTCTCCGTTCGTCGCCGTTGGTCTGATCCTGCGTCGTACCCGCCCCCACCCACCCGTTGCCGCGAAGGAGATATAACGTTGTGCGCTGGCTGGGTAACGCAGGATCTTCAGTCGATGTATCCAGTTTCCATCCGCGCGCGGTCAATTTAATGCTTCTGTTGAGGTATGTCTCAGGTGTCGCGGGATTAGGGCAACTGAACTGAATCCCCGTTTCAAACGGATGACGCGCTTTGGATTTGATGAGGGCCAAATAGAGTCCGCTATTCGGCCCAGCGGTTCTTCCCCGATAAGGATCACTAAGCGAAAAGTGACACGCCCCGATGTTCATCTGGTGCACAACAGTTTTAACTGCACGCGGCTGCTTCGCACATGCGAGCGCTACGACTCCACCCAGGAATGCACCTACCAATATCTGCCGGATTTCCATTACACCTTTCTCCGTTCAAACCCTCCCGGGAGTTCGTTCTGCCCTTGTGCACGCGGGAACGGCCGGTAATCATCGAGCACGAACAGCGCGTTCACATAGGCCTGGTAACGCGCCACAGTCCCGTCTACGTTCGCAATTGAACTCGCGTTCGTGGTGGGACTACGAAGATTGACGACACAACGAATCAATTAACCTTGTTACCGACGTTCGTCCGGTTGTGATGTAGCCGGAACGCTGGATGCCGCCTGTTCGGGTGTGTCGATGAACTCGATGGACTCAAGCAGCTTGATGACCTGCGGCAGCACGGATTCTTTCGGCCACATCAGATAGGCCACAGTCGGTATTGAACCGCACAGTGCAAGCTGCCGGTGGGGAATACAGAAAGTGAATGCGCGCGAACGTCTCCGTTCGTCGCCGTTGGTCTGATCCTGCGTCGTGCCCGCCCCCTCCCACCCCCTCCCATGAAGGAGGTAAAGCGTCGTGTTTACGCCTGGAGCGCCCGAATCCCCATGCGAGGTGTCCAGCTTCCATCCGCGTTCTGTCAATTTGATGCTGCTGGTGAGGTATGTCTCAGGTGTCGCGGGATTCTCGCAACTGAACTGAATCTCCGTTAAGTACGGATGACGCGCTTTGGGTTTGATCACGGCTGAATAGAGCCCGCCTGTCGGCCAAGAGGTTTCCCCCTTATAGGGATCAGACAGGGAAAAGTGACACGGCCCGATGTTCATCTGATGCACAACGGTTTTAACTGCATGCGGCTGCTTCGCCCATGCGAGCGCTACGACCCCACCCAGGAATGCACCTACCAGTATCTGCCGAATGTCCATTACACCTTCCTCCGCTCAAACCCTTCCGGGAGTTCGTTCTGCCCTTGTGCACGCGGGAACAACCGGTAATCATCGAGCACGAACAGCGCGTTCACGTAGGCCTGGTAACGCATCACAATCCCGTTTACGTTCGCAATTGAACTCGCGTTCGTAGTAGGACTGCCGAAGTTGACTGTTGCGGCCACCTGTCCGAACGATTCGCAACTGTAGTAAACGTGCGCTGTGTGATTGACGTTTTGCGTCCTCCGCTGGAACATCGGTTGCTGATCGGCAAACTGCGCCGCACTTGTCCAGGCCCAGTACGCACCAGCACTATCCGAAGGATCGGGGAACAACGTATCGTGCACGTCTTCCCGCCACTGTCGCATCTGCGCAGTCAATCCCGGATGCCTGCTGTCCTGCAACGGCGCATTGGTTCCGGTGCTGTTCGCTTCCCTCTGCGCCCGGTCCATTTCGTCCTTCAGGCTCTTGTCGATCTGCCGCCCCCGGAACTCCCAGTACCTGAAATAGTTCGCCGGCCATGTGAGCTGGAGAAAGCCGCGACCATCCCACGGGTAGTATCTTTGCGTTAGGGCTTCTTCGTGCAGCTTCTGAAACCACTGCGTTTCTTCCGTGGCGTTACCGAAAAACGCCGCCATGCGCAGTCGACTCGATGAGATGCCGTATTTGCGAAGTGCCTTGTTAAGCGCATCGCGTGTCCTCTGGACATTTCTCTCGGCCGTGGCGGGGTATGTTACGGCTTCCGATACCCACCCGGAGCCAGCGCGCCTCAGTGCGGACATCGGCAACATCTGTACCAATTCACTCTCACTCAACCACCCACAGCGCCTGAACGTCTCCACGAACAGGCGCGGATGAAAGTGGTAATGCACCTTGTCCAGTTGCAGCCCCGCCGCCTGCGCGTCCTCCCAGAAAGATAACTTCGCGTGGTGCAGCCTGAACTTCTGGTACGCCTGCGGTGACAGGCACATCGGCAGCAGCACGCTGGCCGGAATACTTCCCATCGGGAGCTGCACCCAGCCCCAGCGCTGCTCGAAGTCATCGCGCGCCCACTCGGTCGGCATCTTCACCACGCACCGCTTCAGACGCTCGCGCACGCGCGCCTCGTGCGTTCCCAGGTACGCGCGGCGCAGCCGTTGCCGCGCCCGGTCGTCAGCGGCCGACGGTTGCGCCGCGGGCGTCGCCACTGGCGCAGCCTGTGCCTCCTGACTCGCCGCTGGTGACTCAGTCGGCGGCAACTGCGCCAGGATCAGCTCAATCAGCTTCTGCGAGTCGCAGCGGCTGTTGCCGTCCGTGTCGTCATCGATGAAGGTCCAGCCCTGCCAGTCGGGAAAGTCCGCGTCGCTGTGCACGCGAATGCCCTGTGCATTCAGATCGATAAACACTTCGTTGCCGTCGATGCGCACCTTGCGAAGATGCGGCACGTGTCCACGGTACTGGTCGCTGACCGCCAGCGCTTCAGGACCGAGCACACGCCCGAGGCGCAACAACTCAGATCCCGCGCTGGGGCAACCGGGAAATTCCTTGCGGGCGCGGTCATAGAGATCGTAGCTGCCCTCCGTCGCCTTCCACAGCGCCTTGCCTGTGGTATCGCGGGTCGTGAGCGTAAAGGTGCCCTGGCTTTCCGCAAGGGAAATCATGAACCGCCCCGTGGTGCGCCCCAGCGGCCGGAGCTGCCACTGAGCCCAGACCTCGGGCGGTACAGCAACCGATTGGGGTCCATCGCCCCAGACTGGCGGTACGGTGATGTTGCGGTTGTTCGGCGGGGGCAGGTTCCGGTTGTGCTGCCACACGCCGGTCACCGCATCGAGCCAGTTGTTCAGCCCTGGGTACTGCGTGCGCAGACGGGCGATCAGGTCCTTGTTGATCTCGTTCAGGCGCGCAGGCGTGGTGGCGAACTGGGCGGCAATCGATGCGAGGGTTTCGTGACCAGCCGGAGGCGTAGCAGGATTGAATGCGCGCACGGCGTAGGTGAGCCGCGCGTCGCGGGGGTCCTTGTCGTAGTACGGCGTGCCAGCGGGCACGACGATATGGCTCTCACCCCAGACGCTGGTGGTCCGCGTCTGCGCGAGCGGTCCCTGGCTGCGCCCCATCAGGGCCGCGACGTTGGCTTCATCCGCGATGATCTCGACATGAATGCGGTTGGGCTGGCCGTAGATCGCGCCCGCCGTCCCGATCGAATCCTTTCGATACACCTTGTCACCACGCGCCAGCGGGACTTCCTGCGTGGTGCTATGCCAGTGACCGTGCGCGTCCTTTTTCCGGGTGGTCACGGTATGGGTGACCAGCGTATGCATATGCTGATAGATGGAATAAAACGTGACGCGCACGCCTTCGCCGATCTCGGTGTCGTGCCTGAGGATGACAACACCGTTACTCGTCCAGCCCTTGTAGTAGAGCAGCGGATTGGCCTCCAGCACGGCGGGATCGTCGGCATGATCGGGGATGGGGTCGCTGGCGCGTGCGAACACCACCGAGCCGTCCGCCATGGCGCGCACGCTTTCGGGCGAGTCGGGATTACCCGGCGCCTGGAAGTGCTGGCCGCCATGCCAGCCGAACTGTGAACTCAGGGGAAATGCGCCCTGGCCCGTCACTTCGCCCAGGGTGTCGCCGCTGGCATCGTCGTCGGTTGCGCCGGTGAGGAATGGGAGACTGACAAGCATCTGGTTGGCCTGGTCGGTAAGGTGTTAATCGGAGAGCAGGCCTGACAGGGAGGTGTCGTCCGGTGGCAGTCCGGGTAAGGGGTTACCGCTCAGGGAGAAGTGGTTGCCCGCACCGCTGGACTGTGTGATCGGCCCCTTGAGCTTGATGGCGAGGCCTTCGATGGTCACGCCGCTGCCGTCAAGCGTGATGCTGCCTCCCGGCCCCCGGATCACGGCACGGTCGCCCGCCTTCAGCTCGTAGTGCTGCGTCTGCCGCTCGATGCTCTGTCCAGCGCTGAGCTTGTGGTGACCCTGCACGGACGCCTCAACATGCCCGCCCACATCGATGATGTGATTCGCCGTGGTCTGGTCCTTGCGGTGGTTGCCGACCTGCTCGACGCGATCCTTGCCGATATTGATCGTGTGATTTCGCTCGACGGAGAGCATCGCGTCCTGACCGATGGTGTGCGTCCGGTTGTGTCCGATGCTCACCTGCTCGTCGTTACCTACGCTCTCCGTGCGGTCGTGACCGATGTCGATCGTTTCGTCATGCTCGACGTTCTCTTTCCGGTCGTTGCCGACAAAGGTCGTCTCGTCGTGATTGACGTGGATGTTCTGATCTTTCTGCGCGTGAACGTAGATTTCCTCCTGGTCCTTCTCGTCCTCGAAACGCAGTTCGTTATAGCCTTCGCCTTTGTGCGTCTGACTTTTGATCGTCATGCGCGTCTTGTGACGCGGCAGTTCATACGGCGGCAGGTTGGTCGCGTGATACGTTCTTCCGATAATGATCGGCTGGTCGCAATCGCCATCGAGGAACGCGACGATGACTTCCTGCCCGATGCGCGGTATCGCCATGTGCCCCCACGTCGCACCGGCCCAGTTCTGCGCGACGCGTATCCAGCAGGAACTATGTTCGTCGTTGTTCCCGTAGCGGTCCCAGGGGAACTGAACGACGACACGCGCGAATTCATCGCAGTAAATTTCTTCTCCAGCAGGCCCGGTGACGGTGGCGATCAACGGGCCATCGATGCGGGGTTTGGGCGGCGGTTCCGGTTTCCACTCGATGTGGTCGGGAATGATGTTCGCCGTGTAGCCGTACTGCGTGCCGACATCGGCTTCTGCCGCTTCCTCTGACTGGCTCACGGTCTGCGTGCCGGTGTGGATCATGCTCACTACGCGCCAGCCCGTGTTCCAGTCCTCGCGGGCGTGGCCCTCAAGATCGAACGCGAGCCCCGGTTGCAGGCGCGCATCGTCGCCCTCGATCCCGGCGATCTGTGCGTCGTGCCGTAGCGCAAGCAGACGGGTTTCGGTAAAGGGACGGCCCGCCTCGTCGCGTTTCGCGCGCGACGGGTAGTCGAAACGTTCGTATTCCCGGCCCTGGTGTTCGAGGTTCGCCCCGTCGCTACTATGCTCCTGGCTGTATCGCGGACTCTTGAAGGAGTAGTCCCGCTGGACCTGGCGGGAAGTCCGCACCCGCTCGGCGTAACTGAACTGGGTGATACACGGCTCGGCCTGGTCACCACCGGGCGTGGCGTTGTAAATCACCGGACCGCCTTCGATGGTGCCGTGGACATAGAGCCGGTCGCCCAAGACGAGGCGATGCTCCGCGGCGCTGAACCGATGCGTATAGAACAATCCTTCTTCTGCGCAGAGTCGGCTGATAAAGTGGAAATCCGTCTCGCCGGACTGGACGCAGTATTCGCGCACCAGATGCTCTTTGGTCAGATCCTGCACGGCGTCGTTAATACCCGAGCGCTTGAGCACGGTCTGAAGAATCTGCGGCACGCTCTCCTGCTGGAAAACTCTCCAGTCCGACCGCAGATCTGCGCGCGATATCTGCGGTTCGACCACCACGCGGTAATAGGTACGCCTGAAGCCGGTCTTGCCCTGCTCGAAGCAGCTGACGAGTCCGTTCACATAACGCACGGCGGTCTCGTCACGCCAGATCGTGAAGGTGGCAGACTGATCGAGCACCGTGCCGAAATCGACAGCGGAATCGGCACTGGAAAGTTCGACGCATAGCTCGTATGGACGGCTGATAGCCTCTTTCAGCCGGAAGCTCACCACGTCGAATTCCATTCTGGCAATTCTGAACGTAAAGCGCACATCACTTTGTTGGCCCATACATATTTCCTTTTCAGATAATTCGCGTTTTTATTGCCTGGTTATGCAAATCTCTGGATGGAAGTATCTGACGCACTGACGCAACGCAATGCACGATCCAGCAGAAATTGGCAGGTTGGTTTACCGCCCGCGATACACGCGGTTCGCGTCTAGAACCAACGCCGATCACGTACATACTTCAGCCAGAACAAACAGCCGACACCGATTGTCCCGGCCGCAACCGTTGTCAGGAAAATGGGAACGATGGCGGTAGCAGTGAACGACAGGACGCTGCATACAATCAGTACACCGCAACAAACCAGAAATACCAACCCGGGTGTCAGGCGCATGGCGAACCTCGCTCGTGGGGAGAAAACGAAAAGCTTAGAACCACGGGCTATCGCGATATTGACCGCTATCGAGTTTCAGGCTCCCCGGCGTTGACTTCCGTTCATAGCGCTCCATCCGCACCCTACGCAGTGCCTGGCAATCGAAAGTTTTGAGATCGGGTTACGCTTGAAGACCACTTGCACAGGAGGCAAAGATGCTTATCAAGGCGTGGCGTGGTCAGGAGCGGTGCTGGAAGGTATGGTGGCTCATGGGACTCCCCTATGGCCTCGTCGCCGGATTCATCCTGCGCGCGTGCGTGCAGGCCGAGGTATCCACGCTCATGTTGCTGGCCGTGGTCATGCTTTACGCCGCCGGGCTGTTTTTGTGGATGGTCTGTGCCTGGCGGTGTGCGCCGAATGTCAAAACGTCGGTTTGGACGCCAACGTCCCGCATGCTGATCGTTCTGCAAACGGTCGCGCTCGTCTGGCAGGCGGCTGACGCCTGAAGCCCTGGTCGCCTTCCGGCGGCAATGCCGGAAGGCTCGCGCAGAGAGATAGCTCGTCCCCACCGTGACTATCTGCGCAAATGCTCACCACCCCGCACACCACCAATCCCAGGTTTTCCACAGATTTCGTTGACAGCCCTGTGTGTAACCCTGGGACGAGTGCGCCAAGTGCCTGAAGCGTATCGGATTGTTCACGACGTTCCCGATGGAAGCAGATTGGTCGTGAATCGCCAGATTGGCGGATGGCTTGTCCACAGTTTTTGTTGGCAGCCTTGTGGGCAACCTTGGGACATTTCACCTAAGTCACTGACCCAAAACGAAAATTCACCACAGAGCACCGGAAATGCACATTTTTTGCGCAGAAAAGTTGTCCACAGATTTCGTGGACAACTTTGGGGATAACCCCCTGGAGATTACGCCAACCCATTGATCGGACGGACAGTTAGTCGCTCCAGTCACGAAAGCGGCAACCTGCGCTACGAATGCGCAACACGTGCGCAGACGACGAACGCGCCGCGCATGCGCCGCCCGCGCCCTCCTCGCTTTGCGTTCGATTACATCCCTTCGGCCAGCTCAAGCCAGATCGAGCGCCGCCGTCAGATCGCCCGGCGGCGTCTGTCCGCGCGCGGTCAGCGCACGATCGCGCGCCGCCACGCCGTCGAGCGGCGCGAGGCCGTGCACGCGGCTGATGAAGCGCAGGATCGACGCCGTGTCGTAGAACGTGTGATCGACGTAGCCCTTCTTCGCGAACGGCGCGATCACCAGCGCCGGAACGCGCGAGCCCGGCCCCCAGCGGTCGCCGGCCGGCGGCGCGACCGGGTCCCACCAGCCGCCATTCTCGTCGTGCGTCATGACGATCACCGTGTTAGCCCACTGCGGACTGCGTTGCAGATGCTCGATGACGGCCGCCACATGTCGATCGCCCGACTCCACATCCGCGTAGCCCGCGTGCATGTTCAGATTGCCCTGCGGCTTGTAGAATGTGACGGCGGGCAGGCGGCCCGCGTCGATATCGGCGAGCAGGCGATTGGTGGCCGGATCGTCGCCGACGCCCGCGTCACGCAGATGCCGCGCGCGCGCCGCCGTCCCCGGCGCAAAGTTCGCAAAGTAGTTGAAGGGCTGATGGTGGTACTGGAAATCGGGCACAGCGCCCGTGTCGCGATGGTCGAGCGCGTACTGCCAGGCGCCGCTGTACCAGGCCCAGTCGACGCCCTTCGCCGACAGCCGGTCGCCGATCGTCGCGTAGGTTTGCGGCGGCATCACACGCGGATCGGCGGGATCGGCCCACGCGGCATTGCCCTCCTCGGCCGGGCGCACGCTGCTCGGCTGATAGGGCGGCGCCATCGTGTTGACGGCGTAGCCGTCGGGCGTGAACGCGCCGTCGTTCACAAACTTCGGCGGCCCGCCGAGCGCCGACGCCGGGCTCGCCGACGCCATCTTCAGACGCGTGCCGAGCGGATCGTCGCCATCGAGCACGGAGACCATGTGCTTCGCCGGGCTGGCCTGGATGTTGGGATAGAACGGCGCCTGCGCGGAGATCAGGAAGATGTGGTTGAGCCACGATCCGCCGAACGCGGCCATGAAGAAGTTATCGCAGAGCGTGTATTGCCGCGCGAGTTGCCAGAGCCGCAGCGTGTCCGCCGAGTTCTCGTAATAGCCCATCACGAGGCCGCCGGAATCGCCCCACGCGGCGAACTGGTCGTTGCGTCCGCCGTTGATCTGCATCTGGTTCTGATAGAAGCGATGCACGAGGTCGCGCGTGATGACGCCGTTCGGCAGCGGCTGGCCCTGCGCGTCGGCGATGCGAAACGGCTGGTTCGCGAGCCCCGCGATGGCCGGTTCGCCGATCATGTAGCGCTTGCCGCCGACTTCCTGCGCCTGCGGAACGAGGCCGCCCCAGATCTTCGGCAACTGTGCGAGCGGCGTCTTGCCGTCGCGGTCGAGCTGGGTGTAGCGCGCCGCGTCCACGCCCGCGAGCGGCGTCTGCACGCCCGGAAAATTGCCGTACAGGTTCACGAAACTGCGGTTCTCGGCGTAGATCACGACGATGTGGCGCACCTGGTCGCGCAGCGCCGCATCGATACGCGCGTCGCCTGCGCTGCGCGGCGCGGCGCCGCGGCCCCGGCCATCGCGCCCTGCCCCGGCGTCTCGCAGCCGGCGATCGCCAGCCCCACGCCGACCGCCGCGAGGCCGCCGAGCACGCGCCGGCGCGCGGGATCGTCGGGGCCGCGCGGGCCGTGCGTGGCGTCCTGATCGCTCATCGGGCTGCCCGTGTCGTGCTGGTCCTCGGGCTTCGGGTCGTCGTGCTTCATGAGCCTGTCTCCTGTGTCCTGTGTCCGGTCGAAAGACGCGCGCGGGCTCACGCACCGCACGCGTGCTACACCACGCGTACTACACATCACGCAGGAGGATACCGCGTGCGCGCGCGTTCGCGACATGCGCGTCCGCGACGCGCGCGTCTCAGGCTACGGCGAAGGGAGCATCAACGACAACCGTATCGACAACAGCAGGCCATGCCCGCCCAAACCGCGCAAGCCGTCAGCTCTCGCGCGGCGGCAGCGTCGGTTGCGGCCCTTGCGCGAGCGTCTGCGCGAGGCGCGGTTCGGCACTGCCGCCCTCGTGCGCGGGCCGCGCGACGATCGGCAACTCGACGCGATCCTGACGCGGCACGTTGCCGTTGTCGGTCCAGAGCGGATCGGGAATTTCGCTGAACACCTGGCGCAGCCGCGCGCCCCAGGTCGAATGCAGCATGTCGAAATAGGCGTTCGATTCGTCGAGCGATGCATAACGCGTCACGCGCAGCGTATCGCGCTCGTACACGAGCAGATCGAGCGGCAAGCCCACCGAGAGATTCGAGCGCAAGGTGGAATCCATCGAAATCAGCGCGCATTTCGCGGCCTCGTCGAGCGGCGTGCGCGGCGTGAGCACGCGGTCGATGATCGGCTTGCCGTACTTCGATTCGCCGATCTGGAAATACGGATTGACGCTCGACGTCTCGATGAAATTGCCCGCCGCGTAGATCTGGAACAGCCGCATCGGCTGGCCGCGCAACTGGCCGCCCAGGATGAAGCTGCAATTGAAATCGACGTTGAACGCCTTGAGCGCTTCGGCATCGCGCCGATGCACCTCGCGCACCGCCTCGCCGACGATGCGCGCGGCTTCGACCATGCTCGGCGCATTCCAGAGCGTGGGCCGCGCGGGATCCTGATGCTCGATGAGCACTTGCAGCGTCGCCTGCGTGATCGCCAGATTGCCGGCCACGAGCAGCACCAGCACGCGCTCGCCAGGCTCCTCGAACACGGCCATCTTGCGCGAGATGCTGATGTGATCGACGCCCGCGTTCGTGCGCGTATCGGCGAGAAAAACGAGGCCGTCGTCGACGGCCATTGCCACACAGTAGGTCATGCTATTCCTTCGACGCGTCGTTCGGCGCACCGTGGTTGCCGATGCGAAACGCGCGCCGTCTCCTTGAATTGCCTTGAGTTTCCTTTGCGATACCGAGAAAACTATTGCTGCGCGCCCTGCGCGCTGACGCGCACGTTCACGTCCATCGTCTCGTTCAGTCCGCCGATGCGGCGGCCGCGCACCGGCGCCGCCGCTTCATAGTCGCGGCCGACCGCGATGCGGCAGTATTTCTCGCTGGCGAAGCACGCGTGCGTGACGTCCACCGTGGTCCAACCGTGGTCGAGCCAGACGTCGACCCATGCGTGGCTCGCCATCTCGGGCACATCGCCGGGATCGACATAGCCGCTCACGTAGCGCGCCGGCACGCCGCGCGCGCGGCACAGCGCGAGCATCACGTGCGCGTGGTCCTGGCAGACGCCGCGTCCCATCGCGAGCGCGTCGGCGGCCGTATGCGTGACGTCGGTCACTCCCGCTTCGTAGCGCACGCGCTCGGTCACGCGCGCCGCGGCGTCGAGAATCGCCGCCGCGCGGTCGAGCGGCGCGAGGCTCTGCGCGAACGCGGTGAGCGGCTCGTCGGCTTCGGTCAGGCGCGTGGGCGAGGTGAAATGCTGGGCGGGAATCGGTCCCTCGCCTTCGGGCAGGCGGCCGTCGGCGAGCGGCACGGTCTCCACTTCGCCGCGCACGCGCAGCCGGATCTCGCTGTGCGGCCGCGAGAGCACCAGCGTCATCAGCGCGTTGCCGTAGGCGTCGCGGCTCGCTTCGAGCTTGCCGGGCGCATCCACGTGCCATTGCGTGACGATCTGGCTCGACGTGGTGAGCGGCGCGAGGCGCAACTGCTGAATCGAATAATGCACGGGCGCGTCGTAGCGATAGACGGTGTCGTGGCGAATCGCGAGTTGCATGGCGAATGTCCTCTAAAGCGACGATAAAACAGCATCGAGACGAAAAAGATATCGATCCGCGCGGGCCGGCTTAACCCACCGGCAACATCAGATAAGTCCGCGCGACCTGGTTGCCGAGTTCGTAGACGCGCGCGAGGAACTGCGTCAGAAACGTATGCACGCCCACCGAGAAAATCTGCCGCAGATCCGCGTAGAGCAGTTCGGCACGCAGTTTGCCCGCCGTGCGCTCGACTTCCTTCGACGTATCGGTGCGCAGCATCGCGAGATTCGCGCACACGCCGTCCATCGAGGCGAGCAGCGAGCGCGGCATCTGCTGGTTCAGGATCAGCAGTTCGACCACGCGCGCGGGCGTGACCACGTCGCGATAGACCTTGCGATAGATTTCGAGCGCCGACACCGAACTCAGGATCGACGTCCAGTAATAGAAGTCTTCGAGCTGACGCGCCGCCGAGCGCGAATCGGCGTTATCGACTTCCACGAAGCGCACGTCGAGAATGCGCGCGGTGTTGTCCGCGCGTTCGAGAAACGTGCCGAGCTGCGTGAAGAACAGCGCGTCGTCCTGCAAGGCCGTGCCCACGCGCACGCCGCGCGACAGATGCGAGCGGAACTTCACCCACTCGAACAGCGTTTCGGGGTGCGTGCTCAATTCGTCGCTGCGCAATAGCTCGTGAAATTGCAGCCAGGTGTCGTTGACCGTTTCCCACCACTCGGTCGTGAGCGTGCCGCGCACCGCGCGGGCGTTCTCGCGCGCCGCCTGCAGGCACGAATAGATGCTCGACGGATTGGTCGGGTCCGCGACCAGAAATTCAAGCACGTTCGCGCGCGTGACTTTCTCGTGACGCGCGTCGAAGGCCGCGTCGAGCTCGGAGATGCGCAACATCGCGCGATGCGTGCGCGCCTCGTCGTCGGCATTGCCGGGCAGCAGCAGCGCCTTGAGATTGATGTCCAGCATGCGCGCGGTGTTCTCGGCCCGCTCCATATAACGGGCCATCCAGAACAGATGATCGGCGGTACGGCTCAGCATGGTCGTTCCTCTTCGGTTCCAGTTGCAGCGGTTCCAGTTGCAGCGATTCTGTCGATCGGGTTTATTCGAGCACCCACGTGTCCTTAGTGCCGCCGCCTTGCGACGAATTCACGACCAGCGAGCCCTCCTTGAGCGCGACGCGCGTGAGGCCGCCCGCCGCCATCTGCACGGTCTTGCCGGACAGCACGAACGGACGCAGGTCGATATGGCGCGGCGCGATGCCCGCCTCCACGAAGGTCGGACACGCCGAAAGCGAGAGCGTGGGCTGCGCGATGTAATTGCCGGGCCGCGCGAGCAGGCGCGCGCGAAACGCCTCGATTTCCGCGCGCGTCGAGGCGGGACCGACGAGCATCCCGTAGCCGCCCGCGCCGTGCACTTCCTTGACGACCAGTTCGGGCAGATGGTCGAGCGTATAGGCGAGATCGTCGGGACGGCGGCATTGCCACGTCGGCACGTTATTGAGGATCGGCTTTTCGCCGAGATAGAACTCGATCATGTCAGGCACATACGGATAGATCGATTTGTCGTCGGCCACGCCGGTGCCCATCGCGTTCGCGAGCACCACGCGGCCCGCGCGATACGCCGTGAGCAGACCCGCCACGCCGAGCGCCGAATCGGCGCGGAACGCGAGCGGATCGAGAAAGTCGTCGTCCACGCGCCGGTAGATCACATCGACGCGGCGCGGGCCTTGCGTCGTGCGCATGAACACGTAGTTATCCTCAACGAACAGATCGCTGCCTTCGACCAGCTCGACGCCCATTTGCTGCGCCAGAAACGTATGCTCGAAATACGCCGAGTTGTACATGCCCGGCGTGAGCAGCACGACGGTGGGATCGTCAACGCCCGCGGGCGCGCAGGCGCGCAGCGTTTCGAGCAGCAGATCGGGATAATGCGCGACCGGCGCCACCTTGTGCTGCACGAAGAGTTCGGGAAAGAGCCGCATCATCATCTTGCGGTTTTCCAGCATGTACGAGACGCCGGACGGCACGCGCAGATTGTCTTCGAGCACGTAGAACGCGCCATCGCGGCCGTCGCGCACGATGTCGATGCCCGCGATATGCGCGTAGACGCCGAGCGGCAAATCGATGCCCTGCATCTCGGGCCGATACTGCGCGTTGGTGTAGACCTGCTCGGCGGGAATGCGCCCGGCGCGCACGATGTCGCGATCGTGATAGACGTCGTGCAGAAACAGATTGAGCGCCTGCACGCGCTGCCGCAGACCGCGTTCGAGCAACGTCCATTCGTCCGCGGGAATCACGCGGGGAATCAGGTCGAACGGAATCAGCCGCTCGGTTCCCGACAGGTCTCCGTTGACGGCGAACGTGATGCCGACGCGCCTGAACAGCAGGTCCGCCTCGGCGCGCTTGCGCGCCATCGTCTCGCCAGTCTGCCGCTCCAGCCAGTGCTGGAACCGCTCGTAGTGTGGGCGCACCGCGCCCTCGTCGCGCATTTCGTCATGGACTTGCATCGGCTCGTTCTCGCGCGTGGATGCAGCGGCGCGTCTCGCACGCATGATCGTCGTGGCGTCATGCGTGGCGCGCTGCGTATTCGGGAAAAGCAAGGGACATGCCATACGCGCGCCCCGTTTCGCGCGCCGTCGTGGTGCAAATTGGCGCGCGCAAACGAAAGCCGCCGCGCAATGCGCGAGCGGCTGGCGACGCCAACTGTCCGCGCGCCTCATCGTGGTGCAGAGGCGGTGCGGACCGGGCGAGCGGCGTTTAGATCAGAGGAATGCGTGGCGCATCAAGACGAATATCGTCTTGATGCGCGCCGGAACCGGCCACGCGGACATCGAGACCGAGAACCCGCTCAGCGCGACGAGGCCGCGCTTTCGCGCTGGCCATGCGCGCTGAGTCCGGTGCGCTGCTGCACGCCCCATTTACGCCGCCCAAGCAGGAAATGGAACCAGCCGAGTGTGGCACCCGTGTGACGCATGAGCTGAAAGGAGAACGGCTCGAAGATGGCCGCCAGCAAAGCCATGCCGAAACTGGAGTGCGTGCGGTCGCCGCTCCAGCGCCGGTACAGGTGCACCGAGAACAGATGGAACGCGAGATCGATCGCGATCTTGCCGACGATCACCGCGAGCACGGGCAGCACGATCGTGAAGCGCCCATCGAACAGAAAACCGAGCAGCAGCGCGAAGGCCGTGAGCCCGTAAATGGGCTGCACGGTATCGAAGGCCTTGACCGGCAGCATCATGAGACCGAGCTTGCCGTAGCGGCGATTGCCGGTCATGTCGCGATACCAGTACTGCGTTTGCAGGAAGCCCGCGAACCAGCGGCGGCGCTGGCGCAGGAAACTCGTGAGCGTGCCGGGCGCGTCGGTGGTCGCGCGCGCCGTGCCGATCACGCGCACGTCCCAGCCCAATCCTTCGAGCGCCGAATGGCGACGCAGGCGGTGAATCAGTTCGTAGTCCTCGACGAGGCAATGCGGATCGAAACCGCCCACGGTCATCACGGCCTCGCGCCGGAACGCCGCGAACGCACCGGAGACGAGCAGCAGACTGTCCGCGCGCATCCACGCAAAACGCGAGATGAAATTGCGGATGTACTCGTAGGTCTGGAACCACTGGAAGAACCGTCCGCTCACCGAATTGCCGCAGACCGGCGTGAGCAGTCCCGCCGCCGCGACCAGTTGAGGCTCGCGGCCGAACGCCGTGGCCATCGCGGCGCAGGCGTCGGGTTCGAGCAGCGTGTCGGCGTCGACGGTCATCACGGTGTCGGTGTCCATCGCGCTGAGCGCCGCGTTGAGCGCGCGCGCCTTGCCGCCGTGCGCGAGCTTGAGCCAGCGCAGCGCCGGATAGCGCGCGGACGGCGCGCTCATGCGCCCTTCGCCCGGATCGGCGAGCCCGTAGCGTTGCGCGAGCAGCGCGGCCGTGCCGTCGCTCGAACCGTCGTCGGCGATCACGATCTGCTGCGGCGCGCGCGTCTGCGCGAACAGCGCGTCGAGCGTGATCGGCAAGACCGCCGCCTCGTTGTGCGCGGCGACGATCACGCCGAGCGTGGACCGCGCGCGCGCCGCAGCATCGTCCGTCACGCCGTCCGCAGCCGTGTCGATGGCATCGACGGGACGCAGCAGCACGCGCGCCTGCCACGCCACGAACAGCAGCAGCACCGTGTCGTAAATCACATACGCGATGCCGGTCGACCACGCCACCACGCCTTGCAGAAAGAACGCGCGCGCGAACAGCACGCACCAGAGCACCATGACGCTCAGATGGATCACGACGCTGATGAGCGGTGTGGGCGGCGGCGCGAGGCGCGGCGAAGTGCGCGCAAGCGCCTGGTCGAGCGAGTCGTTCAAGGCAATCCTTTTTTCTTCGTTGCGTCGATGCATGGCGTCAGCGGGTTGAATCGAACCTCGGTTGATCGAACCGTTGCAGCGTTCAGGGCATCATCCGGCGCAGCACCGAATGACGATCGATCCATTGATGCTTGAGCGCACCCGCGATATGCAGCGCGAGCACGCCATACAGCGCGTAGCTGCACGCCGTATGCAGCGCGCCGAATTGCTCGTGCAGCTGGTTCTTGGTCGCCGGATCGAGATTCATGATGAAGCCGATGCGCGGCCATTCGAACAGGCCGAACAGATACATGGGATGCGAGGCAGCGGCCACCCACGCGGAATCGTGCAGCCAGCCGGACAGCGGCATCGCGAAGATCAGCACGTAGAGCGCGATATGCGCGGCGTGCGCGGCGACCTTTTCCCAGGTGGGAAACTCGGCGGGCAGCGGCGGCGGACGATGCGTGACGCGCCACAGCACGCGCAGGATCGCGAGGCCGAGCACGGTGATGCCGATGGACTTGTGCGTGTCGATCACGAAGCGGATCGCCTCGTCGGAGAGCGTGCCGTCGGGCAGCAGCGCAGCAGTCAGGCCGAGCGCTACATTGGCGAGAATCAGCAAGGCGATCGACCAGTGCAGCAGCACGGCGACGCGCGTGTACTTTTGCGAGGCGGCGGCGCTGTCGAAGCGGGATTCGGCGGAGAGAGAGGTTTTCACGTGAGCGTGCCGTAACGGGTCAGATGGGTTAACGCGCCGCGCGCCGAAATTATTCCCGCCACGCGCGGCAAGCGCGCGATGCGGCAGCCCGGCGACCCGCACATTATGGGCCTTCGTCCCTGACAGCGCAGAAGCCGCCCGATGGCGCGCGTGTCAGTTTGGAGCCCGGCGGCCGTCATGCAGCGGTAATCAAAATGAAAAAACCGGAGCGGCCCGCGTGGGCCGATCCGGTTCGGGATGAAGCAGGATGAAGCGCGCGCGAAGACTCGCGGCTTATTTCACACGCCTGTTTCAAACGCTATTTCACACGCTCATTTCACGGGCTCCGCCACCTTCGCGGCGCCGGCCTTTTCCTCGATGCGGCGGCCCACGTCGGCGTCGATATGCTTCCAGTACGTGAACACGTTCTCGCGCACCGGGCTGCCCACGCCGTTCAGGCTCGCCACCACCTGCTCGACCAGCAGTTCGCGCTGCTTGTCGTTGAACACGTTGCGCACGAGATCGCCGGGCTGGCCGAAGTCGTCGTCTTCCGCGTGCAGCGTGTAGGCGCTGCGCACCATGTCGCCGTCGGTTTCCCAGCCGTCGTCGGCGGGACCGGTTTCGTCCGCCCACGCACGGCCGAAGCTGTTCGGCGCGTAGACCGGCGCGTTGCCGGTATGGTCGAACGCCATATGGCCGTCGAATTGATAGGTCTGCACGGGCACCTTCGGGCGGTTCACGGGCAGCTGGTTGAAGTTCGTGCCGATGCGCGCGCGATGCGCGTCGTTATAGGCGAAGGCGCGGCCCAGCAGCATCTTGTCCGGCGACAGGCCGATGCCCGGCACCGTGTTGCCCGGCGAGAACGCGGCCTGCTCGATCTGCGCGAAGAAGTTCTCCGGGTTGCGGTTCAGCGTCATCGTGCCGACCTTGATCAGCGGGTAGTCCTTGTGCGACCAGGTCTTGGTCAGATCGAACGGATTGAAGCGATAGTGCTTCGCCTCCGCATACGGCATGACCTGCACGAACAGCGTCCACGACGGGAATTCGCCGCGCTTGATGGCCTCGAACAGATCGCGGCGATGGAAGTCGGCGTCGCGGCCCGCCATCGCTTCCGCTTCGGCGTTCGTGAAGTGGGCCATGCCCTGCTGGGTGTGGAAGTGATACTTGACCCAGAACTTCTCGCCCTGCGCGTTCACCCACATATACGTGTGCGAACCGTAGCCGTTCATGTTGCGCCACGTCTTCGGCAAGCCGCGCTCGCCCATCAGATACGTGACCTGGTGCGCCGTTTCCGGGTTGTGGGTCCAGAAGTCCCACTGCATTTCGGCGTCGCGCAGGCCCGAATCGGGCAGACGCTTCTGGCTGCGGATGAAGTGCGGAAACTTCATCGGATCGCGCACGAAGAATACCGGCGTGTTGTTGCCGACCAGATCGTAATTGCCTTCGGTCGTGTAGAACTTCAGCGAGAAACCGCGCACGTCGCGCCAGGTATCGGGGCTGCCCATCTCGCCCGCGACGGTCGAGAAGCGCGCCAGCATCTCGGTGGCCGCGCCCTTCTGGAACAGCGCCGCCTTCGTGTATTGCGAAACGTCCTCAGTCGTCTTGAACTCGCCGAATGCGCCGGAGCCCTTCGCGTGCGGTTGACGCTCGGGCACCTTCTCGCGGTTGAAGTGCGCCATCTGTTCGAGGAAATGCACGTCGTGCAGCAGGATCGGACCGTCCGGTCCCACCGTCAGCGAATTGCGGTCGCTCACGGCCGGTGCGCCCGCGCTCGTCGTGGATTTGCCCAGAGGTTTGCCGCTCGAATCAGCCATTTCACATCTCCTGTGGAATCGCCAGGCCGCGCTGCACGGATCGTTCCGCGCTCCTTCTCAGTGGGGCGTCGCGGCTGGATTGTGGGACGGTTCTGCGCGCGGTCCGCCGCGCCAGGGAAAGAGCATTGTGCACGGATGAGCCAGGCGATGCGCTTAACTCGTGCCGCGTCTTGACACGGGTTGATTGCCGGTCGCGCGGCGGCGCGTTGCCGATCGGAAACGTGTGTCCGCGGCGCGTTTTTCCGATCGGATTCATGTGTTTCGCATCGGCAATTTCCACCTGTCGAGCGCCCCGCACATCGACAACTATTTCCGATGCGAATCAAGCGTTTACTGAAATGTTGCGACGCACAATAAAGTGCTTGACACAGGCTTCTTTTGCGATATCATGAACTCGATTGCTGCATCGCATCAATGCGCGACCCGGTGATCGATTCGACTGAAAGTCCTCTTTTATTCGCCACGGAACCGACGCGTAGCGGTCCCTACAATCAGGAACAACGACATGTCTCTGCCCACTCCCGAACAATTCGCCGCCACCCAGAAAGCCGGTCTCGAAGCCCTCTTTGGTCTCACGACCAAGGCGTTCGAAGGTGCGGTCAAGCTGGCTGAACTGAACATCGAAACGGCCCGCGCAGCAATCGCCGAAGGCCAGGAACACGCGCAGCGCTCGCTGTCGTCGAAGGACCCGCAAGGCTTCTTCGCGCTGCAAGCGGGCTTCGCGCAGCCGGCCGCCGAAAAGGCGCTGGCCTATGGCCGCAACGTGTACGCCATCGTCTCGGCCGCGCAGTCGGAATTCGCTCAGGCCGCGCAAAGCCAGATCGAGCAGCAGCAACACGCCGTGCAAACCTTCGTCGACAACGCGGCGAAGAACGCACCGGCCGGCTCGGAAACCGCGGTTGCCGCCTTCAAGTCGGCCATCACGGCAGCACAAGGCGCTTACGACTCGGTGAACAAGGCCGCGAAGCAAGCCGCCGAAATGGCGGAAACGAACTTCGAAGCCGTCACCAAGGCCGCTTCGAAGGCTGCCGCGCAAGCCACGCGCGCCGCCAAGCAGACGGCTTAAGCTGCGCGTAAAGCGCACGCGCCCTCGCCGGCCACGCGCCGGTGAGCGGGCGACAGATGTGAAAAAAGCGGGTTTCGTGCAAACGAAACCCGCTTTTTCTATGGGCGGTGCGTAGGGATGCTGCGAACGGATCAGGAACCGAACATCCGGCTCACGGCGTGTTCGAGGTGATCGCGCATCGCTTGCGCGGCGCGCTCGGCGTTGCGCGCCTGAATGGCTTCGAGCACTTCGAGGTGTTCCTGCTGCACGATGCGCTGGCGCTCGATCGACTTCACGAGCGACAGATTGCGCGACAGGTTCATGCTGAACACCATCTGCTCCTGGATGCCCGACAGCGCGGTGATGAAGAACTGGTTCTTCGAGGCGCGCGCCACGGCCATATGGAAGGCGAAGTCGTCCTTCGCGCCAATGCCCGAAGTCTCGATGATGGTTTGCAGGTTGTCCCACTCGTGGCGGATCGCGGCGATGTCGGCGTCGTCGGCCTTCTGCGCGGCGAGCGACGCGGCGCCCGACTCCACCACCACGCGGTATTCGTAGCAGCGACGGATGTCCGACAACGTTTCGAGCGGCGCGAAGCGGCGCACATCGGGATCGGGACGGCGCATGACCGTGGTGCCCGAACCGTGGCGCGTGGCGATGATGCCGTCCGCGCGCAGTTGCGCGAGCGCTTCGCGCACGGTCGGACGCGAGGTCGCGAAGCGTTCCGCGAGCATGTGCTCGGTCGGCAGGCGCTCCCCTTCCTTGTATTCGCCTTCGATGATGCGGTTCAGGATGTCGCTGTAAATCCGCGCCGGCATATTCGGCGCTTTCTGCTCAGCCATGGTCAGTGCTACGCGTAGGTTGTCAGGTATGTCGGGGATTGTAAGTCATTGGCGGCGCGCTTCGCGCGAATCTTCAGCTTTCGACGCCCCGCACGGCGTGCGCTGCGGCGATTTCACGCGCTTACGCCAAATCGCTGACAACTAGCCGCAACGTCGCGGTTTCGCTTTGGCCCGGCGCGAGCCGGCGCAGCCCGAGGCCGCTGTGGATCGCATCGGGCAGGCCGAGCCAGGGCTCGACGCAGTAGAAGTCCGAATCGGGCGCGAGCGTCCACGAGGTCACGGCGTACCACGGCACCGAACCGGGACAGCGCAGGTCGATGTCGATCGCGCGCCGCAGCGTGGGCATCTCGATGCGCACCGTGCGTTCGGGTTCGCCGTCGAGACAATGAAAACGGTCGACGATCTGCGGATCGTCGAAGCGGTAACGCGTCGCGCCGGGCGTGGGCGCGGTCGTCGTGCCGTCGGCGAGCTGGTGACGGTAGACGTTGCTCGGCAGCGTCAGGCTCGCCGAGCCGCGCTGCGCGTGCGGCAGCGCGAAGTAGAAATGATGGCCCGCGTAGTAAGGCAAAAGCGAAGGTAACTGCGAAGGCAAAAGCGCAGCGCCTTCGATCGCCGTATTCGTGGTCGTCAGTTCGACTTCGAGCGTGGCGTCGTCGACGAGCCGGTACGCGGCCTCGAAGCGGAAAGGGAACGGATAGCCCGCGTGCGTCGCCTCGCTGTCGGTGAGCGTCATGCGCACGCCGTCGCCCGCCGCATCGACTTGCGCCGCGAACGGCAGATCGCGCGCGAAGCCGTGCAGCGGCACCTCGCGCACGACGCCCTGCGCATCGCGCCAACGCCCGATCACGCCATCCACGCGATGCCGCGCGATGAACGGAAACAGCAGCGGATTGCCGCCGCGCACGAGCGCGGGCTGACGCCAGTCGGCGTCGTCGGGCCAATGGATGATGGGCTCGCCGTGCCGGTGCCACGACAGCAGCCGTCCGCCCGCTTGCGGCGCGACGCGCAGCAGCGAGCCGCCGCGCACGATTTCGATGACGTCCTGATCCTGAAACTTCGGCATGGCGTGCTTCGCGTGAATTCGCGTAAATGGGGTTGGTTATCGGAGCACGCGCCGCCTTCAGCGCGCGCCCGCGAACTCCGGCGCGGGCACGCCCTGCACGCCCGCATCGATCACCGCCGCGCCGCTCACGCGCGCGCTTTCTTCCATTCGGCAAAGGCGGCCAGCGTCGCCTCGTTCGGCGGATAGGTGCCCGGCAGCGCCGCGCCCGCCTCGATGCGCTCGGTGATGAAGCATTCGAGTTCTTCCTGCTCGAAGGCCGCCTGTGCGACTTCCTCGGCCAGATGACGCGGAATCACGACCACGCCATCGGCGTCGCCGACGATGATGTCGCCCGGATAGACGGCCACGCCGCCGCAGCCGATCGGCACGTTCAGGTCGACCGTGTGGTGCTTGCAGAGATTCAGCGGCGCCGACGCGCCCGCGCAGAACACCGGAATGCCGAGCGCGGCGATGGTCGCGCTGTCGCGCACCGGGCCGTCCGAGACCATGCCCGCCACGCCGCGCACCTTCATGCGCGTGGCGAGGATCGAGCCCATCGACGCCGCATCGGTCACGCCGCGGCAATCCTGCACGAGCACCGCGCCCGCGGGCACGGTTTCGACGCCCTTGCGCTGCGGATGCTCGGGATTCTGGAACGCGCTCAACTGGTCGAGATCCTCGCGCGCCGGGATGTTGCGCATCGTGAAGGCCGGGCCGACGAGATTCGGCGCGCCCACTGCCGGCGCGGCGAGCGGATGCACGCCCTGCAGGAACACATTGCGCAGGCCGCGCTTGAAAAGCTGGGTGGTGAGCGTCGCGTTGGAAACGTGGCGCAGTTGTTCGAGCGCAAGTTCGCTGACGGGGATGGCGGGTGAATTCATCGTGTCTCGTCCGTTGTTGTGGTGCGCGAGGACCGCGCAGAAGCGGGTCCGATGCCGATCCGGCAATCCGGCGAGCGGCGGTCGGTGCAATGTCCGCATTGTTGTAATACAACACGAAAATTGTCAACCAGCCCGCAACGGCGCGCTTTCCGCGCAGTCATCCGACAACCCGCCGATCGTCCGTGACGCCGATTCGCGCGGCATTCCCCGCCTGATCGCGCCTTCCCTCGACTGTCACGCCCATCATCCGGCCCCGCCGCGAGACGCCCGCGCATTAGGGAAATCCCCATCCACACAAGATTTGCTTTACAACTTTGCGGCAAATAGAATGATGTCTTACATGACCGGGCGATTCGATCCGATTAGCACCGCGTCACGGCCCAACAGCGATTCGAACAACACGGCTGAAAAAACGCGGCGTCCAGTGACACTGGCCAGCCGCAAGACACACCTGGCACACGCATACAACTTCCATCCGGGCGCATCGTCCGGCACGGCCTCAACCGTGCCCGCACCCGACAACAGCAGGAGACGAGCAGTGCAACGCAAGACTATCAAGGGGCTTCGGTGGTGGATCATCGGCCTCATCATGATTGGCACGATCTTCAACTATCTCGCGCGCAGTTCGCTTTCCGTGGCAGCGCCCACGCTCACGCAGACGATGCACATGACCACGCAGCAGTACTCGTACGTGGTCACGGCGTTCCAGGCCTGCTATGCGCTCTCGCAGCCGATCGCCGGCTTCGTGCTCGACTCCGTCGGCGTCAAGATCGGCTTCGCCATCTTCGCGTTCGGCTGGGCCATCGCCAACATGCTGCACGGTCTCGCCACCACCTGGCCCTCGCTCGCGTTCTTCCGCGGCCTGCTCGGCATGAGCGAAGCCGCGATCTTCCCGGCGGGCATGAAGGCGATCAGCCAGTGGTTCCCGGCCAAGGAGCGCTCGGTCGCGACCGGCTGGCTCAACACCGGCACGTCGATCGGCGCGATGATCGCCCCGCCGCTCGTGGTGTGGTGCATTCTCAAGTACAACTGGCAATTCGCGTTCGTCCTGACCGGCGGCGTGGCGCTGATCTGGGTCGCGCTCTGGCTCGTGTTCTTCAAGACGCCCGCCGAGCACCCGAAGCTCTCGCAGGAAGAAGCCGACTACATCCGCGCCGGTCAAACCCCGGCGCAAAAAGCGTCGGGCAAGCAGCGCGCCTCGTTCAAGGAAGTGCTCAAAACGCGCCGCTTCTGGGGCATCGGCATTCCGCGCATGCTGGCCGAGCCGGCATGGCAGACCTTCGGCGCGTGGATTCCGCTGTACATGGTCACCGTGCGCCACATGAACCTGAAGGAAATCGCGCTGTTCGCGTGGATGCCGTTCCTCGCCGCCGACCTCGGCTGCCTGATCGGCGGCTACCTCGCGCCGCTGTTCATCCGCTGGTTCGGCTGCTCGCTGATCACCTCGCGCAAGCTCGTCATCACGACCGGCGCAGTGCTGATGATCGGACCGGCCTGCGTGGGTCTCGTCGCGAGCCCGTATGCCGCGATCGCCCTCTTCTGCGTCGGCACCTTCGCGCACCAGACGATTTCCGGCGCCCTGTTCACGCTCGCCTCGGACGTGTTCGGCCAGCATGAAGTGGCGACGGCAACGGGTCTCTCGGGCATGTTCGGCTATCTCGGCGCGACGGTGTTCTCGCTCATCGTCGGCGCACTGGCCAGCACGATCGGCTATAACCCCCTGTTCGTCTGCCTGATGTTGTTCGACCTGATCGGCGCCTGCGTGGCCTGGCGTCTGATCTCGAACCAGCAGCGCGACGACACGGCGGCCGCCGCGCTCCAGCCCGCGCAGAACGTGAAGGCCTGATCGGCTCATCACCGGCCGGCGTCCGCGAGGGCGCCGGCTTTTGGCGTTTTTATGTGAGGTAATCCACTGTGAAGAAAGTTGCATTGTCCGGCGCCGCCGGCCAGCTCGGCACCGTATTGCGCAAGGGCCTGCTCGAGCGCGGCGTGAACCTGCGATCCGCGGCCGGCACGAAGCCGCTCGAACCGCTCGTCGCGGGCGAAGACGTCATGCACGGCGACCTGCGCGATCCCGCAGTGGTCGACCGCCTGCTCGACGGCGTCGACGTGCTGATCCACATGGCCGGCACGAGCGTCGAGCGTCCGCTGCCCGAGATCATCGAGAACAATCTGCGCGGCCTCGTGGAAGTCTACGAAGGCGCGCGCCGCCACGGCGTGAAGCGCATTCTGTTCGCAAGCTCGAATCACGCGATCGGCATGTATTCCGTCGACGACAAGCTCGACCTCGATTGCGCGTTCCGCCCGGACGGCTTCTATGGTCTCTCGAAGGCCTGGGGCGAATCGCTCGCCCGCCTCTACTGGGACAAGCACGGCATCGAAACCGTGAACGTGCGCATCGGCAGCTGCCTGCCGAAGCCGACCGAGTTCCGCCATCTGAGCACGTGGTTCGGCCACGACGATCTGTTCCATCTCATCGATCGCGTGATCAACGTGGAATCGATCGGCTTTGCCGTGGTGTGGGGCGTGTCGAACAACACGCGCAGCTACTGGGTGCAGGAAGGCGAACACGACGACGCGAAGCGTCTCGGTTACGTGCCGAAGCAGAATTCGGAAGACTTCGCGGCGGAGATTCTCGCGAAGGACAACCCGCTCGACGCGACCGCGCAGCGCTATCAGGGCGGCAGCTTCGCGAGCTTCGATTTCACGCCGGTCGAACAGCGCGGCAAGCGCGGCTGATATCGCCTGTCACGCGCACGCTGAGAATGCGCCACGGCCTGAGTCATCGCGCTCAGGCCGTTTTTTTTGACCCTCCGATTTCAGGCCGATCGATTCAGGCAGGTCGATTCAAGCGGGTCGCTTCAAGCCGCCTCGCACAGCGCGAGCACATTCTCGACCCGCGCCTCGGCCACACCGGCCTTCATCAGCGCGGCGACGATCACCTCCCGGTTCCACTGCGCCTTGTAGCGCGCATAGAGCGGCTTCACGCACGCGAACTTCTGCAGATCGCAATACTTGATCAGCAGTTGCAGACACTCTCTCGACGCAAAGGTGCGCAGATCGAGCGCGCTCGCGATCGACATCATCTCGTGGTCGTCCACGTGCCGCCACATGTTGAAGACGCCGTGAAATCCGAATGTGGGATTAGCCGGCATTTCATATTCGTACGCGAAGCGACGCGCCACGTCGGCAGGCGCAAAGCGCACGCCGTACTCGCTCTCCAGCTCGCGCCGCCAGGTCCGGCAAATGAGTGTGTCTTCGATCGCATCGGCGGGACAGACGAAGCGATCGCTCGCGAGCGCCTTCAGCAGCCGCGTGGAGCGCAACGAAAACCCGCCGTTGCCGACGTCCATGCCATCGCCGTAAAAGTACCAGGCCGCCCCCAGGTAGTCGTAGTCGAAAAACGCGTCGCGCCATTGCGATCCGTCCACCACGTAGCCGTCCCATTGCACGACCAGCACCCAGGGCGTCGCGATATGCTTCACCAGCTCCTTGATCATGAAGACCGAATAGTCCTCGCGCGATTTGATGCGCTCGATGGGCACGATGCGCGCGTGCGTGGGCACGGATTCGTGCGTGAACAGGATCGCGTCGCCGAACTGGCATTGACGCATCGAGAGATCGAGCGCACGGGCCGCGAGCGCAGGGTTGATCGTATCGGCGGCGCAGATCGTGACGTCGCGCAGATCGGGAAGTTGACGGGCGTTCATGGGATGGGAGCGCGGCGACAGAACGATCGCGCGCGGCAGCGAAAGCCGCGAGACTAGGCGAATCCGCTTTGGCCGGGAATCGCCGACAGTCAATTCCTGTCACGATTACAGAAAAGTTGGAGCGGCGATTGACGTGCGTCAGCGCGGCGGCTGGCAATAAAAAAGGGCGCCTATCAGGGCGCCCTCTCGCGAACCGCGCGAATCAGGCCCTCACAACACGCCCGATTTCACGATCATCTGCACTGCGGCCGCCACCACGCACACCAGCACGACGATGCGAAACGCCAGCGGATGCAGCTTGTCGCGCAGCGGCCGGATCAGCAGCATGCCGACGATCGCAGGCAGGCTCGCGAGCGCCGAAATCGCGAGATCCGCGCCGTTTGCGTGCGCGCCGCCGCTGAACGTGGTGATCAGCGTGAGCACCGAGACCACGAGGATGATCGCGATCTGCTTGGTGAACGCGCGGCCCGTCGCGCCCGTGGCGATCAGATACATCGCGAGCAGCGGACCTGGCACCGAGGCGATGCTCTCCATCAGCGCCGCGCCGAAGCCGAGCGCGAAGCCCACGGGCCGCACGAGCGCGGGCGAGAGCGTGAGTTTCGGCGACGCGAGCAGCAAGCCGGCCGCCACGGCCAGCGCGAGGCCCGATGCCGCCTGCGCGTGATGCGGTTCGAGCCGGATCAGCACCGACACGCCCACCACGTTGCCGATCACCGTGCCGATCAGCGGCGCAGCGATGTGCTTGATCGTCTTCCACAACTCGCCGCCTTCGAGCGCCTGCGGAATGTTGCCGAGGATGATCGGCATCGACAGCAGCAGCACGGCCTGCTTGACGGGCAGGAACTGCGTGAGGATCGGCATGGCGACGAGCGGCACGCCGATGCCGCTCACGCCCTTCACCATGCCGCCGAGCACCAGCGCCACGGCGAGGCCGACGAGTTGCCAGGTGTCCAGCGCCTGCATGTGGGGCAGCAGGACGCCGCCGGAAAGAAGGGATTCGAGCATCGCGACGTTGAGTGCATGAATGAGCGGCCGCGATGGCGCGAGAGCGTTTCGCGATGCCGGGGGCTGCATGATAGCGCAGGCGCCGGAACGTCACAGGCGCGGCCCCGCTTCACTCCAGGTCACTTCGATTCGCGCGCGCAAAAAAAACGGCGGCGCCAACCGGCGCCGCCGCAAAGACTCCCTCGGAACGTGAAATCAGAACCGGTGAATAATGCCGATCGCGCCTGCGAACTGGCTGCGCGACGAGGACGGCGCGCTGTTCTGACCGTCGCCGATATCGGCCGTCGCGTTGATGATGTTGCCCGCGCCGTCCGTGCCGAGCGTCTGGCCGCCCGCGCGCTGGTACGCCTCGACGAAGTACAGGCCCGTGCGCTTCGACAGGCTGTAGTACTGCGAGAGGTTGAACTGCTGGTACGACGCCGCGCTCGTGATGCCGTTCGCCTTGGTCGCGCGCGTGTAGCTGTAGCCCGCGCCCAGATCCAGCACCGTGAACGGCTTGTAGTGCAGTACCACGCCGCCCGTGTTCCAGATCTGCGTGTCGAAGAACTTCGAGCCCGAGCCCGCGATGTACTGCACGTTCGAATAGGATGCCGAAATATCCCATTGCGAGTTGAAGGCATAGCCGCCCGTCACGGCGAAGCGCTGCTGCGCCTGCGCGGTCTGGTAGCCATTGGTGATGGCCGAGACGCCCGGCTCGCCGCCGCTGTAGGCCGTCGAGCTGGAGCTCCACGTGCCGCCGCCGTTGGTGGCGTTGTTCAGACGCTCGAAGCCCACGGCGATACCGACCGGACCGTGAATATAGTTGGCCGCGACGCTCCACGACGAACCGGCGTTCGTGCTGCCCGCCACGCCGCCGAGCGCGTACATGCCGCTGAACGTGAAGCCCGCGAAGTTCGGCGAGGTATAGACCAGCGCATTGTTGATGCGGTAGATCGTATCCATCGAGTCGAGGTCGCCCGGGTGCGCGCCGTAGGCGCCCGTGAGCCAGTTGGTCGGGCTGTAGGGCGAGAGCAGCGTGTAGTACGGCGCGTACTGGCGGCCCGCCGTCAACGTACCGTATTGCTGGTTCGCAAGACCGACGAAGGCCGCGCGGCTGAACATCAGGCCCGAGGTCGATTGGGCGCCGGTGGCCGAGTTATAGCCTTCTTCGAGCTGGAAGATCGCGCGCGTGCCGCCGCCCAGATCTTCGCTGCCCTTGAAGCCGAAGCGCGAACCGGCCCAGATGCCCTGCGCCATCTTGACGAGCGCGTGGCCGCCCGAGGTCTTGCCGAGCGACGTGGCGCTGCTTTGATAACCGATGCCGGTATCGACGATACCGTAGAGCGTGACGCTGCTCTGGGCGTGCGCGCCCAGTGCGGCGAGTCCAAGCGTGGAAGCGAGAATGGTCTTCTTCATCTGTACTCCTGATGTAATCGTTGTGATGTATTGCTTTTTTAACTACGTGTGAATCGTATTGCGTGTGCTCCTCCAGCATCGCTGGCGCGCGCGGCGGCCAAGCCCCGCCGCGCGCGCCGCGATCAACCGCGCCGAACCTGTGCTGCTCGGTAGCGGCTTAGTGAATCTCGGGCTCGCCGCCGCCCTTGACACCGCCACCGCACGAACCGCCGGCGCCGTCACGCTGCATGAAGTCGAATTCGCAGCCGTTGTTGGCCTGCATGACGTGCATCTGGTACATCGCGCCATAGCCGCGCGTGAAGCGCGGTTCCGGTGCGACCCACTCGGCCTTGCGGCGCGCCATTTCCTCGTCGGAGATCAGCACGTTCAGGCGGCGCTCCGGCACGTTCATCTCGATCAGGTCGCCATCCTTGACCAGCGCGAGCGGACCGCCGATGAACGATTCCGGGGCCACGTGCAGCACGCACGCGCCATAGCTCGTGCCGCTCATGCGCGCGTCGGAAATACGCAGCATGTCGCGCACGCCCTTCTGCAGAATCTTTTGCGGAATCGGCAGCTGGCCCCACTCGGGCATGCCCGGCGCGCCCACCGGACCGGCGTGCTGCAGCACGATCACGCTGTTCTCGTCGCAGTCGAGATCTTCGCTGTCGATGCGCGCAGCCATGTCGTTGTAGTCCTTGAACACGACGGCCTTGCCCGTATGCACGTGCAGACGCTTTTCGGCCGCGCCCGGCTTGATCACCGCGCCGTCCGGCGCGAGATTGCCGCGCAGCACGGCGAGGCCGGTGTCCGGCATCAGCGGCTTGGCGCGGCGGTAGATCACTTCGTCGCTATAGATCTCGGCGTCGGCGATGTTTTCGCCGAGCGTCTTGCCGTTCACGGTCATCTGCGTGCCGTCGATCAGATCGCCGAGCTCCTTGAGCATCGCGCGCAGACCGCCCGCGTAATAGAAGTCCTCCATGAGGTACTTGCCGGTCGGGCGCACGTTCGCGAGCACCGGCGTGCGGCGCGCGATGTCGTCGTAGTGGCCGAGCGTGAGGTCGACACCCGCGCGGCGCGCGACGGCGATCATGTGCACGATCGCGTTGGTCGAGCCCGACAGCGCCAGACACGTGGTCACCGCGTTGTCGACCGACTGGCGCGTGATGATGTCCGAAGGCTTCAGGTCTTCCCACACCATATCGACGATGCGCATGCCCGTCTTCGCCGACATCTGCGCGTGACGCGAATCCGGCGCCGGAATCGAGGCGAAGCCCGGCAGCGTGAAGCCGAGCGCTTCCGCCGCGCTCGTCATCGTCGAGGCGGTGCCCATCGTCATGCAGTGGCCCGGCGAGCGCGCGATGCCGCCTTCCACGCCCTGCCAGTCCTGCTCGGTGATCTTGCCCGCGCGCAGGTCGGCCCAGTACTTCCAGGTGTCCGAACCCGAGCCGAGCGTCACGCCGTTCCAGTTGCCGTTGAGCATCGGGCCCGCGGGCAGGAAGATGGTCGGCAGATTCATCGAGATCGCGCCGAGCAGCAGTGCGGGCGTGGTCTTGTCGCAACCGCCCATGAGCACCACGCCGTCGGCGGGATACGAGCGCAGCGTTTCCTCGGTTTCCATCGCGAGGAAGTTGCGATAGAGCATCGTGGTGGGCTTCTGGAACGGCTCGGAGAGCGTCTGCACCGGCAGCTCGATCGGGAAACCGCCGGCCTGCCAGATGCCGCGTTTGACCTCTTCCACGCGCTGCTTGAAGTGCGTATGGCAAGGGTTGATTTCGCTCCACGTATTGAGGATCGCAATCACCGGCTTGCCCGCGTACTCCTCGCGGCTGTAGCCCATCTGCGCCGAGCGCGAACGATGGCCGAACGACCGCAGGTCGTTCACGCCATACCAGCGGTGGCTGCGCAGTTCTTCGGGGGTCTTTCGCTTGTTGCTCATCTTGCCTTGCTCCAGTGTTTCCGCGGATGTGTCAATAAAGCCGCCGGCGCGGGCCGACCTCGCGCTAACGCGATTCCTTCACGCGCGACACGAGTTGTGTCGGGCTGACGAACTGCAGCGCGACCAGCACCCATGCGAGCGTGATCGCCATGTAGATCATCGCCATGGCGTCGATGGACTGCGGCGCGCGCACGCCTGTCGAGAACACTGCGTAATACAGCGCGACGACGAGCGTTTGCGTGTCGGGTCCGGCGGTAAAAAAAGTCAGTTCGAACATGCCGATCGTGCGCACCAGCACGAGCAGCCCCGCCGCCAGCATCCCCGGCACGAGGAGCGGCAGCAATACATAACGGAAATAACGCAGCGTATTCGCGCCGAAAATGCGCGCCGCCGATTCCAGATTCGGATCGATCTGCTCGATGAACGGCGTCATCACGAGAATCACGAAGGGCAGCGCGGGCACGAGGTTCGCGAGGATCACGCCGGTCAAGGTTCCCGCGAGACCGGTTTGATACATCGCCGTGGCCATCGGAATGCCGTAGGTCACGGGCGGCACCATCAGCGGCAGCAGGAACACGAGCATGGCGATGCGCTTGCCCGGAAACTGCGCGCGCGCAAGCGCGTACGCGGCGGGCACGCCGAGCGCGATCGACAGCACCACCACCGCGCCCACCACCTCGAAAGTCACCCACAGCACGCTGCCCAGCTGGAAGTCGCGCCACGCCTGCGCATACCAGTGCAGCGTGAAGCCTTGCGGCAGCGGCGTGCCGAACCAGCGCGTGGCGATGGAGTTCACGCCCACGGTCGCGATCAGCAGCAGCACGTTGAGCAGGAAGAACACCACGCCGCCCCAGACGAGCACCTTCCAGACGATCTCCGGCACGTTCGCGCCGGGCTTCGTCTGCGGCGCGTTGGCGGCGGGCGCGGGACGTTCGTCGCGCATCGGCGCGCCCGCGGGCAGACCGGCGGCGTTACGTTGATGTGCGGTCATCAGCCTTTCCCTCCGCTCACCGGGCCCGAGTAGAAGAAGCGTTTCGCGCCGAGCATCGCCGCCACTACCACGAGCTGCACGAAGCCCATCACGATGGCGATGGTCGAGGCGAGCGAATAGTCGTAGCTCTCGAACGCCGCTTCCGACGCCGCGATCGAAATCACGCGCGTGGGACCGGCGGGCGCGCCGAGCAGCACCGCCGACGGAAACACCGAGTACGCCTGCACGAACGACAGGCACGCGGCCATCGTGAGACCGGGCGCGAGCAGCGGCAGATAGATCTGCCGGAACTGCTGCCACGGTCCCGCGCCGAGCGTGGCCGCCGCGCGCGCGAGCGTCGGGTCGATGCCCGTGACGTACGACAGCGTGAGCAGGAAGGCGAACGGAAAACCCGAGACGATCAGCGAGATCAGCACGCCCCAGTAGTTGTGCGTGAGGCGAATCTCTTCGTTCGTGTACAGATGCAGCGCGTGCAGCGCCTGCGGGAACCAGCCGTTCGGCCCGAAGTAGCTGAGCATGCCGTCGGCGATCAGCACGGTGCCGAGCGTGACGGGAATCACGAGCAGCGTCGTCACGAGCTTCTGATACGGCGACTTGCGGCGCAGCGCGAACGCGACCGGCAGCGAGAGCCCGACGTTGATGATCGTCGCGGGCACGGCGAGTTTCAGCGTGACGAACACCGTCGGCCACAGCGACAGATCGTGAATGAACTGCAGATAGTTCGCGAATACCCCGCCGCCGTTCATCGGCTTGAACGACAACACGAGGCCGTAGGCGAACGGATAGAGAAACAGCGCGATGATGAACCCGAGCGCGGGCGCGACGAGCCAGCCGCGCGCGTCGCGCGGCGCCTTGATGATCGACGAGGCCAGCGTGCTCATGATGCGCGCTCCGCGTAGGCCAGCACGCGCGACGGCGCGACGCGCAGCGTGGCGCGCTCGCCCGCTTCGAATTCGCCTTCCACGCGCGCCCACAGCTTGCCGAACGGCGCGTTCGCGAGCAGCAGCGAATCGCGGCCGCCGTATTCGACCATTTCGACTTCGACGTCGAACGCATTCGCATCACCCGCGTGGGCGCGTTCGAAATCTTCGGGGCGCATCGCCACCGAGATCTCGCCGCCCTTCACGTCGTCCATCGGCACGCCCGTGAGCGTGATGCCCGACGCCGACATCGCGATTTGCTCGCCGCGCTCGCCGCTCACGGCGAACGGCAGCACGTTGCGATAACCCATGAAACGCGCGACATGCAGATTCGCGGGACGGCTGTAAATCTGCTTGGGCGTGGCGACCTGCTGCACGACGCCCTCTTTCATCACGACGATGCGGTCGGCCATCGAAAGCGCTTCGTCCTGATCGTGCGTGACGTAAATCGTGGCGCGTTCCAGCTGGCCGTGAATGCGGCGGATTTCGGCGCGCATTTCGATACGCAGACGCGTGTCGAGGTTCGACAGCGGTTCGTCCATCAGCACGAGCGGCGGCTCGATCACGATCGCGCGCGCAATCGCGACGCGCTGCTGCTGGCCGCCCGAAAGCTGGCCCGGCAGCTTGCTTTCATGCCCGACGAGTTGCACGAGTTGCAGCGCCTCGCGCGCGCGGCGTTTGACCTCGTCGCGCGCGATGCCCTGCATCTTGAGGCCGAAACCCACGTTGTCGAGCACCGACATATGCGGGAACAGCGCGTAATTCTGGAACACCATGCCGAAGCCGCGCTTTTCGGGCGGCAGCACGTCGATGCGTTGTTCGTCGAGCCAGATGCTGCCGCTCGTGAGCGGCTGCAGGCCCGCAATGCAGTTGAGCGCCGTCGATTTGCCGCAGCCCGACGGCCCAAGCAGCGCGATGAATTCGCCGCGGCGAATCTCCAGATCGAGACCGCGCAGCGCCGCCAGCTGGGCGCCCTCCGCGCTCGTGAAGCTGCGGCACACCGCGTCCAGACGCAGACGATCGAAAGAATGCTTCATGACACCTTCCTGACCACGTGTTCCACTCATCCACTTATCCGGGGCCAGGCCGCGAACGGCCCGGCCACGCGCCCTTTTACTGCGACTTCTGCGAGCCGACCTCGCGGTCCCATTTCTGGAACGCCGCGACCATCGCCTGCGCCGAGAGCGGCTGGACGTGCGGATACTGCGTCAGCCACTTCGCGTATTCGGGACGGCCGTACTTGGCGATCACGTCCTGGCTTTGCTTCGGCGCCATCGACAGCGTCACGCCGTTGACCGCCGGGCCCGGATAGAAGTAGCCGTCGTCATACGTCATGGCCTGTTGCTGCGGCTCCAGCATGAAGTTCATCAGCTTGAGCAGCACGGCGAGCTTCTCCTTCGAGACGCCCTTGGGCACCACCATGAAGTGCGCGTCGTTCACCCACGTCATGTTGTCGAACGCCTGCACCTTGAATTCGGCCGGCACGATGCCGAGCGCGCGCGGGTTGATGTCCCAGCCCGTGACCGTCACGGTCATGTCGCGCGTGCCTTCGCCCAGTTCCTTCATCACCGCCGAAGTGCCGCCCGGGTAGTACGGCACGCACGAATTCAGCTCTTTGAGGAAGGCCCAGGTCTTGTCCCAGCCGTTGATCGGGTCTTGCGGATTCTTGTCGCCGAGCAGATACGGCAGGCCCATCAGGAACGTGCGGCCCGGACCCGAATTGGCCGGACGCGCATAAATGAGCTTGCCCGGATTGGCCTTGCAGTACGCGAGCAGTTCAGCCGGCGTGTGCGGCGGCTTCGCGACCTTCGCCGGGTTGTATTCGACGAGCGGACCGGCGGGCATATACGACACTTCGAGGCCGTAGCCTTGCGCGAGGTCCTGCATCTTGCGCGGACCCGGCGCGTACTTGTCGAGCACGCCCGGCAGCGCCGCCGTCTGATCGGGCAGCAGCTTCATCCACAGATTCTGTTCGATGCCCGCCGCCAGCGCGTCCGTGCCCGTGAGCACGAGATCGATATCGGCGCGGCCTGCCGCCTGCATCGCCTTGATCTTGCCAGGCAACTGCGGCGCGGGGGCATTGGTGTACGTGATGTTGGAGACGAGATTCGGGTACTTCGCCTTGAACGCCTCGAAGGCCTTCTGCGTGAGCTGCAGATTGCCGGCCACGTCGACTATGTTCAGGGAAACGGGATCCGCCTTCGCCGCGCTCATGCCGAGCGCCGCCGCGGCCGCCACACATACGGCCAGCACGCTGGCCTTCAAGCGTCCATCGAACATCGCATCTCCTCACATCTGATTATGGGTTTTTTAATACACGGCTGTTGTCGTTCTGATGCCTGTATTTCCGGCTGGACGTCCGCTTGTTGCCATGCTGCTGCCAGCCTCGCGTCAGCCTGCTGCCAACTTCGCGCCAACTTTCGCCGCGGTCAAAGGATGCCGAACCACACATCAAGTTGTCAAGCAACGTCAGGGCTTTTGTGAGCGTCTTGTGAGTCGATTGTCGGGCGGCCCCGTGACAAGGCGCTTGCAGAGAGCTGGTGAGCCGCCGCAAGCGCCTTCGCCCGTTACTTGCAGTGCTTACTTGCGCACCAGTTCACCGTCGCGCAGACGCCACAGCGCCAGCGGATTCTCGTCCTGGAGCGCGGCAGGCAGCAGTTCCGCCGGCAGGTCCTGATAGCAGACCGGACGCAGGAAGCGCTCGATCGCCATCGCGCCCACCGAAGTCGTGCGCGCGTCCGAGGTGGCCGGGAACGGGCCGCCGTGAACCATCGCGTACGAAACCTCGACGCCGGTCGGGAAACCGTTCGCCAGAATGCGGCCGGCCTTGCGTTCGAGCACCGGCAGCAGGCGCGCGGCCATCGCGTAGTCGTCGCGGTCGATCTGCAGCGTGGCCGTGAGCTGGCCTTCGAGATGCTCGGCCACGCGCAGCAGTTCCGCTTCGTCGCGGCAGGCCACGACGATCGAGGTCGGTCCGAAAATCTCGTCCGACAACGCGTGCTGCGCGAGGAACTGCTCGGCGCTCGCCTTGAACAGCAGCGGCAGCGCAGCGCACTGCGCATCGCTTGCCGCGCCTTCGGCCAGTTGCTCGACGCCCTGGGTCTTGCGCTGCGCCACCGCATCGCCATACGCCGACGCGATGCCCGCCGTCAGCATGGTCTGCGCGGGCTTGTGCGTGAGCGCCGCGCTCGCGGCCGTCACGAAGCGGTCGAGTTCCGGCGAGTCGATCGCGAGCACGAGGCCCGGATTGGTGCAGAACTGGCCGACGCCCATCGTGAGCGAATCGACGAAACCCTGTGCGAGCGCTTCGCCGCGCGCGGCCAGCGCCGCCGGCAGCACGAGCATCGGGTTGATGCTGCTCATTTCCGCGTAGACGGGGATCGGTTCCGCGCGCTGCGACGCGATCTGCGCGAGCGCGAGACCGCCGCGGCGCGAGCCCGTGAAGCCCACCGCCTTGATGGCCGGATGCGCGACCAGCGCTTCGCCCGTTTCGTTGCCGCCGCCGAAGATCAGCGAGAACACGCCTTCGGGCAGGCCGACGTCCGCGACCGCCTGCTGGATCGCGCGGCCCACGAGTTCCGAGGTGCCCGGATGCGCGAGGTGCGCCTTCACGACCACCGGACAACCAGCGGCCAGCGCCGACGCCGTGTCGCCGCCCGCCACCGAAAACGCCAGCGGGAAATTGCTCGCGCCGAATACGGCCACCGGGCCGAGGCCGATGCGCTGCGCGCGCAGGTCCGAACGCGGCAGCGGCTTGCGATCCGGCAGCGCCGAATCGAGCACCGCGCCGCACCAGCGGCCGTCGCGCACCAGCGACGCGAACAGGCGCAGCTGGCCGACCGTGCGGCCGCGCTCGCCTTCCAGACGCGCCTTCGGCAGCGCCGATTCCAGATGCGCGCGTTCGATCAGTTCGTCGCCGATGGCGAGAATGCGCTCGGCGATCGCTTCCAGCAGCTTGGCACGCGTTTCGTGCGGCGCGGCGCGGAAGGCGTCGAACGCCAGCGCCGCGAGATCGCAGGCGCGCGCGACATCGGCCTTGTTGCCGAGGCCGAACGCCGGCTCGATGTCCTTGCCGAGCGCCGGCGCGAAGGCGCGCATTTCGCCCGCCTGACCGCGCACCGACTGCGCGCCGATCAGCATGGCTCCCGTGATAGACGACATGTTCGCTCCGTTCAGTTCAATCAGTTGCACAAGCGGTTGCACTCGCCGCTCAGGCGTGCGCCGCTTGCGACGAACCGGCCAGCGAGCGCTCGAACGCGAGCAGCGTCTTCGCCGCTTCGCCGATGGCGGGCAGCGCTTCGGCCGGCGACTGCGAGAGCAGCGGCAGGATCGGGCCCATGTCGGCGATGCCGGAGAGCGTGACGGCGTCGTGCAGCACGCGGATCAGCGAGATGTCGTCGCGCAGCGTTTCGAGCGGCATGAAGGCGTCGTAGAGGCGTTGCGCTTCGTCGGCGCGGCCTTCCTTGGCAGCCTTGAGCAGCGCCATCACGGCGTTCGCGGCGATACAGCCCGAGCCCGTGGTCCAGGCGGCGAGACCGAAATCGCGCACGTGCACCAGCGCCGGACGCTCGCCCATGCCCGAGACGACCTTCGAGGCCGGCACGCTTTGCAGCAGGCGGCGCAGATACGGATCGTTCGCCGGGTCCTGACGCACGATGGCGTATTTCACCGCAATCAGCGTGCCGCGGTCGATCAGGCGCACGAGCGTGTCCACATCGACATAATCCTCGCTCTTGATATAGAGCGTCAGCGGGATGCCCGCGGTGTCGGCGATGCGCGAGAGGCCCGTTTCGACGCCGGCCGGCGTGGTGAAGCCCGACAGCGGCAGCACCATGGCGGTCTTGTATTGCGTCTGCGCGAGGATGCGCGCCTGGTCGAGCATCTTGCCGTAGTCCGGGCCGATGGCCGGGATCACGCGCGTTTCGGGCGCGGTCTGCTCGGCGAGCATGTCAAGCAACTCGCGGAATTCGCTGACGGCGACGTGGTACAGGTTCGCGTTGCCGCCGTACAGCAGCGTGCGGATACCGCCTGCTTCCATATGGCGGATGAGCTTGCCGTTGGCTTCAACGTCAAGGGAGAAATCGGCGCGGCGTGCCAGGGGGGGCACTGCCATCACGGTCGAAGCGAATTCGCTTTCGACGATCGGGGACACGTTCATGAGGCCTCGTGCAGAAATGGTGGGTGGTCGATATCCGCACAGTAGCACCCGCCCCGACCAGTTGTCAAACAACTTGGTGGACTTGTTAGGGTTTGTTCGGAGGCGCGCCGCAAACGCCCGCCAGCCGCGACGGGCCGAGGATTTCCGCAATTAATCAGAGGATTAGACCGGCATCCTGCGCGATACCGAATCTGTCCCTGACTGACAACCCGGCGCGGCGTGCATTCCCCAAAAAGCAACAAGCTCCGCGACGGCTCGCGCTCCAGCCAGCCATGCGAAGCCACGCCGATCCGCCCCGCCCGCCGCGCGCTCCGAATCGGGCCGACCGCCCCAAGCCCTTGAATCCGCTGGACATTCTCCAACCGGCCGGGACGCCATGCCGCGCCCGATTGCGACACCCCGCCACTTGACCGGGCGCGATCGATACAGCCAGCGCAATGGAATATTGTAGAATCCCCCGACAATCATGGAACCGGTTCCAATTACCATTCGTTACCGCGGCGGCCGGACAGAAACCGGCTTCCCCAGATGGTCACGGTCAGATCAGATCGCGCCGAATTCATACAGAATCGAACAATGTCCGAATCCCCTCTCACGTCTCGCCGTGGCTTCCTGCGCACGGCGGTAGTGCTCGTTCCCGCAGGGGCGCTCGCCGGCTGCGAAGGCGGCTCGCAGCCGTCCAACGGCAACGCGCAGCAAGGCGGCAGCCAGGCGGGTGCGTCCCAGCCGGGGCAGGCCCAAAGCGCTTACAAGCCCCGCTTTTTCGACGCCCGCGAATGGGCCTTCCTGCAAGCGGCGGTCGACCGCCTGATTCCCGCCGACGCCGAAGGTCCGGGCGCGCTCGACGCGGGCGTGCCCGAATTCATCGACCGTCAGATGGACACGCCCTACGCGCACGGCGCGCTCTGGTACATGCAGGGGCCGTTCCAGCAAGGCGCGCCGGAACTCGGCTATCAGATGAAGCTGGTGCCGCGCGACATCTACCGCCTCGGCATCGCGGCGGTGAACGCGTACGCGACCAAGGCCTGGGGCAAGGATTTCGACGCGCTCGATGCGAACACGCGCGACGCCCTGCTCGCGGATCTCGAAGCGGGCAAGGTCGAACTCGACTCGGTGCCCGCGAAGGTGTTCTTCGGCCAGTTGCTGCAGAACACGCGCGAAGGCTATTTCTGCGATCCGATCCACGGCGGCAACAAGGACATGGCCGCGTGGAAGATGATCGGTTTTCCCGGCGCGCGCGCCGATTTCATGGATTTCGTGAACCAGGACGGCAAGCCTTACCCGTACGGTCCGGTATCGATCAACGGGGAGCGCACGTAATGGCGATCAAGAAACCTCATGTGGACGCGGTCGTGGTCGGCTTCGGCTGGACCGGCGCGATCCTCTCGAAAGAACTCACGGAAGCGGGCCTGACCGTGGTCGCGCTCGAACGCGGCGAGTATCGCGACACCTACCCGGACGGCGCGTACCCGAACACCATCGACGAGCTGACCTACAACGTCCGCAAGAAGCTCTTTCTGGACCTCTCGAAGACCACCGTCTCGATCCGCCACAACGCGGCCGAGACGGCGCTGCCCTACCGCCAGCTCGCCGCGTTCCTGCCCGGCGAAGGCGTGGGCGGCGCAGGCCTGCACTGGTCGGGCGTGCACTTCCGCATCACGCCGGAAGAACTGCGCCTGAAGAGTCATTACGAAGAACGCTACGGCAAGAAGTTCATCCCGGAAGGCATGACCATCCAGGATTACGGCGTGAGCTACGACGAGCTGGAGCCGCATTTCGACTTCGCCGAAAAAGTGTTCGGCACCTCGGGCCAGGCCTACAAGGTCGGCGACAAGGTGGTCGGCGACGGCAACGTGTTCGAAGCGCGCCGCAGCGACAATTTTCCGTTGCCCGCGCAACTGAATACGTATTCGGCGCAACGCTTCTCGGACGCTGCGAAGTCGATCGGCCTGCATCCGTACCGCCTGCCGTCCGCGAACACCTCGGGTCCGTACACGAACCCGTACGGCGCGCAGATGGGGCCGTGCAACTTCTGCGGCTACTGCAGCGGCTACGCGTGCTACATGTACTCGAAGGCCTCGCCGAACCTGAACATCCTGCCCGCGCTCAAGCTCGAAAAACACTTCGAACTGCGCTCGAAATGCCACGTGCTGCGCGTCGAACTCGACGACACGAAGAAGCGCGCGACCGGCGTGACCTACGTCGATCCGTCGGGCCAGGAAGTGTTCCAGCCCGCCGATCTCGTGATCGTCTCGGCGTTCCAGTATCACAACGTGCATCTGATGCTGCTCTCGGGCATCGGCAAGCCGTATGACCCGGTCTCGGGCACGGGCGTCGTGGGCCGCAATTTCGCGTACCAGAATCTCTCGACCATCACGGCGTTCTTCGACAAGGACACGTGGACGAATCCGTTCATCGGCGCGGGCGGCAACGGCGTGGCCGTGGACGACTTCAACGCCGACAACTTCGATCACGGTCCGCTCGGTTTCGTCGGCGGCTCGCCGCTGTGGGTGAACCAGGCGGGCGTCAAGCCGATCAGCGGCATCGCCACGCCCGCGGGCACGCCGAACTGGGGCTCGCAGTGGAAGAAGGCCGTGAAGGATCACTACGCGCACACCATTTCGATGGACGCGCACGGCTCGAACATGTCGTATCGCGACGTGTTCCTCGACCTCGATCCGACCTATCGCGACTCGTACGGCCAGCCCTTGCTGCGCATGACCTTCGACTGGAAGGACAACGACATCAAGATGGCGCAGTACGTGACCGGCCAGATGAAGAAGATCGCCGAGGCGATGGGTCCGAAGGCCATTAACGTCTACACGCGCGAGTTCGGCGCGCATTTCGATTCGCGCCGCTATCAGACCACTCACCTCGTGGGCGGCGCGATCATGGGCACCGACCCGAACACCAGCGCGCTCAACCGCTATCTGCAGAGCTGGGACGTCCATAACGTTTTCGTGATTGGCGCGTCCGCGTTCCCGCAAGGCATCGGCTACAACCCCACGGGGATGGTCGCCGCCCTGGCGTACTGGTCCGCGAAGGCCATTCGCAGCCAGTACCTCAAGAACCCCGGCCCTCTGGTGAGCGTGTGACGATCCGCATGAAGAAGAACCTTTTCCCCACGGGCTTCGCTCGTGGCGCGCTGGCCGCGTGCGCGGCGCTGTCGATGACGTTCGCGGCTGCGGCTGCGCACGCCGCCAACGCAGGCACGCAAACCGCGTCCTCCGACGCCGCGCTCATCGCGCATGGCGAATACCTCGCGCGCGCCGGCGACTGCATCGCCTGCCACACGTCGCAAGGCGGCAAGCCTTTCGCGGGCGGCCTGAAGTTCGACACGCCGATCGGCGCGATCTACTCGACCAACATCACGCCCGACGCTGGCAGCGGCATCGGCAAGTGGACCTACGACGACTTCGCCAAGGCCGTGCGCCAGGGCGTGCGTCCGAACGGCGACACGCTTTATCCGGCGATGCCCTACCCGTCGTACGCGCGCCTCTCCGACGACGACATGAAAGCGCTCTACGCGTACTTCATGCACGGTGTCGCGCCGGTGAACGCGGCCAATCGCGCGGTGGACATTCCGTGGCCGCTGTCGATGCGCTGGCCGCTCGGCATCTGGCGCACGATGTTCGCGCCGAAGGTCGCGCCGTTCGACGCCGGGCATTACAACGATGCGATCGTCGCGCGCGGCGCGTATCTCGTGCAGGGCCTCGGCCACTGCGGCGCGTGCCACACGCCGCGCGCGCGCACGATGCAGGAACTCGCGCTGACCGATCTCGAAGGCGACGACTTCCTTGCGGGCGGCGGCCCGATCGACGGCTGGGTGCCGTCGAGCCTGCGCGGCAATCCGCGTACGGGCATCGGCGCATGGAGCGAGGACGACATCGTCCAGTTCCTCAAGACCGGCCGCAATCTGCATACGGCGGCGTTCGGCGGCATGACCGACGTGGTCCAGCACAGCATGCAGCACATGACCGATGCGGACCTGCTCGCGATGGCGCGTTATCTCAAGACGCTGCCCTCGAACGACGCGAAGGAAACGCCGTACGCCTACGACGCCACCGCCGCGAGCAAGCTGCAAGGCGGCGACGCGAGCGCGCGCGGCGCGGCGGTCTATCGCGACAACTGCATGGCCTGCCACCGCAGCGACGGGCGCGGCTACACGCGCGTGTTCCCGGCGCTCGGCGGCAATCCCGTCGTGCAGGGCAAGGACGCCACCTCGCTGATCCATGTGCTGCTCGCGGGCGCCGCGCTCGAAGGCACGCAGACGGCGCCCTCGACCTTCACGATGCCGCCGTTCGGCTGGCGCCTCTCCGACCAGGAAGTCGCCGACGTCGCGACCTTCGTGCGCACCAGTTGGGGCAACACCGGCGCGCCGGTCAGCGCCGACGACGTCGCGAAGCTGCGCAAGACCGTGACCGTCACCTCGCCCGAGCTGCCGCCGGGCGCCTCGCTCAAGCGCTGATACCGCAACACGGCCTCAACCGCCCTCACGCGCCTGACCTCCTGAAGTTCTGATCCGCGTTTTTCCAGCGCCGCAAGCCGGCTGCCTCGTTGATCGAGGCGGCCGGTGCGCGCGCGCATAACAACGAGACCGCTTTGATGCGGCGCTCTCTTTTTCACCGAGACGACTCATGATGAAAAAACACCTGATCTCCGCGCCGATCCTGCTCACGCTCGCGGGCACCGCCGCGGCGCAGGGCTCCGTCACGCTCTACGGCATCGCCGACGCGGGCATCACGTACCGCAGCAACGAGCGCACCGGCAAGACCGGCGCTTATCAGGGCCATTCGAACGTCGCCATGACGACCGGCAATCTCTCGGGCAGCCGCTGGGGCCTCAAGGGCCGCGAGGATCTCGGCAACGGCCTCTCGGCGATCTTCGTGCTCGAAGACGGCTTCGACATCAGCAACGGCACCTCGGGCCAGAGCGGCCGTCTGTTCGGCCGCCAGGCGTTCGTCGGTCTCGCCGACCAGCGCTACGGCTCGCTGACGATGGGCCGCCAGTACACCTCGCTCGACGACTTCGTCGGGCCGGTCGCGCCGGTGAGCCAGATCGGCGGCTTCGGCGCGCATCCGGGCGACATCGACGATCTCGACCAGACCACGCGCGTCGACAACTCGATCAAGTACACGAGCGCGAAATACAACGGCTTTTCGTTCGGCGCGCTCTACGGCTTCGGCGGCCAGGCGGGTAGCCTCAAGCGCAAGAACACGTGGAGCGTGGGCGCAGGCTACGCGAACGGCCCGCTGCGCGTGGGCGTGGGCTACGAGCGCTCGGACAACAGCAAGACCGGCCTCGACGACACGACCTACGGCAAATGGCAAGGCACCTACGACGGCACCTTCAACTCGTCGATCAACGAAGGCTTCGCGAGCGCGCAGTCGCAGCAGGTGGTGGCCGCGGGCGCGACGTGGGATTTCAGCACGGTGCAGGTGGGCGTGAACTACAGCAACGTGCAGTACAAGGCGGGCGCGAACTCGCTTTACTCGGGCACGGCGCGCTTCAACATCGCGGGCGTGTTCGGCATGTGGAACGTGCAGCCGAGGACGCATCTGTTCGCGGGCTACAGCTACACGCGCGGCAGCGACGTCGACAATCTCGACGACGCCGCGCAGTACCACAACGTCTCGGTGGGCGCGCTCTACGACTTCTCGAAGCGCTCGACGGTGTATCTGCTGGCCGGTTATCAGCACGCCTCGGGCACGACGCTCGACGCGCTCGGCCATCCGGTGGCCGCGACCGCCTCGGTCTCGGACAAGGGCAACGGCCACTCGTCGAACTCTCAATCGCAGGCGATCGTGAGCGTGGGCTTGCGCCAGAAGTTCTAAACGTTCAGACGTTTTGCCGATGATTCGCCGATGAAAAAACGGCGCGCGGGTGATGGCCCGCGCGCCGTTTTGTTATTCGAACCTCAGGAATGCCGATCGCCGTCGAGAGTGCCGTGCGGGACTCAGTGCAGGATCTCGGGACGCGCGAGCAGGCCGATGAATTCGTCGATCGTGAGCGCGGGCGCGAACTCGGACAGCGTCGAATAGATCACCGTGTCGTAGATCGCGGAACCCGCGGCCGACTCAAGCTCGACGCCCGCCGCCGCCGCGCGGTGCTCCGCGCGCTCGTGGGCGATCGACAGCAGAAGCTGGGCTTCCGATTTCGAGAATGGCGTTTTCATACCTGGTCTAACGGCGCATGCGATGGAAAGTTTAGGGAAGCCCTCGAAAGAGTTGGTAAGTTTACATTTCGTCAGCGAGCCGCGACTTTGCGCAGCGCGGGCAGCGGTCCCGTGACGGTGTAACCGGCGTCGTGCAGCCGTTGCAGCAGCGAGTGCGCACCAAAAAAGTGCCCTGCGCCGACCGCGACGAGTATCGGCCCCTTGCCGTAGAAATAGCCGTATTGCGCGAGCGTCTCGGCGAAGATATCGGTGCCGCGCAGATAGAGGTATTGGCTGAAGTCGTAATGCGCGTCGCTTTCGCCGGGAAAGCGCGCCATCGCCAGCCGCTCCAGTTGCGCGGCGTCGCCCGTTACCCACGCCTGCTGAAACTGCGCGTACGAGGCCGCGCCCTGGCGCGCGCCATGCAGTCCCGCGCATTCGCCTTGCAGAAAGGCTTCCTGATCGGCGGCCGGCATCTCGTCGAAGAGGCGCATGCCCTGCTCGATCGTCTCCAGATAGATCAGCGGAATGCGCTGGCGCTGCGCGATCGATTCGAGCCGCGCGTCGATCCCCGCGAACACCAGCGACTCGCCCGTGGGCACGAAGCGCGGCGGCTTCGCGCCATCCTCCCGTTCGAAGCGCTGCTCATGCAGCCGCACCGCATCGACGACGAAGCCCGCGAGCCACGGCTTGTGCTGGAAGAACACCTTGATATCGGCGCCACTGTCACGCGCGCAATGCGCGAGCGCCTCGGCGCTCATCGACTGCATGTGGTTCGTGAGATTGTCGGCGGCGGGATAGAGGCCGTAGCGCAGGATCGTCTGCACATTGTCGTGCGTCGGGCTCACGTTGGTTTCGAGCGCGATCGCCTGCACGCGGTCCGCCAGCGCAGCGAGCGCGGCATCGATGCGCGGGTCGTCGCTCGCGAGTCCGTGGATCGTGGGCAGCAGCAGCAAGGTGGGATGACCGGGCAGGCTCGCGGTCCACAGCGCAGGACGATAAGCGGATGCCGACGCCGACGCTTTCGCGACGTGTTGCATGTGACCGGTCGCCGGATTGGCCGCCTCGTGCGATGCGTCGTCCTGCGCCCGCGCACTCAAGCTCAAGCTCAAGCTCAAGCCCAGGCTCAAGCTCAGGCCCACGCTCGCGCACCACACAGCGAGGCCCAGCGCGAAGCGTTTCGCGCGCGCGCGTGTCCCGGAGTGGCAGTCAGTGTTTATCATTGTCGGCACCGCTTCTGGGGAGGCCCCGGTTGCAGCATACGCGAGGCGCGCGCCGCGCGTCCGTACGCGAGCGCACATGCGCCGGTCCGCACATCGGCGCGCGCTGAATCGATCGTCAAGGAATGCCCATGGATCGTCTGCAAACCATGCAGATCTACGTGAATATCGTCGAGCGCGGCAGCTTCACGCAAGCCGCCGAAGCGCTGCAACTGCACCGCCCCGCCGTCACGAAAGCCGTGCAGCAACTCGAGGACGAACTCGGCATCCGCCTCCTGAACCGCAGCACGCGCCGCGTGAGCACGACCGCCGAAGGCGACGAGTTCTATCAGCGCTGTGTTCAATTGCTCGCGGGCGTGAACGACACGTTCGCCTCGTTCGCGCAGTTCTCGCAGCAGCGCCCGCAGCCGAAGGGACGTCTGCGCCTGAACGTGGCCGTGGCGCTCGCCAAGGCCGTGATCATTCCGGCGCTGCCCGAATTCCAGCAGCGCTATCCGCAGATCGAGATCGTGCTGGGCGCGAGCGATCAGCCCGTCGATCTGATCGGCGAAGGTATCGACTGCGTGGTGCGGATCGGCGAATTGAAAGACTCCAGCATGGTCGCGCGCAAGATCGGCGAGGTGCCGATGGTGACCTGCGCGTCGCCCGCGTATTGCACGCGCCACGGCCTGCCGCGCACGCTCGACGATCTGCGCGCGCATCGCGCCGTGAACTTCTTCACGGGACGCAACCGCCGCGTGATGGACTGGGTGTATCGCAGCGGCGGCAAGACCGTCGCGCTCAAGCTCGACAGCGCCCTGCTCACCGACAGTTCCGAAGCGCTGCTTGCGTGCGGTCTCGCGGGCTTCGGCCTGATCCACGCGCTGCGCCCGGCGTTGCAGCCGCACATCGACGCGGGCCAGCTCGTGGAAGTGCTGCCCGGCATCGCGAAGGTGCCCAAGCCGATCTCCGTCATGTATCCGAATCGCGAGCATCTGCCGGGCAAGGTGCGCGTGTTCGTCGACTGGCTCACGGAACTGATCGGCAAACGCTGTCCGGGTTGAAGCGCTGCGCGGATTCCGCTCAAGCGCACGCATTGTTATTCATCCAATAACAATGAGTAATCGCGCCACGCGTTTATTCGCGCTGCGGCGCGGCATACAGTAATCGGACCGGGCGCGCCTTGCGATGCATCTTTTCATGCTTATGCGCCCCGTTCGAATTCAAGAGGAATCCAGAATGTCCAGAATCGTCCGCTTTCACCGCATCGGCGGCCCCGACGTGCTCCAGATCGACGACGTCGACGTGCCCGCTCCGCAGGCCGGCGAGGTGCAGATCCGCGTCAAGGCCATCGGCCTGAACCGCGCCGAAGTCATGTACCGCAGCGGCCAGTACACGCACGCGCCGCGCTTTCCCGCCGCGCTGGGCTATGAAGCGTCGGGCATCGTCGAAGCCGTGGGCAGCGGCGTGCAGGACTTCGCGCCCGGCGACGCCGTGAGCGTCGTACCCGCGTTCTCGTTTCTCGACTACGGCATGTACGGCGAACGCGTGAATGCGCCCGCACACGCCGTCGTGAAGAACCCGGCGGGCCTCTCGTTCGAGGAAGCCGCCGCCACGTGGATGCAGTACGCCACGGCCTGGGGCGCGCTGATCGAAATCGGCGGCCTCGCGCGCGGCCAGGCCGTGCTGGTGGGCGCGGCGTCCAGCAGCGTGGGACTCGCGGCGATCCAGATCGCCAACAGCGTCGGCGCGGTGCCGATCGCGCTCACGCGCAGCGACAGCAAGCGCGCGGCGCTGCTCGAAGCGGGCGCAAAGCACGTGATCGCGGGCGGCGGCGCGGCGCTCACGGAGCAGGTGCTGGAGATCACGGCCGGCACGGGCGCGCATCTGGCGTTCGATCCGGTCGGCGGCCCGGAGGCGGCGCATCAACTGCGCGCGCTCGCGAAACAGGGCATCTTCGTGCAATACGGCGCGCTCGACACGCGCGATCTGAGCGTGCCCGTGATGGACCTGCTCTCGCGCCATCTCACGGTGCGCGGCTACGAGTTGTTCGAAATCACCACCGACGCCGCGAAGCTCGAACGCGCGAAACGCTTCATTAGCGACGGCCTCGCCTCGGGCGCGCTCAAGCCCGCGATCGACCGCACGTTCACGCTCGACGAGATCGCCGAAGCGCACCGCTACATGGAAGCGGGCGCGCAGGTCGGCAAGATCGTCGTGACGGTGTAAGGCCGCGCGCGGATTCCGACGCAGCATGAAAAACGCCCCGCTTTCGAGCGGGGCGTTTTACGTTTTTACGTTTTTACGTTTTTACGTTTTTACGTTTTTACGTTTTTACGTTTTTACGTTTTTGCGTTTGTGCGTTTGTGCGTTCTTGCGTTTTACGTTTTTGCGTTTGTGCGTTCTTGCGTTTTACGTTTTTGCGTGTCGAGCGTCTGGCGTCGCGCATCAAGCCTTGCGCGCCTTCGCAAGCACGTCGAGATTGCCCTCGCCGAAACCATGATGGCCGAGGCGCTGCACCACTTCGAAAAAGATCTCGCCGGGGCGGCGCTTCACGAAGGTCTGCAGGAACAGGCGCGGCACGCCGTCCGCGCCGATCTCGCCGTCGATCAGGATATGACGCTTGCGCAGCGCCTCGATATCGAGGCCGTGACCGGGCAGGCGCGCATCGACCGAATCGTAATACGCGGGCGGCGGCTCCACGAATTCGACGCCGCTCGCCATCAGCGCATCGACGCACGGCACGATGTCGTCGCTCGCGAGCGCGATATGCTGCACGCCCTCGCCCGGATGATCGGGCAGATAGTCGTGCATCAGCTCGGTGCGGCGCGTGCCTTCCTCGTAGACGGGAATGCGGATCTCGCCGCCCGGCGACACCATCACGCGCGACTCCTGCGAAACGTGCCAGTTCGCGTTGATCTCGTGGATCTCGCGGAAATGCAGCAGCTCGCGATAGAAGTCGAGCCATTCGTCGATGCGGCCCGCGCCCACCGTCTGCGTGAGGTGATCGACGCGTTGCAGGCCGGTGCCGCCGTGCTCCAGATCGGCCTGGGCGGTGGCGATGTCGATCGGGCGGAAGTCGATGTCGAAAATCGAAATGTCACCGACGCCGCCGCGCAGGCCGCCACGGCCGCGCCAGCGGTCGACGAAATAGATATGCGAGTCGCCGATGCCCTGGATCGCCGGGATCTTCAGCTCGCCCGCGCCGACGCGCTCGCCCTCGAACGCCCACGCGCCCAGACGCAGCGCGTGTTCGAAGGCGCGCCGCGCGCTCTCCACGCGCACGCCGATCGCGCAGATGCCCATGCCGTATTCCTCGGCGTAGCGCGCGGCGAACGAGTCCGGCTCGGCGTTGAGCAGGAAATTCATCTGGCCCTGGCGATAGAGCGTCACGTCCTTGCTGATGTGGCGCGCGATGGCCTTGAACCCCAGCTGCTCGAAGCGCCGCCCGAGCGCGGCGGGATCGGGCGCCGCGAATTCGACGAACTCGATGCCGGCCATGCCGAGCGGATTGGCCTGCTCCGGCGCGCCGGAAATGGGGTTGGACGACATGCGGAAGGCTCCTGAAACCAGCAAAAAACCATGAACGACGGCGGCGACAGACCGCGCCGCCAGTACCCGCCAATTTTAACCAAATCGTTCATCGCGCCAAAGAAGGGCATCGACCAGGTCGTGCCTGCTCTCCGTGCTAACCCGCAAAGCGTTCGATAAACGCACGCGATTGGGCGATAATCGCGCATTTTGCGCGTTCCGTACATTGCCGAGCCGCCTGCGCGGCTCTATGCTCCGTTTCACCGCTGCGGCAAGTCCCGCGCGTATGTTTGGCGACATAGATCAAAAGCCAGTTTCTGGAGACACTCATGACCCCGACCCTCGACACCACCGGCGCCTCCGAGCCCGCTCCCGCCGCCCGCCCGAGCGGCCAGGCCCGCAAGGCCGCGCTGGGCAGCTTCGTCGGCGCCGTCGTCGACTGGTACGACTTTCTGCTCTACGGGATTGTCGCCGCACTGGTCTTCAATACCGCGTTTTTCCCCAACATCGGCAAGATGGGCACGCTCGCGGCCTTCGCGACCTTCGGCGTGGGCTTCCTGTTCCGCCCGCTCGGCGGCGTGGTGTTCGGCCACTACGGCGACCGCCTCGGACGCAAGCGCATGCTCGTGCTGACCGTCATGCTGATGGGCCTCTCGACGGTCGCCATCGGCCTGCTGCCCACCTTCGCGACGATCGGCTGGTGGGCGCCCGTGCTGCTCGTGCTGCTGCGCGCCATTCAGGGCTTCGCGGTGGGCGGCGAATGGGGCGGCGCGGCGCTGATGGCCGTGGAAAGCGCGCCCAAGCACAAGAAGGCGTTCTATAGCAGCGGCGTGCAGGTCGGCTACGGCGTGGGCCTCGTGCTCGCGACCGGCATCGTCGCGCTGCTCAGCCACCTGCTCGGCGAGACCGCATTCCGCGCCTGGGGCTGGCGTCTGCCGTTCGTGTTCAGCGTGGTGCTCGTGCTCGTGGGCCTGTGGGTGCGTTCGAGCATGGACGAGTCGCGCGAGTTCGTCGAGAAGGTCGAGCACGGCCATCGCAAGCTCAAGATGCCGGTGCTCGAAGCGCTCACGCGTCATCCGAAGGCCTTCGTCTATATCATCGCGCTGCGTCTGGCCGAACTCTTCACGATGTACATCGTGACCGCGTTCGCGCTTAGCTATTCGACCACGAACCTCGGCCTGTCGCGCGACCTGTTCCTCGGCATCGGCTTGTTCGTCGGCGCGCTGTCGTGCGTGACGATTCCGTGCTTCGCGTGGCTCGCCGACCGCGTCGGCCTGCGCCGCGTCTACCTGATCGGCGCGACGATCGGCCTTGCCAGCGCGGTGCCGTTCTTCCTCGCACTCGAAGCGCGCTCGATCGTCTGGATCGTGATCTTCTCCGTGGCGCTCGCGAACATCGCGCACGACATGGTGGTGAGCGTGCAGCAGCCGCTTTTCACCGAACTGTTCGGCGCAGAATACCGCTACAGCGGCGCGGGCGTGGGCTATCAGTTCGCAAGCGTGGTCGGTGGCGGCTTCACGCCGTTCATCGCCGTGGCGCTGGTGGGCGTGGGCGGCGGCTCGTGGCATCTGGTGGCTGCGTATCTGGCCGTCGGCTGCCTCATTTCGCTGTTCGTGGCGGCGCGCATGAAGCCCGCGCAGGCGCACTGAGCGCAAGCGCATATCGACTCACGAGGCCGGGCGCATGCCCGGCCTTTTTCGCTTTCCGGCTTGACGGCGTTCCGCCATGAAAACCACCACTCTCGCCCGCCGCGACTGGATCGCCGGACTCGAAAAAGGCCTCGCGATTCTCGAAGCCTTCGACAACCAGCACGCGCGCATGACCGCGACCCAGGCCGGCGAACGCACGGGCCTCTCGCGCACCGCCGCGCGGCGCTATCTGCTGACGCTCGAATCGCTCGGCTACGTCTACACCGATGGACGCCTGTTCGGCCTCACGCCGCGCGTGCTGCGCGTGGGCTGGTCGTATTTCGATTCGGCGCGCTTGCCGCGCATGGTGCAGCCGTACCTGCAGCAATTGAGCGCGACGCTCAACGAATCGGCCTATGTGAGCGTGCTCGACGGCTGGGATCTCGTGGTGATCGCGCGCAACGGCGTCTCGCGCGTGATGACGACGGGCTTCGTGCTCGGCGCGCGCGTGCCCGCGCCGCTGATCTCGCCGGGCGTGGTGCTGCTCGCGTACAAGGAGGATCAGCAGGCGGTGTCGAGCTGGCTCGACGGCGTGGAACTCGCGCCCTTCACGGCGCATACGATCACGAGCGCGACGCGTCTGCGCGAGAAAATCGTGCGTGCGCGCGTGGATGGTTATGCGCTGATCGAGCAGCAATTGCAGGTGGGCGTGCGCGGCGTGGCGGTGCCGCTGCGCAATCGCAGCGGCGCTGTCGTCGCGGCGTTGAGCACGAATATGTCGATCGGCGATGAAAGCCCCGACGACGCCGTGCGGCGTGTGCTGCCGCATTTGCAGGAGACGGCGCTGGCGATGTTGAATGTGTTGTGATGGCGATCGGTAAGCGGCGTTAGCGCGCGGCCGCCTCCGCCACGATCCACTCATAAAACGCCGTCATCGCGGGCGTCATCGCCCGCGACTTCAGCCACGCCAGCCAGTAACTCCCGAGCATCACCTCGGCCTCGAACGGCCGCGCCAGCAACCCCGCCTGCAACTCCCGCGCGAACATGCACGCGGGAGCGAGCGCGACCCCCGCGCCCTGCATCGCCGCTTCCGCCATCAGCCGCGACGAATCGAAAATCGGCCCGCTTACGGCCCACGCCTCGACTCCGGCGGCGGCGAACCATTCCAGCCATTCGTCGGTGCGATAGGACCGCAGCAGCGTCTCCTTCGCCAGATCGGCCGGCGACGCCAGCCGCCGCGCGATCTCCGGCGCGCACAGCACCGCGTGCGGCGCGTCGAACAAGCGCACGTTATCCGTCGCGGGCCACTTGCCATCGCCGAAGCGAATCGCGAAGTCCAGCCCCTCGCCCGCCAGATCGACGAGATTGTTATTCGTCAGCAGCCGCAATTCGACGAACGGATGCGCCTCGCGAAACGACTTCAAACGCGGCATCAGCCAGCCGATCGCGAAGGTGCCGACCACGCCCACCGTGAGCACTTCGTGCAGACGTCCGCCCTCGAACTGCTTGAGCACCGTTTCGATACGGCCGAACGCGTCGCTGAGCACGGGCAGCAGCGCGCGCGCCTCGTCGGTCATGCCGAGCCCGCGCGGCAGACGCCGGAACAGCGGCACGCCGAGCCACTCTTCGAGCATGCGCACCTGCTGGCTCACCGCCGCCTGCGTGACCTTGAGTTCGAGCCCGGCGCGCGTGAAGCTCAAATGGCGCGCCGACGCCTCGAAGGCGCGCAGCGCGTGCAGTGGCAGATTGGGACGCATCGTGTCGACCTATAAGTTTGGCTTGTGGCTGAGCCAAATTATCGTCGCTTGTCGGGTGGCGGGCAACGCACCACAATCGTCGGCGAAATCGCTGCAATGCGCATGATCCGCCGCCCGGCGGTGTCTGTCGGGCGCTCCACAGACCGACTCCGTCCTCGACCGTGAAAATCACGATAAAACATTTACTGATGTCGATGAGCCTGGCCGCCGCAGCCACGGCGACCACCGGCCACGCGCAAGACCGCCTGAAAACCGCCGTCGATGCCGCCATCGCGCCCGTGCAGGCGAAATACGGCGTGCCGGGCCTGATCGTCGGCGTGACCGTGAACGGCAAGCACACGTTCTATCGCTACGGCGTGGCCTCGAAAGCCACAGGCGCGCCCGTGCGCGACGACACGCTGTTCGAAATCGGCTCGCTGACCAAGACGTTCACGGCCACGCTCGCGTGCTACGCGCAAGGCGCGGGCAAGCTCGACTTCGCCGCACCCGCCAGCCAGTATGTCGGCGCGCTGCGCGGCAGCGTGTTCGACCACGTGAGCGTGCTCAATCTCGGCACGCATACGTCCGGCCTGCAACTCTTCGTGCCCGACAAGGTGACGAACGAAGCGCAGTTGATCGCTTATTACCGCCACTGGCAGCCCGCGCAGCCCGTCGGCACGCAGCGCGTCTATTCGAATCTCGGCATCGGCCTGCTCGGCATGGTCGCGGCGCAGAGTCTGGGCGAGCCGTATCGCGAGACCGTCCAGCAGCGTCTGCTGCCCGCGCTCGGCCTGACGCACACGTGGCTCGACGTGCCCGCCGCGCAGATGCCGAATTACGCGCAAGGCTACGACGCGCACGACACGCCGCTGCGCATGCATCCCGGCGTACTCGCCGATGAAGCCTACGGGCTGCGCACGACCGCCCCCGATCTCGTGCGCTATCTGGACGCGAACATGGGTCTCGCGCCGCTGCCCGCGCCGTGGCAACGCGCGCTCGCCTGCACGCACACGGGCTATTACACGTCGGGCGCGCTCACGCAGGATCTCGCGTGGGAGCAGTATCCGTGGCCCGTCGCGCTGGCCACGCTGCAAAGCGGCAACGGCCCCGACATGCTGCGCCAGGGCGCGCCCGCGACGGCCATCACGCCGCCGCTGCCGCCGCAAGCCGACGCGCTCATCAACAAGACCGGCTCGACCAACGGCTTCTCGGCTTACACGGCGTTCGTGCCCTCGCAGAAAATCGGCGTGGTGATACTCGCCAACAAGGCCTATCCGATCGACGCGCGCGTGAGCGCCGGATACGCGATCCTCACGGCGCTCGCGAAAGAAAAGCCCTGAAAACACGCGGTATTCCGGCGCGCGGCGCAGCGAGGCGGCGCGCGCGACTGCGGCCCGACGGGCTATCGGCGCGGGGGATCGGCTAAAGGATCGGCTAAAATGCGGCCCACTACGCAATCCTCACGCTTCATCTGACTTAACGGAGTTTTTCATGATTCAACCGGGCAACGTCTTCAAGGACAACCTCGCGCAACTGCCCGCCATCGACGGCATCGAGCGCATCGACCTCGTGAACGGCCAGGGCGCCGTCGTCTCGACGATTGAGAACAAGCCGGGCAAACAAGGCTCGCTCGCGGTCTACCACTACCTGAAGCAAGCCTTCGGCACGCTCGACGCCAAGGCGGCCGAGCACGGCCTCGCAGTGTTCGCCGAGCACACCGCCGACGCGCGCAACCGTCCGGGCGCGCACCCGAACGTCGACCGCCTGCTCGAAATCGCAGCGGGCGGCGAAGCGCTGCGTATCGACGTGACCGCTGCCGCTTAAGCGACGGCTCCAGGCGTGCGGCCATCGCGGCCGCACGCTTTTTTATCGCCGCAAGTCATTTGGATTCCAGATTAATTGGCGCTTGAATCCGCCGTTTTCGATGCCGATTTCCCGGCAGTTGACACAGGAATATTGCCCGTCTAGTTTACTGGAACACCACATCCATAAAACTGGACACAGCATGGACATCCACACCGCCCTCGCCCAACGTCTGCGCGAACTGCGCGACGCGCGCGGCTGGTCGCTCGACGCGCTCGCCGAACGCAGCACGGTCAGCCGCTCGAATATTTCGCTGATCGAACGCGGACAGAGCAGCCCCACCGCCGTCGTGCTCGACAAACTCGCGACGGCGCTCGGCGTGTCGCTCGCCTCGCTGTTCGAAGCGCCCGACGACACCGCCGCCGCCGAACCCTCGCCGCTCGCCACCGCGCAGGAACAGCCGGTCTGGACCGATCCGGCCTCGGGTTACGTGCGCCGCAATCTCTCGCCCGCACTCTGGTCGCCGCTGCAACTCGTGGAAGTGCAGTTTCCCGCGGGCAAGCGCGTGGCCTACGACACCAGCCTGCGCGACGCGGAAATCCATCAGCAGGTCTGGATCATCGAAGGCGAAATGGAGATGACCGTCGGCGAGCAGCGCTGGCGTCTGCGAACCGGCGACTGCCTCGCGATGCGGCTCGACTGCCCGATCGTCTATCGCAATCCCACGCGCAAACCGGCGCGTTATCTCGTGGCGCTGAGCCGCGTCCCCCAAGGCAGCGCAAGGAGCGCAGCATGAACGACACGAACGACACCCACGACATCATCGCGGTACGCCGCCTCGGCGCGAACGAAGCCGCCGCGAGCCTCGACGCGCTCGCCGACGTGCTGATGGACTGCGTGGAAGGCGGCGCGTCAGTGAGCTTCATGGCGCCGCTCGCGCGCGAGACGGCGCAGGCGTTCTGGCAACGCGTCGCCGATGGCGTGGCCGCAGGCGACCGCATTCTGCTGATCGCCGAAGACGCGAGCGGCGCGATCGTCGGCACGGTGCAGATCGTCACGGCGCAGCCCGAGAATCAGCCGCATCGCGCCGATGTCGCCAAGATGCTCGTGCATCGCCGTGCGCGTCGGCGCGGCGTCGGCCAGTTGCTGATGCAGGCCGTCGATACACACGCGCTGGCCGCCGGCAAAACCGTGCTCGTGCTCGACACCGTGACCGGCGGCGACGCCGAACGGCTCTACGCGCGCAGCGGCTGGCAACGCGCTGGCACCGTGCCGGACTACGCGCTGATGCCGGACGGCGCACTCTGCGCGACGACGTTCTACTACAAGCACCTCGCCACGGGCTGACATCCCGAACCAGTGGTTTCGTCCAAATTTCCGAGAAAATACATTAAAAATAACTGGCCGAAAATCAATACGATTGCACAAACCACTGACCAGGAACCCATCCGCCATGCCGCGTCCGATTGCCGTCCGCATTCACCCCGATGCCATCCGCCACAATCTCCAGATCGCGAAGCAAAGCGCCGAGGGCGCGCGCGTGTGGGCGGTCGTCAAGGCCAACGCGTATGGTCACGGCATCGAGCGCATCTACCCCGCGCTCGCGGCGGCGGACGGCATCGCGCTGCTCGATCTCGATGAAGCCGTGCGCGTGCGCGAGCTGGGCTGGACCGGCCCGATCCTGCTGCTCGAAGGCGTGTTCGACGCCGCCGACGTCGCGACCGCCGTCGCGCACCGCCTGACCGTGACCGTGCACGGCGACGATCAACTGGCGCTGCTCGCGGCCGCCAACACCACGCGGCCGATCGACATCCAGCTGAAGATGAACTCGGGCATGAACCGCCTCGGCTACCGGCCCGACGCCTACCGCGCCGCGTGGGAGCGCGCCCGCGCCCTGCCGACGATCGGCGAGATCGGCCTGATGACCCACTTCGCGAACGCCGACGACGGCGCAATCGACTGGCAACTCGACCGCTTCGACGCGGCCACCCAGGACATTCCCGGCGAGCGCTCGCTCGCGAATTCGGCGGCGGTGCTCTGGCATCCGCGTGCGCATCGCGACTGGGTGCGTCCCGGCACGATCCTCTACGGCGCGTCGCCCACGGGCGCGGCGCGGCATATCGAAAGCGTGGGCCTGCGCGCGGCGATGACGCTGACGAGCAAGATCATCGGCGTGCAGACGCTCGCGCCGCAGGAAACCGTCGGATACGGCCGCACCTACGAAGTCGAGCGGGCGATGCGCATCGGCGTGGTGGCCTGCGGTTACGCCGACGGCTATCCGCGCCACGCGACGACCGGCACGCCCATCATGGTCGACGGCGTGCGCACGCGCGTGGTCGGCCGCGTCTCGATGGACATGCTCACCGTCGATCTCACGCCGTGCCCGGCGGCGAACATCGGCTCGACGGTCGAGCTGTGGGGCGAGAACATCAAGGTCGACGAAGTGGCCGAAGCCTCGGGCACGATCGGCTATGAACTCATGTGCGCGGTCGCGCGCCGCGTGCCGGTGAGCATCGATCCGCACACGCACACGCTCGCGGCGCAGGCCCGCGAGGAACGCGAAAGCATGGCGGCCTGAGCTTTTTTCAGGGCACGCCGCATCATTCCGGCATCGCCACCCCCATCTCTTCCAGCACCGCCCGCGCGCTGCGAAACGCTTCGCTCGCCGCGGGCGCGCCCGCATACAGCGCGCTGTGCAGCAGCACTTCGCGAATCTCGACGACGCTCGCGCCGTTGTTGATCGCGCCGCGCACATGGCCCTTCAGTTCGGTGCTGCGCCCGAGCGCGGCGAGCATCGCGCAGGTGCACAGGCTGCGTGTCTTGAGATCGAGCCCATCGCGCAGCCACGTGCTGCCCCATGCGTGTTCGTTGAGCCAGTCCTGCAGCGGACGCGAGAAGCCATCGAGACCACTCATCGCGCGCTCGACGAACGGCTCGCCCATCACCTGCGTGCGCCGCGCCTTGCCGGCTTCGTAGCCTTCACCGCGCTCGGGCGACTCGCTCGATTCGTTCGGATTGCTCATGATTTCCTCATCGACGATGGTGGATGAATCTTGAAGCGGATTTGCGTCTCTATCGCGTCGGACCGCCGTATTGTGCCCTGAAGTGCCTTGAAGTGCCCTGAGCCACCCAAGCGCCGCGCGCCGCCCGGCGGTATACTCCCTCGACACCGCCGCCTCCCGCCCTTTTCCCATGGCCGATTCCGTCCAGTACCACCAGGTCTCCGAGGTTCCCGGCCTCGTGCTGGGCGCCGCGCGTTTCGTCGACTTCAGTTTCGAGCGCCATTTCCATCTCGACCTCCATATCGGGCTCGTGACCGACGGCGTGCAGCGGCAGCGCTTCAACGGCAAGACCGTGCGCGTCGGGGCCGGATGCATCGCGCTGATGCCGCCCGGCGAAATCCACGACGGCGTGGGCGAGGACGGCGACGCCTATACGCTCAAGACCTTCCGCGTCGCGCCCGAACTGCTCGCGAGCGTGGCGCAGGAGATCGGCGGCGCGCCGCGCGAACCCGCGCTCGCCGCGACGATGCTCGAAGACCCGGCGCTCGCGCATCGCCTGCTGCGCCTGCACGACGCCATGAGCGCCAACGCCGACGCACTCGCGGTGCAATCGGAATGGCTCGCGCTCGCCGACCTGCTGCTCACGCAAGCGCGCGCGGTCGTGCCCGAGAACGTGCAAGGCGCGCTCTCGCCGCAGCAATGGCAGCGCGTGCGCGACTACTGTTTCGCGCATCTCGCCGAGAAAATCACGCTGGATTCGCTGGCCGAACTATGCGGCCTCGGGCGCTTCGCGTTCCTCAAGCAATTCAAGCAGACGATCGGCATGACGCCGCACGCGTGGCTCGTGCGGTTGCGGCTCGAACACGCGTGCAGCCTGCTGTCGCGGCGTCCGCAGGCGATCGCCAGCATCGCGCAGGCGGTCGGCTTCTACGATCAGAGCCACTTCAACCGCGCATTCCGCCAGGCGTTCGGCGTCGCGCCCTCGACTTACCAGGCCTGAGTCCGCCGTCTCCCGATCCGGCGCGCAATTTTTTACAAGCCGCCGCCGGGGCGCCTGCGCCAGAATGCGTCGATCCGGGCGAGCCATCGTCGCCCGCCAGTCGAGGAACGCAGGCATGAACAGTGAGCGAGCACCCGGCGCGAGTGCGCCGGCATGGGGTTTTACGAGCGACAACATCGCCGGCGCGTCGCCGGAAGTGGTCGCGGCCATCGTGGCGAGCAGCACGGGCCAGTCGAGCCCCTATGGCGCCGACGAGATCACCGCGCGCGTCGAGCGCAAGCTCGCCGCAATCTTCGAACGCGACGTGGCCGTGTTCCTCGTGCCGACCGGCACGGCCGCCAACGCGCTGTGCCTGAGCACGATGACGCCGCCGTGGGGCAACGTCTACTGCCATCCCGCGAGTCACATCAATACCGACGAATGCGGCGCGCCCGAGTTCTACACCAACGGCGCGAAGCTCGTGACGCTCGACGGCCCGGCGGCCAAACTCGATGCCGATAAACTGCGCGCCGCCGCGCGCGTCAAGGTCGGCGACGTGCATTCGACGCAGCCCGCCTGCGCGAGCATCACCCAGGCCACCGAAGTCGGCAGCGTCTACACGCTCGACGAAATCGCGGCCATCGGCGAAGCGTGCAAGTCCGCCTCGATCAAGCTGCACATGGACGGCTCGCGTTTCGCGAACGCGCTCGTCTCGCTCGGCTGCACGCCCGCCGAGATGACGTGGAAAGCGGGCGTCGACGCCCTCTCGCTCGGCGCGACAAAAAACGGCGTGCTCGCCGCCGAAGCCATCGTCCTGTTCGACACAACGCTGGCCGCCGAAATGGGTTATCGCCGCAAACGCGCGGGCCATCTGTTCTCGAAGATGCGCTTTCTTTCCGCGCAAATGGACGCGTATCTGAGCGACGATCTGTGGCTGCGCAACGCGCGCCACGCGAACGACATGGCGCGCCGCCTCACGCAAGGGCTCGCGACGGTGCCGGGCGTCGAAGTAATGGGCGAGACGCAGGCCAACATCATCTTTTGCCGTCTGCCGCAGCCGGTCAGCGACGCGCTCGTGCAAGCCGGATTCCAGTTCTATCGCGACCGTTGGGGGCCGAATGTCGTGCGTTTCGTGACCTCGTTCTGCACCGCGCCGGACGCCGTCGAGAGCCTGATCGCGCACGCGCGCGACGCGGCCTCGGCTGCGCAGGCGCGCTCGTGAGGACGCGGTCATGACGCAACGTCTCTATCTGCACAGCGACGATCTGCACATGGACAGCGTCGCGCTGCGCTGCACGCGCACGGACGAGGGCCACTATCAGGTCGTGTTGTCGGCGACGCTGTTTCATCCGCAAGGCGGCGGCCAGCCCTCGGACATCGGCACGATCGGCGCGGCGAACGTGCTGCGCGCGCTGCTCGAAGGCGACGAGGTGATCCATATTTGCGACGCTGAAGTGCCGCTCGGCAGTGTGCCTCTGCGCGTCGATGCCGAAGCGCGCGACCTGCACACGCGCCTGCATTCGGCGGGGCATTTGCTCGGCTATTGCGGCGAGCAGCTTGGCTGGAAGCCCGTGAAGGCGCATCACTGGCCGGGCGAGGCGCGCGTCGTGTTCGAAAGCCACAGCGCCGCGCCGCCCTTCTCCGCCGAGTTTATCGAGCAGCACGCGAACGCCCAGGTCGCCGACGATCTGCCACGTCATAGCCAGTTCGAAGGCGCGGTGCGCAAGATCGGCTTCGGCGCGCAACCGGCCTATCCTTGCGGCGGCACGCACGTGGACTCGTCCGCGCGCGTCGGCAAGATCGTCGTGTCGAAGGTGAAGGAAAAGAAGGGCCAGCTATCGGTGCATTACGCCATCGAGTGAGCGGCCCCGCGTAATCGTCACGCGTTCTGCGCCAGTTCCGCGCGCAGATCGTCGAGCGCGGCGCGCGCAATTTCCAGCCGCGTGATCAAGGCCGGCGACGCGCTCGCGATCGGCATGCGCGTCTCGTGCGAGAGACGCCCTTCCAGCGCGAGCATCGCCTTGATCGCACTCGGATTCGGCGCCGCGAACAACAGGCGTAACACGGGCACGAAACGCTTGAACAGATCGGCGGCCGCTTCGTGCCGCGCCGCTTTCGCGAGCGCGAGCACATCGCGCAGCAGGTCGCCGCACACATGCGCGCCCGCGAGAATGCCGCCCGTGCCGCCCGCGTTCAGGCAGTCGAGAAACGCCTCGTCGCTGCCGCAGAGCATCGCGATGGGCAAGCCGCCGAGCGCGTCGAAACGCTCGCGCACGCACGCCTTGATCGCGACGATATTGCCGATGTCGGCCAGCTCGCACACGGTCTGCGCCTCGATCGCCACGCCGGTGCGATGCGGCACGTCGTAGAGCACGATGGGCCGCGCCGTCGCACGCGCGATCTGCTCGAAATGCCAGGCCACGCCGCGCTGATCGGGGCACACGTAAGCAGGCGCGGAAACAAGAAAACCCGCCACGTTCCAGTGTTCCAGCCGGTTCATCTCGCGCACGAAGGCGCGCGTATCGCTGCCGCCGATGCCCGCAAGCACCGGCACGCGTTGCGCGGCCACATCGGTCACCGCCTGCAGCACGGCGGCGCGCTCCACCTCGTCGAGCAGCGCGGCCTCGCCCGTCGTGCTCAACGCCACGAGACCGTCGACGCCTTCATTCACGTAGTGCTCGGTGAGCGCCTGCAAGGCGTCGATATCCACTTCGCCGTGGCGCATCGGCGTGACGATCGGTAACCAGATCCCCTCGAACATATCAGCAATCCTTAGCATCTTGACGCGGACGAAGCGCGCCGATCGTCGCTTCAGGCACGCAATTCATCAGCGTATGCAGCGTGAACGCGAAGTCCTCGGGCGCGATATCGAAGCGCACACAAAGCGTCTCGCGCGTGAGCGCGGTTTGCACCACATAGATGCCGAGCGGCGACTGATAGAGCGCGGCCAGGTGCGCGCGGGCGGCGTCGTGCGTGCGCGCATCGAGCCTGATATCGAGCCACGCACGCGGCGCGCGCAGCGGCACGACTTTGGCACGCGGGCGCGCCGATTGGGAAAGCGTAGCGGGAACGTCGACAGCGATAGTGCGGGAATGGGCGTGAGCCATACGATCGGGCGAGCATCTCGCCGGTGATGAAGACACACCTAGCGTAGTGCGGATCGCGTAAAACTGGTGTTAAAACTTCAGATGCGCATGGCAATTAAAAGCGCCTCATTCGCATTTATCGACGACGCATTGACGAGAAATACTTGCATTTCCATATCGCTTTTATTCGCTTGGATTGACGTTGCTCGACAACCTGAAACTTATCGTCAAAATGGAAAGTGATTCGAAAGATTTTTACGGAAAAAACCTTTGTAATCAGTGGTAACATGCGCAGCCGGTGAGGAAATTAGCCGATATAAATATCCTCTGTACTGGTTGGAAACGCATTGCCTGCGGCATAACGAGTCCGACCCGCTTCCTTATTCATTAGAAAGAACGCGCCAGCGTCCGCCGCCGCACGATCGCGACGAAACGCCTTGAGGTTGGCGCCATTGCATGCCATGAAAGTCCGTAATGCCCGCCTTTGGGCACCCCGAGGTCCACGCCGCTGGTGTCTCGCAGCCGGCGCGCTCGCCATCGCGGCAGCCCTCCGTATCGCCCTGCATCCGGTGCTCGGCCCCATCATGCCCGCTACCGGGTTCTGCATCACCGCCGCGCTGGTCGAATACTATCTCGGTCTCGCACCCGCGCTCACGGTGATGGTGTTCGGTCTCGGAATCGCCGATTATCTGTTCGTGCCTCCTTACGGCAATATTACGTATTTCGATCGACACGACCTGATCCTTGTCGTGTCGTATCCGCTCGTCACGCTGATCGTGATTACCTTGATCGAGCGCCTGCGGCGCGAGCAATGCCGCGCGCAATTGATCGCCTCGGTCGCGCAATCGCGCTACGAAATGCTGCTGCGTCACGACAACGAGCGCGCGCTCGCCCGCCGCGCCGTCGACGAAACGCATCGTCTGCTGCGCCATCTCGCGCAGCATCACGACGGCTTCATTCTCATCAAGGCGCTCGAAACCAATGCCGCGCAGCGCGCGAGCGTGGGACAGAGCGCCGGTTCCGCGCTGCCGCAGGCGAGTGAGATCGCGCCCGGCCCGCTGTTCGATGCAGTCCATCCCGACGACATGCAGCGCCTCGGCAATACGCTGTGGCCCGGCCATCATCGCGTGCGCCTGCGGCGCGCGCCGCACGAGCGCGAGCATCGGCTCACGAATTGCACCTGCGAGCGCTTCACGACGCACGCGGGCGAATTCCTCGTGCTGCGTACGGAGGCCTGACATGGCGACGATCGAACACCCTCCCGTCGCCGTGAAAGCGCCGGCCATGCAGGCCGCGCGCTTTTTCCACGAAGGCGATTCGCACGCCGTGCTGCTGCTGCACGGCCTTTCCAGTTCGCCGCTCGAATTGCGTTATCTCGCGCGCTATTTGCAGAACGAAGGCTTCACGGTCTGCGCGCCCGTCATCGAAGGCTATAGCGCGGGATCGCCGGTGCAGACGATGGAGCGCTGGCTCGAAGGCGCCGTGCGCGAATTCGACGCGCTGGCTGCGCGCTACGCGCGTGTGTCGGTCTGCGGATTGTCGATCGGCGGCGCGCTGGCGCTGCGCCTCGTGCACGCCCGCCCGGCCGCGCAGTCGCTCGTGCTGCTTTCGCTCACGCTCGCCTACGACGGCTGGGCGATTCCGTGGTATCGCTTCCTGCTCGATTGCGCGTATTACACGCCATTGCGCCACATCTACCAGTATCGCGAAGCCGAACCGTTCGGATTACGAAACGAAGCGCTGCGCGCGAAGATCGCCCGTGCGATGCAGCGCAACGCGTTCAGCGAAGTCGGCCCCTCGACGATTGCGCTGCCCGCGCTGCATCAGGCGCTGCGGCTTTCGCGCGCCGCGCGCAAGGACGTGGCCGAGATCGAGAACGACACGCTCGTGATTCATTCGATCGACGACGAAACCTCGAGCCCGCGCAATCCGCGCTACGTGATCGAGCATATCGGCGCGAGCTTGCTGCGCACCGTCTGGCTCGACGATTCGTATCACATGATCACGTCGGACAACGAACGCGAGATCGTCGCGCGCGAGACCGCGCTGTTTCTGCGCGAAAGCGAAATCGCGCGCGGCGCACGCGACGCGCAAAGCCAGCCCGTGGTGTCGAAGGCACTGGCGCGACGCTTGCGCCAACTGGCGGCCGTGGGAAGGAAAAACACGTGAGGACGCTGCCAAAACTCGCTGGCGCGATAGGCTTGGCGTGCGTGGCCGCGCTGGCCTGCGTTCGCCCCGCATGGGCCGACGATGCGCCGCAATCGTCACAAGCTGACTCGCCGTGGAAGATCGCGATCGGGCCGGGCATGTATATCGCGCCCGAGTACCCGGGCGCGCGTCATTTGAAGGTGTATCCGTTCCCGTCGCTCGATATCTCGTACCGCGACCGCATCTTCTCGCAAGGCCCCGACGTGCTCGGCGTGAACGTGTTCCGCGGCGAGAACTATCACGTGGGCGCGTCGCTGAGCTTCGATTTCCAGTCGCGCAACGTTTCCGACGATCCGCATCTGCGCGGACTCGGCAACGTTGACGACGGCCCCAAGCTGCGCCTGTTCGCCGACTACACGCTATGGGCCTTCACGGGCGCGGCCGCCGTATATCAGGACATCAGCGGGCACGGCCAGGGCACGACGGCTTCGCTCGATCTGTACGCGTCGCTGCCGCTCACGGGCTGGCTGTTCTCGGTCGGTCCTGGCCTCACGTGGGCCAATGCGCTCTACACGCGCACGCTGTTCGGCGTGTCGGATGCGCAGAGCGAGGCGTCCGGCTTGCCGCAATACGCCACCGGCTCGGGCGTGCGCGACGTGCACATGACGTTCTACGCGACGCACGATTTCTCGAAGCACTGGGTCGGCTCCGTCAACGCGACGCTCGGCCGCCTCGAACACTACGCCGCGGGCAGTCCGATCACCGAGCGCCGCCGCGAACTCACCACTTTCGCCGCGCTGAATTACCGCTTCTGATCGCCCGCTTCCGGTCACCCGCTACTCGTCACGCTGCTAGCCGTTGCCGCCGTGAAAGAGCGTCAGCTTGTTCGATACGGACGTCACGCCTTGCACCGAGCGCGTTACCTCTTCCGCCTGGCGGATCTGGTCGCCGCTGCGCACGGTGCCGCTCAAGGTCACGGCGCCGCTGCGCGCCCGCACGAACACGCCTGAAACGTCGAAGCCCTGCGCCTTCGCCAGCGCGCGGCGCACCGCGTGAGACAGGGCACGATCGGCCTTGGTCGCCTTCTGGCTCGCGGACGCGGTTTGCGCGGCCTGCGCGGGCATCGACGACGCCTCGGCGGGCGGGCTATCCGTCTGGGCGTACGCGGCGACGCCGCCGCTCAGCGCCACGCAGGCGCACACGCTTCGCAACAGAGTGAGTGTCATGACGATCTCCGTGGGGATGCGGATCGGCCGCGCAAGCCATGCGCGGCTGTTACGGTTATACGCCAGACGCGCGCGACGGGTCGCCTGGCTGCAACGACAGCACGCGCATCGCCCACAGAATACTAAGTAGTCCTTTTCTGCCGACGAAAGAATTGCCAGAGCATCGCGGTCGATTCGGGACCGCGCCCCGAATGAAACGCCTCGCGCGGATCGCCGCCGCTCCACGCGTGACCGAGCCCGCGAATCACGCAGACGCGCACGATCAAACGCCCGCCTTTCAGATAATCGACATAGTCCGCGCCGTCGCGCTCGAACGCACGCTCCTCGCCCACGCGCAGCACGCCCTGCGCATCGACAAGCCGGTTGACGCGCGCGAACTCCACGCCCAGTTGCAGCGCATTGCGCCGCGCCACCACGGCGTCGATCTCGCCATGCACGATCATGGCGGGCATGCCCGGATACGTCTGCACGTCGACAGTGCCGTCGATCAGTTGCGCGGGCTCCTCGCGGCTGCCGCGCCGCATGACGCTCATCGCGCTCATCGTCGACGTGGCCGCGCCGAACACCGGCCCCGAATGCAGCCCCACGGCCGCGAAGAGTCGCGGATGCCGTATCGCGAGTTGCGCCGCGAGTCCCGCGCCCGCCGACATGCCCGCGAGATAGACGCGCGCGTCGTCGAAACCGTACTCGCGCACGAGCGCCGCGACGAGCGACGCCACGGCGGGCGCTTCCGTCTGCGCCGCGTCGCCGTGCCAGTGCCAGCAGCGCTGCGCATTCGCGGTCTTGGCCTGCTCCGGCAGCAGCACGGCGAAACCGGCGCGCTCCGCGAGCTTGCAGATACGCGTGCCCGCCGCGAACGACGCCGCCGTCTGCTTGCAGCCGTGCAGCATGACGACGAGCGGCAAGCCCGCGCGCGGCGAATAACTCGCGGGCAAATACAACTCGTAGGCGAGATGGTTGACGAGGTGGCCCGGCAAAGGCGGCGCGGAATGAAACGAGCGGACCCATTTTCCCGGCACGCCGGACGGCGTGGCGCGCGCCGCCGTGCGTTTGACCGCGGGCTGGCGCTTCGCGGCAGGTTTGATGACGGGCTTGAGGACAGACGTGGCAGCGGCCTTCGTGCCCCGCTTCTTCAGCCCGGATTTCGCGGCTTTCGGCGGCTTGACGGGCCGCACGCCGAGCGCGCTTGAAAGCAGATCGAAACCTCTGAGCCAGACGCTCGACTTTTTGCGGGGCATGGGCAGCGGCGCCGAAGTGTGCGGAGAGACGTGTGCGGAAATTCGCGGTGCTTCGTGGTGTTTCGCGAAGCTTGCGTGTTCGCGCCCTTCAATGCGGACGCGGTTCGAAACCGCGCGCGGGCAGCCTGCCACGCACGCTCGCCTCACTGTATCGCGACCGCCAAACCCGCGCTTCGGACGCGCTCGCCTTAGCCGAACTCGCCGCCCGCGCGAGTTAACTTTTCTTCATCAAGCCGTCTCTTTTCTGATAAGTCCAGGGCACTACGCTATGCAACATGGAGCGAGCAATAACACCCGCATCGCTCCTCACTCAACCGTAATGGAGAAACAGATGAAAGCCCTCATGATCGCCGCCGCCCTTGCAGGTATCGCCACCACCACGACCGCCTTCGCGCAGACGAACGTCGGCTCGGCGCCGAATTACGGCACGCATCAAGCCGCGCCCACGCAGGTGAAATACGTCGGCGCGGCCGCATCGGCGGAACAATGGGTGCCGCCGTACGGCCAGGCCGTCAAGCCGCTCACGCGTGCCCAGGTGTATCAGGATCTCGTGCACGCCGAGCAGGACGGTCAGCTCGCGTATCTGGATTCGGTGGTGTACGCGCACTCGTAATGCGCGCCGCAAAGGCAGGCGCGGCTCAGACCGCGCCCGCCAGATGAAAGCGCGACGCCGGATGCCAGAGTTGCATGGCCGTCGCCACGTCGTCGCCGACCCAGGTGCGCCGCCATAGCATCAGGCAAGGCTCGCCGATTTCCATCGCGAGATGGCGGCGAATCTGCGCATCGGGCTTGCGCGCGTAAATGCGGAATTCCGCGCGCTGGATCGGCGCGAGCCGCACCATATACACGTTCGGCGTTTCGAGCGTGAAGTCCTGCTCCAGATAACGCGGAAACACCCGCGGATTCACATAGCGGTCCTCGAACTGAATTGGTTCGTTATCCTCCATATGTACGATGGAGGAATGAAACACCGGACCGCTTTTCAATTCCAGTTCGTCGATCGCGGTGGACCATCCGCTCGCTTCGAGCGCGATCACGCGCGCCGCGTGGCGATGGCCGCGCGAGGCGATTTCGTCCGCGATATTGCGGATATCCAGCACCGTCGATTCGTAATCGCGCGGCGCGACGAACGTGCCCGATCCCTGTACACGCGTCAGCACGTGCTCCGCGGTCAGTTCGCGCAACGCGCGCGAGACCGTCATGCGCGCCACGCCGAACTCCTTCACGAACTCGGTTTCCGAGGGAATCGCATCGCCCGGCTTCCAGGTGCCGTCGGCGATATGCCCCATCACGTAACGCTTGATCTGCTCGTAGGGCGGCGCGACCTTGCGCGGCGCGGACGGCGTGCGCCGCGCCGCGCTTTCGGCCTGCATCGGAGCGCTCATGTCGGTCATGATCTCGTTGCGCCTCGAACCGCGTTCAGCTGCCGACCACGCCCGGCATCGCATCGTTGGCGGACGCCGCGCCCGCGCCTGCGACGGGCTCGACCGGCGCGGGCGTCCAGCGCTCGGGCGTCGACGGCAAATCGAACGGATCGGGCAGCGGCGGCGGTCCGCCATCGGCGATCAGATGGAAGGCCAGCGTCATGTCTTCCGCAAGCGGGCGGTCGTCGCAATAGGTCGGCAGCACGCCGCGCACCTGCGTATAGAGCGCTTCCGTGTACGGCGCGCGCGCCGCCGCGAGCGGCTGCAGATCGTAGGCCTGCGCCGCCGCCAGCAGTTCGATGCCGACAATGCGGCTGCTGTTTTCGATGACCGCGAGCGCCTTGAGCGCAGCGGGCGTCGCGTGACACAGATGATCTTCCTGCAAGCCGGACGTCACCCCGCCGTCGAGACTCGCGGGCGCGGCTTCGCGGCGGTTCTGCGCGACCAGCGCGGCCGCCGTGTACTGCGCGATCATGAAGCCCGAACGCGTGCCGCTCGCTTGCGCGAGGAACGCGGGCAGTCCGCTCACGAGCGGATTCACGAGGCGGTCCAGACGCCGCTCCGCCATCGCCGCGACCTGCGCGACGGCGGCGGCGAGGCTGTCCATCGCCAGCGCGATCGACGCGCCCACCGCGTGCGCCTGCGAATACACGCGAGGTTCATCAGGTGTCCCAACGACAATCGGATTGTCGGTCGTCGACGCGAGTTCGCGATTCACCACTTCCGCCGTCGCGGCCAGCACGTCGCGCGCCGCGCCGTGCACATGCGGAATCGTCCGCATGCTGAGCGGATCCTGGGTGCGCCGCCCGAGCGCCGCCGCCAGCAGGCCGCTGCCCGCGAGCGCCGCGCGCATGCGCGCGCCGACTCGCGCAAGGCCCGGCGAAACGCGAAACGCCAGCGAGCCCGCGTCGAACGCCGCCATCTGCCCGCCGAGATTTTCGAAGCTCATCGCGGCGACCGCGTCGGCCCAATCGAGCAGCCAGTGCGCGCGTTGCAGCGCGAGCGCCGCGAGCCCCGTCACGCACGGCGTGCCGTTCACGAGGCTCAAACCCTCCTTCGCCTGCAACGACAGCGGTTCGAGTCCGAGCCGCCGCAACGCTTCGGCGCCGCTCAGCCGCTCGCCGCGCCAGCGCGCGTGACCCGCGCCCACGCACACGAGCGCGATATGCGCCATGTGACTCAGATAACCGACCGAACCGAGCGCCGGCACTTCGGGCAGGCAGTCGGCTTCGAGCAGCGCCACGAGCCGCTCGACGAGTTCGACGCGCACGCCCGAATGCCCATGCGCGTAGTTGTTGATGGCGGCGGCCATGATCGCGCGCGTTTCCTGCGCGCCCAGCGGCTCGCCCACGCCCACCGCATGGCTCATCAGAATGTTGTGCGACAGCGCGTGCTGTTCGGCGGGCGACACGACCACGTCGCACAGCGCGCCGACGCCCGTGTTCACGCCATACGCGCGGATATTGCGGGTGATGATCTGCTCGACCAGCGCACGCGCGGCGCCGATGCGCTCGCGCGCGTCGGGTGCCAATTCGAGGGGCGCGCCCGCGGCGACGGCGCAGATTTCGCGCCAGTCCAACGGGCGCGTGGAACGGATGACTGACATGATGAACTCGGTCCGGGAATCAGTGAGCGTTGCGGTCCTGGTGGCTCGACACGAACTGGCGGAAGCGTTCCGACTTGTGTTCGCCGAATACCTCGTCGGGCGTGCCGTCCGAATCGACCTGGCCTTGATGCAGGAACATCACGCGATTCGACACATGTTTCGCGAAACCCATTTCGTGGGTGACGACGAGCATCGTGCGGCCCTCGTCGGCGAGCGCGCGCATCACGCGCAGCACTTCGCCCACGAGTTCGGGATCGAGCGCCGACGTCGGCTCGTCGAACAACATCACCTTCGGATGCATCGCGAGTGCGCGCGCGATGGCCACGCGCTGCTGCTGGCCGCCGGACAGATGGGCGGGATAGTGCGCACGCTTGTCGGCGAGACCGACCTTGGCGAGCAGCGCCTCGGCTTCCTCGATCGATTCCGCGCGCGTGCGCTTGAGCACGCGCATCGGCCCTTCGATGAGGTTTTCGAGCACGGTCATGTGCGACCAGAGATTGAAGTTCTGAAACACCATGCCCAGCTGCGAGCGCACGCGGTCCACCTGGCGGCGGTCCTCGGGTTGCAGTTTGCCGTCGCGGCGGCGCTTCATTTTCAGCGCTTCGCCGCCGAGCGCCACGGAACCGTCGTCGGGCATTTCGAGCAGATTCAGGCAGCGCAGGAAGGTGCTCTTGCCCGATCCGCTCGCGCCGAGAATCGAAATCACATCGCCTTCGTGGGCGTCGAGCGAAATGCCCTTGAGGACGTGATGGTCGCCGAACGACTTGTGAATGTTCTTCACGGACAGGGCGACCGGTGCGGATGCGTTCATACGTTTCTCCGGGGGGATGCGCCGCTCACGAAGCGGCGCGACGGGTTTCGAGTTGCGTGGCGGTACGGCGCGCGGACACGGGCGCGGCGCGCAGATGGCGCGACAGGCGGCGCTCCAGCAGCCCGATCAGGCGAACCACGAGGAAATTCAGGCACAGATAGATCAGCGCGGCGCAAGCGAACACTTCGGTGGTCCGATAGGTCTGCTGAATGATTTGCTGCGCGACGCCGGTGACTTCCCACACGGTGACGAGGCTCGCGAGCGCCGTCGACTTCACGAGCAGCACCGCTTCGGTCGAATACGCGGGCAGGCACTGGCGCAGCGCGATCGGGGCAATCACGCGGCGCAGCAGCGAGAAGCCCGAAAGACCGACCGCATAGCCCGCCTCGATCTGCCCGACCGGCACCGCCATCAGGCCGCCGCGAATGATCTCGGCCGTATAGCCCGCCGTGCAGAGCGCGAGCGAGAGCACGGCGCACACATACGGCTCGCGCAGCACGGGCCACAGAAAACTTTCGCGGATCACGCCGAACTGGCCGAGCCCGTAATAGACGAGAAACATCTGGATCAGCAGCGGCGAGCCGCGAAACACGAGGATGTACGCGCGCGCGAAGCGATTGGGCAGCCAGTGCGGCGAGACGCGCATCGTGACGATCACGAGCGACAACAGCCCGCCGATCACGAGCGAGGCGAAGAACAGGCCCAGCGTGACCGGCACCGCCGCGATCAACTGGCGCGTGGTGTCGAGAAGAAAGTCGAAGTCGATTTGCATGATGGGGCCGCTCTGGCGTCAGTTGCGCGCGAAGTTGCGCTTGAAGGAGCGGCCGACAATCGCCTCCGCCCGGCCGAACACGCGGTTCGATACACCCGTCATCGCGAGATACAGTGCGCCGCCCACGACGAAGAACAGGAAATACTGATGCGTCGATCCCGCCGCCACCTGGCTCGCGCGCAGCAACTCGACGAGACCGGTCACCGAGATCAGCGCGGAATCCTTGAGGCTCAATTGCCAGACATTGCCAATACCTGGCAATGCGAAACGAAGCACCTGGGGAATCAGGATGCGGCGCGCCATCGTGAGCGTGGGCATGCCGATCGCGCGCGCGGCTTCGAGTTCGCCGCGCGACACCGCCTGCACGGCGGCGCGGTAAACCTCGGCCTGATACGCGCCGGAAATCATGCCCACCGCGAATGCGCCGATCACGAACGGCGGCACGCCGATGAAGCCGTCCGCGCCGAACCACTGCCCGATCGAGGACACCAGCGACGAGCCGCCGAAATAAAACAGATAGATGACGAGCAGTTCCGGCACGCCGCGAAACACCGTCGTGTAGAAGTCGCCAATCACGCGCGCCGTGCGAAAGCGCGAGAGCTTGGCGGCCGCCACCAGCGCGCCGAACACCGCGCCGATCGCGAGCGCCGCGATCGTCAGCACCACCGTCATGAGCGCGCCGAGCAGGAGCACACCGCCCCAGCCTTCGGTCCCGAAACCGAGCATTTGGAAAAGAGCCATCACGCCACCTCAAGCAAGCCTGCGAAACCCACCGCGCGACAACCGCCGTTCACACCGGAGCGGACGGTCGCGCGCGCTCACGCGATGCGCGCCGCTCAGGGCGTCACGTCGGTCTTGAACCACTTCTCCGAGAGCTTCTTCACGGTGCCGTCGGCAATCGCCGCCGTGATCGCCGCGTCGAACTTCGCCTTCAGGTCGGCGTCCTGCTTGCGGAACGCGAGGCCCTCGCCCGGCCCCCAGATCGGGCCGCCGATCTTCGGGCCGGCCGTGACGGTGGGCACGGCTTCTTTCTTGTCGGCGTTCGCGGCGTAATAGGTCACGTCGTCGAAGGACGCGTCGATGCGGCCGTTGGACAGGTCGAGATCGCGTTCCGGCGAGGTCTTGTAGACGCGGATCGAGGCAACGTCCTTGAAGTTCTCGTTGATGAAGCGCGTGTACACCGTGCCCGACTGGATGCCGATGGTCTTGCCCTTGAGCGCCGTGCGCAGCGCCTGCACGGCGGGCGCGTTCGACTTCGCGTCGGTGTCGAGCTTGAGCGCCGCCGAGGTCGGGGCCGCCTTCGGCAGGATCTTCGTGTCGGTCACGGCGAAGGTCGCCGGCGTGGACGCATACGGCTTCGAGAACGCGATGATCTTCTCGCGCTCGGGCGTGATCGAAATCGCATCCATCAGGACATCGAACTTTCCAGCCTGGAGGCCCGGAATCATGCCGTCCCAGTCCTGCGCCACGAGATTGCACTTGAGCTGCGCGCGAGCGCACAGATTCGCGACAAGCTCGGGCTCGAAGCCGCCGAGCTTGCCGCCCGGCAGCGTCATGTTCCAGGGCGCGTAACCGCCTTCGAGCGCGATCGTCACGTCCTTCGCCTGCGCGGCGCCGCCAAACAGGGCCGTGCCGATGGCAGCACCGATCAATCCCTTGGCCAACTTGCTGTACTTCGACTGCATCTCGACACTCCTTTGATTTGCGAAACACCGGAACGGCTCGCAAGGCTTTGTCGCCTCGCGTGTTGTCTAGACAAGATGCGGGAACAAAATAATTGATGCAAGCGGATTTCCCAAAAATCCCCCTTCCCTGGGGTATGCCCCAAGCACGCGAGGCGCTCTAAGGGGCGCAAAGACGTGCATTCGTCGGATGCTTGCCCCAGTACGGGGCAAAACGACAGCCAATCGAAAGCCTACGACCGAGGCATGCACAAAGTTGACTAGACGAGATTCGCGATGCAAACCGCTTGCTCAGATCGCCGCCCCGCTTTATGATTGAGTAATCACTCAGCTATTCACGTCAAACGCCTTCACCATGGCCCGCCCGAAAAGCGAAGACAAACGCAACGCCATTCTTGCCGCCGCCGTCGAGGTCATCGCGGAGCAAGGGCTCGGCGCGCCCACGGCCAGGATCGCGAAGATGGCGGGCGTCGCCGAAGGCACGCTTTTCACCTACTTCGAGAACAAGGACGAGCTGCTCAACGCGCTCTATCTCGCGCTCAAGAGCGAGTTGCGCGAGGCGCTCGTGCCCGACTTCCCGCGCAACGCGAGCCTGCGCGAGCGCGCGCAGCATCTGTGGCGGCGCTATGTCGACTGGGGCGTCGCCAATCCGCACAAGCGCAAGGTCATGCTCGTGCTCAGCGCGTCCGAACGCATTACCGACCAGGTGCGCGCGGCCGGCATGCAGGCCTTCGCCGAAACCGGCACGCTGATCGAACACTGCATCGCCAGCGGGCATCTGCAAGGCCACTCCGCCGCGTTCGCGTCCGCGATCATGGGCGCGCTCGCGGAGACCACCATGGACTTCATCGTCCGCGAACCCACGCAGCGCAACCGCTATCTCGACGCGGGCTTCAACGCCTTCTGGAATGCCGTCGCGCACGCCTGAGCGTGCGTTTTTTTGTCTTTTTAATGAGTGAGTACTCGCTCATATTCAACGAGGAAGGAACCGATCATGTCCAAAGTCTGGCTTGTCACCGGCAGCGCGCGCGGCCTCGGCCGTCATATCGTCGAAACCGCGCTGGATGCGGGCGAACGCGTGCTCGCCACCGCGCGCGATCCGCTGCGGCTCGGCGATCTCGTGACGCGTTACGGCGACCGCGTGAAAACCGCGCCGCTCGATGTCGTCGATCCGGCGGCGGCGCGTGAGGCCGTGCAGCGCGCGCTCGATGCGTTCGGGCGTATCGACGTGCTCGTCAACAACGCGGGCTTCGGTCATATCGCGCCCTTCGAGCAAAGTCCCGAGGACGATTTCCGCGCGCAGATCGACACCAACTTCTTCGGCGTGGCGAACGTCACGCGCGCCGTGCTGCCGGCGATGCGCGCGCAGCGGTCCGGGCATATCCTGCATGTCTCGTCGGTGGGCGGACGGCTGGGCGTGGCGGGGCTCGCCGCTTACCAGTCGGCGAAATGGGCGGTGGGCGGATTCACCGAAGTGCTGCGCCAGGAGCTCGCGCCCATCGGCATTCACATGACGGCGCTCGAACCGGGCGGCATGGCGACCGATTGGGGCAGCGAGGCCGCCAGCCGGATTCCGGCGCTGCTGCCCGACTACGCGCCGTCGATCGGCGTGCTGGCGAAGCGGCTGGAGGAGCACCTGGGCCACGAATGCGGCGATCCCGCGCGCGTGGCGCAGGTCGTGCTGCAACTGACGCGCCACGCGAATCCGCCCGCGCATCTGCTGCTGGGCAGCGACGCACTGCAATACGCGAACGCCGCCGACGCCGCGCGCGCCGCCGAAGGCGAGCGCTGGCGCGCCATCTCGCTGGCGACCGATTTCGGTCACACCGACCCGATTCCGGCCATGCCGCGCGACTAAGCCCGGCGCGCATCGTCCGCCTGAGCGCGCGGGACAGTTCCGGGACGCGTCCCGCCGCTCATCGATACGCTCATCGATACGCTGATCCAACCTTCCGTCCCGAGGACGCAACATGAAAGTGCTGATTTACGGCGCGACCGGCATGGTCGGCCAGGGCGTCTTGCGCGAATGCCTGCGCGCCGCCGATGTCGAACAGGTGCGCGTGGTCGGCCGCCGCGAAACCGGCGTGCGCGATCCCAAGCTACGCGAAACCGTGCTCGCCGATCTCGCGAATCCAGACGTCAACCGCGCCGTCGAAGCCGAACTCACGGGCTACGACGCCTGCTTCTTCTGCCTCGGCGTGTCGTCGGTCGGCATGTCGGAGGCGGAATACGCGCGCGTGAGCTATGACCTCACGATGTCGGTCGCGGGCACGCTCGCGCGGCTGAATCCCGCGATGACCTTCGTCTACGTCTCGGGCGCGGGCACCGACAGCAGCGAGCATGGCCGCAGCATGTGGGCGCGCGTGAAGGGCCGCACCGAAAACGCGCTGCAACGCGCGGGCTTTCGCGCGGTGTATCTGTTCCGGCCCGGCGCGATCGAGCCGCTCGACGGCATCCGCTCGAAAACGCGCCTCTATCACGCGCTCTATGTGCTGATGAAGCCGCTCTGGCCGCTGCTGCGCGTCGCGCTCGGCGACAAGCTGGTGACGACCGCCGACATGGGCCAGGCGATGCTCGCGGTCGCGCGGCACGGCGCGCCGCACGCGGTGCTGGAAGCGCGCGATATCGGCGCGGCCGCGCGCGGCTAGGGCTGACGCGGCGAGTTGGCGTCGACGTAAACCCACGCCGCGACGCCAGACGCGAGCGTGACGCGATCGCGCCGGTACGCGGCGACTTCGTAATCGTCCGCGTGGGCGAGTTCCTGCGCGGTGATCGCGAACACGGCGCCCGTCACGCGGTCGGCGGGATTGCCGGTATAGGCGACCACCGGGTGATGCGTCTTGCCGCTCGTCGCGACCACTTCGGGGTCGTCGATCTTGACCATCGTGAGCGAGAAGCCCGGCATTTCGTCGGGCTGCGCGTCGAGCTTGCGGCCGAAAGTGGCGAGCTGAACCGGTTCGAGCTGGAGCGTGCCGTAGGAAAACAAACGCTCGGTATGGAGGGGATCCTTCTGGGGCTGATCGGTATTCGTCATGATGAGCATGTTGAAGCGCGGTTGAACTGCGCGCGCGCCCTCTGATCAGGCGGCGTCCACGGCAGCGATATCGCGCCAAGTTTAAAATGTGCGCTCCGCACCGGCCACATCGGATTGGCCAACTTCAGCAGCGAATCGGACACACACGCAGCATGGCAAAGAGTTCCAACCGGGATGACTATCAAACGATTTCGCGTCCGGTCGGCGCCATGGCGAAGGAATTCGCGCGCGGCAGCGTGAGCACGTGGCATCGGCATCCGCGTGCGCAGTTGCTCTACGCGCCGGTCGGCGTCATGGAAGTGAAGACCGGCGGCGTGTCGTGGATCGCCTCGCCGCATCGCGCCGTGTGGATTCCGCCCGACTGCGAGCACGAGGTGCACTTCAAGACGGCCACCTCGGTTAGAACGTTCTATATCGCGCCCGATGCGATTCCCGTGAATGCGCCCCCCGTGCCCTGCACGATCGAAGTTTCCACGCTGCTGAAGGAACTCATTCTGAGGGCCGTGGAAATGCCCGTGGAGTACAACGTCGACGGCCGCGACGGACAGATCGCCGCGCTCGCCCTGGCGGAAATCGAATGGTCGCGCGCGCGGCCGTTGAAACTCCCCGCCTTCACCGACCAGCGGCTTCAGCCGCTCCATGCCGCGCTCGCGGCCACGCCCGCCGACGCGCGGACGCTCGATCAATGGGCCAGCGCATTGAACATGTCGGCGCGCACGTTGGCGCGGCTATTTCAGGCGCAGGTCGGCATGTCGTTTACGCAATGGCGTCAGCATATGCGCGTGCTCGCGGCGCTGCCGCGCCTCGCCAGCGGCGAGCCGGTCACGTCGATTGCATTCGATCTGGGCTACGATTCCGCGAGCGCGTTTTCAGCGGTCTTTCGACGGATCATGGGCGTGGTGCCCAGCCAATATTATCGGTCACCTACCGTCGGCGCGGAATTCGATCAGGATTCCGATCTATTCGACGACGAATAAACACACGACCCATCGACCTGCATGATCGCGGTTTGCGCATTGCGCGCGAGATTCACAATTTGATTGTGACAAAAAAAGAAGCCTTGGCCGGGTTCCGGCGGCCAAGGCCCTTAAAAATACGAGGCTGGTCGTCCTCGCAAATTCACACCTGGGTCAGTGTGAAATCCTGTACTCGCGCGTCAGGCGTGACGCTGAAAGAAGCGCACCGTGCGCTCGCCGTCGAGCAGCGGCGCGGCGGCGGCTTTGAAAGTCGCGAAATGCGGCGTGCGCGTATGCCATTCGTAGGCGGAACGATCCGCATAGACTTCGTGGAAAACCACCAGGTTTTCATCGCCCTCGGTCAACAGCACGTCGAACGCGCTGCAACCGGATTCGTTCGCCATGGAATCGCGCGCGTCGGCGTGGGCCGCTTCGAGGAATGCCTCGCGCTTGCCCGGCAGCAAGCGGAATTCGGCCATCACCACATACTTTCTGGATTCGCTCACGTTATTGCTCCGTTAAAAAGAAGTTCGTGCGTATCAGGCGCTTAAACGCGCCGCTTGACCGCAAGCGGACCTGGCGCCTGGCAGGTCGGCATCATTTCGATGGCGTTGATATTGACGTGCTCGGGCAGCGAGATCAGCCAGCGAATGGTGTTCGCCAGATCGTCGGCGGTGATCGGATCGGTGCCTTCGTAGACCTTGTCGGCCTGCGCGCTATCGCCCTTGAAACGCGTCGTCGAAAATTCGGTGCCGCCGCACAGGCCCGGTTCGATCGAGCACACGCGCACGTTCTTGCCGACCAGATCCGCACGCAGATTCAGGCTGAATTGATGCACGAATGCCTTCGTCGCGCCGTACACATTGCCGCCCGGATACGGATAGGTGCCCGCCGTCGAGCCGAGATTCACGATCCAGCCGCGATCGCGCGCAACCATGCCCTTGAGCACCGCATGCGTGCAATAAACGAGCCCCTTGATATTCGTGTCGATCATGTCGTCCCAATCGTCGAGCGACGCCTTGTCGGCCGAATCGAGACCCAGCGCGAGACCCGCGTTATTGACGAGCCCATCGATCGGGCCGACCTCTTCCTCGATTTCGGCGAACACGTTTTGCACAGCGCCGCGCTGCGTGACGTCGAGTTCGCGCCCAATGAAACGCGGACCGAGTTCAGCGGCGATCTGCGCGAGACGCTCGGCGCGGCGCCCCGTGCCCGTCACCGTATGTCCATCCGCCACGAGCGCTTTCGCGATCGCGAGGCCGAATCCGGCAGTCGCGCCGGTCACGAGAATATGCATGGCTTACCTCACAATTTGAAATGGAATGACGGCGCGTTTCAATCAGAGCACGCAGGCCTGATTGTCGTAATGCTTGCCGGGCTTTTTCTTGAGCGTGATGATGACGCGCACGTCCGGCGCATCGCCGACCTGGCGCGCCGTGTGGCCGACGGGATCGCCCGCCTTTTCGGCAAACGCACCCTGATCGGAATTGAATTGAATCTGTCCGGGGCCCTGACGCAGCGTCGTGCCGTCGGCGGTTTTGATTTCCCATTCGCCCGACAAATCGATCACCCATTGCGGACCCGGCGCGTGATGCCAATCGCCATACCAGCCGACCGGCAAGACCGAATACACGATGCTTTGAATGTCCTCGGGCGCGACGCCCATGTAATACGGCGCGGCGGGCGGCGCGAAGCCGTGCAGCTTCAAACCTTTGAGCACGCAATGGCTCACGTGCGTGCGGCCGTGATCGTCGGCCCAGACGTTCTGGAACGGAATCAGGTTCTCTGCGATCAGCACGTCGTCGGTCGTATTCGGCGGGGCGGGCTCGGTCGAGAGCAGGATCGGGGCCGCGTGCGCGGGCTTCACTGCGGTTTGGGTTGCCGCGTTGGAAGCTGCGTTGACGGCAGCAACCGGCGCGCTCGCATCGAGTTCAGGCATCGCCGCCTGCGCCGCCGCGCCATTGAGCAGCACAAAGCTGCACACGGCGCTGGCCGCGGCCCATTTCGTCATTAACTGGTTCATGCGATTTCTCCGTTAATTCGATCGCCAAAATCATCGGCGACCGGAGTTCTCAATCTCATTCGACGCGTATTCAAACGTCGCTCAACCGCCGCTCAATCCCGTATTCGCGCCCGATGCCGGCGCGTGCGGCGCAGCGTGATGCAATTGCGGCTGCGCGGGCACGACGCTTTGCGCTTCCACCGGCACTGCGTTTTCACGAATGCGCTTGACGTCGTTCGCCGAGGCAGTGCCGCCTTTATTGCCCCACGCTGTTTCAATGAACGTGACGACCGACGCCACCTGTTCGTCGTTCAGCACGTCGCCGAGCGGCCCCATCGTGAATGCAGAAGGCGCGTTTTGCGTCGAGGGCTGACGCCCGCCTGAGAGCACGATATGAATCGCCGAAGTCGGGTCTTGCGTCTGCAAAACCGGATTGCCCGCGAGCGCCGGAAATGCCACGCCCGCACCCGAGCCATCGGCGCGATGACACGCCGCGCAGCGATCGAGATAGATTTGCGCGCCTTCGTTCGGCACTTGCTGATCGCGCATTTGCAGCGCGACGCGATCGTCCTTCACGTAAGGCGCGCGATTATGCGCGGGCGCGAGCGAACGCAAATACAGCGCGATGCTCTTGAGATCGGTATCGTTCATATGCTGCGTCGAATTCACGATCACGTCGTTCATCGCGCCAAACGACACGGTCTGCGTCGTGCGGCCCGTCTTGAGGAACGCGACGATATCGGCTTCGCTCCATCCGCCGAGACCGCCACGGTTATCGCCGCGCAGCGACGGCGCGACCCAGCCGTCGATCACCGAACCGCCTTCGAGATAATCGAGGCCGTCCGCATCGGTCAGCGCCTTCTCCTCCAGCGCCACGCCGCGCGCCGTATGGCAACTGCCGCAATGGCCGAGACCTTCCACGAGATAGCGGCCGAGCGAGACCGAAGGGCTATCGAGCGTCGTCGGCGTGAACGGTTGCGGACGCGGCGCGAATGCCCACGCCCAGAGCCTGAGCGGCCAGCGCATCGACAACGGCCACGGAATCTCATTGGCGCGATTGGGCTGATCCACGGGCGCAACGCCTTCGTGGAAATACGCGTAAAGCGCGTGCATATCCGCATCGTTGACGCGCGAATACGAGGGGTACGGCATGGCCGGATAAACCGTGTAACCCTCGCGCGTCTGACCCGTGCGCATCAGGCGCGCGAAATCGTCATAGGTCCAGTCGCCGATACCGGTTTGACGATCCGGCGTGATATTGGTCGCGTAAATGCGGCCCATCGGCGTGGCGAGCGGCAAACCGCCCGCAAAAGGCTTGCCGTTTTTCGCGGTGTGACAGGCCATGCAATCGCCCGCGTGCGCGAGGTATTCGCCGCGCGCAATCAAGGCGGCATCGGCATCGTTCGACGTCGCGGATGCCGCCGCGTGTGCCGTGCCCATCGCCGCCGCGCCGCACGCGACCAGCATGAGCCAATACTTGATAAGCTTCATCGTCTTCACGCCGTCATCAGGTGGCCGGGATTCTTCAGGTATTGCTCGCGAATCGCGCGCGCCGTCCAGTAGGCGAGCGCGCAAACGAGCCCCGTCGGGTTGTAGCCAATGCCATTTGCAAACACCCCCGAACCCGCCGCGAATACATTCGGCACATCCCAGCTCTGGCAATAGCGATTGAGCGCGCTCGTGCGCGGGTCGGTGCCCATCGGCACGCCGCCCGACCAGTGCGTGGTCTGATACGGACGCAAATCGAACGCCTGGCCGAATTCCATGACATCCGAGTGCATGGCGCGCGGATTCATTTCCCGCGCAATACGCTCGGCCTGCTTCGTCACGTACTGGCTCATGCGGATATCGTTGTCCTGCCAGTTGAACGTGAAGCGCAGCAGCGGCTGACCGAATGCGTCGCGATAGGTCGGATCGAGATCGAGGTAATTCGCGCGATAGACCATATTCGAGCCGTGGCAAATAATCTCGACGTAATGGTTGTAGCTGTCCACCACGGCCTGTTTCCAGCGTGCGCCCCACTTCGGCGTGCCCGGCGGCAACGGTACGTTCGCAATCGGCTTCACGCCGGCCGGATTGCACCAGATCGGCGAGCCGCCCACGAAACCGAGTCCCGCATGATCGAAGTTGTCGGCGTTGTATTCATCGCAGGCCATGGCATTGCCGCCCGAGCCGATAAAGTTATTCGTCTCGGTTTGCTTGTCGAAATAGACCTGCACGGTCGACACGGTTTGATAGGACACGTTGCGCCCCACGACGCCCTCGCCCGTTTGCGGATCGAACGGCTTACCGATGCCCGAGAGCAGAAACAGATGCGCGTTGTTATAGGCGAACGTGGCCGCGATCACGATATCGGCGGGTTGCTCGATCAGCACGCCCTGTGCATCGACATACGTCACGCCGGTGGCTTTACGCCCGGTGTGATCGAGATTGATCTTCAGGACGTTGCTGTTCGCGCGCAATTCGAATAAGGGCGAGCGCACCAGCGCGGGCATGATCGAAACTTGCGGCGAGGCTTTCGAATAATTGAAGCACGCAAAACCCGAACAGAATCCGCAGAAATTGCACGGACCCATCGTGCAGCCGTATTGATTCGTGTACGGCACCGATGCATTCGCGGACGGTTCGCGAAACGGTTGAAAGCCCGCCGCGCGCGCGGCCTGTTCGAAAATATGCGCCGTATACGGGACTTTCTGCGCAGGCGTCGGAAAATCGGCGGAGCGATTGGCCTCGAACGGATTGCCATTGCCGACGATCTTGCCATTCACGCGATACGCCTGCCCCGACGTGCCCATCATCTGCTCGGAAAACGTGAAGTGCGGTTCGAGCTCGTCGTAGCTCACGCCGTAATCCTGCAACTGCATGCCTTCGGGAATGAATTTCGCGCCGTATTTCTCGCGATAATGGCTCGCCATTTTCAATTCCTCGGGATGCACGCGCCAATGCTGTCCCGACCAGTGCAGCCCCGCGCCGCCCACGCCCGTCCCAGGCTTGAACGCACCAATCTGCCGATAAGGCAAGGCCGTATCCTTTGTGGAATGCCGGAAGGTGAAGCTCGACTTCGACATATCCTGAAAGAGCTTGCCGCGCTGGATATAGGTCAGCTCGTCGATGGTCTTCGGATACGCGCCATCGGGATAGGTGTCGCGAGATTCTCCGCGTTCGAGCGCCACCACGCGCAATCCGGCTTCGGTCAATTCCTTTGCGAGAATGGCACCGGTCCAGCCGAATCCGACGATCACCACGTCGGTCGGCTTCATTTTCCTGTCGGCCTTCTTGTCCATCATTTGATACTCGATATTGAATGCGCGATCGCGCTAATGGCGGGGGCGTAACGATTCGAATTCGGCGGCGTGAACACCTGCTTCGCTCAGCCGATGGACACCGGCGGCAAGCGATACGGCTTGCCGTATTGCTCGACCGCGTCCATATAATCGGCGCGCGCGCCGGGGAAATTGATCATCTTCCACGCACCCATGTCCTTGTTGCCGCCGTGAACCGGGTCGCTGAAATAGCCTTCGCGCGTGTTCTTCAGCAATTGGTCGAAAAACACCGGACCGGGTATTTCACCCATCGGCAATTGGCCGTGTTCGAGCGACGTCAGCACGCGATCTTTCGTGGCGTCGTCGAGTTGCGCAAAGGGTTTGCCGTGTGCCTGCATCACCGCCGCATCCAATCCTTGCAGCCCCTTGCGATAGAGATCGCGCGGACCATACGGCAATTGATAACCCATCTGCGGCGGCGCATCGGCGACAAACGGACCGTGCATGTACCAGAGCTTGCCGAAGCCATATGGCAGCATCATCTGCTTGTCGATAAAGCCCGGCACGCCGGCTTCGAGTGCGCCGGGGCCGAGCGCATCGGCGGGAATCAGACGGTCCGTGAGCGCGCAGAGCGTGGTCCATTCCGCTTCGTTGAAATAGACGGGCTGCGAAGACGCTGTCGCCGACGCGCCCGCCGCCTTGATCACCGGCGCGAGCACGCCCGCGCTCGCCACGGCGGCGGCGGGCGCCGCTGCCGCGACGCCGCGCAGAAATGCCCGGCGGCCGGGCGTAATACCAGGAGATTTCATGCGATGCTCAAAAGGAATGGTTGATGCCGACCTGCACGCCCGTCTGGCTCATGCCATAGGGTTGCGTCGAATCGAGCGCGTTGAGGCTGACGGTGTCCGCGCCGTGGTTGTCGAGCACGCCGACGAACGAATAAAGAAACGTGCGCGCCGACAAGTTGTATTGGCCGCCGAGAATCAGCCACGTCGGTTCGCCGCGACCGTCGAACATGGTGTGATGAATCACTTCGCCAAGCAGATGCGTGTGCGACGACACCGCATAAGTCGCCCCGGCCCAATACAGATTGCCGCGCGGACTCAAGCCGAGATCGCCGGAAATATTCGCGTAGCCGCCCATCAGCGCGAGCCGGTCGAAGCGATATTTGGCCGCGACGGTTGCGCGTCGCTCCACGCGATTCGCCTCGGAAATGCCCGTCGTGGTATCGACTTCGCCGCGCGTGTCTTCGTAGATCGCGCGCATCGAAAGCGGGCCGCGGTCGTACGAAAGCGACACACCCATGTAACGGCCCGCGCGCGAATCGCCGGCAATCTGCTGCCCGAATGAATATTCGGCGCTCGCGCTCATGCCATCGACAACTGGCGAGCGATATTTGACCGCATTGCTCGGCCAGTCCGATTGCGCCGGAAACAGATTCGTCGAGAGCAGCGAATATTGCGCCATGCTCGTCGCGTCGAAATCGAGCAGCGCCTGGAACATCAGATTCCATTCACGGCCGAGTTCAATCGATCCCCACGTGGGATCTTCGATCCCAACGAACGCGTAACGATTGAAGAAAGAACTCGAATCGGCCTGCTGGCCCGTATTGACGACATAACCGCTTTCGAGGTCGAAGTAGGCTTTGCGGCCGCTGCCCAGATCCTCCGATCCCTTGATGCCGAATAGCGAAGGAATGGCATTGCCCGATTGCAGGCCAATTTCGGCGTGCCCGCTGCTGCTCGAGTGCGTGAGATATTGCAGGCCTTCATCGACCGTACCGTACAGCGTCACGGACGACTGGGCGTGCGCGATCATGGGACCGGCACCGCACAACAAGACGACAAGCCACTTCTTCATCGAAAAACGCCTTCAACATGAATGCCCCCTTCTCCGCCTTCCTGTTGACGATGTTGCTGATCACGCCCGGAGTGACGCAGTCGCCGATTGCGGAGAATGTGCTCGTTCGGGGAAAAATCCGAGCCGGGCGGATTCTATACACGACGCATTCGCGTAGATTGAGGAAAAGTAAAACCAACTTTTCCTGCCATTCATGAATGAAGGAAGTCACCGCGCGCAGATGAATCGCGCTTCATTCACGGCGTAATCGCGCAAAGCGGTGCTGGGCGGACGATTCGCCGCAACGCGTGTGGCGGCGTGGCATCGGCGTCTCGTGCCGTGGCGCGACTCGATTGATCGCGGCAATCTCACATGAAACTATTTTCATCTGCAGCGCCAGACTTTTATGTTGTTAATATCTCGTGGCTCGAATTTCAAAATCTCTTGCTGCGGCGTCATGCTAGAAAGGCACGGTGCGCGTTTCAGGATTCATTTCGTTGTTTTCGTTTTTCATTGCTGATCGCGGGTGTTGCGCCCGGGTGTTGCATCCGTGTTGTGTCCGGGTCTGCGTCCATTCGCGCGCCGCGTTCAGCCCTTCCGCTGTTCAAGCCAACCCCACTTCCAAGGTACGTTCATGTCCCTTCGTTTCCGGGCCATCGCGCTCGTCGCCTCTTCGCTCACCGCCGCCCTCTCCGCTTCGCTCGCCAGCAGTGCCGCGCTCGCCGCATCGCCGAATGCAGCCGAATTGCCGACGACTCACGTCCTCACGCTGGCCGCCGCTCGCATCATCGCCAACGATGCGACGAGCGACGCCACGCTGCGCGGCACGCCTGGTGCGGTCGCCATCGTGGATGCGGGCGGCCATTTGCTGCTGCTCGAACGCATGGACGGCGCGTCCGCTGCGTTCGCCGATATCGCCACCGGCAAGGCGCGCACGGCCGCGCTGTTCAAGGTGCCCACGAAGAAGCTCGAAGCCGCGATCAATGGCGGTCGTCCGGCGGCCATCACGGCAGGCCTCACGATGATGAACGGCGGTGAGCCGATCGTGTTCGACGGTCAGGTGATTGGCGCAATCGGCGTCAGCACGGCAGTGCCGCCCAACGATGCGCCGATCGCGGAGCAGGCGAGCCAGGCGCTGGGCCACGTCGCACCGTAAAACAAGGGCTATTCTCTTCGCCGCGCATCGCCGAGGCGAAAAAAAACGGGACGCGGTATCGACACCGCGTCCCGTTTCGTCTGATCGATCGCCGTACGTGGCGGCGTCTTCACGCGCCGCCCGCGCGCTCCAGTTCCGCACTCAGAAAATCGACGAAGGCCCGCACACGCGTCGATAGCTGATGCCGCTGCGCATAGACCGCGTAGATATCCGCGCCCGGCGTGCGGTAGTCGGGCAGCACCACCACGAGGCGGCCGTCCGCGATGTAATCCTTCACGTCCCATTCCGCGCGCATCAGAATGCCGTGGCCGTCGAGCGCCCACTTCACCGCGATCTCACCGTCGTTCGTCGTGAGATTGCCATTCACGCGTATCGCCTCGCTTTTCGCGTTGGCCCCGCGCTCCGCCGTGAGCCGCCACACACCATACGCCTCATCGCCCTGACGAATGCCGATGCAGTTGTGACGCGCGAGATCGTGCGGCGACGCAGGCGTGCCGTGCCTGGCCAGATACACGGGCGAAGCGCACAACAGCCTGCGGTTCGGCGCGAGACGGCGCGCAATCACGCGCGCGTCGGGCGGTTCGCCGAAACGAATGCAGACGTCGAAGCTGTCGTCGGTAAATGGCGGCGGCGTGACGGACAACTGCAATTGCACCGACACCTGCGGATAACGCGCGACGAAACGCGAAATGGCCGGCGCGATATGACTGCGCCCAAAACCGAGCGTCGCGTTCACGCGCAGCAACCCGGTTGGGCTGCGCCGCGAACTGCCGAGCAGCTCGCTCAATTCCTCGACCTGATCGAGGATGCGCCGCGCGTGTTCCAGATACACCTCGCCTTCGGGCGTGAGCAACATGCGCCGCGTGGTGCGATTGATCAGCGTGACGCCCGCGCGTTGTTCCATCTGCGTGAGGCGCTTGCTGACGGCGGCGGGCGTGAGTCCTAATTCGCGCGCGGCCGCGCTCAGGCTGCCGCAAATCGCGAGTGTCGAAAAGAAGCCGAGATCGGCGGGAGAAACCACTTCAGTCACGGCGCGGTCTTTGAATTCAGGTTAATGATGGATTAAGTCTAGCACCGGTTACAGCACTTCAGGTTCGGTAAAGTGCCTCTCATCGAGCAATCACTGAGGACGCGGACACGTCGCACGGCACGACCGCTGCACACAGCGTTCGTCAGACGTTTGCCAACATTCAGTCCAACAGATGATCTAGCGAGACCGATATTTGACTCACGGCGCCCAACCATTCGACCAATCAAACCGGCGCTTTCCCCAAGGTGGAGACACATGCAGACTCATCACGACCTCGAAGCGCGCGTGTCGCGCAAACTCATGTGGCGAATCATTCCATTCGTCATGCTGCTGTATTTCGTCAGCTTTCTCGATCGCGTTAATGTCGGCTTTGCGGCGCTGTCGATGAACAAGGACATCGGTTTGTCGCCGAGTGCATTTGGATTGGGCGGCGGCCTGTTCTTCATCGGCTATTTTCTTTGCGAAGTCCCGTCGAATCTGATTCTGCATCGCGTCGGCGCGCGCATCTGGATTGCTCGCGTCATGATTACGTGGGGCATCGTGTCGGGCATTTCGGCTTTCGTCGTCGGACCGACCAGTTTTTACGTGCTGCGCTTTCTTTTGGGCGTGGCCGAAGCAGGATTCTTCCCCGGCATCATTCTCTATTTGAGCCTGTGGTTTCCGTCGCGCCAGCGCGCGGTCGCGGCTGCGTGGTTCATGGCCGCTGCACCGCTGTCCACCGCAATCGGCTCGCCGCTTTCGGGCGCGATCATGCAATTGCCTTCGGTGTTCGGTCTCGCCGACTGGCAAATGCTCTATGTGCTCGAAGCGGTACCTGCGGTATTGCTGGGCTTCGTGGTGCTGCGCCGTCTGACCGACAGCCCGAAGCAGGCCACGTGGCTCGCCGACGACGAACGCACCTGGCTCATCGCGAAACTTCATCAGGAGGCAAGCGAACGCCAGAACCACGCGGGGCACACGGCGGGCGCGCTGAGCGCACTGCGCGATCCTCGCGTGCTCGCACTCGCGCTGATTTATTTCGGCACGTCGGCCGGTTTGTATACGCTCGGTCTGTGGGCGCCGCTCATCATTCGGCAATACGGTTTTACCGCGTTCGAAACCGGCTTGCTCAACGGCGTGCCGAGCCTCGTCGCCGTGCTCGTCATGATTTTCTGGGCACGCAGTTCGGATCGTAGCGGCGAACGCACGTGGCACGTCATCATTCCGTGCGTGCTCGCCTGTGTGGGCTTTATTTTCGCGGGCCAGGCCACGACGGCGATGTTCGTCATCGGCGCGCTCGTCATCGTGAACGTGGGGATCAGCGCAGCGAAAGCGCCGCTCTGGGCCATGCCGAGCATGTTTCTTTCGGGCGCAGGGGCTGCAGCGGGCATCGCCATGATCAATTCGCTCGGCAACCTCGGCGGCTTCGTCGGCCCGGCCGTGATCGGCTGGCTCAAGAACGAAACGGGCAGCTACGCAGCGGGCCTTTACGTCGTAGCAGGAACGCTCGCGGTCTCGTCCGTCGTCACGTTGCTGCTGAGCCGGCGCACGCCTGCCGACGCCGTCATGACGCAAGTTCGCCACGACCATTGATCGCTTGCTGAAGCTGATTCATAGCGGAAAAAAGGTGCGCCCGATGCGGCGCACCTTTTCCATTTCATGCGTCGCTAGTTGTGTGGTGCGATCACTGCGCGTTGAGCCACGCCACGAGATCGCGCAATGCGTCGGGACGGATCTCATGCGACATACCGCGATAAACATGCGCTTCGGGTCGCAGACCGAGCGCCTGCAATCGCGACACCGCCTCGTGTTCATACGCGACCGGGATCACCGTATCCGCGTCGCCGTGCGAAATAAAAATACGCAATGGCTTGAGCGACGGCGATGCACTGACATGCGGCGCGAGCGAATCGAAAAACGCGCCGCTCATTACGCCGATGCCGCGAAATGCCTTCCGGTCCGTCAAGGCGACTTCGTACGACATGATCGCGCCCTGGCTGAAGCCGACGAGATAAACACGGCGCGGATCGAAGTGATATTTGTCGATCAACTGCTGGCGCAATTGTTCGATCGACGCCGTGCTTTGGCGCAGCGAAATGGGATCGCCGTCGAGCCGCCCATTCGGCGCGACGCTCTCGAACCACTCGTAACTGTCGTCGCCCAACACGCCAGGCGCACGCGCAGAAACGATCGCGTACTGCTTCGGCAAGGCGTCGCGCAGCGAAAACAGATCCGCTTCGTTACTGCCCCTGCCGTGCAACAGAATGATCAACGGCGCGTGCTCCGCCGCCTTGAGCGAATCATCGGGCAATTGCAGCAAATAAGGCAGCACGAGATCGCGATGAAGGGGTGCGCCGCCGTCCTGCGCGGAATCGAATGGCGCCGATTGCGCGGTGGCGGGCCCGGTGAGCAGCGCGCTCGCGCTCAACGACGCCGCGATCACGAGACGTTTGAACATGAATGAAGGATCAGGTAGGTGGATTGCACGAAAACGGCCGTAGCGAAACCGGCGGACCATGCCGCGCCGATTACGTCGGTGAAACGCTGCGCCACAACGCGCACATGCGCGCGGTTTGCCGCCGATGCATCGCCCAGCGCAACAGCAACACCACGGCGGCAGCAACATCGAGCGCGATGCACAGCGTGGATCGGCAATGCTCGACCTTCCACGCGGCGCTCGCCAGCAACGCGGCGCCGAGCAGCAGGACCGCTGCGGTCGACGCCATCATCGGCATGCAGAGTTCGGCGTACGCTTGCTGCGAGGGCGTCGTGGTCCGCTTCGCGCGCCACACGACCGGCAGCACGGCGAGCGCGCACACGCACGCCAAGCCCACTCCGATCCACGACATCTCGCCGACGAATAAACCCAGCATATACGCGCCCGCGCTCACGCCGAATACCCAGGCCAGCAACGCCAGCATTTTGCGGAAGACGTAAGTGGACGCGAATTGCGCGGCGAGTGTGCGCGGCGGGCCGAATCGATCGAACAGTTTGTCGAGTGCTGCGTCGGCTAAATCGGCTTTATCGGCGCCATCGGCTTTGGCCGTTTGCGCCGCGCGACTATTCAACGCCGATTCCCGCGAATCGAATTCATCGCCTGACGCGACGCATTCATAAAGATGATCGGCCATTTCGTCGCAAACATCGCGCGCGTAGTGCGCGTCGAATTGCAACGCCTCGCCAATTTCATCCAGCCAGGCTTCGACCGCGGGATGCTTCATGCTTTTTTTGACGGCGTGACAGGCCGCAGAAAGCGGTCGATCGCACTCGAAAAACGGGCCCATTTCGCCGCCTTTCCAGCGAGCTCCGTGCGCCCGGCATCCGTGATGCGATAAGTGCGGCGCTTGCGGCCCGATTCGGACACCGCCCACTCGCTTTCGATCAAGCCTTTCTGTTCGAGGCCATGCAGCACGGGATAAATCGTGCCTTCGGGAAAATCGAACAGGCCTTCGCTGACCTCACGCAGATGCGTGATCAGCGCATAGCCGTGCATCGTGTGTTTGTCGAGCGCGGCAAGAATGGTCAAGTCGATATGACTTGAAAGCGATTTGTCTGTTTTCACCAGAAATAGCAGTAAAGGTGCGGAGCGAATGCGGTCACTTTACCGCACGGCGCGCGCGACGTGCTCTTGACGACGCATCGACATATACCTAGAGTATCTAGGTAATTTGCCGGTCTGTCCATCGCGCGTCGAAACGATCTTGCCTTTGGCTGTTTTCATGTCGTCGCGGCCAGAAAGGCGCAATGCGAACTTCCCTAAGAGGACATGGCCTTTGAGAAAACTTCTTCTCGTCGTTCTGTTGCTGTTGAACGGCGCCGGCATGGCGTACGCCGCGCCGCGCGTAGCGGAGCCAACACTCATCGAGCGCGGCCGCTATCTCGCACAGGCCGCCGACTGCGCGGCGTGTCATTCGGTGCAAAACGCGCCGGCCTTTTCCGGCGGCCTGAAAATGAACGTGCCGATCGGCGCGATCTATTCGACCAATATCACGCCCGATCCGCAAACCGGTATCGGCCAATATACGGAACGCGATTTCGCCCGCGCGCTGCGTGAAGGCGTCGCGCGCGACGGCCACGCGCTCTATCCCGCGATGCCGTATACCTCGTACAGCAAGGTCTCGGATGCCGATGTCGCGGCGCTCTACGCGTATTTCATGCACGGCGTGCCGCCCGTGCATCGCGCCAATCTCACGGCCACGATGCCGTGGCCGCTCACGATGCGCTGGCCGCTCACGCTCTGGAACACGCTATTTCTCGACGATCGCCGCTATACACCCGACACGCGGCAGAGCGTCGAATGGAATCGCGGCGCCTATCTGGTTCAGGGCCTCGGCCATTGCAGCGCATGCCACACGCCGCGCGGCGCGGCCTTCCAGGAACTCGCGCTCGACGAGCACGGCGCAGCCTTCCTTTCGGGCGCGGCGCTCGACGGCTGGTTCGCGTCGAATCTCACGGCGAACGCCCAAACCGGCATTGGCGCATGGAGCGCGGACGATATCGCCACCTTCCTGAAGACCGGCGCGAACGCGCATGCCACGGCATTCGGACCGATGACCTCGGTGATCAATCACAGCACGCAGCATTTGTCCGATCAGGATCTCGCGTCGATTGCGGTTTATCTGAAGTCGTTGAAAGCGGAGAACCGAAACGCCAGCACGACGAGTGCCGTCGATCCCGCCGCCATGGCTCACGGCGCGCAAATCTACCGCGACTTTTGCGTGGCCTGTCACCTCGCGAACGGTAGCGGCACCGCGCCCTGGCTCGCGCCATTGGTCTGGAATCCTAATGTTATGGAAAACGACCCGCTCTCGCTTATCAACATCACGCTCAACGGCACACCGCATCTCACGATCGACGGCCAGCCCGCGCCCTATCCCATGCCCGCGCACCGCGCGGCGCTCAGCAACGCCGATATCGCGGACGTGCTCACCTACACGCGCAACAGTTGGGGCAATCACGCGCCGGCCGTCGCCGCGCATGAGGTCGACACGCTGCGCAAGCAAACTGGAACGCAACCATGACGGCCACGACACCCGACGAATTCACCCTGCACGTCAACGGCCAGTCCGTGCGCGTGCGAGCCACGCCCGACACGCCGCTGCTCTACGTGCTGCGCGATCAATTGTCCTTGAAGGGTCCGCGTTTCGGCTGCGGACTCGGTCAGTGCGGCGCCTGCTCGGTGCTCGTCGACGGAAGCGCGCGGCGCTCGTGCGTGATGCCGGTGGCGTCGGCCACGCACGTCAAGATCACGACGCTCGAAGGCATGGGCACGCCCAGCGCGCCCGACCCGCTGCAAACCGCCTTCATCGACGAACAGGCCGTGCAGTGCGGCTACTGCATCAACGGCATGCTGATTGCGGCGCGTTCGCTGCTGAACGCGAATCCGCATCCCGACGAAGCGCAGATCAAGGACGCGCTCGCATCCAATCTGTGCCGCTGCGGAACGCATATGCGTATCGTGCGCGCGATTCTCAAAGCACGAGGTGCGTGAATGTCGATCGCTGAACCGCTTCAATTTTCGCGCCGCGATTTTCTGCGCCAGGGCGCGGCGCTCGTCATCGGCTTTTCGTTTGCGCGTATCGCGCCCGCGCAGAATGCAACACGCTCGCCCCCTGCTATCCCAGACGAAATCATCGATGAAAACGCCTTGCCCGTCGCGCGCGCGAAAACGCTCGACGCCGCGCGCGTCGATGCATTTCTCGTGCTCGAAAGCGACGGCGCGCTCACGCTCTACACGGGCAAGGTCAATCTCGGCACCGGCAACACCACAGCGCTCGCGCAGATGGTGGTCGAAGAACTGGAGTTTCCGATCGAGCGTGTGCGCGTCGTGCAAGGCGACACTGCGATGACCGTCGATCAAGGGCCGACCAACGGTTCGATGTCGATTCAGGGCGCGGGCATTCAGTTGCGCCAGGCGGCCGCCACGGCGGCGGCGGCGATTCGCGCGGCCGCCGCGCGCGTGTTTCATATCGCGCCCGGCGACGTTCGCCTCGACAACGGTCAGGTCTTTCGCGATGCGCGCGATACGCAAGGCATCGCGTATCACACGCTGCTCGCGAGCCAGCCCGTCGCGCTCGATCTCGACCCGAAGGCGGTGCTCAAGCCACCGAAGCACTATAAGGTCGTGGGCCAGCCGATCAAGCGCGTCGACGTGCGCGCGAAAGTCTTCGCCGAATTCACGTTCATGCACGACGTTCACGTGGACGGCATGGTGCACGCGCGCATCGTCCATCCTGCTGCGTATGGCGCGCAATTGCTCGACGTCGACGAGCAGCACGCGAAGCAGGTGCCCGGTTTTCTGCGCACCGTGCGCATCGGCAATCTGCTCGCGGCCATCGCCACCGACGAGTGGTCGGCGATACGCAGCGCGCGCGCCTTGCGCGTGAAGTGGTCGGCATGGTCGGGCCTGCCGGAGCAAAGCAAACTGTTCGACGTCGTGCGCGCGTTGCCTGTTCACGATCGCGGGCAGTTGCTCGATCGCGGCCAGGCCACCACCACCATCGAGCATGCCGATAAGGTGATTCGCGCGACTTATTGCTGGCCGATGCAAACACACGGTTCGATCGGCCCGTCGTGTGCGATCGGCGACTGGCGCGGCGGCAAGCTCACGGTCTGGTCGTCGACGCAGGCGCCGCATATGACGCGCGACCAGATCGCCGCGATGATGAAGATCCCGAAAGCCGACGTGCGCCTCATCTATGTCGAAGGCGCGGGCTGCTATGGCCGCAACGGCCACGAGGACGCGACCGCCGAAGCCGCGCTGCTTTCGCGCGCCGTGGGCAAGCCCGTGCGCGTGCAGTGGATGCGCGAGGACGAGCACGGCTGGGACCCGAAAGGCGCGCCCGTGGTCTCCGACGTGGCGGGCGTGCTCGACGCGCAGGGCAACATCACAGCGTGGCAGTACACGACGTGGGTGCCCTGGCGCGTCTCCGGCAACGCGGACGTGCCCTTGCTCGCCGCCGAACTCATGCGCGACTCGGCGATGGTCGACGAGCCGAACAACGCGGGCGGCATGGAGTTCAACATGGTCGCGCCTTACGACGTGCCGAACATGAGCGTCGCGGTCAACCGCACGACGCGCACGCCGTTGCGTCCTTCGTGGCTGCGCGGACCGGGACGTGTTCAGCATACCTATGCAAATGAGTCGTTCATGGACGAGCTCGCCGTGGCCGCGCATGCCGATCCGCTCGAATTCCGCTTGCGCCATTTCTCCGATCCACGCGCCCAGGCCGTGTTGCACGCGGTCGAACAGCGTGCCGCGTGGCAGCGACGCCCGCTGTTTTCGCTGCGCCAGAGCGCGGATATCGTGCGCGGACGCGGCATGGCCTGCGTGCGCTATGAACCGAATCACGCCTACGTGGCCGCTGTCGTCGAAATCGAATTGAATCGCGCGACCGGCGTGATTCAGATCGGCAAGGTGACGGTGGCGCACGATTGCGGTCTCGTCGTGAATCCCGATGGCGTGCGCAATCAGGTCGAAGGCGAAGTCGTGCAGACGCTCAGCCGCACGCTGTTCGAACAGGTGGACTTCTCGCGCTCGGCGGTCACGAGCGTCGACTGGCTCACTTACCGCCTGCTGAAATTTCCCGAGCTGCCTTCGCAGGTCGACGTGATGCTGCTCGACCGTCCCGATCAGCCGCCCGTCGGCGCGGGCGAACCCACCTGCGCGGTCATTCCTCCGGCGCTCGCGAGCGCCGTGTACGACGCCATCGGCGTGCGTCCTCGCACCATTCCATTCACGCCCGCTTCGATACTCGCGCTATTGGCCGCGTAATTCGCTTTACCGCCAGAACACCGGGCGAATTCATCCTTAACCAGAATTCAAAGATGGATTGAATTCCGCCCCGGTTACAGCGTTTTCAGTTGGGTAAAGTACGCACAGATCCCATGCTTCCCGACGGACGGAGACACGTAGCGCGGGCCACGCGAACAGGCCGATCAAAACGGCTCGCGATTCCCGCCCTCTCGCGCCTTCTCACGCCGCGACGCGCATCGGCAATCTGCCTACCTATCCCCACAGTCACAGTATCAGGAGAAATCGTGGACAAGGAATCGAGTATCCAGTCCCTGACCGACACGATGGCGAAGTTCACGGCCTATATCGGCAAGCGCCTGCCGAAAGACGTGAAAGCCAAACTGTCCGAACTTCGCACGATGGAGACGAATCCGCTCGCGAAGTCGGTTTACGACTCCATGCACGGCAATCAGGAAGCCGCCGACAAACTCAATCGTCCGAGCTGCCAGGACACGGGCGTCATTCAATATTTCGTGGAAGCCGGCGCGCATTTTCCGTTGCTCGGCGAACTCGAGGAAATTCTGCGCGGCGCGACCGAAGGCGCGACGAAACTCGGGCCGCTGCGTCACAACGCGGTCGAAACGTTCGACGAAAAGAACACCGGCACGAATACCGGCACGCAGATTCCCTGGCTCGACTGGCGCATCGTGCCGGAAAAGGATAGCTGCACGATCGATGTCTATATGGCGGGCGGCGGCTGCACGCTGCCGGGCGCAGCGAAGGTGCTGATGCCGGGCCAGGGTTACGAAGGCGTGGCCGAATTCGTCATGGACGTGATCACCGAACGCGGCGTGAACGCGTGCCCGCCGCTGCTCGTGGGCGTGGGCGTGTCGACCTCGGTCGAAACGGCGGCGCGTCTGTCGAAGCTCGCGATCCTGCGCCCCGTCGATTCGAAGAGTGACAATCCGCGCGCGGCGCTGATGGAACAATTGCTCGAACAAGGGCTGAACGAAGTCGGCATCGGCCCGCAAGGTCTCACGGGCAACAACAGCGTGATGGGCGTGAATATCGAATCGTCGGCGCGTCATCCGTCGACGATCGGCGTGGCGATCAACACGGGTTGCTGGGCGCACCGGCGCGGCAAGATCCGCATCAACGCGGACCTGTCCTACGAAATTCTTTCCCACGAAGGGGTGGTGCTGTGAAGAAGGTCCTTACGACTCCCATCAAGTCCGAAGATCTCGAGGATCTCAATGTCGGCGACGTCGTCTATCTGACCGGACGGCTCGTCACCTGCCGCGACGTCGCGCATCGCCGCCTGATCGAACAGGGCCGCGAATTGCCCGTGAATCTCGAAGGCGGCGCGATCTTTCACGCGGGCCCCATCGTGCGCAAGAAAGACGACGGCAGCTTTGAAATGGTCTCCATCGGCCCGACGACGAGCATGCGCATGGAGAAGTTCGAGCGCGAGTTCATCGAGCAGACCGGTGTGAAGCTGATCGTCGGCAAAGGCGGCATGGGGCCGGAAACAGCGGCGGGCTGCCAGGAACACAAGGCCGTGCACGCGATTTTCCCCGGCGGCTGCGCGGTGCTCGCGGCGACGCTCGTCGAGGAAATCGAAGGCGCGGAATGGCAGGATCTCGGCATGCCCGAAACGCTGTGGATCAATCGTGTTAGAGAATTCGGACCCCTGATCATTTCGATCGACACGAAGGGCAATAATCTGATTCAGCAGAACAAGACGGTGTTCAACGAGAAGAAGAAGCCCATTCTCGATCGCATCAGCAAGGAACTCAGCTTTATCAAGTAAGCGATAGCGCTGTGAAAGACCGCGCGGCGCGAGCCGTATTCGAACCGCGCGGTCTACATGAAATTGCGCGTATGCAGCGACGCGAGTTCTCGCGCTTCGGCCGCGTCGAAACCCAGGCGCACGAGCCGCGTGTAACGGCCATCGGCCATCTCGCGCATCAGATCCTGCACCCGCGCATAGCCGCGCGCCACGGCGGCCGGTGTCAGTTCGCCCGCCGCCACGAGTATCAGCGCATCGAAGACTTCTTCGTTGAGGCCCGCCGTGCCCGCCAGCGCACCGTGACGCGCCTCGATCGCGCGCGCCAGCCGCGTGCGCAAATACGGCTCGCTTTTGAGCCGATAAAGCAGATGCGACATACCGAGCGCCACGTGCCGCGCTTCGTCGCGCGCAGCAAGACGCGCGATCTGCCGTGTCAGCGGATCGGGGCCGTGCGCTTGCAGGAATTGCAGCAGCGCCACGAACGTGCCCTCGCCCATCACCGAAAGCAGAAAGCTCGCGAGCGAAAAATCCGCTTCGTCGAGCAGCGTCTTCAGCGAGGCTTGTCCGCCCGCCGTCGATAAGGCCGGTTCGTGCCCCTTGTGACGAATGCGCCGCGTAAAGACTTCGATATGCCGCGCTTCGTCGGCGACCTGAATCGCGAGCGCCGCCTGCAATTCCCGATAATGCGGATGCAACTGGCCGAGAAAACGCGCGGGCACGATTAGCGCAGCATTCTCGTTTTCGACCATATAGGTCATGATCTGCACCACCGCCGCTTCGACGGGCGCGGGCAATTCGAATTCCACCGACCAGTCGATGGCCTCATCGGGATTCCATTGCGCCGCGACGGCCTGCGCATAGAGTTCGCCCGCGTTTTCCGCCCAGACTTCCTCTTTGCGATCCAGACGAAATGCGTATGGCGGCGAGCCCGCCTCCACCTGCGCCCCGCGCGCCGCCAGCCCCCAACCCGGCGACGCACGCGGCAAGACCGCATCGGGCGCACGCGGATCGCTATGACCGCTTTGCTGCGCGTCGCGCCAACGTCCGTCACGGCCATAGCGGCTGTCGCGTTCGACGAGCGCGTAGCGCCGTTCATCGCCATCCGCGCCATCCGCTCCATCGTTGTCCGTTTGCCACTGCAGAAGATGGCCTTGCGCGCGGCACCAGTGCGCGAGCATCACGTCCCAGCCGGGCGACGCGCCAATCACGCGCAAGCGCTCGCCCGGCCTGAGCGCGTCGAGCGCGTGCCGGACCAGCAGATGCGCGCCCGCGTCGAAACCGAGCAACTCAATATCGATAAGCGGGCTCGATGATCCGGCCTTGATCGTCATAGAACGCCTCCTCCGTGACCGCGCGATCGAGCAAGGCATAGCCGCTCGCGCGGCCGGGCAGCCAGCGCCGGAGCCCTTCCAGTTCGAGCAGCGGACGCACGCTCGCGTCGTTCCAGTCCATCGAGCGCAGCAGCGCGCCAAAGCGTTGCGCGTCGTCTTCCGGCACGCCGGGGCTCACCGTCATGTTGCAGTGATCGAATGCGCCCGTCGTCGCGACGATGCGCGTGCCGCCAGCGGGCAGCGTGCCTTCGTCGGCGAACGCCTTGTAATTGCCTGCGATCATCCACGCCGCGTCGATCTCGCCGTTCACGAGCGCATGGGCCGCATCGCGTTCGCCGCCGATATGATCGCCGTGCTTGCCGCCGAGCACGTCGAAACGGCGCGCGCGAAAATCCTGTTCGGCGACGAGACCGCCCTCGTGACGCAGATGATCGAGCGGAATCAGCGTCGCCTGAGGCGAATCGATCGCGCCGAAACCGATCGTCGCATCGCGCAGATCGTGCAGCGCCTGTACGCGACTATCGCTTCGCACAATTAGTACGGAATGCAGATCGATATCGGTATCGCGCATGACGAGCGATTGAACCGTTTCGCCGCGCGCTTCGGCCATGCGCTGCGCCCGTATCCACGCGAGCGGGGAATTCCAGGCGAAGGCGATATCGCCGGCGAATTGCGCCTCGACCTGGGTTTCGTAATTCGAATACAGCAGATAGTCGATCGCCAGTCCCTGCCCGGCGAACCACGATTTAAAGCCTTCCCAGATCGTGACGACCTTGGGTGCATAGGCGACGGCGCCGAGCATCAGCGGTGCGTGTCGTGACATGGCGTGTTGTCTCCGTCAAGCGAGCGGCATGCCGCAGAGCGCGCGGCCGATGAAGTCGTAGAGGACGTCCGAGGTCGGTCCCATGATGGACGCGGCGCGCGCGTCGCGGAACAGCCGCTCGATGCCCACTTCCTTGCGGAACGCCGCGCCGCCGCAGAGACGCATTGCCGTGTCGGTGACGTCGAGCGCCGCTTCCGCCGCCGCGGCCTTCACTTCGAGCACGCGCAGCATCGCGTCGGCGCGGCCCGCCGACAACGCCGCAAGCGTATCGTCGCGCAGCGTGCGAGCCTGGTCGGCGCGAAGTTGGGCGCGCGCGAGATAGGCGCGGATCGTCGGCAGATCGCACAGCGCCTCGCCGCTCTCCGCGAAGCGGCTCGCGGTGATGTGCTGCGTTGCGCGTTGCAGCGAGCCGTCGGCGAGTCCGATCGACGTCGACGCCACGAGGTTTGCAAACACCGGCAGCGCGTCGCCGTTCATGATGTCGCCGCCGCTGCCGTCCGCGCCGAGCATCGCGCTTGCGGGCACGCGCAGGCCTTCGGCGCGAATCGGCGCCGATGCGTTGCCGCGCAGACCGAGGCCGTCGAACGCGCTCGGTGCTTGTAGCCCTTGAGCGCGGCTGTCGACGAGCCAGAGCGTGCTCGCGCCTTCCGCGCGCGCGGGCCGCGACGACCAGACATAGGAATCCGCTTCCGAGGCGGACGTCACCATGCTCTTGCTGCCGTTGAGCACGAAGTCGTCGCCGTCGGGACGCGCCGTGCCGACCGGCGCCCAGAAGTGGCTGCGCGAGCCGGTCTCCGACCACGCGAGCGTGGTGAGGTGCTCCCCGCGCGCGACCGCGCCACGGATTTCGACCGGGCCATACTTTTCGATCAGCGACGCGCCCGCGTAGTGCATGGTGACGACCATGGCCGTCGACGGGCAATCGCGCGCGATGCGCTCGACGACCTGGCACGCCTGCGCGAGACCGAGTCCCATGCCGCCGACTTCCTCGGCGCTGATGAGACCGAGCAGACCCGCCTGGCCGAGCGCGTCGACGGCCGCGCGCGGAAAGCGCCCAAGCTGGTCAATATGCGGGGCTTCAGGGGCGATGATGGTGCAAATAAGCGGTTCCAGCACTTCGATGTAGGACATCGGAACGTCTCCCGGGCAAGGTTCGCATAAACGGTTGTCCGGTCTGTGCTGAAGCCGCGAGCGGCGCGCGGCTAACCATGGCGCGCCCGTGGGGCGCTCCGGTGCATCTGTCGCATGCAGACCTGCAACAACGACTCTCGCACTTGATGAGGCCCGCTGCACGCAAGCGTGGCGGCGGGTCGAGGCATTATTGCACTTGCCGGAAATGTCTGGGCGCTGGATGCGGGGCGTGGATTGAGCGTGCTTTGGCGCGCGATTAAATGTTTAAGATCGATCGTTCGCGACATTCAAACTGGCAGCACGCAAAAGAAATCGAAAGGAGAATGCACGTGAAAGAAACATCAAGGCACGGTCTTTGCTATTAATTTTTCCGGGAGCGGTTCGTTAACCTTCCTGAGAGCGGCTTGAAGCGCTCTCGCGTCGAGGACAATTCATTCAGGAAGCCAAAGGCATGCAACGCAATTACGACTACAAGGGATATGCCATTCGAGTCAGCACCGAATGCATCTCGGAGCCGGCGCTGCGGAAAATGAGAATGACCGATAGTGGTTTCGTGGCCATGGTATCGATTCATAAGTCAGACAATTCGACGCCGTGCTTTCCGCAAATCCGCCTGGCCGATCTTGGCGACCGATGGTTCGTCAACGAAGTCGATGCGCTGATGCGCGGTTATAGCGTCGGCCGCCGCATCGTCGAAGAAGCGCTGGGCCAACGCGCAGCGTAATCCGACGCAGGAAAGCCGCTAGCCGTCGACGCCTTCAAGTCCGCTGATTTCGATGCCGGTGCCGACCGGCAGCAACACGCTTTTCATACCCGGCTGGCTTCGCACGGCGGTTTGAATCTGCGCTTTCGCCTACGCGGATTGATGCTCGAACTGCTCCACCGTCGTGATCGCGGACGCGAGCGACGCGTTCGCCCAATTCAATCCCCGCCACGCGGACTGAACGTGCGCGGAAACACCGCCGGCGCGCTTCGATCGACGATGGAATAGCCGAGCGCCGGCCGATTCGATTCTCCGGCGACATAACCCGCTTCCTTGAGAAACCCCGCCGCGAGCATCCGCGTGCGAAAGCCGCTTTTATCGACGGGCCGCCCCAGCACGATTTCATACATCCGCTGAAGCTGCGGCAACGTGAACGGCTCCGGCAGCAGGAATGCAGGCAGCGACGTGTATTCGACCTTGCTGCGCAAGCGCTCGACCGCCGCCTGCAAAATGACGTCGTGATCGAAGGCGAGTCCCTGCGCCGCGATCACCGCATCGACCGCGAACCACGCCACCTCAGCCGCATTCGCGCCCTTCGCGAGCGTCACGTCCTGCGCCGCGATCAGCGCGAACCAGACGTGCGTGGCCGACCAGCCGCGCGGGTCGCGCACCGCACTGCCCCAACTCCCCAACTGCTCCAGATACGGACTCGCCACGCCGGTCTTGTCGTACAGCTTGCGGCGCGCGCACTCCTCGAGCGTCCTGTCGACCACTACGTCGACAAAACCGCCCGGCAGCGCCCAGCGTCCCGGGAACGGCTCGCCGGGCTCGTCCGGGCGCTGGACCAGCAAGACCTGCAACGCGTTGTCGAGCACCGAAAAGATCACGACATCGACGGTCGTATGCGGCTGTGAGAACTCGCGCGGCGCGCGCGCGCGTCGTCCGGCGGAAGACTTCGTGTTGGCCATGTGCACCTCGAAAACTTGACGTCCCTGAATCGAGGTTGTATTGTACAACCCATAGAAGTTGTACTGTACAACTCACACCCCGACACGCCACACAAGGAGCCCATCATGTTCGGTATCCGGTACATCAAGTCGCAGCCGACGGTCCACCTCATGCAGTTCCGCGCCGGCCAGATGGTGCGCGAAGGCGCGGGCCTCTCGTTCTTCTATTACGCGCCGGCGACGACGCTGGTTTCGGTGCCCGTCGCCAGCCAGGATCGCCCTTTTATCCTCGAACTGGTGACGGCGGATTTCCAGAGCGTCACCGTGCAGGGACAGGTGACCTACCGCGTGCGCGACCCGCACCGCACGGCCGCGATGATGGACTTTTCGCTCGGCAAGGACGGCCGCAGCTATGTGTCCGACGACCCCAAACGCCTCGGCGACCGCGTGGCGATGCAGGTCGAAGTCATCGTTCAGCAGACCGTGCAGGCGCTCGATCTGAAGCAGGCCTTGCGCGCCTCGGCGGCAATCGCGCAAACCGTGCAGACGGGCCTCGCCGATCAAACCGAAATCGCGGCGCTCGGCCTGGAAATCCTCGGCGTCTCCGTGATGGCCGTGAAGCCGACGCCGGACATCGCCCGCGCACTCGAAGCGGAGGCCCGCGAATCCAACCTCAAGGCCGCCGACGATGCCGTCTATCTGCGCCGCATGTCGGCGGTGGAAAACGAGCGGGCGATCCGGCAAAACGAACTCGATACCGATATCGCCGTCGAGCAGAAGAAGCGGCAAATCCGCGAAACGCAGATGGAAGCGAAGGCCACGCTGATGCGCAAGGAGAACGGGCTGCGCAACGAGCAGATGGCCGCCGATATCGAGCTCGAGGAAAAGCGCAAGGCGTTCGTGTCGGGTCAGGCGCAGAACAGCCGCACGCTCGCGGAAGCCGAGGCGCACCGCGTCGCCGCCGTCATGCAGGCGCTCGAAAAGGCCGACCCGCGCATCGTCAGTGCGCTCGCGGCGGCGGGCATGCAGCCGGGCCAATTGATCGCCCAGGCGTTCGGCGGCATCGCCGAGCGCGCGGAACGCATCGGTCAACTCAATGTGTCGCCCGATCTGCTCCAGGGCTTGCTCGGCAGCACGGAAAGGAAGGCAGCATGAGCGCCGATTCACGCAAGGTCGTGCTGGTGACGCGCCGCACGCGCTATGAAGATCTGATCGCGCGGCACCACACGCTCGCGCAGGCGAAGTTCTACATCGAGCACCTCGGCGCGGACTTCTCCGATTACCTCGCCGAGCACGCCGCCTACGCGCGCGCGCTGGAACTGACGGTTCGCGCGCTGGAAGACTGGGGCCGCTATCAGATTGTCGATCGCAGCTATCTGCCGAATTTCATCTTCGCGCCCGACGATATCGTCGTCGCGCTCGGGCAGGACGGGATCGTGGCGAACTCGATGAAGTACCTCGACGGCCAGCCGCTGATCGGACTCAATCCCGAACCCGGACGATGGGACGGCGTGCTGCTGCCGTTCGAGCCGCCCGAACTCGGCACGGTGCTCGCGGATGTCGCGCGCGGCCGCCGCCCGACGCAGGCGGTCACCATGGCGGAGGCGCGGCTCTCGGACGGACAGGTTCTGCGCGCGGTGAACGATCTGTTTGTCGGCCCGCGCACGCACGCGTCCGCGCTCTACGAAATCGAACTGGGCGAACGCTGCGAATCGCAATCGTCGTCGGGCGTGATCGTGGCGACGGGTCTGGGCTCGACCGCGTGGATCAAGAGCGTGGTGACGGGGTCGATCGGCGTGAGCATGGCCGTGCAGGGTTCGCGCGAGACCTTCCGCTACGAGGCGCGGTCCTGGGACAGCCCTGAGCTGACCTTCGCGGTGCGCGAGCCGTTTCCGAGCCGGGCGTCGAAAACCGAACTCGTATTCGGCCAGGTGAGCGCGGCGCAGCCTTTGCGGCTGCGTTCGCGCATGCCGGAAAACGGCGTGATTTTTTCCGATGGAATGGAGAGCGATTATCTGCGCTTCACGGCGGGCATGGAAGCGACCGTGACTGTGGCGGATACGCAGGGTTGTCTCGTGGTTTAGGCGCGTGGTTTAGCCCAGCGCCCAGGAACACGGAATGCGGCGATTAAAGGCCTTTCAACCACTGGAGCGCACCATCATGTCCCATCGACTCAAAACAGGCGATCGCGTGACGTGGAATACCCCGCAAGGCATGACGACGGGTACAGTCGTCCGCCGCATCATCCGGGATACGGAACTGGACGGTCACGCGGTCGCTGCGTCGAAGGAAGACCCGCATTATGAGGTCGAAAGCGAAAAGAGCGGCGAACATGCCGTTCATCGCGCCGAGGCGCTGGAAAAGGTGCACGGGCACTAATCTGCGCGCCATTCCCCCGTGCCATTCCCCGCTCATAATTCGCCGCGCAATTCCCTACTGGGAATACGGTCGCCATTCAACCCATGCCCGATAAATTCGGCTATCGCGTTATCATGAATCGATGCTTGAATCTGTTTAATCGATAGCGGTGAATATGTCGGGTTTTACACAACCGTTCAGCGGGAAAATCTCCGGGGCCTTGAGGCCGCGAGCACGCGCATGAGCCGCGGCCCGCAATCCCGGCGCGCCGATTGGGTTCAGCGCGCGGAGCCGGTTGAAGGCGTCGAGCGCTTCGAAGCCTTCTTTACCGGCAACGCGTACGCGAGCCATCGCCACGACACTTATGCGATCGGCCGCTCGCTCGCGGGCGTGCACGACTTCCAGTACCGCCGCGGCATGCGTCGCAGCCTGCCCGGCCACACCATCGTGCTGCATCCCGACGAAACCCACGACGGTCAGGCCGGCGCCGAGGGCGGCTTCCGCTACCGCATGATCTACGTCGAGCCGGCGTTGTTCCAGAACGTGCTCGACGGCCGCACGCTGCCCTTCATCGAGCACGGCATTTCGACCGACCCGCGTTTGCTGGCCGCCACCGAAACGCTGCTCCAGCCGATGAACGTCACGCTCGATCCGATGGAGCAGGCCGAAGCGCTCGCCGAACTCGCGACGGCGCTCGCGGCCGTCTCCGGCGCGCGCCCCGCACCCGCCTCGCGCGACTTCGCGAGCGCCCGCCGCGCGCGCGATTTCCTGCACGAGAACGCGCTGCGCGTGGTGACGCTCGATGAACTCGAAGCGGTCACGGGCCGCGACCGCTGGAGCCTCACGCGCGACTTCCACACTTTCTACGGCACGAGTCCGTATCGCTTCCTGACCATGCGCAGGCTCGATGTCGCGCGGCGCATGATGGAAGCGGGCACGCCGCTGGCGAGCGTGGCCGCCGCCACCGGCTTTACGGATCAGAGCCACCTCACCCGCCATTTCGGCAAGACATACGGCATCGCGCCGGCCCGCTGGCTTCAGATGGCGCGCGGCGCGGACGACTGAAAGCCAGTTGCAATATCGTGCAAGACGGTTGTATGCGCGACGGGTAGCCTCTGCGCTATCCATTGCAACCGGGGAAATCGCCGTCATGTCTCGCGACACATCCGATACATCCGACACGCGCGCTACGCGCGGCCAGCGCAGCACCGTCGCCCTTCGCGGCAAGTTCGAACGCATCGAATCGCACTGGGGCCCGCAGGTGATCGCCGAAATGAACGATCACCAGTTCAAGGTCGTGCGTCTGCAGGGCGATTTCCTGTGGCGCAGCCGCGCGCATAGCGACGAGACTTACTTCGTGTTCGACGGCGAATTGCGTCTGGACTTTCGCGATCGTTCGGTGCTGTTGCGGGCGGGCGAGATGGCGGTCGTGCCCAAAGGGGTCGAGCACAAACCGTATGCGGCAGACGAAGTCAAATTGCTGCTGATCGCGCGGCGCGACATCGATCCGTCCACACAGGAACGCTGGATCTAGTCGTTCGACGCCCCGTGTGGAGCGTCGGCCATATCATCGAGAGCGAACCGGCGGATCGCGCGGGTTCGCTTCTCCGCCGCTCTTATTCCGCAGCGTGTTCGGCCGCTTGTTCAGCCGTCACAGCGCTCGCCGGATCGGTTTGCGCAGCGGGCGCCGAAGCCTCCTTCGGCGGCTCCTCTTCCTTGATCACATAGGACGGGTCGCGCACCCAGCGGCTCAGATCCTTGCTGATGACGATCGTCGTGCGATCCAGAATCGAGCAGCTTCCCTTGAACGCGCCCCACACGCCGCCGACCGACCAGCGATTGATTTTGGTGTGACGGATCACCTTGCCGTTTTCGATCAGATCCGCGCTCACCGTCGTCGCCTTCGGGCCGCTCCATGCGCCGCCGCCGACGCCCAATACGTGGGTGATCTGCAATCGGAGAATCCTTGCATCGCCCGCATCGACTTGCGACGAAATCGTGCCGTCGCCGGTCCGGTTGATCTTGCGAAGCACCGCGCCGACATGGCGCGTGAGCATGTCTTCGATGTGGCATTCATCCTTGATCTGCTCGACGACGCTCGCGCCCGGCGCGTAGGTCACCGGTGTTTCCAGTAGAACCTGACTCGCGGCAAACGCCGATGTCGTCGAGAAACACAGTGCAGTCAGGAGGAGTTTCTTCATGGCGTGCAATTTTCTGGTCTTATAGTTGGCTAGGGCGTCCCGGTTGGTGTGCATGCAACGGGCGCGTCGATACGGCGCCGCACGCAACGACTCCAGAACGCACAACGGTGAATTCTTTATTCGCTTCGAGGCGTGTGTCGCTACCGCTTTTCAATTTCGAAGCGGCAGCCCACGTAGAGAGATAACGGCAGCGCGATTTAAATGTTTAATTTAAATCGCGCTGCGTTGTGATGATGGCGCGCGAATGCCGCGCCAGGCAGGCTGTTTCAGCCCGCAGCGGCTTCGGCGCTCGCCTGGGCGCCATCGGCACGCTGCGGTCGAATCATCGTCACGGCTTTTTCTGGAATGACGAATAACGCGAGCACACAGGCGATTGCGAAAAGCAGTGCAAAAAGCGCAATGCCGAGCGACACGCTGCCAGTCAAAGTCTTCACGAATCCGAGAATGGACGGACAGAAGAAGCCCGCGCTGATACCGAGCGTATTGATCACCGCGATTCCGAGCGCGGCCTGTGAACGCGGCAAATAGGTCGACGGCAAGGACCAGAATAGCGCCATGCTGCCGAAAATCCCGACCGCGGCGAATGTGAAGCAGACGAGGAGCGCCGTCGCGCTGCCGGTCCAGAGGAGCGTGCCGACCAGTCCCAGCGCGCCGACTGCGAGACACCCGGCCAGGTGATACCGTCGCTCGAAGCGCACGTCCGAGCTATAACTCAATGCGAGCGATCCGACGATCCCCGCTATGGCAGGAATCGTGGTCAGCCAGCCGATCGTCGCGTTCGAGGTCACCCCCGTGTCGCGGATCATTGCCGGCAGCCAGAAGTTCATGATGAACCCGCCGCACGATCCGGCGAAGTAAATCACGGTCAGCACATAGATCATCGGGTCGCGAATCACCGCAAGGCGCGCGGCGGGCAGGTCATCGCGGGCAGTATCCTGAGCGTGAAGCGCCCGTTGATCGGCACGATGCGCGTGCTCGAGTATCGCCTTGTCCTGCGCCGACAGCCAGCGCGCCTCCTCCGGCCGGTCGTCGAGCCAGAAGTAGCAAACGACGCCCAGCACGCAGGCAGGCGCACCCGCGAGCAGGAACACCCATTGCCAGCCTTGCAGCCCGCCTGCGCCATCCAGACCGCTCATGATGCTGCCGAACAGCGGTCCGCTCACCGCCCCGGCCGCCACGCTGCCGACCCAGAATGCGCTCGTCGTGCGCGCGCGATAGCGGCCGGGGAACCAGTACGACAGGTACAGGATGACGCCCGGAAAGAAGCCCGCCTCGAACACGCCGAGCAGCATACGCAGCGCGTAGAACTGGTGGGCCGTCGTCACGAACATCGTCGCCGATGCCGTGAGCCCCCACGGCACCATGATGCGCAACAGCGTCCGGCGCGCACCGGCGCGCTGGAACCAGAGGTTGCTGGGAATTTCGAGCAACGCATATGGCAGAAAGAAGAGTCCCGCCGCCAGCCCGTACTGCGCGGCGCTCAACCCCAGCGCTTGCGTCATCTGCAATTGCGCGATGCCGACGTTGACCCGATCGAGAAACGCGACCAGGTAGCAGACGAACAGCAACGGCACGATGCGCCGCGCGATACGCCGGAACAACAGGTCTTCCTGCTGGACCTGGGATGCGGATGCCATGGCAGGCACTCCTCAGATGAGGGCGAAACGTTACGCGCCTTGTTGCGCGCGCTTTATTCGATACAGGTCCGGGCTCACTCGCCGGTCTTCGCATCGACGAGAATGAAGGCGATCCGCGCGGGACGATCGGTGCGATTGCTCCACGCGTGCCGCGTGCCGCGCTGGACCACCACGTCGCCGGGCGACAGCCGGGTTTCGCTCTCGTCGAGGACCAGCCATAGCTCGCCTTCCAGCAGGATGCCGTAGTCGATCGTGTCGGTCTGATGCATCAGCGCATGAGGTTCGGCGGCACTATTCCCTTCGGGCCGGACCATGCCGATTTCGGCGAAATGCGCTTCGATGTCGACGTCTGGGCCATCGTGTGCCGCGTCGGGCGGGATGTCACAAATCCTGATGACCGTCCCGCCCGTTTCGGGCGACAAGCGCAGCGGCGCGGCGGCATCGACCGTCGCGCCGAGCGGCGACGGCGCGCACGACGTGCGCCACACCTCGTGGAAAACCAGGCCCGGTAGTCCCTTGACGGGCTTTGCCGGTGTGTCCGTGTTGTCGGCTACGTAGGAGCTTCCGTCTGCACGGCTGCCGGTTACGAAGCGCCTGACATGGCGTGACTCGTGCATCTCCCTGCCCATATCCGTACTCCTTATCAATTTCCGTCGCTGATCGTTGTGCCGCCGTCGACAATCACGTTCTGGCCCGTGATGAAGGCACCGCCCGGCGCGGCCAGCATCAATGCCACGCCCGCGATCTCTTCCGGCGTACCGGGCCGGCGCAGCGGTGTCGCGAGCATGCGGCGTTCGCGCACTTCGGCGTTGTCGAGTAGCGGCCTCGCGAACTCGGTGGCGATCATGCCGGGCGAGATCGCGTTGGCGCGCACGTTGTGCGGCCCCCACTCCACCGCGAGGTTGCGCGCGAGCGCCGCGACCGCTGCCTTGGACACCCCATACACGCCGATCGCCTTGTTGCCGCGCACGCCCGAAATGCTCGACGTCAGAATGATGCTGCCGCCGCCGCGCGCCGCCATGGCCGGCGCGGCCAGGTTCGCGAGCCATACGGCGCTATGCAGGTTGACGTTCATCGTCGTCGTCCACGCGTCGTCGCTGGCGCTGACGAGCGGTCCCAAATGGGGCGCCACGCCCGCATTGCACACGACGATATCGATCGCGCCGCGCGCTCGCACCGCATACGCCCACATCGCTTCGACGCTGGCTCGTTCGCCCGCGTCGAGAAAGCAGAATTCGGCGTCGATGCCCTCTGCCTCGCGCAGCGTCCTGGCGCAAGCCTCACCCTCGGCGGCGTCGTTGCTGGCTATGACGACGCTCGCGCCGGCTTGCCCCAACGCACGCGCGATGGCAAGCCCGATGCCGCGCGACGCGCCCGTCACGAGAGCGTGCTTGCCACGCAGGTCGTACAACGCATGAATCATGTGACTGGCTCCTGCCGGGGCCGCGCCCCGGTGTTCGAACGGCGTGCTGCGTGCACTTCGAGAAACGCGCGCACGGATTGCGGTTGCGCGCTCATCCAGTGCGGCGAGACCCGTCGTTACGATTCGATCCGTGTGTTTTGCAGGCCACGCCCTTCTGGACGTCGACGAGGATGCCCGTGAACGTGTGACGAGCGTTGTCGCTTCCGCTGGCGTATCGCTGCGATTGGCCGAAAATTTAGCGCAATCGTTTATGCAAATGGTGTGCAAATGATCGGTGCTTTCCCCAAGACCGCGTTTTGATGCGGTCGCCTGGCGGTCACCGGTTGTGGCCGCCAAACCCGGCCACGGGATTGAGACTCGTGGAGCGCACGACCCAAAATAATTAGTCATGCAGATCGATATCGATCGAACGACCGCCGCGCGAAGCGAATTGTGCAGAACCATAGTATACGCTATGGTTTTCCGGGAGCGCCTGTCGAGCGCCATATCCAACAACGGAGACAAGAGCCATGAGCGTCGCAACCCCTGCATTCATTCCTGAACGCGGCACCACTGCCGAGCCTTCCGCCGTCGCGGCAGCCCTGGCGGCGATGACGGTGGCGCTTGGCGCCGATCGCGTGATCGTCGGCGACGGCGGCGAGTTTCGCGACCCCTTCCAGCCGACCGCCTGGCACGCATTCGCCACGGCCGGCGTCGTTCAGCCCGACTCGGCGGAGGACGTGCAGACCATCGTGAGGATCGCCGCGCAACATGGCGTGCCGGTCTGGGCGCAGGGCCAGGGACGCAACAATGGCTACGGGGGCGCTGCGCCGCGCGTGTCTGGCGGGATCACCATCAACTTCCGCCGGATGAACCGCGTGTTGAAGATCGACGAGGAACTGGGCTATGCGCTCGTCGAACCGGGCGTGTCGTTCCAGGACATGTACGACGCGATCGAAAACGCCGGTGCGAATCTCATGGTGTCGGTGCCCGACCTCGGCTGGGGCAGCCTCGGCGGAAACTCGCAGGACAATGGCCTCACCTACCTCCCGTACGGCCGCGACTTCCAGGCCGTGTGCGGCCTGGAAGTGGTCACCGCCGACGGCGGCCTGCTGCGCACGGGCATGGGGGCGATGGACGGCAACGAGTCCTGGAATCTCTACAGGCGCAGCCTCGGCCCGACGATCGAGCCGCTCTTTATGCAAGGCAACTTCGGCGTGGTCACGAAACTCGGCATTTGGCTCATGCCGAAGCCGGAAGTCATCACGCACGTGCACGTCGACGTCAAGCGGGATGAAGACCTGATTCCCCTCGTCGACATCCTGCGGCGCCTGCGGCTGGACGGCACGATCGACGGCGTGCCCTGCATCCTGAACACCTTGCTCATCGCCTCCACCATCGCGAAGCGCGATCACTGGTACGACGGCGACCCCGCGCTGCCGATCCCCGACGCGGCCATCGACGCGATTGCCGCGCGCATCGGCATCGGCCGATGGCACCTCCGGTTCGCGCTCTATGGCGACGAGGCGGTGAACGCCCTGCAACTCAAGAAAGTGGAGAAGGCATTCGGCGCCATTCCCGATTGCAGCATCCGGGCGACGACGAGCGGTCCGCAAGAATGGGCGAACCTGCCGGACCCGTCCGACCGCGTCTACGCCGGGGTGCCGAATCTGGACTGGAAAGACATGGGCGGCTGGTACGGCGGCGACCACGGCGGCCATATGAGCTTTGCCCCCGTGGCGCCGCTGAGCGGCAAAAAGGTCTACGAGTTGCAGCGCTGGATGCGCGGCGAGTTCGAGCGGCACGGCATCGACCACACCGCCGACCTCATCGTCGTCAACGCTCGCTCACTCGTGAGCGTCGCCGGTGTCCAGTTCGATATCAACGATGAAGCGTCGACCGCCGCGAGCTATCAGGCGATGCAGGATCTGGTGCGGGAAGCGGGCAAGATCGGCTATGGCGAATACCGCGCGCACCTGCACTTCATGGATCTCGCGCAGGAGCAATATGGTTTCGGCGATCACGCGTACCGCCGGTTCGTCGAGCGGATCAAGGACGCCGTCGATCCGCAAGGCCTGATCAACCCCGGCCGACACGGCATCTGGCCGGCCGGACTGCGGCACGCCTGAGGTGCTTTCGTCGTTGCGTGAGGCGGCTGGACACGCCGCCTCACGCTCTGCTCTCTCGCGAGAATCAGACCGGCAAAAACCCGGCAAAAACACAGTTGCAAAACCCGCCGAATCGCCGCATTCTTGCCACGATTCGAATCTGGCCATACCGGCCGTGGCTTCCGCCCGCACTTCCGAACAACGCTCCGTGACAAACGCTCCCGAAGAACTTCAAGTCCATCCCCCGCAGCAAGAGCGCACCCATGCGGCCTGGGAGCGGATCCTGGATGCCGGCGTCGCGATCCTCGAAGAAGCCGGCTACGAGGGCTTCACGATTGCCGCCATCTGCGAGCGGGCGGGCGTCAATCCGCCCGCCATCTACGCGCGCGTGCGCACCAAGCAGGCGCTCTTTCTCGCCGTGTTCGAACAGGGATTTCGCCAGGTCCGCGAAGAAACCGAGGCAACGCGCGCCCGGCTCACGGCGGGCTCGCCAGAGGCGATCGTGCGCAACGCCGTCGCGGCGATCGTGCTGACGACCTTCGCGCACGAGCGTTTCCAACGCCCCGTGATCCTTCGCGCCGAAGCCGATGCGGAGGTCGCCGCGCGAACGCAACAGGCACGCATGGATACCGCCGCCTGGTTCCGCGACCTCGTCCTGCAACATCCAACGGCACTTCGAGACCCCAAGCGGATCGACGCCTGCTTTCGCGTGATTTTCGCCGCGCTCGTGGCCCGCATCGCGACCCCGAGCGCGCTCGACATCGGCGTGCCTTACCCGGACGACGCGTTCATGAGGGATCTCCAGGACACCGCGGAGCGATGGCTGCTGCCTGACGCTGCGGCACCGGCGTCTCCGGGGCACCCGGACCGCTCGCACTCACACTCACGCTCGCGCGCTCGGCCAAAGCGCGCCTGAAGCGTCGCTTATTGCAGGCCGAAAAGGCTGTCTCGCACCGAATTCAAATGCGCGCGCATGGCCTGTTGCGCCTTGACCGGATTGTGCGTCCTGATGGCGTCGATAAACGAACGATGCTCGTCTCCCGTCGCCTCCAACGGCCCGGCAGCGTCGCCATACACCTCTTCGAACCGGACATCGAGCGTCAGCTTCACCTGGGACCGGAGCGCGTCGTAAAGAATCAGCAACACGGCGTTGTGGGTTGCGGCGGCGATCAGCCGATGGAGTTTGTCGTCCAGCCGCTTCCATTGCAGAAACGATGTCGCCGATGACATTTCGTCGATGCACTGATCCATCGCGGCCAGGTCCGCGGGCGTGGCATGGATGGCCGCCTGCGCGGCAAGCTGCGGCTCGAGCAGCAAGCGTGCGTCCATGATGTGATCCACGCTGATCGTCGCGGCCAATGCCTCGTCGTCGACGCTCGTCTGACGCGGCCCGGCAAAGGTGCCCTTGCCAACGTGACGCCAGATCAAGCCCTCATCTTCCAGCCGCTTGAGCAGCGTCCTCAATCGACCGCGCGAAACCCCGAGCATCTCCCCGAGCTTGGGCTCGGGCGGCAGGCGCGGATTGTCGCTCACCGACGCTTTCTCGACGTACTCGCGCAACCGGAGCACGTCGTCATCAATTGTCCGTTCCATGATTCTTCTGGCCGATTGCCTGATGTCAATCCGCCGATTTTAACGAATCAATTCAGCCGCAGCAAATGAACCCTTCCGACCGCAGGCGCCTTGACGGGCCGACTGGTCCGCCCTCGCGCGGGGACAGAGCGCAATCCCGGCGCACGCTACCCAAACGAATCAAATGCATGATTGACACGCATCAATATCGTTATTAGCATGTCACAAACTTCGCATGATCCGGTCGACGACCTGCCCGCAGGACATGTTCCAGGGCGCATGCGGAGTTTCGAGCCCTAGCCCGCGATCGTCGCAATCCGGCGTGCCCGCGCGCTGCCGTGACCGCCTCCACAGGAACCTGCCGAATGACTCAAGCCCTTCCATCTCCGGTGTTTGTTTCCGGCGATGCCGCCCGCGCCGTCTTCCGATGGGAAGACGCCATCCGCGCAATCCAGCGAACCTACAGTCAGCCCCTCTCGACCGGCGCCACGCCGCCGCGCACCATCGCCCGCGCAGACGGCACATGGCTGCGCACGCTCCCGGCCATCCCGCCGGGCGGCCGCTACTACGGCGCGAAGCTCATGGGCATGGCCACGCGCTCGCCGTCCTCTGGCGTCGAATATGTCGTTGTCCTCTACGATCAGGAGACCAGCCGTCTCGCGGCCTTCGTCGACGCCAACCAGATCACGGGATTCCGTACGGCGGCGACCTCCGCTGCCGCGCTGGACCGCCTCGCGCCGCAACGCCCATTGCGTCTCGCCGTGCTCGGCAGCGGGCTGGAGGCGTCCATGCACACGCGCGCGTTCGCAGCCGTGCGGCAACTCGCCGAAGTCACCGTATTCAGCCCATCCGCCGACCGGCGCGAGGCCTTCGCGCAGGCCGTGACGCAGGATCTCGGCGTGCCCTGCCGGAGCGCCGCGAGCGCGCAGGAAGCCGTCGAAGGCGCCGATCTGGTCCTCGCCGCGGCACGTTCGCGCGACGAGCAGCCGATCCTGTACGGCAACTGGCTTCAACCCGGCAGCGTGGTCGTCTCGATCGGATCGACCGTTCCCGAACAGCGCGAAATCGATGTGTCGGTCGTCGAGCGCAGCGACCTGATCGTCGGCGACATGCTCGAAGAAGTGCTCGAACAGACGGGCGACATGATCGCCGCCCGCCACGCGGGCATCGCGTTCCACGACAAAGCCCTGAGCCTCACGGACCTCATGAGCGGCGCACACGACGAACGGGTGAAAGCGGCCAGGGCGCCCCTCTTCAAGTCGGTCGGCGGCGGCCTTCAGGACATCGTCGTTGCCGAACTCATTCTGAGCAAGGCGCTTGAAGCGGGACTCGCTACGCCGCTGCCGATTGCCTTCGAAACCAAACACTGAAAAAGGAAAATTCTCATGGCTCGCTATCATCGCCACGAAGCCCGTGAATGGGCGCGCGAACATCTGCGCGGCGTCGCCAACGTCGTGATCCCGACGATGACGTCCGACTTCAAGCGCCTGAACGAAAAGGCCATCCGGCACGACGTGGAAACCACCATCGGTCACGGCTTTGCCGGTGCGCTGGCCTGCTCGGAAGTGGCGGTCACGCCCGACGAATACGAGCAATTCACCCGCGTCATGGTCGAGCAGGCGAATGGCCGCATCTTCGTGGTCCATCAGGCCGTCTTCAACACGCTCGAAGACAATATCGAGGCCGTGAAGCGCGCCGAAGCCGCGGGTGCGGAACTCGTGCTGCTCGGCTATCCGCCGTTCTTTTATCCGCAGTCGTACGAAGACGTGTACAACTACACGCGCGCGCTGTGCGATGCGACGAATCTCGCGGTCATGCTGTTCCCCATTCCGACCTGGGGCTTCTCGCGCCTGCATCCGTCCGACCTGCCGATCCCGTTGCTGCGCCGGCTCATCGACGATTGCCCGAATGTCGTCGCGATCAAGGCCGAAGGCGGCATGCCCCACATCATGTCGGCGATCGAAGTGCACCGGGCGTTTCACAAGGAAGTCGTGATTTCCCTGCCGATCGAGTGGGAGTACATCCCGCTCTCGCAGATCATCCCCATCCAGTTTTGCGGCACGAATTTTTCGGCGTACTACGGATCTGCGCTGCCGAAAATTTTCAACCTCGTGCAGGAAGGCAAGTTCGACGAAGCCACGCAATGGTTCTATCGTCTCGATGCGGCGCGCAAGGCGTTCAGCAGCGTGCCGCAGGGCGGCAACGGCCTGATCAACCGGGTGATGTGGAAATACGAAAGCTGGCTCCAGGGGTATAACGGCGGCCCGCTGCGCCATCCCACCGCCCGCCTCTATTCGCGCGATATGGCGGCCTTGCGGCGCGGCCAGGAAGCGTCGGGACTGAATCCCACGAGCGATCCCGACGAGGCGTTCTTCGTCGGCCGTCATCCCGAATGACGGAGCATGCCATGACCCAAGCTGTTCTGCTGCCCCTGAAAGACAGGGACCTTCTGCGCCAGGCCATGCTGATCGACGGAGCCTGGGTGCAGGCCGACAACGGCCAGACGCTGGACGTGCGCAACCCGGCAACGGGCGAACTGGTGGCGCGCGTACCCAACGGAGGCGCCGCGGAAACCCGGCGCGCCATCGCGGCGGCAGAGGTCGCCATGCGCGGCTGGCGCGCGGCGCTCCCCAGGCACCGCGCGCAGGTGCTGCGCACGCTCTTCGATCTCATGCACGCGCACATCGACGATCTCGCGCTCATCATGACCGCGGAGCAAGGCAAGCCGATTGCCGAAGCCCGCGCCGAAATCCTGTATGCGGCGGGATTCATCGAATGGTTCGCCGAGGAGGCCAAGCGGGTGTACGGCGACATCATTCCGCACAACGCCGAAGGCCGCCGCATTCTCGTCCAGAAGGCGCCGATCGGCGTCTTCGCGGCCATCACGCCGTGGAACTTCCCCTCGGCGATGATCACCCGCAAGGCAGGCCCCGGCTGGGCGGCCGGCTGCGCCGGCGTCATCAAGCCGGCCAGCCAGACGCCGCTATCGGCGCTGGCGCTCGGCGTGCTGGCCGAGCGCGCGGGTCTTCCGAAGGGTGTCTGCAATATCGTCACGGGTTCCGCGCGCGCCATCGGCGCGGAAATCACGTCGAGCGCCACGGTACGCAAACTGTCCTTCACCGGTTCGACGGAAGTCGGCGCGCAACTGCTCGCGCAGTGCGCGCCCACGATCAAGAAGACCAGCATGGAACTGGGTGGCAACGCGCCGTTTATCGTGTTCGACGACGCCGACCTCGAAGCCGCCGTCAAGGGCGCACTCGCCGCGAAGTACCGCAATACCGGCCAGGCCTGCATCGCAGCCAACCGTCTTTTCGTGCAGTCCGGCATCTACGACCGGTTCGCGCAGCGACTCGCGGAGGAAACCGCTCGCCTCAAGGTCGGCAACGGACTCGAAGCCGGTGTCGTGCAAGGCCCCCTCATCAACGAGGAGGCCGTTCGCAAGGTCGAAGATCACATTGCCGATGCCGTCGCGAAGGGCGCAAGGATCGCGACCGGAGGCCAACGCCACTCACTCGGCGGCACGTTCTTCGAACCGACCGTGCTCACCGATGTGCCGCGCAATGCGGAGATTTTCAGCGACGAAACCTTCGGCCCCGTGGCGCCGCTATTCCGTTTCGAGAGCGAAGAAGAAGTCATCGCGCTCGCCAACGACACGCCGTTCGGCCTTGCCAGCTACGTCTATACGCGTGACATCGGCCGCGTCTTCCGCGTTACCGAAGCGCTGGAGTTCGGCATGGTCGGCGTCAACGAAGGCCTGATCTCGACGGAAGTCGCGCCTTTCGGCGGGGTCAAGACATCGGGACTCGGCCGCGAGGGTTCGAAATACGGAATCGATGACTACATCGAAATGAAATACGTGGCCCTCGGAGGCCTCTAGCCCCATTGCGCGGGGACGCTCGTCAAGCCCGCTTCACCTGCGTCCCGCGCCCGGACTTTTTGTCGATGCCAGGAGACGCAGGAAAAGTGAAATCAAAAGCCATCGTCTGGACGAGCCCTCGCGCCGTCGAACTGCAGGAAGTGGAAATCGGACAGCCGGGCCCCGGTGAAGTGCTGGTGGAGAATGTCCTCAGCGCGGTGAGCCCCGGAACCGAAGCCGAATGGCTGTCGAGCGACGAATCGCATCATGTGCTGGAAACGACGTTCCCCTTTGTGCCGGGTTATTCCCGCGTGGGGCGCATCGTAGCCGTTGGAGAAGGCGTCGAGCATTTCAGGCCCGGGGATCGTATCGTCTCGGGCTTCGACCATCTCGGCCGCCCGATCGGCGCGCACGCCGCCCATACCCTCACACGCGCCTCGGACGTCGATCGGATTCCCGATGGCGTGTCCTTCGAACAAGCCGCCTTCTTCATCCTCGGTCAGACCGCAGCGATGATGGTCAAGCTCGCGCACGTCGAACTATCGGACTCCATAGGAATCGTGGGCCAGGGCCCGATCGGCAATCTCGCGGTCCAGTTCGCGCGCGCTTCCGGGGCTTCGCCTATCGTCGCCTTCGACCTCGTGCCGTCGCGCCTCGCCTCGGCCCTGGCGGCCGGTGCCACGGAAGCCCTCGATCCGGCCGACGAGCCCGCGTTACAGGCATGGCTCGAACGCACCGGCGGCCTCTCCCGCATGATCGACCTCTCCGGCCACGTCTCCGGGACGAACACCGCGCTACGCGCCGCCGCGCCCGGGGCCACCGTCATACTCTCCACGGGCTACGCCGGCTCGATGTGCCTCGATTACGGGGCTATTTTCGGCAAAGGCCTGCACCTGATCGGCGGCTATGTGAACAGTCAGCCGACGCTGGCGCGCCAGAGCACCCGCACCTACCTGCGGCTGGTGGAAGCCGGAGTCGTCGATATCGGCCACCTCCTCGATACGCCCTTCGCTCCCGACGATGCGCCGGAGGTTTACCGCCGCGTACTCGATCGCGATCGCACGCTCATCGCGCCGCTGTTTCGTTGGCGCGATGACTGAGCGACCTTCCATACCACTGCACCGGAACGCCGTCGAGTTCCGGTTGCCTTAAATGCCAAGGGGCCCGTCGCGCTTTCGCGCTCCGGGCCCCTTTTCAGTGGGCTCTCAGTGGGCTCTCAGTGAGCTATGAATCCAGCGGGTCCAAGCCAACCCGCTCTCGCTCAGCCGAGTTTCAGGCGACGCACGCGCAGCAGCGGCACCGCCAGGCACACAGCCGCGAGCACGAACAGCGCGATCCCCCAGGTCTGCACGACCGCAAAGCGCGAACCCGAGTGCATGACCATGCCCATGACGATGATCGGGCTGCAGAAGTAGCCGATGAACTGCGCGGCCGTGAAGGCGCCCGTACCGAACCCGCGCCGCGAGAACGGCAGCGAGCGCAGTCCCCAGCTGACCAGTGCGGGCAGCACGATACCGCAGCCGACGCCATTGATCGCACCACCCACCGTGAGCATCGTCTCGTCGTGCGCCGTGCCCATGCAGACGAACCCGAGCCCGCACACCAACGTGCCCAGCACGAACTGCTGCAGCACCGTGCAGCGGCTGGCGAGCACCCAGCCGAAGCAGAGCGTACCGACGATGATGGCCGCGCTGTTCACCGCATAGGCGAAGCCGATCGCGCTCGTCGAATGCACTCCGAGCTGGACGAGCATGAACGAAAGATGCACCGGCACGATCATGAACACGAGACCCACGCCGAATGCCGCGAGGCAGATCAGCGCGAGGAGCCAGGGCCGGAACACGGGTTCGTCGGCAGCGGCGCGCGCATGGGCTTCGGTGAGTGCCGCGCGCGTGTCCCAGATAAAGATCTGCACGAGCGGTGCGAGCAGCAGCGGCAGCGCGTACGCGACGAACGGCGCGCGCCACCCATAGGCGCCCAGCATGCCGCCCATCAGGTTGAACACGAAGGCCGAGGTCGAGGCGACCGTGATCTGCAAGGCCGCATAGCGGTCGCGTCGCGACCCCGTGAACAGGTCGCCGATGAACGACGTGCTCACCGTCATCGCCGCGGCCTCGGCGAGACCGACCAGCGCGCGGCTCGCGAGAATCGCGTGGATCGAGTCGAGATAGAGCGGCGCGGTGCCCGCGATGGCATACAGCACCAGCGAGCCGACCAGCACGCGCTTGCGCCCCACCTTGTCGCTGATGGCGCCGATCACCATCGCCAGCGCGCCGAGCACGAGCATCGGCATCGTCACCACCACAGGCACCAGCGTTTCGATACCCGCCACATCGGCGAAATGCCGCTGCATTTCGGGCAGCACCGGGCCGATCACGGTCGGCGCGAGCGTGCCACAAATCACCGTACTCAGCAGGATGAACGCATGAAAAACGTTCGCTTCCCGGTTGGCCGGCGCACCCGTGCGCCGTTCTGTCTGGACATGCATGAAATCGTCTCCGTTTTATCTGAAGTGGGGCACGCTACGCTGCACGGGCGACGCGCGAACTTCCCGTTTGTGTGAGACGAATGATTCCGGCCGCGACGTTACGACACAATCAGATTGCGTCGACAAGACCATTTGATGTCGTCGAATCAACGCAGCCGAATCGATGTCTCGCGGACCTCAGCCGCGTTGCCCGAGCGCCGCGCCGGGCGCGTGCGCACTGGCCTGCGCCTGTTCCAGCAGCACGCGCCGCAGCCATGCGTGCGCGGGGTCGCCGTCGTTGATCGCATGCCACTGCATCATCTCGACGAGCGGCGGCAGCTCCATCGGCAGCGGCAAGACACGCAGCGGCAAAAAGTGGGCGTAGATTTTCGCCAGCCGCGTGAGCACCGTCGCGATGCGCGTCGTGCCGAGGACCAGTTGCGGCAACGTGCTGAAATTGGTGGTCGTCACCTCGATCCTGCGGGTGATGCCGCGGCTCGCGAGCAGGAAGCCTTCGACGCTCGCGCTGCGGCTGTCGCCGAACGTCGCGGCGACGTGGCCCAGCTCGCTATATTGCTGCTGCGTGAGCGATTCGCCCACAAGCGGATTCCCCTCCCATACCACGCAGCTATACGTCTCTTCAAACAGCGCCTGCGAGGGATGGTCGGGATCGACCGACACGCTCGGATAAATGACGAGATCGAGTTCTCCGCGATCCAGCCGCTCGGGCACGTCGTCGGTCATGTTGGCGATGTGCAGCGTGATGCCGGGCGCCTCGCGTTGCAGCCGCTGCACCACATCGATGAGCAATACCGTCGTCAGATAATCGGACGCCCGAATGACAAAGTTGCGCTGCGCCTGCGCGGGGTCGAACTCCAGCCGCGCGACCACGGTCGATTGCACGCTCAGCAGAATCTCCCGCACCGGCTGGGCGAGGCTGCGCCCAAGCGACGTGAGTTCCATGCGCCGCCCCACTTGCATCAGCAGCGGATCGTTGAAATATTCGCGCAAACGTCCCAGCGCGCTGCTCGTTGCCGACGCGCCGATGTGGAGCCGCTCGCTTGCGCGCGTGACGCTGCGCGTGTCGAGCAGCGCATCGAGCGCAACCAGCAGATTCATGTCGAAGTGACCCAGTCTCATGGGCGCACTATCCCGCGAGCATCCGATCGCATCAATGCGTGTTTCCACTAGGAATTGATGGTTTCGACAATTGAATCGCCCTACAGTAAGGGCATTCAAACGAATGCCGGACGTCGCCACGCGCAGCGGCCCGGCACACAGCCGGAGACACCCATTATGCAGACACTGTCTGGCATGGAGCATCACGAGTCGAGCCTGCCTTCGCAACACACGCAGCCGCTGCTGCCTGCGTTGCGACCCCATCATTTCGGCATCAGCGTGCCCGATCTCGACGCCGCAGTGGACTGGTATGGCCGCATGCTCGGCTTCACGCTGGAGCAACAGCTCCACATCGAAAAGATTCCTGCACGGATCGCCTTCGCGCGCCGCGATCACTATCGCATCGAGCTGTTCGAAGTGCCGGGCGCCGCGCCGCTGCCGGACGATCGCCGCGAGCCGAATCTCGATCTGCGCACGCACGGCAACAAGCATATGTGCTTCGAAGTCCCCGACGTGCGCTCCGCCGTGGCTGCGCTGCGTGGCGCGGGCGCCGACATCGCGTACGAGTTGAACGTGGACGGCAATCCCACGGCCTTCATTCGCGACGTGGCCGGCAATCTGATCGAGTTGCTCGAACCGTTCGCCGCCGATCGCGCCGCGCGCTGATTTCATTCGCCGAAGTCTTTGCCCGCCGGCTTATTACTCAATCTTTCCTTCACTGGCTTACGCACACACGTTCCCATGACGACTTCGCATAATCCGCTTCACGGCTGGCAGCTCAGCCGCAACGACATCCAGTGGATGGGAAAGGACCTGCTGCGCCCCGAATGCATTCTCGCCGAACCGGACGGCACGCTGTGGACCGCCGACGCGCGCGGCGGCGTCATGAAAATCGCGCCCGATGGCACGCAGACACTGATTGCGCAACGAGGCGAACATGAGCGGGCCGGTCAGCCTTCTTCGCAGAACGCGGCGCAACTCATGATGGGCGGCACGCTGCCCAACGGCCTCGCCTTCGACCGCGACGGCAATATCGTGATCGCGAACTTCGGCACCGACGCCATCGAGCTGATGACGCGCGACGGCGCCTCGCGCACGCTCTACGACCGCATCGACGGCGAGCCGCTCGGCAAGACCAACTTCGTGCTCACCGATACGCGCGGGCGCATCTGGTTCACCGTGACCACGCGCCAGGTGCCGTGGACGCGCTCGATCAACGAGAAGACCGCCGACGGCTACGTGGGCTTGATCGACGAGCATGGCATCCGCATCGTCGCGGACGGCTTTGTCGGCACCAACGAGATCCGGCTCGACGCGAACGAGGAATGGCTCTACGTCGTGGAAACCAACGCGCGCCGCATTTCGCGCCTGCGTGTGCAGGACGACGGCTCGCTCACCGATCGCGAGATCTACGGTCCGTCCGATCTCGGCGGCTTTCCCGATGGCTTCGCGTTCGACGCTTACGGCAATCTCTGGATCACGCTCATCCTCAACGAAAAACTCATCGCGCTCACGCCCGACGGCGAGGTGCTCACGCTGCTCGACGACGGCAATCCCGAGGCGATCGCGCGCTACGAAACCCACTACCGCGACGGCACGACCACGCCCGAACTGATGGGCGCCTGCCGTGGCGCGCTCGCGCCGATGATGGCGAGCATCACGTTCGGCGGCGCGGACCTGCGCACGGTGTATCTCGGCAGCCTCGGCGGCACCACGCTCGCGACGTTCCGCTCGCCCGTGCCCGGCCTGCCGCTCGCACACTGGCAACCCACGCGCGCCACCCCGGCTTGAGAACCCGCATGACGAATTTCACCACCCTTTCAGGCGAGCGCCCGGTCGCGCTCGTGACCGGTGCGACGGGCGGCCTGGGCGAGCAGATCTGCCGCACGCTCGCGCAGGCCGGCTGCGCCGTCGTCGCCGGATATCGCAGCTCGGCCGAAGCCGCGCAAGCGCTCGTCGCGCAGCTCGATGGCGCGGGTCATCGCGCGCTCGCCGCGCCCGTGACGGACAGCGCCGCGCTCGCCCGTCTCGCCGATGCCGTCGCCACGCACTACGGCCGCTGCGACGTGCTCGTGAACTGTGCCGGCACGACGCGCTTCGTCGCGCACGACGACCTCGACGGCATGAACGACGCCCTCATCGACGACGTGCTCGCGACCAACGTGCGCGGCCCCTTCGCGATGGTGCGCGCGCTGCGTCCGCTGCTGGACAAAAGCGGGCTTGCGGGCGGCGCGGTCGTCGTCAACATCTCGTCGATCGCGGCGCAAACGGCCATGGGCAGCAATGTGATTTATTGCGCGTCGAAGGCGGCGCTGGACAACCTCACGAAATCGCTGGCGCGTGCGCTCGCCCCGCAAATTCGCGTGGTTTCGGTGTCGCCGGGGCTCGTCGACACCGAGTTCGTCAAGTCGATGGACACCGCATGGCGCGACGAGCAGGCGGCACGCACCCCGCTCGGGCGTCTGGCCGATCCGCAGGAAATCGCGCAAGCCGTGCTGGCCGCCGCGCGCGACCTGCGCTTCACCACCGGCTGCGTGCTGCCTGTCGACGGCGGCCGGCCGCTGCGTTAAAAAAGACAACACTCAAGAGACAACGAAGGAGACAGCCCACATGAAACTCGCGTCGCTCAACACCGGTCATCCCGATGGCAGCCTGATCGTCGTCTCGCGCGATCTTCTCCGTGCGGTTCGCGCAAGCGCGATTGCCCCGACGCTGCGCGCCGCGCTCGACGACTGGACGCACGCAGCACCGGCCTTGCAGGCGCTCTACGACGCGCTCAACAACGGCGAGGCCGCCCAGGCATTCGACTTCGACGCGCACGCCTGCACCGCGCCGCTGCCGCGCACGCATCAGTTCATCGACGCTTCGGCCTTCCTCAATCACGGCCGCATCATGACGCAGGCGTATCACCCGGAGAAGAAATCGGACCCGTCGATTCCCGTGCTGATCCAGCGTCAGGCCGATGACTTCGCGGGCCCGCACGACGACTACGCCTTCCCCGACGAAGCCGACAACTGCGACTTCGAAGGCGAAGTAGGCGTGATTCTCGGCGACGTGCCGATGGGCACGCGCGCCGACGACGCGCTCGCACACGTGCGCCTCGTCACGCTGTTCAACGACGTGAGCATGCGCAAGCACCTCTTCCGCGAACTCGGCATGGGCTTCGGCTTCATTCTCGCGAAACCCGCAACGGCGTTCGCACCCGTGGCCGTCACGCCCGACGAACTCGGCGAAGCATGGCGCGACGGCCGCGTGCAGCTCGACCTGGAAGTCGCGCGCAACGGCGTGCGTTTCGGCGCGCCGAACGGCCGCGAAATGAGTTTCGGCTTTCATGAGCTGATCGCCTACATCGCTTACAACCGCAATCTGCGCGCGGGCATGCTGCTCGGCTCGGGCACGTTTTCCAACGTCGATTATCAGGCGACGGGTTCCGCGTGCCTCGCGGAGCAACGCGCCATCGAAACACTCGACCACGGCGAATCGCGCACGCCGTGGCTGCGCTTCGGCGAACGCCTGCGCTTCGAAATGAAGGGCCCGGACCAGCAGTCGATCTTCGGCGCCATCGATCATCGCTTCGTGCAAGCGACTTACGTGAATCAGCAAACATCGGCAGAACAGGCAGGGAGCAAGGCATGAGCGAGCAATACGATATCGTCGCGATGGGCGCGGGTCACAACGGCCTCGTCGCCGCCGCGTATCTCGCGAAGGCGGGCAAGAAAGTGCTCGTGCTCGAACGCAAGGCATGGGCGGGCGGCGGCGTGAGCACGCGCGAACTGAACACGCCGGGTTACTGGCATGACGAGCATTCGAGCGTGCACATCATGATTCAGGGCAATCCGATGCTGCGCCAGGACGAGCTTGGCCTGCTTTCGGAACACGGCCTGAAGTACCACTATTCGCCGGTGCCGCACGCAACTGTCTTTCCCGATCAGTCGGTGCTGTTCACCTACAAGGACATCGACAAGACCTGCGAATGCTTCGCGAAGATTTCGCAGAAAGACGCGGACACGTACCGCGAATTCGTGAAGATGAGCCAGCAGGTCCTGCAGATGTTCATGCCGGGCCTCTACTCGCCGCCGCCGCCGCTGGGCGAACTCGTCGCGATGCTCGACCGCAGCGACGAAGGCCGCCTCATGCTCGACTACATGAATCGCGACTGCCTCGATCTCGTGAATCAACTCTACGAGAGCGACAAGATCAAGATTCATTTGCTGCGCCTCGTGAGCGAGAACCTTCAGGCGCCCAACGAACTCGGCACCGGCATGGGTGTGCTGTTGATGCCGGGCATCATTCACACGTATGGGGTTTCGCAGCCCATTGGCGGCAGCGGCAAGCTCACGGAATCGCTCGTGCGCTGCATCGAATCGTATGGCGGCGAAGTGCGCTGCAACGCGGAAGTCTCGAAGATCCTCACGAGCGCCGGGCGCGCCAGCGGCGTGCAGCTCGCGAGCGGCGAAACGATACTCGCGAAGGACGCGGTGATCGGCGCGCTTCATCCGCATGTGATCCGCCGCTTCGTGGAAGGCGTTCCCGAGCCGGTGCTCAAGCGCGCGGAGCGCGCCACGCTCGCCCCCTTCTCGATCATGGTGAGCCACTACGACCTCAAGGAAAACGCGCGCTATTACGCGGGCGAGGAAGTCGGCTACGCCACCATGCTCGAATTCATGGCGACCGACAAGCTCGACGACATGCTCGCCGACTTCGACGACCTCAAGCGCGGCCTCATCACCGAGCGCCGTCTGTGCGCGGGCGGCGACGAAAGCATTGGCGACAAGACGCGCGTGCCCGCGGGCAAGGGCATGTTCCATGGCATCACGTTCGCGCCGTACAGCGTGAAGGACCCGCGCTGGGCCGGCCGTCACTGGGACGAATTCAAGGAAGAGATCGGCGACCTCTCGCTTGAGCACTATCGCAAGTTCGTGTCGAACCTCACGAGCGAGAACATCGTCGCGCGCAGCATCGTGAGTCCCGTCGATCTCGAACGTTCGAGCCCGAACAGCATGATGCGCGGCGACCTGCACGGCGTGGCGCCCTACTTCTATCAAAGCGCGGGCCATCGCCCCACGCCCGACCTCGGCCAGTTCACCGTGCCCGGCGTCGAGCGCCTCTATCTCGCAGGTCCGTTCCAGCATCCGGGCGGCGGCGTGTACGGCGCGGGCCGCGCCACGGCGATCAGGATGTTCGAGCAGCTCGGCATGGACTTCGGCAGCGTCGCGAAGGGCGCGCGCCAGGACAGCGGCGTGCCCGCCACGGCCAACGGCGCGAGCAGCCACGCGCCGAAGAAAGAAGGCATGGTGCTGCGTGGTCCCGCCGATGAAGAACTCATGCACGTGGAGTCGCTGGAACGCGTGGGCAACGAACTCGTCATCAAGGGCAAGAGCTTCGGCACCATGCCGATGGAAGCCCGTCTCGACGCCGCTTCGGCGCGTGCCGGATTGAAGATGCTCGGTGCTTCGCGACTCGCCTTCCTCGCGACGCTGCCGTTTCGCAAGGGAGCCGAAGAATGAGCCATGTCGTCGTCACTGGCGCGCAAGGGTTCGTAGGGCGCGCGCTCGTCAAGCGGCTGCTCGCTGATGGCCTCGGCGGGCGCGCAGTTTCGAAGCTCACGCTGCTCGATATCGGCTTCGACGCCGCGCCCACGGATTCGCGCGTCAATCAGATCGCCGGCAGCATCGCCGATGCGCAAATTCGCGCGCAGGCGTATGCCTCGCCCGTCGACGCCGTGTTCCATCTTGCGAGCATTCCTGGCGGCGCCGCGGAGCGCGACTACGCACTCGGCCGCGCGATCAATCTGGATGCCACGCTCGGCCTGCTCGAAGATCTGCGCGGCCAGCCGCGTGCGCCGCGTTTCGTGTTCGCCAGCACGGTGGCCGTGTATGGCGAGAAGCTGCCCGAGTTCGTCGACGAACATACCCTGCCCGCACCGGCGCTGAGCTACGGCGCGCACAAGCTGATGGGCGAAGCGCTGGTCGCCGACGCCACGCGCCTCGGCTGGGTCCAGGGCTGCTCGCTGCGGCTGCCGGGCGTGGTCGCGCGGCCGGGCGACGGTGCGGGGATGATGTCGGCGTTCATGAGCCAACTCTTCTGGAAGCTGGCCGCGAACGAAGCGCTCACCGTGCCCGTCTCGCCCGAGGGCGTGGCGTGGTGGATTTCGGTGGGCGCGTGCGTCGACAACCTGCTGCACGCGGCGACCGTCGACGCGGAACGTTTCAACGCGCGGCGCTGCTATCAGATGCCGGTGCTGCGCCTGACCATCGCCGAAGTCGTCGACGCCCTGGCCGCGCGCTTCGGCAGTGAACGCAAGGCGCTCGTGACCTATGCGCCCGATCCGTTCATCGAGCGGCTGTTCGCGGCCTATCCGCCGCTTTACACGCCGCAAGCCGAGCAGCTCGGCCTGCGTCACGACGGCACCGTCGAACAACTGATCGAACGCGCCATCGCCCATTGAACACCCGGCTTCGCCGCGCCCCGGTCGCGCGGCGCAACCAACAAAAAGGATTCCTTATCATGCAGATCGTTGGACTCGAATACCTCGTCTTCGGCATCGACGACATGGCGGGAGCACGCCAGTACCTGCTCGACTACGGCCTTGACGAAGTCGAATACGACCCCGTGCGCGGCGGCGTCTTCGCGGCACTCGACGGCACGGGCCTCGTGATGCGTGCCGCCGACGATCCGGGCTTGCCGCCGCTGCCGCCCAAAGCGGCCACGCCCTGCCTGCGCGAAACGGTCTATGGCGTCGATAACGCCGACACGCTCGCCACGATCCGCGCACATCTGGAAGCGGAACGCGAGGTGCGCGTGGACGAAGACGGCACCGTGCACTGCATGGACGACGCGGGCTTCGGCGTCGCGTTCATGGTCACGCGGCGGCGTCCCTACGAAGCGCGTTACCTGGGCTTCAACGTGCCCGGCCAGCCGCCGGGCCGCGCGCCCAACGACTGTGCCGCGAACCCCGACGAAACCATCAAGCCGCGCACGCTTTCGCACGTCGTGTATTTCGTCGACGACGTGAAGAAGGCCGAAGCGTTCTACGCGCGTCTCGGCTTCATCGTGACCGACCGCTTCAATCACCTCGGTCCGTTCATGCGCCCCGCGGGCACGAACGACCATCACACCCTCTTCATGATCGAAAGCCAGAACGATCACATGATCGGCTGCAATCACTTCACCTTCCACCTCGGCTCGTCGGGCGAAGTGCTGCAGCACGGCTGGAACTTCGTGAAGAAGGGCTACAAGAGCTTCTGGGGACCGGGACGCCACGCACTCGGCAGCAACTACTTCTGGTATTTCAACAGCCCGTTCGGCGCGACGATCGAGTTCGACGCCGACATGGATCTGCACGACGACAACTGGACCCCGCGCGCCGTCGACCCCGGCGCCGACAACTCGCAAATCTTCCTGTTCGAGGCCCGCAACAAATGGGCGCCGGGCGAATAAATGCGCGAACGAGGCAACGCAAGCATGACTGCGCACGCTGAAGAACGCTTCCTTTGCGCGCTCGACGACATCCCCGACGGCGGCTCGCGCGGTTTGCTGCGCGAAGGCCTCGACGATCGTTTGTGCGTGGTGCGCCAGGGCGACGAGGTGTTCGTGTGGCTCAACGACTGCCCGCACGAACATCGCCCGATGGAATACCGCCAGGACCGCTTTCTTTCGGGTGACGGCACGCACATCGTCTGCTACGCGCATTCGGCACATTTCGACATCCGCACGGGCCATTGTTTCGCGGGACCGTGCGCCGGCCAGTCGCTCGTGAAGGTGCCGGCGCGCGTCGAGAACGGCGAAGTGTGGATCGCCGCCGAGCTGCCTTCGATATTCGACTGAAACAGAACCACCGATTCACTACCGGACGAATACCACCATGTTCCAGTACTTTCCCACCAATTACGTGTGGAGCCTCTCGACGATGATCGCCCTCACGCATGGCGGCAACATCGGCGAGGTCGATGCCATGTGCGCCCCGCTGCGCGACGCCGCGCTGGGCGGCGACGATCCCGGCACGGTCGCGTTCTACGAGGCATGGAAGGCGGGCGCAGACAAACTCTCCGCACTCGCCGACGAGGATGTCACGCGTGGCCACGCCCTTTCCGCCGGAGAAAAATACGCGCGCGCAGGACTTTATTACGGCGTGGCGGAACGCATGCAGGCACATGGCTTCGAAGCCCGGCTCGCTATCTATCGGCGCTCGCTCGAGCAATTCGAACGTGGCCGCACGCTGGGCCGCGAGAATTGCACGCGCGTGGAAATCCCGTACGGCAACACGCATCTCGCCGCACTTTACGTGCGTGCCGAAGGCCTGCAACCCGGCCAGCGCGCACCCGTGGTCGTGGTGATGAACGGACTCGATTCCACCAAGGAGATGCTGCAAAAAAGCGTGATGGGAACGATGTTCGCGCGACGCGGCCTCTCCGCGCTATTCGTTGACCAGCCCGGCACCGGCGAGGCCTTGCGCCTGCAGGAACTCCCCGCCGTGCACAACACCGAGATCTGGGCCGCGCCGATCGTCGACTGGCTCGAACGGCACGAGGAAGTCGATGCGAGCCGTATCGGCGCACTCGGTGTATCCCTGGGCGGCTATTACTGCCCGCGCGCGGTCGCGTTCGAGCCGCGCTTCGCCTGCGGTGCCGTGTGGGGCGCCAACCACGACTGGCGCGCGGTGCAGCAGGCACGCCTGAAGCGCGAAGGCGAAAATCCCGTGCCGCATTACTGGAAGCACGTGCAATGGGTATTCGGCGCGAAGGATCAGGAAGACTTCTTCGCCAAGGCCGAACACATGCATCTGAACGGCGTGCTCGATCGCATCCGCGTGCCGTTTCTCGTGACGCACGGTGAGAACGATCGCCAGATTCCGCTCAAGTACGCGCACGAAACCTTCGACCAATTGATCAATAGTCCGAAGAAAGATCTTTTCATCTTCACCGAACGCGAAGGCGGCGTCGAACATAGCTCGCTCGACAATCCGCTGAACGCCGGTAACCGCATTGCGGACTGGCTGGCCGAACAGCTCGGCGGAACGCTCGCCTGAGCGTACCGACCACTGGCACACAAACAAACATAGAAGCAACGATAAATCCCGGGAGACACCATGGCACTCGTCGAGAAGGTTCTGATCGTCGGAGGCGGAATTGGCGGTATGTGCGCAGCGGTCCTGCTGCGCCGGCAAGGTATTGACGTCGATCTCGTCGAACTCAATCCCCAGTGGGCACCCGACGGCGCGGGCATCACCATCAGCGGGCCAACGCTGCGCGCACTGCGCGAAGTCGGCGTGGTCGATGACGTGCTGCGCGTGGGCGGTTCGTGGCGCGCCGTCGACTTCTGCGACACCAGCGGGCAACTCACGGCCACTGTGCCGATCGCGTCGGCTCACGGCGCCGACGATCTGCCCGGTGCCGCCGGCATCATGCGCAGCGCCCTCGCCGCCATCCTCGCCAACGCCACGCGCAGCGCAGGCACGGACGTGCGTCTTGGCGTGAGCTTCGAGAAGCTGGCGCAGGACGCCCAGGGCGTAGACGTCACGTTCACCGACGGCAGCCGCAAGCGCTACGATCTCGTGATCGGCGCGGACGGCGTGAACTCCACCGTGCGCCCCTACGTGAAGCCGGATTTCGCGGGGCCGCAGTTCACGGGTCAGGGATCGTGGCGCGCGGTGGTTCCGCGGCTGCGCGAGAACTCGTCGATCTACATGGGCAAGACCACCAAGGCCGGCCTGAATCCGATCAGCGCGACGCAGAGCTATCTGTTCGTGCTCGACAAGCGTGAGGGCATGGATTTCATCACGCAGGACAAGTGGCCGCAAATGCTCGCCGAGTTGCTCGAAGAATTCGAAGGGCCGCTCGGCGCACTGCGCGAGGGATTGCTCGACGGCACGCTGAAGGACCATCGCGTTTTGTACCGGCCGCTCATGGGGCATATGATCGAAGGTCCGTGGCATCGCGGGCGCATCGTGCTGCTCGGCGACGCCGTGCATGCCACGACGCCGCATCTGGCCTCGGGCGCGGGCATCGCCGTCGAGGGTGCGCTCGTGCTCGCCTCCGAACTGGGCCGCAAACGCTCGCTCGAAGGCGCGCTGCTCGCCTACGAGGGCCGCCACTACGATCGCGCACGGCTCGTCGTGTCGGCTTCGGGCCGTTTGGGCGAGATCGAACGTGCAGGCGGTTCGCGCGACGAGCACACGCAAACCATGTTCAATGCGATCCAGGCGCTGCGCGAGCCGATCTGAAACGGCACACACTTGAATCTACGGAATTCGACATGACAGCTTTCACTGCGAACAACGACCGCGTCGCGGTCGTCACTGGGGCCGCCGGGGGCCTGGGCACGGCCTTCGCGCTGCGCCTCGCCGCGGCCGGGCACACGCTCGTGCTGACCGACGTCGCGGCATGCGACGCGCTCGCGGCGCGCATCGAAGCCGAGGGTCGCCGCGCCATCGCCCTGCCCTGCGACCTGAGCGACCCGGCGGACGTCGCCCGCTTTGCGGCATCGGTGCTCGAACGAGTCGGCAAGGTCGACGTGCTCGTCAACAACGCGGCTTTCATGCCGATGGCACCGCTCAGCGCCATCAGCGCAACGCTGTGGCGGCAGATCATGACCGTCAATGTGGATGCGCCGTTCCTGCTCGCTCAGGCGTTTTCCGCCGGCATGATCGAGCGCGGCTGGGGGCGCATTGTCAATCTCGCTTCGAGCACCGTGTGGGGACCGCCACCCGGCATGAGCGCCTATGCCAGCAGCAAGATGGCGGTGATCGGGCTCACGCGCGCATTGGCTTCCGAGCTGGGTTCGCATGGCATCACCGTCAACGCCATCTCACCGGGATTGACGCGTCATCCGGGCAGCGCGGCGAATCTGCCGCCCGAAGCGTTCGAGGCCGTGCGTGCACGTCAATTCATTCCGCGCACCGAAGAACCCGACGACCTGACCGGCGCGCTTGCGTTTCTCGTTTCCGACGATGCACGCTTCGTCACCGGCCAGGTGATGAATGTGGACGGCGGCGGTTTCGGATTCTGATCGGCATGCATCGAGGGGCGGCGACGCCCCTCGATTTTTTATCGACGACGTCACGCACAACTTCGCGCACGACTTCGTGCGCGCCGCCACATCACCACGCCGTAGCGCCGCCATCGACTGCGAAATCCGCGCCCGTCACATAACGTGCCGCGTCGGAGGACAACCAGAGCGCGCACTCCGCGATATCGACCGGCTCCCCAAGACGCTTCAGCATGTTCTTTTCCAGCACCTTCGCTTCGATCGCAGGATCGCGCGCGAGGTGAGCCCGCGTGGCGGCGGTCAGAATGAAACCCGGCGAAATCGTATTCGCGCGGATGCCGTGAGGTGCGCCTTCCATCGCGAGCTGCCGCGTCATCGCTAGCACGCCGCCTTTACCCGCACAATGCGCGAGCGCCGGCGATCCATCGAGCGCGTGCCGCGCATTGGCCGACGCAAAATTCACTATTGAAGCCGCGCCGCTTTTCTTCAGAAGCGGCCAGGCCGCGCGGCACATCAGAAACACGATATCGAGTTCGCCCGTCAACGTGCGCCGCCACGCTTCGAAACTCATGTCCTCGATCCAGGCGAAGTCCGCGAACGCGGCGGCGTTCACGACGATATCGAGCGTCTCCAAACCGGCCACGAGCCGGCCGACTTCGTCTTCGTTCACGAGATTGACGCCGCCATGCAACTCGATGGAAGGATCGAGTCCCGACAGCGCCTCGCGATTCAAGTCCACGGCGATCACGCGCGCGCCTTCGCTCGCGAACAGTTCCGCGCAACCGCGGCCAATGCCGTTGCCCGCGCCGGTGATCAATGCCGTCTTGCCGGCGAGTCTGCCTGTGTGGTTCATAGTATCGTGCTCGCTAAAAGAAACAGGCGGCGCGCATGCTCCATGCCGCCGCCATTAAACAGTTTATCGTCTCGATCGGGGACTTGTGCGGCCCCTTCTCCGGGAGGCCCGCTTAGAACATGTGGGTGATCCCGATAGAACCGCCCGTCGTTGTCCCGGTTGTGCCGAACATGGTGGAGCTACCCAGGCCCATCGAAAGACCGATATCCTGCGTCCCGTGGTTGTTCACCATGCCGAACTGGGCGTAGACCGACGTGCGCTTCGAGAGGTAGTAATACGCGCCAATCGATCCCAGCCAGGTATGACTGCCGGATTCATTGGCGTTGTTCGCGTACCAGACTCCCGTATTCACGTCGATATCCGGCCGGACCCAGTAATCGAGGCCGCCGCCATAGACATCTTCGTTCTTCCCGCCCGCCACCTTGATCTTCGTGTACGAGGCCTTCGCGGTGAACGAACCGATCGTATAGGTTGCGCCGATCAGCTCGCCAGTCAGGCCCTCCGTCGTTGACGGCGTTGTGGACACCGTGCCGCCCGCGCTGCCGTTGAAATAGGCCGCATTAATGCCGAGCCCTGCACCGTGATAGCTCAGACTGGCCGAATACTGGCGGCCGGACTGGAAATTCCCCGCCACGCCGCCAAAGCTGAACAACGCGCTGCCTTGAAAGCCGCCGACCACCGGGCTGGTGTACGTGATGGCATTCGGAGTGAAAATACTCGTTGCGCCCGCGGTGGTCGCGAGAAACAGCATCGAACTGCCGAAGTTGGAGAGGTTGCGCGGGTCCTGGAAAATAAGCGACATGAAGAACGGCGATTGCTGCAGGCCGGCGTGAACCTCACCAAACGAGCCTTTCATCCCGACCCATGCGTCGCGGCCGAAGAGGTTGCCGTTGGAGTTGTTGAAGCTGCCATTCGCGGCGGAGAAACCGCCTTCGAGCTTGAACACCGCCGAGACGCCGCCGCCCAGGTCCTCAGTGCCGGTCAGGCCGAAAATCGACGGCATATTGCCACTGTCGTTGAAGGCAGCCAGCTTTCCGCTGTTCCCGTTGGTTTTGTTCATGTAAATCAAACCCGCATCCACAATGCCGTACAGCGTGACGCTGCTTTGCGCATGGGCTGCGCCGGCAAAGATCAGACCACAGGTGGCTGCGACTGCAGACCTGGCAACGTGCAGCTTCTTCATCAACGTCTCCTTACCTTATGAATATATAGTTTTATCTTTCATCGCATTACTAATCATTTCATGCTGATGAGTTTCCAACGCTACTGCTGGAAGCCCCACATCGAGGTGAGGCTTCGGGGAGTACCGGTCGACAACTGCGGCGCTCACGTATTGGGACGCCCACTTGCGGGAAGGCGTGGCCATGGTGTGTTGAGCGGAGCTTGACCCGGCCTGGCCGGTTCTCTCCAGTCCTGTTTCAACAACTTCACCCAGACTGATATTCGAATGACGGCACGGTATCGAAGGTACAGAGCTTGAATGTTCACGACAATCCATTCCTGCTGAAGTCAAGAATTGATCGTGTCGGAAGATGCTTCGAGCTCGACTTCGGGCCGTGAATGTAGCGAGAAACGTCTCGACGAGCAGCGCACGAGCGGCGCACGGGCGTGCAGATCCCGTTGCATCGGCTGGACGCCTTTATGATCGGCGTCTCACGGGACTGAGACACCAATGAGGACAACCCCCTGGCTTCCTTCCGGCTAATGCGGCATGCCGATTTCGATCACCTCTCCGCTCAGCTTGGTGTTTTGAAAACTGTTGTAGGCAACCGTAATGGAGGTGAAGCGCTCGCCTTCGATTTCGTACATGATCAGGCCGCGATAATCGAATCGCTCCCCTTTCTCGACGGCGCCGAACAGGGTGTCGGCCTTGTCCAATGCGGTGAACTGCGTCCACATGCTGATTGCCAGCGTATTGTCATTGCTGATGAAACGCAGCACGTTCAACTTCTCTTCGAAGAACGGCCAGATCCGGCTTTCGTAGTGTTCGCGCATCCCGGCCGACCCGGTAAACGTCAGCGCTCCGTTGACCATCTTCATGTCCGGCGCGATGAACTCGTCGAAGGCCGAAGCATCGCACTCGTTGAAGCGGCGGATATATTCGTTAAAGCGTGCACGTTCCATGATGGATCTCTGCTCTCTCTTGATTGAGTTAATTGCAGCAATCGAAACCCGCGCGGGTTCCGGCATCACATCGCCCGACGGATCGCGAGCCAGTTCCCGCCCAGTTTGTCGCGAAGGATCGGCCACAGACCGGCCGGGCTGTAAAGCATCGTCGCCACGGCGACGCCGCCCATGGCAACCATGTACCAGGTGCCGGAAAGCGGCAGGACAACCGTGAGCAACTGTCTGAGCGCGAAGTAGATCAGCGTGCCGAGAATCGGCCCTTCCAGCGTCCCGATTCCGCCTACCACGACCACGAACGTCATGATCGCGGTCCAATCCGCGGAAAGCGCGTTGCCCGGCTGGACAGTCAGTCCACTCAAACAACTCAGCGCACCGGCGGCGGCACAGCCCGCAGCCGACAGCACGTAAGCGAGAAAGCGGTTACGCCATACGTCGACGCCAATGGTGCGAGCGGCCAGTTCGTTGTCGCGAACGCACATGAAAGCGAGACCCGGCTTTGAGCGCAAAAGCCACAGGAATCCCAGCACCGTCAGCAACACCATGGCGCCGCCGATGAGAAACATCTGCGATTCGAAACGCGTGAAATCGAGCGCCGAGATATCGGACAGCGACACCCCGCTGATGCCGCCCAACGCATCCGTTTTCTGCACAGCAATGGACACCACCTCGGCGATCACCCAGCTGGCGATCGCGAAATACGCGTCGCGCAACCGAAAGAGCACCGGGGCGATGATCGCCGCAGCGCAGGCGCCGAACGCGAAAGCCATCGGGATACCGAAGTAAGGGGAAATGCCGGTTGCGTTCGCGAACATGAACAGGACATATCCGCCCGCGCCGAAGTACATTTGATGACCGAGCGACACCAGGCCCGCATATCCGGCGAGGAAATTCCACATCGACGAGATGACGATAATGATGAACATCTCGTTGGCGAGGTGCAGCGCGCCGTCGCCCCGCACGAAAGGGGACATCGCCAGGAAGGCTACAAACAACACAAAAGGAATCGATCTGACGACTAGCTTGTTCAAGATTTTGCTCCCATCAAACCGTTCGGACGTACGAGCAGAAAAGCAAGGAAGGTCAGGTGCGCGTAGAGAAGCCCTGAGTTGGCGTCGAACTGAAAGCTCATCAACTGCACCACCCCGAGCATGACGCCAGCAAGGAGCGCCCCCCAGATCGACCCCAAGCCGCCTAACACGACGACTTCGAACGCGATCAGGATACGGTCGACGCCCGACGACGCCGAAAAGGAAGTCCGCATGGCCAGCAGGATGCCCGCAATCGATGCCATGACGAACGCAATGCCCATGACGACGGCGTAAATTCGTTTCGGATTCACGCCCATCAATCTCACGATATCGGGATTGTCAGCCGTTGCGCGGATCATGCGTCCAAAGGCGGTTCGAACAAGCGCGTATTGCAGAGCACTGAATAGCAGAACCGAAATCGCCAGCGTGACGAGCGGCAACAGCCCGATATGAATCCCGGCCACGGAAAACGACTCCTGCGCGATCGGTCCTGTTCGAAGCACCGTCGGATTGGAACCGAAGCGGGCCAGCATGAGATTGCGCACCACGATCGACACGCCGAAAGTGATCAGCATGGGCGGCAGCATGTCTCCGCCGCGAACGACCTTGTTCAGCAGAATCGTCTGGAAGACATAGCCCATGACAAACGCAATCGCAGCCACGGGCACGATGGCGACGAGCGGAGGCATTCCGGGAACGAGGCTCGTCACCGTCAAGGCCACGAAAGCCGCGCCGACAATAAACTCCCCATGCGCGACATTGATGACACGCATCACGCCAAAAACCAGCGCCAGCCCCAGGCCGAGAACGCCGTACAAACCACCCAGCAACAGGCCATTAATCAGGGTTTCTAAATAACTCATCCGCTCACCCTCCGAAATACGCGGTCGTCAGTCGATCCATATCCGCCACCGCTGCATCGAATTCGAGCGTCACCTGCCCTTTCAGCAGGCAGATCAAACGGTCCGACACGGCCAGGGCGCGCTTGATGTCCTGCTCCACGACGATCACCGCCGTGCCTTCTGCGCGAATCAAGCCGAACGAGTCATAGATTTGCCCGACGATGACCGGCGCGAGGCCAAGGGAGATTTCGTCACAAAGCAGCACGCGCGGATTGGAAAGCAGCGCGCGCCCAATCGCCACCATCTGCTGCTGGCCACCGGACAGCGTGATGGCCATCTGCCTGGCGCGTTCGCGCAAAACGGGAAAGAGTTCGTAGACACGGGCCAGCGTCCAGGGCCCGCTTCGTCTCGTGAGCGTACCCATCAGGAGGTTCTCTTCAACGCTGAGCGAGGCGAACAGCATGCGCCCTTCTGGCACCATGGCGATGCCCGAACGCGCGATCACTTCCGCCGACGTCGTCGTAATGTCTTTGCCCTGATAGGCGATGCGGCCCTTGAGCTTTCGGTTCAACCCGGTGAGCGCACGCAGGATGGTCGATTTGCCCGCGCCATTCGCTCCCACCAGCGCCAGGCATTCACCTTCGGCAAGCGTGAGGGAAACACCGAATAGCGCCTGCATGTCGCCGTAGAACGCCTCGAGCGCGTCCACCTCAATGATGTTCTTCAACGCCGAGCCCCATGTAGATTTTCTTGACGACCGTGCTGTTCATGACTTCGTCTGGATGGCTGTCCAGCAGTTTTCTTCCGAAATCAAGCACGACAATGCGATCGGCGACGGCTTTCAGCGCGTGGGCAATATGTTCGATCCAGATAATGGCGTACTCACTTTTCAGCCCGGCAATCGTCTCGACTAAACGCATGACTTCGCGCTCCGTGAGCCCTGCGCCAATTTCGTCGAGCATCAGGAGCCGGGCATTCAGCGCCAACGCTTTCGCGAGTTCGAGCCGCTTGCGGTTCAGAAGCGTGAGCGATCCGGCGAGCGCGTTGCCGATAGGCGCGAGGTCGGTCCGCTCCAGCACTTCGAGGCTTTTCGATCGCGCTTTCGCTGCGGACATTTGCCCGCCGAAACTGGCCGCCGCGAAAACATTCTCGTACACCGTCAATCCCGCAAACGGCTTGGGAATCTGAAACGCCAGGCCGATGCCGAGACGCGCCCGCTTGCTGGTTGAAAGAAAAGTGATGTCCTCCCCATTCAGGCGGATGTTGCCGCTGTCCGGTTTGAGAATCCCGGAAATCATTCCGAACAGCGAACTTTTGCCCGCCCCGTTCGGGCCGATCACGCCGACGCACTCGCCCACATCGAGTTCAAGATTGATGTCATCCGCAACAACGATCTGACCAAATCGCTTGCTCAGTTTTACGACCTCTAGCAGCGCCAAGACGACCTCTCCCATCAACGCCAGTTTGACCAGATACGGCGTCCGCCAAAGCGGACGCCGCTTTCCTCACAACAGCCCCCGTTTATCCGAACGCGAGCGGCTCCAGTTTTCCGCTGAGCGGCACAGCCGGGTTGCTGGAATTGCCGACGACCTTGAGATCGAATTTGAACTTCCCGGCGTCGGCCTTTTGCCACTGGCCGGCCACAATGTGAGTGACACCGATGTTCTTGAGCGGCGAATGCTGGAAATCGACCTTGCCGACGACCGTGTCCAGCGTCATCCGGGCGATGGCGTCCCGAACGGCCGTGGCGTTCTTCGGGTTGCCCGACGCCTTCAGCGCGGCGATGCCGACTTCCAGTAGCGCATGGTCGTAACCGAGCGGCTGTGTCCATTGATTGCCGGTCGCTGCCGTATAGGCATCGGCAATCTGCTGCGCGGACTGGCCGGTCAGCGAAGACTTGAACGGGAACGTCGGCGTCCACCAGACCTCGGTCGACATGCCATTGCCGTGACTGCCGAGATTGCTGACCGACGTCGGAAAGAGCAGGCCCGCCGCAATGGTGCAGATCTTCGGCCTGAAGCCGGCTTGCATGGCCTGGTTCCAGAAGGTCGCCAGATGGTTCTCGAAGGTGTGGCCCGCGACGATTTCGACGCCGGCCGCCTTGAATCTGGCGATCTGAGTCGAGAAGTCGTCCGTGTTCAGCTGAAAGAGCCCGGTGTCGATCACCTCGTAGCCCGCCGCCTTGAAGGCAGGCGGAAAGCCGTGCTGCGGGTCGCTCATGGCCCGGCCGCCGTCATCGTCGGCATACAACGTGCCGACCTTCTTGTTGGTCGGCAGATTGTCCCAAAGCGATGCGTAGGTCCGGCCCAATTCGTCAGCACCCCAAAAGAAGTGGAACGTGAAGGGGAAACCTTTCTTGGGGTCGTAGTGGCGCTGTGCCACCCATCCCTGCCACGGTCCGCCGCACGAAACCTGCGGGATTCCGCGCGCATCGGCAAGATTGGCGATTGCCGTAGCCCCTTCTGCATCGGACACGAGAATGATGTCCGGCTTGTCATTCAGAATTAACTCGTTGCCCACCTGCAGCGAACGCGACGGACTGGACTGATTGTCCTTGACGATGATTTCGACGTCGTATTTCTTTCCAGCGATTTCGATACCGTCCTTCAGATACTTGCGAACGAAATCAATGGAGAAATTAGTCGATGCGCCGAAAGACGCACGGATACCCGAGAGCGGAACAATAAACCCGATCTTGATGGTTTGGTCCGGCGATCGGGCCATGCTGAAGCCCGGAAGCGCGGTTGCGGAAACCGCGGCTGTCAACTGTGCGGCAATTTTCAGGAAGTCGCGCCGGCGCAGATCAGGGTGCTCGGCGTGCAGATCCAAGGTCTTGTCCATGATTTCCTCTTCGCTTGTTTTTTGTGAGAGCCATCTACGCTGAACCGCGCGCTTTCCCAGCGATCGACCAACCGAACATCTTTTCAAAAACGATGCTCGCAATCACAATCGAGAAAATCGCGTTTCTCAGCGTTACTACCTATTCCAGATTCATCCGCTTGCTCGTCGACTGCGTACTCGCCATGCAGGCGCTCAGTTCGATGCGGGCTACTGGCAGCGGGCGACACACCGCGCCAATCAGGTCATTCCCGCAGCGGGAAACGACTGTTCAGGCGACGTAATAATCAACAGGTTGGGAATCAACGAGCACAATCGTGCAGCCGATCAGGACGCTGACCGCGACAAACACAGGTGCTGTTTTACGCTGCACGCTTCATCGCGTCGCGACGAAAATAGGGACTGGGATAGCGGCGAGCGCGCCTGCGGACGACTGCCGCGCCACAGGCAATATCGGCGCGATGACCATCGGGTCGACGTCGAACAAATTGCCGCGCTCAATGAACACGTGATAGGGCCTCGGCTCGCGCGCCAGCGCGGCCGACTGCAGTGTCGACAGGGCATACACCAGGTTGTCTCCAAACGCCGAAACGGTTAGCGCGTGACCGTTGACGGCATGGCCGTCCGATCGCGTTCCGCAGCTTTAGTAGTTGTCGAATGATTCCGCTCATTCGGTTTCGGCACAATCAGATTGTGTCGACAGCACCATTCGATTCTGTCGAATTCAACCCGGCGCGGGCGGTACGCTGTGAGGCGGAGAGGTGATTGCGTCGGGCGCTGTCGCGCGAACGCGGTGATCGGGCAGGCGGCTTAAATGCGCCTCGCGCCGATAGGTGAAATGCCTTGCATCAGGCGGCCTTCCTGGGCGAGAAAGAAGGCTGCGCTCGCGGCCTGTTGCTACGGCTGGAGAGGGGTGTGTATCGCGCGATGGCGATGTCATTCCGGCGATCATCACCGTGATCGCCCCGGATTGGCGGCGAGATCGTTACTGCAAACCTCTGCGGCAAGCCGTAACGCCCACCAAACCGGAGCGCAGTTTCTAATTTGCGTTTCTCAAGTCCCGGCAACCGCTTTCTTGCCCGCTTCGAGATACGCGCTCATCTCCGCTTGCGGCACCATGCCGCCGCCGGTCGCCCAGATCACGTGCGTCGCGTTGCGCATGGTTGCATCGTCGAGATGCATACGCGTGCGGTAGTCCTGCGCCGCCTTCGACACGCGCGCGAAACCCGGCGCGCCCGCCAGTGCGGACGGCTCCAGACGGATATCCTGCGTTTGCGCCATCAACGCGAGCAGCGCATAGAGTTCGCGATCATCGACCGTGTAATAGCCGTCGATCATGCGCTGCATCGCGCGGCCCACGAAACCGGACGGACGCCCCACCGCAAGACCATCGGCGGCCGTCACGTTGTCGATGCCGAAGTCCTGCACCGCGAGCTTTTCATGCAGGCCCGTGAGCACGCCCATCAACATACACGGCGAATGCGTCGGCTCTGCAAAGATGCAATGCACCGCATCGCCGAAAGCGAGTTTCAGGCCGAACGCCACGCCGCCAGGACCGCCGCCGACGCCGCACGGCAGATACACAAAGAGCGGATGCGCCGCGTCCACGCGCACCTTCGCGGCCTCGAACTGACGCTTCAAACGCTCGCCCGCAACGGCATACCCGAGGAACAGCGTCGTCGAGTTTTCATCGTCGACGAAATGGCACATCGGATCGTTTTCCGCGAGACGCCGCCCGCTTTCGATCGCCTCGCCATAATCGCCCGCATATTCCACCACCGCGACGCCATGCGCGCGCAAGCGGTCCTTCTTCCACTGGCGTGCATCGGCGGACATATGCACGGTCGTCGTAAAGCCGAGCGTCGCGCTGGCGATGCCGATCGACATCCCGAGATTACCCGTCGATCCCACCGCGATGCTGTGCTGGCGAAACAGCGCACGGCAAGCGTCGCTCGCGAGCACGCGGTAATCGTCGTCTTCCTTGAGCAGACCGTGACGGATGGCGAGTTGCTCGGCATGAAAGAGCACCTCGTAAATGCCGCCGCGCGCCTTGATCGAGCCGGAAATCGGCAGATGGCTGTCCTGTTTGAGCAGCAGCCGCGCGGGCGCTTCCACGTCGTAGCGCTGGCTCACTACCTGCGCGAACGCAGGCACTTCGGTCAACGGCGATTCGATCATGCCGCCCGCCTCTCGCACATCGTCGAAGGCCTCGGCGAGGAACGGCGCGAAACGCTGCAGACGCGCGCTCGCATCGGCAATATCGGCGGCATCGAGCGGAATATCGTGAATCGCTTCAGCGAGCGGCGCCACGGCCGGATTGAACCACTCGACCGGTTTGAGCGCCATGAGGTCGCGCAGGAGCGGGTAGTCGTGCAGCCAGGCATCGAGCGGCTTGCCGTAAATCGATTCGATCATGGTGAATTCAAACAGCGGAGGCAGAGTTATTGGAAGACGCGACAGCATCAAGCACGGGCGGATGCGTGACGATGGACTTCAGGTCGACATTCGATGCGCGCAGTTTCGCGGCATCGGGAATCGGACGCCGCAATTCTTCAGAAGTTTCAAACAGCGTTTCAAAGGCACACGCGGCATCGAGCAGCGCGAGATCGCCGCGAAATGCGCCGATCATCTGCAAGCCGAACGGCATGCCGCGATGATCGACACCGCACGGCAGCGACAAGGCCGGATTGGTCGCGAGCGTCACCACATACGTGAGCGAGAGCCAACGGTAGTAATTCTCCAGTTCGACGCCATTCACCGATTTCAGATACGGCTGCGTCCACGGGAATGGCGAAACCGGCGTGGTCGGCGAAAGAATCACATCGTAACGATCGAACAGCGTCTGGAAGCGGCGGAACAGGCGCGTCTGATCTCCATGCGCGCGCACGCAATCCGCGAGTCCCAGACCAATACCCATTTCATAATTCGCACGCGGATTCGGCCCGAGCGAATTGGGATCGGCTTCATAGGCTTTTTGCAGGCCCGCGACAAAGGCTTCGGCGCGCAGCACGTCGAAGCAGCGATGCGCACCGTCGAAATCGACGTCGATCGGCTCGCATACCGCCACCTCGCGACGCAGCAATTCGATCTTGCGGCGAAATACGGCGCGAATATCGTTGTCGACTTCGCAAACGCCGAAATCCTCCGTATAACCGATGCGCAGCTTCGACACGTCGGTGAGCGCGCGGCCGTCCATCGTCGGGTTCATCGCGAACGGATAACCCAGCGGATCGCTGCCCGATTGACCGACTGTCGCCGCGAGTTGCAGCCAGGTGTCTTCGACGTTACGGCCCATCGGGCCGACCACCGCAATCGGCGTCCAGCCCAGCGGTTTGCGATCGCTCGGCACGAGTCCCGGCGAGGTACGCAAGCCGACCACGCCGCATTTCGCGGCGGGAATGCGCAACGAGCCGCCCGTATCCGAGCCGCTGGCGAGCGGCACCATATCGAGCGCGAGCGCGGCCGCCGAACCACCCGACGAGCCCCCTGCATTCAGACGCGGATCGAATGGATTGCCCGTCGCGCCCCAGACCGGATTGAAACTGTTTGCGCCCGCACCCATTTCCGGCACGTTGGTCTTGCCGACGACGATCGCCCCCGCTGCACGCAGGCGGCGCACCAGCGTGTTGTCCTGCGCGGGCACGTTCGCGCGATAGATCGGCGAGCCATACGTGGTCAGAATGCCTTCGGTCTCTTCGAGATCCTTGATGCCGATAGGCAAGCCGTGCAAGGCGCCGATGGCGTCGCCGCGTGCGAGTGCCGCATCGGCCGCGCGGGCTTCGATACGCGCGCGCTCGAAGCTCGTGGCCGTGATGGCGTTCACAAAAGGATTCAGCGTTTCGATACGCGCAATACAGGCTTCGAGCAATTCGACGGCGGAAATTTCGCGCGTCTGCAACAGCGTACGCAGTGCGACGGCACTATGACGGGTGAGTTCGTGGCGATCGTTCATCGGACAGTCCATTTAGCGACAAGCAAGAGTTCGCCCAATGTAGACGACGACAAATACGGCCGCTAGTGATGATTATCGAAAGGTCAATTCACTTTTGATCAACGCTATTTTCAATCGACATGCGGCGACAGTTCGCCGCTCAAGCGTTCGATAAACGATTGCAGCAGCGGCGGCAACGCGCGCCGCGCGAGCGTCTGTATTTCCACCGTGCGCTCGCTCGTCGTGAGTTCCGGCACCGGCAGCGCAACCAGTTCGCCGCTCGCGACGCGCGGGCGCACGAACAACTCTCCGCTGAAAGTGACGGCGTCGCTGGCGATCGTAAAACCCAACAGCGTTTCGAGCGTCGCGCTGCTCAGCACGCTTTTGCACGCCACGCCTTCGCGACTGCAATAGATATCGATCAGCTTGTGCAGCGTCGAATGAACGCCCGGCAAGGCGAGCGGATAGGCCAGCAATTCACGGAACGACACCTGCGCCGATTGCGCCAGCGGATGCGACGCCGCCACAATCGCGAAGATGGGCGAAGGCGCGGCGAACGCCACGTGAATATCCTTTTCGGGCCCGAAACTGAATGTGAGGCCAATATCACATTCCGCTTCGCGCACGCGCTGCGTGACGCCTGCCGCCGTATCGACGACGACTTCAAACGAGGCAGGCGCAACCGTGCGGCGAAACTCCGCCATCGCGCGCGGCAAAAACGCGGCAGAGAAACCTTCCGTGCAGGCAATATGGATCGTGCGTTCGGCTTCGCCGCGCAATGCGTCGATTTCCAGCGAAATCTGCTCGGCGTCCAGTTGCGATCGGCGCGCATAGGCGGCGAGCATTTCGCCCGCCTTGCTCGGCACCATGCCGCGCGACTGCCGCACGAAAAGCGGCGTACCGAGTTCGCTTTCGAGCCGCGCAATCTGGCGACTCACCGCCGACGGCACGACGTTAAGACGGCTGGCAGCATCGGCAACGGAACCGGTGTTGACCACTTCGAGGAAGTAGCGAACAGCGGCTTCCTGAAGAATACGGGCGCTCATGATGGATCGATGGGAATACGCGGAATGTTCCATCATAGCGCCTCATTGTCCGCCGATGCGCCCGAGACGATCGATACGATCACGCCTCCTCGGGCACTCCCAGCCGCGCATCGGCTTCGGGCGAGAGCCGGATCGACAGACTGGTCACGAGCGCGAACGCCGTCGCCACGATCAGGAAACCAAACACGGCGTTGTAATTGCCGGTGACGGAGACGAGCAAACCGATCACCGCGGGCGCAACGAATCCCGCGACCTGTCCGCCGAAATTCACCATACCCGCGCCCGTGCCGATGAGTTTTTGCGGCAGGAATTTAGCCGGCAGCGCAAATACGCCGGCGAATACGAACGACTTGAAGAAGTAGACGATCGATTGAAACGCGATGACGCCCGTCACCGTTTCAGCCGTATACATTTCATAGAGAAAGAAGCCGGAAATTGCGCAGCACGCCGCCATCAACCATTTCTCGCGGCCATCGAACCAGCGCGTGAGAATCCAGCCGCCCAGCGCCGTCGAAATGCTCGCCGCCACGAACGGCAACGGCGTGAGCATGCCGACCGCCTTGAGATCGAGGTGGCGCTCGGTCAGCAGATACGCGGGCATCCAGGCATCGAGTCCCTTGTTGACAATGCCCATACCGAACCACGTCAGCAGGATTTTCCACATCAGCGGCATTTTGAGGAGCGCGCGCGTAGCGGCGCCGTCGATGCGCGTAGAGCGGCCCGTCGAATCGCGCTTCTGATGCGTATCCTTCACCGCGAACAGATAAAAGAGCGCGAACACCAGACCGGCGCAGCCGGCCACGACAAACGCATGACGCCAGCCCAGCAGCAGAATCAGGGGCGCAATGGCGAGCGGCGCAATAAAGCTGCCCACGTAATTCGACGACATCAGGAAAGCGGACATCTTCGGACGATCGGCGCGCGCGCACGATTCGGTTACGCCTTTAACCGCCGCGCCGGGATAACCGCCTTCGCCGAGACCGAAGATAAAGCGGATCGCGATCAGCGAGGCCAGCGACCAGGCGAGGCCGGTCATCAGCGTAAACAGGGACCAGAACGCCACCGAAACGACGATGACTTTCTTGCTGCCCCAACGGTCCGCAATCCAGCCGCCCGGAATCTGCATGGCGGCGTAGCTGATGTAGAAGGTGCTCATGACTACGCCGAGCGCCGCCGCGCCAACGTGAAACTCCTTACCAATCGCCACCAGCGACAAGGCAATCGCCGAGCGATCGATATACGAAATGCAGTAGCCGAGATAGAGCAGCGCGAATACCGCGAGGCTGGCGCGTCTGCTTTTATTGGGGTCGATCATGCTGGGCATCCGACGAGAGAGTGAAGACCGGGCCCGCGTCGGCTGTGCCGAGCGCTCCCACCACGACTAGTCGAACTGATCCTAAGTAGCCACAAATGGGGCGACAAGTGACATATTCCGATGCCTGCGTTCGCGAAAACTCATCGGAAAGCGACCGGCCCTTCTCTCTGCTCTACCCCTTCGCTTTGCATCACGGCGCTCACGCACAGGAAAACCCTTAAGTAATTCCCCATACCGGCCGTTATTTCACAGGCGAACCAAGCCGCGGGAACACCTGCGCGAGACATGGTGCCAGCGGACACGCTGTGTAATAAATAAAAAGGAAAATGATGAAACTGAAAGACCTCCCCGTGAGAACGGGGTTCATTGCGGTGTTGGGACTGTTTGGCGTGCTCGTTCTGCTAATGGCCTTGCTCGGTATCGCCTCGCTCAATGAGAACAATGCCCTCTCCGGGCGAATTTCCACGCTGAATGCGCAGGTTCTCGATCTCAAAGACGTCTATATCAACAATCTGAAGGCGCGGAGCGCGCTGGCCCGTGCCTTTATCGCCATCTCGGCGAATCCGTCGGCCAAAGACGCTGCCGTGCAGGACGCCCAGCGCTTCTTCGATCTTGCCAAAGCGTCCAATGGCGATTTCGAAAGGATTCCGAAAGATAACGATGACCTTCGCGGCACGGCGGAGACCGTAGGCGGAGCATTCCGCGCGCACTCGGGTGCCATCGACGGTCTGTTCGCCGCCATCGCGAACAACGACACGAAGGCCTACGCCGAAACCAACGAAGGTCCGATGACGCAGACCAGCATGGCGTTCGGCAAGAGCAGCGACGCGTTTTTCGCGGTCGCCGCTCAACAGACGAAAATGCTGCAAGAACAAAAGGCGCATACACGTGCGCTGCTGATTGGCGTTGCGATCGGCTTGCTGGCCTTGTCAATCGTCCTGATTGTCCTCGTTTATGTTGCGCTTGACCGCATGATCGTCAGGCCGCTCAAGGAAGCGGTTGACGTGGTGGAGCACGTCGCGCGCGGCGATCTGACCATTAAAATCGCGCGCGAGTCGTCGAACGAAATCGGCCGGTTGTTCGCGGCGATGGAGGCAATGCGGAGCAGCCTTGCCGGCATCGTCCGTGCGGTGCAGGGCGGCAGCGAAGTCATCGTGACGGCTGTTCACGAAATGGCGAGCGGCAATACCGACCTCTCGCAGCGCACCGAGGAACAGGCGGCGGCATTGCAGCAAACGGCTTCGTCGATGGAGCAACTCACGAGCACGGTCAGGCAGAACGCCGAAAACGCGAAGCAGGCTACGCAGCTCGTCACGAGCACGGCGGAATTGACCCAGCAAGGTCATCACGCGTCGAAGGATGTCGTCGCGACCATGCGCGGACTTTCCGAGCTTTCCGGCAAGATTTCCGACATCACGAACGTGATCGAGGGCATCGCCTTTCAGACCAATATTCTCTCGCTGAACGCTGCCGTCGAAGCGGCGCGCGCGGGCGAAGAAGGACGCGGCTTTGCCGTGGTGGCGAGCGAGGTGCGCTCGCTCGCGCAACGCAGCGCGAGCGCCGCGAAGGAGATCAAGGAGCGCATCACCGACTCGCTCGCACGCGTGGAATCGGGCGCTCAGCAAGTCGAGAAGGCAAGCGGCGTGATGGCCGAAATCCTCGCCTCGGTGAACAAGGTCAACGATCTGATGGGCGAAATCTCCGCCGCTTCGACCGAGCAATCGACGGGCATCGAGCAGGTCAGCCGCTCGGTGGCGCAAATGGATCAGGTCACGCAGCAGAACGCCGCGCTGGTCGAGGAAGCATCGGCGGCCGCGCTGTCTCTCGAAGATCAGACGCGGGTGCTCAAGGATGCGGTGGCGGTCTTCCGCACGGAGGCGAGCGGCCAGGGCTTGCGTCGGTAAGCGCGCATTGCCTATACGGAAGTCTAGAGGACCAGGGGCAGCGTCATTCGCCTGCGCTGCCTGGTCTTCCTGCTGCTGGTGGTGGTGGTAGCGACAACCACCGGCGAAAAAACTGGCGGAGGGCAGACAGAGTCGAACTGTCCCAGGAACGGCTGACGTCCCCAACTGGGTTTGAAGCCCAGCCGCACCACCCGATGCGATTGCCTTCCTTTAACCGATCAAACCGCTAAACCTGCTAAACGTCACCACCCTTTCACAGCCATTCACGCATCCGGCTATCGGGTCTCAGCAGATGCCGTTCACGCTGGAAACGAGTATATCCAACGCGGTCGAAGAACTCCAGAATCTGGATCGCGCGTTTTCTCCCGAGACCCGACGCATCGCGAAACGCCGCCGCGCCCACACCCGCGCCCTGCTCCTGCGCGAGTTTCGCCACCAGACGCGCAAGCTCGTGCACCACGTCCTGATCGTAAAACAGATCGCGCACGATCTGATAAAGCCTGCCCAGCCGCGCAAGCTTGCGCAACAACGCACGCACCCTTTCTTCGGATTCCTGTGTTTCTCTCGCCAGATCGCGCACCCACGGTGGATCATAGCGTCCCTGCGCAATCAACGGCATGAGCCGCGCGGCCAGCGCTTCCTCCTGCGCATCGAGCGTCACCGCATGCGACGGCAAATGCAGCCACGGTCCGCTTCGCGCAATCCGTCCTTCGTCGACGAGCGCATCCACCGCCGCGCGCCAGACCGTATCGCTCGCGAGCGGTGCCGCCATGCGCCGCAAGCGCGCGGCGTCCGGGCCCTGCTCGTCGGGCGAGCGCGCATGAAAATCGCCCAGCACCTCGACGATGCGTGCCGCCAGGCGCGTCCAGTGATCGCGCGCGAGCACGACCGATTCCTCGGCGCGGCCTTGCGGCGCGATCGTCACCGCATCGGCGGGTAACGCCAGCGCATCGGCGGCCTGACCCGTCAACTGCGTGAGCGTCGCGAGCGCGAGCCCGCGCGGCGCTTCGCCGATCAGCGCATCGACGCGTCCTTCGTCGAGCCACACGCGCAACGCATCGAGCCACGCGCGCCGCTCCGGTGTGCGTCTGCGCCGCGCCGGACCGAACGGATCGAGCACGCGCCCGCCGCCCACCGTGCGGCTCGCCTGCGCATTGCGCACGATGAAGCGGTCGCCCGGCAGCGCATGCAGCGGCGCGTCGAATACGAGTTGCACGCGCGCGGTGTCGCCCGCGCCCAGCGTATCGCCGTCGAGCAGCGCGACGTTGGCGACGCGATGCGTCGTGCCCAGATGCACGTGCAGCGGCGACCAGTGCGTGAGCGTGATGCCCGCATCGGCGAGCAGATGCAGTTCGACGTCGAGACGCGTCGCGGTTTGCGCGAGCCGCGCGTCGACGATCCAGTCGCCGCGCGCGATCTGCGCCTTGTCGATGCCCGCGAGATTGAGCGCGCAGCGCTCGCCCGCGCGTCCGGTTTCGGCGGCGCGGTTTTGCGCGTGGATGCTGCGCACGCGCACCGTTTCGCCTGCGGGCGCGAGCAGCATGGCGTCGTTAGTCTGCACGCGGCCCGCGAACACCGTGCCGGTCACGACCGTGCCTTGTCCCGTCAACGTGAACACGCGATCGACGGCGAGCCGGAACAGGCCGTCGTCGCGACGCGCCTGCCACGCGGTCGCGCGCTCGCGCAAGAACGCGTCGAGTTGCGCGACGCCTGCATCGCCGTTTTCCGTCGCGTTCGTTTCGAAGCATGGCGCGCCCGCCAATGCGCTCGATGCGAGCCACGCGTCGATTTCCGCGCGCACTTGCGCGAGCCGCGCGGCGTCGACGCGATCGGTCTTCGTGAGCGCGACCGCGCCGTGCGTGACGCCCAGCAATTGCAGGATCGCCAGATGCTCGCGCGTTTGCGGCATCACGCCGTCGTCGGCGGCAATCACGAGCAAGGCGAAGTCGATACCGCACGCGCCCGCCGCCATCGTATGCACGAGTTTTTCGTGGCCCGGCACGTCGATGAAACCGAGCACGTCGCCGTTCGCGAGCGGCGTGTACGCATAGCCGAGTTCGATGGAAATGCCGCGCGCTTTCTCTTCCTTGAGGCGGTCCGTGTCGACGCCGGTCAGCGCGCGCACAAGCGTGGTCTTGCCGTGATCGATATGCCCTGCCGTGCCGACGATCACAGGCGCAGCTCCGCGAATTGCGCGACGAACGCGGCTTCGTCCGCGCCTTCGACGCAACGCAGATCGAGACGCAAGGCATCGTCGGCGATGCGGCCGATCACGGGACGCGGCAGCGCGCGCAACGCGCGCTCCAGCTTGAGCAACGCACGCCCGCTGCCGCCCTTGCCCGCGCGGCGGATCACGAGGCCGCTGCTTGGCAGCAGATCGACGGGCAGCGCACCGCTGCCGATCTGGCTGAACATCGGCTCGATGCCCGCCGTGTACGCGTCGCCGAGCGCGCGTTGCAAGGCGGGCAATGCGCGCGTGGCGGCGTCGTGCATCTCCTGCGCAGGACGCGTAAGCAGACGCAGCGTGGTGAGCCGTTCGCGCAGCTGTTCGGGCGCGCGATAGAGCCGCAGCACGGGTTCGAGCGCGGCGAGCGTGAGCTTGCCTACGCGCAGCGCGCGCTTGAGCGGATGCTTCTTGATCTTCGCAATCAGTTCCTTGCGCCCGACGATCAACCCGGCCTGCGGTCCGCCGAGCAGCTTGTCGCCGCTGAAGGTCACGAGGTCCGCGCCCGCTTCCACGGTCTCGCGCACCGTGGGTTCGGCGGGCAGGCCCCATTGCGTGAGATCCGCGAGCGTGCCGCTGCCGAGATCGACCGCCACCGGCAAGCCATGCTGGCGCGCGAGCGGCGCGAGTTCGTCGAGTTCGACGGTCTTCGTGAAGCCGCTGATCGCGTAGTTGCTGCAATGAACTTTCATCAGCAGCGCCGTGCGGTCGCTGATCGCCGCCTCGTAGTCTTTCAGATGCGTGCGATTGGTCGTGCCGACTTCGCGCAGACGCGCGCCCGCGCGGCTCATGATGTCAGGAATGCGAAACGCTCCGCCAATCTCCACGAGTTCGCCGCGCGAGACGATCACGTCCTTGCGCGCGGCCAGCGCCGAGAGCGACAGCAGCACCGCCGCCGCATTGTTGTTGACGACGGTCGCCGCCTCCGCGCCCGTGAGTTCGCAGATGAGTTCGTCGATCAGATCGTCGCGGTCGCCGCGCTTGCCGGTGGCGAGATCGAATTCGAGGTTCGCGGGCTGCGTGAGCGCTTGCACCACGGCGCGCACCGCTTCGTCGGGCAGCAGCGCGCGGCCGAGGTTCGTGTGCAGCACGGTGCCGGTGAGATTGAACACGGCGCGCAACGCGCTTTGCGCGCGCGCCTGCAAGGTGGTCGATGTGGCTTCGATCACGCGGGCAATGGAAAACGGCTCGGCCCCTGCACCTTCGTTCGCGTTCACGTCGAACTTCAACGTGCCCGCCTGCGCCTCGCGCCGCCAGCCGTCGAGCGTCGCGCGGATCGCCGCGAGCACCTGCGTGCGGCCGTATTCGGTAATCAGCGGCTGCGCGTTTTCAGACGCGATCACGCGTTCCACCGCGGGCATCTGCGCGAGCATCGCGTTGAGCGCTCGCGCATCGGATTCAGCCGGTGACGCGCCGTGTTGCAGATCCGTTTCGCTCATGGGCGGAGTTCGCGTCATTGATCGGCAGGCGCTTCGGGATACAGCAGCGGATTCGCGCTCGCGCGCCGGTATCCGGCTTCGCTCATCAGCAAGTCGAGCGTGAGGCTCGCGAGATCGTCGGCGAGCGGTTCGAAGTCGAGATCCTTCTCCTGATAGCCGATCTTGCGATACGTATGGCATTCGTCGCACGATTCGGCCTTCAACGCGCCGTTGCCGCCTTCGATGCCGTGATACGCGATGCCCTTGGTCGAATCGCAATTCGTGCATTTGACGCGCACCACATGATGCTCGGTCGCGCACAGGCTGCACTGCGTGAAGCGATAACCCTGCAACGCGCCGCCCACGCGCACGATGCTCGCGACGGGCGGCGTGCCGCACACCGGGCACACGCCAGGCGCATCGACATAAGGCACGTCGCGCGCGTTCAGGCGGCTCGCGAGATCGGTCCACACCACCTGCAGCGCGGCCATGATGAACGGCGCGGTGGCCGGCGACACTTCGCTATGACGCTGCGCGAGCAATGCGTCGGCTTGCGCGTCGAGTTGCGCGTCGCTCATCGCGCGCAACGCGTCGAGCACTTTCGCGAGCGCGGGTGTGACCGCGCCCGCGGCTTCCACGCGGTCGGCGAGACGGCGCAGCACCTCGCGCCATTGCGGATCGCGTTCGCCGCCGAGCGCAGGCAGGATCGGCATCGAATGGCGTTGCGCGTGCTCGATGGCCTCGCGCTCGGGCATACGCGCGTCGAGAGGGTCGAGCGCCTGCTGCTGCGCGTCGACGAGCGCCGCCATCAACCGCACATAGCCGCCGATGGGATTGTGGTCCGCGAGCTTGCGCAGCCGCGCCGCGCGTTCCTTGAACAGCGTGGCGCGTTCGGGCAGACGAATGCGCGGAATCGCGGAAGGATCTTGAGTCTGAATCTGCTCAGGGTCGAGTATGCGTTGCGTCACGGCGAGTCTTCTCCCACACCTGCTCCGACAAACAAAAAGCCGCCGCGCCTTCGCAGGCGGGCGGCTTGCCGGCGGCGCGCGCCACGCGCAAGGCGTGAGCGCACGCGAGCCTTATTTGATGCTCTCGCGGAACCAGCGCGGATGATGCTTGCGCGCCCAGCCCCACGTCACATAACCGCGCGTCATGGCGCCGATCGATCCCTTCACCCAGAGCGCCGCATAGATATGCACGACGATGGAGACGATCAGCACGAAGGCCGCGGCCGCATGCACGACGGAGGCCACGCGGATCACCGTGATCGGGAAATAGAACGAGAAATAGCGACGCCAGATCACGATGCCGCTCACGAGCAGCAGCACGAGGCAAACCACCAGCGTGAAGAATAACAGCTTCTGTCCCGCATTGTATTTACCGATTTCCGGCAGCTTGTCCTCGCGGTTGTTGAGCACGTCGTCCATCTGTTTGAGCCATTGAATATCGGCTTTGTCCAGATAGTTGTGATGCCAGAAACGCAGCACGAGAATCATGAACGACACGAACATCACCACGCCGATGAACGGATGCAGAATGCGCGTCCACTGGCCGCCGCCGAACAGCGCGGAGAGCCAGAACATCGCCGGATGAAACATCGCGAGACCGGAGAGCGCGAGCAGCACGAACGTGATCGCCGTAATCCAGTGATTGCTGCGCTCGTTGGCCGTGTAACGCTGGATCAGACGCGGTTTAGGGTCGTTCATCGTTGCGCTCCTCGGGAGGTTCGCCGCGGGATTCGCGAATGCGCCGCGCTTCGTCCACGGCGGCCTGTTCGTCTTCGGCATGCGTTTCGTTCGGGCCGATGCGCGTGTAGTGGAAGAAGCCCGCCAGCGCCGCGACCGCAATGCCCGCGAGCGCGAGCGGCTTCGCCATGCCCTTCCACAAGCGCACGAACGGACTGATGCGCGGATTGTCGGGCAAGCCGTGATAGAGCGACGGCTTGTCGGCGTGATGCAGCACGTACATCACGTGCGTGCCGCCCACGCCCGGCGGATCGTAGAGACCGGCCTTGTCGAAGCCGCGCTCCTTGAGATCCTCGATGCGCTCGGCCGCGTGCACTTTCATGTCCTCCTTGGTGCCGAACACGATCGCGCCCGTCGGGCAGGTCTTCACGCAGGCGGGCTCCTGCCCCACGGCCACGCGGTCGGAACAGAGCGTGCATTTATACACACGATGTTCCGTCTTCGAGAGCCGCGGAATATTGAACGGACAGCCCGTGATGCAATAGCCGCAGCCGATGCAGTTTTCCTCGTGAAAATCGACGATGCCGTTCGTGTACTGCACGATCGCGCCCGGCGAAGGACAAGCCTTCAAACAGCCCGGATCCTCGCAATGCATGCAGCCGTCCTTGCGGATCAGCCATTCGAGGTTGCCGTCCGGGTTCTCGTATTCCGTGAAGCGCATCACGGTCCACGAGTGCTCGGTAAGGTCGCGCGGATTGTCGTACACGCCGGTGTTGATGCCGACTTCGTCGCGCAGGTCGTTCCATTCCATGCATGCGGTCTGACACGCCTTGCAGCCGATGCATTTGGTGACGTCGATAAGCTTCGCGACCGCGCCCGTGACCGGCTCGCGCACGCCCGGCGGCGGCGTGGTGGTAGCCGACTGGCGTTTGACGTCGAGTGACTGTAGTGCCATGTTCCCCCCTTACGCCTTTTCCACTTTCACGAGGAAGGACTTGAACTCGGGCGTCTGCGAATTGCCGTCGCCGACGGGCGGCGTGAGCGTATTCGTCAGATAGCCGGGTTTCGTCAGTCCCGTGAAGCCCCAGTGCAGCGGCACGCCCACGGTGTGCACCTTCTTGCCCTCGATCGTGAGCGCCTTGATGCGCTTGGTGACCACGGCCACCGCGATCAGATAGCCGCGGTTGCTCGACACCTTGACGCGTCCGCCGTCGACCACGCCCACTTCCTTCGCCAGCTCCTCGCCGATCTCGACGAATTGCTGCGGCTGGATGATGGCGTTCAGCCGCGCGTGCTTGGTCCAGAAGTGGAAATGCTCGGTGAGGCGATACGTGGTCGCGACATGCGGGAAGTTCTGCGCGGTGCCGAACGTCTTGCGGTCGTCCGGGAACACGCGCGCCGCCGGATTGCTGGTGGCCTGCGGATTGTTGGGATGGAACGGGTTGTAGCCGAGCGGATTCTCGAAGGGTTCGTAATGCTCGGGGAACGGCCCTTCGTTCATGCCGTCGCGCGCGAAGAAACGCGCCACGCCCTCGGGGTTCATGATGAACGGACCCATGCCGAGATCGGGCGACTCATCCACCTTGTAGTCGGGCACATCCGCGCCCGTCCACGCCGCGCCGTTCCAGCCGATCAGCTTGCGCGTGGGATCGAACGGCTTGCCCGCCGTATCGCACGAGGCGCGGTTATACAGAATGCGCCGGTTCGCGGGCCATGCCCACGCCCAGTTGAGCGTCTGGCCGATGCCGGTCGGGTCCGAGTTGTCGCGACGGCCCATCTGATTGCCCGCCTGGGTCCACGCGCCGCAGAAGATCCAGCAGCCGCTCGCGGTGGTGCCGTCGTCCTTCAATTGCGCGAAGCCGGAAAGCAGATCGCCCTTCTTCACGAGCACCTTGGTCGGGTCCTTCGGGTCGGTCTGATCGGCGAGCGCCTTGCCGTTGTATTCCTTCGCGAGTTCCTCGGGCGTGGGGCTCGCGGGATCGGAATACGGCCAGCTCAGCTTGACGATCGGATCGGGCAGCTTGCCGCCGTCCTTCTGATAAGCCGCGCGGATGCGCAGGAACAGCCCCGACATGATCTCCAGATCGCTCCTCGCCTCGAACGGCGGCTCCGCGCCCTTCCAGTGCCATTGCAGCACGCGGCTCGAACTCACGAGCGAGCCGTTTTCCTCCGCGAAACAGGTGGTGGGCAGACGGAACACCTCGGTCTGGATCGACGCCGTATCGACGTCGTTGAACTCGCCGTACTTCTTCCAGAACTCGGACGTTTCGGTCGCGAGCGGGTCCATGATGACGAGCCACTTGAGCTTGCCGAGCGCGGACAGCGTCTTGGCCTTGTCGGGCGCCGACGCGATCACGTTGAAACCCTGGCAGATATAGCCGTTGACCTTGCCCTGATTCATCAGCTCGATGGTCTGCAAGAGATCGTAGGGCTTGTCGAGCTTGGGCAGCCAGTCGTAACCCCAGTTGTTTTCCTGAGTCGCGTTGTCGCCCCACCACGCCTTCATGAAGCTCACGAAGAACGCGCCGTAGTGCTGCCAGTAGCTGAGCTGATTGGGCCGCATGGGCTGCGAGGCGCGCTTCTTGATGTAGCCGTCGTAGTCCTGTTCGCCCTCGGTCGGCAGCGTCATGTAGCCGGTGAGCAGATTCGACATCAGCCCGAGGTCGGTGAGACCCTGGATGTTCGAGTGCCCGCGCAGCGCGTTCATGCCGCCGCCCGCGATGCCGATGTTGCCGAGCAGCAATTGCACCATCGCGCCGGTGCGGATCATCTGCGCGCCGATCGAGTGATGGGTCCAGCCGAGCGCGTACAGGATCGTGCCCGCGCGGCCCGGCACCGCCGTGCTCGCCAGCATTTCGCACACCTTGAGGAATTTATCCTTCGGCGTGCCGCAGACCTTCTCCACCATCTCGGGCGTATAGCGCGAGTAATGCAGCTTGAGCAGCTGATACACGCAGCGCGGATTCTGCAAGGTGTCGTCGGTTTTCACGAAACCGTCGTCGCCGATTTCGTAGTTCCACGACGCCTTGTCGGGATACGCGTGCTTCGCCGGATCGTAGCCCGAATAAATGCCGTCGTTGAACGCGAAATCGTCGCGCACGATGAACGAGAAGTCCGTGTAGTTCTTCACGTACTCGTGCTGGATCTTGTCGTTCGTGAGCAGCCAGTTGATGACGGCGCCCAGGAAAGCGATGTCCGTGCCGGTGCGGATCGGCGCGTAATAATCCGCGACCGATGCCGTGCGCGTGAAGCGCGGATCCACCACGATGAGCCGCGCCTTGCGGTGCGCCTTCGCCTCCGTGACCCACTTGAAGCCACACGGGTGCGCCTCGGCCGCATTGCCGCCCATCACCAGAATCACGTCCGCATTGCGAATGTCAACCCAATGGTTCGTCATCGCACCACGGCCAAACGTCGGGGCAAGACCTGCCACCGTCGGGCCGTGTCAGACACGCGCCTGGTTGTCGAATGCGAGCAGGCCCATCGAGCGGGCCACTTTATGCGTGAGATATCCGACTTCGTTGCTGCCCGCCGACGCGGCCAGCATGCCGGTGGTCAGCCAGCGGTTGACGGTCTTGCCGTCCGCTGTTTTCTCGACGAAGTTCGCGTCGCGATCTTCCTTGAGCAGCTTCGCGATGCGGTCGAGCGCCTCGTCCCACGAGATGCGTTTCCACTCGTTCGACCCTGCCGCCCGATATTCCGGGTACTTGAGCCGGTTCGGGCTGTGAATGAAGTCGATCAGGCTCGCACCCTTCGGGCAGAGCGTGCCGCGGTTGACCGGATGATCGGGATCGCCCTCGATGTGGATGATGCTCGCCGTGGCGTTCTTCGCGCCGTCGCCGAGACCGTACATGAGGATGCCGCAACCCACCGAGCAGTACGGGCAGGTATTGCGGGTTTCAGTGGTACGCGCCAGTTTGTATTGTCGGACTTCGGCAAGCGCGTCGGCGGGCGCGAAGCCCATCAACGCGAGGCTGGATCCTGCCAGCGACGTAGCCGTGACCTTGAGGAACTGACGCCGGGACATCTGCAACATGATTGCGTCCTCGGCTTTCTGGTTGTGGGTCGTTTCAGTATAAGACGTTTTGGGCGCCGGATCGCGCGAGATGCACCGCGCAGATCCAGCGCGCCCGGGTATTGCGCTTGCTATATTCGTGTGACTAACTTCGTGTGACTCACGTGTGGGGCCGCCGGGCTTCGGGCGGCTTCGGGCCGCTTCGGGCCGCTTCGGGACTTGAAGCGAAACGCGATCTGCTCCCTGTCTGCGGGATCGGTTGCGCGCGCCGCGACCGGCTGCAACGCAGCACCTCGACCAGCACGACGCAGCATTTCGAAACAGCACGAACCAGCACGAACCAGCACGAACCAGCAGCGAGCCGCAACCGCATCACCCTGTCTTCACGCCGAACCGCGGGACGTCGATCATGGCAACTATTTCCTCCGAACGGCTCGAATCGGCCGCGCGCAAAGAAGCGTCGTGGGCGGTAGGCGCCTGCCGCCAGTTCATCGCCAACCGCTGCCCGTCGCTCGCCGCCAGCATTGCCTTCTATTCCGCGTTTTCGCTCGCGCCGACGCTGGTCATGGTGATCGCCGTGGCGGGCTGGTTTTTCGGCGCCGACGCGGCGCGCGGCGAGTTGTTCCGCCAGGTTCACAACGTGCTCGGCAACGACGCCGCCGCCGCCATCACCACGATCGTGCAGAACGCCCATCGCGCGGGCAGCGCGGGCGGCGTCGCCGCCGTGATCTCGCTGGCGATGCTCGCGGTCGGCGCTTCCGCAACGTTTTCGTCGCTCAATTCCGCACTCAATATTGTTTGGCCGCTCGAAGGGCCGCGCTCGTCGTCGGTCTTTGCGCTCGTGCGCGTGCGGCTGATCTCGTTCGGCCTCGTGCTGGGCGTCGCCTTTCTCCTGATTGTTTCGCTGGTGCTCGACGCGGCCATCACCTTCGTCGGCCAGTGGCTGATGGGCGAATCGACCTATCTGATCATCGGCAACATCATCCAGCTCGTGGTCGGGCTGCTGGTGCTCGCGGTCGCGTTCGCGGGACTGATGAAATTTCTGCCCGATGCGCCCGTGCAGTGGCGCGACGCGCTGGTCGGCGGCATCGTCGCGGCCGTGCTGTTTTCGGTCGGCAAGAAACTGTTCGCGCTTTATCTGGCGCACGCAGGCATGGCCACGGCGTTCGGCGCGGCCGGTTCGCTGGCCGTGCTGCTGATGTGGCTGTATTTCTCGGCGGCGGTGCTGCTGCTCGGCGCGGAGTTTTCCGCCGCGCGCGGCCGTCTGCACGATCCGCGTGGCGCGTGGGGAATGCTGGAAGAAACGCCGCCGGGCAGCCGCGCCAAGCTGGCTTCGGTACTGGCCGCGTCCACCATTGCGCCGATGCGCGAAGCGGCGGCGGGCGCGCAGATGGCGAAAGCCATCGCGGCGGGCCGTGGCGCGGATGCGGCGGGGAACGGTGCGAACGGTGCGAACGGTGCGAATGGTGCGGATGGTGCGGA
>NZ_CAJZAR010000080.1 GCF_914484835.1 Paraburkholderia tropica
GGGTTCTGGCGTTTGGGCGCGTGAAATCTACGAATTGGCAAGTTCCAGGCACGATGTTGCACTGCACACTATCATCGTCATACGAACGTTGAATGTGCATGTCGATATCGACTGCGGAGAGAGGCAATATGGCCGACTTGCTGCTTGGAAACGTAGAAGAAAACGTCCCCGACGAAGAGATCAACGCGTTTTTGCAGAAGTACGGATTCCCGTCCTTCGATCAGATTCAACGCGTGACGGGCACCGGTACGCATCCGGCAGCGCTGCTGCACTACGCGAGTGCAAGCGAGGAAATACTGCGCACACTGCAACCTCGCGTGCATCACATCTTCTGGAATAACCGCACCATCACCGCGCAAATCATCCCTGCGCGCGAAGCCGATTGAATCGCCGCTGATTTCCATGCACCCGATAATGCGCCCGACGCAACGCCGGGCGCAATCAATCGACGCTATCCCACCAGCGAAGTGTTGTACGTCGTCCCGCCGATTACGACGTTGTTCAGCGTAATCGCATTCACGTTGTTCACGTAAATCACCCCGGCATTTGTCGCCGATGTGGTGCCGCTGCAGACCGGCGTGCCGAGATTGCAATTCGTGATCGTCACCCCGCTGATCGGCAGCACGGTCGGCGCAGGCGCCGGGCCGTTGTAGTCGGCGGCAACCGGCCCTTGCGCGACGATCGCCTGAAAGCACGAAGCCGTTGTGCCGCCCGATGTCACGTTGCTGGCCGTCACGTTAGAGATATTGATGTTCTTCACGACAGGCGGACTGATGCGCACCGCGTCACCGGCGGGACTGTAATCGCAATCGAACGTGATCAGGCCGCCTTGCGAGGCAGCCGGATTCGATCCCGCCGAACTTGTCGTGCCGACCGGCACCGAAGCGGTAATCGGACTGCCCGCAATCATATTGTTCGCGCCATAACCCTTGCCGACGAGCGTCACGCCATTAGGCAAGGTCACGCCGTCAATCCACACGTCCTGCACCGCACCGCCGCGATTCATATTCGTCTTGATGCGAATCGCAATATTCAACGGATTCGTCGCCCAATTCTCGTTGAGCATATTCAGATTGCGCGCGTAAATATTCTGGACGCCTGCGCTCATTTCGCTGCCGAGCGTGAGGCCGCCATGACCGCTATTCATCGTGCAATTCTGAATCACGTGATATTGCGCCGGGCCATATTCGATATCCAGCGCCTTGCCGGACTTGATCGCAATGCAGTCGTCGCCGGTATTGAAGGTCACGCCATCGGCGAGCACGTAACTGCACGCATCGGGATCGAAACCATCGTTGTTCGGGCCGATACTGTCCGCGAATACGCCCTGAATCACCACGTTCTTGCAATCGGTCGGATGGTGCTGCCAGAACGGCGTGTTCTGCGTATGGTAGTTCTGCATCAGCACGTTGGTGCAGCCGATGAATTCGACCATGCAAGGGCGCAGGTAATGACCGTTGCCGAATACGCGCTGCGTGACGGCCACGCCCAGTTCGGCGAGCGCCGGCAAATAGTTCTGATCCTGCGCCCACGCGGTGCCGGTATCGAGCAGCGGCAGCAGGGTGGCGGCCTCGGGATTCGTCATCGCCGAGCTGCTCAACGTGGTGAGCGCGGCATTGTTCGGGTTCACATAGGCTTGCGATGGCGTCGATGAACTCGCGCAGCCATACGCGCCGTTCGTGCCTTTGAAGGTCCACCAGCAGAACGACGGCGTGACGCCGTTCGCCTGCGCCGGCGTCATCGACTGACCATTGAGAATCGAGCTGTCGCCTTCGCCCGTGAGCCCGATGTTCTGCTGCTGATACGCGTAAATGGGCGAGCCGAAATTCAGGCAATCGTTGGCTTGCCAGCGCGTCCAGTACAGATTGCCGTTGGCCGTCGCATGCGGCCCGTCCACGGCGTAATCGGCGGGATTCGGGCTGAAATAGATCGTGCAGTTCGCGCTCAGGTGAAAGTTCACATTGCTAAGCAGTACGATCGGTCCGCCGCAATACCAGTTGCCCGCCGGCACGACCACGCGTCCGCCGCCCGCTGCGTTGGCCGCCACGATCGCCCGGTTGAACGCCGTGCGCGAATCGTACGCCGTGCCCGTTAGCGATGACGACACCATCTGGTCGGCGCCCGGACTCGTCGGCGAAGCCGTCTGCCCGAGCCAGGGAATCGCGGGGCTCCACGCCGTCGCGGCCACGACCTGCGTGGTGAGCGCTTGCGCGCCGTAACTCGTCACCACGTAATCGGTGGATGGGAACATCGACAGCGCGACGTGCTGTACCGCGTCGATGATCTGCTGGGCCGCGCCGCCTGCGCCCCAGATCGGATCGACGGAGGCGGCGGTGCCCGCGCTCGAACTGCTCGCGGCGGTCGTCGAGCCGCCGCAGCCGGGCAGGGTGCCGAGCAGGCTCGCGCCCGCCGTGGCGCCCGCGAAGGCCATGAAGCTGCGGCGGGCTGGAGAGGCCGGTGCGCCGGATGCGCGCGCCGGGGCGAGGCCGTTGTCGTTGTTCTGCGTTGGCATGGGTAACGCCTCCTGTTTTTGTCTCGCTAGTGGACTTAGGTGTCTTCTCGTTGTGCTTGAGCGCGACTCCGACGACGCTGAGGTCGCGGATTCGAGCAGGAATTGTTGTTAGACAAGACGTAAAGTGTCAAGCAACTATGTCCAGGTAGTGACCCTGATCCCCGGTTTTATGCCATGTTGATTGACGACCTTGCGTGTAACAAGTTTGAAAGAGAGATCGCGAGCGAGGTGCGCGCACGGTGTGGCGCATCCGGGCAATAAGGCGGCGCGTGCGCCATCATCGGTGTGTTGAATTTCGAATCGCTAATGACGTACATCACAGCGAAGTCGAAATGAATTAATCGATGACTTTCCGTGTTTATTAAATCTGATAAGCAATATGCATAATCGATATTGTCAAAAAATCACAAATTCGACATGCTTTTAAAACAGCTTTCAGTTAATATTCGGCCAGCTGCATAAAGCCGTTCGTGAAAAATGTGGAGGCATCCGGCGATTAATTCCCGTCGGCGTGAGTCGCGCAGCGGTGCAGGACAAGACCCATATTCAATTTCAGGGCGATCGATCCCATGAAGTTCACGCGCAAAAGGGCCGCCATCACGGCCGCGGTGTTAATCGTTGCGCTGGTCGCCATTCAGGCGATCTGGCGGCCATTCGGCGGTAAAGGGGCGTTTCGTTCACACGAAGTCGCATTCGATATTCGATATCCCGACGCCATCATCGACAGCGTGGCGCTTTCCCGCCTGCCGCGCGACATGATTCGCGTGCCTTTGCTGCATAGCCTGCTTACGCGCGATTTCGTCGACTATTACGAATCGAATTCCACGCGCCTTTCCGCCGAAGGCGCTGTGCGCCGTCTCGCGTTCGAACACGATCTCGATTGGCGCGACGAAATCATCAAGCGCGTATTCGACGAACCGTCGCGCGTGCTGTTGTGGCGCTCGCCCGATGGCCGGCTCGGCTATTGGGTCATGACGATGCGCCGCAATGGCCTCGCGAAGCTGATGCAGGCAATGGCCAACGTCGCCGCGAGCGACACGCAGTTGAACCAGGCCGGCACGCTGTCCGGCGACGTGCCCGTCTACGCGCTCAAGCTCGCGGTCGGCCACACGCTGTTGTTCGCGGCGAAAGGCGACCGCCTGGTTGTCATGTCCGAGCCGGGCATCCTGCTCGACGCCGACGGCAAGGCGATCGGCGAACGCGCGAAGGCGCTCGCGCAGATGCTCGACGACGGCGGCGCGGACGCACTGCGGAGCTATCGCCTGGAAAACGCGTCGCCCGAGGTGAGCGGCCATCGCGTGATCGTTTCGGTGAACTATCTCTCGTTCGGTTATCAGGCCTTTTTCTCGGGCATCAACGCGCTGCGCTTCGATTTCGCCGCCTCGCACGCGTCGGGCAGCAACGCCGCGAGCGACACGAACACCCAAGCCAGCACCGACGCAACCGACGCAAGCGGCGCATGGAGCACGGCCGCGCTGATCGATCCCGCGCATCTGCCGCAGCACTGGAACAGCGCCGATATCTGGCGCGCGTTGCCCGCGAACGCGGCGGCCTGCGCGAGCCTGCCGGTCGACTGGAACGATGCCGCCGACCTGCTCGGCAAGCTCGGCGACGCTGAACAGGGCGCGTCGAAGATCCTGCGCGAGCAGTTCGCGGGACCGGCGGGCGTGTGCTGGTACGCGAAGTCGACGCTCGTCGCGCCTGTCTTCGTCGCGCGCCTCAAACCCGAGGCCACGCAGGACGCCACGCAACTCGCGGCGCTCAAGGGCGCGCTCGCGAGCGTGTTCGGCGACGCGATCGGCGCCTACGAAGCGAAGGCCGGCGATGAAGCGGGCTATCGCCGCCTGCCGGTGCAATCGCGCGACGTATCGGCTGGCGTCACGCTCTGGACGCGCGCCGTGAGCGCGCGCTCCGGCACGGCGCAAAGCGCGGGCTCGCCGTACGCGGCGCAGCTTTCCGCGCCGCGCTACTTCCCGGTGACGCTCGCGCTCGCGCACGGCTACGTGGTGTTCTCGCCCGATGCGCGCCTCGTCGACGACACGCTCGCCGTGCTCGACAAGCGCTATCCCGCGATCGCCGATACGCTCGCGCCGCAGCGTCTCTCGACCACGATGATGTCGGTGACGCCGTCCGCCGCCGCCGCGCTCGTCGAGCGCGAGTCGGGCCGCGCGCTGCCGGCCGATCAGGAAGCGATCTTCCGCAACGCCGCGCGCACGCATTTGCTGCCGAAGCTGCACGCGGTCGCGAGCTATCCGCCGCTCGCGCTGAGCTTGCCCGATTCGCTGCCGTCCTCGCTGGGCTGGGTGCCGGTCGAATGGCACTTCGAGCCGCGCGCGAGCGCCGGGCCGCGCGGCGACGCGGCGGCGGGGCGTCCGCTCGGCGCCGCGCAGAACGACGACGCCGACGCGGACAACGCAGCCGCAACCGATCAACCGGCGCAGCCCGGCACGAGCGGCGAATGACGATGCGCCGCGAGTTCCTTCTGCGCTGCGCGTCGGCGGGTGCGATGCTCGCGAGCGCCGCGCTCGCGCAGCCCGCGTACGCGCTCATGCCGACCCAGGCCGCGCCCGACCCCGACGCGCTCACGCCCGAGCAATCCACCGTATTCCGCGCGTGGTTCGTGCGCATCGTCGATCAGCAGATGCGCAGCGGGCCCACGCCGCGCTGGACGCAACGCGACTGCGCGGGACTCGTGCGCTTCGCGGCCATGGAGGCGCTGCGCGAACACGACGCGCGCTGGCTCAAGGCCAACGGCATGAACAGCGCAGCCGATGCGAGCCGCCTGCCGCCCGAGTTGCAACTGAACGCGCAGCAACGCGCGCTCGCGAACCGCTGGACGCGCATCGACGGCAGCGTGGGCGCGTATGCCTCGGCCATCGCGCTCGTGCAGCGCAACAGCCGCTTCGTCTCGCGCGACGTCAACCAGGCGCTGCCGGGCGACTTGCTGTTCTTCGATCAAGGCGACGACCAGCATCTGATGATCTGGCTCGATCGCTACATCGCTTATCACACGGGCACCGTTACGCCGACCGACAGTGGTCTGCGCGCCGTGGCCGTTTCCGATCTGATGCAATGGAAAGATTCCCGCTGGCAGCCGTTCGACGGCAATCCGAATTTCGTCGGTGTGTTTCGTTTCGCGTTTCTGACGCCATGAGTGCCGCCATGCAACGTCTGCTCGCCCGCCCTGTGTTTTCCCCATTTTTCGCGCGCATTTCCGGTGCGAAACCCGGCGCACGATTCGCGTCACTGTTCGCTTTGCTCGCCGTGTGTGTCGGCATGAGCGCGACGCCCGCCTGGGCCGACGACAGTGACAGCGCGAACGCCGCGCAACAGAACATCGACGCGAATCCCACGCTCGGCGCGCCCACGTCCAGCGGCTACGACAGTCAGGTCGTGCGCGGCCAGCCGTTCTTCCTGCTCTCCGATGCGAGCTACGGCAGCAATCAGCTTGCGCAGGTGCGGCTGGAAGCGCCGGGCCGCGAATTCCAGTCGGAACTCGAAGCCTATGGCGGCGCGGATGTCGTCGTCTACAAGGTGCCGAAGCCGCTCGAATTCCTCAAGGCGCAGAAGAATTTGCATCGCCTGAACATCAAGCCGAACTATCAGGGCGAAGGGCTCGCGAACACGCTCGCGTATCTTTGGGATCGCTGGGTCAGCGACGCGCGCCGCGCGTGGCAGCGCGTGTTGTCGTTCGCGACGCGCACGAAGGTGACCGAGGCGAAGCCCGAGTTCAAGCTCGGCGAGCAGACCGGCGCGGCGACGCATTTCGAGCCGCAATCGCATTTCGCGCCGCTGCGCGGCTACGATCTGGTCACGCGTTTTCGCTATCCGATCTGGAACGCCAAGACCATTCAGCCGCCCAAGGGCGTGAATCTCGCGGGGAGCAGCAGCAACTTCATCGAGGCGTCGTCGGGCAATGTGATGATTCCGGTCGGCAAGCTGCCGCCGGGTCTCTATCTCGTCGAGGCGATCATTGGCAATTACCGCGCGCATACGCTGCTGTTCGTGTCCGATACGGTCGCCGTGGTCAAGGCCGCGTCGAGCGGCATGCTCGTGTGGACCGCGCGCCGCGACAACGGCAAGCCCGTGGCGAATACCGATGTGAGCTGGACCGACGGCGTGGGCGTGCTGCAAAGCGGCGCGACGGGCGCTGACGGCGCGCTCGTGCTTCAGCACGTTTCGCCGGAGCGCAGCTACGTGATCGGCAGCGATCCGCAAGGCGGCGTGTTCGTATCGGAAAACTTCTACTACGACAGCGAGATCTACAACACCAAGATCTACGCGGTCACCGATCGTCCGCTCTATCGTCCCGGCGACGCGGTGCATGTGAAGTTCATCGGCCGCACGTTCCAGAGCGCGAATCAGTCGACGCCGGCCGCGCCCGCGCAACTCAAGCTCGATGTGCTCGATCCGAATGGCGCGCCCATCGCGACGCGCAGCGTGGATTTTGCCTCGGAAACGGGCGGCGAAACCACGTTCACGTTGCCGTCCGCGGCGCAAGGCGGCGGCTACACGCTGCGCTTCGACTACAACGGCGACAGCTACGGCGGCGCGTTCCGCGTGGCTGAATACGTGAAGCCGCACTTCGACGTGAACCTCACGATGGACAAGCCGGACTACGCGACCGGCGACACGCCCAAGGGTAAGATCTCGCTGCGTTATCCCGACGGCAAGCCGGTGAAGAACGGCAAGGTGTCGGTGACGCTGCGCGCGCAGAAAGTGGCGATCGTCGACGGCGAATTGCGCTACGCGGGTCTCTTTCCGGTGAAGCTCGAACAGCAGGAACTGGAAACCGATAGCGATGGCAACGTCACGCTCACGCTGCCCGCCGCGAAGGACCCGAGCCGTTATGCGCTCACGCTGTTCGCGCAGGATGGCGCTGCGTATCGCGTGCGCGTGACGCGCGAAGTGCTGATCGCACGCGGCGCGACGCCGTATCGTTTGACCACGGCGAAGTCGTTCTCGCAGCCGCACGAGCGCGTGACGTTCACGCTCGCGACGCTCGCGAATTCCAGCACGAATTCCAGCACGACTGGCAACGCGAACGCCAACGCTCCCGCGCACAAGCCCGCGAAGTGGGAATGGCTGCGCCTCGAATCGCAGACCAAGGCGGAGGGCACGCTGCCCGCCGCGAGCGCCGATGGCCGCGTGAATTTCCCGCTCGAATTCGCCGAGCCGGGCTCGTACATGCTCTCGGTGAAGGACGATGCGGGCAATCTGCTCGCGGCGTCGAGCCATTGGGTTGCGGGTGACGGCCTCAAGGCGATTCCTGGCAGCGTCGAGATCGTGTTCGATCGCGACCGCTATCGCATCGGCGACACGGCGGAGGCGCTCATCACGTTCCCCTATGCGGTGGACGATGCGCTGCTCACGCTCGAACGCGACAGCGTCGAAGCGCGCGCGCTGCTCTCGGCGGGTGCGGACTGGTTGAGCCTCACGCGCGTCGCGCCCACGCAATGGAAGGCGCGCATCAAGGTCGGTCCCGAGTTCGCGCCGAACATGACGTTCTCCGTGCTTTACGTGCACGACGGCGAATACGTGTTCCAGAACGCGGGCATCGTGGTCGCCAAGCCATCGATCGATCTCGCGGTGAAAAGCGACAAGCCGGTCTACGCGCCGGGCGAAACCGTCACGCTCGATCTCGGCAGCACGCTGGGCGGCAAGCCGCTGCCCGCGCATCTGACCGTGAGCGTGGTCGACGAAATGGTCTACGTGCTGCAACCGGAAATCGCGCCGGACATCGTCGACTTTTTCTATCACCCGCGCCGCAATAACGTGCGCACGACGTCGAGCCTTTCGTTCATCACCTACGACCTCGCGGTGTCGGCGATGCGCGGCGCGCCTGGCGGTCCGCAGCGCGGCCAGTACAACGAGCGCGGCGTGAAGGTGCTCGAACGTCCGCGTCGCGACGACATCGACACGGCCGCATGGCAAGGCGATCTGCAAACCGACGCGAACGGTCACGCGCGTATGACCTTCAAGATGCCCGACGCGCTCGCGCGCTGGCGCATCACCGTGCGCGCGATTGCCGCCGATGGCACCGTGGGCCAGCGCACCGCCTACGTGCGCTCCGATAAAGCGCTCTACCTGAAGTGGAGCGGCCCCGCGAGTTTCCGCAGCGGCGATCAGCCGGTGATCGACATGCTCGCGTTCAACCAGGGCAACGCGGATGTGGACGCGCAATGGACCGTGAACGGCGCGGGTCTCGCGATCGATCGCAAGGTCACGCTCAAGCCCGGCGCGAATTATCTGGCGCTGCCGCGCGCGACGCTCACGCCGGGTCTCGTCGATGCGAGCCTGAGCGTGAACGGCAAGCCCGTCGATCGTTTGCAGACCTCGGTGAATCTCGGTGCGCCCGGTTGGCTCGATCTGCGCGAGGTGCCCGTCACGCTCGACACGAATCCGAAGCCGCTCGCACTCGCGCCCGACGCGCAAGACGTGCGCGTGCGTCTCGTCTCGAACGGCACGAGCCAGTTCGCGCGCGTCGCCGACGACCTCATCGACTATCCGTACGGTTGCGCCGAGCAAACGTCGAGCCGCCTGATTCCGCTCGCGCTCGCACACGATGCGCTGGGCCGTGACGCCGATGCCGCGAGTCCGCAGAGCGCGACGCAAGGCATCGAAGCGCGGCTGCGCAATCAGCGTCAGCGTCTCGCGCAACTCGCAGGCATCAACGGCGCATTCGGCTGGTGGGGCGATACCACGGGCGGCAGCGCGTTCATCACGGCGTATGCGTATTACGCGGATTGGCTCGCGAGCCGCAGCGTCGGCATCACGCTGCCGGACAGCAACTGGCAGCACGCGCTCGACGTCTATCGCGACAACGGTGCGAAGGAGCCGCTGCTGCATCGCGCGCTCGCGCTCTGGCTGTTGCAGCAAATGGGCCAGCCGGTCGCGACGCCGGTCGCGGGCGTGGCGGGTCAGCTTGCGCAACAAGCCTCGTCGATGTTTGATCAGGATGCCAAACAATCGGAGAGCGCCGCTTATGCGCCGGAAGACAGCCTCGTGTTCGCCGCGCCGGATTCGGCGCGCGGCTTGCAGGCGGCCGTGGTGCTGACCGCTTACACCGCGCGCGTGACCAACGCGAGCCTGCCCGAAGGCTTCGACACGCTCGCGGCGCGCGCCCGCGCCTCGCTGATGGGCAATCCGACGCCGCTGATCCAGAGCCTGCTGGCGATGGCCGGCGACGCGGGCACGCCCGTCGACGCGAATGCCGTGCTTCTGCAAAGCAGCGCAACGTATCCGACTGTCGATCGCGCGCTCACGCTGCTGTGGCTGCGCAAGGCGATGGCCGGTTCGCGCACCGGCGACACGCAGCAGCCCTTGCCGACGCTGCAAGGCAGTGGCTGGACGCGCGCGGCCACGCCCACGGGCGCGAGCGTCTGGAAGTGGACGGGTGCCGCGCTGCCGGTCTCGCTCGATATCGGCGGCGCGCGGCCCGACGCGACGGCGCTGGTTTCGTATCGCAGCCGCGCGGCGCAGGCGAGCCGCTTGCCGGTGAAGCTCGAACGCACGCTGTATCGACTCGATCCGATCAAGCCGTCGACCGACGCGGGCAAGGAGGCGGGCCGCTTCACGTTCGCGGCGCATCGCGTGAAGTCCGGCGATGCGATCGACAGCAACGCGCTCTATGTCGACGAAGTCACGCTCACGCCGCAAGGCAACGGCGCGCTGCATTACGGCCTGCTCGACGTGCCGCTGCCGCCGGGCGGTTCGGTGGAAGCGACGAGCTGGGGTGTGAGCATCGACGGTCTGCCTGGCACGGGCGAGGGCGGCAGCGGTCCGCAGCCGTTCGCGCGCGCGGCGAGCTATGAAATGGGCGATCTCAGTTATCACCAGCCGGTGCCGTTGCTCGACAAACCGGTCGCGCTGCGCCAGCTCGTGCGCTTCGCGTTGCCGGGCACGTTCACGCTGCCGCCCGCGCGCTATTTCCGCATGTATCAGCCCGAGCAGAAGGCGTACGAAGGCGGGCGCAGCGACCGTATGGTCACGCTGCGCATCGAGTGAGGCGTGAGGTGAAAGCGCGCATCGTCGGCTGGGGCGCGGCACTCGCGCTCGCGCTGGCGGCCTGGGGGCCGCAAGCGGCGCTGGCCGCGAACGCAGCGAAGCCTGTCGGCGCAGTGAGCGCCGCAGACAACCATGCGGTCGCGCCCGCATCGGCGCTGCGCTTCGCCTGGCTGCGCGACGGCGCGGACGCGCGTCTGTGGACGCTCGCCGCTGGCAGCGACACCGCCGCGCAAGGCCCCGGCGAGCCGCTGCCCGCCACGCTCGAGACGCCGCTCGGCAGCGTCTGGAAGCTGTTCGTCTACGCGTACCTCGTCGACCGCCAGATCGCCGCGCCCGATTACCAGTGCGACGGCCACGACCGCGAAGAGGTCTACTGCTGCATGACGGGCGGCCACATCGACCGCGATCACGCGCTCGTGCAATCGTGCGGCCTGTTCTTCGAACCGCATCGTCTCGAACTCGATCCGGCGGGCTGGCGCCAGTACTGGCGCGCACGCAAGGCGCCCGCGTGGCTGCTCGATCTCTATGCGCTGCGGCCCGAACGCCGCGTGCGCGTGAGCGAACTGCTCGCGGCGCTCCAAAGCGTGCCTGCGCGGGCGCGCGACGACACCGCGAACACGCTGGTCTCGGTCGTCACGAGCGGGCGCGGCGAAGGCACGGTTTCGCTCTACGGCAGCCAGCTGCGCGCGAAGACCTGGACGATGCCCGATCCGTCGAATCCGGGCGGCTACGAGGGCGGCGCGGCGGGCTGGCTCGCGGACGGCACGCCGGTCTGGCTCGGCGGGCGCGGTGGCAGCGTGCGCGTGCTCGCCGCCGCCGCGCCGCGCATCGCGCCGCTGATCGCGCAAAGCGCCGTGCCGGACGACCGCGCGTGTGTGGTCGTCGATATGTTCTCCCGGTACCCGATACGAAATGTGTTCGACACGCGCGCAGGCGGACGTCCCGTGCAAGCCGGACTGCTCGACGGCACCTATAGCGTGAGCTTCGAAAACGGCAACGCGTTGCCCATCGAAAGCCACGGCGAACTGCTGCTCGATCGCGACGAAGCCGGCAAGCCGCGCATTGTCGGGCGCTTCGGCATGAACGACTACGTGGCGCGCGTGGTGGAGCGCGAAGGCGATACGGCCGAGCCGCAGGCGGCGCGCGCGCTGGCTGTGGCCGCGCGCAGCTATCTCGTGCAGCATGCGGGCCGCGATCGCGGCTGTTACCGCATCGACGACAGCAGCCGCACGCAACGCGTGTTGCCACGCGTGCCGCGCGCCGCGTCGCGCAACGCCGCCGATTTCACCGACGGTCTCGTGCTCGCGGGCGTGCCCGTGCAGTTCCATCACGACAAGGCCGCGCCCGGGCAGATGAGCTGGCTCGATGCGCGCGCGGCGGCGCAGCGCGGCCTGAGCTTCGACGCGATTCTCGCGCGCACCTGGCCTGAAGCCACGCTCACGTCGTTCGCGAGTCCGCTCGCGGGCGACTGCGAGCCGGTGATCGGCGCGCGCGACTGGCTGCGCCGCGAAACGCCAAAATGGGATCAACGTCTCGCGGGCGAAGCGGGCTATGAGGAACCGGAAATTCCTGCGGTATGCGAAGTAATTTCTGGGAAGCCCTATGCCGATGCGGGCCGCAATCGCGTCTATATCCGCCGCCTGCGTTCCGACGACGACCGCATCGCGCTCGCGCACGAATATCTGCATCTCGCGTTCGCGCATCATCCGCGCGGGCAGGACGAAGCGTTCATCGAGCAGACCGCGCGCAAGCTGATACTCACAGGAAGTTGAATGACGACGACACCGTTCGCGCAACCTCAACCGTTTGCCGCCGCCACGCCGCGCAGCACGTGGATGCGTGCGCTCGTGCTGGCCTGCATCGCATGCTGCGCGCTCGCGGCCACGCACGCGCACGCCGACGAAACCGGCACGCTCGCGCGTCTCACCGGCGCGTTCAACGGCTGGCGTCACAGCGGCCTCACGAACGAAGGCGAGCAGTATGTGGCGGCCTATCCGCGTCCGCCTGTCGATCGCGGCGCGCAGCGCTTTCGCACCTTGATCGAAGGGCAGTTGAAGCATGTCGATCCGCATGCGCGCCGTCCGCCCACGCTGGTCGTGAACGGCAATCCCACGCCGCTTTATACCGACGAGCAAGGCTTTTTCGCGCGGCCCTGGGCATTCGGCGCGGGCTCGAACAGCATCGAAATCATTTCCGCCGATGGCACGAAGCATCAGCGCATGCAGTTCTACGAAGCGGATCGCAACAAGCCGCAAGCGAAGCTGCGCGCGATCGTGACGTGGGACGATCCGCATGCGCAGGTTGATCTGCATGTGATCACGCCGGACGGTCTGCACGCGTTCTTCGCGAATCCCACGCTGGAAGATGGCAGCGGCTTCGACGTGGATTCCGTCGATGGCGCGGGGCCGGGCATTTTTTCGTCGGCGGCGCCCGAGCACGGCACCTGGCTTTTCTTCCTCAATTACTGGGGCAATTTCGATTCGACGGGCTATAACTTCGATCCGGGCGCGCACGATCGCGACGTGATCACCGCCACGCTCACGCTCGTCTTCAACGAGAACACGCCGAACGAGCGCCGCGAAACGCGCGTGGTGCCGCTGCGCAAGATCGGCGACCTCGTGCTCGTGAAAAGCGAGCGGCTGTGAGGCCTGCATGACGAGACGGCATCCATGATCGACACGACTGAACAGCGAACTCACATGATTCCGAACCGGCTTTATCGTGGTCTTTTGCGCGGCGGCCGAGCGCTCTCCGCGCTCGCGCTATGCGCGGCCGCTTGCGCCGCGCAGGCCGACACCATCGACTTCAGTGCGCCGCTGAACGGCTGGCGCAATTCGGCTGGCGACGAGGCGCGCTACACGCAGGACGTGCACTATCCGGCGGTGGGCGTGAGCACGCCGGAAGGGCAGTCGGTCAACGCGCTGATCGCGGGGCATATCAAGGCCGCGCCGAAGACGAAGCCGGGCACGTCGGTCGGCACGCTCGTCGTGAACGGTACGCCGATGCCGCAACGCATCGAAGAAGACGGCCGTTTCTCGCGGCCGTTCGCGTTCGGCGCGGGCAGCAATAGCGTGGAATTGCGCAGCGCGGACGGCACGAAAAAGCGCGTGCAGTTCTACGACGCCTACGCGGGCAAGACGCATGCGCGTCTGCGCATCGTGCTCGCGTGGGACACCGATGGCACCGACCTCGACCTGCATGTGGTGTCGCCCGACGGCGTGCATACGTTCTACGCGGATCGCGTCGCGCCGAACGGTGGCGCGCTCGACGTCGACGTGACGACGGGTTATGGCCCGGAAATCTATTCGAGCGCCGCGCCGCTGCATGGCACGTATCTGGTCTATGTGAATTACTACGGCAGCGGCAACAGCGGCAGCGACATGACGGTTGCGCAGATCACGATCATCACCGACGAAGACACGCCGAACGAAAAGTGTGAAACGATTCGCGTGCCGATGCGCAAGGCGGGCGAGCTTACGCTCGTTAAGCGTTTTGTGATGCCGTAATGCGATGCCGTGATGCGATGCCGTGAGTCAGCGCCAGGACTCACGGCGGGTTTCATCGTCGATAAAATCAGTTCGGAGCGCTGAATAAATCGTTGAGCTGATTGCCGGGCGCTGCGTCGATGAAACCATCGAAGCGTCCTTCGAGCAGCGTTTGCGTGGCACGCATGAAGCCGCCCCACGCCGAGCGCGCCAGTGCGCCGCCCACGCTCACGCGGCGCACGCCCATCGCCGCCAGATCCTTCAGCGTGAATTCCGATACCGATCCCACCAGCACGTTCACGGGCTTCGGCGCGACCGCCGTCACGATCGCCACGATCTCTTCGCGCGTGCGGATGCCGGGCGCGTAGAGGCAATCGGCGCCCGCTTCCGCATAGGCCTTCAGACGCGCGATCGTATCGTGCAGGTCGCGCTCGCCCGTAAGGAAATTTTCCGCACGGCCCACCAGCAGCGTGTCGCCGCCACGTTCGTCGATGGCGCGGCGCGCGGCGCGAATGCGTTCGACCGCCACGTCGATGGCGAACAGCGGTGCCGCGGGATCGCCAGACGCATCCTCGATGGAAAGGCCCGCGACGCCCGCATCGACGGCGAGGCCCACGCTTTGCGCCACGCCGGCCGCGTCGGCGCCGAAGCCGTTCTCGAAGTCCGCGTTGATCGGCAAGTCCGTGGCGGCGACCATCTCGCGCAGATGCGCGATCACGGCGTCGCGCGTCAGCGAGTTGTCGGCGTGCGCGCGCGACCACGCGAAGCCCGAGCTCGTGGTGGCCAGCGCCTTGAAGCCGACGCTTTCCAGATAGCGGGCGCTGCCCGGGTTCCACGGATTGGGCAGCAGAAAGCAGCCGGATTCGTGCAGGGCGCGGAAGGCGGCGCGCTTGTCCGCGACGCTGCGGGGAGAAGAAGGCATGACGTGTCTCCAGGTTTGGGCGCGCTGTCACAGTGTGCGTCAGCGGCAAAAAAAGAAACGCAACAGCAACATGAAAGCGGACATTCGAAGCGGCCCTCGAAGTCGACCTCGAAGCCGACCGCGCCGCTGCCGCTATCATATGCGCTGTTTTCTTCCAGCCCAGTCCGACGATGGCCAAAACGCCCGCCTCGAAATCCACGCCGCCGCGCATGTCTGACGTCGCTCAACTCGCGGGCGTGTCGAAGATGACGGTTTCCCGCGTGCTGGCCGGGCGCAGCGCCTCGGAGGCCACGCGGGCACGCGTCCAGCGCGCCATCGACGAACTCGGTTATGTCGCCGATGCAGCGGCGGGCGCGCTCTCTTCGGGGCGCTCGTCGTTCGTGGCGGTGCTGGTGCCGTCGCTGTCCAGTTCGAACTTCTCCGATACCGTGAGCGGCCTGACCGCCGTGCTCGAACCGCGCGGCCTCGAATTGCTGATCGGCGACACCGATTATTCGTTCGAACGCGAGGAGCGCCTCGTGCGCCAGATGCTGCGCCACCAGCCGCGTTGCATCGCGCTCACCGGTTCGCAGCACACGGAGGCGACGCGCACGCTGTTGCAGCGCTCGGGCGTGCCCGTGGTCGAAATGTGGGATCTGCCCGCCGAGCCGATCGACATGTCGGTGGGTTTTTCCAACGTCGCCGCCGCGCGCGAGATGGTGCGCTATCTCGCGGACAAGGGGCATCGGCGCATCGGTTTTCTGGGCGGCGCGAGCGAACTCGACCGGCGCGGTCTCGATCGCCTGAAGGGCTATCAGATGGAGCTGAAGGCGCTCGGGCTCGGCGAGCCGCGCGCGGTGCGCCTCGGCGACTCGCCGATCACGATGAGTCACGGCGGCCCGGCGATGGCCGAACTGCTCGAACGCTGGCCCGACACGCAGGCCGTCATGTGCGTGAGCGACATGTCGGCGTTCGGCGCGATCATGGAGTGCCAGCGGCGCGGCCTGCGCGTGCCGGAGGATATCGCCGTGGCCGGCTTCGGCAATTTCGAAATCGCGAGCTGCTGCCATCCGGCCATCACCACGGTTTCCGTCGACGCCTACGGCATCGGCCGCCGCACCGGCGAAGCGATGCTGGGCGCGCTTGCCGCCGAGGAAAGCGAGCACACCGGCGCGCGCCGCGTCGTGAAAACGCGCATCCACTACGCCGTCGTGCCGCGCGACAGCGCCTGATCTTGCGTCACGTCTTCATGCCGTAATTGCCCTGGCTGCATCGCGCCGTGGCACCGTGCTACCATTGAAATGTTATCGGTAACACAGCATCAGAAAAACGACCGTGCGCTGTGTGCCGTCCGCACTCAATGGAGACAGACATCATGGCTCAGCCGCATCCGCGCCGCCTGCGCAGTCAGGAGTGGTTCGACGATCCTTCGCACGCGGACATGACCGCGCTCTACGTCGAGCGCTTCATGAATTACGGTCTCACGCGCGAGGAATTGCAGTCGGGCCGGCCGATCATCGGCATCGCGCAGACCGGCAGCGATCTCGCGCCGTGCAACCGTCATCACATCGCGCTGGCCGAACGCGTGAAGGCGGGCATTCGCGACGCGGGCGGCATTCCGATGGAGTTTCCCGTGCATCCGCTCGCGGAGCAGAGCCGCCGTCCCACCGCCGCGCTCGACCGCAATCTCGCGTATCTCGGGCTCGTTGAAATCCTGCATGGTTTTCCGCTCGACGGCGTGGTGCTCACGACCGGTTGCGACAAGACCACGCCCGCGTGCCTGATGGCGGCGGCCACGGTCGATCTGCCCGCCATCGTGCTCTCGGGCGGACCGATGCTCGACGGCTGGTACGAAGGCAAGCGCGTGGGCTCGGGCACGGTGATCTGGCACGCACGCAATCTGCTGGCGACGGGCGAAATCGATTACGAAGGATTCATGGCGCTCACCACGGCGTCGTCGCCGTCGATCGGCCACTGCAACACGATGGGCACCGCGCTGTCGATGAACTGTCTCGCCGAAGCGCTCGGCATGTCGCTGCCCGGTTGCGCGAGCATTCCCGCCGCGTATCGCGAGCGCGGGCAGATGGCGTACAGCACCGGCAAGCGCATCGTCGATCTCGTGCGCTACGACGTGCGGCCTTCGAAGATCATGACGCGCGAAGCGTTCGAAAACGCGATTGTCGTGGCGTCGGCGCTGGGTGCATCGACGAATTGCCCGCCGCATCTGATCGCGATTGCGCGTCACATGGGCATCGATCTCACGCTCGAAGACTGGCAGCGTTTTGGCGAGCAGGTGCCGCTGATCGCGAACACCATGCCGGCGGGCGAATACCTAGGCGAGAGTTTCCACCGCGCGGGCGGCGTGCCGACCGTGCTGCGCGAACTCGATCGCGCGGGGCTGCTGCACGGCGATTGCCAGACGGTGTCGGGGCGCACGATCGGCGATATCGCGGACGGCGCGGTTGCCGCCGATCGCGACGTGATCCATACGTGCGAAGCGCCGCTCAAGCATGGTGCGGGCTTTATCGTGCTCTCGGGCAACTTCTTCGACAGCGCGATCATGAAGATGTCCGTGGTCGGCGAGGCATTCCGGCAGACCTATCTAAGCGAGCCGGGCGCGGAAAATGCGTTCGAGGCGCGCGCGATCGTGTTCGACGGACCCGAGGATTATCGGGCGCGTATCAACGATCCGTCGCTTGCGATCGACGAGCGTTGCATGCTCGTGATTCGCGGCTGCGGCACCGTGGGTTATCCGGGCAGCGCGGAAGTCGTGAACATGGCGCCGCCCGCCGAACTCGTGAAGCGCGGCGTGACCTCATTGCCTTGCATGGGCGACGGGCGGCAGAGCGGCACGTCGGCGAGTCCGTCGATACTGAATATGTCGCCGGAAGCGGCGGTGGGCGGCGGGCTCGCGCTGCTGCGCACGAACGACCGCATCAAGGTCGATCTGAATGCACGTCGCGTAGAACTCCTGATCGATTCGCAGGAACTCGAAAGCCGCCGCGCCGCCGCCGAATTCCACGCGCCGCCTTCGCAAACGCCGTGGCAGGAGTTGTATCGGCAGACGGTCGGTCAGCTTTCGACGGGCGGTTGCCTCGAACCAGCCACCTTGTATTTGCGCGTGATCGCGGAGCGCGGCGAACCGCGTCATTCGCACTGACGCGTCCGCGTGGGCGGTGAAGTCCCGGCGTTCAGAGCGATTTGCCGATGCGATGCGCCATCTCGACGATGGCGATCGCCATGCGTTTTTCGCGGCGCGCGTCGAGGCGTTCGAGCGGCAGGCTCGTGCTGACCGCCACGCGTTTGCCGAGCACCGTCACGCCGACGAATGCGGCGAAGCAGGAGAGGCCCGCCGTGACCTCCTCGCGCTCCTGCGCGAGTCCCGAGCGGCGGACCGCTGCGAGCGCTTGCAGCAGATCCTGGCGCCGCGTGACGGTGTGGCTCGTGACCGCGGCAAGCTGCTTCGGCAATAGATCGATTACTTCGTCATCCGAAAGACTGGCGAGCAAGGCTTTGCCGAGCGCGCAGCAATGCGCGGGCAGCCGCGAACCCAGATCGGACACGAGCCGCACGGGGCGCGACGCGTCCTCGCGCGCGATATAGACCACCTCCGCGCCGTCGAGCACGGCGAGTTGCACCACTTCGTTGTGCGTGGCCACGAAGGTCGCGGCTTCGCGCCGGAACACTTCCTGCAACTGGTCGTGACGCACATACGCGCTGCCGAGTTCGAACAGTGTCACGCCGATGATGTAGCCGTCCGCGCGCTTCTCGATCCAGCGACGGCGTTCGAGCGAATCGAGCATCAAATACAGCGTGCTGCGCGACAGGCCGGTCTGCTCCGCGATGGCGGCCGCGCGCACGGGCGACGGCGCGTGCGCGAGCACGTCGAGGATGTCGTGAATGCGCTTGAGCGCGGGCACTTCGTAAGCTGACGTCATGGTCCGGTGGTTCGTGCATCCGTTCGTGTATCCAACAGGTTGGAAATACTAACATCCTGTTGGACATCGTTCACGCGCGATCCTACGATCGATGCTCCTCAACGACATTCTCGATACAGGTTGCCCGTCATGGCCCATTTGTCAGTTTCGGATTACCTTCCCGCCGATCTCGAACAGGCGCTGCTCGTCGGGCGCGTCTGGCGGCGCGACGGCGAACATGAAGGCCCGAGCGTAGTGGTCGTGCGCGACGGCCAGGTGTTCGACATCACGCGCACCGTGGCGACGACGGCGGACCTGTTCGACCGCGCGGATGCGGTCAAGATCGCGCGCACGGCGCCGGGCGCGTTGCTGGGCGACGTGAAGGATGTGCTCGCGGCCAGCCTGCCGGGCGCGCCGAACGCCGATGCGCGGCTGCTCGCGCCGTGCGACGTGCAGGCGATCAAGGCGTGCGGCGTGACCTTCGCGGTGAGCCTGATCGAACGCGTGATCGAGGAGCAGGCGGGCGGCGACCGCGCGAAAGCCGCCGACGTGCGCGCGACCATCATGGAGATGATCGGCGGCGATCTTTCGCAGATCGAGCCGGGTTCGGACGCGGCCATGCGATTGAAGGCCGAGTTGCAGCGGCGCGGCGCGTGGTCGCAATATCTGGAAGTCGGCATTGGCCCCGATGCCGAAGTCTTTTCCAAATCGCAGCCGATGTCGGCGGTGGGCTTTGGCGCGGATATCGGCTTGCTGCGCGCGTCGGTCTGGAACAACCCGGAACCGGAGATCGTGCTGGCGGTGAACGCGCATGGCGTGACCGTGGGCGCGACGCTCGGCAACGACGTGAATCTGCGCGACATCGAAGGCCGTTCGGCGCTGCTGCTCGGCAAGTGCAAGGACAATAACGCGTCGTGTGCGATCGGTCCGTTCGTGCGCCTGTTCGACGAGCATTTCACGCTCGATTCGGTGCGCGCGGCGAGCGTGGCGCTGCGCGTCGAGGGCAGCGACGACGGTTTCGTGCTCGACGGCGTGAGCCATATGAAAGAAATCAGCCGCGATCCGCAGCAACTCGTCGAGCAAACCTGCGGCAAGCATCATCAATATCCCGACGGCTTCATGCTGTTCCTCGGAACGATGTTCTCGCCGATTCAGGACCGCGATGCGCCGGGTTCGGGCTTCACGCATCATCTCGGCGACATCGTGACGATTTCCGCGCCGCAACTGGGCGCGCTCGTCAACACGGTGCAGCTCAGCGACGAGATCACGCCGTGGACCTTCGGCGTGCGCGCGCTCTATGCGAATCTCGCGGCGCGGGGCATCGCTCCGGCGAACTGATGTTTCATTCGGAAACACCCGCGCGCTTTCTTTCCGGGCAGTGATTCCTTGGTATCGTTGTGCGCGCGCCTGCGAAGGACACAGCAGGGCGCATCGAACACACAACGCATACGGGACGGCGGCGGCGTGCAGGTGCGCGCCGCCGCTTCGCCACAGGGAGTCGCGGACGATGAAGTTTTCGAATCTGGTCGAGCGGTTGCAGGGCCGGCGCACGTCGGCGTGGGAAATCCATCACGCCGCGCAACAGGCGGCGGGGCGCGGCGAGGACGTGATCATTCTGAGCGTCGGCGACCCCGATTTCGCGACGCCCGCGCCCATCGTCGAGCGCGCGGTGGCGGCGCTGCGCGAGGGCGACACGCATTACACCTCCATCATGGGCCGCGAGCCCTTGCGCGAAGCCATCGCGCGCATGCAGCGCGAGGCGGGCGCGCGCGAAGTGAGCGCGCAGAACGTGATCCTTTGCGCGGGCGCGCAGAACGGCTTGTTCGCCTCGTCGCTCTGTCTATGCGAAGCGGGCGACGAAGTGCTCGTGCCCGAGCCGATGTATCTGACTTACGAGGCCGCGATTCGCGCATCGGGCGCGACGCTCGTGCCGGTTCCCGTCGATCCCGACAGCGGCTTTCATCTCGATTGCGATGCGCTGGAAGCCGCGGTCACGCCGCGCACGCGCGCGATTTTCTTCGCCACGCCCTGCAATCCCACCGGCGCGGTGATGCCGCGCGAACATCTCGAACGCATCGCGCGGCTCGCGCAGCGCCACGATCTCTGGGTGGTCGCCGACGAGGTCTATGCCGATCTCACGTTCGAGCGCGAACACGTGAGCATCGCCACGCTCGACGGCATGGCGCAGCGCACCGTCACGCTCGGCAGTCTGTCGAAGTCGCATGCGATGCCGGGCTGGCGGCTCGGTTGGGTGATCGCGCCCGAAACGCTGATCGGCCATCTGGGCCGTCTCGCGCTTTGCATGTTCTACGGGCTGCCGGGCTTCATCCAGCAGGCGGCGCTCACGGCGCTGGAGGAGCGCGAGCACGTGGTCGCGGAAATGCGCGCGATTTACCGGCGCCGACGCGACCTCGTGTTTGCGCATTTGCGCGACGTGCCGGGCTTGCGCTGCCTGTTGCCCGAGGCGGGCATGTTCATGATGATCGACGTGCGCGGCACCGGCCTCGATGCGCACGCGTTCACGTGGCAGTTGTTCGAGGCGCAGAAGGTGTCGCTGCTTGATGCGAGCGCGTTCGGCGAAACGGCGAGCGGCTATGTGCGGCTCGGCTTCGTGGTCGATGATGCGCGGCTCGTCGAAGGCTGCGAGCGGATCGCGGCCTTCGCGCGCCAGTTGACGGCGACACGGCGCTAACGCGTTTCGAAATACAGGCGCGTCGGTTCGAAGAGGTTGGCGGGCAGCGTTTCGCGCGTGAACCACGCCCAGCGTGCACACTTCTCGGGTTCGGCCACGACCGGCGTGCCGTGTGCCTCGCCCTCGACGAACAGCGTGACGTGGCGCACGCGGTCCGCTTCGAGCCAGCCGCTCGCCCATTGCGCGGCGCGCGGCGCCAGCAAGGTGAGGCCGGTTTCCTCCAGCAGTTCGCGCGCGGCGGCGTCGAGCGGATCTTCGCCGGCTTCGACCTTGCCGCCGGGGAAGCCCCAGGTATCGAAACCCCAGCGGCTTCGCCGCAGTCCGAGCAGCCACGCGCCGTCGCGCTCGACGACGACACCGGCGCCGAGCACCGTGACGATCGGCGTATCCACGCAGGTGTCGTGCGTCATGGATTCAGGCCTGTGTCCTTGAATTAGCGATTGCCGTCGAGCAGATCGTTCAGCAGTTCGTCGAACGCCGCCTGGGCGTCTTCGAGCTCTTGCAGCGCCGCGTCGAATGCCGTCAAGGCGAATTGCGACGGACGGCCTTCGCCCTGCGGCGGAAACTGCGTCTGCAAGGCGTTGAAGGCCGTCTTCACGCGCTGGGTGGCGGTTAGCACGCGGTCCATCGCGGCGGATTCTTCGGCTCGCGCCTGTTCTGGGTTCATCGATAGCTCCGGTTTGAAAAAGAAAGTGGGGCGTTCACGGCAGCGGCAAACTGCCCTCGGACTTCACCTCGCGCAGCGACAGCGCCGATTCGACCGAGGTCACGCCCGGCAACGAACGCAATTCGTCGCGCATGAAGGTGCCGTAGTCGTCGAGGTCGCGCGCGACGATCATCAAAATATAGTCCGCCGTGCCGGCGACGTTGTGGCACGACAGTATCCGCTCGATCGCGCAGACTTCGCGCTCGAAACGGTCTGCGAGCGCGCGATCGTGCACGGCGAAACGCACCGAGACATAGGCGACCACGCCGTAGCCGAGCGCGCGGCGCGAGAGCATCGCCCGATAGCGCTCGATATAGCCGTCCTGCTCAAGCCGCTTGAGGCGGCGCGCACAGGGCGTCTCGCTCAAGCCGACGGTTTCGGCGAGCCGCGCGTTCGGCATTCTGCCGTCCGTTTGCAGCGCGCCGAGGATCGCGCGGTCCAGTTTGTCGAGGTCGCTCATGACGGGAGGTGGTTTCCAGTTATGGATGAGTAGATTTTAGGGCAATCTGCTCACTCATATGGGATTTCTCGACGATTACGCCAGAAATCACTCCATCGTTGGCGGCATCATAGAGCCTCTTTCACGCGAGGCCATCATGATTTCCGCCCATTTGCTGCTCATGTTCATTGCCGCCCTGATCGTGGTCTGCGCGCTGCCCGGCGCGGATATGGCGCTCGTGATGCAGACCAGCATGAGCCGGGGCGTGCGCCGGGGTTTTTCGGCGGCTTGCGGGCTCGGCCTCGCGCGCGCCACACACGTGACGCTGTCCGCCTGCGGTCTCGCGGCGCTGCTGCGCAACGCGCCGTGGCTCTACGAAGGGGTGCGTTATGCGGGCGCGCTGTATCTCACGTATATCGCGGTGCAGATTTTCCGCGCGCCGGTGTTCGCGCTGCCGGACGAGGCCGGCGCGGCGGCGGCGCGGCCGTTGCGCGCCGACTTCCTCAAGGGCTTGCTGACCAACCTGCTCAATCCGAAGGCGCTGCTGTTCTGCTCGGTGCTGCTGCCGCAGTTCATCCGCCCGGAGGCGGGCTCCGTCTCGCTGCAGGTGCTCGAACTGGGCGTCGTGCTCGTGATCGTGTGCGCGATCTTCGACGTGATCTATGCGCTGGGCGCGGCGCGCATCGCCGTGTTGCTGCGCAAGCATCCGCTCGCGCAAACCGTGCAGAAGTGGGCCTTTTCCTCGGCCCTGATCGGTTTCGCGGTGCGGCTCTCGCTCGACTGAACGACTGATGCGCGCCGGCGGCGGAGGCTCGCGTTAGCGGCTGCCGAGATAGTCCAGCTTGCCCAGCTCGACACCGTTGTGACGCAGGATGTCGTACGCGGTCGTCACGTGGAAGAAGAAGTTGGGCAGCACGAAGCTGAGCAGATAGCTCAGGCCCGTGAACTCGATCGGGCCCGAACGCATCTTCAGCGTGATGGTCTTTTCCTCGTTGCCGTCGACCTGCTCGGGCGTGAAGGTGTTCAGGTAGTCGATGGTCTTCTGGATGCGCGCGTGCAATTCGTCGAAGGTGACTTCCACGTCTTCGAACTTCGGCGCTTCCACACCCGCGAGACGCGCGGCGCAACCCTTCGCCGTGTCGGTGGCGATATGGATCTGGCGCAGCAGCGGCAGCATGTCGGGGAACAGTCGCGCGCCGGTGAACACCGTGGGATCGATCTGCTTCTCCGCTGCGTGCGCCTGCGCCTTGCCGATGATGTTTTGCAGGTTGGCGAGGCCGCGCGTGAGCACGGGCACCGAAGCTTGATACAGGGTGATGGACATGGGGATTCCTCGTTTCTTCGCGTTATGGCGATGCTGTGTATGGCTCAGTTGCTTTGCTTCGACGATGGCCGCCGGCTCCGGGCCGAAGCCAGCGAGCGAGTCATTATGCGCCATCGGGTATGACGCTGCCATCGGCCGAACGGCCGATCTTGCGCGATGACCGTCAAGGGATGAAAGTGATGCGTGGCGCGACGTGAACAGTGGGGGAGGGCATGCGCGGGTCTGTCAGCATCGGCTTGTTATTGGTTGGCAATGCGAAGTAAAAATCGCCTTTGAATCCGAAGGCTTGGCGCAATCTCGCCGTGCGTGACGGATTTTGCCGGGACAAGATGGCGGGCGTCTAATGCGAATCGGCGAAATATTGGGACTCGCCGGTTTTCTATCGTTCGTAAAAAAGCTTGTGGTGCGGTTTCACCACGCAAAAATTCGAATGTGTTTTAATTAGACGGCATTGACCATCCAATGCGCATCTTACGGCAGCGTACGATGCGCTGAACCATGAACGCAGAATTGGCAGACATATCTCGCGCCGTGCGTCGCATGGCAACAGGCGGCGCCCATTGTGCGCGCGCGCGACGTTCGCGCAACTGGACACGCACGCTGCACGGCATGGTGCTGGCGGCCGCCGCGGGCAGCCTGCTCGGCAGCGCGCCCGCGAGGGCGCAAGACCCGCGTCTGCTCGACGTGCGGGTCACACAGGATTCCGTCTCCGAGACGATCTGCCGGGCCGGTTACGCCGACAGCGTCGCGCCGCCCTTCGACGAGGCGATGGCGCTCAAGACCCGTCTGCTCACGGCGCGCGGCATTGACGCCGAGGACGGCGTGACGTACGCGCTCGACCGGCGCGTGCCGATCCTGCTGGGCGGTTCGCCGGACGCCACCGCCAATTTCGATTTGCTGCCCTGGGGCGGTCACGCGGGCGAGCGCCGCAAGTCCTTGCTCACGGTGCGCCTCAAGCGCTGTGTCTGCGCGGGTCGCATTACGCTGTCCGAGGCGCAGGCCGCCATCGCGGGCAACTGGTCGCATCAGTACGATCAACTCACGCGCATGCAGTGCGGCACCGACGGCGGCGACACCACCTCCGCGAGCCGCGACGACGAGCCCTGACCCTGTCCCCGCGTTCCTTCGCTGATCTTCGTCAAGCCGCGCGAATCCGCGCCCGCATGGGCACGGCCATTGCGTCGTTGCGTCTGACAGCGTGGCCGTGTGTCGCTCGACAAAATGACGCAGCGCACACGCCGCCAAATGGGACTATCCTGACTGTGATCAATAAAAGGAGAAAGCAAAATGTTTGCGTCCAGCCTGCTGCTGCTTGCCGTTGCGGCCCTGCTTGGTCAGGCGGTTTGGACTCGCGCCAAGGCTCGTCCGAGCCTGCAACCTGTGCGCGTTCGCGCGGATCGTCCGCGCCGCCCCTGGTAAGCCGTTATGCACCTGACCGTCTGGAATGTGCCCGAGACCTGTAGCGAACAGGAAGTGCGCGATTTTTTCGAGCGCGAACTCGGGCATTACGCCAAGAGCGTCACGGTGTACGACGTCGGCACGCCTAACGCGCATGCCGATCTCGAACTCGATTCCGAAGTGCCGTATGTCGGCGAAACGGTCGCGCGCGAACTACAGAGCCGCCGGCTCGCCGGCGTCGCGCTGCGCGTGAGCGCCGCGCCCTTCGAGAGCGAGGACGAAGACGAGCGCCGCCGTCAGGCCGCATCGTGGCGCCCATAGCGCCATATCCGCTCATCGTTCTGTATGTCCGCACAACGTCGCCGTTCGGCGACGTTTTCGTTTGTGTCGTTCCGCGCTGCGCGAACGCTATGCCGCAGCCGCGGCGGCACGCCTCCTTTGTCTGGTGTAATGGCGAACGAACCTGACGCGGCACCGAAATTGCGGGGCCGTGCCAGTTCATCCATTTCAGACAAAACGCATAACGTGCCGGGTTCTCGATGAAAGTCCTTTTGTCGCGCTGCGTGACGGCGCGCATGAACGCGGGTGTCCGGGGGGATGCCGCGAAGTTGGGCGGTCTTACGCGCCGCGCGCTTTGTCTCGCCGCTTGTGCGGCCTTGACGACGGCGAACGCCTGGGCGGCTGGTCCCGTCGCGGCGTCGGGGGGGCGCGTGACGTCGGGGGCGGTTCAGGCCGCGCCTGCTACTGCGCCTGCTACTGCGCCCGTCACCGGCTCCAAGTCCGCGCCCGCCGCCGCG
>NZ_CAJZAR010000081.1 GCF_914484835.1 Paraburkholderia tropica
GCGGCGCGCGCCGCGCCGGGCAGAGCGGCAACGCACGCGACGACGCAGGCGGCGGCCGCGGCGCGACCCGCCTGGTTGAGGCTGCAAATTGTCATGATTCTCTCCGTTTGACTCTTTTTCGAGATGTTTTTCTTATTTTTGGGAAAAGTAGCACCGAGCCGTTCCGGGCAAGCCTGCCGCGCAGGCGACACCGCAGCGCGCAAACTCGAATCAATCTCGATAGGCGCCGCAGGCGATTGATTCGTAAGGAAAAGTCGACCGAATTGCGCGGATCGGCAAGCCTTACCGAATGTTGAGAAACGTTAATTTGATCGCACGAATGGCTCGCGCAGCCCGCGCGGACGGGCCGTGGCACGCGCAGAAAGCTTGTCGCGCGGCGTAGCCGCCTCCGGCTTTTTGCACAGCACGGCGACTCGCCGGTAAAATGTTTGGTTGATCCACGAAACCGGACGTGGCCTAAGCCGAAGGGATTACCCGAACATGAGTGATTTTCATCAACGTCTTGCCGCACGCGCCTTTGCGCTCCTGATGGCGGGCGGGTTGGTCGCCGGCTGCAGTTCGCCGTCGCCGAACAAGATCGATTACCGCAGCGACGCCAAGGCGAAGCAGGCGTCGCTGGCTGTACCGCCGAATCTGCTGGACGAAACGTCCGACCAGCGTTCGGTGCCGCCGCAGGGCGGCGAGGCCTCGCTGTCCACGCTCAAGCAGGTCCAGAGCGATGCGCCCGCGGCCGACCAGCAGACCCAGGTGCTGCCGCAGGTGCCGGGCATGCACATCCAGCGCGACGGTACGGAAAGCTGGCTCGTCATCGACAGCCGCACGCCCGCCGACGTCTGGGCCCAGGTGCGCCGCTTCTGGCAGGAACAGGGCTTCCTGCTGGTGGTCGACCAGCGCGACAAGGGCGTGATGGAAACGGACTGGAACGAAACCCATCCGAAGATCAACGACGGCCTGATCCGCAACACGCTGTCGTGGGCCACGGGCAACTCGTATGTCACGGCCGAGCGCAACAAGTACCGCACGCGTCTCGAAACGTCGCCCACCGGCGGCACCTACGTGTTCATCAGCCAGAAGGGCTTGAGCGAGCAGCTGTCGGGTACCAACAACGAGACCAGCAAGTGGGTGCCGAAGCCCAACGATCCGGCGCTCGAGCAGGAATACCTGAAGCGCCTGATGATGACGCTCGCCAACGCGAAGCCGGGCGTGCCCGACGCGCAGGTCGCGAAGGACGTCGACGCCAAGGCCAACGCCAAGGACGCGAAGTCGAAGGCGCCGGACGCGGCAGCGGCCGCCATCGCCGCGCAGAACGTGGCAGCGGTGGGCCAGAGCCAGCCGGGCAAGTCGTCGGCGAACACGTCGGGTCAGTACACGTCGACCGAGCTTACGCTCGGCGAGCCGTATGACCGCGCGTGGCTGCGTGTGGGCATCGCGCTCGACCGCGCCAACTTCACCGTGGACGACCGCGACCGCGCGAAGGGCATGTACTACGTGCGTTACGTCGATCCGCAGGATATGACGTCGGCGGAACAGGGCTTCTGGAACCAGATCTTCCATGGCCGCAAGGAAAAGATCGCCAAGCAGTACAAGGTGAACGTGCGCGCCGTGACCGAGAACCAGACCCGCATCGCCGTGGTCGACGACAACGGTCAGATCGACTCGTCGCGCCCGGCGCGCGAGATCATGGGCCTGATGGTCGAAGAACTGCACTAAGCCGCACGAAGGCGGATATTCGCCGCCTTCTGCTCACTGCCTTCGCCCGACGCGAATGCATTAAAAAAGCCCGCCTGCATCCAGCAGGCGGGCTTTTTCTTTGCTCCGCGATATCACGCAGAGGGCGCGCTCAATGCGGCGGAATCATCCACGTGAAGACGTTCTGCTGGAGCCACACGAGCAGGCCGAGCAGCACCGTCATCAGGATCGAATGCTTGAAGGTGCGCGCGAACACGTGGCCTTCCTTGCCCTTGAGTTCGGTGGTCGCGACGCCCGTCGCGATGTTTTGCGGCGAGATCATCTTGCCCATCACGCCGCCCGACGAGTTGGTCGCCGCCATCAGCACGGGATTGAGGTTGAGCTGCTGCGCGGCCACCACCTGCAGATTGCCGAACAGCGCGTTGCCCGACGTGTCGCTGCCCGAGAGGAACACGGCGACCCAGCCGAGGAACGCGGACACGAGCGGAAAGAACGCGCCCACTGACGCCACGCCCAGGCCGAGCGTGTAGGTGAGGCCCGAGTAGTTCATCAGAAACGCGAGCCCGACGATGGTCGCCACCGTGAGAATGGCGATGCGCGTCTGCACCCAGGTATCGACGATCGCGCCGCCGAAGTCCGCGGGCTTCAGGCGCACGACGAAGGCCGTGATGATCGCCGCGACCAGAATGGCGGTGCCCGTGGCGAGCGGCTGGAAGTCCCAGATCGCGCCGTACGGCGTCTTGTAGAGCGTGATGAAGACCGCCTTGTCGAGGCCCGGCCACGGCACCTTCACGTCGCCGATCGCGAACACCTTGGCGACGGTCCAGAGGATCACCACGACGGCCACGATGATCCACGGATACCAGCCCTGCGCGCCCGAGATGTCGCCGCGCACTTCCTTCGCGCGGTCGACCTTGATCTCGAAGGCAGGGTCGGGCGCGGGCTTCCAGACGCGCAGAAACACGATGGTGAGGATCAGCGAGACGAGCGAGGACAGCACGTCGGTCAGGCTGTAGTTGATGAAGTTGGCCGTGATGAACTGCGTGATCGCAAAGCTGCCGCCCGAGACCAGCAGCACCGGCCAGATGCGCAGCATGCCGCCCACACCCGCGTAGATGGCGATCACATAGAACGGCAGCAGCAGCGCGAAGAACGGCAGCTGGCGGCCGACCATCTGGCCGAGCACGTCGGCGGGCAGGTGCGTGACCGCGCCGAGCACCGTGATCGGCACGCCGAGCGCGCCGAACGCCACCGGCGCGGTGTTGAAGATCAGCGTGAAGGTGAGCGCTTCGAGCGTCGGGAAGCCGAGCATGATCAGCAGCGAACTCGTGATCGCGATCGGTGTGCCGAAGCCCGAAATGCCTTCGAACAGCGCGCCGAACGAGAAGCCCACCACCACGAGCACGATGCGCCGGTCGTTCGGCAGATTGTCGAGCAGCCACATGCGGAAGGCCGCGAAGCGCCCCGAGCGCAGCGCGATGTTGTAGAGCAGGATCGCCGTGACGACGATCCACATGACCGGCCACAGCGCGAACACCACGCCGTTGAGCACCGCGCTGACCGCCAGATTGACCGGGAACTGCCAGCCCGCGATGGCCACGATCAGCCCGACCACGAGGCCCGCGAGCGAAGCCTGCCACGCGGGGCGGCGCGCCCAGCCGAGCAGGACGAGCACCACGGCGATCGGCAGGACAGCCACGATGAACGACAGGAACAGCGAGTTGCCGATGGGTGTCAACAGCTGATGAAACATGACGTCTCCTTTGTGCTGGTTCGTATCGGCGCATCGATGCGCGGGCGCAAAGGTGGGCCGGGCGTGGCGTCGGCGGGGCGGGCGGCGCGCGGGCGTCGTCGCGGGTATCGTCGCGGAGGCGGGCGAATTTAGTAAGGCAGTGCTTCAATCCCCGATGCCCATAAGCAGGATAGAAAATGGGCGCGGAGCGTCAAGGAGGGAAAGTACGGTCGTGCGCGGGCGGGGCGGCGCGGGCCGGGCGGTGATGCCGGTCGGTGACGGGCGTTGCTGAGCGATCAGCGATGCCGGTGCCCGCTGCCGCCGCTCCAGTAGCCGAAGCCGAACGAGATCGCTGGCGCGCCCCAGCCCCAGGCGGGATACGGGTAGTACGCGGGATAGGCCGGGTAGGCAGGGTAATACGCCGGCCAGACCGGCCACACGGGCGCGGTGGCCGTGAGCGAACCCGGATACTGCGCGTCGGGAATCGCGGCGGGCGCGGGGTTGGGCGGCGCGGCGTAGGCTGCTTGAGCCGCATGTGTCGCTTGTGGCGATTGCGCGGTGGGATAGGGCGAGGTTTCCTGCTGCGTCCCTGCGGCGGGTACCGCGCCGTAGTAGTAAGGCGAGTACGGCGCATAGCCATACGGCGCGTAGTAATAGCAGCCCGACAGCGCGAGCAGCGCGGCGGCCGCACATGCCGCAGCGGCGGCGCGGCACAACGAAGACGAGTTCGAGGCGGATGCGGACGTGCGTGGCATGGCGGACTCCGTGCCGGTGCGGATCGCGGCGTAGTCGATTGAGCTTACTCGCGTTGTCCGCGTGGCGTATTGCACGCGCGTCACCGATTATTTCGGGCGATTGCTTCCACGATTGAATCCGCAATTGCCCCCGCGCATCACATCGCCCAAAACCAGCGCGGCGCATGCCCCGATGGGAACATGCGCCGCGCATCCTCTCTGAAACCGGCACTGCCGGCGTTTTGCCTGTCGATGGTGTTTTTGTTGTGGGCGTCCGCGGATTACACGCGCTTACTTGCCGACCTGATTGCCGATAATGCCGCCGACCGCCGCGCCGCCCACCGTCGACAGCGCGCTGCCACCGATCACGGCGCCCGCCGCGCCGCCGACACCCGCGCCGATGGCGGTGTCGCGATCGCGTCGGGACATGTTGTCGCAAGCGCTGAGGCTGCCGATCACGGCGACCAGCGCGGCGGCCGTGAGCAGGGTGCGGGTATGGGCGAACGTGTTCATTTTTCGACTCCCTGAGATCGCTGAGATCAGCTATGCGATGCCGATCTCGCCGCACATCCCAGGCCCGATCCGCACCTCCAGTACACCCATCCTAGCCACGCGCCGCGTATCAGGGTGTGTGCGCTTGTCAGCGAGTTGTCGGAGTCGTTAGAAAATGTATCGATGCGCCGCACGACGGTTGTGACGATCAATCGTCATCGTGCGGCGCAGCGAAGCAACGAACGTCGCTTCGATGGGGCTTACTGACGCTGATAAATCTCCGCGCCTTGCTTCACGAACTCGACGGCCTTCACTTCCATGCCTTTTTTCAGGGCCTCGTCGTCGCTCATGCCTTGCTTGGCCGCGAAGTCGCGCACGTCCTGCGTGATCTTCATCGAGCAGAAATGCGGGCCGCACATCGAGCAGAAATGCGCGACCTTCGCCGAGTCCTTCGGCAGCGTTTCGTCGTGGAATTCACGCGCCTTGTCCGGGTCGAGACCGAGATTGAACTGGTCTTCCCAACGGAACTCGAAACGCGCCTTCGAGAGCGCGTTGTCGCGCACCTGCGCGCCCGGATGACCCTTCGCGAGATCGGCCGCGTGCGCCGCGAGCTTGTACGTGATGATGCCTTCCTTCACGTCGTCCTTGTTCGGCAGGCCGAGGTGCTCCTTCGGCGTGACGTAGCAGAGCATCGCCGTGCCGAACCAGCCGATCATCGCCGCGCCGATGCCCGAGGTGATGTGGTCGTAGCCCGGCGCGATGTCGGTGGTCAGCGGCCCGAGCGTGTAGAAGGGCGCTTCCTTGCACCAGTCGAGCTGGAGATCCATGTTCTCCTTGATGAGCTGCATCGGCACGTGGCCGGGGCCTTCGATCATCACCTGCACGTCGTGCTTCCACGCGATCTGCGTGAGTTCGCCGAGCGTCTTCAGTTCGCCGAGCTGCGCTTCGTCGTTGGCGTCGTAGATCGAGCCCGGACGCAGGCCGTCGCCGAGCGAGAAGCTCACGTCGTATTCCTTCATGATTTCGCAGATCTCTTCGAAATGCTCATAAATGAAGGATTCCTTATGGTGTGCGAGGCACCACTTGGCCATGATCGAGCCGCCGCGCGAGACGATGCCCGTCATGCGGTTGGCCGTGAGCGGCACGTATTGCAGACGCACGCCCGCGTGAATCGTGAAGTAATCGACGCCCTGTTCGGCCTGCTCGATCAGCGTGTCGCGGAACATTTCCCACGTGAGGTCTTCGGCCTTGCCGTTGACCTTTTCGAGCGCCTGATAGATCGGCACCGTGCCGATCGGCACCGGCGAATTGCGGATGATCCACTCGCGCGTTTCGTGAATGTGCTTGCCCGTCGACAGATCCATGACCGTGTCGCCGCCCCAGCGAATCGCCCACGTCATTTTGTCGACTTCCTCGCCGATCGACGACGTGACCGCCGAATTGCCGATGTTCGCGTTGATCTTCACGAGGAAGTTGCGGCCGATGATCATCGGTTCGCTTTCCGGGTGGTTGATGTTCGCGGGGATGATCGCGCGGCCGCGTGCGATCTCGTCGCGCACGAATTCGGGCGTGATCTCCTTGAGCGCGTCGGCGCCGAATGCGGCTGCACCGAACGCCTGGCCCGGATGCTGGCGGCCCATCATCGCCGCGAGCTTCGCGCCGTTCGGGCCGCTCGACTTCAGGCTTTCGAGGTACTCGGCGCGGCGCTGGTTTTCGCGGATCGCGATGTACTCCATCTCGGGCGTGATGATGCCCTGACGCGCGTAGTGCATCTGCGTGACGTTCTTGCCGGCCTTGGCGCGGCGCGGCGTGCGGTGCAGGCCCGGGAAACGCAGTTCGGCCGTGGCCGGATCGGCGGCGCGCTCGCGGCCGAAGTCGGAGGAGAGGCCCGGCAGCGATTCGGTGTCGCCGCGCTTTTCGATCCATGCCTGGCGCAGCGCGGGCAGACCCGCGCGGATGTCGATCTTCGCTTCGGGATCGGTGTACGGACCCGAGGTGTCGTAGACATAGACCGGCGGATTCTTCTCGCCGCCGAAGCCCGTGGGCGTATCGGCCTGCGTGATCTCACGCATCGGCACGCGGATATCGGGCTGCGAGCCGGTGACGTAGATCTTGCGGGAATTGGGCAGCGGCGCGATCGCGGCTTCGTCGACGTGCGCGGTAGCGGAAATGAACTTGGGATTCGCGTTCATGCGTCTCTCTCTCCATGAAGCAGTGGGGGAACAACGGCTTAGCAGGAGACGAGACGGAACGTGGACGGACTTCGCTTTGATGGATGAAGCAAGGCGATGGTGCTGCGAAGTCCGGACGCTTCCCTGCGCTGGCATTATCCAGATCAGGTTCAAAGGGTATTTCTCACCCGCGAAATACGCAGCTCGACTCTTCGTATGAAGGATTCGAAGCGGCGCATGACGCAGGACCCCCGCGTAAGCAGGCCAAACGATACACCGCGCTGCGACGATCTGGCAAGTGCGAATTCGCACGCGATGCGCTAAGCGCGGCGGGTTTCGCGCGCGCGCTCATATAGCGATGCGCGCGCATTTCGCGTCGCGCGCAGTGGTGAAAAAGCAGCGAAAAAACGGTAAAAGGAACGACGGGAAGAGAGCGACGCGCCAGCGATGGACGGCAAAAATCCGTGCGCGATTACAGCGAAAAATTGTCGGCGGCTTCGGGCTGAAACAGGATGCGATCGATCTTGAGCGTTTCGACGGCGCCGCTCGGCGGCGTGAAGCGCACGGTGTCGCCGCGCTTCGCGCCGAGCAGCGCGAGACCGGCGGGCGAGAACACGTTCAGCCGTCCGGCTTCGACATTCGCGCCCGCCGGATAGACGACCGTGAACGTCACCGGCTCGCCCGTGCGTTCGCTCACGAGCGTGACCTGCGAGTTCATGGTGACGACGTTCGAGGCGACCTTGTGCGGGTCGACGATCTCGGCGCGTTCGAGCAGTTCGTCGAGCATCGCCTGGCGCGCGGGCGCGGCGCCCGGTTCGGCGGCGCATTTTTCGAGGCGGGCGAGATCGAGTTCGGTCAGGTAACGGATTTTCTTGGACATGGCGGTTCTCCCGGCGATCCGGAAAAGTGAAAGGATGAAGTCGAGGATCGTTCGGCCCGGAGCCTGGCCGAACGGCTCCAGAAGCGGAGGGGAGTTCAGCGCGGGCGCCGGGCGGTGGCGTGCGGGGCGCGGATGCCGGTGGGTTGACGCAGACGTCGTCGGGCCGATGGGCGGGCTTGCGCCGCATTGGCCTGCGCCGCCCGAACACGCGCGACCGCACCGCCCGCAGGGCGCGACGGCGGGCAGGCGGCGAGGATCGAGGGCGGCTGGCGCATCGGTTTCGACGAACAGAGAAAAGTGGATGAAAGTAAATCGAAAGGATTCATCATCCTAGCACGGTCTCAGAAAAGCGGGGCGAGGGCGGCCGGACCGATGCCGTTTTTCGCGCGGATACTCACACCGTTGCGCGCACGCAGCGCCCCCGCGCATAAAGCCGACGCGCGTCGTCCGCAATGAAGCACCTTGTTGCATAATGCGTGGCGCCCGTTCGAGCTTTCAATCGTGTTTCGGGCGCGTTCAGCTTCGCCCTCATCGGCACGCTCTCTCGCACTCTCGCTCCGTTCGCCGCCTCCATCATGCCGTCGCGCTTTGCTCGTCCCGTCCCACGTTCGGCGGGATGCCCGTGCTTCGTCCTTCCCCCCTTCAGCGCCGCCACGGAGCATTGACGATGATGCCCCGTTTGCCTTCCGGCCAGACTGCTTTGTCGCTCGCGCAAGGGCTCCTTCAGGCGTTGATGCGGGCCGGCGCCTGGTGCTGGCGCAGCGCGCGTGCCATGCGTCTGCCGCAGACGCGCAGCGGCCGCGTCGCGCTCTCGCTGGCCGTCGTCTACTTCGTCTGGGGTTCGACTTACCTCGGCGTGCATGTTGCGCTCGGCTCGTTTCCGCCGCTGCTGCTGTCGGGCCTGCGCAACCTGCTGGCGGGCATCGGCCTGTTCGTGTTCGCGATGCGGCGGCGTCCCGTCATGCCGACGCTCGCGCAGGTGCGCAACGCAGGCGTCGTCGGCACGCTGCTGGTCGGGCTGTCGAGCGGCATGCTGGCGTACGGCATGCGCACGGTCGGCACCGGCACGGCGGCTGTGATGGTCGCCACCGTTCCCTTGTTCGCCACGCTGATCGCCGCCGCAGCCGGACGGCGCGTCGCGAAAGGCGAGTGGGCGGCGGTCGCGCTCGGGCTCGTCGGCATCGCCATCCTGAGTCACGGCGGCGCCGCAAGCGGCACGGCGGGCGGCTCGCTCGCGATTCTCGGCGGCGCGTTGTTCTGGGCGGTCGGCGCGCATCTGGCGGGACGGCTCGAATTGCCGTCCGACCTGTTTATCGCCACGGCCTTGCAGATCGGCCTCGGCGGCGCGATTTCGACGCTGGTCGCGTGGATCACCGGCGAGCGCATGGGCACGCTGCATTTCCTGCCGTTCGTCGCCTTCGTCTATCTGATGCTGATCGGCACGATGGCCGCGTATGTCGCCTATGGCTATCTGATTCGCCAGACGAGCCCGCTCGTCGCGAGTAGCTGCATGTATGTGAATCCGGTGGTGGCGGTCGCGTTGGGCGCGGTGATGCTCGGCGAGCCGATCACCACGGGCACGATCGTCGCGACCGTGCTGATTCTTGGCAGCGTCGGGCTCTCGTTCATCTTCGACGACCGTCGCCGAACGAACTGAATCGGCCTGAATCGAAGCGGTTCAATCGGCGACGTAGATTGATCGTTCGGATTGCCAGGTTTTCGAATTTCTTCCGAAATCGGCCATAAAAAAGGATGAAAAACGGCGCGTGGTGAACGGAACCCGCAGCCGTTTTTCATCGCGGTCCGCCGCTTACTTCGCCTGCTCCGCGGTGTTCGAAATGGCGTGACCACCGGAAGAAATATCCTGGCCAGCGCCCGCCACGGTGTTGCAGGCGGCCAGTGCCGCAGCCGACGCGGCAACGAGAAGCAAGGCAATCAGGCGTTTCATGAGGGATTCCTCCACGATTAAGGGAATCCTCCTTCAGCACGCGGCGTGCCTGACGCCGTTTCTCCTCATCCCATCTTCATGCCGAGCCCTTGTTTCAAGGGCTTTTCTCGCATTTCGCGGCGACGCGCGCACGCGCTCGGGTCCGCTGCTTGCGCAATGCCTATCGCCGCATCAGTAACCCGTCAGTAACCCATGTCGAGAAGTTTGGGCAATTTGGGGGACACCAGCGAGGAGGGCGCGCAGAGTCACCGCGCACGAATGCTCGTCAGCCTGCCAACCGTTCGAAGGAGAGTCAGATGTCGAAGTCACACGCTTCGTTTGAGATCGATCTGAAACGCGTGCGCGAGGATGCGCGGCGCAATCTGGAGCAAGGCCCGGTCACGCCGGGCTACGGCGCGGACCGCGAAACCGTGCTCAAGCTCCTCAACGATTCGCTCGCCACCGAGCTTGTCTGCGTGCTGCGTTACAAGCGGCACTACTTCATGGCGAAGGGGATCGAATCGGAGTCGGTGGCGGCCGAGTTTCTCGAACACGCCACTCAGGAGGAACAGCACGCGGACATGCTGGCCGCGCGCATCGTGCAGCTCGGCGGCGCGCCGGATTTTTCGCCTTCGCACCTCGTCGAGCACTCGCATTCCGAGTACAAGGAGGGCAAGGATCTGCACGACATGATCCGCGAGAATCTGATCGCCGAGCGTATTGCGATCGAGAGTTATCGCGCGATCATTCATTACCTCGGCGACAGCGACACCACCACGCGGCGCATCTTCGAGGAGATTCTCGCCGTCGAGGAGGAACATGCCGACGACATGACCGATCTGCTCGATGCGGGCAAGTAGGCGCGTCGCCCGCCGGGGTCGTCAGGCAATGATCGTCAGGAAGTCTGCGCGCTCGCGTTCACGCGCGGGCGCGTGGCGTAATGCACCCACGCGGCCAGTGCGGTGAAGCCGAGGCCCGCCACGCACACGCCGATCCAGCCGAACGCATGCCACGTCGCCGCGCCCACGGCCGATCCCGTCGCGCCGCCGATGAAATAGCAGACCATGAACACGGTGTTCACGCGGCTGCGCGCCTCGGGCCGCAGCGCGTAGATGCGCGATTGGTTCGAGATCTGCGCGGCCTGCACGCCGACGTCGAGCACCACGACGCCGATCACGAGCCCGATCAGGCTCTTGCCCGAGAACGCGAAGATCACGAACGCGAGCGCCATCAAGCCGATCGACATCGTGATGACCGCGCGCGGCCCGCGCTTGTCCGCCGAGCGTCCGGCCCACGGCGCGGCCAGCGCGCCCGCGGCACCGACGATGCCGAACAGCCCCGCGACCTGCGGACCGAGATGGAACGGCTCGCCCGCGAGCAGCAGCGTGAGCACGGGCCAGAACAGGCTGAACGCGGCGAACAGGCAGGCGCCCGTCGCCGAGGCTTCGCGCAGCCCGCGCAATTCCACCGCGAGATGCCACATCGAACCGAGCAGCTTGCCGTAGCTGAGCGTCGAAGTCGGCTGACTTTTCGGCAGCTTCTTGACGATGACCACGGCGAGGCAGAGCAGCACCACGATCGACGCGCCGAACACCGAGCGCCAGCCGAAGTACTGTCCGACGAAACCGGCGGCGGTCCGCGCGAGCAGAATGCCGATCAGAAGGCCGCTCATGACGGTGCCGACCGCGTGGCCGCGTCCTTCGGGCGGCGCGAGTTCGGCGGCGAACGGCACGGCTTGCTGCGCGATCGTCGAGAGCACGCCCATGGCCAGGCTCGCGCCGATCAGCACGGGCAGCGTGGGCGCGGTCGTCGCGACGAGCAGCGCGCAGCAGAGCAGACCGGTCTGCATGAGGATGATGCGGCGGCGGTCGAAGCGGTCGCCGAGCGGCGCGAGCAGCAGCATGCCGGCGGCGTAGCCGAGCTGCGTCGCGGCGGGCACCGCGCCGATCCATGCCGCGCCGCCCGGGAAGGCTTGGCGGAAGTCGTCGAGCAGCGGCTGGTTGTAATAGATGTTCGCGACCGAAATGCCCGCGATGGTCGCGAGCAGAAGCAGGAGGCCGCGCAGCGACCGGCTTTCGCCGGCGGATGCGGATTCGGGTGTGGACATGGGCGCTGGGGCGGCCGTTCGCGGCGGAAGGGCCCGATACGTAAAGGGCAGACCGGCGCGGGGCCGGGCGTGCCGATCATACCGGAGCGCCGGGGTTTCTGCTGGCGCGGGTCCGGCGCGCTGACGGGGATCAGACGATCAGCGCGCCCGACGGCTCGTGGAACGGATACGGGCCGTCCGAGGCCTCGACATAGGCGTGATGCGTGACGATGCCGCGCGCGGCGTCGTAGCGGTGCAGCGCGAACGCGGGCGGTTCGAGCGTGAACGAGGAGGGCGCGTCGGGCGCGAGATCGAGCGTGACCTGATGCGCGGGCGCGGGCACCGCGCTCGCGATGGTGCCGCCGAAGCGCACGAACATCGGCCGGTGGACGTGGCCGCAGAGCACGCGCTCCACGTTCGGATGCTGCGCGATCAGCGCTTCGAGCGCGCGGGCCGCGGGTTCGTCGAGGCGGATCGCGTCCATGTGCGCGATGCCGCAATCGAACGGCGGATGATGGAGCGCGACGATCACCGGCCGGCCGCGCGCGGCGTCGAGCTGCTGTGCGAGCCAGCCGAGGCGCGCTTCGCAGAGCGTGCCGCCGCTGCGGCCCGGCTGCATCGAATCGAGCGCGATCACGCGCAGCGGACCGAGATCGACGGCGTATTGCACGAAATCGCCGGGTTGCTGCGCGTGCAGTTCGGTGCGATCGGCGAATACCTCGCGCAAGCCCTCACGGCCATCGTGATTGCCGATCAGCAGCCAGTACGGAATCTCCAGCGTGTCGAGCAGCGTTTTCAGGTGCCGATACTCGTCGGCGCTCCCGCAATCGACGAGATCGCCGGTGATGAGCACCGCGTCGGGACGCGGCGCGAGCGCGTTGAGTCGCGCAATGGTGCGCGCGAGCTGCGCGGCGGTATCGACGCGCCGGTAGGCGAGCGCGCCCGGCGGCTTGATGTGCAGATCGCTGATCTGGGCGAGCAGCATGGATGACCTCGGTTGTAAAAGTTACGCGAGCGCGATCAGCGCGTCGGGCGCGATGGCGATGCCGACAGGCGTGCCGCGCGCGAGTTCGATGCGGCCCGCCACGTCGATGAACAGCGCATCGGGCGCGGCGCCGCCGATCGTCAGGCGCGTGCGTTCGCCGAGAAACGTCGACTGCTCGATCGTGCCGCGCAGCGCGGCGGCAGCGGGATCGGCGAGCGTGGCGTCCTCGGGGCGGAAAAAGAGTTCGTTCGCGCCGTTCCGGGCGTTGCCCGGCGCGTGCACCGCGCCGCCCGTGGTGCGCAGCATGCCGTCGCGCCACTCGCCCGCGAGGCGATTGAGCGTGCCGATGAACTGCGCGACCGCGCGGCTCGCCGGGCGGTAGTAGATGTCGCGCGGCGTGCCGATCTGCTCGATGCGGCCGTGGCTCATCACGACGATGCGGTCGCCCAGCTCCATCGCCTCGGCCTGGTCGTGCGTGACGTAGACGGTCGTCACGCCGAGATCGCGCAACAGCGTGTTCATCTCGCCGCGCAAAGTGTCGCGCAGGCGCGCGTCGAGCGCGGTCAGCGGTTCGTCGAGCAGCAGCACGCGCGGGCGCGGCGCGAGTGCGCGAGCGAGCGCGACGCGCTGGCGCTGGCCGCCGGAAAGCTGCGAGATGGGTTTGTCGGCGTGCGCTTCGAGACGCATCATCGCGAGCAGTTCGTCGACGCGTTCGCGCGCGGCCGCGCCGCTCACGCGCTGAATCTTCAGACCGTAGCCGATGTTGCCGCGCACGTTGAGATTCGGGAACAGCGCGTAGTTCTGGAACACCATGCCGACCTTGCGGCGCTCGATGGGCAGGGCGGTGACGTCGTCGTCGCCGAATGCCACGCGGCCGCCCGCGTCGGGCGTTTCCAGTCCGGCGATCAGGCGCAGCGTCGTGGTCTTGCCGCAGCCCGACGGGCCGAGCAGCACGAGCGTCTCGCCCGCGCCGATGCTCAGGTCGAGCGGCTCCAGCACGCGCGTGCCGCGAAAGGTTTTCGCGCAGTGCGTGAGCGTGATGGGAATCGAGTCGAGTTTCATTCGGCATCCTCACTATGCGTGGATGGTGCGGCGGTCGCACGCTTTGTATTACCGCCGTTCGTGTCCACGCCGAGCCACTGCATCGCCACCAGCAGCGGCATCGTCATGATGAAAAACAGGATCGTGTAGGCGCTGCCCACTTCGATGCGCAGCGAGGCGTAGGTATCGGCGAGACCGACGGGCAGTGTCTTGGTGTCGGGCGTGTGCAGCATCCACGTGAGATTGAATTCGCCGATCGAGAGCGTGAGCACCGCGAGCGCGCCCGCGACGATGCCGGGCCGCGCGTTCGGCAGCACGATCGTGACGAAGCGCTGCACGAAGGTCGCGCCGAGGCTCGCCGCGCCTTCTTCGAGCGTGCGCAGATCGCTGGACGCGCACACGGCCGCCACGGGCCGCACCATGAAGGGCAGCGTGAACACCACGTGGCCGACCACGATGAAGGCCGCGCTCATGCGGAACGCGGAAAAGCCGCTGTAGACCACCAGCAGCGCGAGCGCCGAAGCGAGGCCGGGCAGCGCGACGGGCATCACGAGCAGTTCCTCGATCACGCGCGAGAGGCGCGTGCGGCTGCGCGCGAGCGCGTAGCCGGCAGGCACGCCCGCGACGAGCGTGACGGCGAGCGTGGCGGCCGCGACTTCGAGCGAGAGGAATACCGAGTCGTGATACTGCGTCCAGACCTGATCGAGCCAGCGCAACGTGAGGCCGCTCGCCACGCCGCGAAAATAGTTGACGGTGAGGCCCGCGAGGATCGACATCACGACGGGCACCACGAGGAACGCGCAGGTGGCGAGCGTGACGGCCCATTGCGCGGCGGCGAGCCACGCGCGCGCGCCGGGCCACGCGAGGCGTTTGCGCCGCGTGGCGGGCGGCAAGGAGGAAGCGGGCGTGGCGATCGCGTTCATGCGTCGTTCGATGCGTCTTTCGGATGGTGTCGATGACGTGCTGAGGGCGGCTCGATGCAAACGGCTCATGCGGTCGCCGCCACCGAGGCGCCCGTGAGGCTGCGCGCGAGCGTCAGCACGGCCCACGTCACGGCGCCGAGCACGATCGACAGACCCGCCGCCGTCACCATGTTCGCGTTGAGCGTGAACTCGGTGTAGATCGTCATCGGCAGCACGTCGATGTCGGTGGCGAGCGTGAACGCGGTGCCGAAGGCGCCCATCGCCGTCGCGAAGCACACCGCGCCGGCTGCGATCAGGCCTGGCGCGAGCGCGGGCAGGATCACGTCGCGCATCACGCGCCACGGCGACGCGCCGAGCGAACGCGCGGCCTCTTCGAGCGAGGCGTCGAGCTGGCCCGCGACCGCCATCACCGTGACGATCACGCGCGGAATCGAGAAGTAGAGATAGCCTGCGAAGAGGCCCGCCATCGAATAGGCGAACACCCAGCGCTCGCCCGTGAAGCGCAGCGCGAGTGCGCCGATCAGGCCCTGGCGGCCCGCGAGCATGATCACCATGAAGCCGACCACCACGCCCGGAAACGCGAGCGGAAACGTCAGCAGCGCGACCAGCGCGCGGCGTCCCGCGAAACGTCGGCGCGCGAGCAGCAGGCCGCAGATCGTCGAGATCGCGAGTGTCGCCGCCGTGACCGCCGCGGAGAGCAGCACGGTCGAGAGCAGCGCGCTCATGTAGCGGCCGTTGCTCAGCAGCGCGGCGTAGGTGGCGAACAGATGGCCGTCGGCGCTGACCTGGACGAGCGCGACCATCGGCAGCAGCCAGAACGCGAGAAAGATCGCGAGCGCGGGCGCGACGAGCGCCACGCGCCAGCGCAGGGGAAACGTGAGATCGTGCATGACAGGGCGAATGGGGACGAACGTGTTGGCTACGGCGCGCTCAGTGCATGACCTGCAGATAGCGCTCGCCGAAACGCTGCTGCTGCGCGGCCATCTTCGCGAAATCGACCGGTTTGGCGCGCGCGTAATCGCTCGCGGGCAGGAACTTCGCGGCCGCTTCAGGCGACAGCGCGTTCGCGCGCACGGGGCGCAGATACGCGTCGGCCCAGAGCTTCTGGCCTTCGTCGGAGAGCACGAAATCGAGCACCTTCTTGCCGTTGTCGGCGTGCGGCGCGTTCTTCACGAGGCTCATCACGTAGGGCACCGAGATCGTGCCTTCCTTCGGAATCACGAATTCGACGTTGGCGTGATCCTTGTACTTCGCGCGATAGGCGTCGAAGTCGTAGTCGAGCAGGATCGGAATCTCGCCCGAGAGCACGCGCGCGTAGGCAGTCTGCTTCGGCACGATCGGCTGGTTGGCCTTGAGCTTGCTGAACCACTCGATGGCGGGCTGGAAGTTGTCGAGCGTGCCCCCGAGCGCGAGATTCACGGCCACGGCGCCCGCATAGCCCACGAAGGCGCTCGACGGATCGAGGTAGCCGATCATGCCTTTGTATTCGGGCTTGAGCAGGTCGGCCCACGAGCGCGGCACCGGCTTGCCGTCGAGCGCGTCCTTGTTGACGAAGAAGCCGAGCGTGCCCGAGTGGATCGCGAACCAGTAGCCTTGCGGGTCTTTGAGGTTGGCCGGAATGTCGTCCCAGTGCGCGGGCTTGTACGGCGCGATCACGCCTTTGTCCTTCGCCTGGAACGCCGACGACACGCCGAGATACACCACGTCGGCGACCGGGCTTTTCTGCTCGGCCATCAACTGGGCGATCGACTGGCCCGAGTTCTTGTTGTCGAACGGCACGCGGATGCCGGTCTTGCGCTGGATCGCCTGGATCTGGCCGGCCCAGTCGGCCCATTCGGGCGGGCAGTTGTAGCAGATCGCGGTGGCGTCGGCGTGCGCGAGCGTCGGCGCGGCCAGGCCTGCCGCGAGCGTGAGCGCGAGGCCGAGCGTGGCCGCGGCGCGGCGGGCGAGGGCGGCGAGCGTGCCGATCGGCGTGGGCTGCGTTGGCCGCATGGCCGAGGAAAGCGGACTGGCGAAAGCGAAGCGGCGAGTCACGTCGGGTCTCCGGGTCGGAAGGGCGTGGATAAGCGTTAGTGGGTGGGCGTTCGGGCCGCGCGCGTGAATGCGTCGTGCGGCCCGCTGGCCGTGTGGGTGTCGTGTGCTTCGGGTACGTCCCGTACGTTCCTTACGTGCCGGACGTCGGCTACGAAAAGCGACGGCGGACGAAGACCGATCGATGCCGAACCGGATTACGACACGATGCTGCCGCGCGCGCGCTGCAGCGAACCCGAGTGCGTCACGTTGGCGATGGCCGCGATCGTGCCGCCCTCGCGCAGCGTGTGCGGCAGCGTGAGCCCGAGCGACGGACCCGCATATTCGCCGCCGATGCGCGCCATCAGACGCTGCCACGCCGAGCGGCCGATCTCGCCATTGGGCGTGCCGATGCTCGCGAGCGGCGGCGCGAGCAGCTCGCTCACCGCGAGGCCGTCGAAGCCGAGAATCGACATGTCTTGCGGCACGCGCATGCGCGCGCGGCGCAGGCCGCGCATCACCACCATCGCGAGCAGGTCGTTGCTGCAAAAGAGCGCAGTGGGCCGCGACGGGCCGCTCGTCAGATGCGCGAGCACCGAAGGCGCAAGTTCCGCCGTGTTGAAATCGATTTCGAGCGCGGGTGCGGGCGTGAGGCCCGCCTGTTCCATCGCCTGCGCGTAACCGGCGTGGCGCTGGCGCGCGCGGTCGGAGGCGGCGAGCGTGCCCGCGAGCATCAGGATGCGCCGATGCCCATGCGCGATCAGCGTGCGCACGCCGTCGAACGCGGCCTGATGATTGTCGACCGAGACCGACGGACGGCGCTTCGTGTCGTTGTGCATGAGCACGTAGAGCGGGCCGTCGGCGTCGAGTTCGTCGAGGAGCGGATGCGTGTCCGCGTCGGCGACGGTCAGAATCAGGCCCTCGACGCGTTGCGCGCGCAACGTTTCGATCGCGTGGCGCTCGCGCTGGGCGTCGTATTGCGTCGTCATCAGCATGAGACGGAAGCCTTGCGCGGACGCCAGTTCGTCGATGCCTTGCAGACACTCCGCGAACACCGGATTCGCGAGCGTCGGCAGCACCACGCCGATCAGGCGTGTGCGCTCGCCGCGCAACTGGCGGCCGAGCGGGCTGGGGATGAACTTGAGCGCGTCGATCGCCTCGCGCACGCGGGCGAGCGTGACCGGATTGACCGTGTGCGGCGCGTTGATCGCCCGCGAAACCGTGGCGATCGAGAAGCCGGCGTGTGCGGCGACATCCTTGATGGTTGGCGTCATGCGGGAGGCCCGGGCGATGTAAACGTTTTCGACGGGCCGATTATGGGAAGCGCGTATGACGGCGCGATGACGGGCGCGCGCTTGGGAGGGGCGCGGCGCAATGGTAGAATCGCGTCCGCCCTGCCGGGGTGATGAAATTGGTAAACATAGCGGACTTAAAAATAAATTGAGTGCCCAGCCGGAAACGGCCGGTGCAGAACCCCTCAAATTCGGCGAACCCCCTGGGCCTGCGGGCACCGAGGCAACGCCGAGCCAAGCCGGTTGGCGCGTGATGCGCCGGCGCGGAAGGTGTAGAGACTAGACGGGGGGCGCCTAAGGTTGGCGCGGCGTGTCACGCGAAAGCGGCACGCGGCGCACGGCGACGGCGAAGGCATAGTCCAGCGCACGAACGCCCGCTACGATGAGCGGGTGGCGTCGAAAGACGTAGTGTGACGAAAATCCGCCGCCTCACGGCTTGCCGGTTCGAGTCCGGTCCCCGGCACCAGATGTTGTTCCAGTGGATTCCGCTGGAATCATGAAACCCGCGATAGCGTCACGCTTCGCGGGTTTTTTGTTTGCGCGCGCGAAAAGTCGGCGGGAAGTCGATGAGAAGGAAACTGGCCTACCGGCGAACGGGCGCAAACGCAGGAAGATCGAGCGAAGCGCCCCTTGGCGCCCGGCGCGCTGCGGCATCGAAAACCGCGTCATTGCAGAAATCGCGAAATCGCCGGATCGTCGGGCCGCGCGCCAGCGCGATCCCCCATCCCGACGCAAGCCGCCGGGCGAACGATCCAGAGCGATCAGCGGTTGCCGATCTGACCGGTGTGCGGATTCACGAGCCGCGCAAAACCGAACAAAGCGGCAATGGCGAGCGGCGACGCGATGAAAAAGGCGGTAAGCATGATACGAGTTAAGACAAACCGTAACAAAGTGTTAGGTAAGTGTACCCCGGGCATGCGCTTTGAATATGAGGGAGAACGACAACAAACTATTGCACGCGCGCAAGAACCTGCGGAAAAAACCGCGTGCTTACCAGCGGAAAGGCTTGTGGGACGGGGCTTTGAGGCGGAAGGGAGGCGATTTCAGATGCAGTCGAAGATTACTTCTACTGATTGAGTGGTAAGGCCTCGTAGCCCCTCGCTATGGACTTCGACGGCATGCATTTCCTTCTTGCGCTTCTGGCAATAGGCCTGCGCTTCCTTGAGGCTGGCGCTTCGCACGTGGTTCCAGGAGACGAAATCCCAGCGCGCGCGGCTCGTGACAGAAAGATGACCATCCTGACGCGAATTGACGCCGGTGACTGACGTACACGCCGTCAGCATGCTGACGCCAAGCAGCAGGATCCTTCCTTTCATGAACTTCCTCCAGATTGCGCACCATTGTCGCTGCCATCCGCGCGCATTGGCAACCCGAAAGAAAGGTTCTCTAACATGCGGCATGAGCGCGCGCCGAAGCGAGCGGTACGCGTAACTGGGCAAGCGGGCGGAATTAAGGGAGTGAGCGAGGGGCGATGCTGCGCGGCGCGCGCAAACGCCGCGGGAGAGGGGAGGCGCGAGCGCGCCGACTGCTAGCAAGCGGGCACGGCGAGCGCTTAAGCCGGACCGTCACGAAACGTTTCGCGCGGTTTGGCCCGGACGAGAGCGCAGCGCGCCAGCCGCTCGCCGCCAGGCGCCCGATCCAGCGGGGTGATCCGCTGGACGGTTCCGGCAGCAAGCAGACCGTGTCGTGCGTGAAGCGTCAGTCGCGCGCGACGACCTTGCCGACCTGAGCCTGACCGGACACGAGGCACGACGAGAGGAAGTTTTCTCCCTGACTGCGCGCGCCGAGGGACGTGAAGCCGCGCGCGAGCGCTTCGAGCCGCACGAGCTCGGAGCCCTTCGAGCAGCTGACCGTGCTGCCCTCGTGCGCCTGCACGCGAGTCAGAACGCGGTTCCCGAGGAGGAGCGCGAGGACGATGACGATGCCAACATTGAATGCTTGTCTCATGATTTCGTCTCCTAGTGCAATCAGACTAGCTCAGGCTTACGACGTACGAATCCAGGAGTTTCCCGGCGATGCACTGCAACACATGCGGCGTGCGAAAAGCCCTGTAAATGCAGGGTGATTAATGGTTCGGCATCCTGCGGTTGCGGCGTGCGAGCCGGTGCGCCTTGATGGGCGCGGACTCGCGCCTGGCGGGCGTTCCGGCGGCGCCGTCATTGCGCCGCAACATTGCCGCGTCGCGTCACGTGCAACGTCAGCTAACGAATCTTGCGCCTTGCGGACATCCGGCGCGCGCGACACGTCGACACGGCAGTTTGCGTGCCTGTTTTCGCGCGACGGGCACGCTAAAAATGCAAAATCCTCCGCGCCTTTCCGCCACGTAATCGACGCTATCGACACATTCGGCACCTGATTTCCTACGGAAAATCGGAATCAAGCTGAAGGGATAATCAGATGGCCTGAGCAATTTCGACGAAAAATCGAGCGGCTGACAAGCCGGCTTCGCCCCGATTTGATCCAGTGCTTTGCGCGCCGTCAATCCGGCTTGAAAACAGGCGCTCGATGCTGCACCATCGATGGTCCGGTCCTTTTTTCGAGCGAGGTGAACAATGCAGTTGATTGGCATGATGGATTCCCCCTACGTGCGCCGCGTGGCGATCTCGCTGCATGTGCTCGGGCTGCCGTTCGAGCATCAGAGCGTGTCGGTGTTCCGGCACTACGACGCGTTCGCGAAGATCAATCCGGTCGTCAAGGCGCCGACTTTCATCGACGACGACGGCACGATGCTGATCGACTCGACGCTGATCCTCGATTTCCTCGATCACAAGGTGCCGGCTGCGCGCCGCCTGATGCCGCAGGAGACGCAGGAGCGCACGTTCGCGCTGCGCGTGAACGGTTTCGCGCTGGCGGCGATGGAAAAGACCGTGCAGCAGGTGTACGAGCGCCAGTTGCGTCCCGGGGAACGTCAGCACGAGCCGTGGTTCGAGCGTGTCCACGCGCAGATGCACGCGGCTTACGCGGAGCTGGAGCGCCTCGTGAGCGGCCGCGAGGGCTGGCTGTGCGCGGGCCGGATCACCCAGGCCGATATCACGGCGGCGGTCGCGTGGCGTTTCACGCAGCACATCCTGCCGGGCACGGCCGATCCGGCGCGCTATCCGGCGCTGGCTGCGCTGTCGTTGCGCGCCGAGGCGCTGCCGGAATTCGTGGCGACGCCGCTGGAGTGAGCACGCGGGCGGATGGAGCGGGGTGCGCGCGGTGCGCCCTGCAACCGCTGCGACGATTGTTCGCGTTTGACGACAAGTGACTTCGCGTCCAGCCCATTTATCGGCGGACGCTACATTCCTAGAATGGCATCCATGGAATCGCCGCTGCGTCATGCAGACGCGGCGGCTACAGCGGGAGCCGTCATGAAATCCTTTATCGAACGACAACTTTATCAGCCAGCCCTGGTCCTGCCGATGGTGGACCTCATGCAGCTGATGGTGTCGCTCGACTTCAACATGAGCCAGGTCGGCTTCATGGTCGCCACGCGCGGCGCGCGCGCCGCCGTGCAGCGTTCGCGCGAACTCTGGTGCGCGAGCCGCGGCTGCGTCGCGACCGTCGAGGTCGAGCGCGTGCACTGACCCCCCCTGCATCGACATAGCCCTGCGTCGACGTCCCTTGGTTTCCCCCCCCGACGTGCAGCGGCATCGCCCGTTTGCTGTTGTGACGTCACCCTGTGAGCCGCCTCATGTTCCGAGGCGGCTCTTTTTTTGCCCGATTTCCGCGATTTCCGCGATTTTCGCTACGCCGCGTCGCCGGCCGCGCTCGCGCGGCGCAGGCGAGCCGCGGCGTAAGATGGCGCGAGCGCGGCATGCGCCGTGCGCGTCCTGGACCCTTCACACGAAGCACACGAAGGAGAGCGGCATGGCACAGCGATTCGATGCGATCGTGATCGGCACCGGGCAGAGCGGTCCGCCGCTGGCGGTGCGTCTCGGCGCGAGCGGGCGCAAGACGGCGATCGTTGAGCGCGCGCAGTTCGGCGGCACCTGCGTGAACGTCGGCTGCACGCCGACGAAAGCCTACGTGGCCTGTGCGCGCGCGGCGCACGTGGCGCGTCACGCGGACGAGTACGGCGTGCGTATCGGCAGCGGCGCACTGGGCGCGTATCGCGACGACGTGAGCGTCGATCTGGCTTTCATCAAGGCGCGCAAGGATCGCATCATCGGTGCGTCGCGCGACGGCGTGGAGCGCTGGCTGCGCGACGCGGACAACGTCACCGTGCTGCAAGGGCACGCGCGTTTCACCGGGCCGCATTCGCTGAGCGTGACGTCCGCGAACGGCGAATCGGAATCGCTCGAAGCCGGCGAAATCTTCATCAACACTGGCACGCGCGCCGCCGTGCCGCCCGTGCCGGGGCTCGAGCGCATCTGGTACGAAACCAACACCGGCATCCTCGACCTCACGGAATTGCCCGCGCATCTCGCGATCTGCGGCGGCAGCTACGTCGCGCTCGAATTCGCGCAGATGTTCCGCCGCTTCGGCAGCGAGGTGACGGTGCTGGTGCGCGGCGAGCGCATTCTCACGCGCGAGGACGACGACGTCGCGAAGGCCGTGCAGGACGTGCTCGCGCGCGAAGGCGTGGTGTTCCGCTTCGGCGCGTCGCCGCAGCGCGTGGCGCCGCTCGGCGCGACGCCCGCGGACGGCATCCGCATCGAATTCGGCGGCAGCGTGCTCGACGTTTCGCATCTGCTGTTCGCGACCGGCCGCATTCCGAATACCGATGATCTCGGCCTCGACGCCGCGGGCATCCAGCGCGACGCCCACGGCATCATCGCCGTCGACGGGCAGTTGCGCACCAACGTCGACGGCGTGTGGGCGCTCGGCGACGTGAACGGGCGCGGCGCGTTCACGCACACCTCGTACGACGATTACCAGATCGTGGCGGCGAACCTGCTCGACGGCGCGCATCGCAGCGTCGACACGCGCATTCCGGCCTACGCCGTGTTCGTCGATCCGCCGCTCGCGCGCGTGGGCGCGAGCGAGCGCGAAGTCCGCGAATCGAAACGCCCCGCCTTGATCGCGACGATGCCGATGTCGCGTGTCGGGCGCGCGCGCGAGCGTGGCGAGACGGCGGGTTTCATGAAGGCGCTGGTCGATGCGCAAACGCACAAGATCCTCGGCGCGACGATCTTCGGCATCGAGGGCGACGAGGCGATTCATACCTTCATCGACATCATGACGGCCGATGTGCCCTATACGACGTTGCAATATGCGATGCACGTGCATCCCACGGTGAGCGAACTCGTGCCGACCTTGCTCGACGGGCTGAGGCCGCTCGAATGAGCACGAGCGCGAATCTGAAAACGAGCGTGAACATGAGTGTGAACTCGAGCGAGAGCGCGGCCGCGCCGCAGCCGCGTTGCGGCAAGACCGGCAATCTCTTTTCGGCGATCGACGTCTATGCGGGCGACGAGCGCTTCGACGCGCTGCTCAAGCAGGACGGCGTGCTGATCGAGCGCATCGTCTCGACCGGGCAGACGAGTCCCGAGGGCTTCTGGTACGACGATCCGCGCGACGAATGGGTCGTGCTGCTCGCGGGCGCGGCGGCGCTGGAGTTCGAGGCGCAGGGCAGCGTGCGGCATGGCATGTTGCCCGGCGACTACGTGCATATTCCGCCGCATTGCCGGCATCGCGTCGCGTGGACCGATCCGGCGCTGCCGACGGTCTGGCTCGCGGTTTATTTCGATGCGTGCGCCGATGCGCGCAGCGACGGCCAGGCGGCTGCGCAAACGTCCACGAACAGGTAAGGTGCGGGTGTTCCGCCACTCGATCCGCTTTCCATGTCTGCCTCGTCACGTCCGACACCGCTGCGCATCGCGCTCGTTTCCGACACGCACAATCTGCTGCGCCCCGAATTGCTGAGCTTCGTCGCCGGTTGCGATGCGATCGTGCACGCGGGCGATATCTGCGAATCGGGCGTGCTCGATACGCTTGCGCGCATCGCGCCGCTGACCGCCGTGCGCGGCAACAACGATCGCGGCGCGTGGGCCGAGGCGCTGCCGGTGCAGACGCGGCTCGACATCGGCGGGATCGCGATCGCGGTCGTGCATGAGTTGCCCGATCTGCGCGGCGATCCGCGTGCGGAGGGCGTGGCGGTCGTCGTCAGCGGGCATTCGCACAAGCCTGCGCTCGACACGCGCGACGGCGTGATCTATGTGAATCCCGGCAGCGCGGGGCCGCGCCGCTTTACGTTGCCGATCTCGGCGGCCATGCTGACGATCGATGGCGGCGTGCCGCATATCGAGCACACGCGCCTGATCGGCTGATTCATCGATCGGCCCGGATTCCAGACGCAAAAAAGGCCAGCGCGAAGCTGGCCTTTTTCATGGCATGACGGAGTCGTGTGGCTTACACGCGTGCGGGCATGGCCGTCGCGTAGTCGTCGTCCATTTCGCGGGCGAGACGCACGCCGCGCAGCACTGCATGCGCTTCGGCCTTGCTGCTCACGCTGGGCGCCGAGCCCGGCAGCGGACGGCGCGCCGTTTCGTGCAGCGCCAGCACCGAGATGATGCCGACCACAGCCGCGCCCATCAGATAGTACGCGGGCATCATGAGGTTCTGCGTGTGCTCGACGAGCCAGGCGGCGACCAGCGGCGTCGTGCCGCCGAACAGCGAGACCGACACGTTGAAGCCGATGGCGAGCGCGCCGTAGCGGATCGCGGTCGGGAACAGCGCGGGCAGCGCCGACGGCATCACACCCGTGAAGCACGACAGCAGCGTGCCGAGAATCATCAGGCCGAGGAACACCGGCACCAGTGCGCCCGTCTGGATCAGCGTGAGCGACGGAATCGCCAGCACGATCAGGCCCACACAGCCCGCGAGCATCACCGGCTTGCGGCCGATGGCATCCGAGAGGCGGCCGAACGCGATCGTCATCGGCACCATCAGCACCATCACGGCGAGCACGACGAAAAGACCGTGCGTTTCGTCGAAGTGCAGCGTCGCCGACAGATAGCTCGGCAGATACGACAGCGCCATGTAATCGGTCACGTTGAAGATCAGCACGAGGCCCACGCACAGCAGGAAGGGGCGCAGATGCTGGGTCAGCAGAGATTGAATCGTGAGCTTCGGACGCGCGACTTCTTCCGCTTCGCGCAGTTCGGCTTCGCGCTTGAACGCCGGCGTTTCTTCGAGCTTCGTACGGATGTACAGGCCCACGATCCCGAGCGGACCCGCGATCATGAACGGCACGCGCCAGCCCCAGTCGAGCAGTTGCTGATGCGAGAGCAGGGCGGTCAGCACCGCGACCGTGCCCGCGCCGAAGATGTAGCCCACCATCGTGCCGCATTCGAGGAAGCTGCCCATGAAGCCGCGGCGCTTGTCGGTGGCGAATTCGGCGATGAAGGTCGCCGCACCGCCGTACTCGCCGCCGGTCGAGAAACCCTGCACCAGACGCGCGACCAGCAGCAGCACGGGCGCCGCGATGCCGATCGAGTGGTACGACGGAATCAGGCCGATGGCGAAAGTGCCGCAGGCCATCATGATCATCGTCATCGCGAGCACGCGCTGACGGCCGATACGGTCGCCGAGCGGGCCGAACACCATGCCGCCGATCGGGCGCACGAGGAAGGCGGCCGCGAACGTGCCGAAGGTGGCGATCAGCTGGGCCGACGGGCTGCTCGACGGGAAGAATACCTGGCCGAGCGTGACGGCGATGTAGCTGTACACGCCGAAGTCGAACCATTCCATGGCGTTGCCAAGGGCCATGGCGCCGACGGCGCGTTTGAGGAGGCTGTTGTCGACGATCGTAATGTCGTCGAGGGTGAGGTCGGATTGGGCCGACGAGCCGGAAGTGGAAGCGGTCAAGGTCTGCATCTCCAATGACTGCGACGAACTCCAGGGGAGCTCGCCACGGTTGCCGGAGAGTGCCGTTTCGCGATAGCGGCAGCCGTTCGTGCGCGGCGCGCGATGCGCATGGGGGTCGCCATGGGCGAGACCCGAGCCTGGCCGGACGCGCGATGACGCGCAAGTCCGGCGGCGCACGAAAGTGCATGCTGAAGTGTCGCGAAACGACACTCGAACGAATTGTGATTAAGCGTGGCGCCTGCGTGGCCGTAGAGGGGGGGCAGGACGCTTGAGGACACTGGGCTGTCACGGAGTGTGACTGCAAAGTGCCGCTGAACGAAAAAGAATCACCGCGTGGCGGCGCGTTCTTTTTGTGCGAGCGCATTCAGCTGGAAAGGCGTTTTCGGGCGCCGAACTGAATGCAATTGATGGCTAATGCCTGTTGAACGAAGCGACATGATAGCACGATAACGGAAGATCGTGCAAACTGGCCTGTCCGCGAGGGCGCCGGGGAGGCGCGTCAGCCCTTGTGTGGCAAGGGATTGCGGCGATTTGGCGGCGCAGCAAAAAACGCTGGCCGCGATGACGAAACGCATAAAAAAACCGCGCGGGAGGCGCGGTTTTTGCAGTGCTTTCCGCTGCTTCGATCGGCAAAGGGGCAGATCGAAACGCGGATCGGCGAGCGATCAGCCTTGCGTCGGCGGCACGAAGCCCGATGCCTGATCGGCGCCTTCGCCGAAGAAGTACTTTTCCGTCTGCTTCATCAGGTACTGACGCGCGCGCGGATCGGCCATGTTCAGGCGGTTCTCGTTGATCAGCATGGTCTGCTGCTTGAGCCAGCCCTGCCAGGCTTCCTTCGAGACGCTTTCATAGATGCGCTTGCCGAGTTCGCCCGGCAGCGGCGGGAAATCGAGACCTTCGGCTTCCTTGCCGAGCTTCGCGCATTGAATCATACGGGCCATGCTGTGCTTCTCCTGTAGTCGTATGGGGGAGGGCGGCGCGCTCAGAGCTGCTTCATCAGCACGAGCGACTTGCGCTGCCAGTTATAGAGGCGGCGGCGGTCTTCGGGCAGGTCGTCGACCGTGGCCTTGACGAAACCGCGCTTGAGAAACCAGTGTTCCGTGCGCGTGGTGAGCACGAAGATGCGCGTGAGGCCGCGCGCGCGGGCGCGCTGCTCGATGCGGCGCAACAGGCGTTCGCCGTCGCCGGAACCTTGCGCTTCGGGCGAGACCGTGAGGCAGGCCATTTCGCCGATGCGTTCCTGCGAATACGCGTAGAGCGCGGCGCAGCCGAACAGCACGCCATCGTGCTCGATCACCGAGAAATGGTCGATGTCGCGTTCGATCTGGTGACGGCCGCGGCGCACCAGCGTACCGTCGCTTTCGAGCGGCTCGATCAGCGTGAGGATACCGCCGACGTCGTCCGGCGTGGCTTCGCGCAGACTTTCCAGATTCTCGTACGAGATCATGGTGCCGACGCCGTCGTGCAGGAACAGTTCGAGCAGCAGGCCGCCGTCGAGCGCGTAGGGAATGATGTGCGCGCGGCCCACGCCGCCGCGGCAGGCGCGAATCGAGTGCTTCAGATAGAAGCCCGCGTCGCCGAGCACGGTGCCGCCTTCCTGGAGGCGATAGGCGTCGTCGAGCGACATTTCGCGGATCAGCACGCCTTCCTCGTCGATGAGACCCTGCGTTTCCGTGAGGAACACGATCTTGTCGGCGCGCAGCGCGATGGCCGCCGCCGAGGCGACGTCTTCCATCGACAGATTGAACGCCTCGCCCGTGGGCGAGAAGCCGAGCGGCGAGAGCAGCACGAGCTTGCGGCTCGAGAGCGAATGGCGGATCGAATCCGCGTCGATCTTGCGCACCACGCCGGTGTGCTGGAAATCGACGCCGTCGAGAATGCCGACCGGGCGCGCGGTCACGAAGTTGCCCGAGACCACGCTGATGTGCGCGTGCGCCATCGGCGTGTTCGGCAGGCCCTGGCTGATCGCGGCCTCGATGTCGAGACGCACTTCGCCGGCCGCTTCCTTCGCCGATTCGAGCGCGCGGGCATTCGTGATGCGCATGCCGTGCGAGAACTCCGACTCCACGCCGTGCAGGCTCATCTGCTCCTCGACCTGCGGGCGCGAACCGTGCACGAGCACGATCTGGATGCCCATGGCCTGAAGCAGCGCGATGTCGGCGACGAGCGCGTTGAGCAGGTTCTGGTGCACGACCTCGCCGCCGAAACCGACGACGAAAGTCTTGCCCTGAAACGCGTGGATGTAGGGCGCGACCGATCGCATCCAGTCGACGAACTGCGCGTGCTGCGCCATCTGCTGCGCGGCTTGCTGGGACGCGGGGTCCGAGGCGGCGGCAGTGGCCGGCGCGCCTTGGGCGGCGGGGACGAGGTCGGTTTGGGAATTCATGCCCGGGATTATAATGCGCCCCCATGTCGAATGTACCCAAAAGACCTGCCTCGGGGCAGGGCAGCAACACCCCTTCCGGCGATGACGCCGCACACGGCGGCGCGCGCGAAAAGCGCGGCGCGCAGAAGTATGGCGGTGCGCAGGCCGATGCGCAGAAACCGGCGTCGCTGGACCGGCTCGCCGCGCTGATGGGCAGCGGCGCGCTCGGCGGCGCGCGCGTGCAGGATCAGCGTGCGAAGGCTGCCCCGGCGTCGAAGCCGGCGCAGGCCGCCGTGCAGCGCGAGACGCCTGAAGACAAGGCTGTGGCGCCGCAAACGCCGGCTGTGAAAGCGCAGACGCAGGCGCAACGTGCGCCGGAGGTTTCGTCGCCGGTTTCTCAGCACGCTTCGCAGCTTGCTTCGCAACCCGCCGCGCCGCAAAAGCCGCAGAAAACCGAAACGCGTCCGGAAGCGCCGCGCGAAAACCGGCCGACGCCTCGCGCGCCCGCGCGTGATCAATCTCAGCGGGAGACGCCGCGCGAGTCCCAACGTGCGCCCCAGGGCGGGCAGCGAACCGGCGAAGCGCGCAATGTGCCGCAAGCGCCATCGCAAGCGCCGCAATCGGGCGATGCCTCGCGCGGCGGCGATCGCAAGCCACGCGAAGCACGTGAGCCGTGCGAATCACGCGAACCGCGTGCGCCCCGCGAACCGCGCGCCGAGCGCCCCGCGCGCACGGAAACCCAGCGCGAGCCGCAAGCCGCCCCGCGCCAGCCCGCCGACGCGCCGCGCGCCGCGAAACCGCAAAGCGAACGCCCGCAGACCGCACGCGAGGACCGTCCGCCGCGTCCCGAAGGCGAGCGCAAGGAGCGTCGTGAACGCGCGCCGCGCGCGAACGTCATCCCGAACCCGATCCCGCCGATCACCTTCCCCGAAGCGCTGCCGGTCTCCGGCCGCCGCGAGGAAATCGCGCGCGCGATCGCCAACAATCAGGTCGTGATCGTCAGCGGCGAAACCGGCTCGGGCAAGACCACGCAGCTGCCGAAGATCGCGCTGTCGCTCGGGCGAGGTCTCGGCGCGGGCGGTTCGGGCCTGATCGGCCATACGCAGCCGCGCCGGATCGCGGCATCGGCGACCGGTCGGCGTATCGCCGAGGAACTGGGCACGCCGTTCGGCGAAGTGGTCGGCTACAAGGTGCGCTTCACGGACAATCTCGCGGCGGGCGCGTCGGTCAAGCTGATGACCGACGGCATCCTGCTCGCCGAGACGCAGACCGATCCGCTGCTCAAGGCCTACGACACGATCATCATCGACGAGGCGCACGAGCGCAGCCTCAACATCGACTTCCTGCTCGGCTATCTGAAAGAGATTCTGCCGCGCCGGCCCGATCTCAAGCTGATCGTGACCTCGGCGACCATCGACGCGGATCGCTTCGCGCGCCATTTCGGCAGCGACGAAAAGCCTGCGCCGGTGATCGAGGTGAGCGGGCGTCTGTATCCGGTCGAGGTGCGCTATCGCCCGGTGCAGGAAGACAGCCCGGCTGTGAAGAATGCGCAGGGCAACGCTCCGACGAAGAAATCGCAGCGCGACACCGACCGCGATCTGATGGACGCGATCGTCGACGCCGTCGACGAACTCTGCCGCGAAGGTTCGGGCGACGTGCTCGTGTTCCTGCCCGGCGAGCGCGAGATTCGCGACGCCGCCGAAGCGCTGCGCAAGCATCATCCGCCGCACACGGAGATCCTGCCGCTGTTCGCGCGGCTCTCGGCGCAGGAGCAGGAGCGCGTGTTCAAGGCGTCGAACGCGCGCCGCATCGTGCTCGCGACCAACGTGGCCGAAACCTCGCTGACGGTGCCCGGCATCCGCTATGTGGTGGACACGGGCCTCGCGCGCGTGAAGCGCTATTCGTACCGCAACAAGGTCGAGCAACTGCAGATCGAGTCGATTTCGCAGGCCGCCGCGAACCAGCGCGCGGGCCGTTGCGGCCGCGTCGCCGACGGTATCTGCATCCGGCTTTACGAAGAGTCCGATTACGTCGCGCGCCCGCGTTTTTCCGACCCGGAAATCCTGCGCTCGTCGCTGGCGGCCGTGATTCTGCGCATGAAGTCGTTGCATCTCACGGCGATCGAAACCTTCCCGTTCATCGAGCCGCCGCCGGGCCGCGCGATCGCGGACGGTTATCAGCTGCTCAACGAACTCGGTGCCGTCGACGACGACAACGCGCTGACCACGCTCGGCCGCGAGCTGTCGCGCCTGCCGCTCGATCCGCGCGTCGGCCGCATGATTCTGGCCGCGCGCGATGAGCAGTCGCTGCGCGAAGTGCTCGTCATCGCGAGTGCGCTTTCGGTGCAGGATCCGCGTGACCGGCCGATCGAAGCGCAGGAGCAGGCCGATCAGGCGCATCGCCGTTTCGCCGACGAGCGCTCCGAATTCCTTCAGTGGCTCAAGATCTGGGCGTGGTTCGAAGACGCCGTCGCGCACAAGAAGTCGAACAAGCAACTCGTCGATTCGTGCCGGGCGAACTTCCTTTCGCATCTGCGTCTGCGCGAATGGCGCGATGTGCACTCGCAATTGCTGACGGTCGTGCGCGAGCACGGCTGGCGCATCAACCAGTCCGATGCGACCTACGAGCAGATCCATCACGCGCTGCTGACGGGCTTGCTTGGCAACATCGGTCTCAAGGCCGACGACGAGCCGCATTACCTCGGCGCGCGCAGCATCAAGTTCCATCTGTGGCCCGGTTCGGCGCTCGTGAAGAAGGCGGGGCGCTGGGTCGTGGCGGCGGAACTCGTGGAAACGAGCCGTCTGTACGCGCGCTGCATCGCGAAGATCGAGCCCGAATGGCTCGAAAAAGTGGGCGCGCATCTGCTGAAGAAGTCGCTGTCCGAGCCGCATTGGGAGAAGCGCGCGGCGCAGGTCAGCGCGTTCGAGCGCGGCGTGCTCTATGGCCTGCCGGTGTATCAGCGACGCCGCGTGGCGTTTGGCAAGCAGGACCCGGCGCGCGCGCGCGAGTTGTTCATTCGCGGCGCGCTGGTGGAGGGCGAGTTCGACACCAAGCTGCCGTTCTTCGCGCACAACCGCAAGCTGCTCGCCGATATCGAGCAGCTCGAACACAAGTCGCGCCGCCAGGACGTGCTCGTCGACGACGAACTGATCTTCGGTTTCTACGATCAGGCGATTCCCGAGGGCATGTATTCGGGCGCGTCCTTCGAGCGCTGGTATCGCGACGAGGTGAAAAAGAGCGGTCAGTCCGAGGACAAGCTGCGTCTGCTGTATCTCTCGCGCGACGACCTGATGCGCCACGAGGCGGCGGGCGTGACGACCGATCTGTTCCCGAAGCGCATGACGATGTCGGGCGTGGCGATGGCGCTCACGTATCACTTCGAGCCCGGTTCGCCGCGCGACGGCGTGACGCTCGCGGTGCCGCTCTACGCGCTCAATCAGGTCGACGCGCGCCGCTGTGAATGGCTCGTGCCCGGCATGCTCAAGGAGAAGGCGCAACTGCTCCTGAAGTCCTTGCCGCAGAAGCTGCGCCGCCATTGCGTGCCGCTGCCCGAATACGCGGCCGGTTTCGCCGATCGCGTGAGCGGTGAGCGCTTCGGCGCGGGCGGGCTGCTGGAGGCGCTGATCATCGACGTGCGCGAGCAGAAGCAGATTCAGTTGAAGTCGGCGGATTTCAAGCTGGAGACGCTGGCCGCGCATCTGTTCATGAACTTCAAGGTGATCGACGAGCACGGTCGCCAGCTCGCGATGGGCCGCAATCTCGCGCAGTTGCGCGCGGAACTCGGCGCGCAGGCGCAGCAGCAGTTCCAGAAGCTCGCGAGCGCGACCGCGCTGGCGGCGCTGGAAACGCACGCGCAAGGCGGGGCGAGCGAGAAGGGCGGCGGCGTTGAGCCGCAGCCGAACGCGAGCGCGCCGAAGCGGACCAATCCGGCCAACGCGCCCCACACGCCTGCCGCGAGCGACGCCGCGCCCGCCACGGCGCTCTACGAAAACCTTACGACCTGGAATTTCGGCAAGCTGCCTGAACTGCTCGAAATCCGCCGGGGCGGCCAGACGCTGTTCGGCTATCCGGCGCTCGTCGATCGCGCCACGCATTGCGACGTGGAGGTGTTCGATTCGCCCGAGGAAGCGGCGCGCATTCATCGCGCGGGGCTGCGTCGTCTGTTCGCGCTGCAGTTGCGCGAGCCGATTCGCTATCTGGAGAGGAATCTGCCGGGTCTGCGCGAAATGGCGATGCAGTTCATGGCGCGCGCCACGCAGGAGGAATTGCGCGATCAGCTCGTCGAACTCGCGCTCGATCGCGCCTGCCTGCAAGACCCGCTCCCCGACGACGACGCGAGTTTCCACGCGCGCAAGGACGAAGGGCGCGGGCGTCTCTCGCTGCTCGCGCAGGAAATCGCGCGGCTCGTTGGGCAGATCCTGGCGGAATTTGCGTCGGTGTCGAAGAAGCTGGTGGCGGCGAAGGCGTTCGGCGCGCCGGCCGCCGACATGCAGGCGCAGCTCGACGCGCTCATCGGCAAGCGCTTCATTCTGGAGACGCCGTACGCGCAGCTCGTGCATTTTCCGCGCTACCTGAAGGGCATCGCGCTGCGCATCGACAAGCTGCGCGCCGATCCCGCCCGCGACGCGCGTCAGGCCTCGGAATTCCTGCCGCTCGCGCAGCAGTATCAGCGCGCGCTTTCGCAGCGCGGCGGCGTGTTCGACGCACGTCTCGCGGAGTTCCGCTGGCTGCTCGAGGAACTGCGGATTTCGCTGTTCGCTCAGGAGTTGCGTACGCCGATGCCGGTTTCGGTGAAACGGCTCTACAAAGTGTGGGAATCGATGCAGCGATGAGCTTTCACGCGTTGTCGATGCGCTGATATTTGCGGGCCACGTATGCTGGCCACTTATGCGGGTCACAACAGCGGACTTAAGAAAGCTTCGAAAATGACCGGAAAGGGGCGCGAAATTCGCGCCCCTTTCTATTTCATCGGCCCTACGTCAACCTTGCGAAGCGGTAAGCGTTCTACAATCACGGATCTGCCTGGGAACGACTCTTCATGCGTAAAAACGAATTCCGCCGTGCCGCCGGACGCTTTGCCAAACGCGCCGTTGTGTTTGCCTCCTCCGCGCTCGTCGGCGCCGTGCTGGCCACGGCGATGCCAAGCATCGCTCACGCGAACAACATCATCGTGCTCAACTCCGGTGAAGCCACGCTGAGCCTCATCGACGACAAGACGCATGAAGTCGTCGGCACCGTGCCCACGGGCAAGGAGCCGCATCACCTGTTTCCCACGCCCGACAATACTTCGCTGATCGTCGCGAATTCGGTGTCGAACAACCTGCTGTTCGTCGATCCGAAAACCGGCAAGCCGCAGCGCTGGATCGAGAACGTCGAAGACCCGTATCAGCTCGGTTTCTCGCCGGACAACAAGTGGTTCGTGACCACGGGTCTGCGCCTCGACCGTCTGGATATCTACCACTACGGCGGCGCGGGCAATTTCACGGTCGCGAAGCGCCTGCCGCTTTCGGCCATGCCCAGCCACCTCGCGTTCACGAAGGACAGCAATATCGTGTTCGTGTCGCTGCAAGTCTCGGGCGAAATCGCGGCGGTCGACCTGCCCACGCAGAAAGTGCTCTGGAAGATGAAGGTGGGCGCCGCGCCCGCCGGCCTGTGGCTTACGCCCGGCGAAAAATACCTGCTCGTCGGCATGACGGGCGCCGACTACGTGGCGGTGGTGGACTGGCGCAACCAGAAGGTCATCAAGACCATCCAGGTGGGCAAGGCCGCGCACAATTTCCGCTCGATGGTGGATGGGCGTCACGTGCTGGTGTCGAGCCGCGTGTCGAACGTCATCAGCATCATCGACGAGGAGTCGCTGGAGAAAGTGGGCGAGATCAACGGCCTGCTGCCCGGGCCGGACGACATGGAACTGACCGCCGACAAGCGCTATCTGTGGGTCACGTTCCGCTTCGCGAAGCGCATCGGCGTGATCGACATGCAGACGAAGAAGCTCATCAAGACGATCGACGTGGGCCGCTCGCCGCACGGCATCTATTTCTTCGACCGCGCGCCGGTCATGTCGCCGAACGGCGCGTGATATCCGGCGCGAACTGCTAGCGGTTTTGCCATGCTCACGTTGCTGAATTCCGGTATTCACTGGCTCGCGTCCGGCGCCGACGACTGCGTGTCGTGGCTCCAGACGCTGGTCTACGTGAACGTCCTGCAGCCGCTGCTGTTCCGCTTCGGCCTGATGAACGTGGACGAAGACACGTTCGACGCGCTGTACTGGGTGATCGTCGGCGTGCTGGAGGTGGGCGTGATGTACGCGATCCTGCGTCCGCTCGAAGCGCTCATGCCCGCGGAAAAGTGGCCCGACCGCAAGGGCGTGGCCGTGGACGCCATCTACACATGGATCACGCGGCTCGGCATTCTCAATCTGCTGTTCTTCTTCGCCATGCAGCCGGTGTTCGACCGTGCTCAGGGCTGGCTGCGCCTGCATGGCGTGATGAGCGTCGATATCGACAATCTCTGGCCCGGCGTGACCACGCAGCCCATCGTGGCGTTCGCGATCTATCTGATCGTGCTCGACTTCTTCGGCTACTGGTATCACCGGCTGTCGCACCGCTTCGGCATCTGGTGGGAACTGCACGCGGTGCATCACAGCCAGCGCCGGATGTCGTTCTGGTGCGATAACCGCAACCATCTGCTCGACGTGCTGATGCAGTCGTGCATGTTCGCCGGCATCGCGCTCGTGATCGGCGTGCCGCCCGCGCAGTTCGTGGTGCTCGTCGCGCTCACGAATTTCGTGCAGAACGTCCAGCACGCCAATATCCGCGCGCATTTCGGCTGGCTCGGCGAGCGGCTGATCGTGAGCCCGCGCTTTCATCGCCGCCATCACGCCATCGGTTATGGGCACGAAGGCACCACGTATGGCTGCAACTTCGGCGTGCTGTTTCCGTGGTGGGACATGCTGTTCGGCAGCGCGTCGTTCAATCGCGAGCTCGAACCTACGGGCATTCGCGACCAGCTCGACGGCGTGCGCTATGGCGAAGGTTTCTGGGCGCAGCAGGGGCTCGCGTTCCTGCGCATCGCACGCCGGCTTGGCGCACGCGGGCGCAAGGCCGCCGCGCGCGACGACACGTTCGCTGCGTAGACCTTTTTGCCGCGCTTTCTCGTGCGCATCGTTTCGCCGGGCGCTTCTTGCGCCCGTCTGCGCCTGCGCCTGTTCTTCCGTCTCAACCTCCGCCTGTGCCTCGTTTCGCCCGACCGGCGCGCCGTGGTTTATGCTGTCGTTTTGTCGCAGTGAATCCACCGGTTTCGTGACGCTTCACCGTCTTCCCGCTATTTTCCCGCTCGCATGAACGATTTGCTGCGCTCGCTCGGCCGCGCGCTTTCCGGCGTGTTCCATCCCGCCATGCTGCTCCTGACCTTCGTGCCGTTCGTCGTGGCGGCGGGGGCGTGGGGCGTCCTGCTCTATATCTTCTGGCAGCCGCTCATCGACGCGGTGCGCATCACCTTCGAAAACTGGCCGGCCATGTCCTGGCTCTATCACGCGTTCGACGCGCTCGGCTTCGGGGCGCTGCGCAGCATGATCGGGCCGTTCGTGATCATCATCCTGACGATTCCGCTGATCGTCATCACGGTGCTGCTGCTGATCGTCGCCGTGGCGATGCCGCGCGTGATCCGCCATCTCACGGCGCGGCAGTACGCCGGGCTGGAGGCGCGGCGCGGCGGCAGCTGGTTCGGCAGCATGGCGCATTCGCTCTGGACCACGCTGCTGTGCATCGTGCTGCTGATCGTGACGCTGCCGTTCTGGTTCATTCCGCCGTTCTGCGTGCTCGTGCCGCCGCTGTTGTGGGGCTGGCTCACGTATCGCGTGATGACCTACGACGCGCTCGCGCTGCACGCGAGCCCCGAGGAGCGCCGCGAACTCGTGCGCCGCCACCGCCTGCCGCTGCTCGCGATCGGCGTGGCGAGCGGTCTGCTCGGCTCGCTGCCCACGGCGATCTGGGTGGCCTCCGCGTGGCTCGTGCTGCTGTTCCCGGTGGTCGCCGCGCTGACCATCTGGATCTACGCTTTCATTCTGGTGTTCACGGCGCTCTGGTTCGGCCAGTACTGCCTGCGCGCGTTGCAGCGCCTGCGTCACGAAGAGGCGCAGCATAGCGGGCACGACGTCACCATCGTCCACTGAACTCCATCACTTCATTTCCTCGACGAGGCAACTCATGGCATTTGGCGTCATCATCATCGGCGACGAGATTCTGTCCGGCCGCCGCACCGACAAGCATCTGCCGAAGGTCATCGAACTGCTCGGCGCGCGCGGTCTCACGCTCGACTGGGCCGAATACGTTGGCGACGATCCGGCGCGTATCACCGCCACGCTCAAGCGTTCGTTCGAATCGGGCGACATCGTGTTCTCCACGGGCGGCATCGGCGCGACGCCCGACGACCACACGCGTCAGTGTGCGGCGGCCGCGCTGGGCGTGCCGCTCGCGCTGCACCCGGACGCCGAAGCGGCGATCAGTGAGCGCATCCGCGACATGCATACGGGCGCCGATCCGGTCGACTTCGCGTCGCCGGAGAATCTGCATCGCTTTCAGATGGGCACCTTCCCGCAGGGCTGCGAGATCATTCCGAACGGCTATAACAAGATTCCGGGTTTTTCGATCCGCGATCACCATTTCGTGCCGGGCTTTCCGGTGATGGCCTGGCCGATGATCGAATGGGTGCTCGATACGAAGTACGCGCATCTGCATCATCAGACGCCGCATGCGGAGAAGTCGCTGCTGGTGTTCGAGCTGCCGGAGTCGACGCTCACGCCGCTGATGGAGCGCATCGAGCACGATTTTCCGGGCGTGCGCGTGTTCAGCCTGCCGAGCGTCGGCGACACGGAGCGCGGCGGCATTTACGCGCGCCGGCATATCGATCTGGGCGTGAAGGGCGAGCCCGAGGCGGTGGCGGCGGCCTTCGTGAAGCTGCGCGAAGGCGTGCACCTGCTGGGCGGCGATGTCGTGGAACCGCCCGCGCCCGGCGAGGGATCGCCGGACCGCGAGCGCCGCAGCGGCCCGCGCGCGGGGTTCTGAGGCTGTTCGCCGATGCGCATGCGGCCGGGTTAATCGGTGCAAGCGTCGATGCAAGCGTTGACGCAAAGCCGATGCAAGCACCGCCGAAAACGCACAGTAAGCGCGCCGCGCCCGATCATCGGCGTGTCACATGCGGCGCTCAGAGTGGCCTGCTGGGCGGGCGGCGGGCGCCGCCCCGTCGCAGGTCAGGCGCCGAGCCAGGGCAGGCCGCGGAAGCACCAGCCCGTGACCGACTTGCGGTGACCTTCGGCGTTCTTGTCGCCTTCGAAGCCTTCGAGCAGGTCGTAGGCGCGCGTGAAGCCGGCCTTGGCCGCTTCGATGGCCGCGAGCTTCGAGCGGGCCGCGCTGCGGCAGAGGAACAGCACGGGGGCGTCGGTGTCGCCGACCGCGCTCCTGAGCTGGGCGACGAAGTCGGTGTTCGGCACGCCGCCAGGATAGCGGGTCCATTCGACGTGGGCGTACTGGCCATCGCCGATCACGGGGCGGCCGACCCAGTCGAGTTCGGCGCGCGTGCGCACGTCGACGAGGCGGGTGCGCGGATCGAGTTGCAGAAGCTCGAACGCCTCGGCGGGCGAGAGCGCGCCCGCGTAGGGCAGCTGGTTCTCGACGCGTCGCTGGTCGGCCTGGGCGTGCAACTGTTCGAGCGTACTCATGACAGCGGATCTCCTCGGATGTAGGGTGGGTCCAAAAGATCATTCTAGCGCGCTGCATGGGTGCGGGAACCCCGCATTGCGGGGCATACTCGCGCAATGACGGCGCGCGCATGACCGCTTGCGGGGCGGCGTCAAGGCAAGTCAGGTCGGCCGCATGCGGGCCGTCAGAAGCCGCGAGGTAATTTTGCGCAAGCGTGGTGCATGATTGACGTTATGCACCATAATGAAGTGAGTTTCACGCGCCAAATCCGGGATTGCACGGATGTGGTGCATGAAGGCGCTTCGGCCGGCGGGCCCGCTCGCCGACGAGGCGCGGATTTTTCGTCCAGGTGCGCGTCAGCATTGGGTTTGTTCCAGGTTGGCGCATACTTGGCACGGAAGCTGCTTTATCTGTCGCGATCGTTCGCAGCCGGTCTGCGCAAGCGGGCCGGGCAGCAACCGGCGACTAACAAGGATTGGGACGGCGGCAGCGTTCGCCGAAATCGTTAATCAGGAGAATAGGTTATGAGTAAATCCGTGGCCGACGTCATGCAACTCGTCAAGGACGAAGACGTCAAGTTTGTCGACTTCCGCTTTACCGACACGCGCGGCAAAGAGCAACACGTCTCGGTTCCGCTGTCGCACTTCGACGAAGACAAGTTCGAGTCGGGTCATGCATTTGACGGTTCGTCGATCGCCGGCTGGAAGGGCATCGAAGCCTCGGACATGCTGCTCGTTCCGGACGCGAACACGGCCTTCATCGACCCGTTCTACGAAGAACCGACGCTGGTCCTGACCTGCGACGTGGTCGAACCGGCTGACGGCAAGGGCTACGAGCGCGACCCGCGCTCGCTCGCGAAGCGCGCTGAAGCGTACCTCAAGAGCACGGGCCTCGGCGACACGGCCTTCTTCGGCCCGGAACCCGAATTCTTCATTTTCGACTCGGTCCAGTGGAACACGGACATGTCGGGCTCGTTCGTCAAGATCGGCTCGGAAGAAGCACCGTGGTCGTCGAGCAAGGAATTCGAAGGCGGCAACACGGGTCACCGTCCGGGCGTCAAGGGCGGCTACTTCCCGGTCGCGCCGGTCGACACGTTCCAGGACATCCGTTCGGAAATGTGTCTGCTGCTCGAACAGATCGGCATCCCGGTCGAAGTGCACCACCACGAAGTCGCTGGTCAAGGCCAGAACGAAATCGGCACGAAGTTCTCGACGCTGGTTCAGCGCGCGGACTGGACGCAGCAGATGAAGTACATCATCCATAACGTGGCGCACACGTATGGCAAGACGGCTACGTTCATGCCGAAGCCGATCGTTGGCGACAACGGTTCGGGCATGCACGTTCACCAGTCGATCTGGAAGGACGGCCAGAACCTGTTCGCAGGCAACGGCTACGCAGGTCTGTCGGAATTCGCGCTGTTCTACATCGGCGGCATCATCAAGCACGCTCGCGCGCTGAACGCCATCACGAACCCGTCGACGAACTCGTACAAGCGTCTGGTTCCGCACTTCGAAGCACCGGTCAAGCTGGCTTACTCGGCACGCAACCGTTCGGCATCGATCCGTATTCCGCACGTCTCGAACCCGAAGGGCCGCCGTATCGAAACGCGCTTCCCGGACCCGATGGCCAACCCGTACCTGTGCTTCTCGGCACTGATGATGGCAGGTCTGGACGGCGTGCAGAACAAGATCCATCCGGGCGAAGCCGCCGACAAGAACCTGTACGACCTGCCGCCGGAAGAGGATGCAAAGATCCCGACCGTCTGCGCCGGCCTCGACCAGGCTCTGGAAGCGCTCGACAAGGATCGCGAATTCCTGACGCGCGGTGGCGTGTTCACGGATTCGATGATCGACGCCTACCTCGCACTGAAGGAAGGCGAACTGCAACGCGTGCGCATGACGACGCACCCGGTCGAGTTCGAACTGTACTACTCGCTGTAAAGCGCGCTGTAATCGACGATGGCGCTTCGCTCGCAGCCGCGTAGCGAAGTGTCCATCCGACATCGGCGATCGGTCATGAAGGGACGGCGGTGCCGTCCCTTTTTCGTTGGTCCGCTCGCCGCGTTGCCGTCATTCAACGACAGGGACAGGGAGCCGGTGCGCCGCGTGGCGGCCGGCCATGCAAGATGGTGCTCAAGAATCTGATCAAGGCAAGAAAGGGCCATGCGGAGCCGCTCTCGGACGACGCGCCGCTCGTCGAGTCGGGTCTCTTGCCCGGCTTCGAGGCGCTGCCCACCGTCGTGCTCGTGCTCGAGAAGCGCAGCCTGCGCGTGGCGTTTGCGAATCCCTCGGCCGAGGCGATGCTCGACCTCTCGCGCCGGCAGCTCTCGCAGATGGTGTGGTCCGATCTGTTCTCGAATGCCGACGAACTGCTCGAAACCATTGCGTCGATCGCCGCGCACCGCTTTCACGCGACGCGCCTCGACGCCTCGCTCGAACGGCCGGGCCGCGAGTCGCTGCATGTGCATGCGATCGTCGGCTTTCTGGAGAGCGCGCCCGACTACGTGCTGCTCGAACTGTTCGAGAACGAGCGGCATATCCGTACCGACCGCGAGGAGCGCATTCACGACCTCGCGACGGTCAACAAACATCTGATCCGCAATCTCGCGCACGAGATCAAGAATCCGCTCGGCGGCATTCGCGGCGCGGCGCAGTTGCTCGAATTCGAACTCGGCACGCTCGAGCGCGGCGAGTTGCGCGAGTACACGCAGGTGGTCATCAAGGAGTCGGACCGTCTGCAAACGCTGGTCGACCGGCTGCTCGAACCGCATCGTCATCCGCATATCGTCGGCGACGTGAATATTCACGAAGTCTGCGAGCGCGTGCGCGCCGTGATTCTCGCGGAGTTTCCGCGCGGTCTCACGATCGAGCGCGATTACGACGTGAGCGTGCCCGACCTGCGAGGCGACAAGGAGCAGCTGATTCAGGCGCTGCTCAACATCGTGCGCAACGCGGCGCAGGCGCTGCGCGAACGCATTTCGCAAGGCGACGCGCGCATCGAATTGCGCACGCGCATCGCGCGCAAGATCACGATTTCAAAACGCCTGTGCAAGCTGGCATTGGACTTGCATATCATCGACAACGGCCCCGGCATTCCCGAGGACATCCGCGATCGCATCTTCTATCCGCTCGTCTCCGGACGCGAGGATGGCAGCGGTCTCGGCCTCACGCTCGCGCAGACCTTCGTGCAACAGCACGACGGCCTGATCGAAGTGGAAAGCCGGCCCGGTCATACCGAGTTTCAGATTTTGCTGCCGCTCGACAACTGATCTCACGACCCGCAAGCCACCAAGACTTCTGACCGACCTTATGAAGCCGATCTGGATAGTTGACGACGACCAATCAATTCGCTGGGTGCTCGAAAAAGCACTCGCACGCGAAAATTTCGCCACCCGCAGCTTCTCGAACGTGCGTGAGGCCGCGAGCGCGCTCGACCACGACAGCCCGCAGGTGCTCGTCTCCGATATCCGCATGCCTGGCGGCTCGGGGCTCGAACTGCTGCAGACCGTGCGCGAGCGTCTGCCGGGACTGCCCGTCATCATCATGACCGCGTTCTCCGACCTCGACAGCGCGGTGGCCGCGTTCCAGGGCGGTGCATTCGAATATCTCGCCAAGCCCTTCGATGTCGACAAGGCCGTCGAGCTGATCCGCCGCGCCGTCGACGAAAGCATGCGCGGCGAACAGCAGTGGGACGACCGTCCCGCCGAAGCGCCCGAGATGCTGGGCCAGGCGCCCGCGATGCAGGACATGTTCCGCGCGATCGGCCGTCTCTCGCATTCGGCGGCGACTGTGCTCATCACGGGCGAGTCGGGCACCGGAAAGGAGCTTGTTGCGCGCGCCTTGCACCGACATAGCCCACGCGCGAACGGTCCGTTCATCGCGCTGAACACCGCGGCCATTCCGAAAGATCTTCTGGAATCCGAACTGTTCGGCCATGAGCGCGGCGCGTTCACGGGCGCGCAGGCGATGCGTCAAGGCCGCTTCGAGCAAGCTGAGAACGGCACGCTGTTTCTCGACGAAATCGGCGACATGCCGTTCGATCTGCAAACGCGTCTGCTGCGTGTGCTCTCCGACGGCCAGTTCTATCGCGTGGGCGGCCACAATCCGCTGCGCGCGAACGTGCGCGTGATCGCGGCCACGCACCAGAATCTGGAAACGCGCGTGCGTCAGGGTTTGTTCCGCGAGGACTTGTATCACCGCCTCAACGTGATCCGGCTGCGTCTGCCCGCGTTGCGCGAGCGTAGCGAGGATATCCCGCTGCTCACGCGCCACTTCCTGCAAAAGAGCGCGCGCGAACTGGGCGTGGAACCCAAGCGCGTCTCCGATGAAGCGCTTGCGTATATGTCGTCGTTGCCGTTCCAGGGCAATGTGCGCCAGCTCGAGAATCTCGCGAACTGGCTCACGGTGATGGCGCCCGCGCAGACCATCGAAATCAAGGATCTGCCGCCCGATCTGCTGCCGTCGCATGTCGCGACGGGCGAGGGCGCGGCGGTGGCGAGCGAGCTGGCTAACGGCGCCGGGTCGTACGAGGGCGCGGCGGCGGGTGCAGCGGGGGCCGTGAGCGGCGCGCCGGGCACGGCAAGCGTGTCCGGTTTCGGTGGCGCGGTGGGCGGCGCGGCAGGCGGATTCTCCGCGGCCAACGGCGTGGCCGCTGCGGCCGCGCTGGCGGTCAGCGTCTGGGAAAGCGGCTTACGCACGGAAGTCGCCCGCCTGCTGCGAGAAAACAGCGCCGACGTCATGGACGAACTCTCGCGCCGTTTCGAGGCCGCCGTGATTCGCGAGGCGCTCGACTTCACGCGCGGCCGCAAGGTCGAGGCGGCAGAGCGCCTCGGCATTGGCCGCAACACCATCACGCGCAAGATCCAGGAACTCAATCTGGAATAAGCGCTGAAATGAGCGCTGAAGTTAGCGCGCAGGGTGCATCGGCTCCGCGCGAGCCGATGCACCCTGCGCGTGCCCGTTCACGCGCTGGGGCATAATCGACGCTGGTTTCTTGCAGACGATCGAACATGCCCGTGACTTCTCCCTGGCCCGCCGAGGCCGATCCCTTTCTCTCCCTTGAATCGCTCGACGATCCCGCCGCCATGACGTGGGTCGAGGCGCAGAACGCGCGCACGCGTGCCGCGTGGCAAGGCGGCGCGCGTTTCGACGCGCTGGAGAAGCGTCTCGCGCAGGCGTACTTGCCGCGCGAGCGGCCCGTGATTCCGAGCCGCTGGCTCGAGTGGGCCTACGATCTCTGGGAGGACGAGGACAACCCGAAGGGCCTGTGGCGCCGCGCGAAATGGGCCGACTGGCGCGCGCATCGTCCCGAGTGGCAAACGCTGCTCGACTTCGACGCGCTCGGCGCGGCCGAAGGCATGCCGTGGGTTTGCGCGGGCATCGACATTCTGTATCCCGATGGCGATCGCGCGCTGATCCAGCTGTCCGATGGCGGCGCCGACGCCGTCACGGTGCGCGAGTTCGATCTCGAACGGCGCGTGTTCGTCGATGGCGGTTTCTGCATCGAGAAGGAAGGCAAGCACACGATTTCGTGGATCGATCGCGACACGGTTTACGTCGGCTGGGATCACGGCAAGAAGACGCTCACGCGCTCGGGTTATCCGCGTGAAGTACGGCGCTGGACGCGCGGTACGCGTCTCGTCGATGCGCCCGTGGTGTTTCGCGGCGAGTTCGACGACATCAGCGTCGAAGGCGATTACGATCCGGTCGAGCAGCGGCACGACGTGGTGCGCGCCGTCGACTTCTTCGATTCATATACGTATCGTCTCGATGCGCGCGGCGAGTGGCAGCTCTACGACGTGCCGTCGCATGTGGCCGTGGGCGCGTGGCACGGCTGGCTCATGCTCGAACCGCGTCTCGACTGGACCCTCGGCGCGCAGACGTATGCGGGCGGTTCGCTGCTCGCGATACGCGAGGACGCGTTCGTGGCCGGCGATCGCAATTTCACGGCGCTCTTCACGCCCACGCCCGTGACCTCCGCGTGCGACTGGACCAATACGAAAAACGTCTTGATCGTCTCCTGGCTCGACGACGTGCAAAGCCGCACGATGCTCTGGCAACCGTCCGAACGCGACGGCGTGTGGACGTGGCATTCGCGCAGCTTTCCGGGGCGCGCGAGTTCGCAGGTCGATGTCTCGCCGATCGAAGATACGCTCAACGACGAAGTGTTCGTCGACGTCGACGACTATTTGCTGCCGCCCGAATACTGGCTCGCCGATCTCGCGCAGCAGGATTTACAGAACTGGGAACTGCTCGATCGCTGGCCCACGCAGTTCGACGCCGGTCCGTTCACCGTGATCCGCTCGCATGCGCGTTCGGCGGACGGCACGATGGTGCCGTTCACCGTGGTCGGCCCGCGCGACGCGCTTCAGGGCGAGGCGCGCAAGCCGCTGCCGTGTCTGCTCACGGGTTATGGCGGCTTTTCGATCGCGCTGACGCCGCAATACCTGGTGGGATCGGGCATCGGCTGGCTGGAGCAGGGCGGCATCGTGGCGATCGCGCATATCCGCGGTGGCGGCGAATACGGCACGGCGTGGCACGTGCAGGCGCAGCGCGAACATCGGCAGCGTTCGTTCGACGACTTCATCGCCGTCTCGCAGGCCCTGGTTTCGCAGGGCTATACGAGCGCGCCGCAACTCGGCATCAAGGGCGGCAGCAACGGCGGCCTGCTCGTGGGCGTGTGCATGGTGCAGCGTCCCGAGCTGTTCGGCGCGGTGGTCTGCGAAGTGCCGCTGCTCGACATGGAGCGGTATCCCCTGCTGCACGCGGGCGCTTCGTGGATCGACGAATACGGCGATCCTGAGGATTCCGAAGAAGGCGCTGCGCTCGCCGCGTACTCGCCGTATCAGCGCGTGCAGCCGGGCGTGCTGTACCCGCCGGTGCTGTTCACGACCTCGACCAGCGACGACCGCGTGCACCCCGCGCACGCGCGCAAGATGGTCGCGCGCATGCAGGAGCAGGGGCACGCGAACGTCTGGTATCTGGAGAACACGGAAGGCGGCCATGGGCCGGGCAGCGACTCGCTGGAACGCGCGCAGTACGATGCGCTCGTGTACCGCTTCCTGTGGACCACGCTCGGCGGAACGTGGTGAGAGCCGTGAGGCGCGCGTGCGCCTCGCATGGCTTGAGCCGCGAGCGGGCCGCCCGTGCGCCCGCTCGCTGCGTTCAGGGCGCCTGGCCTGCTTAACCCGCTTATCCCGCGAACGTGACTTCCGCGATCACCGGCGTGTGATCGGAAGGCTGCTCCCATTTGCGCGGCACCTTGTCGACTTCACACGCGGTGAGCGTGGCCGCGAGCGCGGGCGACAGCAGGATGTGATCGATGCGCAGCCCCGCATTGCGGCGGAACGCGAACATGCGGTAATCCCACCACGTGAACAGTTTTTCGGGCTGCTCGAACTGGCGGAACGCATCGACGAAACCGAGCGCGATGAGGCGCTGGAACTGCGCGCGCTCCTCGGGCGACACGAGATTCTGGCCTTCCCACGCTTTCGGGTCGTGCACATCGCGGTCTTCGGGCGCGATGTTGTAGTCGCCGAGCAGCGCGAGCTTCGGATACTGCTGCATTTCAGCCGCGAGCCAGTCGTGCATCGCGTTGAGCCAGTCGAGCTTGTACGCGAACTTCTCGCTGCCGGGCGCCTGACCGTTCGGGAAATACGCACAGACGATGCGCGTGCCTTCGACCGTCACGGCGACCACGCGCTGCTGCGGATCTTCGAAACCGGGAATGTTGCGCACGACGGTGCTCTCGTCGACGTTCAGGCCGTCGCGCACGAGAATAGCCACGCCGTTATAGGTCTTCTGGCCCGTGAACCAGCTGCGGTAGCCTTGCGCTTCGAGTTCGGCGCGCGGGTATTTATCGTCGGTGAGCTTCAGTTCCTGAAGACAGAGCACGTCGACCTTGCTCTCGCCGAGCCAGTCGATGACGTGCTGCAAGCGGACCTTCAGGGAATTGACGTTCCAGGTGGCGATTTTCATGAGTTGCTGAACAGGTAATGAGCGCGATGAAGCGGGCGCGACAGATCGGGCCGGCGGCCGCGCACGCGCGTGTCGAACGCGTGCCGCGAACCGGCGTTTCCCGCATCATACCTGGCCTCGCGCGATCATGAGCAAACTCGTGAGCCGACCCGGCGCTTGCGCCGCGCTTTTTTCACCATTCCTCGAGCCACGGACGCAGATCGAGTTCGTGTGTCCACGCATCGCGCGGCTGCTGATGCAGCATCCAGTAAGCGTCGGCGATATGCTCGGGATTGAGGATGCCGTCGCGCTCCTTGAGCTTGTAGCGCTCTGGAAAATTCTCGCGGATGAATTCGGTATCGATCGCGCCGTCGACGATGATCTGCGCGACGTGCACACCTTCCGGCCCCAACTCGCGCGCCATCGATTGCGCGAGCGCGCGCAACGCGTGCTTCGCGCCCGCGAAAGCGGAGAAGCCCGCGCGTCCGCGTACGCTCGCCGTGGCACCCGTGAAAAAGATCGAGCCGCGCGCGCGTGGCAGCATGACTTTCGCCGCCTCGCGGCCCATCAGAAAGCCTGCGAAACAGGCCATTTCCCAGACCTTGTGATACACGCGCGCCGTGGTTTCGGTAATGCCGAAACGCACGTTTGCGCCGATATTGAAGATCGCGACTTCGACCGGCGCGATATTCTTCTCGATCTCGGCGAATAGCGCGATCATGTCCTCTTCCTTGCGCGCGTCCGAGCCGAACGCGTACGCGACGCCGCCTTCGGCTTCGATCTGCGCAACGAGCGGCGCAAGCTTGTCCGCGTGGCGGCGCGTGACACAAGCGATATACCCTTCGCGCGCGAAACGGCGTGCAATCGCGCCGCCCGTTGCATCACCTGCGCCGATCACGAGTACGGCTTTCTTTTGCGTCATGGTGGTTTGTCTCCTTGTCATGTTTGCCTGCATGGAGGAATATGCGTCGAACGAATTCACACACGCATGGAGGAGCGGCAATGCAGAAAATCAGCGTGCAGTTTCTTTTCGACTTTGGCAGTCCTAATGCTTATTTGAGCCATAAGGTCATTCCCTCGATCGAAGCGCGTCATGGCGTGCGTTTCGAGTATGTGCCCATTCTGCTCGGCGGCCTGTTCAAGATGACCGGTAATCGCTCGCCGGCCGAAAGCACGGCGCAAATCGCAAACAAGCGCAAGTATATGTTTCTGGAGATGCAGCGCTTTATCGCGAAGCACGGCCTCAGCGCGTATCGGATGAATCCGCATTTTCCGGTGAATACACTGCAGATCATGCGAGGCGCGGTGGCGGCGCAGCGCGAGGGCGTGGTCGAACATTACGTCGATCGCATGTTCGCGCATATGTGGGAAGGCGGCCTCAAGCTCGATGATCCCGAAGTGCTGCGCGCGACCTTGCAAGCCGATGGTTTCGACGTGGCGTGTTTTGAAACGCTGCTCGCGGACGCCGATGTGAAAGCCACGTTGCTCGCCAATACGCAGGACGCATTCGAGCGCGGCGCGTTTGGCGCGCCGACGTTTTTCGTCGGCGAGGAGATGTTCTTCGGGAAGGATCAGTTGCGCGATGTCGAAGACGAAATCGTGCGTGTGAAAGGCGGCGCGTGACGCTTGCGCCGCAGCAGGGTGGGGAGCGCCGATGCCTTGCAGGCGCTCCCTCGTTTTCATCGCGTGAGTCGCGTGTCGTGATTTAGACGGCGGCGGGCGCTTCGGCTTCGCTCGCCGACATCACGCCGATTCGCGCCCGCGCCGCGTCGTATTCGCGCTTCAGACGCGCGATCAGTTCGGCGGCGGGCACGATGCTCTTGACCGCGCCGATGCCCTGGCCCGAGCCCCAGATGTCCTTCCAGGGCTTCACGCGGTTGGAGCCGAAATTCATCGCCGTGGGATCCGATTCCGGCAGCGCGTTCGGGTCGAGGCCGCTCGCGACGATACTCGAACGCAGATAGTTGCCGTGCACGCCGGTGAACAGATTCGAGTAGACGATATCGGCCGCGTTGCTATCGACGATCATCTGCTTGTAGGCCTCGACGGCGTTCGCTTCCTGCGTGGCGATAAAGGCCGAGCCGATGTACGCGAGGTCCGCGCCCGCCGCCTGCGCGGCGAGAATCGCATTGCCGTTGCCGATCGCGCCCGAGAGCAGCAGCGGGCCGTCGAACCATTCGCGGATCTCGTGAATGAGCGCGAACGGCGACAGCGTGCCCGCATGGCCGCCCGCACCGGCGGCGACGGCGATCAGGCCGTCCGCGCCTTTCTCGATGGCCTTCTTCGCGAACGTGTTGTTGATCACGTCGTGCAGCACGATGCCGCCCCAGCTATGCACCGCCTGATTCACTTCCTCGCGCGCGCCCAGCGAGGTGATGACGATCGGCACCTTGTATTGCGCGCACACGCCCAGATCGTGCTGCAGCCGGTCGTTGGACTTGTGGACGATCTGGTTCACCGCGAACGGCGCGGCGGGGCGGTCGGGATGCTTCGCGTTGTACTCGGCGAGTTCGGTGGTGATGCGGTCGAGCCATTCGCCGAGCACGTGTTCGGGACGGGCGTTGAGCGCCGGGAAGGAACCGACCACGCCGGCCTTGCACTGCGCGATCACGAGATCGGGATTCGAAATGATGAAAAGCGGCGAGCCGACGACCGGAATCGACAGGCCACGGCGCAGCACGGCGGGCAGGGACATCCCATATCTCCTTGATGATGACGGCGGCCCGCAGCGGGCGCTGTCGTGTTGTTCGTGATGGTTTGTGCTCGTGCGTGATGCTTCACGGGCCGACAGCGCTAAACATAGCAAAGGCGACAGCACTATGCAACCAGTTGCATAGTGCTGTAATTCGAGGCTTATTCGGGACGGAACCAGGGCGGCGAGGCAGGGGGCGTGGTTTAGAATCGCCGCATGTCGACTCCGCACGCCATCCTCATTGCCCTGCTCGAAAAGCCGTCGTCGGGCTACGACCTCGCCCGGCGCTTCGACCGGGCCATCGGCTATTTCTGGCAGGCCACGCATCAGCAGATCTACCGCGAGCTGGGCCGCATGGTCTCGGCGGGCTGGGTGGCGGTGGTCGAGGAAGGCGAGGAGGGCGCGGCCGCGTCGCGCAAAAAGATCTATCGCGTGTTGCCCGTGGGACGCGAGGAAGTCATGCGCTGGGCACGCGACACGCGGCTCAGCGTGGACGATCGCAATGTGTTCCTGCTCAAGCTGCGCGCCGATGCGGTGATTGGTCCGCTCGGTCTCGGCGAAGAGTTGCGGCGTTTGATCGATGAGGCGCGTGCGCGTCTGGAGACGTATCGCGAGATCGAGCGGCGCGACTTCGGCGCGGCGCACCTCACGCGCGCCCAGCAATTGCAGTATGCGATTCTCAAGGCCGGTATTCACACGCAGACAACATGGCTCGCGTGGGCCGAGGAATTGCGCGAGATCGTAGACGACGAGGCGGCTTGAAACGCTGTTCGTTCATCGCGCCAATTTGATTCGGATGCCGAATCAAATTGCGCTCAAAGATTGCCGCGAGATTCGACGCTCAACACGATGATGAAAAAAGTGTTGACGTAACGGGATCATGGTCCTATAATTCTTTTCTCTGACGGACGCGGGGTGGAGCAGTCTGGCAGCTCGTCGGGCTCATAACCCGAAGGTCACAGGTTCAAATCCTGTCCCCGCAACCAAGGATTCTCAAAGCCCGCACGATGCAAATCGTGCGGGCTTTATCCTTTGTGGCTTCCGTTTTGCATTCCTCTTTTGGGTTCCTTTTTGGCGCCGCATCAGTACGGCGCCAAGTGTCTTCCGATCAAGCTTCCTTTAACGCCCAATCCACCGCCGCCTGCGCATGCAGCGCCGTGGTGTCGAACACGGGCAGCGCGGAATCTTCAGCACGTATCAGCAGAGTGATCTCGGTGCAGCCGAGTATCACTGCCTGCGCGCCCGCTTGGGCCAGCGCGTCGATCGTGCGCTGATAAACCCGCCTCGATTCCGCCTTCACATTCCCGTGGCACAACTCGTCGTAGATGATGCGATGCACGTCCGCGCGCGCCGCCTCGTCGGGCACGATGGCCTCGATGCCGTGCACGTCGCGCAGCCGCCCCGCGTAGAAGTCGTGCTCCATCGTATAGCGCGTGCCCAGCAGGCCGACGCGCGTCACGCCCGCCGCGCGCAGCGCCGCGCCGGTCGGGTCCGCGATATGCAGGAAGGGAATCGAAATGGCCGCTTCGATCGACGCGCACACGCGATGCATCGTGTTGGTCGCGAGCAGCACGATGCCTGCACCGCCGCGTTCGAGTTGCGTGGCCGCTTGCGCCATCTGCACGCCGAGTGCATCCCAGTCGCCGGCGCGCTGAAGTGCCTCGATATCCGCGAAATCGACGGTCGCCATCAGGCTGCGCGCGTTGTGATGGCCGCCGAGCCGCGCCTTCGTATAGCTGTTGAGCAGGCGGTAATACTCCGCCGACGACTCCCAGCTCATGCCGCCAATCACGCCGATCGTTTTCATCATCTGCCATTGAGAAAGAGGTAAGGTCCGAACGAGTATAGGCGTGTGTACCGTGCTGTACAGGTACGGTGCGGCGCAAGTGTCACGATACGGATCGGGCACAGCGCGCGGACAGTTGTCGCAAAAATGGATCACTTCAGTACAGTTGTGCGCGAGTGTACGGATGGCACCGCATTTCTGGCGCCGATAGAATCGGGACACATGCCGCGATGCGCAGGCCGCATCGGGCTCACAACAAGACGCCACCCAGGAGCCTCACCATGGACCTGATCGTTCGCCGCGCGGTGCTCGCGCACGCGCATCCCGCCGGCCATGCCACGGTCGATATCGGCATCGAGTCGGCGCGCATCGTGGCCGTCGAGCCGCGTATCGATGCACAGGCGCGCGAGGAAATCGACGCAGCCGGGATGCTCGTGAGCGCGCCGTTCATCGACGCGCATTTCCACATGGACGCCACGCTGTCTTACGGGCTGCCGCGCGTGAATGCGTCGGGCACGCTGCTCGAAGGCATCGCGCTGTGGGGCGAGCTGAAGCCGCATCTCACTCAGGAAGCGCTGGTCGAGCGCGCGTTGCAGTACTGCGATTGGGCCGTCGCGCGCGGCTTGCTGGCGATCCGTTCGCATGTCGACGTCTGCGACGAGCGGCTGCTGGCGGTCGAGGCGCTGCTCGAAGTGAAGCGTCGCGTCGCACCGTATCTCGATCTGCAACTCGTGGCGTTTCCGCAAGACGGCGTGCTGCGCAGCGCGGGCGCGTTCGACAATCTCAAGCGCGCGATTGCGATGGGCGTCGATGTGGTCGGCGGCATTCCGCACTTCGAGCGCACGATGGCCGATGGCGCGGAATCCGTGCGCCTGCTCTGCGAATTCGCTGCGGAAAAAGGCCTGCGCGTCGATATGCATTGCGACGAATCCGACGATCCGCTCTCGCGTCACATCGAAACGCTCGCGGCGCAGACGCACCGCCTCCGCCTGCAAGGGCGCGTGACCGGCTCGCATCTGACGTCGATGCATTCGATGGACAACTACTACGTGAGCAAGCTGATTCCGCTGATCCGCGATTCGGGCGTGGCGGCGATTGCGAATCCGCTGATCAACATCACGTTGCAGGGGCGCGCCGACACCTATCCGAAGCGGCGCGGCATGACGCGCGTGCCCGAGTTGATGGCGGCGGGCGTGACGGTGGCGTTCGGCCACGATTGCGTGATGGACCCGTGGTACAGCTTCGGCTCGGGCGACATGCTCGAAGTCGCGCACATGGGCCTGCACGTCGCGCAGATGACGGGCGTGGAGGCGACGCGCGCGTGTTTCGACGCGGTGACGGTCAACCCCGCGAAGATTCTCGGGCTCGAAGGTTATGGCATCGCGCCCGGTTGCGCCGCGAATCTCGTCGTGCTCGATGCGCGCGATCCGATCGAGGCGATTCGCCTGCGCGCCGCGCGGCTCGCGGTCGTGAGCCGGGGCAGGGTGGTGAGCCGGCAACCCGCGCAGCGCGCGTCGCTCACGCTCGAAGGGCGGCCTGAAAGCGTCGATTTCAAACTGCATCGCTGAACTCCGTAGGGCAACGCAGCCGCGCGAGTGTCTCCATCGAGCGCCCATAAAAAAACCGCGCACCGAAGTGCGCGGTTTTGCTTTTCAGCGCTGAGCGCCGCGAAGCTTCGGCTTAATGCTGCGCCGGCGGCTGCTCCATGCCGTTGTGGCGCAGCAGGGCGTCGATGCTCGGCTCGCGGCCGCGGAACGCCTTGAACGATTCCATCGCCGGGCGGCTGCCGCCCACTTCCAGAATCTCCTTGCGATAGCGCGTGCCGGTGGCCGCGTCGAGCACGCTCGACTTCGCGGCTTGCGCGGCTTCCTCGAACGCCGCGTAGGCGTCGGCGGACAGCACTTCGGCCCATTTGTAGCTGTAGTAGCCCGCCGCGTAGCCGCCCGCGAAGATATGGCTGAAGGTGTTCGGCCAGCGCGAGAACGGCGCCTGCGGAATCACGTGATAACGCTCGTTGATCTCGCGTGCGAGCTCGTTCACGGTCTTGCCCTTCGAGGCGTCGAAGTCCACGTGCAGCGCCATGTCGAACATCGAGAACACGATCTGGCGCAGCGTGCCCAGACCGCTCTGGAAGTTCTTGGCGGCGAGCATCTTGTCGAAGAGTTCGCGCGGCAGCGGCTTGGCCGTGTCGACGTGCGAAGTCATCTCCGTGAGCACGTCCCACTCCCAGCAGAAGTTCTCCATGAACTGCGAGGGCAGTTCGACCGCGTCCCATTCCACGCCGTTGATACCCGACACCGAGAGTTCATCGACGCGCGTGAGCATGTGATGCAGACCGTGGCCGAACTCGTGGAACAGCGTGATGACTTCGTCGTGCGTGAAGCAGGCCGGACGGCCACCCACGGGCGCCGAGAAGTTGCAGGTGAGATAAGCGACCGGTGTCTGCACGCCGTTCGCTTCGAGCTTGCGGCGCGAGCGCGCGTCGTCCATCCATGCGCCGCCGCGTTTGCCTTCGCGCGCGTAGAGGTCGAGATAGAACTGCGCGACCAGCGTGCCGTCGGTGTTTTCGACGCGGAAGAAGCGCACGTCGCTGTTCCAGACCGGCGCGCTGTCGTCGCGGATGCGCACGCCGAACAGCGTCTCCGTGACCTTGAACAGGCCCTGGAGCACGAAGTCTTCGGGGAAGTACTGCTTCACTTCGTTCTCGGAGAACGAGTAGCGGTTCTGGCGCAGACGCTCGGCGGCGAACGCCATGTCCCACGGCTCGAGTTGCGTGAGGCCGAACTCGCTGGCGGCGAATTCGCGCAGCTCCGCCCAGTCCTTTTCCGCGTGCGGACGCGCGCGCGTGGCGAGGTCTTCGAGGAAGCTCATGACCTGTGCCGGCGATTCGGCCATCTTCGGCGTGAGCGAGACTTCGGCGAAGTTGTTGTAGCCGAGCATCTTCGCTTCTTCGGCGCGCAGCTTGAGCTGTTCGTCGACGATCGCGGTGTTGTCCCATTCGGGCTTGCCGCCGCCGTAGACCGCCCCGAGTTCCGAGGCGCGCGTCACGTAGGCGCGGTACATCGTTTCGCGCATCGCGCGGTTTTCCGAGTACTGCAGCACCGGGAAATACGAGGGGAAATGCAGCGTGAACTTCCAGCCTTCCTGGTTATCGCGCTCGGCGGCTTCGCGTGCGGCGGCGATCACATCGTCGGGCAGGCCGGCCAGCTCGCTCTCGTCCTTCGCGTAGAACGCGTAGGCGTTGGTGGCGTCGAGCACGTGATCCGAGAACGACTTCGAGAGCGCGGCCTGACGTTCCTGCAGCTCGGCGAAACGCGGCTTCTGGTCTTCGGGCAGCTCCGCGCCCGAGAGGCGGAAGTCGCGCAGCGCGTTGTCGAGAATCTTCTTGCGCTCGCTCGTGAGCAGCTGGAACGAGTTGTGATTCGTGATGGCCTTGTACTTCTCGTACAGCGCGAGATTCTGGCCGACGCTCGACCAGAACTCGGTCACGCGCGGCAGGTTCTCGCCGTAGACGGCGCGCAGCTCGGGCGTGTCGGCGACGGCGTTCAGGTGGCCGATCACGCCCCAGGCGCGCGAGAGCGGCTCGGTGACGCGCTCGACGGGTTCGACCACGTCGCTCCATTGCGCAGGCGTCATCGGTTGCGCGGCGCGTTCGACGGCGGCGTTCGCGTTCGCGAGTAGCACGTCGAGGGCGGGCGTGACGTGTTCAGGGCGGATTTCGCCGAAGCGCGGCAGGCCGGAGAAGTCGAGCAGCGGATTATCGGAGGATGTCGTTGCCATGGTGCGTCCTGTTCCTTCTGTCGCGGTTAATCGATTCGGGGCGCCGCGCGATGTCGCGCGCCCCGGCTGTGGGTTCGATAGATCGGTTATTGGGGCGCAGTGCGCGCTTTCCAACCGGGTCATGCGAGCAAATTAGCAGAAGTCGGTGCGCGGCGGCGTAATCCCGACTCGCCAAACGGCGCGCAGCCGGGCGCAGACGGGCGCCGGGCGTAAAAAAGCCCCGGATTTCCGGGGCTTTTTAAGTCTCGATGCGTGCGGCGTCGTGTTGTAACGCGCAATGCCAACGTCGTCGCCAACAGCAGCCTTACACGCCGGCCGCGCGCTCCGCGGCTTCGATCGTGTTGACGAGCAGCATGGTGATCGTCATCGGGCCGACGCCGCCGGGCACCGGCGTGATGAAGCCGGCCTTGTCCTTCAGACCCGCGAAGTCGACGTCGCCGCACAGCTTGCCGTTGTCGTCGCGGTTCATGCCCACGTCGATCACGGTCGCGCCGGGCTTGATCATGTCGGCGGTCAGCACGTTGCGCTTGCCCACGGCGGCCACGACGATGTCGGCGTCGAGCGTGTGCTTCGCGAGGTCGCGCGTCTTGCTGTGGCAGATCGTGACCGTCGCGCCCTTTTCGAGCAGCAGCAGCGCCATCGGCTTGCCGACGATGTTCGAGCGGCCGATCACCACGGCGTTCGCGCCTTCGAGCGGAATCTCGTATTCCTCGAACATCTTCATCACGCCGTAGGGCGTGCAGGGGCGGAACAGCGGCTGGCCGGTCATGAGCGCGCCGGCGTTGGCGACGTGGAAGCCGTCGACGTCCTTCTCGGGCGCGATCGCTTCGAGCACCTTGTGGCTGTCGATGTGCTTGGGCAGCGGCAGTTGGACGAGGATGCCGTGGATCTTCGGGTCGTTGTTCAGCTCGTCGATGCGCTTGAGCAGATCGGCTTCCGGGAGCGTTTCTGCATAACGGTCGTACGACGAATAGAGGCCGTTGTCCTCGCACGCCTTGATCTTGTTGCGCACGTAGACCTCGCTCGCCGGATTGTCGCCGACCAGCACGACCGCGAGGCCCGGCTGATGGCCGCGTGCGGCGAGGGCGGCGGCGCGCGTGGCGACGTCGGCGCGCAGTTTCTTGGAGAGGGCGAGGCCGTCGATGAGAGTGGCAGTCATGGTCGGTCGAGAATCGATTAGGGCAAGGCGAGGAGCGTGACCGCCGGGGCGAGCGGCGGGGCGCAAACGAGGCGAATCCTGCGTCGCGGCGTTCGAACGAACTTTCGTCTGAAAGATCGTGCGAAAACGGGCGCCGCTGCGGAGGCCGACATTATACCCGCGCGACGGGCGTGACTTGTCGCGGCAGGACGGATCGCCGGCCGATTCTGGAAGGAAAAACGCGGAGAAATAGACTCGCGCGCCGCGCGGCGCCGCATGAGCGGGGCCGGTGCGGCGCGCCGTGGGGATCAGTGCTGCCGCTTGTTCTTACTGCTGCGGCGCCTGTTGCGGCTTGTTGGAGAGCGCGAGACGGAGCAGGTCGGCGACCGTGTTCACGTTGAGCTTTTCCATGATGTTCGCGCGGTGCGCTTCGACGGTCTTGATGCTGATGCCCAGATCGTCGGCGATCTGCTTGTTCAGGCGGCCCGCGATGATGCGTTCGAGCACCTGATGCTCGCGCGCCGTGAGCTTGCCCAGGCGTTCGGCCGCCGCGCGCTGCTGCTGCACGTTGGTGCTTTCGCTGCGCGCCTTTTCGAGCATGCGCTCGACCAGCTTGCGCAGTTCGGCTTCGTCGAACGGCTTCTCGATGAAATCCATCGCGCCTTTCTTCATCGTGGAAACGGCCATCGGCACGTCGCCGTGGCCCGTCACGAAGATGATCGGCAGCGAGGCGTTGTCGGCGATCAGGCGCTCCTGAAGCTCGAGCCCGCTCATGCCCTGCATGCGCACGTCCAGAATCAGACAGGCGATCTGTCCGGCTTGCTGCGCGGGCTGGTACGCCTCGAGGAATTCTTCCGCGCTCGTGAAGCATTGAACGCGGTAGCCGTTCGCTTCGAGCAGCCAGCGCAGGGAGTCTCGTACGGCCTCGTCGTCGTCGACGACAAAGACGGTTTCCTGGGTGGTGACTGGGCTGTTCATGGCTCTCCCGTAACGGTTTGTGGAGTCGGCTCGTCACGTCCGTCCCGCGAGGGATGGTCGGATTCGCCGATGGGCAGACTGCAATGGAACGTGGCGCCGCTGATGTGGCCGTCCGCTTCGACGTTGTTGACCACCCAAAGACGCCCGCGATGCGATTCGATAATCGAGCGGCAAATATTCAGCCCCATGCCCATGCCGTCGGACTTGGTGCTGTAGAACGGTTCGAACAGGCGCTCGGCGGTGGCTTCGTCCACGCCCGGGCCCTGGTCGATCACGCTGATGCAGACGTGGCCGCCTTCGCGCTTCACGATCACGCGGATCACCGGGTCGATCGCGTTCGGACGCGCGTCGGCCATGGCTTCGGCGGCGTTCTTCAAAAGGTTGACGAGCACCTGCTCGATCAGCACCGGATCGACGTAGATCACGGGCATGCGCGAGCGCATGTCGGTCACGATGCGGATGCGGCGCTTGCGCGCTTCGATCTCGGCGAGCCCCACGGCGTCGGCGACGATGTCGGCGACACGCGCGGCCTGGCGCTTCGGTTCGGAGCGCTTCACGAATTCGCGGATGCGCTTGATGATCATGCCAGCACGCACGGCTTGCTGCGCGGTTTTTTCGAGCGCGGGCAGCAGGTTCTCCGGCGCGCCGCGGCCCGATTTCACCAGCGCGACGGTGCCGGAAGCATAGTTGTTGATCGCGGCGAGCGGCTGGTTCAGCTCGTGCGCGAGCGACGAGGCCATTTCGCCCATCGTCATCAGGCGGCTCGTGAACTGCAGCTTTTCGTCCTGCTGGCGGGCCAGTTCCTGGGCCTGCTTGCGCGTGGTGATGTCGGTCGCGATCTGCATCTGCGCGAGGTGGCCGTCGACCCACTGAATGTACTGGCGGCGCACTTCGAACCACTTCTGGATGCTTTCGACGTAGATCTCCTGCGCGTCGGCGGTGCTCTCGGTGAGCGCCGTGGCGGGCAGGCCGGCGAAGGCGTCGACCATGTCGATGGAGTCCGACGAGGCGCTCGACGAATCGAAACCGCCGCCGCCCGCGAGTTCCAGATGGCCGTCCGGGCGGATGCCGAAAAGATGGCGGTAATAGCGGTTCGCGAACAGCAGCTCGGCTTCGTCGGCGGCCAGCACGGACACGGCGGCGTCGAGGCTTTCGAGCACGGTGGTGAAGCGCTCGTGCGCGGCGGCGAGTTCCTCGCGCGCGCGCTTGGGTTCGGTGATGTCGGTCATCGACGACATCCAGCCGGTCTGGCGGCCCGAGCTGTCGATCAGCGGCGAGACGTAGAGGCGCGCGTGGAACTGCGAGCTGTCCTTGCGGCGCACGCGCAGTTCGAAACCCGAGGAGGGCGCCTTGCCGCGCAGCGTCATGTCGAGCTGGCGCTGCATTTCCGGGTAGCTGTCGCGCGGCCAGTAGGGGAACGGCGCGGTCTTGCCGACCAGATCGCTTTCGTCCCAGCCGGTCATGCGGCAAAAGGCCGGATTGACGTGCGTAATTCGGCCGTGCATGTCGAGCACGCGCATACCGATCAGCACCGAGTTTTCCATCGCGCGGCGGAAGAACGCTTCCGCGTAGAGCGCCTGCTGCGCCTCGAAGCGCTGGCGCGTGTGTTTCCACAGGCTCCAGAGGCTCCACAGCACGAAGCAGGACAGCCCCGCGACCAGCCACACGAGCGTGTTGTTCGTGAAGTTGGTCATCTGCGGGTACGAATAGACGCGTACCGAGACGCCCTGGCCCGGCGGATCGAGCGGCAGATCGTAATAGACGTCGCGCGGCAGGCGCGGACGCGTGGAGGTGGTGGCGAGCTCGCGGTTGTTGGCGTCGAGGATCGAAATCTTGTACTTGGCCGACAGCTCGGGCGGGATGTCGTGCTTCAGGATGCCTTCGACCGAGAACACGGCCGCGATGGAGCCAAGAAATTCGCGATCGCGGTATACCGGCGTTTGCAGCGTGATGTAGCCGTTGCCGACGTCGTCGTAAATGAGCGGCGAATAGACCTGGCGGCGCGTGGAGCGCGCCTCGGCGAACGCGGCCTTCACGGCTTCGTCCATCTGCGAGTCGTTGGGCTTGGCAAGGCGCTGACCGAACACCGGCATGGCCGTATTGGGCCAGCGCGGCTCCTGCTGGCTCGTATACCAGTTCAGGTAAAGGATCTCGGGATGGCCCTGCATGATGTCCGTGGTGGACACCTGGAACGACTGCGGATCGTTATGGCCCGCGACAAGATCGCGCGCCAGCGCCTGCAATTGCTCTTGCGCGCCCGTCATGGAGAGGCGGATCTGCTGCTGCGCCCAGGCCACGTTGCGATAGAGCGTGTCTTCCTGCTGCTGCTGCTCGCGGCGGTTGAGGCTCCACAGGATCAGACTCATGACGATCAGAAAAACGAGGATCGACAGGAGCGGCGTCAACAAATAGGAGTTCGACCACCAGGGTCCGTGGTGCCAGCGAGATGGCGACGACTCGCCGGGCGAACCGGGCGGCCGCGCCGAGCGTGCGAAAAGCCGTTCGGTCAACATGGCAAGGATTGTAGCTCAGCGTAACAGTCCGAAATGCCGTGAAAAAAGCATTAAATCGCAGATAAACCGGTCCAAACTGGTCGATATAGGCGCAGGGGCCGGAACGATTCAGCGTGCGCTGCAACAATTTATCGCATTATGAAATGTCATCTCGCGATTCGAAAATTTCCTTGCGCGAGTTCGGGGGGCGTCATTACAATCGCCCGCAAAGCTGCTGCGGTCGGCCCGGTTACGTCTGGGCGTCGTCGCCCGCATGGTCCGATCAACAGCGTTCCCCTACATCCAGGAGACGAGCATGTCCGCTGTACCCGACGAAGTCCTGAAGTACGTTGCCGCCGACAAGGACGAGGATCCCCAGGAAACCGCCGAATGGCTCGAGGCGCTCGATGGCGTCATTTCGACCGTCGGTCCCGACCGCGCCCACTACCTGATCGAAAAGCAGATCGAATTCGCCCGTGTGCACGGCGAGCATCTGCCGTTCTCGGCGAACACGCCGTACATCAACACCATCCCGGTCGCCAACCAGGCCAAGAACCCCGGCGACCAGGACATCGAACACCGCATCCGCTCGTACACGCGCTGGAACGCCATGGCGATGGTGCTGCGCGCGGGCAAGCACACGAACGTGGGCGGCCACATCGCGTCGTTCGCGTCGGCAGCCACGCTGTATGACGTCGGCTACAACCACTTCTGGCACGCGCCCTCCGCCGAACACGGCGGCGATCTGATTTTCGTGCAGGGCCACTCGTCGCCGGGCGTCTACTCGCGCGCGTTCCTGCTCGGCCGTCTGACTGAGAACCAGCTCGACAACTTCCGTCAGGAAGTCGACGGCGGCGGTATCTCGTCGTATCCGCACCCGTGGCTGATGCCGGACTTCTGGCAGTTCCCGACCGTCTCGATGGGTCTCGGCCCGATCATGGCGATCTACCAGGCCCGCTTCATGAAGTACATGCAGGCGCGCGGCATCACGAAGACCGAAGGCCGCAAGGTCTGGGCCTTCCTCGGCGACGGTGAAACGGACGAGCCGGAATCGCTCGGCGCGATCGGCATGGCCGGCCGCGAGCGTCTGGACAACCTCGTGTTCGTCATCAACTGCAACCTGCAGCGTCTCGACGGCCCGGTGCGCGGCAACGGCAAGATCATCCAGGAACTCGAAAGCGAGTTCCGTGGCGCCGGCTGGAACGTCATCAAGGTCGTCTGGGGTTCGCGCTGGGACGCGCTGTTCGCACGCGACAAGTCGGGCGCGCTGATGCGCCGCATGATGGAAGTCGTCGACGGCGAGTACCAGACGTACAAGTCGGAGTCGGGCGCGTATGTTCGCGAGCACTTCTTCAACACGCCGGAACTGAAGGCGCTGGTCGCCGACTGGTCCGACGACGACATCTGGAACCTGAACCGCGGCGGCCACGACCCGCACAAGATCTACGCGGCGTTCCATCAGGCCCAGCACGCCAAGGGCCAGCCGACCCTGATCCTCGCCAAGACGATCAAGGGCTATGGCATGGGCGAAGCCGGTCAGGCGATGAACATCACCCACCAGCAGAAGAAGATGCAGGTGGATCAGCTCAAGAAGTTCCGCGACCAGTTCCGTCTGCCGATCACCGACGAGCAGATCGTCGACGTGCCGTACCTCAAGTTCGAGGAAGGCTCGAAGGAACTCGAATACATGCGCCAGAAGCGCATGGACCTCGGCGGTTACCTGCCGGCTCGCCGCCAGAAGGCGGAGTCGCTGCCGGTGCCGGCGCTCGACGCGTTCGAGCCGCTGCTCAAGGGCACGGGCGAAGGCCGCGAGATCTCCACGACGATGGCGTTCGTGCGGATCCTGAACATCCTGCTCAAGGACAAGGCGCTCGGTAAGCGCGTCGTGCCGATCGTGCCGGACGAGTCGCGTACCTTCGGCATGGAAGGTCTGTTCCGCCAGATCGGTATCTGGAATCAGGACGGCCAGAAGTACGTGCCGGAAGATTCCGACCAGCTGATGTTCTACAAGGAATCGCAGACCGGTCAGATCCTGCAGGAAGGCATCAACGAAGCCGGCGGCATGTCGGACTGGATCGCAGCCGCGACGTCGTACTCGACGCACGGCGAGACGATGATCCCGTTCTACATCTTCTATTCGATGTTCGGTCTCCAGCGTATCGGCGACCTGGTGTGGGCCGCAGGCGACATGCGTTCGCGCGGCTTCCTGCTGGGCGGCACCGCGGGCCGCACGACGCTGAACGGCGAAGGCCTGCAGCACGAAGACGGCCACTCGCTCCTGTGGGCCGCTTCGGTGCCGAACTGCGTGAACTACGACCCGACGTTCGGCTATGAACTCGCCGTGATCATGCAGGACGGTCTGCGCCGCATGGTGCAGAACCAGGAAGACGTGTTCTATTACATCACCGTGATGAACGAGAACTACGAGCACCCGGCGATTCCGCAGGGCGAGCACGTGGCCGCCGACATCATCAAGGGCATGTACTCGTTCCGCAAGGCGGACGCGAAGGCCAAGGGCCCGCGCGTTCAACTGCTGGGCGCGGGCACGATCTTCAACGAAGTGATCGCTGCCGCCGACCTGCTCAAGAACGACTGGGGCGTCGAAGCCGACCTCTGGAGCGTCCCGAGCTTCACGGAACTGGCCCGCGAAGGCCACGAAGTCGAGCGCTGGAACCTGCTGCACCCGAGCGAGCCGCGCCGCGAATCGCACGTCGAGAAGCTGCTGAAGGGCACGGAAGGCCCGGTCATCGCTTCGACCGACTATGTGCGCGCGCTGGTCGACCAGATCCGTGGCCTCGTGCCGCGCAAGTTCGTGGTGCTCGGCACCGACGGTTTCGGCCGTTCGGACACGCGTGAAAAGCTGCGTCACTTCTTCGAAGTCGATCGTTACTGGACGACGGTTGCGGCGCTCAACGCGCTCGCGGACGAAGGCAAGATCGAGCGCAAGGTTGTCGGCGAAGCGATCGCCAAGTACAACCTCGATCCGTCGAAACCCAACCCGATGACCGTCTAACGCATCACCCCCTGTGCATGGCATGCGCGCCTCCCCGAAGCGGGGAGGCGCGTTTTGTGCGGCCCCGGAGACACTAACAATGAGTCAAGCGATCGAAGTCAAAGTGCCGGACATCGGCGATTACAAGGACATTCCTGTGATCGAGGTGCTGGTCAAGGCGGGTGATACCGTCGAGAAAGAGCAATCGCTCATCACGCTGGAGTCGGACAAGGCGACGATGGACGTGCCGAGCCCGGCGTCGGGCACGGTGAAGGAAGTGAAGGTCAAGGTCGGCGACAACGTCTCGGAAGGCGTGCTCGTCCTCGTGCTGGAAGGCGCCGGCGCTGCCGCGGCTCCCGCTGCTGCACCGGCCGCTGCCCCGGCCGCCGCGCCTGCGCAAGCCGCCGCGCCCGCACCGGCCCCGGCTGCTGCCGCGCCCGC
>NZ_CAJZAR010000082.1 GCF_914484835.1 Paraburkholderia tropica
CGCACATCAGCGCGCGCTCATCGACATCATCGCGGAACACGCGCCAGGCCTCTCGCTCGCGTACGAGGACGTGGCGCTGCATGCCCGTCCGATCGTCGGCGCGATCCTGAGTCCGCAGCCCGCGCAGCGGCTTTCGCAGGCCCGCGCGCGCTTCGAGGCGGCGCTGCTGCCCGCGCTGAAGGCGCGTCTGGGCAACGGCAGCCGCGCGGCCAACGCGCTCGCCGAGGCGGCGTTCGACGAGATGGACGCCTGTTTCGGCGAATTGACCGGCCCCAATCCCTATGACTTCTGGCGCCTCGCCGTCGCCTGCGGACGCGCGCTGCGGCGCGGCGTGACGTATTGGGGCGACGAGGACGTGCGGCGTTTCTACGCACGCTGCAACCTGCTGCTCGGCGAGCACGCACGCGGCTTGCGCATCGTTCCGCAATCGCTCGTGCGTTCGGCGCTCGCGCTGTTGTGGCGCGATTACGCGCTGTTCGGCGCGTCGGCTGAAGATACCGCCGACGTCGAGCTGCTGCACGACTATGGCTTGACCGTCGACTGGCACGTGGCCGGCACCCAGGCGTCCGAGGCGCTGTGGGAGGCGGAAAGCGCGCAGGCCGGCGCGCTCGCGGCGCGGGTCGCGCCGTCGCGCGATCTGGGCGCGCTCGTCGTCAACGGCAATGCTTACGAGGATTTCCTCCAGACCGCCGATGCTGCGATGCTCGCGCTCGGCACCCAGGCGCGGGCGCTGTCGCTGCGCAACGACGGCACGCACGGCGATCCGGCGGCCTCGCTGCTGGCGGCGGAGGCGGCGTACCGGATCGGTGCGGCGGCGTGGGCGCTTGGCCTGGGCCACGTGGCGCTGCTGTCGGATGCGCTCGGGCTGGCCTGGCGGCGCGCGGCGCACGCGATGAGCGCGCATGAGACGTCGACGGGCGGTGCGCATGGCGAGAGCGGTGCAAGTGGTACAAGCGCCGCGCCATCCATCGAGGCGATCGAGTACGCCAACGAATCGCTGCGCGCGATGCTGCACAAGGTGGCGGCGGGCGTAGCGCAGCCGGACGCGACCCCGACCGTGCGGGCGCTCGGCCTGGCGATCGCGAGCGGCGCGGGCAACAACGCCAGCAACAGCACCAGCAACAACGCAGGCAACGGCGCGGCCAGCCTGACGGCAAACGCGGCGCCGTCCGCGCCAGGCGGTCTCGGCGCGACGACGCCACACTGAGCGACGGCACGCGCCCCGCCCACCGGCATCGTGCCGATTGGCCAGTCGGGCGTGTCGCGCCGCCGTGTTAGAGTGAGCAATTCCCCGTCATACGGAGCGCGGGTCGAGTTGTGCGCAGGGCGCAGGCAGGGTGCAGGTAGGGTGCAATCGGGTCGCAGGCAGGACACAAACCGAGGGCACAAACCGGGTGCCGCGCGGGTCCACGGACCCTCGGGCAACCGGCGCACCGGGCCGCCGCCATTCCGTATCGTCTTTGCTAGAATTCAAACCATGTCCAAGAGTAACGATCGCATCAACCTGACCAACCAGTTCCTGATTGCCATGCCCAGCATGGCGGATCCCACGTTTTCAGGAACGGTGGTCTACCTTTGCGATCATTCCGAGCGCGGTGCGCTCGGTCTCGTGATCAACCGTCCCACCGACATCGACCTCGAAGCGCTGTTCTCGCGCATCGACCTCAAGCTCGAAATCGAACCGTTGCTGCACGTGCCCGTTTATTTCGGCGGTCCGGTGCAGACCGAGCGCGGCTTCGTGCTGCATGCGCCCAAATCGGGCATCAACTACACCTCGTCGATGGCGGTGCCGGGCGGGCTTGAGATGACGACGTCGAAGGACGTGCTCGAAGCCGTCGCGAACGGCAGCGGTCCCGAGCAGTTCCTGCTCACGCTCGGTCACGCGGGTTGGGGCGCGGGCCAGCTCGAGGACGAAATCTCGAAGAACGGCTGGCTGACCGTGGAAGCCGACCCCAAGATCGTCTTCGACGTCCCCGCCGAAGATCGCTTCGAAGCCGCGCTCGCGCTGCTCGGCATTTCCTCGACGATGCTTTCGGGCGAAGCGGGTCACGCATGAGCGTGGCCGCGAAGCGAGGCGCCGCCGAGGCGACCTTGCTGGCGTTCGATTACGGCGAAAAACGCATCGGTGTCGCGCTCGGCAACGTGCTCACGCATAGCGCCCGCGCGCTCACCGTCATACCCAACAAGAGCAAGGAATATCGGTTCGAAGCCATCGGCGCGCTGCTGCGCGAATGGCAGCCCGATCTGCTCGTGGTCGGCCTGCCGTGCCACCCGGACGGCACGCCGCACGCCATGACGCAACTCGCCACGCGCTTCGGCAATCAACTGAATGGCCGCTTCAATCTGCCTGTCGTGTGGGTGGACGAGCGCTATTCGTCGGTCGACGCCGAGGCGCGTCTGCGCGAGCGCGGCGAACGCGCCGAGCACATCGACGCCGAAGCGGCCTGCGTGATCCTGCAGCAATACCTCGACGAGCATTCGTCGCAACCCCTCTGACGCGCCCGTGATGAGTCCACTTGACGCCGAGGCGCTGTACCGCGCCGTACTCGACCAGATCCGCGCGGCGTATCAGAGTGATGCCGCGAGCGACGCCGCCAACGCCTTCAGCGCCGCCGACGGCATCGCCATCGTCGGCATACACAGCGGCGGCGCGTGGCTCGCCGAACGGCTTGCGCGCGATCTCGGCGCGCCGCATCACGGCGTGGTGAACGTCTCGCTGCATCGCGACGACTACGCGAAGAAGGGCCTGCACAGCGAGGCGAGCCCGACCGCGCTGCCGTTCGAGGTGGAGAACCGCCGCATCCTGCTCGTCGACGACGTGCTGCACACGGGCCGCACCGTGCGCGCGGCGCTCAACGAACTCTACGATTACGGCCGTCCCGCGTCCGTTGAACTGGCCGTGCTCGCCGATCGCGGCGGCCGCGAGCTGCCGGTATCGGCACGCTTCGTCGGCGCCGAAACGGTCGTGCCCGCAGGCTCGACGCTCGTGCTCGCGCGCGAGGGCGGCGACGCTGATCTAGCCACCTTCGCGTTCAGAATCGACGCGAACGCCGGCTGATCCGCACAGGCCACGCGCAACGTATAGTGCGCGCCGCGTGGCCAGCCTCAGACACACCCAACATTCTTCCGACTCCGATCTCACCGCAGGACTCATCGCGATGAACACACAGCCCACGCCAGCGTCGCCCGATAGCGGCGACTCGCGCTTTCGCTACGGCTTCCTGAAGGGCAATCCGCAGCTCACGAAAAACGGCGAGCTCAAGCATCTGCTCTCGATCGAAGGCCTGCCGCGCAAGATCCTCACGCACATTCTCGACACGGCCACGCAGTTCGTCAGCGTGACCGACCGCGACGTGAAAAAAGTCCCGCTGCTGCGCGGCAAGTCGGTGTTCAACCTGTTCTTCGAGAACTCGACGCGCACGCGCACGACCTTCGAGATCGCCGCCAAGCGTCTCTCGGCGGACGTGCTGAACCTGAACATCAACGCGTCGTCGACGAGCAAGGGCGAATCGCTGCTCGACACCATCGGCAATCTGTCCGCGATGCACGCCGACATGTTCGTCGTGCGTCACGCATCGAGCGGCGCGCCGTATCTGATCGCCGAGCATTGTGCGCCGCACGTGCACGTGATCAACGCCGGTGACGGTCGTCACGCGCACCCGACGCAGGGCCTGCTCGACATGTACACGATTCGCCACTACAAGCGCGATTTCACGAATCTGCGCGTGGCGATCGTCGGCGACATCCTGCATTCGCGCGTGGCGCGCTCGGACATTCACGCGCTCACCACGCTCGGCGTGCCCGAAGTGCGCGCGATCGGTCCGCGCACGCTGCTGCCGGGCGGCCTCGAACAGATGGGCGTGCGCGTGTTCCACAACCTCGACGAAGGGCTCAAGGATGTGGACGTCATCATCATGCTGCGTCTGCAGAACGAGCGCATGAGCGGCGCGCTGCTGCCGTCGGCGCAGGAGTATTTCAAGAGCTGGGGGCTCACGCCCGAGCGTCTCGCGCTCGCCGCGCCCGACGCGATCGTGATGCACCCGGGGCCGATGAACCGCGGCGTCGAAATCGACTCGCAGGTCGCGGACGGCCCGCAGTCGGTGATCCTCGATCAGGTGAGCTTCGGCATCGCGGTGCGCATGGCGGTGATGGGCATCGTCGCCGGTAATAACGATTAACGCAGGGCAGACAGGGCAGCGCATGAAGATTCATATTCAAGGCGGCACGCTGATCGATCCGGCGAGCGGCACAGAGACGCGTCAGGACGTGTTCATCGAAGCGGGCAAGATCGCCGCGCTCGGTACGGCACCCGCAGGCTTTCAGGCGGACCGCACGATTGACGCCAACGGCCTCATGGTCGCGCCGGGTCTCGTCGACCTGAGCGCGCGGCTGCGCGAGCCGGGCTATGAGCACAAGGCCACGCTCGACTCCGAAATGGCGGCCGCGCTGGCGGGCGGCGTGACGAGCCTCGTGTGTCCGCCGGACACCGATCCGGTGCTCGACGAAGCGGGCCTCGTCGAGATGCTGAAGTACCGCGCGGGCAAGCTCGAACGTGCGCACGTGCATCCGCTCGGCGCGCTGACGGTCGGGCTCAAGGGGCAGACGATCACCGAGATGGTGTCGCTGACCGAGGCGGGGTGTATCGGCTTCACGCAGGCCGATCAGCCGATCGTCGATACCTCGGTGCTGCTGCGCGCGCTGCAATACGCGAGCACCTATGGCTACGCCGTGTGGCTGCGTCCGCAGGATGCGTATCTGTCGAAGGGCGGCGTGGCCGCGAGCGGCGCGCTGGCGTCGCGCCTCGGTCTCTCGGGCGTGCCGCAGAGCGCCGAGACGATCGCGCTGTTCACGCTGTTCGAACTGATGCGCGTGACGGGCGCGCGCGTGCACGTGCAGCATCTGTCGTCGGCGGCGGGCGTCGCGCTGGTGCGCGCGGCGAAGGCCGAAGGCCTGCCCGTGACCTGCGACGTCACGGCGAACCATCTGCATCTGATCGACATGGACATCGGCTATTTCGACGCGCAGTTCCGCCTCGATCCGCCGTTGCGCCAGCAACGCGACCGCGAGGCGCTGCGCGCCGGTCTCGCCGATGGCACGATCGACGCGATCTGCTCGCAGCACACGCCCGTGGACGACGACGAAAAGCTGCTGCCGTTCGGCGAAGCCACGCCGGGCGCGACGGGTCTCGAACTGCTGCTGTCGCTGACCGTGAAGTGGGCGCAGGAAGCGGGCGTGCCGCTCGCGAAGGCGCTTGCGCACATTACGTCCGGGCCTGCTGCCGTGATGGCGCGTGATGCCGGCACGGTGAGCGTGGGCGCGCGCGCCGACCTCGTCGTGTTCGACGCGGGCACGCACTGGCACGTCGAGCCGCGCGCGCTCAAGAGCCAGGGCCACAATACGCCGTTCCTCGGTTACGAACTGCCCGCCGTGGTGCGCGCGACGCTCGTGGCGGGGCGCATCGGCTTCGAACGTCATATCGAACGTAACTGAGCGCATCGCCATGAGTCTCTTCTTTCGCAAAGCCCGCCTGCTCGGCCATCTGCTGCGCGGCGCGTGGACCGTCGCGATGCGCTTTCCGCGCGCGACGCCCGAAAAACGTCACGCGCTCAACCGCGCCTGGTCGCTGAGGATGCTCGAACTGTGCGGCATGAAGCTCGTCGTGCACAACGACGCTGCGCGTCTCGACGCGGGCGCGCTGGTCGTCAGCAATCATATTTCGTGGATCGATATCTACGTGATCAACGCGTGGCGGCCGACGCCGTTCGTCTCGAAGGCCGAGGTGCGCAGCTGGCCGCTGATCGGCTGGTTCGCGCAGAATCTCGATACCGTGTTCATCGAGCGTGAGAAGCGCAGCGAAGCGCGCCGCATCATGCACGAGCTGGCCGAGCGGCTGCAGCGCGGCGAACTGATGTGCGTGTTCCCCGAGGGCACGACGACGGACGGCTTCGCGCTCAAGCCGTTTCATTCGAACATGTTCCAGGCGCCGGTGTCGGCGTGCACGCCGGTGCAGCCGGTCTGCATCATGTATGAAGATGCGCAGGGCCGTCAGTCGCTCGCGCCGGCCTATATCGACGATCTGTCGCTGAAGGACTCGCTCGACGCGATGCTGAAGTCGGGGCCGCTGACCGCGCACGTCTATGTGTGCGATGCGCTGGAACCGGGCGACGACCGCCGCAAGCTCGCGGCGCGCGCGCAGGAAGCGGTGGGCGCGGCGCTGGCGACGATGCAGGGGGCGGGGCAGGGACAGGTGCAAGGGCAGCAGCAGGAGCAGGGCGCGCGCACGCCGCAGTTGTCCTGATGCCAACACCGCCGCGCGCGATCCCAGGTCGCGCGCGGTGTGCTTATTTTCGGCTCAACCCGAAACGGCCCGGCAGGTCTCGCAGGGCACCTGGGTGAGCACACGCTGATACGGGTCGGGGACGAGATGCACGGCCGAGAGCCGCTCGCCCCACACGCAGCCCGAATCGAGCCCGACGAGGTTCGGGCGCAAGGTCAAGCCGAGCGCGGCCCAGTGGCCGAACACGACGGTGACGTCGTCGGTCTTGCGGCCGGGCACGTCGAACCACGGCAGCGTGCCTTCCGGCGCCGAATCGAGCCCGCCGCTCGCGCTGAAATCCATCACGCCGTCGCTATCGCAAAAGCGCATGCGCGTAAGCGCGCTGCACGTCACGCGCAGCCGCTCGATCCCCTTGAGATTCTTCGACCAGCGGTTCGGCTCGTTGCCGTAGAGGCCCGCGAGCGTTTCCTTCCAGTTGTCGCGCCGCAGGGCCTTTTCGAGCTCGTGCGCGAGTTCCATCGTCAGATCGACGTCCCACTGCGGCAGCACGCCCGCATGCACCATCAGCATGCCGTTCTCGTAATGCGCGATCGGACGATGACGGACCCAGTGCAGCAGGTCGTCGGCGTCGGGCGCGTTGAGAATGTCGTCGATGGTGTCGCCCTTTTTCGACTTGCGGATGCCCGCCGACACCGACAGCAGATGCAGGTCGTGATTGCCCAGCACCGCCACGCCGCGCTCGCCCAGCGCGATGATCTCGCGCAGCGTCGCCAGCGAGTCGGGGCCGCGATTGATCAGGTCGCCGGCGAACCACAGCGGCGTGTCGGCCGAGGGCGCAGCTTTGGCGAGCAATTCGCGAAACGGCGTGAGGCAACCCTGAAGATCGCCGAAGGCAAGAGGAGCAGGAGACGGCGCGTGCTTGGTCATGAATCGGAATCAGTTGCAGTACGACGCGGTGCCGCACAAAGAGGGAGTGACGGTATCACAGGAATACTTTTATCGCGTGATAGCACCTGAATTTGACATCATTGAGACAGATAGGCGCAGACGTCGTGAAAAGGGCGTTCGCTATAAGTGTCCGGTCAGAATTTGTCAAGCTGTTTCAAGATGTTAGCGGTATGGTTTTCGCTTGCGCTGGCCTTATAATTGCAAAGATAAAATCAGCGCCAAAGTATGCTGCGCGGATAATATTCGGCGCTTTTCCCGCCTGAATTTTCTTTTTACAGCATTCTTTCGAGCATCTGGTGGCCGGGGTGGTAACGCCAGATCTGCTATCAAACACGCGACAAAAAGGAGTTCCATGATCCTCGTAACGGGCGGTGCCGGCTTTATCGGCGCCAATTTTGTGCTTGACTGGCTGAGCCAGTCCGACGAAGCCGTTCTCAACGTAGACAAGCTGACCTACGCGGGCAATCTTGGGACGTTGAAGTCGCTGCAAGGCAATCCGAAGCACGTGTTCGCCCGTGTCGACATCTGCGACCGCGAAGCCCTCGACGCGCTGTTCGCCGAGCACAAGCCGCGCGCCGTGCTGCATTTCGCCGCGGAAAGCCACGTCGATCGCTCGATTCATGGTCCGGCCGATTTTGTTCAGACGAATGTGGTCGGCACCTTCACGCTGCTCGAAGCCACGCGTCAGTACTGGAACACGCTGCCCGAAGCCGAGAAAGCCGCTTTCCGCTTCCTGCACGTTTCGACCGACGAAGTGTTCGGCTCGCTCTCCGCGACCGATCCGCAGTTCTCCGAAACCACGCCGTACGCGCCCAACAGCCCGTACTCGGCGACCAAGGCCGGTTCCGACCACCTCGTGCGCGCCTACCATCACACGTATGGTCTGCCGGTGCTCACGACGAACTGCTCGAACAATTACGGTCCGTACCAGTTCCCCGAAAAGCTCATTCCGCTGATGATCGCCAACGCGCTCGCCGGCAAGCCGCTGCCCGTCTACGGCGACGGCCAGAACGTGCGCGACTGGCTCTACGTGGGCGACCACTGCAGCGCGATCCGCGAAGTGCTCGCGCGCGGCCAGAGCGGCGAGACGTACAACGTCGGCGGCTGGAACGAGAAGAAGAACCTCGAAGTCGTGCACACGCTGTGCGACCTGCTCGACGAGATGCGTCCGAAGGCCGCAGGTTCGTATCGCGACCAGATCACCTACGTGACGGATCGCCCCGGTCACGACCGCCGCTACGCGATCGACGCGCGCAAGCTCGAACGCGAACTCGGCTGGAAGCCCGCGGAAACCTTCGAAACCGGTCTCGCGAAGACGGTGCGCTGGTATCTGGATAACCAGGCATGGGCCGACGAAGTCGCTTCGGGCGACTATCGCAAGTGGGTCGAAACGAACTACGCGCAGCGCACGTAAAGGCGGTCGACATGGCTCGTAAAGGCATTATTCTCGCCGGCGGTTCCGGCACGCGGCTCTATCCGATCACCCACGCAGTCTCGAAGCAGTTGCTGCCGGTGTACGACAAGCCGATGATTTACTACCCGCTGTCGACGCTGATGATCGCGGGCATTCGCGACGTGCTCATCATCTCGACGCCGCAGGACACGCCGCGTTTCGAGGCGATGCTCGGCGACGGCAGCCAGTGGGGCATGAACATCCAGTACGCGGTGCAGCCCTCGCCGGACGGTCTCGCGCAGGCGTTCATCATCGGCAAGGATTTCGTCGGCAACGATCCGTCGGCGCTTATCCTGGGCGACAACATCTTCTACGGTCACGATCTCGCGAAGCAGCTCGAGCGTGCCAACGAACAGGATGCGGGCGCAACGGTTTTCGCCTATCACGTGCACGACCCGGAACGCTACGGCGTGGTCGAGTTCGACAAGGATTTCCGCGCGCTGTCGATTGAAGAAAAGCCTGAGAAGCCGCGTTCGAATTACGCGGTCACGGGGCTGTACTTCTACGACAACCGCGTGTGCGATATCGCGGCCGATATCAAGCCGTCGCCGCGCGGCGAGCTGGAAATCACGGATGTGAACTCGCGCTATCTGACCGACGGCGCGCTCAACGTCGAGATCATGGGCCGCGGCTACGCGTGGCTCGACACCGGCACGCACGACTCGCTGATCGAGGCGGCAACGTTTATCGCCACGCTGCAGAAGCGTCAGGGTCTCGTGGTCGCCTGTCCCGAGGAAATCGCATTCCGCTATGGCTGGATCGGCGCGGAAGCGGTGGAGAAGCTCGCCAGGCCGCTGTCGAAGAACGCCTACGGCAAGTACTTGTTGAACCTTCTTACGGATCAGGTCGCATGGCCATCACGGTAACCGCTACGGCGCTCCCCGAAGTCAAGATCATCGAGCCGAAGGTGTTCGGCGATGCGCGTGGCTACTTCTACGAAAGCTTCAATGCGCGCGAGTTCGAAGAACTGGTCGCGCCCGGCGTCGTGTTCGTGCAGGACAACCATTCGCGTTCGGCGAAGGGCGTGCTGCGCGGCCTCCACTATCAGATCCAGCATGCGCAGGGCAAGCTCGTGCGCGTGGTGGAAGGCGAAGTGTTCGACGTGGCCGTCGACCTGCGCCGCGACTCGCCGAACTTCGGCAAGTGGGTGGGCGTGACGCTGTCGGCTGAGAATCATCGGCAATTGTGGGTGCCGCCCGGTTTCGCGCACGGTTTTGTCGTGCTGTCGGAGTCGGCGCAGTTCCTCTACAAGACGACCGACTACTGGTTCCCGGAGCACGAGCGCAGCATCGTCTGGAACGATCCGGCCATCGGCATCGAATGGCCGATCGATTTCGAGCCGCTGCTGGCGGCCAAGGACGCGGCGGGCAAGCAGCTGGCCGACGCCGAAGTCTATGAGTGAGGCGGCGATGGACAAGCAAGCGACCATCCTCGTCACGGGTATCAACGGCCAGGTCGGCTTCGAGCTGCTGCGCAGTCTGCAGGGGCTCGGGCGTGTTGTTGGCTGCGATCGCGCGGCGCTCGATCTCGACAATCCCGATGCAATTCGCCGCGTCGTGCGCGAAGTGAAGCCCACGATCATCGTCAATCCGGCTGCTTATACGGCGGTGGACAAGGCGGAGAGCGACGTGGAAGGCGCGACGCGCCTGAACGTGCAGGCGCCGGCCGTGCTCGCCGAAGAGGCGAAGCAGCTGGGCGCGGCGCTCGTTCACTATTCGACCGACTATGTGTTCGACGGCACGAAGGATTCGCCGTATGTCGAGACCGATGCGGTGAATCCGCAGAACGTCTACGGCCGCACGAAGCTGGAAGGCGAGCAGGCGATCGCGGCGAGCGGCTGCGATCATCTGATTCTGCGCACGAGCTGGGTGTATGGGCGGCGTGGCAAGAACTTCCTGCTGACGATGTTGAAGCTGGGCGCGGAGCGCGAGGAGTTGAGCGTGGTGGCCGATCAGATCGGCGCGCCGACGTGGTCGCGCACGATTGCGACGACGACCGCGCATGTGCTCGCGCAAGCTGCCAACGCGGCCGATCGCGCGCAGTGGTGGGCGCAACAATCGGGCGTCTATCATCTGACCGCCGGTGGCGCGACTTCGTGGCATGGATTTGCCGAGGCGATTTTCAATGCGTCGGATTTGCCGAAGAAGCCCGTCGTCAAACCGATTCCGGCCTCTGCGTATCCGACGCCGGCCAAACGTCCCGGCAATTCCCGGCTATCGAACGACAAGCTTGCGCAGGTATTCGGCGTGCGGTCGCCCGACTGGCAGGATGCATTGCGTTTGTGTATGGCTGCGTGCTGACCGGTTCGATGTTTTTGCGCCGCTGCCGGTAAGGGCAGAGCGCGCTGTTGCGGCCCGCCCCTGACCGAAGGGGCGGCGTTCGTGCATGTAATAATGTCCTGTTTACCGCCCATGATCCCAATCACACGGGCAGTGCACTTGTACGCTCACCAGTAACGACTATGACAATTACCCCGGTCATTCTTTGCGGCGGCTCCGGTACACGCATGTGGCCATTGTCTCGCAGTGGATATCCGAAGCAGTTTCTGTCCCTTTGTGGCGATTTGACCTTGTTGCAGCAGACGGCGAGGAGACTCGATGGTCTCGCTGGCACGGCAGCGCCGCTGGTCATCTCGAACGAGCAGCAGCGGTTTCTCGTTGCGGAACAGTTGCGCGAGACAGGTGTGCAGGGTCGTGTGGTGCTCGAACCTGTCGCCCGTAACACGGGGCCGGCAATCGCGGCGGCGGCGTTGATTGCATCGAGAGACGATGCGGATGCGGTTCTGCTGGTGTTGCCCTCGGATCACATGATCGAAAACGATGGCGTCTTTCGCTCGGTTGTCGAGAAGGCGCTACCGCAGGCGCTTGAGGGGAAACTCGTCACGTTTGGAATCGAGCCCACCGAGCCTCATACGGGATATGGCTACATCCGGCGCGCGGCAGCGCGGGCGGACGACGGAGTTTTCGAGGTCGATTCGTTCGTTGAAAAGCCGAACGAGGCGCGGGCGCTCGCCTTTTTACAGGAAGGCGGCTACTACTGGAACAGCGGCATGTTCCTGTTTCGCGCTGACGCCTACCTGCGCGAACTGGCGTTGCATGGACCGGACGTGCTCGAACAGGTCACGCAGGCGGTCGATCTCGCGAAGCAAGATCTCGATTTTCTGCGTCTCGATTGCGACGCGTTTGCAGCAAGCCGCGCGGATTCAATCGACTATCTGGTGATGGAGCAGACTGCGCATGCGGTGGTCGTCGCAGCTGCGGGGATTGGCTGGAGCGACGTGGGGACATGGAGCGCGCTTGCCGCAATCAGTCCGCGCGACGAGGCGGGCAACACTTTGCAGGGCGACGTGCTTGCGCTCGATACGACCAATACGTTCGTACGTAGCGAGTCCCGGATGGTAGCGGTACTCGGCGTCGACAACGTGGTCGTCGTCGAGACGGCTGACGCTGTGCTCGTCGCGAGCAAGGAACGGGCGCAGGACGTCAAGAAGATCGTTGATCAACTTAATGCCGCTGGGCGCGTCGAATCCGAATTGCATCGCAAGGTGGCGCGTCCTTGGGGCACTTACGAAGGCGTGGATAGCGGTGATCGGTTCCAGGTGAAAAGAATTGTCGTCAATCCTGGCGCGTCGTTGTCGCTGCAGATGCATTATCACCGTGCAGAGCACTGGATCGTCGTACGAGGCACGGCGCGCGTCGTGAACGGTGATACCACATTGCTCCTCTCGGAAAACCAGTCGACTTACATTCCTCTCGGCACCCAGCATCGTCTCGAGAATCCCGGAAAGGTTCCACTGGAGATGATCGAGGTCCAGTCCGGCGCCTATCTAGGGGAAGACGATATCGTCCGCTTCGAAGACAACTATGGACGGATGCCTAACCGTTGATTTTCCGTGGCCTCCTTTGTCGTCTGCAATGTTGCGCGCTGGGGAGCTAACGGTTTTTTGCTGAAGAAATATGCTGCGTTTATTTGACAATCCGAAGCGCATGTTCCGCATGTTCGTTGCGAATCGTGGCCTTATCGCGGCGTTAACGGTTCGCGAAGTGCTGGGGCGTTACCGTGGCTCGATGCTGGGAATGTTCTGGGCGGTCTTTCAGCCCATTCTCATGCTTGCTGTTTACACGTTTGTGTTTGGCGTGATCTTCCGCTCGCGCTGGCCCGGCGGGACAGGGTCGCGAGCAGAATTCGCGCTGGTGCTGTTCTCCGGGCTACTCGTGTTCAACATGTTTGCCGAGTGCCTGAACCGGGCGCCGAGCATCATCCTGTCGAACGTGAACTACGTAAAGCGCGTGGTGTTCCCGCTGGAAATCCTGCCGCTCGTGGCCGTCGCGGTCGCGCTCTTTCATCTGTTCATCAGCTTCCTGGTATGGCTGGTGTTCTATCTGATTGCGATCGGCGTTCCGTCTGTCACGGTGCTGTTGTTCCCCATTGCGCTGCTTCCGTTAATTTTCCTGTCGCTCGGGATTGCCTGGTTTTTTTCAGCGCTTGGCGTTTTCATTCGCGATACCGCGCAGATCACCGGCTTGTTCACGACGGTATTGATGTTTCTTTCGCCTATTTTCTATTCTGCCGATTCCATTCCGGCGCGGTTCCGCCCTGTTGCAGAGTTGAATCCTCTCGTTCCGGTCATCGAGCAGGTCCGCCGGGTTTTGATGTGGCATGAGGGGCTCGACCTCCATGCGTATTTGCCAGTGCTGTTGTTGTCGATCGTCGTGTTGTTCGGCGGCTTCTGGTGGTTCGAGAAGACACGAAAAGGATTTGCGGATGTCCTCTGATTACGCCATCAAGATCGATAATCTGAGCAAGTGTTATCACATCTACGATCGTCCTCGAGACCGCTTGCTGCAGATGCTGTTTCGAGGCCAACGTACCTACTTTCGCGAATTTTGGGCCGTGCACAATGTTTCGTTCACGGTGGAGCGCGGTACGACGGTAGCAATCATCGGGCGCAATGGCGCGGGCAAGTCGACCTTGTTGCAGATGATCTGCAGGACCCTTTCTCCTACTGAAGGAAATATTGAGGTTCGCGGCAAGGTTGCAGCGTTGCTGGAACTTGGCGCAGGCTTTAATCCTGAGTTCACGGGCCGTGAGAACGTGTATCTGGCGGCTTCGCTGCACGGTTTGAGCCGCGAGCAGACCAATGCGCGGTTTGATGCGATCACTGCTTTTGCGGGGATTGGCGACTACGTGGATCAGCCGGTCAAGACGTACTCGAGCGGCATGTTCGTGCGACTCGCGTTCGCCGTGATCGCTCACGTCGATGCCGATGTCTTGATCGTCGACGAAGCGCTAAGCGTGGGTGACGCGTTCTTCCAACAGAAGTGCATGCGCTTCCTGCTGGATTTCAAGGCGAATGGCGGCACGCTTCTGTTTGTCAGCCATGACATGAGCGCGGTGAACGCGCTTTGCGAGCACGCGATCCTGTTGCGTCGCGAAGGATCGCAATACCTCTACGAAACGGGGACACCGAAAGAGATCGCGATGATCTATCTGCGCGATCTTTATTCTGAGAAGGCCGCGTCGCAGATTGGTGTAGCTGGATCATCGGACGGATCCCCCGGCACTTTAGTGGCCGTCGACTCGTCGAGCAAACGGCCTGAACGGGCACATAGATACGAAGTCGAGTCCGTTCCGCCCGTGCGCTATCACGCATCGCAGTTCCGGACCGAAGCGGAGAGCTTCGGTATCGGCGGCGCGACTATTACCGCGGCTTTCTTCCGGAATGGCGATGGAGAGGCGGTCGGGGAGTTCTACTCCGACGAAATGGTCAGTCTCGTGATACGGGCTTCTGTGAAGGCGGATATGACCTATCCGGCGATTGGGTTCGTCATAAAGGACAATCACGGGCAAAAGCTGATGGCGGAGAGCACCGATAGTTATCTGCGCGAGCAGGCGATCGTCGCTAGCGCTGGCTCAGAAATCGAGGCGGCGTTCTCGATGTGCTTCCCCGCGCTCATCCGGGGCGAATACTCGATCGACGTCGCTTTTGCGGAAGGGCCGGGCAGCGATCATGTCCAGCACCATCTGATGCATGACGTGATGGTGCTGACTGCGCTTGGTAGCAATCTCGTGCATGGCAAGCTCGGAGCACCGTCGCTCTCCATTACCTTCGATGTGACTCAATCTGAAAGTCTGTCCGATGGCGCAAATGCAATGTAAGTACGGCCTCTTCGAGGTATCCGGCAACCGTGGCTATGCGGTGGACTCGCTGCGGCTATACGGAGAGTTTGCCGAGCGTCAACTCGTCACGATGCTGCGCTTCGTTGAACCGGGCAGTGTGGTCGTGGACATCGGGGCCGATGTTGGTGCGCGTGCGATTGCGTTTGCGCGTCACGTACAGGATGCGGGCCGAATTCATGCGCTTGAATTGCGAGGCGCAGTCGCCGACGTGTTGAAAGCCAACGTAGCCCGCAATTTCTTGCAGGACGCAGTCACGGTCCAGGAAGTCGGCGATGAAGCAGAGGCTTCGTCGGGGGCGGCGTTCTGGGGGGCGTTCGAGTCATTGGCGCTGCCGGGCGCAGATCTCGTTCACGTCGGGCGCGGAGTCGTGGTACCGCCGTCGACGGTTTTCGGTCCGGCGTCGGGTGCCATCGGCCGATGCCGGCCGGTCATATGCGTCGATCTCGCCAACGCGCAGGATGGCGAAGCCTGGCTTACCGCAGCGAAGCGCGAACGCTACACGGTATTCGGACACGTCGCATTTGCGTTCAATCCGGAAAACTATCGCCGTTGTGCTGAGAATGTATACGGCGACGTGTGCGATCGCATGCTGATTCTCGTGCCGAACGAAGACGGAACGCGTTTTCATACTCAGGATCTGCTCCCGGTCACGTCCCTCGAGAGTCTGCGCGTATTGTCCCGGGACACGGTGGTGCAGGCGAGCGGCACACCTTCGACCTCGATTTCCGGGCGCCTCGCTCCCTGGACGCCGATGCGCGAGACCGCCGCAGGCGCCATCGACGACAGTGTTGCGCTCCCTTATGAGGCAATCTGCCCCAAGAGCGAGTTGCACATCGTTGTGCCGTTCTATAAGAAAGAGGAACTTGTTCCGCAACTGTTCAGTTCGCTCAATGCGATCGGCGATGAACTGCGCCGGCTCGACGCGAAGGTCTTTTTCTATAACGACAGCCCAGACTATGCGCCACTCCAGGCCGCACTGGAAAGCTGCCGCTTCGATGACCCTGCGATCAGCTTCGAGGTCATCACCAACGAGAGCAATCAGGGCTTTATCGGAACGTGTAACCGCGCGTTCGTGCGCGCAAAGGCGGCGCGAGCCGCGGTTGTCCTGCTGAACTCGGACACCATTGTGTTTCCGGGCGCGCTGAGCGAAATGCTCGAGGTAGCGGCGCTAGACCCGATGATTGGTTTCGTTTCGCCACGCAGCAACAATGCGACCATCGCAACATTGCCTTATTCATTCCTGGATCAGGACGTCACTCCGCAACGTGGCTACGCGGCATTTCTGCAGACTGCTTCGACCTTGCCACGTTACTCATTCGTACCTACGGCGGTGGGTTTCTGTCTGCTGATCAAGTGGACTGTTCACAGCGAATTGGGTGGCTTCGACCCTGTTTATGGAACCGGTTACAACGAAGAAAACGATCTGGTCATGCGCGCGAACCGGTGCGGTTATAGTGCGGTGCTTGCCAATCAGGCCTTCGTCTGGCACATGGGTGAGCAATCGTTCGCCGAGTCGTCGCGGGCGAAAGCCGCTCGTGAGGCGAAGAACGCACCTATCCTCCATGCGCGCTATCCGGAGTACCCGCAACTCGTCCATGCGTATTTCGCCTCGCCGGAATTCCGCGCGGAAACGCTGATCGAATACGCGGGCGGCAAGGACGGGCAACTCGTCTACGCGTTCGATTTTTCCAGTTTTGGTCCCTATTTTAATGGGACGTTTGAATCGGGCATCAAGCTCCTCGAAGCAGCCGTGCGCACCTGGCCCCGGCATTGCGAGATTGCCGTCTACATGCAAAAGGCGGCATGGGACTTTCATGGCCTCGCTCGTCTTGATGGCGTGGCGCGGCTGGAAGTCGACGGGCAATCGGAGAAGGTCACAGCGATTGTGCGCATTGGGCAGCCGTTCGATGTCGATGCCATGTCGCGTCTCGTGAATCGTGCCCCGGTAGTCGGCATCTTTATGCTCGACACGATCGCCTACGACTGTGGCTATCTGTCGTTGAATTTCGATGCGCGTATCTGGCACTTTGCCCTTCGCCATATCGACGTGCTGTTCACGAACTCGCGTTTTACGCTCGATCGCATTACGAACCGATTTGAAATTGGATCGACGGTGATCCAAAAGGTGTCGCCTCACTCGCTTGATATCAGCGAATACGGCTCGCCGAGTGAAAAGCGCGATGAGGACGAGTCGCACATTTTCGTGATCGGTAACCACTTCAACCACAAGTTCGTACGTCCGACGGTGGATGCGATTGCTGCTGCGTTTCCCAACGAGCGCATCGTCGCAGTGGGGTACGGCGATAAGCCGTCGCCGCACGCAAACGTCAAGGCCTTTCAGGCCGGGCATCTCTCGGACGAAGAATTCGAGAAGTTCTATTCCAACGCTCGTGCCGTTGTGTTCCCGAGTCACTACGAAGGCTTTGGCTTTCCGGTCCTGCACGCGTTGTCGCGCAGGAGGCCAATTTACGTGCGGGACTCTGCACTTTATCGAGAGTTGGCCGCAGGTACCGAAGGTGCGGAAAACATTCATTTCTTTTGCACGATGGAAGACCTGATCTCCGATATCCGGGAGAACGGTATGCATTGGATCACCCCCGAGACGACTGGCGAGCGAGGCGGGTGGGACCGCTCGGCGCGGGAAGTGTTCGCCTCGATGGAGGAGGCGCGACGAACCGTGAGGTACGGTACGCTCGTAGATCGGTTACGCCAGTTCGACCAGCTTCGTCTCGCGCTCAGCGGTGGTGGTAGTGTCGCGCCGACTCCCGGAAAATGGGTGGGCATGAGAGTCGATGCCGGCGTGCAGCGAGTGCTGCGCGTACCTGGCATGAAGCCGCTGGCGCGTCGTTGTTGGCACTTCGCCCGGCGTCTGCGGAACAGGCGTAGGGGCAATCAGTAAACGGAATGACGATGATATCGATTCGGGGCAATAGCACAGATCGGCAAGAGACCATGAGTAAAGCGGCGCAGACCCAGCTGTCGGACGACCTTTCCTCAGCACGCGTACTGGTTGTCGGAGACGTCATGCTGGACCGGTACTGGTTCGGCGACGTTCACCGCATCTCCCCGGAAGCGCCAGTGCCGGTCGTGCACGTTTCCACCACCGAGGACCGCCTCGGCGGAGCGGCAAACGTCGCCCGCAATATCGCAGCATTGAATGCACAGTCGGGACTGTTGTGCGTGGTTGGTACCGATGAGGCTGGCGAGCAGATCGTTTCCTTGCTGCGTGACAGTCGCGTGCAGGCACATCTGGAGCGAGATCCTTCGTTGCCTACCACCATCAAGCTACGTGTGCTGTCGCGACATCAACAACTGCTAAGGGTCGATTTCGAGAGCGCGCCGGCCCACGAAGTTCTGCTCGCAGGGCTGGCTCGCTTTGAGGCCTTGCTCCCGTCGCATGACGTGATTCTTATGTCCGATTACGCGAAAGGCGGTCTGACGCATGTCACGAAAATGATTGGCGCTGCTCGCGCGGCGGGCAAGCCAGTGCTGATCGATCCGAAAGGTGACGACTGGGAGCGTTATCGAGGGGCGACATTGATCACGCCGAATCGTAGCGAACTGCAACAGGTCGTCGGTCAGTGGAAGTCGGAAGACGATCTTCATGCGCGCGTTGCGCGACTGCGCGCGGATCTCGAACTCGAGGCGCTGCTTCTGACGCGCTCGGAAGAGGGCATGACACTCTTCACCGATGCAGGGGCGACGCACGAGTCTGCGCGTGCACGCGAGGTCTATGACGTGTCGGGTGCTGGCGACACCGTTATCGCTACGCTCGCGGCGATGATCGGCGCTGGTGCGTCGCTGGTCGACGCGGTTTCTGTTGCGAATCGGGCAGCGGGCATCGTCGTCGGGAAACTTGGTACGGCAACGGTCGAATTTAGCGAGCTCTTCCCCGATGCGTTGAGCGACAAACAGAACGTCGCGCTGGAGAATCAACCATGACCCTCATCGTCACCGGCGCGGCCGGCTTCATCGGCAGCAATATCGTCAAGGCGCTTAACGAACGCGGTGAAGACCGCATCATCGCCGTCGATAACCTCACGCGCGCCGACAAGTTCAAGAATCTCGTCGATTGCGAAATCGACGATTACATCGACAAGACCGAGTTCGTCGAGCGCTTCGCGCGCGGCGACTTCGACAAGGTGCGTGCGGTGTTC
>NZ_CAJZAR010000083.1 GCF_914484835.1 Paraburkholderia tropica
TTTGCACGCACCTCAACAAGCTGGAGAATGTCGCAGGAGCGCTCGGAGAGCGGTTGTTGCGCATGAAAGCGATTGTCCTCGGGCCGACGGGCCATGACCGGGTACTTCTGCAAAGCGTCGGCACTACCTTCTCAGCGCCGCGACGTTTCACAGGGGAGGCAACGCCGGATTTGTCAGCCATCTTTATCGTGCGAGACTGCGGCCTCCAGGACATTGAGCCTATTCCCAGCGCGTGCAAGCTAAACTGGACCGTCCTGTTAGAAGCGCCCAACCTCGGGCAGGCCCATGAGCACAGCTTTTTCGCTGAAAACGAGGCCTATCGGATTCCGTGCTCGAGAGCACCCGAACCGTCCCGCGTCGCCCTTGCGAAAATCCTGCATTCGCTCGACGACAACACTCAGTCCGTCGAGCACCTCGCGAGCGAGCACCGTGAAGTTCATACCGGCAGCCGTAGGCGTAACCCCTTTATTCGTTCAGTTCAGTCGCTTCTCGGACCGTTCACGCTAAAGGGACGCAGGTAGTCCGCATCTCCACTTGAACGACCACTGCGCGGGACGACGAAGAACGTCCAAGGCCGTATTCACGACCGAGAGATTTCGCGCGGCGCGCTCCGACGGAACGTTGGTCGCTCCGCAAGTCGGCTGCATATCGCATCCAGACGTGGCACAGCAGGAAGCCATCCCGCAGCAGAAAACCTGAACCGGAGATAATCTAATGCGACTGTTGTGGCAATATCTGCAATGTTGGGAGACTCGCCCGCATTGTCGGGTAGTCTGCTCTCGAGGACAAGCAATCCATTGACCATCGCACGCCGCCGACGCACCCCAACTGCTGTTTCATCGAATTCTGGGGCCACCCGGCGCCCCATGAATGTGTGGGCGGCGGCGTCGATAACACCCATTGCTACGCCAGCACCCGAGAGGACAACAGCAGATGAGGTGCCAAGCAATGAAGCACCTGGGAACGTGCTCTCGAGCCATTGAACGATGAGCAATGTCTCAGTTAGCGCATGGCCGTCGTCGGTAAGCAGAGTTGGAACACGCGCGATGGGATTCGCATTGAGCAACTCGCGTGGGTCGCTCCACGGGTCGACAAACTCAAGGGCAATTTCGGCGCCCAATTTCTCCTCGCAGGCGATACGCGCGATGCGCGCATAAGGAGAAGTTGTGCTCAGGAAGAGTTTTATGACAGCTCCAGCAATACCATTCTTTTACGGCAGGTTCACCCCTGTTTGTGTCCGAACTGACTATCGCATTCTTGATACGCAGTCTCGGCGCATATGCAGCCTAGACCCCACGCAAACGATTTCCGTGCAACGCAAGGCACTCCACGACACCGTGCAATGTATCGTCACTCGCCGAATATGGCGAAATATGAAATTGCTCTCCCCGGTATAGCTGCTGCCCATCTCTGCACTTACGTTCCACCCGGCATACCTGAGAGCGACAACTCGAGTGCATCCAAAAACACCCGAACGCGCTGGGGAACGTATTTGCGCGTGGGCAGCAGCGCCCAGATGGAGAGCTCTTGTGGCTGAACGTCGGTCAGGCCTATTGAAACGAGCGTCCCGTCCCTGAGCTCGCGCTGGATATCCCAGACGGTCAGTAGCGCAACACCAAGGCCTTGGACGCAGGCCGTTCGTACGCCTTCGACGCTACTGCACACAAATTTCCCGTCGACACGGACCGACCTCTCCTGCTTGCCATCGACGAACGGCCAATACGGCATATTCGAAAGCGCAAGACATTCGTGCTCGTCTAAATCCGACAGCACCTGGGGCGCCCCGTGCGCTGCGAGATAGCCTGGTGCCGCGCAAAGCACACGCGGATTGACTGCGAGCGGGCGTGCGACAAGTTCAGAGTCACGCAGCGGCGCGATACGGATGGCGACGTCGATACCCGCACTGTTCAGGTCAATGACCTCGTCGCTCATCAGCAACTCGATGCGAAGCTCAGGATGCTCGCGCATCAAGCTGGGTATCAGCGGCATGATGCCGAGGCGTCCGAAGGCCGCTGGAGCCGTTACGCGAAGACGCCCCCGTGCGCTACGCCCCGTTGGCGCGAGGATGCCGCGCGCCTCTTCGGCCGCGTCGAGCATGGTCCGCGCGAGAGGCAAAAAGTCTTCGCCCTCTGGGGTCATCGAGACGGCGCGCGTCGTCCGGTGCATCAGCCTCACACCAAGCTCGCGTTCGAGTGACGCCAGCTTCCGGGAGGCCGCCATCGCCGTGGTGCCGAGCTGCCGGGCAGCGCTCGCCAGACTCCCGCCTGCCTGGGCGGCAACAAAGATAGCAATGTCGTCGATATCCATAACGTAACGAATTTCGTTATACGGGCGCATCATAACCGGTGATTTACGTCGATTACACCCATGATTATATTGATATCCGTTAAACACGATTGTGAGCCCACGATGAAACCGGATATCTCAACGCTTTTCCAGCAAGCCAGCATCGACGACCTGCATCTGCCCAACCGCCTGGCTGTGGCCCCAATGACGCGGGTAACTGCGACGTCCGCCGGCGTTCCAACCGAGAAGATGGCGCGCTACTACAGTCGCTTCGCGCGCGGCGGCTTTGGACTGGTCATCACCGAGGGCACCTTCATCGACGAAGCGTGGTCGCAAACTTACGCCTGTCAGCCTGGACTGGCGAATTCCGGCCAGGCGGAAGGCTGGAAGCAGGTCGTCGATGCAGTCCACTCGGCGGGCGCCAAGGTCATTGCACAAATCCAGCACGCTGGAGCGCTGTCGCAAGGCAACGCGTATCGGAATGGCACCATCGCGCCTTCCGCTGTCCGGCCGAAAGGTGAGCAAATGAAGTTCTATCGCGGAGAGGGCCCATACGCTCTTCCGCGAGCAATGACGGATGAGGAAATCGCCGACATCATCGAAAGCTTCGGCTCTGCGGCGTCGCGAGCGGTCAATAACGCTGGATTCGACGGAGTAGAGATTCACGGCGCAAACGGGTACTTGCTCGACCAGTTCATCACCGACTATACGAACCTGCGTACAGACCGTTGGGGAGGCGACATTGCAGCGCGAATGGGCGTCGTCGTCGACGTAGCGAAGCGCGTGCGAGCAACACTCGGAAATGGCGTGCCGGTGGGTATGCGCATCTCACAGGGCAAGGTAAACGACTTCTTTCATAAGTGGCCCGAGCGCGAGCAAGCCGCTGAGGTCATTTTTGGAAACCTGGTCGACGCGGGCGTGGGCTATATCCACGTCACCGAATACGAAGCGTGGAAGCCCGCGTTTGGCGGAATAGGTATGTCACTCGCAGCCCTTGCACGCAAACATGCGCCGGGCGTCACCGTGATTGCAAATGGAAGCCTGCATGACACTGTGCAAGCGCTTGATTTAGCGTCGACGGACGCCGACGTTATCGCCTTGGGCCGCGGCGCGCTATCCAACCCCGATTGGCCGCAGAAGTTGTGTGGAAATCAAGCAATGGAGCCGTTCGAACCGGAAATGCTCACACCGCTTGCCGACCTTAAGCAGCACGAGTTCGCAGCGTAGCCCCCTCGCCCACCCCACACATCATTTCGGCAAAAGCGAGAGCATCCTCGGCACAACTCGTATGCCCCGTCGGCAAGACATGCAGTGACGCGCCCTGGATACCTCCAGCCAACTCTTGCGCGTGCGCCAGGCTTCTCGCGACGTCATGGTGACCGTGCATAGCGGCCACCGGCACGTCCGGAAGCTCACCTGGTGGCGGAAGCAGGTCGATTTCTATTTGGCTTTGGATTGCTTCCGCAACCGCACGACTCTGCAGCCGCGCCGGGTACCTCTCGCAACCATGCTGCGTTATGCGCGTATAGACTTGCGTAAGCATGGGCGCAAGGCCGACATATCCCGTTGCATGCTCCCCTTTTTAGACAATGCACTGGCGAGTGAACTACAGATGGCTGAAGAATGGGGACCTTCGACGCTAGGACGTTTTTTTACCAGGACTAAGCCCTGGTCTTTGACGCTGTTTAGCGATAGCCTGAAATTTAAGCTCAGCATCAACGGTCGCGAGCGCACGCCCCATAGCAGCGACTCCTTTGCGCGTATTGCCTTACGTCCGGGACTATTCTGGAGCACGCTAACGCTCGAACTCCCGGATGATAGGCCTATCACGCTCAAGGGACTACCGAATTGCCGCGCTTCTGCTGTACAAGAAGCGCTCACGAAATATAAGGCTGCGCAGCGCCGTGTCGCGGACGTCAACGCGTTCAAGTCCGCATGGGAGCCCATCAATGCATGGTGCAAAAAAGCTGCTTCACTCTATGACGGCGCAGCACAAAATCGGCGCTGGCTAGCTTACGAGGAGGAGCAATCTCTTCTCCAAGAGCGGCCCAAGGTCAGTCTCGGCGTCAAAGAATTACAGGAGCTCTTACAAAAACAGCATGTCCAGTCATCAGTTCCTCGCGACGTGGCGGAACACGACCTCATGTTCTGGGCGAACGACTGCTCGGACTTTATTGCTGAGTTGAACCGGATACACGTCGAGCGCGAGCTGGTCGAGTGCAAAGTGTTATTCGACCGTGTAGAAAAAAGCCCATTAACGAAAGAGCAGGCGCGCGCCGTGATTTGCTTCGACAACCGAGTTCAAGTGGTCGCCGCTGCAGGTTCGGGCAAGACATCCACAATGGCAGCCAAGGCCGTCTACACGGTCCATCGCGGGTTCTTTCGCCCGGAGCAGATACTAATGCTCGCATTCAACACCGATGCGGCAAAAGAGCTTGCGGTGCGGACGAGCACGGCGTTCGCGCGCATCGGCGAATCAGATTTCCGTGTCGAAGGACGGACATTTCACTCCATAGGCCTGTCCATCATCGGGAAAGTAACCGGACGCAAGCCCAAAGTGCCAGACTGGGCGGCCGAAATGCCCGATGGAGTGAAGAAACTTAGGGAGTTGGTTGACGAACTAAAAGACCGCTCTACGAAATTTCGCAGTCGGTGGGACCTATTTCGGCTTGTATTCGGAAGAGACTTTCCACCACTCGGGGACGCATCACAGGCGGATGCGTGGAACGAAGATGGCACTGGCAAAATGCTGACACTTCGCGGAGAGCGAGTAAAGAGCCAAGAAGAGTGCACAATCTGCGATTGGCTTTTCTACAATGGCGTAGATTACGCATACGAACGAGACTACGAATACGACACTGCAACGAGTGACCATCGTCAATATGCGCCAGACTTCTACTATCCGACCATTGGCCTATACCATGAGCATTTTGCGCTCGATGCCAACGGGCGAGCTCCCGCCAACTTCAAGGGTTATCTTGAGGGGGTTGCATGGAAACGCGCTGAACACAAACGCCGTGGTACTGACCTCATCGAGACAACCTCGCACTTACTGAGGCATGGGCGATGGGAGCAATTTGTTGAGAGCGAACTTGCCTCACGTGGCGTAGTGCTCGACCCGAACCCGGACAGGCTGATACCGCGAGGAGGTCGTGCACCGATGCCGGATAACGAACTCATCGTACTTCTGCGCACATTCATCAGCCACGTAAAAAATAACTGCCTTTCCGTCGACACTCTATTGGCCGAAGCACAGTCAGCGCCGGGCGACTTCTTTAGAAATCGGCATATCCGGTTTCTCGAACTCGCAGGCCCCGTCCTCCGAGCATGGGATAACGCGCTTGCCAAGGAAGGCGGGGTGGACTTCGACGACATGCTCAACATTGCAGCGGAGTATGTCGAAGCTGGCCGATATGACTCTCCATTTCGCCTCGTCATGGCCGATGAGTTCCAGGATGCATCACGCTCACGCGCAAGGCTATGCCGAGCGCTCGTCTCCCGCCCCGGCCACTTCTTCTTCGCCGTGGGCGATGATTGGCAGGCCATCAACCGCTTCGCTGGCGCAGACCTAACTGTCATGACCAAATTCGGACAATCGTTCGGTAAAGGTCAAACGCTGGTGCTCGAGAAGACTTTCCGCTGCCCCCAAGAACTTTGCGATGCTTCTAGCCGCTTCGTAGGTAAAAATCCGGCACAGTTAATAAAAGAGGTCCGCTCCGACACAGCACCGGTAGGTCCCGCGGTGACGGCTGTGCAAGTGAATCATCGCGACGACTTGGTTGATGCAATTCAGCGCTATCTTTCAGAGCTTTACTGTGGGCTGCGAGATGGCACGGTTCCACCAGGGCGTGACGGCCAACTGAGAGTTTTCGTCCTTGGGCGATTTCGGAAAGACGTGAAATATGTGCCTCAAAGCTGGAGCAAAACGAATGATGCTGCGATGCAGGTCACGTTCAGCACGATGCACAGTTCAAAGGGCGCTGAGGCCGATTACGTCATCCTGCCCGCTATGCTGACAAGAGGATTCCCGGACCACCGCACTGACGACCCCGTCCTCGCAATGGCGATGCCAAAGGGAGACACCTTTCCCTTGAGTGAGGAGCGTCGTCTCTTCTATGTTGCCCTCACTCGCGCTCGAAGGTCCGTCAGGATGTTCACCGTTAAGGGTGAGTCATCCGCTTTCCTCGATGAGCTAGTCGCTGACGGTGCGGTCGAGGTGACAACAGTTGATGGCATGCCAGTCGAGGAGGTTCGGTGTCCAGCTTGCAAGACCGGCGTTATCGCGCAGAAAAATGGCAAGCACGGACCGTTTCTGGGATGTTCGGCATTTCCGCTTTGCCGATATAAGCCGCCAAAGAAGCGCACAGCCGTCAAGACCACCTTCTTCAGTACAACGCCACGATATCGGAGCAGGTGACATTGAAAGGCGAAGACGGTTTTGAAGTCCTTAGTCGTCTCTCCGGACATCAACTCAAAGAAATGGTCAACGGTGTTGCGCTCAAGCTGCTCATCCAGCCGTAGAAGAGTGCCTGTTAGCTCGTGATTTCCTAAACGAGATGCGGATTAGAGCACTAGCTTGAGACGTGGTCCTACCTCGGCGAATCCGTTCGCGAGATAGAACGCAACCGTGCGCGCCCACTTAGGCATCGCTGGCGCGCCGACGTCGATTCGACGCCACCCGCGTGCGCGTCCAACAGCAATCGCATGTTCCAGCAATTGCTTTGCAACCCCATGCGAGCGCAGTACGGGGCGCACATACAGTTCAGTGATTTGGCCGAACGCTCCTCGTGCAAAAATCGCGCAGCCTTCGCTGAGCATTATCACGCCAACTGGGCATCCGTCATCAACGGCGAGGAAGCCGACTACCCGGTCGTCCCGGGCCAGAACATCGTGCGCGGTGGACACAAGGTCACCTGGTGCCCCACCCAACTCGGTCAATAGCGCCGCCACCATCTCGGCGACCGCTGGCGCATCATCCGGCGTCACTGGACGAATAGAAATCATCGAAAGTTCCAATTCTGGCGAACTGGCGGAGCTCTCTCGCCATTCAGGCATCAGGCTGCTGCCTTTCGGGTGCGCAAAGCTTTCTTCGCTGACTGCGACTGCGCAGCGCCTTCCGGCTTCGCAATCAGAAAGCGCGTACGGTCCTTTGCGGCAGCGAGCCACGCCGGCGCCGGGCCGCGGCCGCTCCACGTCGCCCCGCTCTTCGGGTCCCGATACATTGGCGGCTGCGGGCCACGACGGTAGTTACCAGGCTTTACCGCGGGCTTCGACGCAGCGCTGCGGGTCGACGGTGCGCCATTGACGAGAAATTTGCTTCGGTCCTGCGCGTTGGCAATCCACGCTGGCGCACGGCCGTGGCCGGCCCATGTTGCGCCGGTCTTCGGGTCGAGATATTTCGCAGCCGATGCGGCCGGCTTCGCGGTTGCCGCCTGGCCAGGCTTGCGACCACGGCGCTTGCCGACGAACGCTTCGATATCGGCCACGCTGACGCTGTACTTGTGCATCAGGTCGCGGATTTTCTCGAGAGCGGCAGTCGACTTCGTCGAAGCAACGGTCTCTGCTTGGGCCTGAAGTTTTGCTATTCTTGCCTGAATCGACTCAAGGGTTGCCATTTCTTTTATCCTTTTCGCAGTTATCCTCGCGCACTATGCCACATCGCGCTTGCATAGAGTGATGCCTGTACGTTAGGTAATAAAAATTTGTATGAGATTGCTTGTCAAGCGTTCGACGATTGACTCACACACGCGCAGACGCAAGTAAGATGCCTAGACACCAATTCAACTTGCCACTGGCCAACACTCAAACGAGATATTCGCATGGCATTGTTCGAAATGACCGGGGATAGCTTGCTGCCAATTCCCTTGAACACATTCGGGAAGTTAGGTCTGCACGAGAGAGCTGATATCCAGCGAGCTGTTCGTGCACACATCGAAGCAATTACGCCCGGCGTGAGAACTAAGGTCCTCGCCGAAGAATTCGGCGACTGGGCGGGCGCCAATCGCCGAATCGACTTGCTTTGTGTCGACGACAACGCAAATCTGGTTGTGGTCGAATTGAAGCGCGATGAAGGCGCACACATGGACCTGCAAGCCCTGCGCTACGCAGCGATGATTTCAACTATGCGCTTCGACCAGGCCGTCGCCGCTCATCGAAAATATCTCGTAGACGTCGGCGCCAGTGAGGATGCCGAGCAGGCCATCCGAGAATTTCTTGAAATCGAGGACGGACCCGTTGCTTTCACCGAAACGGTACGTATTGTTCTCGCATCAGCTAACTTTTCGCCTGAGCTAACGACATCGGTTCTTTGGCTCAACAAGCAGGGAAAAATGGATATCCGATGTGTCCAGATGCGCCCACACGCAGTCGACTCTCGCGTGCTACTGGACATCCAACAGGTTATCCCGCTCCCCGAAGCTGCACAGTATCAGGTTGCCGTGAGAGAGAAGTCGATTGAGCAAGAAAAGGCCCGTACGACCAATCGCGACTCAACACGCTTCGACGTCACTATCGGAGAGACTTTCCAGCCGAATTTGCCGAAGCGGCGCCTAATGCTCTCGCTCATTCGTGAGGCAATCAGGCAGGGGCTGTCGCCTGAACGTCTTTGCGAGGAGGTTTCATGGCGGCGGAAAGACCTGTTCATCTCTACGCCCGGCCGAGCCGACGAAGGCGCTTTCCAAGCACTTTTCCCCGGAAAGAAGCTCAGGTACTTCTTCGCACCGGACGAGATGTTCTATATCGACGGCAGTACATATGCACTTTCGCGCGCTTGGACCGAGCGGACTTTGGAAGCCGCCGACAAGGTTAAGCACCTATTGGAGAATCCAAGCGAGGTATCCTGGCGCCCTACTTCGGCGATTGAAGTCGAAGAAACCTACAAAGGCTACGTCATCCGAAAACGCGAAAGCGATGCGATTGAAATTGAGCGCGACGGGCAGCAGGTCTACCCAGTCATCGCTACGCTCCGGGAACTGGCCAGTGAACTCAACGTCGCGACCCACAATGACGCTGGTAATCCTTTAAACACCCGACTGCTTGGTGCCCGCGTTATCGCTGCAATTCAGTCCCAATAACGCTCGCCGCACCCGCCTTCTGTGATGCCAATGCCCACCTGACTAACACCGCGAGAACTTCTGCATTGTCGACGCACCGTTCACGTTGAAGACTTCACTCTAGCGGGTCTCCCGCCACGCGCCGGGAGACATTCTCGCGATACTTACGTGCCGACCGACAGTCAACCAAAATTGTGGGCACATGGGTAGCACCATCGTCTACTCCACTATTGGCCAGTGGGCGTTCGCGGCACCGCCTTTGAGCTGGGGCTAAGCGGCCCCAGCTTATTTGAATGACAGGGTCAGAGTGATGCCAGCGGATTTCCTCCTACTACACTCGACCATGCCTTTTCCAAGCGACTCCGACTCGCGGCAGAAACCTTACGTAGCCCAATCTCGCGAGCCATTGCAATAATACCTGACTCGTTGTCATGGCCCGCCTGAAGCATCTCGATGGCAAGCGCTTTTAGCTCATCCAACGAGATTTCTTCAACTGACCGCGCGGCTCCATCAGCAGGTCGCCGGAACGTTACAGCGTCGTCCTCTTTTGAACGGAAGAACGTTCCAACGTCTTCATCGTCGCTCCTGTAATGCTGCTGTGCCAAGCGGACGACCCGCTCCTGAATTCTCGCACCGGTACGCACCCAACCGTGAACACGTGCAATGCGGCGAGCAAGCACTTCATCACGCACGGGTCCTTCGATACTCACCACATGGTCAATCATGCCGAGCAGCTTCGGGTTGTACATGACATCGAAAAAATGGTCGCTATCGACCTCGAAACCTGCAACCACCAAGTCTGACTCCACAAACTGGCCACCGGGCGATATGCCCGCGGGTGCAGAGGCGCTCGCACCATTGTGCGCATAGGTCACTTGCGACGTCGCCGCAACTCCGGCTTCGTCCGCCGCTGATGCGCCAACCACGTCGTCAACGGCACCTATCTGCGCCGCTTTCGCATTCGCCGCCGCATCATCGATTACTGCCTTCGCAAAGACGTTAGCTTCCTGTTCCGCCGCAGCCAGTTGCGCTCTTCGTTGACTCAACAGCCCCTCCAACTGGACGTGGATTGCCTCAGCGGTGCCCGGCGCGTCAATCCACCAACCTGTTGACCAGATACGCAGGATTTCCCAACCAAGACCGCGCAGGACCTGCTCGCGCAACTTGTCGCGGTCACGTGCCGTAGCGGAACGGTGGTAGGTTGCGCCGTCGCACTCGATACCCGCCAGATAGCGTCCCGGTGCGTCTGGGTCAACAACACCAAGGTCGATTCGGAATGCCGAAACACCAACCTGCGAGTGCAACGTCCAGCCCTTTTCAGTCATTGCACGGCAGACGGCCTTTTCGAACGGGCTGTCAAAGTCGCCCACGCTGCCGGCAACAGCCTCGCCCAAAGCACGCGCGCCGCGGTCCGCAAATTCGAGGAAGTGCTTCAAGTCACGGACGCCAAATGCCTGCGTGCGCGACAAATCCATCTGCTCTGGCCTGAAGCTAGCAAACACGCGAAGCTCCTGGCGAGCTCGGGTAATGGCAACGTTCAGGCGGCGCTCACCGCCCTGCTGGTTCATCGGACCAAAATTCATTGGCATCGTGCCATCGACACCTGGACCATAAGTTATCGAGAAGTACATGATGTCACGCTCGTCACCCTGCACGCTTTCCAGATTCTTGACGAACACGGGCTCCAGCTCCGTATCAAGGAAATGGGCCTCGATAGATGGGTCCTTACGGCGCTCCTCATCCAGCAAATCCTCTATGAGCGATTGCTGTTCTGAGTTGAACGTCACAACGCCAATCGTGAGCTTGCTATCCCTGAAGCCGGCTGACTTCAGGCGTGCAACGAGGTCAGCGACCAGTGCTTTTGCCTCTGGCTTGTTCGTCCGCGACGCCCCGCGCTCATACTGACCGCTGGAGACGAGGTTGAAGCTCACCGCGCGGTCATTCGTCACAGGGCTCGGGAACGTAACGAGGTCGCCGTCGTAGTATCGGTGGTTTGAGAACGCAATCAGGCTCTCGTGCCGGCTGCGATAGTGCCAGGACAACTTCATTGTTGGCAGATTTGCCCCGATACATTCTTCGAGGATGCTTTCAAGCTCGACTTCGACGTCTGTGTCGTCAATATCTGCCTCCGCCCGGTCAAAGAAGCTCGTTGGCGGAAGCTGCTTCGGGTCCCCGACCATAATCACCTGACGTGCTCTGGCCATTGCGCCAATCGCGTCCCACACTGGAATCTGCGAAGCCTCGTCGAAAATGACTACGTCGAAGTTAGCCGTTTCCGCCGGGAGATACTGAGCAATAGACAATGGGCTCATGAGCAGACATGGTGTCAGACGCGTCACAGCATTCGACGCCTGAGACATCAGTTCACGCAGCGGGAGATGGCGTGTTTTCTTTTGCATTTCGTACCGCAGGAGCCCCCATTCTGAGCCTCTCGCCACACGGTCCGGAGACGGATGGCCTGAGGACAATTGCGCGCGGACCCATGCTTGCGTGAGGTCGATGAACCTCTCGTCAAGTTCGCGGAAATCACGGATACGCTTCTCGTGTTCCGCTGAAACGAAGGTTCGCAGAACCTCATCTGTGTCGACTGCCGCGTTGAGCCACCAGCGGCAATAGTTCGTTTCGAACGCCGCTTTCACCCGCCCGACCGCCACAGCGCCTTGCTCAAGTCCTGCAACCAGAGGAGCCAATCCTAGCGACAGTGCGTGGCCACGGTTCTTGCGCCATGCACACCACGCGTTCAGTCGATTCGAGTTCGCAAGAACCTCGCCTGCAATACGAGCAGCTTCGGCTGGCTGGAGCGCACCCAGCGTCGTCCTGTCGGACTCAGGAATCCCACTCGCCGTGGAGAATCGCGCAACATCATCTTCAAATACCCGGAGCGCGTCAGCATATGCGCGCCCTGCAATGGCCATCGTGCCGGTTGGCTCGAGAAGCACGTTGCTGTCGCCCAGCAGCAAAGCAATCGGGCTTTTGACAGCCGCCAGTGCATCGGGAGTGCTCGCCAACCCAGCGAGAGCCGTTGACAACGCCTCAAAGAATCGGACGGCGGGCTCGATACCGTCCAGGTTCGTTTGTAGACCAATCCACAGCCCATCGGTTTTGGTGGGCAGGTCATCAAACGCTTTCAGGCGTCCTTCCAGCGACACCAGCTCGCGCATCTTCTTGAGGTCCGCCGCGGCAGTGCGACCGGCTTGCTCGTTTTCGATTGCACTGAAGCCATCGTCAGCCCATGGCCGTGCTGCGACTGCTGCGGCCAATGCACCTTGGAAAATAACGTAAGTCTTGGCAACCGAGACATCAGTTTCATATGCACGCCAGACATTGTCTGTCTGAGCAGAGAGCGCTGCGACTTTCGAAAGGACCAGGTCAATCTGACGCAACTCGCGAATCCGCTGCAAATCATCTCGAGCTGCGTCGCCGCACAGCCCACGGTTCACCACGTCAAAGCCGACGTCCTCCCATGCTGCGCGAACTCGCGCGTGTTCAAGTGCGCTCTGGAAGCTAAGCGATGTTCGCGCAACATCAAGGTCAGTCTTGATCCCCGACCATACACCTGACGTTGGCAACGAAATGTCTTCAAGCGTCTTGATATCCGCGACCAAGCCATCAAGCTTGACGAGGCGCTCAATATCCGCCTCGACATTCGGCTCCCCAACCGCCAGAGCGAGCTCCTTCAGCTTTTTCACAAGCGCACGGCGGCGCATCATGCTCATTGGCCATGACGAAGCATTCAATTCATTCAGGTCAACCTGCAATTGCTGTACCGTCGTCGAGGAAATCCCTTCTTTGTATGTCAGCGACAATTGGCTGACCAGGTCCGAACGCTGACGTAACAGCTCGATGCCATGCGCAATCCGCGCGCGCAGTTCCTCATTCCAAGGCTGAGCAAGTTGCGCATGGACTTCGTGATAGCGCGTGAGTTGCGCAATGCCAAGTCTGAGGTCTTCGAGAGTCTGGTTGCTACTAGGGGTCGACAGCGCTGCGTAAAGTTCTCGATGCCGCTCGACCAATGGCACGGCCACACGCAGCGCTTCCCCAATGCCCTTTGCATCGGGGCGCAATGTGAAGCGCCAATCATGCCCGGACGCCGCAGGCAGCGTTACCGACAGCATCCGCAGCCCTTCGCGAACGCGCGGTTCCAGCACGAGCCCGGGGAGGCCAATCGCGGCTTCAAGTGCGCGAGCCGCCGCCTCGACTCTGCTGACGGCTGGGCTGACCGCCCGAGCCGCCTCAAGGAGCGAAGATTGCCAGAGCGGCGACCATTCGGTTTGCGCAACATGCGCGAGCGGCCCTGACGTAAGCTGGCCCTCCCCAATGACTTTGGCGTGCACGTCGAGCAACTCAGCCGCCTCGCGCAATTGCCGCATCGCTGAAATATCGTGCGACTGCGCCGACGGCCACGATAGCTGCAGGACCGGCAGGTCCTGACCATCAATCACTTTGCCAATAGCTTCGTAGACGCATAAGCCATTTGAATAGCGCCTATGCAGTCGCTCTACATAGCCGTTCAGCTGCGCTCGCAATCCCTCAAGACGCGCAGCCTCTGCGTGCCACTCATCCGGCGCAAGAGCAGACGCGGCGTCCCAGGATTGACGCAGTTGCTCCAAGACTTCCGTCTTTCGCGCCTTGCTCGAGTGCAACTCCAGACAGAAGTTGCCCAGACCTACGTCTGCAAGGCGTCGATAGACAACGTCGAGCGCAGCCATTTTTTCGGACACGAACAGAACGCGCTTCCGCTCAGCCAGGCATTGAGCAATCAGGTTTGAAATTGTCTGGCTCTTGCCAGTTCCTGGTGGACCAATTAGAACGAAGTCCTTGCCCTTGCTTCCTGCAACCACCGCGGAAAGCTGCGAAGAATCAGCAGGCAACGGACAGAACGTGTTCTTGACCTCAAGCTCGGCATCGAGCTTACGAGCATTCGGGAATTCAACGGTACTATTGTAGGAGTCGCGTGGTGTCTCGATGAGGTGTCGCACGACCGGATTGAGCTTCAACTGTTCAGTGCGCTCGGTCAGGTCCTTCCACATCAGATATTTTGCGAACGAGAACGTCGCAAGCACGACTTCCTCGACGACCTCCCAGCCCTTGATGTCCTTAATTGCAGCGGAGACTGTCTTCCAGATGCCTGCGACATCGAGGCCTGACTCGTCGGTCGGCAGTTCAGAGTCATTTACCCCTAGCTCAAGCTCGAAATCCTGACGGAGCATTTCGATGAGAGTCGGGTTAAATCGCGGCTCATCATCATGAATTTTCAGGCTGAATCCGGAGCGGGCGCTGCGACGCTCCAGCGATACAGGCACAAGAATTAGGGGCGCGCGAAATTTCTTTTCTTCCTTTGCCTCCCGCGTCCAGGACAAGAAGCCAAGCGCGAGATACAAGGTGTTCGAGCCACCTTCCTGCAGCGATGTCCGCGATGACCGATACAGCTCGACCAGGCGCGTATCCATCTCGTCGTCGGAAAGCCCAACGAAGACTTCCCTGCGCTTGAGAGCATCAAGTGCGTGCGTACGACGAATACTCTCCCGCTCGCGGTTTTCGTGAATCGCTTGGTTCCGTGGGTCGTTCCCGTCCATCAGGTCAGGACGTGTGAGCAACTTAATGGCATGCCCTTCCGCGAGAATGTCTTCAAGCTGCCCAGGGTCCGGGGCGTCGAGCTTCAGCGACTTCTTACCGCCCTTGAAGCTGAGTAGGTTGTTTCGAAGAGAGAGGTCAAGCAGTTTACGTTGCCAACGCGACAACCGGTCTTCCGGACGCTCCGGTGCCTGCTCGTCAACCGCCCCGTCGAGCTCTTCAGGCAACGTCGGCGCCACTTCCAACGCAGCTTCAAGGTTCACGTCTTCGACGCCTTCGGCTGCGCGTGCAACCGCATGTTCGCTCGCGAGCGGTTTGATTCGCTGCAAACGGGCGCGCCGAATATCGATGGCCAGATGGAATGTCCGCTCTTTTTCCTCGGAGATTTGCTCTTCGGCATGACCGATTGCAAAGCTGAACGGCGGAAGCGGTCTCTGGGTCAACAGCGTCGATTCGAACACGATGAGCTCTTTCAGCTTTATTCGCTTTCGAAGCGCCGTAACGTCGTCAACCACAGATATCGAGAATTCCTCCTGCTTGAGCCATACGCCAGGGAATGCATGCCCTTCCGTGAAAATTAGCAACGGATTGAGGCCAGCCTGTTCTAGCGCCGCGCAAGCGAGCAATGCGAGGTCGAGACAGGTGCCGAGTCCTGAATCGACAATCTGACTGGGGCTTCGTACCTTCTGGCCCGCCTGCTCAAAACTCGCCGGAGGCAACGCATAGTCGAGCCCCATCGACCCGATTGAGTTCCAGATTGCTGAAGACAACTCCCAGGCGCGGCGTGCGCCTTCCTGATAGCCGTTGATTGCACCGGACTTACCTGCCTTATGGAGGACGTCCGCCGCCTTCTTGAGGACGCGCTCAACCGCTGGTTCGTTTGGCTGAACAAACGCCGCAACCATATCCGGCAGTGACGACAATCCCCCCCATTGATTACGAGGCAAAAGTTCAACAGTAGACGCAAATGTCGCGATGTCAGCCTGAGTCTCCCCTGCAGCAGTCAACTTGAACGTAATGTCCGCTTTCTCTGCCTCGGTCAACCGACCAAGCAGGGGACCATCAAGTGATATGTCAAGGTCACTGATTCTTGCTGTCTTCCCAGCACCAATGTGGTCGATGTGCCAAGTCTTCGGCTTCAGGAACGGTGGTTCCGAGGACACTGTCAAACGGAGCTGTTTGACATCGTTTTCAGTGTTGTTTTCAACAGCAAGTTCACGAACAACAGGCACAGCATTCTGGAAGTCCGCGAGATTAATTTTCGTTGCAAGCGTGGCTTGAATGCTGACTACCTGCGGCTCGTCCGGCAGTTCCACCGGTTCAGAATTGGTCTCGTCCATCTACCCCCCTTACGACATTCTTTAAAAGAACGCTCGACTAACCGCGTGTTGCGACACGCTCCAGGCCAGCGTCACTCGAAATTTGAAATATTGGAAGCGCGCATTGGCGAGGTCGGCAGAACACCAGCGCGCAGAAGTGAAGCCCGACTCAAAGACTTTCCAGCTCGCCCTTCCAGACACGAATACCAGGCTGAAATGAAAGAGAAATAGCCACTACGTAGCGTCCGGAGCGTTGCCATTTGCGGCCCAGTATTCGAATCGCTGCGCAGGATACGAAGCGACTAGGGACACGGTCAGCCGCCCGTGAGCCGAACGGGTGGCCTCTGCACCCCGTTAGAGTTTTCGTAAACGCACTTCGCCGGTCGTGTACTGGCTTGCAGCATGCCAGCCCGAAGCACTGACGGAGGGTCAGGCGTGCGCAAACGATACAGCTCCGAACTCGGGTGAGATTAGGTCTCTCGCAATCTGCTTTAAATTTTTCAGGTACGGACTTAGCCGCAGAACACTGTGAAGTATGCACGAAACCTTTCGCATGCGTAGGGAATCCCGCAAGGAGATTATCCATAACGCATAGAATATTGCGTCAGAGAGCTAAGTCCCGTAGGTCCAACATGAACGGACACTGCGACGACGCCAGTCGCTGCATTACTAGCCAATTGGCATACGCTGTAGATGGACAAGACGTCCCCGAATTCTGCAATCTAAAATGTCGCTCAGCCGCAGGGAGAGAAACCACGTAAATGGACACTACAAAGCCGAACGCGAAGCAGCTCGAATCCGTGAGCCGAACACTCTCAAAGATATTGCGCCACGAGCCGCAGCTTGTAGGTGTCACACTCGACAACCAGGGGTGGATAGACCTCGTCGAACTGATTGACGCAATAGAGCGCACCGCTCGCGTGCCCGGGGCATCAAAGAGTTTCCGGAGTCTCCCGACGATTACGGTCGAACTCATCCAGGCTGTTGTCGCCGCAAACGACAAACAGCGATTTTCGCTTTCAGAAGACGGCATTCGGATACGCGCCGCGCAGGGCCATTCCGTCGAAGTTGACCTTGGCTACGTATCGAAGACTCCGCCCGCGGTCCTCTACCATGGGACGGCAGTTGGCAACTGGGTGCACATCCAGGTCGAGGGCCTGAAACCTGGTAGCCGGCACGCCGTGCACCTGAGCGCTGAGACGGAGACAGCAAGGCGAGTTGGCGCGCGACATGGCACACCGATAGTGCTCATCGTCGACGCCGCGCAGATGCACGCCGACGGCTCGACGTTCACTCAATCGGACAACGGTGTGTGGCTGACGGAGCATGTGCCCGCCAGGTATTTGACGGTGCTCGCAGCGTAGTGTGGAACCGTTTGAATCGCAAGGAAGGCGACTGGTCAGTTGCTTATGACGTACGAGCCCTGGTGGGCTTCCTCGTTAGCAGGCGCGCGGTGTTCTATACCCGCTCAGGCAGCGTTTAGCGCGCGGATACAATATGTTCATGACCAGCGTGAAGGGGCTCTAGGGTATAGACCACTATCATTGACACGAATACAACGACATGGACGACGAAAACCCCGATACTCACCAGACGCTCCGTGCAAAATTCATCGGCCTCTGGCGCCGCGCGCAACAGCTCCCCAGCTTGAGTCTACTGAACACAGACACTCTCTCCGCCTGGGCTCGCGAGGCCGGACTCGACGTCCAAGAAGTGACGGAAAAAAAAGTAGGACCTTTCCGCCCGATTCCAGTGGTCACGCTCACCGTCGCAGGCAAGTCAGCATATTTCCCAACGGTATCCGCAACCGACGACCCCGACTGGCTGGCTAGCAAGAAGGCGCACGACCGGGTTGCTGCAATCTGGTCGAAAGCGGAATGGTTCGAACCGCTTTGGGTTCCCCGAGGGCAAATCTGGACTTTGTTGGAAGCTGTCGAGCACCGCTCAAGTGAGGACGTGATTAAGCAGTTCGACTACCACACTTCAACGATTTACACGCTTGCTTTCCAGGCAACGTGCATCGCACAACTTATCTCAAAATCTCGCACTCTTGCTCCCTTCTACCCGATTGTTCGTGAAGCATATCTCGCCTTCTATGCTGGCAATCGTGCCTCCAGCATTGCAGCACTTATGCCCGTCATGGAAGGCGCGCTCAGGCGCATAGCGACGGAAACAGGAAGCCCTTCAATCGCGACTCGTATCGACCGCGCAATCGACCGAGCATGTGACCGGGCGGCCCGCATTCATTTCGACCACAACTGGGTGCCGCCGGAATACACTACTCCGGAATACCTATATGGCCAAGACGAACGAGTCTTTGTCTTCGAGACCTTCCGCCGATGGTTGAAGAATGTGCTCTATCGAAATACAGAAACATATGAAGGTGTGACGTGGCTCAATCGACACATGTTTGCCCACGGCACCTCGACTGATTGGGCAAACGACGGAAACTTCCGGCGCCTCATCGTCGCGCTCGCCACGTTCGGTGTCATCGAATCTTGGCACGACGAAAGCAATGCCGTGTCTCTGTTTCTGCCGGCGATGAACGACGACAGCATTCTCCTTTGGCATCAAGCCCAACTTCAGATGCAGGCCCAACATGTGCTCAGGTTGCTCGAACAGAGGAACTATCAGACCCACGGGCAAATCGTTCCTCCAAGGCCCACAGACGATGGTGTGCTCCTACGCAAAGCACAGCTCATGGACGAATGCATTAAGGATTTGGTTCGACCACTGAGGAATGCTGGTTGGGCAGTCGAAGTCGGCGAGCCAGACGAGCAAGCGCTGCAACTGAAAGTCATCGCCAAGAGTGGCAGTGAAGAGATACAGGTGGGCCTGCTCTTCTTTTGTGCTACCGACAATGCGGTCTACCAGGAACTAGCGAAAAGTTGCAAGGCGATTCTTTACCTTGGACCGCCGCACAAGCAGGAGGAGTTCGCTCGCGGCATCAATGTTCACGTCGGCCCTGTCGCCGGGTGGCAGCCACCGCGTGCGGCCGAGCAATCGTAATCGGCGAATTCACGCGGCTTTGAATCGCTGTGCGACGGGCTGCCTCCCGAGCGCGTCGTCATTCGCGAGCCTGATGCTATGTTATCCAGAAAACGCTCTTGCGTTAAACAGCGGAGCAGCAAATATGCCCATCTCGCACTGGCTAACGCTGTGTTCGAGTGCCGCTACTCATATAAAAAGATGGGCACTCGCAGCCTCACCGGGAAACGCACCGGCCCCATGTCACAGCCTGCGAAAGAAGAAGGGCTTTTCGATGGACTCAGAATTGGCCGCACCGCTCGCCCATATCGAACTCCGGCCGGATTAAAATCTCAAATACCGGCAGTCACTAGAGCGACATAATCAGAATACCAGGGGAAAATCTTGCTTGGAAGGCTTTTGACGTTATTACCCGCATGGGTTACGGGAAGAATCGAGCCTCGGGCCCGGAGACAGGTTCGTTCGTGGACCAAAGGCAACGTTACCTTGAGGACGTTGCGATACGGTTGGCTTCGGCGCATCCTTATCTGGGGTTCCGACCGACCTTTCGTGTCCGCGACTTGCAGTTTTGCAGTTGCTCTTGCCATCGCATACGCAACAAGCATACAGAAGCTTAAGCAACTTTGGCATCTGCCTCCGCCCCCTTTGCGCGAGGGTTTCGACTTGGGCGCATACACTGGTGTGCCATGGAGCGTTCAAGCGACGCTCGTTGCACTTGTCTATCCCATTGTCCTCGCCTTCATAGCATTGATGCTGCAGCGGAAAGCGTACTCAACGGTCGCGTTACGCGCGTACGTACTCGACTCTGCAATCGCTCCTGCAGGTGCAAGTTCCGTTGGCCTGCTTGTACTGATGGGGGCTGAATACTTTGCGACGCCGTACATTACACCGGACGCTGTAGCGCCATGGATGGCCCCTCTGCTAGTGACCAACGGCGTGTGGTTACTCATCAATGTTTCGCTCACTGGCTTCTTTCTGAGCCGAACAATTCGGTACATTCAGGAGGAAGAGCAGCAACACGTCTTTACACGCGTCGCTGTCGATGTGGCTCTCCGGTCCGAGTTAACGTCATCCGTCAAACAACACTTATTCCTCGACGCACCGCAGTCTGAATGGAATTTTCCCAGGTTCAGCCTGAGCAACAATGACGGTCCTCAAGTCGTTATTTATCCGCTTAACTCTGGCGCAGTCGCCGCAACGCGCCGGATAAGAGGAAACGCTATCCTTCAGGATGTTCATCTCCACATCCTTCATTATGTTGCCCACAGATGGAACCGACGTGCTCTCGTGATGACGAGCGGGCATCAAAAAGTGCCACGACTAATTTTTCCAGCAAGAATCGGCCAGACGTACTCGGGCAAAGTAGACCTTTGCCTCATCGAGAACGGCCCGGCTCTCACATTTATCGAAAGGCTGCTCGTCAGAATTGCATTTGACTACCGGAACTCAAGGCCAACAGCGCTATCACTATCCACCAAAAGGATGCTAGAGGAAATCGGTCATGAAGTAACAAGTGTGGCCGAACAAGGCCGGTTCAATGCCGCGCAGGAACATTTGACCACGATGCTTCAGCTTCACAAGAAGTTGTTGCTCGCATGCTCGTCTGATACCAACGGCGAATTAGAAAACATCGCCGTCATTACTGAGACGTCGAACACGTGGAATTCCACTACCTTCGAGCAAAGCTGGTTGTCGCCATATCGCGATATTGCTCGCACCGCCGTAAATTGTCTCGAAGATGACCCTAGTCTTTTTCGAAAGCTGGCTTACGTCCCGGCTAGTCTCGCTAGTGCATTGCCCGCGCGACCCGAAAAGCTTGTAATTGACGCTCAAAACGTCGGCACACACCTGATGTATCAACTCGCGGCATGGTGGACACGCAAGGCGGACGCAAGTTTGCCGCCCGGCTCGATGTTCTCCGGAAAGCTTCCTGCGCCCCTTAGCAAAGTCTATGAAGGAGCAATCGTAGATTTCATCGGCCACTGGGGTCATTTGAGAGTGAAGACTCCGACACCCGAAAAATCAGGTAACGAGGTCGTTTGGCAATCTCTAAAATCCAAGATACTCGTTTACGCCGCACATATTGATAATTGCGCTCGCCTGTTCCTTCAAGCTGTCGCCAGAGGCGACGACACGGGTTCGGAATGGTTACTCGATAACTTCATCAAATGGTGGGGCAATCAGCATCAAGAGTTGAACTTTTCGCACATAAAAGATGACTATCGTGTTCGCCATGCAACTTTGAACTTGGCGACAATGACTTGGCCAGAAGCTCAAGAATTCCTATGGGACGGAAGTGAGCAAATCAACGTGTCGTTCGCTGAGCAAGCCCTAAACCTTGCGCTACGAAGATACTGGGAAGGCATACGGCTATTTCTCATCTTAGCTCTTATCCGAAACGCGGGTGAAACACCGACGACGGAAACTCGAGAGCTTAAATATGCTGCGGCAATCATTCAGGGCACTCCTCAAAGGCGCGGTGCTCGCGTAGATGCTTGGAAGCTAGACTCTGTGGACAGCGCCACCACTTCGCTGCTAAGTCACCTATATGGCGTGAACACAGACCTCGAAAGACTAGACGATTTTTCTGAAAGCCTGGATAGGAACCGCGACCAGCAAATGGTATCGGGCTGGATTTATAGCTGGTCAGGTATGCCGCAATCGCTTGAAACAATGACGCGCGAAGTCGGTATCTTGCTAGCATCACTATCAGCTTCGCGCAATTTATCGATTGCCTCAAGCAAGCGCCAGATAGAACAGTGGTGGAGCGATATCGATAAGCTCGAAAACGTATCTCGCTTTTTGAAAGACCTGCGTCGGGAGGTACTTGGCGCCGCATTTTCTCCCGCAAATAGCGTTATCGCGGCGCTAGAGGGCCATCTGTTGAACGAACATAGGCCACGCGCTGGCCGGGGTCGCGTTGCGCGGGTGGCGCGTCAACTGGTCAAGGTCGCAATCCACGAGCGACGTCTGACGCTACGTGCAACTTCCTTGTCCGAGCACAAGGTGGCCGCACTCAAAGCGCTCCTCGAGGAAACGACCTTCGACACTTCGCACCTTCCAAGGCCCGTCAAGAGGCTTCGTTTCGCACGAGTACCTGACTTCTTAGCGACAATTTATCGATTCGATGACGAAAAGAAACACTACCTAGTGAACGTCGGAGACGCACCAAGCGAGGCTCTTGCGAAAGCTATCGGGGAGAGCATCCGGACGCAGTTGGTCAAAAATGCGTTCGCTGAACTTGCGACACGGTTGAACCTCGAGCCAGCTAACGACCCTAATCTCCCTGCACTACATGATGCATCCGATGTCGAAGCGCGTGATTTTATAGGGAAACTTGCTGGAAAATGCGAGGCGATTCGCGATACCGGACGGACTCCAATCGTTCTTGCGGGCCACGGCGCGCCAAGAAGCTATTTTGACCCATATAGGTGGGGAGACGCTGCGTGGCAGCGGCCGCTACCTGCGCACGTCTCTATACAGCCGACAAAAGGAGGTGATGATGGCTATACGCAAATCAACGGGGTTCCGGTATTCGACTTCGATACTCCCAATGAAGACTGCTACGTCGTGCCGAGCGATTTGCTAAGCACTTTGACCGTTGCTGGCAACGATGGCTCCTCTGCGTTGGCAGTTGAATGGGCAGAGAAGAACGAGTCACAGCTCCGATTCACTGTCAGCGTCCGGGCGGTGTTTTCCTGATTTAAGCAGCGACGGGCCGAGCGGCGTCTGTCGTCGGCCAAATCGCCACTACAGGCCACGCGCCATCGGCGGTCATGCAGCGGCGCGCCCACGCAAGCGGTCGCGAACGTGACTGCCGAGAGCAGGCGTTGCAGGAACGAAGCTTCGCAAGGAATATGAGGACCAATCTGCGGGGTGCAGCATACTCCTGCTATCGTCTCCGATGACAACGGCACGCGATTGTCTCTTGGGGTACCCGGGCCCCGACGCCTAATCGAAACCGGAACCACCGTTGCTCGACTCTGTCATCCCGATGCAGGCAAACAAGGTGTTCGAGACGACGTCTTGGACGTCGGCGCCTCCTTCGCGCAGGGCGAGCGCGATGTTTAGCGGTTGAAATCTAGCTTTAGCTGAACGCTAGTTAGTTCCGGAGCCGCATCCGTGGTATCAGGAAACACACAGGAGTATTCAGTCGGCTTGCAATTTCCGGCGCGCTCACCGTCATACATCGGCGGCTCTGGACAACTGGTGCAGTATTCAGGGCAATCCAAGCAATACGGATACTTTCCCGTGTTTTCATCGACCTGTGGCTCGCCGAACTCGGGAGCCATTTTCCTTCGACGGCTGTCGTTCATACGGATACCCCAGTTCTCGTTCTCTCAGCGTCGGAACGCCTAGTCCACGCTCCGCGCAAAGCTATGGTCTAGGCACCGTGGCGCAACTGCATAGGGAGCGTAGGCGACCGGAACTGAATTTGAAAGGGGACATTGAAACCAGCAATGCGGGCCACTGTGCGACTCTAACAAAGGCATGCATGCTTCTATTGCCGCGGCCGCAATGGCAGTACGTTGCCGCCCTCGAGCGCGGCGAGCTTCTTCTTTAGCTCGTAGTTTTCGAAAAGCAACGATGCTTCCCTCGCGAGAGCCGCATCGAGCTTCTGTTGCAGCTCGGTCTCGCTATCCTTCGCCCGTGCAAGTCTCTCTTTGTCGGGATTTCGTTCCTTCGCCGCTCGCACAGCTGCGGCACGAATTGCAACGATGAGGTCTGCGAATACCGCACGCGATTTCTTTATGCTACCTTTACTCCTGCCCGCCTCAAGCGCAACTGCATCATTGGATATTTTGCTACCGTTTGGTACGCGAATACATCTTCCCTTCACAAGACGCTCTAACGCTTCATAGTACTCGCCTAGGGTATCGCTCATCGCATACCCTTTGCTATCTGCTTACGCCCCCTTTCGCGCGCTGCCCGGAGAACCTCGAGGTCAGCCATTTCGGTTCTATACTCCACCGAATTCGGGGAAAGCTTCTTAACGAAGTTCTCTTGAGCGGAGATGACTCGTTCAAGTTTTGGAAGGCTGCAAACGAGGTGCCTGCAATCCTCTTTCAGGCATCCAAAATTCAAAAGTCGGATAGCTGGTTGGTAGCATTCGCCTACTCGAGTGCATCCACCTACAAGCGTCTCGGTATACGAAATTTGACCCAATCGGAACATCGTCATTGTTTCTTCGCGCTCGTCGGCAACTTCCACCTCGCTTGACGATACCCGATGTCGCATCCATGCGACGTGCCCCCCGAAAAGCGGTTCGTCTAATTTCCGCAATTTTAGATAGCTGAGTCCGGAAGACTCAGCACGCGTCTCCTGCCATTCGACTCCAAAATGGTCCCTGACATCGCCAATGAAATTCCGTGCGAACATCGAACCTCGGGCGTAATAACGCGACATCTCCTCCGTTAGATGTTGCAACTGCATCTTTAAGGACTGTAACGATACCAAGCCAGACCTTTGCGCATATAAAGCCAAAGAGCGACGAAACTGATGTGTCGTCAGATGCCACATCTTTCCTACAACGAAGTCCTCCTCCGAACGCCACGCCCGATGTGGGTCAACCTCCTCCAACTCTCGGATATCTTCGTCCTCTAATATAGGAGAGATTCTTTCCAGCAACTGCGGGAACCGATAGAGTTGGCCTAATCCAGGAGAGTAAGCCTCTCTTGAGGGCCTACGAGCGCCACCGCCGAAACCAAAATATCCGCTTGAGATGAAAAGCGGAAAATCGTACTGCCCCCTTCCCGATAATTCTGGAGATACCTCCAACAGAACATATATCGTTTCGGCTATTTTTTTGCGAGAGTGATTGCACGATAACCTGATTCATTCGTAACCCATTTAGCTTTTTTTGATTCGCCGCCACTGAATTTTGTGGTGCGTCCGTTTATGATGTAATGGATTCCACCTCGAACCTGAATTTTTTCGATGCAGTTATAATGCAATAAATTAACTTCACCTATCCGAATTCCAGAAAAAGCTTGAATTACCATCCTCAGGACCATCTGAGCTTCACCAAGCATGGCAGACAGACTTCCGACAGACAGACACCTATAACGTCGCCGGAAAACATCAAATGTCGACGCAGTTAATAACCCCTTCAAATCCTCTTCCTGTGGCTTTTGCTCACTCATTTTCCGACTGATTTTGTATTGATGAGCCGGACTTCTCCCAAGGGCTGGATTTTTCGCGCATTCTAATGCGACACGCAAAATTTCGTCACCTATCACATCCCACTCGACCATCTCACGAATTAGTGAAACTAAAACCAAAGAATACACCCTTGTAGGCATCGGTGGATGTTGATTATTTTTCTCTCTCCACTTTTTTATAGCCAATCTCAAAAAAGCAGTATCTTTATAGCCAACAACAGAAAACCCCAGCCATCCTGTCCGGCAACATCTTATATTTCTTAATAATCCACCCAAAAATTGAAGTGCCCATCCTGGGCACATCGAATTAACAAATTTCCGCAGCAATCTCGCATTCGAAAAAACGTCGCTCAACGAAGCCTCAATTCTATCTGCGAACCCAGCAATTAATTGTAGAACTGAATTCATAGTTGCAAGGGTAGATATTTTCATAGGTCGCCCCTTGCGCATATAGATAAATGCAAAAACCAAAAATCTCACTTCTCTGCTTAATTTTAATTGATTTTCAGTTGGATTGTCTCCATCCCATAATTTGAAATAAAAATTCAACGCCCTATTCTCTAGGCTGTATATAGAAAAATCCCAAACGATGTCACCAAATCTTGAAGCCGCCTTTCCATCACGTCCCCTCGACATAACAAAATCATCGTCCGGACGAGAGTCATTTTGAAGATTGCAAATTACTTGAAAATCCGCACCAATCTCGAAGTCAATATTTGGGTAAAGTTTATTTTTCAATTGACAATCCCCAATTCAATCAACATTTCCAGTTTAGCCAGCCAATAATCATCCAACTCGCCGCCCTCTTCCACCTCACGAGTCACTTTATCGACCATTTCCGCGTCACGCCTTCGTATTTCTTGAATAAAGAAATCGATTCTCTTAAAAATTGGTTCGATAATGAACTGATTTTCTTCCTCGCCACCAATTAAATGACGTGTTTTCTCTAGGCAGAATCGACAACTTATAATTTTTCTAGTGTCTCGTTCGTCTGCATGAGCTTTATAATTTTCGCAAAAAAAGCAACCCTCGCTCCTGGTGCAATCTGGGGCAACTGGAGGCGCATCAAAGAGATTTACCGGATTCCCCATTGATTTGCACGCGCCTACAGCGTTGGGCGTCTCAGTCGGCCCTAGAGTGCCAGCCGGAAGAATCGCATCTTCGACACCTTTGAGAAAGGCTCCAAATTCCTCACATCGAATGTCTTCCGACACAGATGCATAAGATTTTTTAACTGTATCTTCGGTATTTTGAAGCGCGTCTGCCGCCGCAGCGGTATCGTAATTTCTCAAAAACCAATCGCCTTTCTTGGCCCGCCATTGCCGGGACGATACAGTAGGCAGCCCTGGGTCAATGCGCTTCAACGTGTCATAAATAGCGCGCAGGACCCCATCGTAAATCTTAACGGGCGCTCCTTTGCTCGACGGCCCTAGACCGAAGAATAAATACCCCCACTTTCTTCCATTGAGTAAATACCTCCTTACTTCTAAGAAAATTTTGAAATCCGGCATGAAGAAAGCCGGAATTATGATAGATACCCTCTTACCCTTCGCACGCCATTTTATCTCCCTAAAACCCTGCCCCTTCGGTGATATTGAGTACTCATTTGACCAACGCAACTCCCTTAGCTGCTCCCAATTTGAGCCACTCCGTGACAAAAGCAGCAGGAGAAAGAAGTTCATACAAAGGCTAGCGAAAATCAATCGCCAAACATTTCTACTTTCCGAGTTTACTTTACGCAACTGATACTCTGCTTTTTTTATTGCAGATTCCGCGGCCTGACAATTGTAGTAAAGATTAGTTGCAAGCATTTCCTCTATAGTTGACACTCTCCCCTCGGAATAGTTATATTGCCAATTAGGCCGACTACGTGCCGCTCGAGACTCCATCATCGATGGCGATATAAAATAAAGGTTAGTCGGAAAAATCCAGAGCTGATTTTTTTCGCAACCTATGTACTCAGGCATAGGTAATGCGTGAGGAAATGGCAAATCATTGATAACCAATTTTGCCAATCCATCGAAAATGGTGCCGCATAAAGCGAGGACCCGGGCAATCGTTTCGTCAGTAGGAACCTCTGTCGAATTGTGCAAATCTCTATTTGCACTGACCAAGTGAAAATCCTCTCGCTGTCCTTCGAGGCCAAGAAAGCTGGATAAAATATTAAACACCGAATTCTGAATTTGAGAAACTGTATTTTGCGATATCTTGTTTTTTAATTCTTTTTCTCGCAACCAATTATTGTACGATACAAAAGATAATTTCGCGGAATCTCTATCATAAATTGCTGATACAAATCCCGCACCATCCGACCACGCTATAAATTTAACGAAATTCCAATAACGACCAAAGGATGTCGTATGCCTTACGAACCCACCATTTATTTCATTCGAAATCTGAAGAATTAGGCGTTCAACCGCTTCAATGCGTTCTCGAGATATGGAACTTGCATCGACCAAACTGCCGCCTCCGACCGCCCGTCGTCCTCCGGCTCGATTCGAATAGCACAGCGCGCCTACATCAAGTGTCTTTCCGTGCGGAAACCGAAGGATAATTTGTTCAGGGTTAGCTAATTCACCATCTCCAGCAAGAGGCAAATCTAAAACCCTTGTATCTCGTACGCTAAAGCGGTCGCTCATAGCGCACCACGCATTACGCTCTCGGCTAAAGTTTTCAAATGTTTCGCATGATGTTCCTCTGCCTGTCTGGCCTGCTCGAGTCGCCGACGATAATGCAGATAGCGCTCGGTCACTAGCGACGACTCATGGCCCATTCTTACCATTACGTACTCGCGTGCTTCACTGAGAGTAATCCTTCCGCTTTCAACCAGCGCGAGCTGAGCATCAGTTAGATTCATCCCAAATGAGGCCCTAGTATTATGAAATTTATACCAGAAGGTCGAACAATATAAATTTCTTATGTAGGGAATTACGCGGTCATCCTTGAAGGTACGCACCCCCTGGCCATTCTTCGAGTGTCGAAGCCGGTTGCTTTCAAAAAATGAATGCTTTTTCTCTCGATTGGAGTACATCGGCGCTCCACGAACACTCAAGAACAGTGGGTATTCTTCGACTGGCAGATTGTTGCCGTAATCCGCATAACGATTGCGCCGCTTTTCCGCTCGTTCGCTAATCGCATAGATTTTTAGCATTTTCTGAAACCACGCAGGGACGTGCAAAACCATTTTTTTATCGAACTTCGTGTCAACCCCCGTTCCGGGTCCAATCGGAACGCGCAGTTCGCGGTCATCCGCACCTTTAAAATCGAGTAAGGCGTGCTTCACCTGGTATGTCAAAATCGTTTGAATTCTAGCTCCCGTCAACAGTCCCATCAAATGTATTAAGGACATCTCGGTATTTCGAAGAGCTATCAAAGCTTCAACCAACCATTTTTGCTCTTCAATGCTCATTGGTCGAAGCTTCTCCCCATCGTCGATAGTCTCATCGAACGCACTTCGGCTCTCTGACATCGAAATCGAAACATCGGTTTTTTTGCGCTTATTTATAAAAACAAGTCCTTTCGCGTTAATGCTTTCTATATAAACATCGCTTTCGACCCAAGGAGGATTATCGGGAGTAAAAACCTTCTCGTCCTCAATAATCAACCGATAGAATCCAACAACGCTTCCCATTCTTCTTCTAGCGGTACTGATTGAAATTTCACCGGCTTCAACGAGCTTCTTTAGTCGCCCATTAAACCGGTAGGTCGGTCTATTTGGCTTGAACTTCGGAAACGTCATCCAATCGAGCTGTCCGTCCGTTTCGTCGAGAAAGTGCCTGTACGCCGCCAAGTCGGCCGCTGTGTTCCAATGATTCGCCAAGTCCTTTTCCCCGGACTCGACGACTTTATGCAGCGTATATACAAGTGCTTCCGCCCAAGGCACGCCGTCTTTCGCTAGCGCAATGGGAAAGAGGTTATAGCGGTATTGGTGTTCTGGTGCCGTTATCACATCACCATCCGGGTCCCGTGCAGGGCGGATGTAGTACGTCACTCCGTTGGGGAGGTCAATTCGTTCCGCCTCGGGGTCGCCGGCATCGGTCACCTCGGTCACAACAAATCGGGGCAGCATAACTCTGTGTGCGGTGCGCATAATGTCTCCACGCTGCATCGAACGGTCTCGATAGTGGCAATGACAGATACTTGACGCAAAAAACGGTGCCCTCGGCAATATTCTTTTATTTTTGCTACGACCCTCTTACTTTCTGCATAAATGCCAAGGGTCCAATATCGTTTGCACTTCTACGCTGCGTAAATCTGATTGAACGCTGAAGAAACCTAGTCCATTTCTTTTGTACTTGCAAATCTTGTCTTCACACGACGTACTTGTGAGTACCAGAAAATATCGGACTATGCCTAAAACGCTCCGAAAATCTGCCATGCCATTCACGCCGCGGCGGGCGCGCCAAACTGCCGCGCCCAGCGCCTGAAAACGGACCCTCACCAGCGAACACGAACGAACACGGACGAATCGATGACACGCTCCACCGCCGCCGCCCGCCCCAACACGCGCAAGCCAGCGGGACGCATTCGCGTCGGCATCGGCGGCTGGATCTACGCGCCGTGGCGCGGCGCCTTCTATCCCGACGGACTCGCCCAGCGCCTCGAACTCGATTACGCGAGCCGCCGCCTCAGCTCGCTCGAAATCAACTCGACGTATTACGGCGCGCAGCGTCCGACGAGCTTCGCGCGCTGGCGAGACGAGACGCCCGACGACTTCGTGTTCGCGCTAAAAGGCCCGCGCTTCGCGATGAACCGGCGCGTGCTCGCCGAAGCTGGTGCGTCGATCGAGCGTTTTCTCACGGGCGGCGTGCTCGAACTCGGCGACAAGCTCGGGCCGATCAACTGGCAACTGATGCCCAGTAAGCGCTTCGAACCCGACGACTACGCGCGCTTTCTCGACCTGCTCCCCGACGAAGTCGACGGCCGCACGCTGCGGCACGCGCTCGAAGTGCGGCACGAGAGTTTTTGCACGCCGGAATTCGTCGCGCTGGCCCGCAGCCGTCACGCGGCCATCGTGATGTCGGGCGACTCCGAGTATCCGCAGATCGCCGACGCGAGCGCGCCCTTCGTCTACGCGCGCATCATGGGCACGGACGAGCGGCATCCGCTTGGCTATTCGAGCGCCGATCTCGACCGCTGGGTCGATCGCGCGATTGCCTGGTCGCACGGCGAGACGCCTGATGATCTGGATACCTACGCAAAACCGCTCAAGGCGAAAACAGGCCGCGACGTGTTTCTCTATGTGATCAGCGGCCACAAGACGCACAACCCGGCCGCCGCGATGGCGCTCATCGAGCGCTTGCGCGAGCGCGGCGCGAACGCCTGAAATCGGCGACGCTCAAGCCACTCAAGCCACTCAAGCCGCGCACGCCGATCGCAGCAGATACCCCACCACCGCGTGCGTGGCGCGCATCTCCAGCGCGGCGGCGTCGGTTTCTCCGCGCGCGCCCGCAGCGTCGACCATGCCGCGCACGATCGCGTAGACATCGTGCGCAGCGGTCTCGACGTCCGGCAGACGCGGTGCATCGGCGAGACCGAACGCGTGCAAAAGCGTCGCGTGCAGGCGCTCGCTCACGCGCTGATCGCGTTCGCCGAGCGGCAAGCGCGCTTCCTCGAAGTCGAGCACGCGCGCGAGCACGGGCCGCCGCATCTGATGCTCGACCGAGGCGCGGATCACTTCGCGCAACGCCGCTTCGCAGCTGCTCGCCGCGCCCGCGTGTTCGAGCACCACGAGCAATGGCGCGCTCTCGCGGTCGATCAATGCGGCCGTGAGCGCGTCGCGGTTCGGAAAGTATTGATAGAGCGAGCCGACGCTCACGCCCGCGCGTTCGGCGATGGCGTTGGTCGTATAGCCGTCGGGGCCGCGCGTTTCGAGAATACGTGCGGCCGCTTCGAGTATCGCGTCGACGGTTGCGGCCGAGCGGCGCTGTTTGGGCTGCTTACGGGCGTCAAGCGGAGTTGGGCGGCGACGTGCGCCGCCGCGTGGCGTCGTGGTCATGATTCGGGGGCGAGAGTTAAAACTGAGCAAAACTGAGCGATTGCTCGCATTTTAACTGGGCGCAACTCTCGATCGCCGTCCGCGTCTTGCACTTAAAAGACGGCGGAGGATCACTCCGCCAAGAATGAACGGGAAGCCCCATATAGTCAACGACTTCCGGTGCTTCGTTGTTTCGACCCACAAAATGACCCGCGTTGAGAGCGCTGATACCGCTATGGCGCACGTCCGATGCGCGGCTCGCACAGTCGAGGGTTGTCCGCACATCTTTCCTGATGTGCGTTACATCTGCCTTGTTTGCAAGGATCGTGCGATATGCGCAATCGGCAAACACTGTACGCCACGCGACATTGCCGAACGGGCGCTCGCGCATACCGTCGCGAACAAGGTTAAGGCTGCCGATCACCACAGTGATTTGATTGAACAGCGTCGCCCGATGCTGGAGACATGGGCGGCATCTATCTGCGGAAAGGCGGATGGATTCAAGTCCCTGCTACCCTGCCACCTCGACGCGCACCGGCAAGGCGCGTTATTCGATCACTCCGATACAGTGCAGGAACCGGCGCGCTTGACGCTCGAATAACAAAAGCCCGCCGAAGCGGCGGCAAAACTCTCACAAGCCATGCAAGAATTTCGCCGGCCTTCTGTGCCGGTTCAGAGTACGTTGACTGTCTGGTAACAATGGCAATGCTGTTATCACTCATGTAAAGCTGTCTTTACTAATTTGAGGCACGACGGAATCACAGGTCAACGTATCGCGGCAACAGATCCTGATCGGCTAGGCGGATCTCGATATCGTTTGCGACTTTGACGTGTGCCCGGTTGTTCACGTCGAACACTTCATCCGTCACGCTGACAATGATCGTGCCTTGCTGCTGGCAGTCTCGCATGACCGGAATCAGGGCGCGCGCTTCGGGCACCTGGGCCGACGTGAGTGCGTGCGGCAGATAGAGCATCCAGCTTACGCCGGGACGGTCCGCGAATACCTGCTTTTCGAAGTATGGCCGAGGTCCGAAGATAACGTAGGGACAATCAAACTCTATCGCAACTTTGGAAACTACGTTTGCCGACGATACATACGATCCCGCGCGAGATGCACCTTTCCGCCTCTCACTGACACTCAATTCAAATTGATTTGCGATACTTCCGCAATCAATTATTATATTAATGGTCGATGCATTTCCGCGACCAGAAATTCCATTCCAGATGTCAATGCTTTTCGGTTGACCTGATTCATGTCGGCTTCGGTGATTCAGTTCCTCGATTGCGGCAGCACGCGGTTCAGCCCCTTCGAAAACAGGAACTCCCAACCTATCATCTTCACCGTCACCGCTCAAATACCAAGGGCCGCCGAGAGTCTTGTCGGACACCGAAAGCTCTGAGAGAATTGGATAAACGCGACGAAGCTGATACAGAAAATCACCTTCACGCACAGATGTGCTATCTCTGAACGATGCTTGCAGGTACATACTATTCCTTATCCAGTGCAAATCGACGGGACGCCAGCCTTCGTGAGGGTAGGCGACATAAGTTTTTGAAAACGTGGAGTTTCAAAATACCACATCAATCTACTTGGTGGATTCTTCCTTACCACATCGGCCTGATGAATAATCTGTTTTTTTGTGGAACTAAATCCATCAAAATCGTAGATTGACTCGCCATCTTCATCGAAAAATTTATCCAAAAGTTGATCGTAATTTCCCTTCGCTTCTTGCAATAAGCACTGTGCTTTGACGAAACCATCAAAGGTTACGGGCTTAGGCTCTCCAGCAGGCTGCCACGCCCACTCCATATTCCAGCCTTGATTCGTTTCTCGGCCTTTCCCATCCGTTGTTATCCCATACTCAAATCCGGTAATGCGCGCCTGATAACGCCGCGGCTCAGGGTTCATACTATGATTCTTTTGCACCTTCGAGCCTTTGTCCGGCGGACACTTGCACGGCCTGTCGCGCTCACGGCTCCGGTCGCGTGGAAGGCTGTCCAGACCACCGTCTGAGCCCGTGCCAGCGCCCGCGCCACCGACGGAGCCCGTAGCCGGAACCGGCGAAGGCAGCGGCACCGGCATGGTCTGGAGAAGCGAGTTGGCTGCGGCAGCCAGCGTACCCGGAAACGGAATACCCATCAGTGAGCCTCCTTTTGTTCCTGTTGTTTTTTGCGCGTGACCTGCAACAGCATTTCGAAACGCTGTTCGCCTGGCGCGCCCGGTTTGTCCAGCCATGCGGCAATGGCTGGAAGCAGGTAAAAGCCGGGCGTGGTGGCTTCCAGAAAAAGGAAATCCACGGTCGGCCCGTCGTGGGTGAATCCAAGCTCTTTCGTTCGCGCATAGGCCTCGTTCAGCCGGTCACCCAACTTCCGGTCATCGGCAAGCCAGGGATAGTCACGCACGATATCCTCGCGCACAGCCGCCACATAGTTGCGATCCTCATGCTCCCTCAGGATGGCCCATTGCTGTTCAGTTAGACGGTTCATGGTCGGTGATGTAGCGCCGTTGTCCTTCGTAGAGGTATTGCCATTCGAATGCGGTCCTGAAAAGCTCGCGGTCGTCCGCGGTCTGATACGCGTCGTTCAGCGCATGGATGACCCTGGGGTCCCAGAAGCGCAGCAGGGCAGCACGCCCGTTCGGTAGTCGGGTGTTCAGATGTGGGCGCAACCTTGCTGCCTGTTCCTCGACATCACGCCAGACAATCAACCAGATCACACCAGGGCGGACCTGTTCGAGTTTGCCGAGGTCCGCAACGTGATCGCCTGAGTTCTCAGGGTCGATCAGCCACGGCCCCGCGTATGCGAGCGCGGCCTCCTTTGTGCCCGCGAACAGCGATACCGCGATGCCGTCGCGCGGTTCCAGCGTCCGGCCTGTGTGCTGCTGATACTGGAGACCATCCACAAGCGCCAGCGCGCGCAGCGGGCCGTTATAGCGCTGAGCATGGCGGTGAAGGTGTTCTGCAACCGGGAGCGGGATCATTAGCGCTCCAGGATCATCGCGCCGTTTGCGGCGGCGTGAATCAGACATTCCAGACAGATATCGCCTGGCAGCCCCGCATTGGGCTGGCCGTGGAAACTGAACACGTTGCCTTTGCCCGCACCGCCTGCCTGAAACGGTCCCTTGAACTTGATGGCAACGCCTTCGATGGTGACGCCACTGTCATCCACCGTGATGGAGCCGCCCGGCCCACGTAACACCGCACGTTCGCCTGCCTTCAGTTCGAAGTGCTGCGTCTGCTCCTGGATGCTCTGGCCCGCCGTAAGCCTGTCGTGCCCCTGCACCGTCGCCTCGACATGCCCGCCCACGTCGATGATGTGATTAGCCGTGGTCTGGTCCTTGCGATGATTGCCAACGGTCTCGACGCGGTCCTTGCCAACGTTGCTCGAATGGTTGCGCTCAACCATGAGGAACGCATCCTGGCCGATACTGTGCGTGCGATTGTGACCAATGCTCACCTGCTCGTCATTGCCCACGCTCTCTGCTCGGTCGTGGCCGATATCAATCGTTTCGTCATGCTCGACATTTTCCCGACGGTCGTTGCCAATGAACGTGCTTTCGTCGTGATTGACGTGGATGTTCTGGTCTTTTTGCGCGTGGACGTATATTTCCTCCTGTCCGGCCTCGTCCTCGAAACGCAACTCGTTATATCCGTCGCCCTTGTGCGTCTGGCTTTTGATCGTCATGCGCGTCTTATGGCGCGGCAGTTCGTAGGGCGACAGGTTCAGCGCGTCGTATACGCGGCCGATGATGATGGGCTGATCCGGGTCCCCATCCAGATACGAAACGATCACTTCCTGACCGATGCGCGGTATCGCCATATGCCCCCAGGTCGCGCCTGCCCAGTTCTGCGCTACGCGCATCCAACAGGTGCTGTGCTCGTCGTTCCTGCCCCTGCGGTCCCAGGCAAACTGCACAACGACACGGCCATCCTGGTCACAGTAAATTTCCTCACCAGCGGGGCCGGTGACGAATGCGGTCTGCGGGCCTTCAATGACTGGTTTGGGCAGAAGAGGCGCTTTCCATTCCACATCGTCGGGAATGATTTCGGCGGTGTAGCGGTAGTCCGTGCCCTGCTGCGCGTCGGCGCTTTCGTCTCCCTGGCTGGTGTACTGCACGCCATGATGGCGGACGCGCACAGGCCGCCAACTACGGTTCCATTCCTCGCGCGGGTGGCCTTCGAGTTTGAAGGCCATGCCGGGAATCAGGCGTGCGTCGTCGCCCTCGACAGTGGCAGCCTGCGCGTCGTTACGCAGCGCCAACAGCCGCGTCTGGTTGAACGGCTTCCCGGCGGCATCCTGCTTTGATCTCGACGGGTAGTGGAATCTTTCGTAGGCGCGGCCCTGCCAGTCGAAGCGCGTTGCTTCGCTGCTGTGCTCCTGCGAATAACGTGGAAGTTTGTAGGTGTAGTCACGGGACACGCTGCGGCTGGTTCTCACATTCTCCGCATAATGGAAGTCCCAGAGGCACGGTTCGGGCTGGTCGCCGCCCGGTGCCGGGTTGTAGAGGACCGGCTCACCGTCGATGGCACCATGCACGATCATGCGGTCACCGTGGATAAGACGATGTCCCCTGGCGGAAAACTCATACGCCGTATAAATGCCTTCCTCAGCCGCCACGCGATTTATAAAATGCCCAGTGGTTTCACCGGGCTGCACGCAGTACTCGCGGACAAGGTGCTCGCCGTACATGCACTGCTCGTAATCGGTAATCCCCAGTTCCTTGATGTGGGTCGCCAGAATCTGCGGAATCGACACCTGCTGGTGGATACGCCAGTCGCTGCACAACTCAGCGCGTTGGAGCATCGGCTCGATCACGACGCGGTAGCGCGTGTGCCGGAAGCCGGTCGCGCCCTGCTCGAAGAGGCTGACAAGCCCGTTCACATACCGCACCGGCGTTTCGCCGCGCCAGATAGTCAGCGTTGCAGACTGGTCCACGACTTTGCCGAAATCGATGGCGGGATTTTCGCTGGAGAGTTCAACGGTGAGTTTGAATGACTCGGAAAGTCCTTCAATAAGCTCAAATGCCACAACTTCAAAAGGCACGCGGGTGGTGCACATTTCCAGGGTAAAACGTAAATCGCTCTGTCTGGGCATAGGCGTTTCCTGGCTGGACGATAGTAGCGGTGTCCAAAGCGAACGGGCTGGTCACACTTCGGGCTATCGCGCCATTAAGTGCGCGAACAGCCGATCGACGCTACCGACGTCAGAGAAAACGCAGAATCAGACGAATCCCATTTGGATGCAGCAGGCGCGTTTGTCTTTGAGTTCTTTGAATGAGTATCAAACGTGCGCGTGATTTCCCGATGCTCGAAGACAGAGTTCGCGATGCCTCGGCGCTCGTGTTCGCTCTCGTCTGTCTGCCCCTCGGTGGCGCGTTCGCCGCCATCGTCGGAATGCTGGCGGGCTATCTGGGCACCATACGCTCCGCGCCCGGTAGCGGGAGGCACTCAATTGAATTCTTGATGTGCAATCAAGTGTCCGCCAGGGCGAACCGGTGTGGGTGATGCAGCCGCTGGAAGTACCAGAGCGCGTCTGAATTCTTGGATTAATAATCAAACGCGGCTGGCAAACGGCTAGCAAAGGACTAGCGGGTTCATGCCTGGCCCTTCGTTAAATTCGCGTTTTTGTACGCAGGGTTCGCAGTTCTCTGGTCATTAGCCTGTTTTCAGCGCTCTCAATCGGCAGGCGCTGGAAACTTTCGGATTCGGGCGAGTACGTACCGCGAACCCATGCGGACACTTTTGGAACCCATATCCAGGCGACGGATTACTCCGTCGCCGCTTTCAAACACGCTTCAAACGCAATTCATCCGCTCAAATCTGCCGACGCATTTCCGCCGCGGGCAGCTTCATCATCTGCCGATACTTCGTGACCGTCCGGCGCGCCACGCGCACGCCCTGCTTTTCGAGTTCCTGCGTCAGCACCACATCCGAGAGCGGGTCCTTCGGATTTTCCGCGTCGATCATTTCCTTGATCAGCGCGCGTACCGCCGCCGCCGAGCACGTGCCGCCCGTGCGCGTTTCCAGCTCGCGCGGGAAGAAGCGCTTGAATTCGAAAATGCCGCGCGGCGTCGCCATGTACTTGTTGCCCGTGGCGCGCGAAACCGTGGATTCGTGCAGGCCGAGTTCGTCGGCGACGTCGCGCAGCAGCATCGGACGCAGCGCGATTTCGCCGTACTGGAAGAACGCCTTCTGACGCGCGACGATACATTCGCCCACGCGCAGAATCGTTTCGCAGCGCTTGTGCGCATTGCGGATCAGCCAGCGCGCTTCCTGCAATTGCTGCGCGAGCGGCGAGCGGCTCGTCTGGTCCGAGCGCGCGAACATTTCGGCGTAGAGCTTGTGGATGCGCGCGCGCGGCTCGATGGCCGGATTCACGCTCACGACCCACTTGCCGCGCACCTGACGCACGATCACGTCCGGGACGACATAGCCGCCGTCGGCGCGTCCGTAATGGTTGCCGGGCTTCGGATCGAGGCGGCGCACCAGCGCGGTCGCGGCCTGCAGCGCCTGCGCATCGCAGCCGAGCTGACGCTGCAGTTCGCCGTTCTCGCGGCGCGCGAGGCGTTCGAGATGCTGCGTGACGATTTGATGCGCGAGATCGCGATGCGGCGTGTCTTCGGGCATGGCGTCGAGTTGAAGCGCGAGACATTCGGACAGCGACCGCGCGCCGATGCCGGGCCGGTCGAGCGTCTGCACGACGCGCAGCGCCACGCGCAGACGGTCCTCGTCGAGCGCTTCGCCGATGTCCTCGAAGTCGGTCAGCTCGGACAGTTCCTGACGCAGATAGCCGTCGTCGTCGAGCGCTTCGATCACGATCTGCGCCGCCGCGCGGTCGAGGTCGTCGAGCGGCGACAGACGCAGCGAGTCGTGCAACTGCTCGCGCAGCGAGAGCGGCACGCGCACCCAGTCCGAAGCGTCGGAATCGCCGTCTTCCGAGCCGCGGTAGTTCGACGATGTGCGCAGCGCGCCCGTCGACGGCATGTCGGCCGAATACGAGGCGCCGTCGTCGGGATAGCCGGAGTTGTCGTCGCTGAAGCTGGCCGGTTCGTCGCTGTAGCTCGACGAATCTTGCGGCATCGCGGCTTCCATGCCGCCGTCCATGCCGCCTTCGGGCAGTTCGGTCGTCGTCGTGGGCGCGTCCGCCGCGGCGCCGATGCCCGCCGCGCCGTCGGCGGCCTCGGCGGCTTCACCGGTTTCCGTCGCGGGCGGAACGTATTCGAGGAACGGATTGGTGTCGAGCGCTTCGCGCAGCTCCTGCTGGAATTCGAGGGACGAGAGCTGCAGCAGGCGCACGGCCTGCTGGAGGCGGGGCGTCAGCGCCAGATGCTGGCGCGTTTGTAACGCGATGGAAGGCATGGCGGTCCCGTTCTTGAAATGAGGTTGAGCGTTGGCCTTCCTGATGCAACACCCATGCCAGTTTTTACAACAGCTTGTTTTATAACGGGATCGCGCCTTGCGAACGCGCAAATCAGCCGACAAATTGAAGTGCGCCACCGACGTTTTTACAATCACCCGGCAAAATTGCGTGCCCGAATGGGGCGCTATCGCGGGCCGCTTTCCCGACCTGCCCGCACCTTCACTTCGCTGCAAAAAACCGCCCAATTCCCAGATAGTGCGTCCTTCGCGGCGGTTTCTCGGACGATCGACGCGGCGCGGCACGGACCTTGCGGAGACAGTCGGCGGATCCAACCAGAAACCAGAAAAGGAGAAGCCATGAACCGCATCCCTCTGCTCAAGACCGCCGCAGGCGTGGCCTGCATGACCTTCGCGCTCGTGGCGGGCGCCCAGACGAACAGCGCGTCCACCGCGCCCGCAAGTTCGGAAAGCGTGGGTCAACACATCGACGACACCACCATCACGACCAAGGTGAAGGCCGAACTGCTCGGCGCGAAGAACGTGAAGTCCGAACACATTCACGTGAAGACGCGCAAGGGCGTCGTGTCGCTGACCGGCAGCGTGCCGAGCGCCGAGGATCGCGACAACGCCAAGCAAGTCGTGGAAGGCGTGTCGGGCGTGAACTCGGTGAAGAACCATCTGAAGATCGTCGCGTCGCAGTGAGGCCGCGCGGCGTCGCGTGACGCTCTGACGCCACGCCGCGACACCCGCCACTGCATCAAGCCGCCCCCGCTGCGCGCTCATCGACATGAACGCGCGCGCGGGCGGCTTTTACGTTCTACCGCCGCAAACCTCAACCCCGCTCGGCCTGCTTCAACTGCTCGCGCCGCGCATCGCCCTGACGCGCGAGCATCCAGCCCGGATATTCCGCAGGCAGACCGCTGACGTCGTCGAGAATCGCGAGTTCTTCCGCGCTGAGCTTCACCTTCGTCGCGGCCACGTTGTCATCGAGCTGATCCGTGCGTTTCGCGCCGATGATCACCGTCGTCACCGCACGCTGATGCAGCAGCCACGCCAGCGCGATCTGCGCGACCGACACGCCCTTCTTTTCCGCGATCGGCCGCATCGCATCGATGCAGTCCCACGCGCGCTCGCGCTCCACGGGCGGAAAATCGAAAGTCGTGCGGCGGCTGCCCGCCTCGCCCTGCTTGTCGCGGCCGTATTTACCGCTCAGCAAGCCGCCCGCGAGCGGACTCCACACCATCAGCCCGAGCCCTTCGCTCGCGAGCATCGGCACGATCTCGCGTTCGAGGTCGCGGCCCGCGATCGTGTAATACGCCTGCAAGGACTGAAACTGCGCAAGCCCGTGATGCTGCGCAATGCCGAGCGCCTTCACGATCTGCCACGCGGCCCAGTTCGACACGCCCACGTAGCGCACATGGCCGTGCTGCACGAGCGTATCGAGCGCGCGCACGGTTTCCTCGATCGGCGTGGCCGGGTCGAAACCGTGAATCTGATAGAGGTCGATGTGATCGAGCTGAAGACGCTTGAGGCTCGCCTTCACGCCTTCCATGATGTGATAGCGCGTCGCGCCGCGCTGGTTCGGCGACGGCCCCATCTCGCCGAGCACCTTGGTCGCGACCACCACTTGATCGCGCACAATCTTGAGGTTCTTGAGCGCCTGGCCCGTGATCTGCTCGGACATGCCTTGCGAGTAGACGTCGGCGGTATCGATGAAGTTGATGCCCGCGTCGAGCGCGCGGCCGACGAGGCGTTCGGCGTCGGCCTGTTGCAGGTCGCCGATCTGGTTCCAGATGCCGGCGCCGCCCCCGAACGTCATGGTGCCGAGGCACAGTTCAGACACGAACAGGCCGGTGCGGCCCAGAGGATTCAATCGCATGGTGGAACTCCTGATGACACGTGAGTGGGTCGAGGAAACGTCCAACCGGGCGAGGATACTGCGTTCGCGCGCGGCGTGCCGGACGCCGCAACGGCGCGCGGCCCCTGCCACAACGCCGGGCAGACGCGCGCGAAACCTGCCAGACTGGCGCCAGACCATGACGCCCGCGACATCCGGCGCGACGCCTGGAAATTCGCGCGCCGCGCCCTCATCTTCGTGCCCATGAACCCGCCCTCGACCGTCTCGCTCCAGGCCGCGCCGTCCGATCCACCGCACGATCCGCCGACCAAGCCTCGCCGACGCCGTGCCGCACCCGGCGACGATCCGCTCGCGCAGTTCCATCCGGCCGTGGCCGGCTGGTTCCGGCGCAGCTTCGACGCGCCCACGGCCGCGCAGCGCGCCGCCTGGCCGCTGATCGCGAGCCATCGCGCCACGCTGGTCGCCGCGCCGACGGGCTCGGGCAAAACGCTCACGGCCTTTCTCGCCGCGCTCGACGAACTGGTGCGCGAAGGCCTCGCGAACGGCGGCGCGCTGCCCGACACCACGCTCGTGGTCTACGTCTCGCCGCTCAAGGCGCTCTCGAACGACATCCGCCTGAATCTGGAGCAGCCGCTCGCGGGCATCGGCGAGGAACTCGCGCGCCTGAAGCTCCCGCCGGTCGAGATCCGCACCGCCGTGCGCACCGGAGACACGCCGCAGCCCGAACGCGCCGCACTGCGCAAACGCGCGCCGCACATCCTCGTGACGACGCCCGAATCGCTCTACGTGCTGCTCGGTTCCGAATCGGGACGGCGCATGCTGGCGAGCGCGCGCAGCGTGATCGTCGACGAAATTCACGCGCTCGCGGGCAACAAGCGCGGCGCGCATCTCGCGCTGAGCCTCGAACGGCTCGACGCGCTGTGCGGGCGCAGGCTGCTGCGCGTCGGGTTGTCCGCGACGCAGAAACCGATCGAGACCGTGGCGCGTTTTCTGGTCGGTGTCGGTGTCGGCGATGGCGATGAAAAAAACGATGCGCGCCCCGCGCCCGCCTGTGAAATCGTCGACGTGGGCCACGCGCGCGAGCGCGATCTCGCGCTCGAAGTGCCGCCCGTGCCGCTCGAAGCCGTCATGGCCAACGACGTCTGGGAGCGCGTCTACGACCGCATGGCCGAACTCGTCGCGCTGCATCGCACCACGCTCGTGTTCGTGAACACGCGGCGCATGGCCGAGCGCGTGGCGCGTCATCTGACCGACCGGCTCGGCAGCGAGGTCGTGGCCGCGCATCACGGCAGCCTCGCGCGCGAGCATCGCTTCGAGGCCGAACAGCGCCTGAAACGCGGCGAATTGCGCGTGCTGGTCGCGACCGCGTCGCTCGAACTGGGCATCGATATCGGCGACGTCGATCTCGTCGTGCAGATCGGCTCGCCGCGCTCGATCGCCGCGTTTTTGCAGCGCGTCGGGCGCTCCGGCCACCAGGTCGGCGGCACGCCGAAGGGCCGGCTCTTTCCCACGTCGCGCGACGATCTGATCGAATGCGCGGCGCTGCTCGACTGCGTGCGGCGCGGCGAACTCGACCGCCTCGCGCTGCCGCACACGCCGCTCGACGTGCTCTCGCAGCAGATCGTGGCCGAAGTGGCCTGCGAAGAATGGAACGAGGACGCGCTCTACGCGCTCGCGCGCCGCACCGCGCCGTTCGCCGCGCTCGAACGCGCGCAGTTCGACGCCGTGCTGCGCATGCTCGCGGAAGGCTACACGAGCCGCCACGGGCCGCGCGCGGCGTATCTGCATCGCGACGTGGTGAGCCACACGCTGCGCGCGCGTCGCGGCGCGCGGCTCGTCGCGCTGACCTCGGGCGGCACGATTCCCGATAACGCCGATTACGCCGTGCTGCTCGAACCGCAGGGCGTGCAGATCGGCACCGTCAACGAGGATTTCGCGGTCGAAAGTCTCGCGGGCGACGTGTTCCAGCTCGGCAATGCGTCGTACCGGATTCTGCGTATCGAAGCGGGACGCGTGCGCGTCGAGGATGCGCAGGGCCAGCCGCCGAACATCCCGTTCTGGCTCGGCGAAGCGCCGGGACGCAGCGACGAGTTGTCGTTCGCGATTTCGCGTCTGCGCACGCAGATCGAAACGCTGCTGCGTGAATGCGACGATGATTCGGATGCCGAACCATCGTCATCGAAGAATGCAGCGAGCGCAACGAGCATCGAACGCGCGATTACCTGGCTCATCGACACCCTGAATCTCGACGACGCCTCGGCACGCCAGATCGTCGAGTATCTCGCGCGCGCCCGCCAGGCGCTCACCGTGCTGCCCTCGCAGGACACGCTCGTGATGGAGCGCTTTTTCGACGAAGCGGGCGGCACGCAACTCGTGATTCACGCGCCGTTCGGCAGCCGCGTGAATCGCGCGTGGGGGCTCGCGCTGCGCAAGCGTTTCTGCCGTCAGTTCAATTTCGAATTGCAGGCGGCCGCGACCGAGGACGCCATCATTCTCTCGCTCACGGGCGCGCATAGCTTCGCGCTCGACGAAGTGTGGCGCTATCTGCATTCGAATTCCGCCGAGCATCTGCTGGTGCAGGCGCTGCTCGACGCACCGCTGTTCGGCGTACGCTGGCGCTGGAATGCGACCACGGCGCTCGCGCTGCCGCGTCAGACCGGCGGACGCAAGACGCCGCCGCAAATCCAGCGCATGCGCAGCGAGGATCTGCTCGCGGCCGTGTTTCCCGATCAGGTCGCGTGCGTCGAAAACCTCGCGGGCGAGCGCGAGATTCCCACGCATCCGCTCGTCGATCAGACGCTCGACGACTGCCTGCACGACGCGATGGACACCGACGCCTGGCTCGCGCTGCTGCGCCGCATCGAGTCGCGCGGCGTGGCGCTCGTGACGCGCGATCTTTCCGCGCCCTCGCCGCTCGCGGCCGAGATCCTGACCGCGCGCCCCTACGCCTTTCTCGACGATGCGCCGATCGAGGAGCGCCGCACCCAGGCCGTGCTGTCGCGGCGCTGGAGCGATCCCGAATCCGCCGACGATCTGGGCGCGCTCGACGCGGACGCCATCGCGAACGTGCGCGAGGAAGCGTGGCCGCAAGTGCGCAACGCCGACGAAATGCACGACGCGCTCAGCACGCTCGGCGCGCTCGCGCACAGCGAAATCGGGCGCGAGCCAAACGCGCGCGACTGGCAGACGTGGCTCGCCGAACTCACCGCCGCAGGACGCGCGACGCGCGTGCCGGTCGTGCACAACGAAAACGGCGACGAAGCCTTGTGGGTCAGCGTCGAGCGGCTCGCCTGCGTGCGCGCCGTCTATCCGCAGGCGCGCTGCGAACCGCCGCTTACGCCGCCGCCCGAGTACGACGAGCCGTGGACCGAAGACGCCGCGCTCGTCGAGCTGATCCGCGCGCGGCTTTCGGGTTTCGGGCCGCTGACCGTCGCGCAGATCGCGCGTCCGCTCGCGCTCGAAGCGAGCGTGGTTGCGCTCGCGCTGACGCGCCTCGAAGCCGAGGGCACGGTGATGCGCGGCCGCTTCACGCCGGGCGCGCGCGACGAGGAATGGTGCGAGCGTCACCTGCTCGCGCGCATTCATCGCTACACCGTGCGCAAGCTGCGCCGCGAAATCGAGCCGGTCGAGCGCCACGATTTCATGCGCTTCCTGTTCGAATGGCAGCACGTCGCGCGCGACGCACGCGGCTCGGGACGCGACGCGCTCGCGGCGATGCTCGAACAACTGGAAGGCTGGGAAGCGTCGGCGCTCGCGTGGGAGGACGAGATCCTGCCCGCGCGCATCGACGATTACACGCCGATGCTGCTCGACGAACTCTGCCGCTCGGGACGCCTCGCCTGGGCGCGGCTGCCCGCGCGCGCGAGTGCGGCGTCGACGACCGTGCGCAGCACGCCGGTCGTGTTGTTGCCGCGCCGCGAACTGGCGCGCTGGACCGCGCTGGTCGACGCGCCCGACACCAACGGGCTTTCGGCGCGCGCGCAACGCGTCTACGCCGCGCTGCTGCGGCACGGCGCGATGTTCTTCGACGAACTGGCCGCCGATGCGCATCTGCTCGGCGTCGAACTCGAAAACGCGCTGGGCGAACTGGTGGCCGCCGGACTCGTGAACGCCGACAGCTTCGCCGGATTGCGCGCGCTCGTGAAGCCCGCTGCGAAGCGCAATGCGCATCACGGACGACGCAAACCGCGCGGCTTCGGCCCGCTCGCGGGCGGCATGGCGGACGCGGGACGGTGGGCGGTGCTGCGGCGCGTGGAACCGGATGATGAGCCGTCAGCCGCGACGGACAATGGCGGCGCGCGATCGACGCGCGTCGCGGCAGCGAATGCCGCGCGACGTCCGCCCGCCGCGCCGGAGTTGCTCGAACACATCGCGAACGTGCTGCTGCGCCGCTACGGCGTGGTGTGCTGGCAAGTGCTCGCGCGCGAGGCGGCGTGGCTGCCGCCGTGGCGCGATCTGCTGCGCGTGCTGCACCGGATGGAAGCGCGCGGACAGGTGCGCGGCGGACGCTTCGTGACCGGGCTTTCAGGCGAGCAGTTCGCGCTGCCCGAAGCGGTCGCGTTGTTGCGCGACGTGCGGCGGCGCGGGGATCGTTCGGATGACGAAACGGTGTGCATCGCTGCCGTCGATCCGCTGAATCTGGTCGGGTCCGTGTTACCCGGCGAGAAGGTGCCCGCGGTCGCAGGCAATCGCCTCGCGTTTCGCGATGGCGTGCCCGTCGCCGCGCTGGTTGCGGGACGGTTCGAGTTTCGCGGCGAGTTCGACGAGGCGACGCGCGCTGAGTTGCGCGCCGCGCTGGCGAGGGGCGCGTAGCGGTTGGGAGCGCGCTTCGGTTGCGGCTGCTTGACGGTGCCTGACGCTTCCGGGCTTCGGGGCCTCGGGCGCGGGCTTTTCGGTTAGCAGCGCCTGTCGCTTCGGTGTATGTGGCGTGGGCGCTTCAGGGCTGATTTCTTTACAGCGCAGCCGTCACTTCGTCTGCGACGCCATGCTTAATGGCTGCGCGCGCGTGGAACTTTTCATCCCGCCTCCACACTCTGCAAGCCATGCATTGACGCATACGTTTCCTTTCCTCACCGACCTCGCCAATTCAGCCACATCGCGCGGGACTGGCAGTTAGTTGCAATTCGGAGTGTTTCGCGTAAACCGCACAAACCCGTCAGTTAGTTGCGAACACGCCCCGCCACCGGTGCGCCGCCAAAATGCCGCCGCACCCGCAAACCGTTCGCGACCACCAGCAAACTGGCGCCGACATCGGCGAACACGGCCATCCAGAGCGTCGCCTCGCCCGCCAGCGCGAGCACGAGAAACACCGCCTTGATGCCCAGCGCCAGCGCGATGTTCTGCATCAGCACCGCCGACACCTTGCGGCTCAAGCCCACGAACGCCGCGATCTTGCGCGGATCGTCGTCCATGATCGCGACGTCGGCGGTTTCGAGCGCCGTCGCCGTGCCCGCCGCGCCCATCGCGAAGCCGATGTCGGCGCGCGCTAGCGCGGGCGCGTCGTTCACGCCGTCGCCGACCATCGCCGTCATGCCGTGGCGCGCCGACAGATCGGCGACCGCGTCCTGCTTGTCCTGCGGCAGCAGATTGCCGCGCGCGTCGTCGATGCCGAGCTGCGCCGCGATCGCGCGCGCCGTCGCCGGGTTATCGCCGGTCAGCATGACGGGCGTCACGCCGAGTTGCTTGAGCGCGCGCACGGCGTCCGCGCTTTCGGGCCGCACGGCGTCGGCGACCGCGAACAGCGCGACGGCCTCGCGCGGCGAACACAGCACGATCGCCGTCTTGCCCTGCGTTTCGAGCGCTGCGAGGCGCGCTTCGAGATCCGGCGAGCACACGCCCAGCGACTCGACGAGCCGATGATTGCCGAGATGCCAGATCTCGCCCGCGACGCGCCCCGTCACGCCAAGCCCGTTGAGCACCGCGAAATCGCCGACGGAGGCCAGCGCGACCTGAGCGCCCTGCGCATCGCGCGCCCGCCAGCCCGCGACGACGGCGCGCGCGACCGGATGCGCGCTTGCGTCGTCGAGACTCGCGGCGAGATGCAGCGCGTCCTCGACGGGCAACGCGCCGAGCGCGACCGCATCGGTCAGCACCGGCTCGCCGCGCGTGAGCGTGCCGGTCTTGTCGAGCGCGACGGCCTTGAGCAGCCGGCCGCGTTCGAGCCACACGCCGCCCTTCACGAGCATGCCCGCGCGGGCCGCAGCGGCGAGGCCGCTCACCACCGTGACGGGCGTCGAAACGACCAGCGCGCACGGGCACGCGATCACCAGCAGCACGAGCGACTTGTAGAGCCACGCGCTCCACGCGCCGCCGAACGCGAGCGGCCCGGCCACCGCGATCAGCACCGCCAGCGCGACGACGGCGGGCGTGTAGTAGCGCGCGAACTGATCGACGAAACGCTGCGTGGGCGCGCGCTGCGCCTGCGCCTGCTGGACCGCCGCCGCGATGCGCGCGAGCGTGCTGTCACGCGCGATCGCCGTCACGCGTGCCTCCACGACGCCATCGACGACGATGCTGCCCGCGTAGAGCGCATCGCCTGGCGCCTTGTCGACGGGCAGGCTTTCGCCGGTGATGGGCGCCTGGTCGAGCGCGGCGCGGCCCGACTCGACGCGCGCATCGAGCGGCACGCGCTCGCCGGTACGCACGCGGATGCGGCTGCCCACGGCGACGTCGGCGACCGCGAGCGTGCGCCATTCGGTTTCGGCGCTCCAGACTTCGGCGGTTTCGGGCGCGAGCGCGGTCAGCGAGCGGATCGCGTGGCGCGCGCGTTCGAGCGAGAGCGCCTCGATTTCCTCGGCGAGCGCGAACAGGAACACGACCATCGCCGCTTCCGGCCACTTGCCGATGACGATTGCGCCGGCCACCGCCAGCGACATCAGGAAGTAGATGTTGATCGTGACGTTCTTGAGCGCGATCCAGCCCTTGCGCAGCGTCGGCAAGCCCGCGCAGAGCAGCGAAACGACCGCGCAGATCAGGACCGGCACGCCGGTTTCGTGGCCCGTGGTCCACGCGAGGATTTCCGCGGCCGCGGCGGCGACGCCGCTCGCGGCGAGCAGCAGCTTCTGGCGCAGCGCGAGGCCGACGGTCGGCTCGGGCGCGGAGGCGGCGTTCGCGGCGGGGTCGTCGGCGAGCGGACGCGGCGCCATGTCGAGCGCGTGCAACGCGGCTTCGAGCGGCTGCGCATCGGGCAGACGGTGATAGACGGTCAGTTCGCGCGCGAGCAGGTCGAAGTCGAGCCGCGCGACGCCCGGCATCGGTTCGAGCCGGTTGCGGATCAGCCGCTCCTCGGTCGGGCAGTCCATGTTGTCGATGCGGTAGCGCGCCCGCTGCGTGCCGTCGGGCGCGGGTTCCAGCGCGCGTTGACGGTCGGCGGGTTGCGGCGCGGATCCGTGGCAGCAGGATGAGGCGGCGTGCGAGTGGTCGTGATCGGCGTGATCGGCGTGATCGTGTGAGTGATCGTGGGCGTGCGAGTGGTCGTGAGCCGCATGGTCCGCGTGATCGTGACCATGATCGGCGTGACCGTGACCGTGCGCGTGCTCATGGTCCTGCACGTGCTCGTGGCAGTGATCGCCGCAAGCCTGCGCGACCGGCGCCACCTCCACCGCCTTGTGCGCCCCGCTGTCGTGATCGTCGTGATCGCCATGGCACCCGCAGGCAGGCTCGTGATCGTGCCCCGCTTGCTTCGACTGCTTCGATGCCGCGCCCGATGCCGAACCGACGCCGTCCGCGCCCGGCGTATCGGCGCGCGCCCGATATCGGCAAGCGAGCACCAACCGCGACAAGAATGCCTGACCCATGGCCGAGTTCTCCCAAAGATGACAGAATCATTGGACAGCCTGTAGTCGCTACAGGGTCAAGCCATTTTTGGGGACTGTGACGATGAGAATCGGTGAACTGGCGCGCCACGCGCACTGCGACGTGGAAACCGTGCGCTTCTACGAGCGCGAGGGCCTGCTCGACGAACCCGCGCGCGAAACCAACGGCTACCGCAGCTACACGGCCGCGCACGCCGCGCAACTGAACTTCATCCGCCATTGCCGTTCGCTGGGCATCGGTCTCGCCGACATCCGCACGCTACGGCGCTTTCAGGCGGACCCGAGCCAGCCTTGCGATGAGGTCAACGACCTGATCGACAGCCAGATCGCGCGCATTCATCAACAGATCGAATCGATGCGCACGCTCGAACAGCAACTACGCACGCTGCGCGAAAGCTGCCATGCGCACCACAGCAGCAGCGCCGAGTGCGGAATCATGAAGAATCTCGAGCAGCCGATCGACGAGGAAAACTGCTCGTGCCACGCGGATACGCCTCATGCGGATGGCGTGCCGCTCGACACGCCCGCGCTCCACTCGCACCACTGACTTGCGCAAGACGAGCCACGCCCGTCTCGCCGGTCACCTTTCGCCGCCCACCGCGACGCTTCACCCGGAACCTTCCCGGCAAAGCATCGCGACAAAACTACCGCTTCAACGCATCAAGGCGCCTTGGCGATCACTTCGGCCACGGTCGCCGTGAGCTTCTTCGCGTAGGGCACGTGCAGGAACTCGTTCGGCCCGTGCGCATTCGACTTCGGGCCGAGCACGCCGCAGACCATGAACTGCGATTTCGGGAAACCGGCTTGCAGCACGTTCATCAGCGGGATCGTGCCGCCCTGGCCCAGATACGCGCAGTCGGCGCCGAAATGCGTGCGCGAGGCGTCGTCGAGCGCGCCTGCCAGCCACGGCGCGAGATCGGGCGCGCTCCAGCCGTTGGCCGCGCCGGCGTCGGGCTTGAACGTGACCTTCGCGTTATACGGCGGGTCGAGTTCCAGCAGCGCCTTCAGTTCCGCCACCGCCTTCGACGCCTCCACGAGCGGCGGCAGCCGCAGCGAGAGCTTGAACGCCGTACGCGGACGCAGCACGTTGCCCGCGTCGGCGAGCGCGGGCAGGCCCGCCGCGCCCGTCACGGACAGCGAGGGCCGCCACGTCGAATCGAGCAGCGCCTGCTGCGGATCGCTGGTGGTGGGCAGCACGCGGCGGCCGTCCTGGCCGCACGCCCAGGGCATGCTTTTCCAGACGTTTTCGCCGAGGATCTGCGCGGTGGCCTCCGCCTCCGACAGCCGCCGCGAAGGAATCGCGCAATGGAAGCCCTTGGGCAGCAGCGTGCCGCTCGCCGAATCTTCGAGCCGCTCGAACAACTGCCGCATGATGCGGAAGCTCGACGGCGCGATACCGCCATACGAGCCCGAGTGAATGCCCTCCTCCAGCACCTCCACTTCGAGATCGCCGGAGACGAGCCCGCGCAGCGACGTGGTGAGCCAGAGCTGGTCGTAATTGCCCGCGCCGGAATCGAGACACACCACGAGCCCCACGTTGCCGAGACGCTCGCGCAGCGCATCGACATACGGCAGCAGGTCGTAGCTGCCCGACTCCTCGCAGGTTTCGATCAGGCCCACGCAACGCGGACGCTCGATGCCCTGCGCGTCGAGCGCCGCCAGCGCCGTGACGCTCGCGTAGATCGCATAGCCGTCGTCCGCGCCGCCGCGCCCGTAGAGGCGGCCGTCTTCGAGCTTGGGCGTCCACGGGCCGAGGTCGTTACGCCAGCCCGCGAACTCGGGCTGCTTGTCCAGATGGCCGTACAGCACGACGGTTTCGCTGCTGCCCGAACGCGTGGCCGGAGCCTCGAAGAAGATCACCGGCGTGCGGCCCGCCAGCCTGACGATTTCGAGCTTGAGGCCGCGCACCGGCTGCTGCTCGGCCCACTGCGCCGCTTCCTGCACGACGCGCTCCAGATAGCCGTGCTTCGCCCAGTCGGGATCGAACGCCGGACTCTTCGCGGGCACGGCGATGTAGTCCGTGAGCGCGGGCACGATTTCGTCGTTCCACTTGCGCTCGACGAAGGCGCGCAGGGCGTCGTGATCGAGTTGACGGGTGTCCTCTGTCGTGTCTGAGCTCATGGCGGGCATTCCTGCGAAGAAAAACCCGATGATAGACCCGAACGGCCGTCCGGCGGCGGGTTCGCCAAAAACGTTGGCCATCCGGCCAGGACGATAACGCGGCAAACCCAGGACGCGTAAAGAGCAGACAAAAGACCAATAGACACCAATAAAGGACAATTCAGCGCGCGACGCCGATCCGCGCGACAATGACTCATCGGCGGCGCCCCATCCACGGAGGATCGACCATGGCGAGCCATTCCATCTTCGAGATCGTCGTGCTGCTCGCGGCGGTCGTGGTCTACTTCCTGCCCGCGCTGATCGCGGACAAGCGCGCGCGTCACGACCTGCTGACGATCGCGCTGTTCAATGCGGTGATCGGCTGGACGGTGCTGGGCTGGCTGCTCGCGCTCTACTGGGCGCTGCAGCCCAATCCGCCCAAGGATCTCGGCGGCAACGTCAAGGTGCGCAGCCGCCGCGTCGGCATGCTGCTGTTTTCGCGCCGCCTCGACGACCGCGTTCAGGCGCGCGACGCCCGCCGCGATCCGGACAACGCCGACCGCGAACGCTCCTCGCACTGAACGCGGCCTGTTAGAGCACACGCCGAACACGCTGCAAACGCCACAAGGCTTCACAGCCTCGCTCACGCCCAACCCCGCCCTGGCCGGATGGCCAACGTCGCCTGAAAGCCGCGCACGCGGATGCGGCGCATGAAATAATCGGTCTATTGCGTTCGTGCCCGACTAGTTAATAGTTTCGCGGCCCGGGCTCACCCTCCCCGTAACGTCAACCGCATGCCCACGGAGCCCGCTATGCCCCATGTCGCCCCGCTGTTCGCCTTTGCCGCTGTCGCCCTCGGCATGGCGCTCACGCCCGGACCCAACATGATCTATCTGATCTCGCGTTCGATCTGCCAGGGGCGCAAGGCGGGTCTCATTTCGCTAGGCGGCGTCGCGCTCGGCTTCATCTTCTATATGTTGTGCGCCGCTTTCGGCATTACCGCGCTGCTCATGGCCGTGCCGTTCGCCTACGACGCGCTGCGCCTCGGCGGCGCGCTCTATCTGGCGTGGCTCGCGTGGCAAACGCTCAAGCCGGGCGGCCGCTCGCCGTTCCAGGTGCGCGAACTCACGCCGGACCGCCCCGGCAAGCTGTTCCTGATGGGCTTCGTCACGAACCTGCTGAATCCGAAGGTGGCGATCCTGTATCTCTCGCTGCTGCCGCAGTTCATCGACCCCTCGCGCGGCAGCGTGCTCACGCAGTCGATCGAACTCGGCGCGGTGCAGATCGCGCTTTCCGTGACGATAAACGCAGCCGCCGCGATCACGGCGGGCACGATCGCGTCGTTCCTCGCGGGCCGCCCGAAGTGGCTCGCGCTCCAGCGTTATCTGATGGGAACGGTGTTGGCCGGTCTGGCCGTGCGGATCGCCGCCGAAGGGCAGCGCTAAGCCGCTCATCGAGCCGCGAAGAGGGTTTGCTGAATCTACGTTGCTGAATACGGGCGGATAGACAGACCGATGCAGATGGCGCGCGGCATCAACCGCGAGCCGTCTGCGCACGGATCAACGGTGGTTGGCCACGCGCGCAGCCGGCATGCGCAGCTTCACGGAGCCAGCCGGAATCGAGCGCGGCTCGATGCGGACCATGTCCTGCGCGAACATGTCCTGACGCAGTTCGCCCTGTTCGTCGAACCATTGGCAGATCAGCCAGTGACCATTGGCGAAGCCCACCGGGCCCGCATACATGACCGTCATGCGCGGTCCGCCCGACTTGAGGGTCACCACATCGCCAATGCCGGACTGGATGGCAGGCAGGCTCTCGGCTAGCGCAAGCTCCAAAGTCGTATCAAGCATGATGTTCCCCGGAAAAAGATCGGCCCATTGAAATCCCCGGAGCGGGCCTGAAGTCCCGCTTTGATGCCGCATGGATACCGTTTCCGGCAATAATCTCTATTCGCGGCTATTAATAAGTTTCGCAAGACTATCAACTCGATTTAATCCGCGCAAGCACTTTTCAATAAGCTTACGTAGAAACCCGTATTCGAATTGGCTCCCCGCAGCCTGGTCATCGATTTGCGTAATCGCACTACGCAAGCAGCGCGCGGAATCCGCCTCCGGCCCGCACTGCAAGGCGTTTCAGGGCATCGCAAACCATGATCTGCGCAAACAGTATTATTATTTCGCGGTCTGCGCCCCATTCACGGCGAATGGCTCCGCGGCAAAATGACCTGAATATTTGTGATTAACCATGCAGTTCAAATATCGCGAGACCGTTATCCACAAGAAAAATAAACGACTGAAAACGTTTCCCGCAGAAAATCGTCCGCTCGTTTTATTTTTTGCATATCGCGCGGGCAATTATTTACCACTCATTGTTGTTTTTCAAATAAGCATACGGTTGAAAATCGCCGCCTGAAATATGGCCGTCATGCATACCGGACGTAACGGGCGGGTAAGCAAGAACCCGGGCGCAAAAAAGCAAACGCCCCATCCGGTCGAACCGGACGGGGCGTCGAGTCAAGCCAGTGACCGCGTCGTCGCTTATTCGGCGAACGGCAGCGTGGTCTGCCCTTCGGCGCGCATGCCGAAGGTATTCAGCGTCATCGCGACCAGGGCGTAGTAGCCCAGCAGCCCGACCAGATTGATCGTCGTCTCATGGCCGAAGCGTTCGACCGCGCGCGCGTAGGTGGCGTCGGAAACGCGCTTCGCGTCGTAGAGCTCGGTCGTGAACGCGTAGATCAGCGCGTCGTCGGCTTCGTCGAAAACCGGTTGCGCGCCGGTGCGGATCTGCTCGGCCAGCGTCTCGGGCACGCCCGCCTTCAGCGCGATCGGATAGTGGATAAACCATTCCGCCTGCGCCTGCCAGCGCTGCGCCGTCACGAGAATCGCGAGTTCGGACAGGCGCAGCGGCAGCCCCGTGTTGTAGCGGCAGAACGCGCCCAGGCGCTGCGCGTGCTGAGCCAGTTCCGGGCTGTGGATCCAGCCGAGAAACGGGCCGTTCAGGTTGCCGCGCGGGCCGGAAAGGATTTCATCGAGCACGGCCTTCTGCTCGTGCGTCGCGGTTGCGGCGTCGAAGGCCGGCAGCCGCGGTTGGTGGGATTGCGTCATCGCGTGACTCCGGGGTTGTCCGGTTGAGGTCGAAAAAGTATGCCGATTGCGCCGGTCAGGCGCTCAAGTGCTCAGGCGATCAAGCGGTCAGGCCCTGGCCGTCGCACCCGTTGCCCCCGTCACGCCCGTCGCCGTCAGCGCGGCACCGATGGCGGCCGCGAGCCGGTCCTCGATCGTATCGATCTCCTGCGCCGTGCAGATGAACGGCGGCGCGAGCAGCACGTGATCGCCGTTCTTGCCGTCGACGGTCCCGCCCATCGGATAGACCATCAGCCCGCGCGCGAACGCCTCGCGCTTGATCGCCGCATGCAGCTTGAGCGCCGGATCGAAGCTCGCCTTGCTCGCGCGGTCCTGCACCAGTTCCACGCCGACGAACAGGCCGCGCCCGCGCACGTCGCCGACATACGGATGCTCGGCGTAACGCTCGCGCAGACGCGCACGCAGTTGCTCGCCGCGCGCGAGCACGTTGTCGAGCAGTTTTTCCTCGGCGATCACGCGCTGCACTTCGAGCGCCGCCGCGCAGGCCGTCGCGTGGCCGATATAGGTGTGGCCGTGCTGGAAGTAGCCGCTGCCGCCCACGATGGTTTCGTAGATGCGCGCGCTCACGAGCGTCGCGCCGATCGGCTGATAACCGGCGCCCAGCCCCTTCGCGATGGTCAGCAGATCGGGCGCGACGCCGTCTTCCGCGCAGGCGAACAGCCAGCCCGTGCGGCCCATGCCCGACATGATCTCGTCGAGGATCAGCAGCACGCCGTAGCGGTCGCACACCGCGCGGATCTTGCGGAAGTAGTCGCGCACCGGCGGCACCGCGCCGGCCGTCGCGCCGACCACCGTCTCGGCGACGAAGGCCGCGACGTTTTCCGCGCCGAGTTCGAGGATCTTCTGTTCGAGCTCGTCGGCGAGACGCTGCGCGTAGGCTTCGTCGGTTTCGCCTTCATGACGCTCGCGGTACGCGTAGCACGGGCTCACGTGGTGCGATTCGATCAGGATCGGCAGGAAGGGCTCGCGGCGCCAGGCGTTGCCGCCGATCGCCAGCGCGCCGAGCGTGTTGCCGTGATAGCTCTGGCGGCGCGCGATGAAATGACGGCGCGTCAGCTCGCCCTTCTCCACGAAAAACTGGCGCGCGAGCTTGAGCGCGGCCTCGATCGCCTCGGAGCCGCCCGAGACGAAATACACGTGATCGAGCCCTTCGGGCGCGTTCGCGATCAGGTGATCGGCGAGTTGCTCGGAGGCGTCGGTCGTGAAGAACGACGTGTGCGCGTAGGGCAGTTGCTGCGCCTGGCGCTTGATCGCGTCGATCACGCGCGCGTTGCTGTGGCCGAGGCACGACACGGCCGCGCCGCCGCTCGCGTCGATATAGCGCTTGCCGGTCGAATCGATGATCTCGATGCCCTCGCCCGCCACTGCCACCGGCAGGGTCTGTTTGGGCATGCGATGAAAAACTTGGCTCATGTGCGGTCTCGCTGAATGATGCGATGAAATCGGTGAAGGCTTCGGATGCGGCGAATCAGCCGCGCGCGATCGGCTGGCTCATGACGCGCGCGCCGTCCTGCCAGACGTCGAGCGTCACGCCGCGCGCGTCGATGCGCATGCAGGCCGTGGCGAGCGTGTTTTCGTCGTCGGGATCGTGCGGGTCGTCGCGGAAAATCGGCAGGCCCGAGCCCGCGCGGTCGTGCAGCGTTTGCACGAAAGCCTCGTCTTGAGGATGTGCGCCCGACTTTGCAACCAGCGCCGGCAGCAAATCGGCGAGCCGCGCCTGGCGATCGCGCGACGAATCGGTGACGATCTGCGCCTCGTGCTCGCAACCCGCGTGAATCAGATGATTGGCGTGCCCCGAGGGCGCGCTCACTTCGACGACCGAAGCGCGCTGAGCCGTGGCTTCGACGCTGAAGACGCGCACCGCGCCCGCCGCGTCGGTGCCGCCGAGCGTGTGATGAAAGCCGCTCGCGCGCGGCGTGTCGCGCAGCAGTGCGAGCGCGTCGTCGAGCGAGGCGGCGTCGAGCACGGCGCGCGCGAGGATCATGCGCGGCACGCCCGCGCGCGGCTCGCGAATGCGCACGTTGTTAATCGCCTGCGCGACACCGGCGCGCGACGCCGCGAACGTGTGGCCCGGCAGCGAGCCGGGGTAATAGAAGCTGACGTAGCCGGGCTGGCCCGCCGGTTCGACCTCGACCATGTGGCAGCGGCCGCGCAGATACGGGTCGCCGTCCTCGTTGTGCGCGATCAGACCGGCTGCGGGCGTGGCCGACGCCAGCGTCGTGCAGCCGTCCGGCGCGTTATGGATCAGCTCGCCGCGGCAATTCCAGAGGAACAGGTCGTGCGCGGACCAGCCGAGCGCCGACGCCATGGCGTCGAGTTCGGCGACCTGCGCCGGGAAATACTGCTGCGCCGCCGCGCGGAGTTCCTGCACGAACGCATGGCCGCGCCAGCGGCTCACGGCCTGCCACGCGCTGCTTTGCGCCATATAGGTCTCGAAGACGGGCTTCGCCAGCTCGCCGAGCTGCCGCCCGATCGCCTCGGGCGTGCCGCCCATCCGGTAAACCTTCAATTCCTGCATCGATTGTTCTCGCCTGTAAGCCTGGGCCATGCCTGTAACGGCCGATGTCGGATTTATACGCCACACAACATATGTTGTCAATTTAAATGCGAGCAACAACAAATGGAATCGCATGAGGCGTAAAAAAGGCCGCCTTCGAAGGCGGCCTGCAAGGTATCGGCGACCGGGCCGAAGCCCTCACGTCATATCAAGGCATATCAAGGCACATACGCCCCGCGCGCGTTGAGCGAGCGCTCGGCTTCCTCGAGCTGCGCCACGGCGCCCGCGCCTTCCAGCGAGAGCAGATGCGCGACGAGCGATTCGGCCAGCGCCGTCGCCGCCACGAGCGACGGGAAAAACGACGGGCTCTCGTGCGTGAAGATCAGCACCTTTTCGGCGTTGAGCGCGATGGGCGACACGGCGCTGTCGGTGATGGCGATCAGCTTGCTGCCTTTTTCGAGCGCGGCTTCGGCCACGCGCACCGCTTCGACCGAATACGGCGCGAAGCTGACCACGATCGTCGCGCTGTCGCGCTCGATGCCGAGCAGCTGCATTTCGAGCGTTCCGGCCTCGCCGCCGAGCAGCGAAACGGACGGACGGAACAGCCGGTAGCCGTAGACGAGCCCGAACGCGACCGCATAGCACGAGCGGAACCCCGCCACGTGCACGTGCTTCGCCTTCTTGAGCACGCGCGCGGCCTCGATCATGGTGCGTGCGTTGTGCACTGCACTGGCGTCGAGATTGTGTTGCTGCGCGACGAGCAGATCGCGAGCGAACGCGTCCTTGGCGCTACCCGCGACGAGCGAACGCGCGCGGCTCGACAACGGCTCGGGACGCGTACGCACACGCGCGACGAACAGATCGCGCAACTCGTTCCAGCCCGGAAAGCCGAGCTGCTGCGACAGCCGCACGAGCGACGCGGGCTGCACGCCCGCGCGCTCCGCGACCTTGCGCATCGACGAAACGGCGACTTCGTCGGGATGGTCGAGCAGGAAGGCCGCGCCGGTCTGGAATTGCGGGCTCAGGTCGGAAAAACGCGCGCGAATGAGCGCGGCAAGCTGGTCGAAGCTGTCTGGCATGCGGATGGCGGCGTGGGACCGGCAGTGGGCGACAACAAATGTTACCACTGCGTTGCAGAATGTTGTGAAGCAAGTGCCTGTCGAAGATGAAAATCACGCTGCGTTCGTGCGCTGCACAAAGGCCAATTCACAGCCAAATAACGGCCGAATACACGAGCCAATTCACGACCCAACACACGCCGAAAAATTAGACAGGAACCCGAATCGTTAATAGACATCCGCGTGCGATTTTTCACGTCTGCAAACGCCGTCTCGCCTGGGACCAAAGTCCTATATCGGCGCTACGTGCAGCTTCATATACTCAGTCACCGAAAGCGTCTCACACATTGCTCACGCCGCGACGAACGCCCTCGCGATTCGCACGCGTCAGCACATAAACACCGACATCGGATCGCATGCCGGTTACGAGCTTGACGCACTCGAAGGAGACCTGCCGTGATGCCTTTCTCACTGAAAGCGCCGACTATTCCGATCCCTTTTCATAAGATGCTGAAGATCGTCGCGATCGTCGACACCGACGATGCGCAGACGCGCGAACTGCTCGACGCCATTTCGACAGAAAACTTCCGTGTCGAGATCACCAGCCACATCAAACGCGACGTCAGCGAAGACGCGGACGTGGGCGCCTATATCGTGCTGCTCGACGGCGAACGCCTCGCAGGCGCGCGGGAGCTGGCGATGGCGGTGCGTGGGCTCGGCTTTCGCACGCCGCTCTGGGCGCTCTCCAACTCGCACCGGCTGTCCGATCTCGCGGTCGTCGGCGGCCTCGGCGAAATCGACGGCTATATCTACCTCGGCCAGCAAACGCCCGCCTTCTACGCGAGGCAGGTCACGGCCAGCCTGATCCGCTATGGCATGAGCCTGTTGCCGCCGTTCTTCGGCGGTCTTGTGAGTTACGACGCCGAAGCCAATATCGCGTTCGATTGCCCCGGCCATCAGGGCGGACAGTTCTACCGCAAGTCGCCGGCCGGACAGCTATTCTTCAAGCACTTCGGTGAAAGCATTTTTCGCAACGACCTCTGCAATGCCGACGTCGAACTCGGCGATCTGCTGATCCACGAAGGCGCCGCCGCCGAAGCGGAGCGTCACGCGGCGGCCGTGTTCGGCGCGGATCAGACCTACTTCGTGCTCAACGGCACCAGCACCTCGAACAAGATCGTGACGGGCGGCGTGTTGCGGCGCGGCGATCTCGTGCTGTTCGACCGCAACAATCACAAGTCGCTGCATCAGGGCGCGCTGGTGCAGGCGGGCGCGATCCCGATCTTCCTGCCGACGGCGCGCAACGCGTTCGGCATGATCGGCGCGGTCGACTGGTCGGCGTGGGACGAGGACGCGCTGCGCGAGCAGATCCGCCAGCATCCGCTCGTGACCGATCCCGTACGCAGCACGGCGGCGCGCCCGTTCCGGCTCGCGTGCATCCAGCTCGCCACCTACGACGGCACCGTCTACAACGTGCGCAAGGTGCTGGAGAAGATCGGCCACCTCTGCGACTACGTGCTCTGGGACGAGGCCTGGATCGGCTACAACGCCTTCCACCCCTTGTTCGACGATCACAGTCCGATGCGTCTGAAGAACCTGACGCCGGATATGCCCGGCCTGTTCTCGACGCAATCGGTCCATAAACAGGGCGCCGGTTTCTCGCAGGCTTCGCAGATCCACAAACGCGACGATCATCTGCGCGGCCAGCCGCGCTATATCGAACACAAGCGCTTCAACGAGTCGTTCCTGATCCACGCCAGCACGTCGCCGTTCTATCCCCTCTTCGCCTCGCTCGACGTGAACGCGAAAGTGCACGAGGGCAAGGCCGGCGAGATGCTCTGGGACGGCTGCATCGAACTCGCGATCGAAGCGCGCAAGAAGCTGCGCCAGTTCGTGCATCACTACGCGGAGCACGGCAAGACGCCCGAAGAACAGTGGTTCTTCGATCCGTTCGTGCCCGACGTCGTCGATATCAAGAACTCGCGCTTCACGGACGACGTGATGAATATCGCGTGGGAAGACCTGCCGACGAACGTGATCAAGCACGAGCAGCAGTGCTGGGAATTCCGCCCGGAAGCAACGTGGCACGGCTACGCGGGTTACGCGCCCGGCTATGTGATGGTCGATCCGAACAAGCTGACGCTGCTCACGCCGGGCATCGACCGTCAAACCGGCGGCTATCTCGACTTCGGCGTGCCCGCGACGGTGGTGGCGAACTTTTTGCGCGAGGAAGGCATCGTCCCCGAAAAGTGCGATCTGAACAGCATCCTGTTTCTGATGACGCCCGCCGAGGACGAAAGCAAACTGAACACGCTGATCGCGCGCCTCGTCAAGTTCAAGAATCTCTGGGACCGCGACGCGCCGCTCGCCGATGTGCTGCCCTCGCTCTACGCGGCGCATGCCGAACGCTACGAAGGCTATTCGCTGCGGCAGATCTGCAACGAGATGCACGGCTTCTATCGCGAAGCCAACGTGAAGAACCTGCAGCGGCTCTGTTTTCGCGCGGAGAGTTTTCCGCAACTGGCGATGCCGCCGCACGATGCCTACGAGGCGCTCGTCGCCAACCGCGTCGATTATGTGCCGCTCGACAGCGCGCGCGGGCGCATCTCCGCCACGCTCGCGCTGATCTACCCGCCCGGTATCGGCGTCGTGCTGCCCGGCGAGCGCTGGGACGCGCGCGCGCAGCCGATGCTCGACTACTTCATGGCGTTCCAGGAATCGTTCAACCGGTTCCCCGGTTTCAACTATGAAGTGCAAGGCGTGTTTCAGGAACGGGAAGACGGCCGCATCCGCTTTCATACCTACGTGGTTCAAGAGTAGCCATCGAACGATCGGGTTCAGATCGGGTTCAGACCGAGTTCACCAAGGAGGTGAGCGCCATGAACGACCAGCCGAAAAAGATGAACGTCGTGCAACTGACGTTTATCGTGACCGTCAACATGATGGGTTCCGGCATCATCATGTTGCCCTCCAACATGGCGAAAGTCGGCGCGATCTCGCTGCTTTCGTGGGTCGTGACCGCCGTGGGGTCGATGGCGATCGCCTACGGCTTCGCGCAGGCGGGCATCCTGAACCAGCGCGCGGGCGGCATGGCCGCGTATGCTGAGGATGCCTATGGAAAGGCCGGTTACTTCCAGGTGTTCTTCCTCTACTTCCTCTCGGTCGCGATTGCAAACGTCGCGGTCGCGAGTTCGGCGCTCGGTTATCTCGCGGGCTTCTTTCCGGCCTTGACGTCATCGCCGGTCGCCACCTGCATCGGCGTGATCGCGCTGCTGTGGATCACCACTGTCGCCAACTTCGGCGGGCCGAAGCTGACGGGCCGCATCGGTTCGGTGACGGTCTGGGGCGTGATCCTGCCCGTGGGCTTCATGTCGATCGCCGGATGGTTCTGGTTTCATCCCGCCTATTTCGCGGCGGCCTGGAACCCGCAGGGCCTGAGCCTGCTCGGCGGCATGGGTTCGAGTATTTCCCTCACGCTGTGGGCGTTTCTCGGCATGGAATCGGCGGTGCAGAACTCGTCGGCCGTCGAAAATCCGAAGCGCGACGTGCCGCTCGCCTGTCTGTTCGGCACGCTCGGCGCGGCCGTCATCTACGTGCTCTCGACCACGGTGATCCAGGGCATCGTGCCGAACGACGCGCTCGCGAAATCGACCGGGCCGTTCGGCCTCGCGTTCGCGCATATGTTCACGCCCGCGATCGGCTCGATCGTGATGGCGCTCGCGGCGATGGCCTGCGTCGGCTCGCTGCTCGGCTGGCAGTTCACGCTCGCGCAAACCGCGAAAGACGCCGCCGACAGCGACATGTTCCTGCCGGTGTTCAGCAAGGCCAACCGCACCGGCGCGCCGATCCCCGGCATGATCATCATGGCGATCGTGCAGTCGCTGATGGCGCTCTCGACGATCTCGCCGAATCTCGCCGAACAGTTCGCCGCGCTCGTGAACCTCGCGGTGGTCACCAACGTCCTGCCCTACATCATTTCGCTCTCGGCGCTGTTCATGATGATGCGCGAGGCGGGTACCGAAGCCGCCGTCTACCGCCGCAACGCCGTGGTCACCGTGGTGGCGATGGTCTACTCCATCTACGCGCTCTACGCCTCGGGCAAGGACGCCGTGCTCGGCGGCATGCTGGTGCTCGCCATCGGCTATGTGATCTACGGCTTCATGGCGGCGCGGCGCGCGGGCAGCGCGGCGAGAGCCGGCAAGCCCGCGATCCTCGCCGCCGGGATCATCGCGTTCCTCGTGCTCTGCTCGCCGTGGCCGCATCGCGCGCACGCCGCCGAAACCGACAACGCCACGGCGGCGGCGACAACCGGCGCGCTGGCCCGCATCAAGCAGTCGGGCAAGATGACCATCGGTTATGTCGCCGACGCGCGCCCCTACGCGTTCCGCAACGGCGAAGGTCAGCCCGACGGCTATGCCGTGGCGCTGTGCACGAAAGTCGCCGACAAGCTCAAGACCGATCTCGCGCTGCCCGCGCTGGCCGTGAACTGGACCGTCGTGAAAGCCGACGATCGTTATCGCGCGCTTCAGGATCACCGCGTCGATCTGCTCTGCGCCGACGCCGAGACGCTCACGGGCCGCCAGTACATCAGCTACTCGATTCCCGTCTATCCGGGCGGCATTGCCGCGCTCACGCGCGCCGACGCGCCCGCCGGCCTCAAGGAAGTGCTCAGCGGCTCGACGCAATCGGAGCGGCCGATCTGGCGCGCCTCGCCAGCCCAACTGCTGAACGCGCAGACGTTCTCGACGCTGGAAAACTCGCCCACGCAGCACTGGCTCCACGAACGCATGGGCACGTTCAAGCTGTCGGCGCGCGTGATCACGGCGTCGAGCTATGAGGACGGCGTGCAGCAGGTGCTCTCGCGCAAGGCGGGCGTGTTCTTCGCCGAGCGCGCGATCCTGCAGGACCAGGTGAGCCGCAACCCGTCCGGCGACCGGCTGCTGGTGCTGACGCGGCGCTTTTCCTATGCGCCGATTTCGCTGGGCGTGGCGCGCGGCGACGAGGATCTGCGTCTGTTCGTCGACCGCACGCTGAGCCAGGTCTTCAAGGCGGGCGACTACCGCGAAAGCTATGTGAAGTGGTTCGGCCAGCCGGACGAGGACGCACGCAACTTCTACCGTCTGGCGATCCTGCCGGACTAGACACAAAAGCAAGGAGACGACGATGGGCACCGAGACAGTAAGCCTTGGCGTGCATTCCGAGGCCGGCAAGCTACGCAAGGTGATGGTCTGCTCGCCCGGCCTCGCGCACCAGCGCCTGACACCGAGCAATTGCGACGAGCTGCTGTTCGACGATGTCGTCTGGGTCAGCCAGGCGAAGCGCGATCACTTCGACTTCGTCACCAAGATGCGCGAGCGCGGCGTCGAGGTCGTCGAAATGCACAATCTGCTTGAGGAGACCCTCAAGAACCCGGATGCCGCCGACTGGATTCTCGACCGCAAGATCCGCCCGGACACGGTCGGCGTTTCGCTCGCGAGCGAGGTCCGCAGCTGGTTCGCGGGACTCGACGCGCGCCGTGCCGCCGAGTTCCTGATCGGCGGCGTGGTGGCCGAAGACATCCCCGAGAGCGAGGAAAGCCACACGCTCAAGATGTATCGCCAGTATCTCGACTACTCCAGCTTCGTGCTGCCGCCGCTGCCGAACACGCTGTTCACGCGCGACACGACCTGCTGGATTTACGGCGGCGTGTCGCTCAATCCGATGTACTGGCCCGCGCGCCGCCAGGAAACGCTGCTCGCCACGGCGATCTACAAATTCCATCCCGACTTCGCGGACAAGCCGTTCGAAGTCTGGTACGGCGACCCCGACACCGATCACGGCGCCGCGACGCTCGAAGGCGGCGACGTGATGCCGATCGGCAAGGGCAGCGTGCTGATCGGCATGGGCGAGCGCACGAGCCGTCACGCGATCGGCGCCATCGCACAGCGGCTGTTCGAAAAAGGCGCGGCCGAACGGATCGTCGTCGCGGGGCTGCCGAAATCGCGCGCGGCCATGCACCTCGACACGGTGTTCAGTTTCTGCGACCGCGATCTCGTGACGATCTTCCCCGAAGTCGTCAAGGCGATCGTGCCGTTCACGATCCGCCCCGACGGCAACGATCGCTCGAAGCTGCATGTGCAGCGCGAGGAAAAGCCCTTCGTCGATGTCGTGGGCGACGCGCTCGGCCTCTCGAAGCTGCGCGTGGTGGAAACCGGCGGCAACAGCTTCGCTGCCGAGCGCGAGCAATGGGACGACGGCAACAACGTGGTCTGCATCGAGCCCGGCGTGGTGGTCGGCTACGACCGCAACACCCACACCAACACCTTGTTGCGCAAGGCCGGCGTGGAAGTCATCACGATCAGCGCCAGCGAACTCGGACGCGGACGCGGCGGCGGCCACTGCATGACCTGCCCGATCATTCGCGATCCTATCGATTACTGAGCATCGACTACTGAGAACGGAGATTCACAATGGCCTTCAATCTCTCGAACCGCAATTTTTTGAGTCTGATGCACCACTCGACGCGCGAGCTGCGCTATCTGCTCGACCTGTCGCGCGATCTGAAGCGGGCGAAATACACGGGCACCGAGCAGCAGCATCTGAAGGGCATGGAGATCGCGCTGATCTTCGAAAAGACCTCCACGCGCACGCGCTGCGCGTTCGAGGTGGCCGCGCACGACCAGGGCGCCAACGTCACGTATATCGATCCGCATTCCTCGCAGATCGGCCATAAGGAAAGCATGAAGGACACGGCGCGCGTGCTCGGCCGCATGTTCAATGCGATCGAGTATCGCGGCTTCAGCCAGGAAGTCGTCGAGGAACTGGCGCGCTATGCGGGCGTGCCGGTGTTCAACGGACTGACCGACGAATATCACCCGACGCAAATGCTCGCCGACGTGCTGACCATGCGCGAAAACAGCGACAAGCCGCTCACGCAGATCAGCTATGCGTATCTCGGCGACGCGCGCAACAACATGGGCAATTCGCTGCTGCTGATCGGCGCCAAGCTCGGCATGGACGTGCGCATCGGCGCGCCGAAATCGCTCTGGCCGAACGACGAGCATATCGCCGCCTGCCGCCAGTTCGCCGAGGAAAGCGGCGCGCGCCTCACGCTCACCGAAGACCCCAAGGCGGCCGTCGAGGGCACCGACTTCGTTCACACCGACGTGTGGGTGTCGATGGGCGAGCCGTTCGAGGCGTGGGGCGAGCGCATCAACATACTGCTGCCCTATCAGGTCAACATGGCGCTGATGAAGGCCACGAAAAATCCGCAGGCGAAATTCATGCACTGCCTGCCGGCCTTCCACAACAGCGAAACCGAAGTCGGCAGACAGATTTCCGCGCGCTATCCCGAACTGACGAACGGCATCGAGGTCACGGAGGAAGTGTTCGAATCGCCGCTGAACATCGCGTTCGAGCAGGCCGAGAACCGCATGCACACCATCAAGGCGATTCTCGTTTCGACGCTCTCCAACATGTGAGCACACGCGGCGCGAGGAGACCACAGAACGGACCACGAAGGGGAAGACAATGCGCATTGTGATTGCGTTAGGCGGTAACGCGCTCCTGCGGCGCGGCGAACCGATGACGGCCGAGAATCAGCGCGAGAACGTCCGCATCGCGGCGGAACAGATCGCGCAGATCGCCGAGGGGAACGAGCTCGTCATCGCGCATGGCAACGGTCCGCAGGTCGGTCTGCTCGCGCTGCAAGGCGCGGCCTACAAGGACGTGCCGGGCTATCCGCTCGACGTGCTCGGCGCCCAGACCGAAGGGATGATCGGCTATCTGATCGAGCAGGAACTCGGCAACCTGCTGCCTTACGAAGTGCCGTTCGCGACCATTCTGACCCAGGTCGAAGTCGATCCGGCGGACCCGGCTTTCCAGCATCCGAGCAAGCCGATCGGCCCCGTCTACGACAAGGCCGAAGCCGAGCGGCTGGCCGCCGAAAAAGGCTGGAGCATCGCGCCCGACGGCGACAAGTTCCGCCGCGTCGTGGCGAGTCCGCGCCCGCAGCACATCTTCGAGATCCGGCCGGTGAAGTGGCTGCTCGAACGCGGCACGATCGTCATCTGCGCGGGCGGCGGCGGCATCCCGACGATGTACGACGACAAGCGCAGCCTGCACGGCGTCGAAGCGGTGATCGACAAGGACCTGTGCTCCGCCCTGCTCGCCGAGGAACTCGAAGCGGACATGCTGATCATCGCGACCGACGTGAACGCCGCCTATATCGACTGGGGCAAGCCCGAGAGCAAGGCCATCGCGCAGGCGCATCCCGACGAACTCGACCGGCTCGGTTTCGCGGCCGGCTCGATGGGGCCGAAGGTCATGGCCGCCGCCGAATTCGCCCGTCACACGGGCAAGGACGCGGTGATCGGCGCGCTGCCCGACATCGTCGCCATTACGCGCAATGCAGCGGGTACGCGGGTCAGCACCCGCGAACCCGGGCTGCGCTATTACGGCTGAAAGCGTCGACTGCATGCGTCGACTGAAAGCGTCCCGTGAACGCTTCGCCTGAAAGCGACGCCTGAGCCTTTTCCCTGAACGCTTCGCGGCGCGCCACGGCGCGCGCGAAGTTTCCCCACCACGCGCGCCGAACCGCAAGGGAGTTCACATGCCGTTCTCATCGGAATCCGTCTATCGCCGGCTCGGCATGAAGGCGCTGCTGGTCGATCACGAAGTCGAGACGCGCACCGCCAGCGGCCGCGCCGCCGAAGCGCTCGCGCGCGAACTGGAGGATCGCAACGTGCGCGTCGTGACCGCCGCATCGGCCGACGACGCCATCGCCGTGATCCAGTCCGATCCGCTCGTGCAATGCCTGCTGCTGAGCTGGGAACTCGAAGGCGACGACAGCCACCTGGCGGCGCAGCGCGTGCTCGACGCGCAACGGCTGCGCAGCGCGACCGTGCCGATCTTCCTGCTCGCGAGCCGCACGAGCGCCTCGACGATTCCCGTCGACGCCATGCAGAAGGCCGACGACTTCATCTGGATGCTCGAAGACACGACCGCGTTCATCGCCGGGCGCATCATCGCGTCGATCGAGCGCTATCGGGAAACGGTGCTGCCGCCGATGCTCGGCGCGCTCGCGCGTTTCTCGCGCGTGTTCGAATACTCGTGGCACACGCCGGGCCATACCGGCGGCACCGCCTTCATGAAATCGACCGTCGGCCAGGCGTTCTTCGAGTTCTTCGGCGAACAGCTGTTCCGTTCGGACCTGTCGATTTCGGTCGGCGAACTCGGCTCCCTGCTCGACCACAGCGGCCCGATCGGCGAAAGCGAGCGTTACGCGGCGCGCGTGTTCGGCTCACATCGCACGTATCACGTGACGAACGGCTCGTCGATGTCGAACCGCGTGATCCTGATGGCGAGCGTGACGCGCAACCAGATCGCGCTCTGCGACCGCAATTGCCACAAGTCGGCCGAGCACGCGATGACGATGTCGGGCGCGATCCCGACCTACCTCGTGCCGTCGCGCAACCGCTACGGCATCATCGGGCCGATCCTGCCCGAGCGCCTCACGGCCGCCGCGATCCGCCTGCTGATCGAACAGAATCCGCTCGTGCGCGACCGCGACGGCGTCGAGCCCGTGCCCGTGCATGCGCTCGTGACGAATTCGACCTACGACGGCCTCTGCTACAACGTCACGCGTCTCGAAGAACTGCTCGGCGAAAGCGTCGACCGGCTGCACTTCGACGAAGCCTGGTACGGCTACGCGCGCTTCAATCCGCTCTATCGCGACCGCTTCGCCATGCACGGCGATCCTGCCGATCACGACGCGTCGAAGCCCACAGTGTTCGCCACGCACTCGACGCACAAGCTGCTCGCGGCCTTGTCGCAGGCCTCGTTCATCCATATCCGCGACGGCCGCAATCCGATCGAGCACGCGCGCTTCAACGAGGCCTACATGATGCACGCCTCGACCTCGCCGCAATACGCGATCATCGCTTCGAACGACGTGAGCGCCGCGATGATGGACGGCGCGGGCGGCGAAGCGCTCACGGGCGACGCGATCCGCGAGGCCGTCGCGTTCCGCCAGATGCTGTCGCGGCTGCACGCGCAGTTCGACGAGCAGGACGACTGGTTCTTCGACGGCTGGCAGCCTGATCAGGTCCTGAACCGGCAGACCGGCCGCCGCACGCCGTTCCACGAAGCCGACCCCGAACTGCTCGCGACCGATCCGTCGTGCTGGGTGCTGAGGGCCAACGAGATCTGGCACGGCTTTGGCGAGATCGAGGACGGCTACTGCATGCTCGATCCGATCAAGGTGTCGATCCTCACGCCGGGCGTCGCGCCCGAAGGCGGCCTCCAGCCGATCGGCATTCCGGCCTGCGTGGTCACGGCCTATCTCGACCGCCACGGCATCGTCGTCGAGAAGACCACCGATTTCACGATCCTGCTGCTGTTTTCGATCGGCATCACCAAGGGCAAGTGGGGCACGCTCGTCAACACGCTGCTCGACTTCAAGAAGGACTACGACGCGAATTTGCCGCTCGATCAGGCGCTGCCCGGACTGGTGGCGCGTTATCCGCAGCGTTACCGGGGCCTCGGGCTGCGCGATCTGTGCGACCTGATGTTCCGCGCGATGCGCGACCTCAAGACCACCGAGATGATGTCACGCGGATTCTCGACGCTGCCGCATCCCGAATGCAGCCCGCAGGAAGCGTTCGAGCTGCTGGTCCACAACGACGTGGAAACGCTCGACCTCTCGCAGATGGCGGGACGCGTGGTCGCCAATGCGGTCGTGCCCTATCCGCCGGGCATTCCGCTGCTGATGCCCGGCGAGAACGCCGGCCCCGCCGACGGCCCGCTGCTCGGCTATCTCAAGGCGCTCGAACAATACGATCTGCGTTTCCCCGGTTTTACGCACGATACGCATGGGGTCGAAGTCGAAGACGGCGTGTACCGGATCGCCTGCATCAAGACGTCCTAGACGCGCGCGGATTGTAGCCATACGCAGCCACGCGCCGTCCCACTTATCAGACCAAAGTCCGATACAAGGGGGCGGCGCGCGCGTATAGGCTGGAGGGGCTTTAGCACTCGTCCTTCCATACCGACATAGGAGTTCGTCATGAAATACCGGACCGTGGCCATGATGATCGCGACCCTTCCTCTCCTGTGCGTTTCCGGCGTCCGGGCTCAGGACAACCCCGCATCGACCCCGGCGGCGCACGCCGCGCATCCCGACGAGATCGTGCGGATGCGCCAGCAGGTCGCCGCCGCGAATCGCGAGTACGACCGCGAAGTGGCCGCGGCCAAGAAGGTCTACGACCACAAGAAGGCGGAGGCCAAGAAGAAGCGCGATGCGGCGGTCGCGGTCGCCCATCAGGGCGTCGATTGATGAAGTCAGGCGTCCCACGCCCTTCGATCGGGCGCCGGACGCCGCCACCCATGCCGGTGAGGTACGTGTTATGGCTTTCGCTCTGCTGCTTGCGGTCTTTCTCGCCTCGACCGGCATCCTGGTCGGCGGCGCGATGAACCGGCCCGCGCAGCCGGAGACGGCGGCAGCGGCCGATGTGCGCGGCGATGCGAATGCGCCGGCGGCGTCACTGTCGTTGCCCGCGTCGTTGCCCGCGTCGTCGAACAATGCTACGCAGTCCCAATCGGATGCTCCATCGTCCGTCAAATCGAGCGGGGTCTAGCCCGCGTGTCTAGTGGTCTCCTCGAACGCGTTGCCTGCGCGCCCGGCCGGGCATCCTCGCGATATGGCCGTGCGTTCTGAAACGCAGCCTCGGCGGGGCGAGCGTGGCGAGCGGTACGAGCGGCGTGAGCGTGACAAGCGGCACGGCCGTCAACGCGGCAAGGTCGGCGACCAGCACGGCGAATCCACTGAGTACGGCACGCATCGCAGTCTCGTCCGAAGTTCGTCGAGCCAGCTTACGCGCCGGCCAACGCCGATGAAATCGGACCTTGGTCCGATTTCCCCGTCCCGCCCCGCAGCCCCTAACCGCCGAGCGCAATGATCGCCATCGTCAGCAGGATGCCGAGCGCGATCATCGCGAAGCCCGCGCGCATTCCGCCCGCGCCGGTGTAGCGTCCCAGCGCGAAGCCCGCCGCGAACAGCATGACGAGCGTGAGCACGCGCGAGGCGACCAGCGCCGCCTTGTTATCGGCGATAACGAGAAACGGCAGCGCGACCGGAAACGTCGCCACCACCACGAGCAGAAAAATACCGAGTGCGCCGACGAAATCGGCGCGCACGAACTGCGCGCGAGGCGGCAAGGTCGAGGCCGCCGCGATGCGCGCGCGCATCCGTTCGAGTTCGGCGTCGTCGACGAGCGGCGAGAGGCTGTCGGGCAGCGCGCCACGCAGGCTGCGGACCGCCAGCGCGGGATTGGACTCGCGCTGCACGGCCAGCGCGAGCTTGCGGCGCTGGCCGCGATCGGCGAGCGTGCGCACGAGGTACATCACGGCGTCCGCGAGACCCCAGGCGAGGTTGCAGCCGAGCGCGGTGATGAACATCTTGCGTCCGGCGTCGTCGGCGACGGTGACGGCCTTGACCGCGCCGACGAAGGTCAGCGCCATGAACAGGCCGAAGCACAGTTCGCACACGCGGTCGACGACATTGAGGATCGGCTCGCGCCGGTGGGGTCGATCTTCGGGCTGGTCTTGCCGGGCAGGCATCGCAGTGTTCATGAGAGACCTCGCATCAGGTTGGCTGGCGCGGCGTGGGCGCCGCTGCGGGACCGCGCGCCTCGGCCGCGCGCAGATACGTTTCGATCACGTCGTCCACCGTCACGAGGCGGCCGATGTCGCCGACGAGCCGCTCGAGCCCTTCCGCGCGCAGCAGGTCGCGCACGCTGCCGTGCGCCGCGACGATACGCAGCGCCCCGCCCGTTTTCGCGAGCTGCGCCTGCAGCGCCGCGAGCATCCGCGCGCCCGCGATATCGAGCGCGGGCGCGTTGGACAGGTCGACGATCACCAGCCCGACCGGACACGCCGACGCGCCGATGGCCGCGCGAATCCGCTCGCGCACCGCGTCGACGTTGAAGTACAGCAGCGACGCCTCGACGCGGAACATCAGCACGCCGGGTATCGTCTCGTTGTCGGGATGGCGTTCGTTGTCGGTATAGCGGCGCGTGCCCGGCATGCGACCGAGCACCGCCACATGCGGATGCGCGACGCGCATCACGAGCAGCAGCATCGACGCGAGCACCGCGAAAATCACGCCCTTGAGAATGCCGAGCAGCAGCACCGCACAGAGCGCGATCATCGCCACCGCGAACTCCTGGCGGCTCACGCGCCAGACGTGACGCAGCTCGCGAATATCGACAAGCCCCTTGACCGCCACCAGCACGATGACCGCCAGCACGACCGTGGGCAGGCCGGTCAGCAGATCCGAGAGAAACACGAGACACAGGCCGATGGCGATCGACGCGAACACCAGCGCGAGCGGCGTCTTCGCGCCCGCCTGGTCGTTCACCGACGATTGCGACAGCCCGCCCGCCACCGGAAACGCATGAAAAAGCCCCGCCGCGAGATTGGCCGCGCCGAGCCCCAGCATTTCCTGGCGGGCGTCGATCTCCTCGCCGTGGTTGCGCGCGATGGCGCGCGCGGCCGACACGCTCTCCACGTAGGACAGCAGCATGCAGGCGAACGCGAGCGGCACGATGCCGTCGACGTCGCGCACCCTCAGCGGCGGCACGTCGAAGCCGGGCAGCCCGCGCGGCAACGCGCCGACGAGCTTGAAATCCATCGCGCCCAGCGGCGTGTGCGTCATCAGCACGATGGAGAGCGCCACCACGAGCAAGGCGACCGGACGGCCCGGCAAAAACTTTTCGCCGAGCAGCAGCAAGGCGAGCGCAACGAGGCCGAACGCGAGCACGACGAAACGCGTGTCGGGCACCTGGCGGATCAGTATCGTCAGGCGCTCGATGAACTGTTCGCCGCCGCCAGCAACACCGAGCAGCTTCGGCAATTGCGTCAGCGCGATCGTCAGCGCCGCGCCCGCCTTGAAGCCCAGCAAAATCGTCTCGCCGATGAAGTTGACGAGCGAGGCGAGGCGCAGGATCCAGCCGATCAGGCACAGGGCCGCGACGAGCAGCGCGGTCAACGCGGCGATCGACGCGGCACGCTGCGCGTCGCCGCCCGCCATCTCCGCGACGCTCACGCCGACCAGCATCGAGATCGCCGAAGTCGGTCCGATCGCCAGCTGGCGCGACGAGCCGAGTAGCGCATAAGCCGCGCCGCCAGCCAGATAACCGTACACGCCGTATTGATCCGGCAAGCCCGCGAGCGCCGCATACGCCAGCGCGACGGGAATGCCATAGGCCGCCAGCGTCACGCCCGCCACGAGATCCGACGACAGCCAGCGCAGCCGGTAATCGCGCAGCCATCGGCAGGGCACCCAGGCCGCGAAGCCGCCGCGCGCCAGGGCCGCATTGCCGCTGCCTGCCTCGGGGGCCTGCTCGTCGGTCATCGCGCTCTCCTTGTCACGCTTGACGAGACCATACAAACGGTACGTGCGGAATACGACCTTGGTCGTATCCGCGCACTGTGCGAACGGCCTCGCATTCAGCATGCGCGGCGGCCGCAAAGGCGTTATTCTTTTCTCCAGCTATCCTGGACTCACCCAGGCGCTGTGTCTTCGCCCGCGATTGCAGAGGTCATGCAAAGATCGTATCGTCGGCCTGGCCGCGCCACGCAGTGATCTCCCGCGTTGCGCGAGCACGCCCCGTGAACCGCCGTACGATGCCAAGCAGGAGAACCGGATGCGAGCCCTTCGCTCACTCTGTCTGATCGCCTCGCCGCTGCTGATTGCCGGCTGCAACACGGCGCCCATTCCGCCGGGCAAGCCGGTCGATATTTCCACTGCATTGCAGAACGTCCTGCAGGGTCTCTGCGATTTCCGCCAGGATCAGGCGACGAAAAAACAGGACTGGGGCGCACACGTCGAATCGGTAACCGTCGAGCTCGATCTGACCGTGGACGGCGCGCGCACTCCGCCCGTTGCCGTCGCACCGGATATCCAGTTCATCCCGACCGTCAGCTACGGCCAGATCCTCACTTCAAGCCGCGGCAGTCATCTCACGCTGACGCTCAAACCCGGCAGTCTGCCCGCCGAATGTAGCGGCAGTAATGGCAGCAACGGAGGAAAAACGACGCCGTGACGCGACGCGCGTCGGCAGGGTCCGGCTTCGACGCATGCCGGATCGGCCATCGACAGCAATCGAGCCGCTGACAACGGGGGTGTGAGCGATGCAGCAGCAAGCGCGGGGGATCTTGCGCGGTCGGGCGCGGAAAAAGTATGGCGTGCAGGGCGTGCATCGGGCGAATCGCGCGGCGCGCGCCGCGCGGGTGCTGGCGTGCATCGGCTTCATGACGGCCCTGCCGGGCGGCGCGGCCTATGCGCAGACGGCGCAAGGGCCGCTATCGTCGAATACGGTGGTCGGCGGCAACGTCAAGCAGCACGCCAATGCAGTGCTCGCGATCATGTCCTACACGACGGTCCCCGACGTGACGACCAGCAATCTGTCGGTCAACAACGGCGCGACCGGCAATCCGGGTTTCGGCCAGTCGCAGCTCGGCGGCGGCTTCACGCTCAGCCGGACGTTTCCGCTCTATCTCGAAGGCACGCTCGCTTATAGCCGCTACGATCCGGTGTTCCTCGCGACGGACGGCGCCCAGCAGCGCGCGGTGCCGACCCGATGGAACACGTTCAGCGGCACGGTCGGCATCGGCTGGGACTTCCGCATCACCAACGAACTGGCCTTCCGCCCTATCCTGAACGGCACGATCGGGCGCGTCGCCAGCGACCTGAAAGTGGGCCAGACGCTGTTCAATCACGTCACCGACAGCAATCTTCAATTTCTCGAAAACGGCTCGCTCGACGCCTACGGCTACGGCGGCTCGCTGATGCTCGACTACGAGCACTATCGGGAGAACTACGAAATCGACGCCGAATTGCGCGCCACCGATATCTACCTGCGCAGTTTCGGCGGTTCGTCGGCGGCGGTGCAGGGTTCGGCCACGGCGCAGCAACTGAGCCTCTGGACACGCTGGCGCGCGCCGACCGGCCTGCACGCGCTCGACCGCCCGGTGCGCTACGTGCTGGAGGCCGCGTACTCGCACTATTTCGGCGACAGCGCCGGCGCGCTGGGTTTCAACGATCTCACCTCGCTCGGCGTGGGGCTCGAACTCGACAGCAGCCGCTATCCCGTCATCATCACCCGCACGCGCGCGATGGTGCGCTATGTGTTCGGCCACAACGTTCACGGCGTCTCGTTCGGCTTCGCGATGAGCTTCTGAGCGGCCGCTTCAACAGAATTGCCGGGAATGCTATGGGACCAAAGTCCAATTGACCCTGTGCGGGCGCGATCCGATAGTGGGGAACCGCCATCAGGGGAACCGGCGCGGTCACGGCCAGCGCCGCCGTCTTGCTTCAGCGGCGCGTCCCGTGGCGCACCGGCAGGAGAAGAACCGATGCTGATCACACCGCCCACCCAGAAGGTCCTGTCCCGAGAGCTGCTCGACGTCCTGATACGCGCCGGGCTCGTCGCCGTGCTGGCGATCTTCTGCTTTCGCATCTTCGTGCCGTTTCTCAACCTGATGGTGTGGGCGCTGATCCTCGCGATCACGCTCTATCCGCTACAGATCCGGCTGCGCCGTTCGATGCCGAACCGGGACGGCCTGATCGCCACGCTGATCGTGCTCGCCGCTTTCGTCATCGTGATCGTGCCCGCGTATCTGCTGGGCGTGGCCGTCGCCGACTCGGTCGACAACGCGATGGCCGTGTTCAAGAGCGGCAGCCTGCGCGTGCCGCCGCCGGCCGAATCGGTGCTGAGCTGGCCGCTGGTCGGCAAGCGCGTCTACGACTTCTGGCTACAGGCGTCCACGGACATCGCGGGCGTCGCGCAGAAGTTCGCGCCCCAGCTCAAGGACGCGGGCCGCGCGCTGCTCGGCACCTTGACCGGCCTGGGCGTGGGCTTGATGGTGTTCTTCGCGGCGCTGATCGTCGCGGGCATTCTCATGGCCTTCGGCGAAAAGGGCCATGAAAGCGCCGTGCAGATCGCCTCGCGCATCTCCGGCCCGGACAACGGCGTGCAGATCACCGACCTCTGCACGGCCACGATTCGCGCCGTGGCCCAGGGCGTCGTCGGCATCGCGTTCATCCAGATGGTGCTGATCGGCGTCGCCTTCATCGTCATGGGCATTCCCGGCGCGGGCCTGCTCGCGCTCGCCGTGCTGCTGATCGGCATCATGCAGCTGCCGGCCACGCTGATCACCGTGCCCGTGATCATCTTCGTGATCGTCACCGAGGGCTTGAGCACGGCGACCATCGTGTTCTCCGTCTACGTGTTCATCGCCGGTCTCGCCGACAACGTGCTCAAGCCGCTGCTGCTCGGCCGCGGCGTCGCGGTGCCGATGCCCGTCGTGCTGATCGGCGCGCTCGGCGGCATGGTGACGGGCGGCGTCATCGGGCTGTTCATCGGGCCCGTGATGCTCGCGGTCGGCTATCAGCTGTTCTGGCGCTGGGTGAAGGATCAGCCGCAGAGCCGGACGCTGGACGAGGCCCAGATCGCGGCGCAGGCGCAAACCCCGTCGCAGACTCAGGCGCAGATTCCGCCACAGGCGCCCGAACAACAGCCTTGACGCTGCGGGACCCCGACGTGTTGCCCGTCATGCGCCCCTTCACGCTGGCGATGCTGCTCGGAGCCGGCGTCCTCGAAGGCTGCATGCGCGTGGGACCGGATTTTCAGCCGCAGCACGAAGCCTGGAGCGAGCACTGGCGCAGCGAGGCGGTCGAGCGCGTCACGCAGCAGACGGCGCAACCCGACGTGCGCCAGTGGTGGCGCGTCTTCGGCGACCCGAATCTCGAAGCCCTGATGGACGCGGGCGACGCCGGCAACGGCGATCTGCGGATCGCCGGGCTGCGCGTGCTCGAAGCGCGCGCGCAACTGGGCATCGCGCAGGCGGGGCGCTATCCGCAGGTGCAGCAGATCGACGCCAATGCGACCTGGTCCGCGCACCGCCACTCGGCTGCCTTCTCGCCGCAATCGGGCCCCGCGTGGCAGTACGGCGCGGGCTTCAGCATCGGCTGGGAACTCGACTTCTGGGGACGCTTCGCGCGCGCCATCGAATCCGCCGATGCCGCGTTCTTCGCCGCGCAGGCGAACCGCGACGCGGCGCTCGTGCTGCTGCACGCGCAGATCGCCGATACCTATTTCACGCTGCGCACGGCCGAGGCGCGGCTGCGCATCGCGCGCGAGAACGCGCAGCTGCAAAAGCGCAGCTACGACATCACGCAAAAGCTGTTCAAGAGCGGCGAAACCGACGAACTCGATCTTCAGCAGGCCAAGACGCAATATCTGGGCACGCTCAGCAGCATTCCCGATCTCGAAAGCCAGATCGAACTCGCGCGGCACGCGCTGTCCGCGCTGGTCGGGCGTCCGCCGGGACCGCTGCCCGAACTCGACGCGCAGCCCGGCATGAGCGGCGTGCTGCCGCTCGTGGATCGCGCCGTGCTGCAGGACGTGCCCGCCGATCTGCTGCTGCGCCGCCCGGACGTGATCGCCGCCGAATATCAGATGGCGGCGCAGTCGGCGCTGATCGGCGTGGCGAAGGCCGACTTCTATCCGTCCGTGTCGCTGCTCGGCTCGCTGGTCTGGGGCGCGGGCTCGTCGCACACGCTGGCCCTCGTGGCGGGGCCGAGCGTGACCTGGAATGTCTTCGATCACGGCCGGATCGAGAATAACGTGCGCGTGCAGGACGCGCGGCTCCAGCAGTTGGCGGTGGCTTACCAGAACACCGTGCGCGAGGCGGCGCGCGAGGCCGACGACGCCGCCACGTCGCTGCTCGGCGCCTGGCAGCGCGAGACCATCCTGAACGAGGCGCAGGCGGCCGCGCAGCGCTCGCTCAAGCTCGCCAACACGATCTATCGCGAAGGCTATTCCGACTTTCAGCGCGTGCTCGACGCCCAGCGCGCGCTGTTCACGCAGCAGGACGCGTATATCGTCAATCGCGGCAACGCCATCGGCAGCCTGATCGCACTGTATAAGGCGCTCGGCGGCGGCTGGTACACCGAACAGCCGGTCGTCGATGCGGTGACGCGCGCGCGCATGCAGCAACGCACCGACTGGGGCAATCTGATCGACGAGGTCAACGCGCCGCCTTCAGCGCACGCGCAGCAGACGTCGCACGCAACGCAGACATCGCACGTTGCGCACGCATCGCCGGCATCGTCGTCCGCCGCGCCCGCATCACGCTCCGCGGCGGCCGTCGCCGCGCCGTCACAAGGTGCATCCCGATGAGCGCCGCCCCGAATCCTGCCCCCGAAGCGCCCCCGCCCGCCGCCGACGCCTCGGGCAAGGCGCTCAAGTGGGTAATCGCGCTGCTGGCCGCGAGCCTGCTCTGGTATCTGCTCGCCGACCGCTTCACGCCCTATACGCAGCAGGCGCGCGTGCAGGCCTACGTGGTGCCGGTCGCCGCCGAGATATCGGCGCGCGTCACGCGCGTGCTCGTGCACAACAACCAGGCGGTCAACGCCGGCGACGTGCTGTTCGAAGTCGACGCCGACCAGTACCAGATCGCCGCCGCGCGCGCCCGCGCCGACTACGAGACCGCGCGCCGCCAGCTCGGCGCGAATACGGCGGGCATCGATTCGGCGCAAGCCTCGCTGCGCGCGGCGCTCGCGAACGAGGTCAAGGCGCGCCAGGACAGCGACCGTCTCGAACGGCTCTATCGCGAGGACGAAGGCACGGTTTCGCTGCGGCGCATCGAGGTCGCGCGCGCGACTTACGAGCAGGCCCAGAGCCAGGTGGTCGCCGCGCGCGCCGAAGTGGAACGCGCGCGCGAACAGCAAGGCGGCAGCGAGACCGACAACGCGCAATTGCGCAGCGCGGCGGCCGCCGTGAAGAAGGCCGAACTCGATCTCGCGAACACGCAGATCCGCGCCCGTTCGAGCGGCGTCGTCACCGATCTGCGCGCGGAAGTCGGCCAGTTCGCGGCGGCGGGCAATCCGGTCATGACGCTGATCGCGATCCGCGACGTGTGGATCAGCGCCGACATGACCGAGAACAATCTGGGCCATCTGGAGCCGGGCACGCCGGTCTCCATCGTGCTCGATTCGCTGCCCGGCGACGTCTTCGCGGGGCGCATCCGCAGCATCGGCTACGGCGTCAGCACGGGCCAGAGCACGCCGCCCGGCAGCCTGCCCACGGTGCAGAACAGCCGCGACTGGCTGCGGCCCGCGCAGCGCTTTCCCGTGATCGTCGAATTCTCCGCCGACGACCGCGCGCGCCTGAACCAGCTCAACAGCGTGCGCGTGGGCGGCCAGGCCGAGGTCATGGCGTTTCCGACCTCGCCCAATCCGCTCAATCCGCTGGGCCGCGTGTTTTTGCGCGCGATGAGCTGGATTGCCTACGTCTACTGACGATGGCCACGCCCAACACGCTCCCGCTGGCCGGACGGCGCGCGCTGCGCCTCGCCTTCGGCACCGCGCTGTGCCTCGCGATCAGTTTCGCGCTGGACTGGCCGATTCCCGTCATCGCGCCAGTTTTCGCCGTGTTCCTGCTCGCGACCCAGACGCGTCCGCTTTCGCTGAAGACCGGCGCGGCGCTCGCGATCGTGGTCGCGCTGACGACGGGCAGCGGCCTGCTGATGGTGCCGCTGCTGCGGCACTACGCGTTCGACGGCGTCGCCATCGTCGGCCTGCTGCTGTTTTTCGCGTTTCGCTACGGGCTGCGCGGCGGCAACAACCTCGTCTCGACCTTTCTCGTGGCGGGCCTGACGATGATCTCCGCGGCGGGCACGAGCGACTTCCAGCTGGCCGTGACCGTGGTCGGCGCGCTGGTGCGGGGACTCTTGCTGGCCGTGCTGGTGACGGCCCTGACGCACGCGCTGCTGCCCGAGCCGATCGACGCGCGCCGCCCGCCCGCCGCGCCGCCGATGTCCGAGGATCAGGCGCGGCGCATCGCGCTGCGCGCCGCGCTCGTGGTGTTGCCCGCGTGGCTGCTCGCCATGGCCGATCCGGCGAGCTACATGCCGATCATCATGAAGTCGGTGAGCCTCGGCCGGCAAAGCTGCGCGACCACGGCGCGCACGGCGGCGCGCGATCTGATCGGCTCGACGCTGCTGGGCGGCCTGCTCGCGATGGCGTGCTGGTTCGCGCTGCGGCTGTTCGTCGACCTGTGGATGTTTTTCCTGTGGATGCTGCTGTTCGGCCTGCTGGTGGCGCGCAGGCTCTACCGGATCCGGCCGACGCAATATTCGCCGGGCTTCTGGCTCAACAGCCTCGTCACGATGATCATTCTGCTGGGCCAGTCGGTGCAGGACAGCGTGGCGGGCAAGGACGTGCTCACGGCGTTCGCGGTACGCATGGGACTCTTCCTCGCGGTCACGATCTACGCCTGGCTGATGCTGCTGATCTTCGAGCAGCGCAGCCGCGCGAAATCCACGGAGCAAGCATGATGCAACCCCCAACGGACGACGGCGAAATCCGCCTGCGCGCACGCGACATCCTGCTGGAAATGGCCAGGACGCTCTGGTATGTGCGCGCGATTCTCGGCGGCCTGCTGGTTTCATTCGTCATGCTGACGATCTGGATGTACGCGTTCGGCGACCCCGTCGAGACCGTCCGCCGGACGGCCTCGCCGTTCGGCGAGACGCTTTACTTCTGCGCGATCACCGCGCTGACGATCGGCTATGGCGACGTCGTGCCCACCTCGACGTTCGGCCGCATCGACGCCGTGTTGCTCGGCCTGATCGGTCTGGTGCTGACGGGCCTGTTCGTCGCGACGGCCGTGCGGGGCGTGCAGGAAGCCGCGCTACGCGCGAGCGCCGGGCCTGAGCAGAAATGAGGGAAAGCGGCGTCGACTGGCGCGCACTTAGCGGCCCGCCGAGCCCGTCGTCACAGCGGCAACGCCCGCGATTGCCGCTGAGCCTGACTGCGTTTGTGTCGGGGTTTGGGTTTGGGTTTGCGTCTGCGTCGCTTCAGTCGCCGACGCGCCGCTCGCGGGCGCGGGCATCGTCATCGTCTCCGCCTTCGTCACCCAGCCGCCGCCCATCGCCTTGTAGAGACTGACGTAGTACGTCAGCACCGCCGCCTCGGTTTGCGTCTGCGTCAGCTGCGCGTTGAAGAGACTGCGCTCCGCATCCAGCACCTCGATATAGCTCGTGTAGCCCGCGTCATAGCGCTTGCGCGCGAGCCGCGCGTAGACCGCCAGCGCATCGACCTGGCGTCCCTGCGCAACCAGTTCGTCCTGACTCTTCTGCAACGCGATCATCGCGTCCTCGACCTGCTGGAACGCCTTCTGCACCGTATCAAGATACGTGTACAGCGCCTCCTGCTCGCGCGCTTCGGCCAGATGCACCTGCCCGGTGATGTTGCCGCCCGTGAACAGTGGCTGCGCGATCGCGCCGCCCACCGACCAGATATAAGCCGGCCCGGTCAGCAGGCTCGAAAACACGGCGCTCGCCGAGCCGATCACGCCCGACACCGAAAGGTTCGGAAAATACAGCGCGCGCGCCGCGCCGATGCGCGCGTTTTCGGCGATCAGATTCTGCTCCGCCGCGAGCAGATCGGGCCGCCGCGACAGCAGATCGGACGGCACGCCCGCGGGCACGGCGGGCAGCGCGATGGCGCGCAGTTCGCGGCCGCGCGGAATCGGACCGGGATTCTGCGCGAGCAGCACCGAGAGCGCGTCCTCCTGCTGGCCGATCTGCATCTCGATCACGGGGATGGTCCCCTGCGCGGCCTCGTACTCCGACTGGCTCTGCGCCAGCTCCATCTGCGAGACGACGCCATGCGCGAAGCGCTGCGTGAACACCCGCACCGAATCGGCGCGGCTCGCGGCTGTCGCCTGCGCGATCTCCAGTTGCCGGTCGAGGCTGCGCAGATTGATATAGGACCCCGCCACCGCCGCCACCAGCGTGAGGATGGTCTCGCGCCGCCCTTCCACGGTCGCGGCCAGATCGGCGCGCGCGGCCTCGGTCTGGCGGCGCGTGCGCCCGAAGACATCGAGGTTCAGCGTCGCGCTGAGCGTCGGCGAAAACGCGTTGTAGACCGGATCGATGCCCGGCTGCAACGGCAGGCCGCTGATCTGCGACACGCGCTGGCGCGATGCGGTGAAACCCGCGCCCACCTGCGGGAAGAACGCCGAGCGCGTGATCTGCACCTGCGCGGCGAATTCGTCGATGCGGGCCGCCGCGATCTTCACGTCGCGATTGCGTTCGAGCGCCGTGCCGATCAGCTGATTGAGCACCGGCTCCTGGAACTGCTCCCACCAGACCGTATCGGCGACTTCGAGCGCTTCGCCGCTCGCGAACCGGTAGGTCGCGGGCACCTCGACATTCGGGCGCTGGTAGTCCGGCCCGAGCAGGCAGGCGCTCAGCGCGAGGGCCAGCAGCGGAGTGAGCCGTCGCGCGGCGACCGGCGTATGGGCGAGCGCGCGCATCTCAGTCGTCTCCCCGTGGCGCGGATGGCGTGCCTTTCGGCGGCGCGCCCGCTGCGCTGCCCGCTGTGCCTGCTGCCCCGCCCGCGCCACCGCCCGACGCATCGCCCGCGCCCGGCGCGGCCTTGCCCTTGCTGCCGCGCGACGACATCGTTTCGAGCAGGTAATAGAACATCGGGATAAAGAACACGGCGATCACGGTCGCGCCGAGCATCCCGCCGATCACGCCCGTGCCGATCGAGTGACGGCTGTTGGCCGACGCGCCCGTGGCGATCGCGAGCGGCACGCAGCCCAGAATGAAGGCGAGCGACGTCATGACGATCGGCCTCAGGCGCTCCTCGGACGCGACGATCGTCGCGTCGAGCACCGAGGCCCCGCCCTCGCGGTTCATCACCGCGAACTCGAAGATCAGAATCGCATTTTTCGCCGCGAGCGCGACCAGCATCGTGAGCCCGATCTGGAAGTAGATATCGTTTTCGAGGCCGCGCAACAGGATCGCGAGCAGCGCGCCGAACAGCGCGAACGGCACCGCCATCAGCACGCCGACCGGCAGCGACCACTTCTCGTATTGCGCCGCGAGAATCAGGAACACCATGATGAGCCCGAACACGAACACCGAGCCCGAGGTGCCGCCCGACTTGCGCGCCTCGTAGGCTTCGCCGCTCCACGCCACGCCGAAGCCGGTGGGCATCGTCGCCGCGATCTCGTCCAGCGCGGCGATCACCTGGCCCGAGCTGTAGCCCGGCGCGGCGTTGGCCGTGACGAGCACCGCCGGGAAATTGTTGAAGCGCGTGAGCAGGTCCGGTCCGGTCACGTAGTGGTAGTTCGCCACGGCGCGCAGCGGCACCATCGTGTCGGTCTTGCTGCGCACGTAGATGCGGTCGAGATCGTCGGGGCGCAGGCGCGTCGACGGATCGGCCTGAAGGATCACCTGCCACAGCCGGCTCGACCGGTTGAACTGCGAGACGTAGAGCGAGCCGAACATCGTCTGCATCGCGCTATACACATCCTCCACGGGCACGCCGAGCGTTTCGGCGCGCTCGCGATCGACATCGACGAGCAGTTGCTGCGAATTCGGATTGAAGGTGGTCGTCACGCGCGCGAGTTCGGGCCGCTGCCGCGCCTTCGCAACGAACTCGCGCACCACTTCCGCGAGCTGCGTGATCGTCGCGTCGCCCTTGCTCTGAATCCACACTTCGGTGCCGCCCGTGGTGCCGAGGCCCGGAATCGAAGGCGGATTGACCGGTATGACGATCCCCTCCTTGATCGACGAGAGCGCCTTGTACGCATCCACCAGCACCGCGCGCGCGTTCTGCGTCTTGGCGTGGCCCGACGAATAGCGTTCGTCGAAGCCCTTGAGCCCGACGAAGAACGTGCTCGCGTTGTTCTTGTTCTGCACGTCGAGCAGGCTGTAGCCGTCGACGGTGGCGATGCCGCTCACGGCGTCCTGCTTCATGAAATATTCGGCCACCTGATCGGAGACCGCGCCGGTGCGGTCGAGACTCGCCGCGTCGGGCATCGTCACCGCGCCGAGCAGATAGCCCTGATCCTCGGGCGGCAAAAACGCAGAGGGAATCGCCTTCATCATCACGACCGTCAGCGCGATCATGCCCGCGAACAGCAGCAGCGCCATCACCCAACGCCGGATCGCCACATGCACGAGGCCGATATAGCCGCGCGTCATGCGGCCGAACGCATTCTCGAACCAGCGGAAAAATCCCTTCTTCTCGTGATGCGAACTCTTGAGCAGGATCGCCGCGAGCGCGGGCGACAAGGTCAGCGCCACGATGCCCGAGATCACCACCGAGATCGCGATGGTGATCGCGAACTGCTTGTACAACTGCCCGGTAATGCCGCTCACGAACGCCACCGGCACGAACACCGCGCAGAGCACGAGCACGATCGCGACCACCGGCCCGGCCACTTCGTCCATCGCGCGCTTGGCGGCCTCCTTGGGCCCGAGCTTGTGCACGGTCATGTTGCGCTCGACGTTCTCGATCACGACGATCGCATCGTCCACCACGATGCCGATCGCCAGCACCATGCCGAACAAGGTCAGCATGTTGATCGAGAAGCCGAGCAGCGCCATGCCCATCGCCGTGCCGACGATCGAGACCGGCACCGCCAGAATCGGAATCAGCGTCGCGCGCAGGCTTTGCAGAAACACATACACGACGATCACGACCAGTACGAGCGCTTCGAAGAACGTGTGCACGACGTCCGAGATCGAGGCGCGCGTGAACTCGGTCGTGTCCATCGCGATCTTGTAGTCGAGCCCTTCGGGGAACGACTGCTTGAGTTCGGCGAGCGAGGCGCGCACCTGCTTCGAGACGTCGAGCGCATTCGCGCCCGGCTGCTGATAGACCGCGATGATGGTCGCGGGCTTGCCCTGATAGCGGCTGCGGATCGAGTAATCCTTCTGCCCGAGTTCCGCGCGGCCCACGTCCTGCAGGCGCACGATCGCCGCGCCCTCGCTGCTCGCGCGCAGAATGATGTCGTCGAAATCGCCGGGCTGCGCGAGGCGGCCGGGTGTCGTCACGGCGAACGACTGCTCGACCTTCGAGCCGGTTGGCGACTGCCCGATGCGCCCGACCGCGAACTGCTGGTTCTGGTTCTCCACCGCCCTTTGCACGTCGGCCACGGTGATGCCGAGCTGCGCCATTCGGTCCGGCTTGAGCCAGACGCGCATCGCATAGTCAGGTGTCCCGAAGATACTCGACTGGTTCGCGCCGGGAATGCGCTTGAGCGCGTCGAGCACATAGATGTTCGCGTAGTTCGCGATATAGGTGCTGTCGTAGCGCTCGTCGGGCGAATAGATGGCGATCACCATCATGAACGCCGACGACTTCTTCTGCACCTGCACGCCCTGTGCCTGCACCGATTGCGGCAGCTGCGGCAAGGCGAGATTGACGCGGTTCTGCACGTCGACCTGCGCGAGCTGCGGATTGGTGCCGATCTCGAAGAACGCGTTGACGGTCAGATTCCCGGTCGATGAACTCGACGAGTTCATGTAGATCATGTTGTCCGCGCCGTTCACCTGCTGCTCGATTGGTGCGGCGACGTTGTTGGCGACCACGTCCGCGCTCGCGCCTGGATAGGACGCGGTGATCGTGATCTGCGGCGGCGTGATGTCCGGGTATTGCGCGACCGGCAGCGCCAGCATGGTCAGCGAGCCGCCGAGCGTGATGACGATCGAAATGACCGACGCGAAAATCGGCCGGTCGATGCAGAAGTGCGAGATGCTCATCGTCAGCGCCCTTCAGTTGGCCGAAGCGGAGGCCGCGGTTGCGGCCGAGGCGGGGGCGGCCGCCGCATCCGCCGCCACGGGAGTCGCGACGATCTTGAGCGGCGCATCGGCCACCACGCGGATCGCGCCATCGACGACCACACGCTCGCCGTCTTTCAGGCCATCGAGAATGAACCAGTCGTTGCCGTGCCATTCGCCGACCTCGACCACGCGCTGACGCGCCTTGTCGTCCTTGTTGACGACCCAGACGAAGTGGCTTTTCGCGCCCTGCAACACCGCGCGTTGCGGCACGAGAATGGCGTTCGGGCGAATCGCGCCCGCGACGCGCGCGCGCACGAACTGGCCGGGACGCAGCACGCCGGTGGGATTCGCGAAGACCGCGCGCACGAGGAACGAGCCCGTTTCCGTATTGAAAGCCGGATTGGCGAAGTCGATCGCGCCGCTGCCCTTGTAGGTCGAACCATCCGCGAGTTGCAGCGACACCGTGAACGCATTGTTCGCCGGGAAGCGCAATTGCCCCGCCGCGATCTGATCGCGGTAGCGCAGCTGCTGATTCTCCGAAATGCTGAAGTTGGCCCACATGGGGTCCAGTTGATAGACGTAGGTCAGCAGGCCGTTCTGCGTCGAGGTGACGTAGCTGCCGTCCTGCTGGCGCGCGAAACTCGAAAGCCCGTTCAGCGGCGACTTGATCGTCGTATAGCTGAGATTCAGCTCGGCGGTATCGACCTCGCCCTGCGCGGCGATCACGGCGGCGCGCGACTGCTTTTCGTTGCCGATCGCGTCGTCGAGATCCTTCTTGCTCAACGCGTTTTCCTGCGCCAGCGGCCGCACGCGCGCGAGGTTCGCCTTCGCTACTTCGAGCCGCGCCTGCTGCTGCGCCAACTGGCCCTGCGCGGTGCGCAACGCGGCTTCGAAGGGCTTGGGGTCCATCTGGAACAGGGTCTGCCCGACCTTGACCAGCGAGCCTTCCACATACATGCGGCGGTCGAGGAAGCCGTCCACGCGCGCGCGTATCTGCACTTCGCGCGAACTCTGGGTCTGCGCGGTGAACTCGAAATCGACGGGCGTATCGTGCGCCGCGACCGTCGTCACCGTGACTTCGACGGGCGGCACGGCCGCCACCGCCGGCTTCTTGCTGCAGCCCGCGCCAGCGACCACGAACGCTGCCGCGCCCACGGCGACGGCCATCGCACGGACGCCCTTCGCAACGGCCGCGCCCGGCGCCATGCGCCATTGCAGCGGCTGCTTCTGATGCCTGCACGCGTGCGCCATCATCACCTCAGGGTGATCTCGCAAGGCCCGCTTTCGACCCGGCATGGCACAGCGCCAGCAACGTCCCTGGCTTGCACGCGCGCCACTCGAAAGAACGGGTCCCTGATTGCTTGAACATACCGGTCAGGCCATGCCCGACCGCTGGGAAATTGCACTGCGCAGCGAACTCGCGGACGTGCCGACACGGACTGGTCCATGATTCGCCGCGATTCAGTATGGTGACGGCCTCGGGCGCCAACAATCGGACTTTGGTCCTAGCCCGCGCGACCCGGCATACAGCGTGAAAGCGTCGCGCGCCCGCGCGCCGCCGGGCCGCATCGGGACATAGGACCAAGGTCCTATGGTGCGGTCCCGGACCCCCGGTTCATGCTCTCAGCCATGACCGTCGCGCGAATTGGCCGCGACGCCTCGCCATCGAGCACGGACTTCTCTGTGGGAGTGCACCATGTCTGGATCGTCAAGCCATGCGAAGCGGCGGGAAGCCAAGGCGGAAGCGAAGGCCGAAGCGAAAGCCGCCGCAAAGGCCGAAGAAAAAAACGCAGCGAAATCCGAGGCGCAGCCCGACGTGAATTCAGAAGGCAAGATGAGCAACAAGGCCTATTTGAAGGAGCTATTCCGGCTTCATGTCGAATTGGTGAATCTGCAACAATGGGTCGTGGAGAGCGGCGCGAAAGTCTGCATCGTGTTCGAAGGACGCGACGGCGCGGGCAAGGGCGGCACGATCAAGGCGATCACCGAGCGCGTGAGTCCGCGCGTGTTCCGCATCGTGGCGCTGCCCGCGCCCACCGAGCGCGAAAAGTCCCAGATGTACCTGCAACGCTATCTCCCTCACCTGCCCGCGGCCGGCGAAGTCGTGATCTTCGACCGGAGCTGGTACAACCGCGCGGGCGTCGAGCGGGTCATGGGTTTCTGCACGCCCAGACAGGTCGACGAATTTCTCGCGGCGGTGCCGCTGGTGGAGAAAGCGATCATCGCGTCGGGTGTCATCCTCATCAAGTACTGGCTCGAAGTCAGCGCGGAGGAACAGACGCGCCGCCTCGAAGACCGCATCCAGGACGCGCGCAAGACGTGGAAGCTCACGCAGATGGACCTCGATTCGTATAGCCGCTGGTACGACTATTCGCGCGCGCGCGACGAGATGTTCGAGAAGACCGATCTCGACTTTTCGCCGTGGCATGTCGCGCACTCCGACGACAAGCGGCGCGCGCGGCTGAACATCATCACGCATCTGCTCGCCACGATTCCCTATGAGACCGTGCCGCGCAACCGGGTCGTGCTGCCGCGCCGGCAGAAGGCGGGCAATTACGTCGATCCCAACCATCCCTGCAAGCGCGTGCCGGAGGCATTCTAGGCTCGCCTTACGAAGCGAATGTGGAGGCCAATGATGGGCGAATTATGGATTGGAAACGTCGACGCCGATGTCTCGCCGGACGAGATCAATGAATTCCTCGGCCGATACGGCTGTCCGCCGTTCGACTCGATCCAGCGCGTACCCGGCACCGGCGACCGTCCCGCCGTGGTGCTGAGTTTCGACAAGCTCAGCCCCGAAGCGCTGCGCATGCTGCAGACGCGCATTCACAATATCCAGTGGAACCATCGCGCCATCGTCGTGCAGGTGATGCCGCCGAGACGGGAAGACTGACGCAACCAAAGCACGGATCGAAAAAAAGCGGGCGAGGCGCCGGTCTGCATAACCGGCCGCCTCGCCCGCTTGTTTGCGTGAATATTTTCGTGGATTCGTTTTTGCGCAGCGACGACGCGTTCAGGAATGGCGCGCGTGCGCCGTCGCGGCGCCGCCGAGGTCCGCGCGCTCGGCGAGCCGCACGAGTTCCGCGAGCGATTCGGCCCGCATCTTTTCCATGACGCGCGCGCGATGGATCTTGATCGTCTTCTCCGCCGCGCCCAGTTCATCGGCCACGAGTTTGTTGGGCCGCCCCGCGACCACCAGCGCCATGACTTCGCGCTCGCGCGGCGTCAGTTGCGCGACGCGGCGCTGGATTTCCGCGTGCTGCGCGCGCTGTTCGAACATTTGCTGCGCGAGCGCGAGCGCGCGATCGACCGCGTCGAGCAACGGGCCTTCGTCGACCGGCTTCAGCAGAAAATCCGTCGCGCCTGCCTTCATCGCGGCGATGGCGGCGCGCGTGCCCACGTGGCCCGAGACGAAGATGATCGGCACCCGGCCGACCAGCCGGCTCTGCAACGCGATGCCGCTCAGATCGGGCAGCCCGAGATCGAGCAGCAGGCACGCGGGCTGGCTCGTCAGATCGGCGCGTTCGAGAAAATCGCCGGCGCAGCCGAAGGTCTGCACGGTGTAGCCCGCCGAACCGAGCAGACGGCCGAAGGCTCTGCGGACCGGCTCGTCGTCGTCGACGACGAACACGAGAGATTGCGGTGTAGTCATAGAGGTTCGTGCGCGCCGCTATTCGTGGTCGCGCCCTCCGCGGGTAGCTCGAATTGAAAGGTCATGCCGCGCTCGCGATTGCGTTCGGCCCACATGCGCCCGCCGTGCCCCATGACGATGATGCGGCTGATCGACAGACCGAGCCCCAGCCCGTTCGGCTTCGACGTCGAAAAGGGCTTGAACAGCGTCGCCATCTGCTCGTCGCTGACGCCGTGGCCGCTGTCACGTATTGCAATGCGCACGCCGCCGCTGTCCGGCGCCGCGCCGACGTTGACGAACAGCGCGCGCCCGGCGGGCGCCCCGCCCTGCATGGCGTCGAACGCGTTGATGATCAGATTGACGAGGACCTGCTGCAATTGCACGGCGTCGCCGAGCAGCATCGGCAAGCCGTTCTCGATATGCGAACTCAGCGAGACGTTGCATTCGCGCGCGCGGCGGTGCAGCTGCTGCATGACGTCGCGCACGAGGCAGCCCATGTCGATCGTGCTCAATTCGGTCTGCTGGCGTTTGCCGAACTGCCGCATCTTGCGGACGATGGCGTGCGCGCGCGCGCTATCGGACACGATCTCGTCGAGCAGTTCGAACATTTCGCCGATGTTGGGCGGCGTGCTCGCCAGAAAGCGCCGGGCCGCCTGCGCGTTGCTCAGAATGGCGGTGAGCGGCTGGTCGACTTCGTGCGCGAGCGCGGCCGCCATGTCGCCGACGTCGGAGGCCTGATCGTGATGCACGAGCGCCTGATTCGCGCCTCGCACGCCGGACTTCGCGGCGCACGCGGCGTCACCCGTGCCGCCTTCGTCGCCCTCGTCGCACAGCGCGTCGATCACGAGCACCGCGTAGTGCATTCGTTCGATTGCAAACGACACGGAACTCGTTACCTGCGCGCTGCCCTGACTGCCGTCTCTTTTACGCACGACGGCCGGACGCGTCGTGCTGCCCGGCGTGCCGCGCATCACCCACGACCTGCCGATGGGCGCAACGATGTCCTTATCGGGCGACGGCAGCACCAGCACGTCGAGCGGCAACGCGGTCAGCTCCGCCACCGAATAACCGAACAGCAGCGCCGCTCGCGCATTGGCCGCGACGATGGTGCCGTTCGCGTCGACCGCCAGCGCGGCCGACGGCATCACGTCGATCATGCTGCCCAGCATGGGTGGCGCCACGCGCCGACCGTCCGCGCTCACGCGCGTTGCCGGCGCCGCGAGCTTGGGTAATGCCCGATGAGTGAATCTGCCGGTGACTGCGGAAAGCCACGAAAGCCAATCCTCGCGGCCTTGCCCCAGGCCTGTGAGCCTGAAAGTGCGCTTTCCGTTCCCCACGTTCTCTCCGTACATGGTGCCCTCCGAACGCGATCCAGCCCGGGTTGTGCGACAGGGTCAACGATTCGATTAGCTATCCTGATAGCTAATGAGCCTGACGCAAACGACCGATGCATAGATGCGCGATATCTCTCAGAACCTGCATGCTGGCCGCGATATTCAAAGATTCACAACGGTGGCCAACTGCCGCTTCTTCTCGATGTGCGGCGAAGCGGTCTTGCCCGCTCCTGGCGAATGAAGTACTGAAACGTGCAAGGCTTGACTTACGTATGTCGATTGCAACGACACCGGATGAAGGGAAACAGCACTGTCTATATCGAGACAGTACGCGTAAATTATACGAAAAAAATCATGTCTTTCCCTGACTTATTTTTAAAGTCGGTAATTTTTTTCGATCTGTTGGTCATTCACATCAGTTATGCAATGGCGATATTCATACGTAATGCGCTTACATCATGCGTGTATGGCGGCATACGACATCGGCGCGGGATATTTGCAAACGCTTTGCAAACCGGTATGCCGCCATTCGTTTGAACGCACGCTAATGCGATTGCCCCGGCGCCGACGCGGGCGCCGTGCCGCTGGCGGCTTTCTGCTGATCTGACTGTGCGTCCTGCGACTGCTGGGAGGCTCGCGCTTTTTCCCCGGCTTTTCGCTGTGCATCCTGCATCTGTTTCATACCTGGCGATCCGGTTTGCCCATAGGCCGGCACGATGCAGATCGATGTAATCGATGCAATCGCCGCCGCCATCGCCGCCAGCCGCCATCGCCTTGCATGCGTAGTGAACATGATTCTCACCTCAATTGATGAACATTGTGATACACCACCCTGCGTCTTATTAAGCTCATTAAGTCGCCGGAACGCTACAGCCGCGCAAGCGGGCGTTATACGCAAAATACTTCAATACCGGCCATTCGAAATAAGATTGAATCACCGCGAATAATTATCGGAATAATGAAACGCGATTCCGGTTTTTCCCTGCCTGCGCAACGACATTCATTTGCGTGCCGGTACAAATAGTCAATAGGACTCTGGTCCGATTGATCCCGCCGCGCGCGACGACAAGACTAGTCGAATAGCCTTCCTCGGCTGCGTCGCGTCGCGATTTGCGCATCGGCTGGTACGGCTGGGCAATGGGAGGAGTGGCCATGACCTCGTGGACTGAACGAATCTCCGGCATGATCCGCTTGCTGATGCTCGCGTTCATGAGCGCGCTGTCGTGCGCGGCCCTCGCGCAAAACCCGGCACCCCCTGCGCAACCCGCACAAGCGGCACCACCGGCGCAATCGGCGCAATCGGGACAAGCCGCGCAACCCGCGCCGTATAAGCCGGAAGAACTCGAAGCGCTGGTCGCGCCTATCGCGCTCTATCCCGACTCCGTGCTCGCGCAGGTGCTGATGGCCTCGACCTATCCGCTGGAAATCGTCCATGCGGCGCGCTGGTCGAAGGAGCATCCGAAACTCAAGGGCGATGAAGCCGTCAAGGCGGTTCAGGATCAGACGTGGGACACGAGCGTGAAATCGCTGGTGGCGTTTCCGCAGATTCTCGAACCGATGAACGAAAAAATCGACTGGACGCAGAAGCTCGGCGACGCCTTTCTCGCCCAGGAAAAGGACGTGCTGGCCGCCGTGCAGCGCTTGCGCGCGCGCGCCAAGGACGCGGGCAACCTGAAATCGAACGAGCAGCAGCAGGTGATCGTCGACCAGCCGGCGCAGCAAGGCGGCACGACGGTCGTGCGCATCGAGCCCACCAATCCCGAAGTGATCTACGTGCCCGCCTACAACCCGACCGTGGTGTACGGCGCGTGGAGCTATCCGGCTTATCCGCCGTACTACTGGCCGCCCTCGCCCATGTACTACCCCGGCGGCGCGCTGATGACGGGCTTCGCGTGGGGCGTCGGTCTCGCGGCGGCGGGCGCGATTTTCGGCAGCTGCAACTGGGGCGGCGGCGACGTCAACGTCAACGTCAACAAGGCCAGGAACGTCAACCGCAATTTCAACAGCAACAACGTCCAGGGCGGCAAGTGGAAACACGACCCCGGCCATCGTCAGGGCGTGTCGTACCGCGATAACGCCACGC
>NZ_CAJZAR010000084.1 GCF_914484835.1 Paraburkholderia tropica
GCGTTTGGGCGTGTGAAATCCAAACGCACACCTCCTCACCGATTCTCCTCCGAAGTTCCCCCATCACTTTAAAGCGCTATTTCAAGACGACTTTAAAGAGATTTAAATGCTCAAAATCAAAATATTTAAACAGCATTAAATCGCGAAATTACTGAAGTTTCGAAGAATTCCGACGATATATAGTCGTGGGTAGCTTTTTGCTACGAACATAAAATAACACGCTACACCGACAAGAATCCGGGGACTTCCGCGTACGCGCTCGCGTGCCGGAAGCGCGAAACATGCAATGCCGATGGAATGACCACGCGCGCAGCGCCGTGCTGCGCCATACACACTTCTGCGCCACGCCGCGCGGTGCGTTCACACGCGTCCGTGCCGCACAGCACACCATCCCGCGCCGCACCTCGCGACAACTCTCCGATCTCCTGTCGCTTCAATTCATACGCGCCGCCTGGCGCATGTTTGTCGTCGTTTTAGTTCCACCACCAAGGAGTCTCCATGAAGTTGTCCATCACCTGTGGCGCCGTGCTGGCCGCCGCCGCCATCGCGGCGTTGAGCGGTTGCGCAACGGAGTCGTCGCGCACGTTGCCGGTTCCTCCTGTCGCGAGCGCGCAGCGTCCCGCCGTCGGCCAGCCGGTGAAGATCGCCGTCGGCAAGTTCGATAACCGCTCGGCCTATATGCGCGGCATTTTCTCCGATGGCATCGACCGTCTCGGCGGCCAGGCGAAGACCATTCTGATCACGTCGCTGCAACAGAGCGGCCGCTTCAGCGTGCTCGATCGCGACAACCTCGACGAGATCCGCCAGGAAGCCGGCTTCGCGAAGCAAGCCCAGGCGATCAAGGGCGCCAATTACGTCATCACCGGCGACGTCACCGAATTCGGCCGCAAGGAAGTCGGCGACCACCAGCTGTTCGGCATTCTCGGCAGCGGCAAGAACCAGATCGCGTACGCGAAGGTGAACATCAACGTCGTCGATACCACGACGTCGGAAGTGATCGCCTCGGCGCAAGGAGCGGGCGAATACAGCCTCTCGAATCGCGAAATCATCGGCTTCGGCGGCACCGCGAGCTACGACTCGACGCTCAACGGCAAGGTGCTCGAGCTGGCGATCCAGGAAGCGGTCAATCACCTGGCCGATCAGGTCGACGCGGGCGCGCTGCGCACCGCCCACTGAACCTGCGTCATCGCTGACCAAAATAACTACGCATACGGGGTTTTAAATGAAATACATCGGCACGCTTCGGGGAATTTGCCTGCCTGTCACGGCAGCAACGCTGCTGCTCGCGGGCTGCGCGCCCGCCACGCCGTCGCTGTATCAGTGGAACGGCTATCAGCCGGGCGTCTATGACTACCTGAAGGGCGAGAAGTCGCCGCAGCAGCAGATCGACGCGCTCGAAAAGTCGCTGCAGGAGATTCGCGCGAAGGGCAACAAGACGCCGCCGGGCTTCCATGCGCAACTGGGCATGCTGTACGCGAACGTCGGTAACGATACGCAGGCCATGCAGGAATTCGACGCCGAGAAGCATCTCTTCCCGGAGTCGACGACCTATATGGACTTCCTGATGAAGAAGAAAACGAAGCAACAATAAGCGAGCGCACCGACATGTCCCGAATCCTTTCCCTCAAGCTCTGGCTGGCGCTGTCCGTGCTCGCCCTGCTGTCCGCCTGTGCGCAGCCCGTCAAGCACGTGGACTACTCGGCATTCAAGAACGCCCGTCCGCGCACGATTCTCGTGCTGCCGCCCGAGAACTCGACGACCGACGTGAGCGCATCGAACAGCATGCTTTCGCAGATGACGTATCCGCTCGCCGAAGCCGGTTACTACGTGATTCCGGTCGCGGTCATGGAAGAGACGTTCAAGCAGAACGGTCTCACGACGCCTGCCGATATCCAGCAGACCTCGGCCGCGAAGCTGCGTGAGATCTTCGGCGCCGATGCGGCCGTCTACACGACGATCACGCAATACGGCACGCAGTATCGCGTGCTCGACAGCGCGACGATCGTGACGGCATCGGCGAAACTCGTCGATCTGAGCAGCGGCGACGTGCTCTGGCAAGGCCGCGCGAGCGCGAGCAGCAGCGAAGGCAACAACAGTAGCGGCGGCGGCCTGATCGGCATGCTGGTGACGGCGGCGATCAAGCAGATCGCGAACTCGCTGACCGACAAGAGCCACGATATTGCCGGCGTGACGAGCTATCGCCTGCTGCACGCGGGTCCGCCGACCGGTCTGCTCTACGGTCCGCATTCGCCGAAGTTCGGCACGGACTGAAGTCGCGAATAGTAAAAAAGCTGCCGCAAATAAAAAGGCCCGTCACCGAAGTGACGGGCCTTTTTCATTCCAGCGCGGCTCAGTCGACACTGCACTGACGCGCGGAAAAGCGCTTAGCGCTCCAGGAACGGACGCAGCTTGTCGGCGCGGCTCGGGTGCATGAGCTTGCGCATCGCCTTGCTTTCGATCTGGCGGATACGCTCGCGCGTGACGTCGAACTGCTTGCCCACTTCCTCGAGCGTGTGGTCCGAGGTCGTGTCGATGCCGTAGCGCATGCGCAGCACCTTCGCTTCGCGCGGCGAGAGCGCCTTGAGCGCCTCGTCGATCGCAGCACGCATGTTCGCGTGGATCGCGGCGTCGGCCGGCGATGCCGAACCTGCGTCCTCGATCATGTCGCCGAGCGTGGCGTCGCCGTCGTCGCCCACCGGGCTTTCGAGCGAAACCGGCTGCTTGGCGATCTTGAGGATGCCGCGCACCTTCTCTTCGGTCATGCCCATGCGCGCGGCCAGATCGGCCGGATGCGCTTCCATGCCGGTCTGCTGCAGGATCTCGCGCGAGATGCGGTTCAGCTTGTTGATCGTTTCGATCATGTGCACCGGCACGCGGATCGTGCGCGCCTGGTCGGCGAGCGCGCGCGTCACGGCCTGACGCACCCACCACGTGGCGTACGTCGAGAACTTCCAGCCGCGGCGGTATTCGAACTTGTCCACCGCCTTCATCAGGCCGATGTTGCCTTCCTGGATCAGGTCGAGGAACTGCATGCCACGGTTCACATACTTCTTCGCGATCGAGATCACGAGACGCAGGTTGGCCTTGACCATCTCGCCCTTCGCCTGACGCATCTTCGCTTCGGCGGCCGTCATGCGACGGTTGATCGCCTTGATCTGCTGCAGCGACAGCGAAGCCGCAGCTTCGATTTCGGCGAGCTTGCGCTGTTCGGCCTGGACGGCCGGCAGGCTGCGCTCGAGCGCGGGACCGTACTTCGTCGAAGCGGCGGCAGCGCGCACGCCCCAGTCGAGGTCGGTTTCCTTGCCCGGGAACTGTTCGATGAACGCTTCACGCGGCATGCCGCAGCGGTCGACGACGATGGCCAGCACGTTGCGCTCGATCGCGCGGATCGCCGCGACCTGCTCGTGCAGCATCGTGCACAGGCGGTCGATCGTGCGAGCCGTGAAGCGGATCGGTGCGAGTTCGCTCTGGATGTCGGCGCAGATCTGCATTTCGGCGGCCGTTGCGCGTGCGTTGGCGTCGCCGGTGCAGGTCATGGCGTCGAACAGCGTGCGTACGCGCGCGAAGATCGCCAGGCTGTCCGCCTTGAGCTGCGCGAGCAGGGCTTCGTTCGCCTTGGCGTTGTCGGCTTCTGCGTCTTCTTCGCTGTCCGAGTCGTCCGATTCGTCGTCGTCGCTCGATTGGGCTTCGACGTCGTCGCTCGAGTCGGCTTCGGCGGCGGCCGCCGGTTCCGCAGCGGCTTCGTCGCTACCGATACCGTCGACGAGCTCGTCGATGCGCATTTCGTCTGCCGCGACGCGATCGGCGTCCGCCAGAATGGTCGCGACGATCGACGGGCATGCCGCGATCGCCTGGATCATTTCCTGGAGGCCGTCTTCGATGCGCTTGGCGACTTCGATTTCACCGGCACGCGTGAGCAGCTCGCTCGAACCCATTTCGCGCATGTACATGCGCACGGGGTCGGTCGTGCGGCCGAATTCCGAGTCGACCGTCGACAGCGCGACTTCGACTTCTTCGTCGGCTTCGTCGTCGGCCTGGCGGTCGGCGCGCGAATCTTCGTTCAGCAGCAGCGTGTCGGCGTCGGGCGCCTGCTCGTAGACCTGCACGCCCATGTCGTTAAACGTCGCGACGATGGTTTCCAGCGCGGCCGTCTGCGCGAAGTTATCGGGCAGGTGGTCGTTGATGTCAGCGTGCGTCAGATAGCCGCGCTCGCGACCGAGCTTGATCAGCGCGCGCATCTGATGCTGGCGCTTTTCCAGTTGCGAGGCGCCGTCCAACGGAGTCGCATCGCCGGTCTTGTCCTTGGAACCGCGGCGGGCGGTGCGGGTAGACGTGGGCGCGTCTTCCCGGTCATGGCTTGTCAATACATTCTCCTCGAAAGGAATTGCCCCACGAGGGCAAAAAGGGTCACGCGCCAGCGGCGTGGCGTCCTGGCGATGACGAAATTGCAGGGGAATGGGCGGGGGCGCGAGGTCCCGCCGAGCGAGCGCCAACACACGACGGCGTGGCGTCCTGGATTTTCGTGCAATGCAGAAAGATCGCGTATGGTAGTGCGTTACGCCATGCGAAGCAACCCGAACGTGGTGTTGGCGCCGCGCGCCATGGTTCGCACCGCCCTTTGAGGGTCGGAGCGTATTCCAAATGGATGAAAGCCGCGTGGGAGACTTCGTTGCCGCATCGCTTGTCTACGTTGACATTCCTGTTTGACGTTTCTCTGCGCGTGTGGATTAGACACGTATCCAGGTTCCTGGTTCGCTCTTTTTCTATCGTTCACCGAAACGGATAGTTGCACGTCGCATCACAATCGCCAGCCGCCGCCATCGGTCCCCGTTAAGCCCGCCGCGGCGCTCGCAATCCACACTATATAGAACGTGCTGTCGTGATTACCGTTGACCGCCGTCGGGCACCCATGCATTACGGCGGAAATGCGTCGTACTGCGGCAGCGCGTCGGCGATCTCGTGCCAGGGTGCCTTCGACCCGACGAACAGGTGACCTTGCGGACGGATCGCGGGCGCATCGACGAGCGTGCCCATCGTCACGTGGACATACGCGCCTTCGCGCACCACCGAATAGAGCAGCGAGCCGCAATGGCGGCAGCGGATGTCGTGCGCGGCCTGAGCGTCGCCGTAGACGAGCACGTCGGCCTGATCGGCTTCGAGGCGCAGCTGCGCGCGCTCGATGCCCGCGAACGGCTTGAACGCCGCGCCGGTCGCGCGCCGGCACTGCGAGCAGTGGCAATTGAACGCGTAGCCGAATGCGTCGTTCACGCGGTAGCGCACCGCGCCGCACAGGCATTGCCCGCGCAGCGAGGCGTGGGGCGATTGGGTGGCGTTTGTGTCCATGGAGAGGGCCTGGCAGCGGGCCAGGCTGGAAAACCCGGCGAAACGTTACGAGATGGCGCGTGCGAGGTACCCATATCGCGTTTCTCGGTCACATGCCATGGGCCAAAGGTTACCGCTTATGGGACTTCCGGCGCCGAAATCCGCCCTGCGACGTGCATCGCAGGCGCCACAAGGCCTTGGGAGCCCTGTTGGCCCCCAAAAAACCGTACTTTCCGTCAGATTTTGGCGCCGATGGGGACCATCGACACGCGCCGCCTCCCAAATCCGGTTACCTCAAGCGCCCGACGCGCTCAGCGCGTTCACCCGGGCCGTTCCCGCAGCTCCTTCAAGCCGTTGATGACGACCAGCAAGGCGCGGCCGTGCTCCTCCGAGCCGTCCCATGCCTCGACGATGGCGTTGCGCAGCAGGTCGTTATAGGCGCCGGCCTGGCGCGCGGCGGCCTTCACGCCATAGAAACTGCATAGCTTATTGAATGACGCGCTACGGCGCAGCCTGCGCCCGTTCGAGGCGCGCAGCCGCGAAACCGTAGGCTGGCTGACGCCGGAAAGCCTTGCTATCTCGCTGGATGAGCGGCTGTCCGCCGTCAACCGGCGCAGCAGTTCCTGCACGGGAAAATGAGTGTCTGGGGCTTCCATGTCATGCATTATACCTATACAGTAACGCTTATTGAATTGCTCGCCGAAACTGGCGGGCTCGCTGCATTTCTGAGGATGTCGATGGCGCTCAAACACCTACCCCCCACGTTTTGCTGGTCCAGGATCGGATCGGAGACGGGAGAAGATCTCCCGACGATCGTCCTGCGCAAGGAGTGGGAGCGCAGGCTGGGCGGCGGTCGGTTCCTGTGGGGCATCAATCAGCCGCTCGGCAACAGCGCGCAGATCGCGGCGCTGCGCACCGGCTCGCTGCTCGCGCTGTTTTCGGCGGCGGCCAGCCGTCCGCGCATGGCCGAGCTGCGCCGTGAAGGCGCGCTGGTCTGGAATGCGTGGGTGGATGCGAGCGGCCAGGTGCGCCCGCTGCCGCCGCACGTGTTCGTCACGAGCCGCCTGCGCTTTCCGTCGGGCAAGCCGCGCGATCATCACTACGCGCTCGTGTGCGCGTCGCCCACTGAACTCACGCTCGGCAGCAGCCTGCGCGTGCAGCCCGAGCGTCTGCGCAGCGTGAGCACGGGCAAGGCGCCGTCGCCGTCGCAGGGCACGGTGGTGGTGGACCGCGCGGAGCGGTCCGGCGCGAAGGACGCGAAGGGGACGAGTGACTCAAAGGCCGCCAAGACCTACGCGGTCGCCTTCGGCGTGGAACTCGAAGCGCCGTACTTCGTGCGCCTCGCGCAGCCCACGCGCGTGAAGGCGCGCGACATGGCCGCGCTGCACGACGCCGCGCGCAACGCCGACTTCGACGCCTGGGTGGAACTCACGCGGCGTCTGCGCAGCGCGCCCGCGCAACCCGCGCGCGGCGTGACGAGCGACCTGTTCGATCTCGGCGCGAAGGCGCGCGAAACCGCCGCGCTGCGCGAAGCCGAATTCACGCTCGGCGCGGAAACGTCGCGCTGCCGCGTCGAAGCCGCGCAGCCGCTCACGCGCGGCGTCACGCGCGAGCTGTTCGCGCGCGATCTCTTCGACCTGCTGCCCGCCGACTGCGCGCCCGCGCGTCCGGGGCGCGCGCAGAACGATCTGCTGCGCGGCGTGCGCACGCGCACGGTCTCGCGCGGTCCGGCGCAAGGCGATCTGCTGCGCGACATCGCGCAGGGCGATCTGCTGTTCGGCGCCGATCCGGCGCAATCCACGATGGAACTGTTCCATGGCGATACCCACCCATTCGCGCGAGGCCGAGGCCGCCCGACGCTTTCTTGAAGCGAGCCGCAACGTCGATCAGGCGTTTCGCGCCGCGCAGCAGGCCGCGTTCGGCGACCTCGATCCCGCGCGCTCGCATGGCGCGGCGCAGTCGCGTCTGGACCACGCGCTCGATGAACTCGCGCGCGCCGAGGCGCTGTTCGATTCCGTCACGCGCGTGCAGGGACGGCGGCGCACGCAGGCGGCGCTGGATGCGTGATCGCGCGATCGGCGCACAGCATCCGTGAATCCATGACCCGATGACTCAATGACTCGCGAAGCCGCGCAAACCGGCATCGGTCCGATGGCGCTCGTGGCCGTGGAGCAGCGCTTGCCCGTCGAGCGCCGCATCGTCGTCGACGATCTGGCCGCCGCGCTGCTGCCGACACCCGCACGCTGGCTCATTTCGCTGATGGGCACGCGCACGGCGCTTCGGCTCGTCACGCTGGCCGAACGGCGTTATCCGGGCCTGTGGGGCGGCATGCTGTGCCGCAAGCGCTTTATCGACGACGCCTTGACCGAGGCGCTGCCGCACATCGATGCGTTCGTGAACCTCGGCGCGGGTTTCGACACGCGCGCGTTCCGCCTGCTGCGCGACACCGGCGTGCCCGCCTGGGAACTCGATCAGCCCGCCAACATCGACGCCAAACGCCAGCGCCTCCTGCGGCGCTTCGGCAAGCTGCCCGCGAACGTCACGCTCGTCGCCGTCGATTTCGAGCATCTCGCGCTCGACGCGGTGCTGGCCGCGCAAGGCTATACGCGCAGCCGGCGCGCGTTTTTCGTCTGGGAAGGCGTTACGCAATATCTCGATAGCGCGACTGTGCACGCCACGTTCGAGATGCTCGGGCGTGCGGCGGCGGGCAGCCGCCTGGCGTTCACCTACGTGAGCCGCGATTTTCTGGAAGGGAAGGTGCCGCCGGGACAAGAGGCGCTGTATCGGCGTTTCGTTGCGCGGGGGGCGATCTGGCGATTCGGGATCGATCCCGAGGCGGTGCGCGCCTTGCTCGCCGGTTACGGTTGGCGCGTGATCGCGCAGCCGGAGCCCGAGGCGCTCGCGCGCCGTTATATCGCGCCCACCGGCCGCCTGCTGGACTGCATGCCGATGGAGCGCGTGGTGCTCGCCGAACGCGTGTAGCGTCCCAACGCATCCGGCGCCAGTGTTACTCCTTCGTCTCGTCGGGCAACGATTCTGGCAAAGCCTCAGGCAACGGCCCGGTCTCCAGCTCCAGCACCGCCGCCACCAGCGGCCAGCGCGCCGCCGCGTCCTGCCACGCGTCCTGCGCCTGCACGTCGTAATAGCGTTCGGCGTCCACGCCTTCGACGAGCCGCGCGAGCGCGTCGATATCGCTCGGCAGCAGCGGATTGCTGCGCGCGCGCTGCCCGTTCAGCCAGCGTTTCAGCGCCATTTACTTGCCCTCCACCCAGACGCCGTCCGGCGTATGGATCACATAGCCGGTCGGCGTGGTCATCGACACGGTGCCTTCGTTCTCGCCCACCATGCGCGTCTGCGGCAGGCCGTTCGCGTATTGCGCGAGCGGTTCCGCGCCCGGCGCGAACGGGCTTTTCGCCACCAGATTCGCGAGCAGCTGCGCGAGCGCGAGATAGCTCGTCGGCGTATCGATCGTGACCGGGCCGCCCGCGTGCTCCGTGCCCGCCGGCAAGCCGACGATCTTCACGCCCACCGGCACATGCACGATGCGCGGCGTCGGAATCTCGCGCATGCCCGCGATCTGGTTCTCCTCGCCGCGCAGCGCCGCGCCGTGCTCGGGCACGAACACGATCACCGCCTTGCGGCCCGATTGCGCGACCAGGTCGATCAGCTTGTCGACGTCGCCGAGCAGCGTCTGCAGGCGGATCGGATACGACTGCAGGCTCGTGAGCTTGCTGTTGGGCAGACGGTTGCCGTCGTGCATCGACACCGTGTTGTAGTAAAGCGCGACCGGCCCGCCGCCCGCCGCGAGACGCTGCTTGTACCAGCGCGCGAGCACGTCGTAGTCGTCGACCAGCGGCGAGTTGTCGAACTCCTTCATGAACACGGGCAGGCCGTCGTTCGACGGAATCGTCACGCCCGGCACGCCGATTTCCTTGAGCACGGTGCCGCGGAAGTCGTCGAAACGGCCGTTGTGATTGAGCAGCGCCTGCGGCGTGTAACCGGCCTGCGCGAGCTGCGCGAACAGATGGCATTCGGCCGGCGCCGGATCGTAGAGCGCCTTGTGCGCCTCTTGTCCGCAGGTTGCGCGCAGCACGCGGATCGCGGCCGGGCCGCTATAGCTCGCGCCCGAGCTGAAGTTCTGGAAGATGTAGTCGAAGCGCGAGAACAGCGGATTGTTGCGCGCCTTCACGACGTCCATGTCGTCCCACGAGAGCGAGCAGATATGCACGACGATGATGTCGAACTGCGCGTTGGCGTCCTGCGTGAGCGGCGTGAAGTTCACGTGGCGGCCCGCTTCGTTGGCGCGGAAGGCCGCGAGCTGCTGGTCGTAGGTGCCGGCCTGCTCGTTGCGCGGCTCGTTGGCGTTGCGGCTGTCGCCGTCGGGGCCGTCGCCCGAGGCGCTTTGCGCGAGCGCGCTGCTGGCGTTCGCGACCAGCGTGCCCGCGCCCTGCCACAGCGGCACCGCGACGAGCGCGATCAGCACCAGCGTGGTCACGCGGATCCAGCGGTTGATCAGGAAGTAGAGCAGGATGGCCAGCACCGTGCTCACGATCATCTTCAGCGAGATGAGACGCCCGAGCAGTTCGAGCATGTACGACGGCGTGAAGGTCAGCAGCACGGGGATCTGCGAGATCGCGCGGCTGATCGGCGGCCAGCCCGACTCGTGATAGAACAGCGCGATGCCCGCCAGCACGGCGAGCACGTTGCGCGCGATGCGCAGCCAGCGCACCCGCAGCGGCACCAGCAGCGCGGCCGCGAACAGGATGTTGAGCAGCCAGACCGGGCTGATCTTGCCCAGCGAAAACAGATACAGCTTGGCGGCGAAGTAGAGATTCCAGAGGCCCATGGTGTGTCGCGTTCCCGCGTTGCGCGGCTTAATGTCGTTCGTCAGGTCGGTCGTTGAGGCGTGGCCGACGTGGTCGTATCAGGGCTGGCCGGCCGGGTCGCCCCGTCCGGCTCGCCGCCGCGTGAAGATGTTTTCGAGCGCGTCGAAGAAGGCATCGGCCAGACGCAGATAGCCCTGCCAGCTCAGCATGATCAGCTCGACGAGACCATGAAGCGGCGCGTCCTCGGGCGTCGCGTCGTCCCACTCGAGCCACGCGTCGGCGCGCCCGAACGTGCATTCGACCAGACGCCGTTCGCGCTCGATGCTCATGTCCTCGAAACGCACGCCCAGGCGCCGGTCCGCCAGCCGCGCGACCACTGCCGGGAAGTCGTGCTCCACCACGCCGCGCGCGAGACACACGCTCACGCGCTCGCCCGCTTCGAGCTTGTCGAGGCCCGAGTCGGGCGGCAGCACGAGGCCGAGCCCGCCCATCGAATAGTTCTCGGTCTTGCACGCGAGCGTGCGGCCGTCGGGCAGCGTCAGCATCGCGGGCACGCGCAGCGGAATGCGGTGCGCCACGCGCACCTGGCGCGCCTCTTTCGCCACGCCCACCGCGAGCCCGAGCACCGTGAGATTCACGCCCGCCCAGAAGAGGTTCATGAACACGGTCGCCGGCTCCTCGCTCTGCCAGATCGTCAGCCGCGCGATGCCGGCCAGCACGGCGCACACGTTGATGCCGAGCAGCACCAGATACGGCGTCGAAATGGTCCAGTCGAGATAGTCGTTCTCGATGTGGCCGCCCTTGGACGTCACGTTGAACTTGCCGAGCTTCGGATTGAAGAACGCGATGGTGGTCGGCAGCACGATGTACCACGCGAGCACGCTCTCGTAGGCTTCGGCCCAGAACGAATGGCGATAGCGTCCCTGGATGCGCGAGTTCGCCGTCGCCGAAATCACGAGATAGGGCAGCACGTAGGCGAGGATCACGGGCGCCGGCGTGTTGATCACGTGCAGTCCGAAATACAGGTACGCGCACGGCATCACGAGGAAGATCAGGCGCGGAATCCCGTAGAAGAAGTGCAGCATGGCGTTGCTGTAGCACATGCGCTGGAAGAACGAGAGACCTTTGCCGAGCCACGGATTGTCGATGCGGAAAATCTGCGTCATGCCGCGCGCCCAGCGGATGCGCTGGCCGATGTGGCCCGCGAGGCTTTCGGTCGCGAGGCCCGCGGCCTGCACGGTGCGCAGATACGCCGAGGTGAAGCCGTGACGATGCAGACGCAGCGAGGTGTGCGCGTCCTCGGTCACGGTTTCCACCGCGAGGCCGCCGATCGATTCGAGCGGCCCGCGCTTGATGACCGCGCACGAGCCGCAGAAGAAGGTCGCGTCCCAGAAGTCGTTGCCGTCCTGGATCAGGCCGTAGAACAGGCTGCCTTCGTTCGGCACGCGATGGAAGGTGTCGAAGTTGCGCTCGAACGGATCGGGCGAGAAGAAGTGGTGCGGCGTCTGCACCATCGCGCATTTCGGATCGGCGAGAAACACGCCCACGGTCGTCTGCAGGAAGGAGCGCGTGGGAATGTGGTCGCAGTCGAAAATCGCGATCAGCTCGCCGTCGGTGAGCGTGAGCGCGTGATTGATGTTGCCCGCCTTCGCGTGCTTGTGCTCCTTGCGGCGGATATAGCCCACACCCACTTCGGCGGCGAAATCGCGGAATTCGTCGCGGTCGCCGTCGTCGAGGATATAGATGCGCAGCTTGTCGCGCGGCCAGTCGATCGTGCTTGCCGCGAACACGGTCGGGCGCACCACCGAAAGCGGCTCGTTATAGGTCGGAATGTACAGGTCGACGGTCGGCCAGTCGGCGGGATCGTCGGGCAGCGCGCCCGGCTTGCGGCGCAGCGGCCACGCGGTCTGCACATAGCCGAACATCAGCACGACCCACGTGTAGACCTCGGCGGCGAACAGCACATAGCCGACGATGGCTTCGGCGGGCGACGTCAGGTGCAGCGTCTGCGTGCTGCGCCACCAGACGTAGCGGCCCGTCATGAGGATCGAGAGCATCACCATCAGCATGGTCGCGAGGCGGCCCGGCACGCGGCGCGCGAACATCACCATGAGCCACACGAGGAAGAACAGCAGCACCTGCGAGCCGAGCGGCAGCGGCGTGGTCCAGATCGCCACGGCGGTGATGAAGGCGACGACGAGCAGGCCCTGGCGCAGGAAGGGCACGCGGTCGAGCGATTCGGAGAGATTTTCGAGGCGCGCGCGGATGCCGTCCCAGTCGACGGCGGGCAGGCGCGCGGCCACGGCGCCGCTCGCGTGCGCGGCGCGCCGGTAGACCGGTTCGAGGCGCTTGTCGAGCCACACGCGCAAGGCGATGCGGTGCGGATGCGGCTGCTTGTGCAGCTTGCGCAGATCGGCGGCGAGACGGCGGCGCGCGCGGCGCGGGCGCAGGAACAGCCGCCAGAGCCACGCGCTCGTGCTGCGGTCGCGGCCCATGTTCAGGCTTTCGACGATGTCGTCGCCGAGCGTCGTGAAGACGAGCGCGGGCCAGTCGCGCCGGCCGGGGCGCGGCGGACGGAAGAACAGGCGCAGCAGCCACTGGCCGCGCGAGGCGTCGGCGGCGAGGTCGAGCTGCGGCGCGCCCACGCGGCGCACGGCGGCCCAGAACATGGCCCACTGGGCGTGCCAGATTGCGGCGATGCGCGCGCGTATCATCGCGCCGCTCCCGTCGCGCCTTCGGGCAGGCCGCTGTGCGCGTCGGGGCGCGCGTTGGCCGCCCAGTGCGAGAGCCACGAGGCGATGCCGTTCAGGTCGTGCGCCGCCTGCGAGCCCGGCGCGCCGAGGCAGAAGTTCGTGCCGCTCGCGAGCGCGGCGGGGATGCCGCTATCGGCGTGGACAATGTACGGCAGCATCGCCGCGCCCAGACGCGCGCGCAGCAAGGCGACGAGATCGGTATGCAGCGGCCGCGCGGGCACCACGGCGTTGGCGACGAAGGCGGCGCGCTTGCCCGCGCGCACCAGCGCGGCGCTCAGGCGCGGCAGCGTCGCGCAGGCGGTGGCGTCGGGCGCGACCACGCCGAGCACGAGGTCGGCGGCGGCGATCGCCTGGCGCGCGTGCGCCGAGGGCCACGGCGCGCAGTCGATCAGCGCGATCGCGTTGGCGGGCAGATCGACGCGCGCGAGCAGCTTGCGCAGCCAGTGCGGGTCGGCGTCGAGGCGCGACGAGCCGTCGATGGCGCTGTCGTCGACGTCATCGACGCCGCCTGGATAGGGCGCGCTGCCCCACGGCAGCACGAGCACCTGGTCGTCGCTTTGCAGCGCGGCGCGCGCCCATGCGTCGCCGGACGGGTTCGCGTCGTGCAGATGCGTGACGAGCCCTTCGCGCGCGCTTTCGCGCAGGCCGAAGTGCAGGCCCAGCACGTTGCGCGGATCGCATTCGATGGCGAGCACGGGATGCGAGCGCGCCGAGAGCAGGCTCGCGAGCGCGGCGGCAAAGGTGGTGCGGCCCACGCCGCCGACCGAGGAAACGATGGCGACGGTCTTCATGAGCGCGGCTCCGCGAGCGTGGCCGACGGGCTGGCCGAACCCGCGCTGGCGGTCGCGGCAGACGTGGCGAGCGTGGCAGCGGGCGGCACCGCCGACGGACGGCGCATCGCGACTTCCTTGCGGCGCTTGCCGCGGATCACGAGCGCGCCCAGCTGCGGCGGCAGTTCGAGCGGCCGCTGACGCGCGGGCCTCGCCCAGTCGGGCACGTAGCGTCCGAGGCGCAGACGCCACGCGAGCCACCAGAGCGGCGCGGCGAGGATCAGCCCCCAGACGAAGTAACCGAAGAAGATATCCATGTCGTTAGCGGTCCTGGGCTTTGAGCGGCAGCGCGGCGCGGCGCGGTTCGGCGCGCGCGGCGCGTGTTGCCTGGGCGGACGGCGCGCCCGCCGGGGCGGTCGCGGGCAGCGGCGCGTCGTCGAGGACGGGCAGCGCGGGCAGCTGATCGGGGTCGGGCGCGGGTGCGTGCGCTGCGGCGGTTTCGCTACGGGCGTACGGCGTGACGCCCTGGGCGGCGGCCGGCGTGACCGAAGCGGCGGGCGTTACCGAAGCGGCCTGAGCCGCGCCGCGCGGCGTCTGCGGCGCGTGGATCGCGAGCCAGCCGGAATAATCGGGCGGCGTCTGCGCGTCGATTTCGTCTTCGAGCGTTTCGAGCAGCATGCCGATCGAATTCGGATCGCCGCAACGCTGCTCGCCCTGGAACAGCTCCGCGAGCGGATTCTGGAACACGCGTTGCAGCACCGCGTCGGCGTCGCCGAGACGGCAGGCGAAGAAGAACACGTACAGGCTGTCGCCGGCGGCGGTCGCGATATCGCCCGCGCGGCGCAGCTGGCAGGCCTTGAGCGCATCGACGTGCGCCACTTCGGGCATCAGCGCGAGCCGGATCAGCACGCTCGGCAACTGGATCACGCGGCTGCGTTCCACGGCCGCGCGCACCAGCTCGACGAAATGCGCCGCGCCCACATAGCCGCTTTCCTCGCCGTGCATGACGCCCGCGAGCGCCTGGCGATAATCCGCCGGAACCGGCCGCGAATACACCTGCCCTTGCAGGCTGTCGACGATCGCCTCCACCTGCGAGAGCGTGGTGTGGCGCGCAATCACGCGGTTCGCGCCCAGATTGAGCATCAGCGACTCGTAGCGCATCGCCACCGCTTCCTCGCGCACGATGATCTTGAGCGCGTTGCCGCATTGCAGCCGCAGCGTGTGGACCTGTTCCGCGAGCGATTCGAGCTGGCGGCTCGTGCCGAAGTCGAGGATCACCGTGGCGGCCACGGCGGTGCGCGCGGCACCGAGCGCCGCTTCGTTGTCGTCGACGACCTGCCAGGCGGGCGGCAGCACGCGCTCGTTGAGCACGGCGTCGCGCGAGATGATCACGCGGCCTTCGTCGGGCGCGAGCAAGCCCACTTCGCTCGCGGTCTGCGCGAAGGTGCCGCCGTCGACGGTCAGACGATGATCGAGCGCCGAAAAACGCAGCGGCAGCGACTGGCTGCCGAGCACGGCGTCGTCCGAGCGCCAGAACGCCACTTCCCAATGGAACTGGCCTTGCGTCTGCAACAACTGCGCCGCGCCTGCGAAGCGCGCCTGGAAGGCGGCCAGCTCGGGATGCGCGTGGTCGTCGCCGAGACCGGGCGGTTCGGCCAGCAGCAGCACGCCGTAGCGATGCTGCGCGCACCAGCTCGCGAGCTGCGCGCCCTGGCGCGCGAGCGCGGCGGCGTCGTGCCAGTCGAAAAAGGCTTCGGCGCCTTCGAGATAGAACTGGCTCGCGGGCGCGGCGCACTGGTTGGCGAGCGCGTCGAGCGCCTCGATCAGCACCTGCGCGCCGTCGCGGCCTTCGAGCGGCACGAGCGAGCAGACGTTGGCCCAGTGATGCGTCGAGCCGGGCCGGTCGATGTCGATGCCGTGATCGCGCAGCGTGGCCGCGATGCTCGCGCCGTCGCGCGTGGACAGCACCGTGGCCGGGCCTTCGAGCGCAGCGGCGGCGGTTTCCCAGAACAGCGCGTCGCGTGCGGGCGAGGCGTTCGCATAGACGATGTGCACCTGGCCCGAGCCGAGCGCGGCGAGCGCGGGCGGCAGGCCGTCGATCGCCAGCGGCTCGCGCTGCGACAGGCGCGCGAGCAGCGAATGGCGCGGCGCGCGCGCGTCGGCGGCGGCCGGTGCCTTGGGGGCGCGGACGGGCTCGTTCATCGGGTCGCCCGGTCCGCGGATGCGATGACGGTTCGAGTCGAAGTCTTCATACGATGCCTCAATATTCCGAGTATGGCCTGACAGACGTCGGCGGGTACGGCACCGGGCCATGCTGCGGCGAGAAGAAATAGCGCAGGTACACCAGGCCCACGTTCGGCGCGTAGTCGCGCGAGCGGTCCAGACGGAAGCGCCCGCCGACCACGAAATGCGGTGTCACGCGGTATTCGAGCGCCGCTTCCGCCGTGTAGCTGAAGCCGCCGCCCGAGCCACCGCCGAAGTACGGGTCGCCCGCGAGCGCCTGCAGATCGGGGCGCGTCGGGAAATAGGGCGAGCGGTCCTCGTTCGTGAACGACACGCCCACCGAGCCGTCGAGCTCCCACGACAGCTTGCCCCAGCGGCCGGTCCAGTCGAGCGGCAGGCTGAACGACAGATAGCTCTGCGGACTGTAGTAGCCGCCGTTGCCGAACGTGTAGAAGTGCTCGTTCTTCGAATACTTCCAGTAGTTGATCGTCAGGCCGCTCGACACCGACTGGTCGGGACGCCGCCAGACCGACCAGTCGTAGCCGCTGCGCAGCTTGAATTCCTGGTTGGTCGGCACGTTGGTGCCGGTCAGCAGGCCGAAGCCGAGGCTCGTGAACAGCGTGCCCGGCCCGAAATCGTGCGCGCCGCGCACGGTCAGGCCGTTGCGCACCACGCCGCCCCAGGTTTCGCCGGTGATCGGATCGCGTCCGCCCGCGTAGGACACGAGGCTGCTCGTCTGGGCGCGCCGCGAGATGTCGACCGACACCGACGCGTGCTGGAAGTCGTAGCGGTACAGCAGGCCGCCGAGCACGCTCGAAATCGGGAAGCCGATCGGCGTGCTGCCGATGTCGGCGCGCCAGCTCGTGTTCGCGCCGCTGAACTCGTAGCCCGCCGCGAGCGCCACGCCGGTGGCGGTCTGGTTCATGGCGGGCACGTTCGCGTTGCTGAGCGCGGGCGACTTGCCGTAGTCGTACACACCGTCGCTGCCCGAGGGCAGCGTGCCGGCGTTCAGATAGACCGTGTCGGCGTGGAAGAAGTAGTGGCCCGAATAGCCGTTCGGAATCCGCACGTAGAGCGGGATTTCCGTGGCGTGCAGCTCCGAGATGCCCGGATCGCCCGCCAGATTCGACTGATACCACTCGGTCGCGATCTGCGCCTGGCGGCGGTCGTCGAGACCTTGCAGCGCGCGCGCGCCCGAGGTCAGGCCGTCGGGGCCCGGCTGCTCGCCCTCGGCCTGCTCCTGCGCGAGCGAGCTGCGATAGAGGCTGGCGGCGTCGTTGTAGTCGCCGCGCGACTGCGCCACGCGGCCCGCCTGGATCGTCACGTCCGAGCGGTCCGGGTAGCGTTCGCGCAGCGGGTCGATCACGTCCTGCGCCTCCTGGTTGCGGCCTTGCGCCGTGAAGCGCCGCGCGATCGCGAGACGCGTGTCGATGTCGTCTTCGTCGGTGTCGGCGAGCACGTCGCGTACCAGCTGCGTGGCTTCGCGGTCGCGGCCCATGCGCTCGTACAGGCGCGCCACGGTGAGACGCGCGTCGGCGTCGTTCGGGTTGGCCGCGAGCACCTTCTGCGCGGCCGCCAGCGCGCCCTTGTAGTCGCCCTTCGCTTCGAGCAGATCGGCCTCTTCGAGCAGCCAGCGGCGGTTCGACTTCAGGTGCGACGGCACCGCGTCGAGCGTGCGCTGCGCGCTGCGCAGGTCGCCGTTGTCGATCTGGCGGTCGGTCGCGCGCACGGCCAGACGCAGTTCCTGGTCGTCGAGATCGGCGCGCTGCTCGTCGGTCAGGCCCGGCTGTGCGCGCGTGGCGTCGATCCACTTCGACCAGTCGTCGTCGCGGTTGGCGGCGCCCAGCAGTTCGCCGTAGCGCACGCGCGCGCCGTTCGCGCCGTCGTCGCCCGGATGCGCGGCTAGCCAGTCCTGCACGAGCTTGAGCCCCTTGTCGGGCTCGCCGAGCGCAATCCATTCGCGGCCGACCGAGGCGAGCATCTGCGGATCGTTGGCCGCGTTGGCGTCCGCGGCGGCGGCGTCGAGCAGCGCGCGCGCCTCGTCGTCCTTGCCTTGCGCGATCAGCTGGCGCGCCTGCGCGAGCTTCTTCTGCGCGGCGAGGTTGCCCATCAGCGTGCGCATGCCGTCGCTGCGCTCGGCGGCCGGCACGGCGTCGAGTTGCGCGGCGGCGCCGTCGAGGTCGTCGACGGAATTCAGATACAGCGCCGTGGCGTAACGCATGTCGGGCGCCTGCGAGGCCTTCAGGCCGTCTTCCATCACCTGGCGGCCGAGCGCGGGCAGATTCAGGTCGCGGTACTGGCGGGCGAGCGTGAAGCGCGTCCAGGCGTCGTCGGGCGTGAGGCGCACGGCGTCTTCGAGCTTGGCGATGGCCGGGCTCTTGCGGTTTTCGGCGAGCAGTTGATCGGCCTGGATCGCCAGCAGTTCGGCGTGCAGACGCTTAAGTTCGGCCTCCGAGCCGGACAGACGCGGCGCCGTCGCGGTGATCAACGGGCCGATCTCGTTGTCGCGATGGGTTTCGCGCAGCACGGTGACGAGGCTGCGCAGCGCGTCCAGATCGGGCTCCTTCGCCGTCACGAGCGGACGCAGCACGGCTTCGGCCTCGCTCCACTTCTTCTGCGCCATCAGCGAGTCGGCGAGCAGACGCGTGGCGGTGGCGTTGCCCGGATCAAGCTTGAGCGCCTCGCGCGCGAGCGCTTCGCCCTGCTCGGGCTTGCCTTGCGCGTTGGCGTCGCGCGCCCGGCCGATGGTGCCCCAGATGGCTGCGGTCTTTTCGAGGCTGCGCCACTTGCCGGCGTTGTCCGGGTCGAGCTTGACGGCGCGCGCGAACAGCGCGCGCGCCTCGTCCTGACGGCCCTCGCGCAGACGCACGAGACCGAGCGCGCCGATCGTTTCGCCGTCGTTCGGGTTCGCGCGCTGGGCGGTTTGCAGCGACGCTTCGGCATCCTTGAGATCGCCGCGCGCCAGTTGCGCGAGGCCTTGGTTGCGGGCGCGCGCGCCGGGACCGGCCACACGCGTGCGCGAACCGGAAGACGCGCCGCCGGACGCGCGCGCGCCGCCCGACGCGACCATCACGGGCTTGCCGCTCGCCGCCGCCGCGTTGGCCTGTGCGACGGCCTGCGGCCCGAGCTTCTTCGCGAGGTCGGCGACGGTCTGCTTCGCGTCGGTGTCGTCGGGGACTTCCTGGAGATAGCGCACATACCAGATGTAATAGGCCGGATCGTCGCGACCCGCGCTGGCGAGCGCGCGGCGCCAGAATTCGAGCGCGTCGGCGCGGTTGCCGTCCTGGCGCTGATAGACGCCGTAGAGCAGGTTCAGCCCTTCCATGCGCGTGCTGGTGCGGTCGGTCAGCAGGTCGCCGAGAATCAGCGCGGCGTTCGCGTCGTCGGGATTGCGCTTCAGACGCGCGCGCAGTTCGTCGATCACCTGCACACGGCCCGCGTCGGTGCCCGCGACGATGCGGTAATAGTCGCGTGCGAGCGCCCCACGCGGCGCGCCGCGCGGGAACAGCTTCTTCATGCGCGGGGCGGCTTCTTCGGTCTTGCCCGCGTTGGCCAGCAGGCGGATCTCGGCGAGCTCGTTCTTGTCGCGGGTGGCGACGCGGTAGGTGTCGGACAGCTCCTGGGTCGCGGGCGCGTTCGGCGCGATTTTCTGCAGTTGCGCGAGCACCTTCGCGGCTTCGGCCGTGCGATTCGAGCGCAGTTCGATCTCGCCCATCAGCGCGAGCGCCTCGGGCTCCCGCGGATCGAACAGCAGCGCCTTCTGGACGAGACCGCGCGCGACGTCGGGACGGTTCTTCGCCATCCACATGCGCGCTGCCGAGAGCAGTTGCGCGGCCTGGGCGGCGGGCGCGGCGGCGTTCGCGGCGGGCTGCGGCGCGTTCTGGGCGTTCGGCGTGTTCTGTGCGCGCGCGGCCAGCGGCGAGGCGGCGATCAGCAGCGCGAGCATCGAGGCGATGCGCGGCGACAGGCGCGGCGCGAGCCGGCGGGCGATCCGCGCATCAAGGCGTGATTCGGGCCGAGCTTCGGCGCGCGTATCCATCCGCGATTCGGCGCGCGACCCGAGCCGCGCCGCGATCGCCGGAACGAGACGCCGCGTGCGCGAGCCGGCGCCCGGGCGCGGCGCTTTCGCGAAGGCGTTCATCGTGCTGCCGGGCATTGAGCCGTCCATGCGGGGATCACGCGGCCTTGCGCGTCGAAGCGATAAAGCCCTTGCAGATAGCCGAGGCCGAACAGCATCAGCACGCTGCTGTAGTAGCCGGGCGGCGACTTTTGCGCGCGCGCGCGGCTGCGTTCGACCTGGGCGTCGGACAGATCGGTGCGACCGAGCGCCGACAGATACGGGGCGACCGCCGCCGAAAAACCGCCATTGCCCTCGTTCGGGCCAGGCTCGCCGGTCTGCGTGTTGACGCGCTCGGGCGGAAAGCCGTGCGCGGCCACGAAGGCCGAGAGCGGCGCGAAGGTCGCGAGCGTGGCGCTGCGCGCCGGGTCGTCGTGAGCGAGCATGCCCGCCCACAGATAGACGCGGATCGCGTTATAGGCGCTTTCGGCGTGCGTCGGTTCGTCGGGGCCGAAATCGCCCTTGTTGCCCTGTGCGCGATACACGACCCAATCGGGCGAGAAGCCCTTGGGCGCGGTGCCGTTGACGAGCTGCGCCGAACTGCCGAGCAGCGATTTCCACGCGGCCTGTTCCTTCTCGGGCATCGCCAGCGTGAAACGACGCATGACCTGCAGCGGCACGTAGCTCGGGTTCAGACGCCACGACGTCTTGTCGAGCTTGAAGCCCGTCGGACCGGGCAGAACCGTGCGGCCGAGGCCGGGCAGCGAGGCCGTCTCGCGGCGCAGGATGTTGCGCGCCATCACCGTGCCGATGGCCGTGTAGCGGCGCACGTTCCAGAGTCGGCCCGCTTCGAGCAGCGTGTAGGCGATCCACAGATCGGCGTCGCTGGCGGAGTTGGCGTCGATCACGCCCCACGTGGCGGACGGCGTTTGCGTCGCCGAGGCAGCGGAAGCAACAGAAGCACTCGAAGCGCCCGAAGTCCCCGATGCCCCCACCGGCGCGCCGTTTTCGTCGATGTCGGTGCGCCCCCAGATCCACGCGGGCAGATGCGCCGCGAGATCGCCCTGGGCGAGATTGTTCTCGGTCCACGCGAGGATCTTGTCGAAGGCCGCGCGGTCGTTCGCGACGAGCGCGAAAAAGAGCGCATACGACTGGCCTTCGGAGACGGTCACCTGGCGCGGCGAACTCGCGTCGATCACGCGTCCGTCGGCGGACAGCAGCGCGCCTTTGAACGCGGTCCAGTCGGACCACGCGCAAGCGGGCGCTCGCGGCGCGGGCGCTGTTTTCGCGGCAGCCGCCTTCGCCGTTGCATTCGCTGGCGCGTTCGCGTTCGCCGCGAGCGCGGGCGACGGCGCGCCCAGCAGCAGCGGCGCGAGCGCGCAGGCGCCGGCCGCGAGCCGGCGCGTGAGGCAGGGCTTGGCCCTCAACCCGGTCGGCACGTTTAGTCTCCGGTGCGGCGGGCGGCCATGCGTCCGAGCGCCCAGAACACCGTGAGCGCGACGATCAGGCCCGCGAGAATCCCGGCCACCGCCATCAGCGACGGATAGTGCGAGATATGCACCCACGCGCGCGCATACCAGGGCAGATCGCCGACGAAATACCGTTCGCCCACGCGCAGCCCTTCCACTTCCTTCTGACGCACGACGCTCAGGTCGCCGTGCATCTGCGCGACCTTGCCGCTGTCTTCGAGCGCGTCGAGCACGTCGCCGAGCTGCGCCGACGAGGTGCTCGAGATCGCCACCACGCTGCGTCCCGAGGCGAGCGGCGACTCGAAGCCGATCAGCGCCGCCATCGGTCCGCCGAGCGAGACGATCGAGCGGCCCGCGGGCTTCGGCTCGTCGTCGTCCTCGGTGCCGCCGAGCCAGCCCGGCCAGCCGCTTTTCTGGTCGCGCGTCGTCACTTCGGTCTTGCCGCGCTCGATCAGCAGCGGCAGATCCTTGCCCCACTTCACGAGCAGATCGGCGGCCGAACCCGAGCCGATCACGAGCAGGTCGTCGCCGCTCACGCTGTCGATCTGGCTGGCGGGCACGAGCGTCGCGCGCAGCGCGGGCAGGCCGGTCCACTGGCCCATGTGGCCGAGCATCGTCAGCACGGCTTCCTGGTCCTGCGCGTTGGGCGCGTCGGGAATCACGATGGCCGTCTGCGCGAGGTCGGCCATGCGCGTGAACGGATAGCCGCTATTGGCGAAGAAGGCGAGGTTCGGCAGCGCCGTGTAGTGCGCGAAGCCGCTGAAGTCGATCACCGAATCGGGGTCGATGGCGGCGCGCGCGACATCGACGGCCGTCGAGGTGCACAGGCCGGTCTTCTGCGAATCGATATGGAACTGGAACTGGAACTGGTTGTTCGAGCCCACGCGGAAGGCCGGGATTTCGATGTTGCTGGCCGCGCGCGCGTCGGTGCCCGAAAGCAGCGGCACGCTGATGCGCGTCTCGTCCGAGGCGCGCGTGACGGGCTTCAGGCGCTGCGAGCGCACGAGCTGGTCGTTGATGCTGACGTTGAGGATCGAATCGTTCCACGTCGACGGCGCCGTGTAGCGATAGCGGATGTCGAGCGGCACGTTGGTGCGCGCCCACGCGTAGAGGTCGGCGGGCACGCGCATGTTCACGCGGATCGCGGGCGGGTTGTAGCCCGACACCTGCAACTGCTGAGGATCGCTCACAAGCTCGCGCATCAGCACGGGGCGGTCGGTGGGCACCCAGTTCGGCGCGTCGTAGGGCTTGCGCGCCGGACCGAGATCGACCGACTGCACGATCACGCTGCTGCCCGCCATGCCGGCCTGGCCGAGCACCAGCGCGTCGGCGGCCTTCTCCAGTTCCTCGGGCGTGCGGCCCGCGAGCACCAGCAGCTTGCGGCCCGACTGCGGATCGGCGGCCGGGTTGGTCATCACGCTGATCGTCGGCCCCTTGATCTCGGGCAGCGACAGACCTTCGGGCATCTGGCCAGGCAGTGCGAGCACGACGGCGTTGGCGTCGGCGGGCGCCGTGCGCGTGACCGGGAAGCGCGCGCCGCGATAGCTCGCGAGCGCGCCGAGCCACGACGACACCACGCCGGCCGCGCGCAGCGTCGGCACGCCCGCGTTGGCGGCGAGCACGAACGGCACGCGCAGCAGGCGGTTGTCGTGGCGGTCGAAGAACGGCACCGGCAGCAGCCCGAGGCTGTTCGGCAGCGTGATGCCCGCCGTGTTCAGCGTGAGCGTGGTCTGCGGCGCGACGTCGGTCCACAGCGTGGTGTGATACGGGTCTTCGCAATGATCGAGCGTGTAGTGCGCGATCATCTGCACGCTGATGCGGTTGTAGTCGGTGAACAGGCGCGGATCGAGATTGATCTCGCTCGTCACGAGCTGACCGGCGGTTTCCTTGACGAGCGGAATCGTCGCGACCACTTCGCCGTTGACGAAGACTTTCAGATGCGACAGCGGATAAATCAGCGACGGCGAGTACGTATACATGAGACGCAGCTTCGCGCTCGTCACGACTTCGTCGGTGCGCACGTCGACGTTCATGTAGCCGGTCGGATCGAGGCCGCGCAATTCCATCGGTCCGTAGACGCCCATGTCGCGCAGCGAAAACTCGTGCGTGCGCGGCGGGCCGAGCGGTGCCGGATTGGCGTTGTCGTTCGGCATCGCGAGCGTGCCGGGCGCGGTCTGGATCACGGCGGGACCGGCGCTTTGCGATGCGGCGGCGTTCGTTGCGCTCGCAGCGGAAGCGGCGGCGAGGGGCTGAGCATTTGCCGTGCCTGATGCCGTACTTGCGGACGCAACCGACGCTGCGCTTGAGGTTGCGCCTTTGCTCGCAGGCGCCACGGCCGCCGGCTTGTCGGCTGCGAGCAAACTCGATCCCACCAACAGCCCGGCAATCAACGCGCCCAGGCGGACATGAACGGAAACTCGCATCGCAAACGGCCCTTTGTCTTATTCGCGACGGCTGCCCCCAATTTGCTCAGCCAGCCGTCTAGTGATGTTGGCGGTCTCGCAATACCCGCCTTATCCGGGATCAGCGCCAACGCTTTATTCTGAGATTCGTCGGAGTTTATCTGACTATGCTCAGTAGCGACATGGGATTGAGCACCGTTTATTCAACTTGAATTGTTAAAGAACGTCATGGCGGGTAAAAGAGTCGTTTTTGCGCAACGAACATTGGCCAATGCGATTTAAAACGTTGTCGATATTTCCCGGGTGTCGTGGCGCCTGGCGACTTATGTCGATACGGTGCACCGCAGCACGAAGCCGCTGTAGCACGCGGCGTGCCAAACGATTGCGCGTCAGCCTGATGTGGATGCGTCGCGGCAGCGATGCTGAGCGGGTCAACCTGCCGCAAACGATTGCCTGTAACGAAGCAAGTCATCCGCGATTGGCGCGCGTGCGCGGCCATGCGCCGCTATCTCGCCGAGGTGCTTGCCTGATGCGCTATGCCGCAGCGTGCGCGAACTCGCGGCGCGCAGTTTGATTCATGGTTCGATTCATGCCGCGAGTCCGTCGAACGCGATTGGGTCGCGCGCCGCATCGATGCGTTCGATCAGTGCCGCGTGCCGCATTCGCGCGACCAACGAAACGAGTTTGAAAATTGCGTTTCTGTTTTGATTAATTAGCGATCCTGATCGGTGAACAAGGAAAGCCGAAACGCGTTTGAGTCACACCGATTTCAGCGCCAACCGGATTCCCGCCGAATGCCGCCCATTCGCACCGCAATAAAAAACGCCAAGGTTCGCGAGAACCTTGGCGTTCGACTTTGCGCTGGCCGCCGTCAATCGATCGGCTTGATCAGCCCCGCGATGGATTCGCGCGCGCGCGCGGCGACGTCGTTCATATCCGGCGCCTGCCGATAGCTGATGGCCGCGATCAGATGCGTGCCGATCACCGCGCCGAACAGCATGTCGGCCATGCGGTCGACGTTCACCGACGCGATGCGTCCGCGTTCGATCAGCAGCGTGAGCCGCGACTCCAGCAACTGCTTGCTGCGGTGAATGCCCTGATCGTAGTAGTGACGGCGAATCTCGGGAAAGGCGTTCGATTCCGCGATCACGAGACGGGTCACGGTCACGTGCCGTTCGTTGAGCACGTAATGGGCCATTTCGGCGAGTGTGGCTTCGAGCACGGCTTGAGGCGAGAGCGTGTCGTCGATCTCGTGTTCCACGTCGGGGAACGATTCCGCGTCGGCGACCAGCGCGCGAAACAATTCTTCCTTGGTGGGAAAGAGTTCGTAGATCGTGCGCTTCGAGGTCTCGCAGACGCGCGCGATATCGGCCATGCTGGTCGCGGCATAGCCCGACTGCTTGAACAGGCCCTCGGCCGCCTTGAGGATCTGCTCGCGGCGCGCCTCGCGCGTGATCGTTACCGGCCTTCCCCTGCCGCGTGCAACGGGGGGAGCTTCGGCGGGCATAGTGGTATCCGTATCCAAAGGGCACCTTGATGATGGAACGAGGTTCTCCGCACGCTTCGTACTGCGCAGCGAACGACGCCTATGCACCACGACGATGCGCAGCGCGCCAGCGTGACAGGGCAGCGGAGAGTGAACGCGTGAATACTATCAAAGATGCCGCATTGGACGGATGAAAACGTCTTGCAATTCTTTATGAAAGATAATGTAAGGCGCAATGCGCGCACGACGTGAATTCACAGACGGCGAATGACGCCATGCGCGAGTGTTCAATCGAGTGCCAATCGAATGTCGATTAGCGATAAAACGCAGCGAATCAAAACGGAATTCGGCAACGAACCGGAAAAAAGCGGCAAAAAATCGGCAACGAATCGGCAATTATTGCGGCTCGGATTCGCGCGCAATCTGTAAAGCATTCAGATAGAACGCGAGCATGGAAAAATTACCGGGATAACCGCGCGTCGCGCGAGCCCCGCCGACGAGATCGCGCCGCTCGCGAAACTGCGTGCCTCGCAACGACTGCGCTAAGCTTGCCGCGTTCATCCGATCCGAGGAGCGCAGCAATGAACGAGCAGACTTGGCACGCCGTCGACGACTGGTTCACCGAACGCCTGATCGGCGCCGACGACGCCCTCGACAACGCCTTGGCCGCGAGCGCGAAAGCCGGGCTGCGGTCCATCAACGTCGCGCCGAATCAGGGCAAGTTCCTGCATCTGCTCGCGCGTATCCAGGGCGCGAAACGCATCCTCGAAATCGGCACGCTCGGCGGCTATAGCGCGATCTGGCTCGCGCGCGCGCTGCCGCCCGACGGCCAGCTCGTGTCGCTCGAATACAGCCCGGAAAACGCGGCGGTCGCGCGCGAGAACATCGCGCATGCGGGTCTCGCCGAACGCGTGACGATCGTCACGGGCCTCGCGCTCGATTCGCTCGACGCGATGCTGGCGGAACCCACGCCGCCGTTCGATTTCGTTTTCATCGACGCGGACAAGAGCAACAACGCGAATTATCTCGACCGCGTGCTGAAGCTGTCACGTCCGGGCACGGTGATCGTTGCCGACAACGTGGTGCGCAGCGGCCGCATCGCCGACGACGCCGATCACGAAGCCGACGTCGCGGGCCTGCGCCGCTACTTCGAGAAAGCGGCTGCGGACGAACGGCTCGACACCACGGCGGTGCAAACGGTCGGCAGCAAGGGCTGGGACGGATTCGCGATCACGATCGTCGGCGCGTAACGAAACCGTCGCGCCATAAAAAAACGCCGGGCTGCGCACGCAGCACCGGCGTTTTTCATGCTCAGGCGAAGAACGCCCGACCTGAGTCCTAGAAGTCCGTCGTCATCGAGAACAGGACGGTGCGCGGCGCGCCCATCGTCAGATAGCCGCCGGTGGCCGAGCTCCAGTACGCCTTGTTCGTCAGGTTGTAGACGTCGGCGCGGAACGTGGTCGGACGGCCGAACACGCTGGTCTTGTAGCGCGCGCCCAGATCGACGGTGTCCCACGCCTTGATCGACAGCGTGTTCGCGGCGTTCAGATACTGCGGCCCCGTGTGCGTGTAGCGCGCCGAGAACGTCAGACCCTGCACCCACGGCAGATCGTATTCCGCGCCCAGGTTGAACATGAAGCTCGGCACGCCGACCGGACGATTGCCGTCGTTGCTGCCCGTGTCGAGCTGCACCGCGTTGATGTAGGTGGCGCCCGCCATCAGGCGCACGCCCTTGTAGACCTCGCCGAACACCGAGGCTTCGACGCCGCGATGACGCTCGTTGCCGTCGGCGACGAAATAGCCCGACGAGTTGGTGTAGCTCTGCGGCTTCTCAAGCTGATAGAGCGCCAGTTGCGCGCCGAACTTGCCCGAGTCGTACTTCGCGCCCACTTCGTATTGCTTGGTGCGCTCCGGCGCGAGCAGCGCGCCGTTGTTGATCGCCGTGGACGGCGCCTGTTCGCCCGCCGACAGCGACTCGCTGCGGTTCGCGTAGATCGAGAAGTTCTGGGTCGGCTTGAACACGATGCCGAACAGCGGCGTGGTGATCGAGTCGTTATAGGCCTCGGTCTGCAGCAGCGTCGACGACGAATACGCGTTCGAGACGATTTCCTGATGACGCACGCCGACCGTGAACAGCACGCGGTCGTGGAAGAAGCCGAGCGTGTCCGACGCCGCGATGCTGCGCATCAGGCTCGTCGCCGTGAGCGGCGGATTGCCGTCGAGACCCTGCGAGTAGTACTTCGAGGGCGGCGACGCCACTTGCGGCGTGTTGTAGAGATCGGTGTTGAAGCTGCCCGACATATTCCACGCCGACTCCGTGTGCACGCTCACGATCGACGCGCCGGCCGTCACGAAGTGGCTCACCGGACCGGTGTTGAAGTGGCCGCGCACGCCCGCTTCCGCCGATGCCGCGTCTTCCTTGCGCGGCACGTACATGCGCGAGGCGGTGGTGGTGCTCGGGTCCGTGTAGTGCGGCGACGCGTACTGGCCGTACTCGTCGGTGTGACGCAGGCCGCCCGCGACGTAGGCGGTCCAGCCCGGCTGGAAGTCGTACTCGGCGCGCAGGATGCCGACCGTGTCCTCGGTCGAGCTGAAGGCCCACGTCTGACCGTAGTTGTGCGTTGCCGACGGCACGGCCGGGACTTCCGAGCCCGCCACGTAGACGACCGGACGGCCGTCCGACACGTGCTGGCGCTGATACAGCAGGTCGCCTTCGAGACGCAGCTTGTCGCCGCGATAGTCGAGCGCGACGGCCGTCTGGCTGTTGCGGCGATGCTCGCCGTCGATGCTCGTTTCGCCGTCGCGGCCCGACTGGTTCACGCGAATGCCGAACTGGTCCTGATCGCCGAAGCGGCGGCCGACGTCGACGCGCGCGCCGAACTCGCCCGAGGCGCTGCCGTCGAGCGTGACTTCGGTGATCGGCTTGTCGTCGGCGCGCTTGAGTTGCAGGTTCACGCTGCCGCCGATCGAGCTGCCGTTCGGCGACGCGCCGTTCAGGAACGCGCTCGCGCCCTTGAACACGTCCACGCGCTCGATGGCGGGCGTTTCCACCATCTGGCGCGGCGTGATGCCGTAGAGGCCGTTGAGCGAGACGTCGTCGCTGTCGAGCTGGAAGCCACGGATGACGTAGACCTCCTGGAAGTTGCCGTAGCCGTAGGCGGTGCGCACGGCCGGATCGTTCGAGAGCACGTCGGCGACGGTGCGCGCCTGCTTGTCCTGGATCGCCTTGGCCGTGTACGTCGTCATGCTGAACGGCACGTCGATGTTCTTCTGCTGGCCGAGCATGCCGAAGTTGCCGCCGCGCGCGACCTGACCGCCGCCGTAGGTGGGCGCGAGGTCGCCGGGCAGCGCTTCTTTCGCGGCCTGCACTTTGACGGTGGGCAGCGTGGCGTTGCTCTTGCTGCCGGCGCTGGCGGCGCTGGCGGTGCCGGTTGCATCGCTGGCGTCGGCGCTGCCGCTCGTCTGCGCGAAGGCGGCGGCGGGCAGGGCGAAGGCCACGGCGATGGCGGCGAGGATGGCGTGACGGCTGGAAGGACGGGAGGGCGCAACGAGGCGAGGCGAAGCCAAACGGGGTACGGACATAAGAAAGTTCGAAACGGTGTATTCGTTATTGCCGCGCCGTGACGCCGGTCGAGAGAGCCGGCATCCGGTGCGGTGCTTTGGTTTGACGTGCGCACGCCGCCGCGCGGGAGCCCGGACGCATGGCCGTCAAAAAGTATGCGGATTGTATATGTGAATGAGAACGATTGTTATTTGAAATTACACTGTCAACCCGCTTATTCAGCGTTTACACAACACTGACAACCGATTTCAGTAGTTGCAGGCGCAACAAAATGTCTGGAAACGTTTAAGGGCCGAATCGGCGGCGCGCGCTGGGTATGGGGTGGGCGGCCACGATCCGCTTGTCTGGCTTTCGCTGCGCCGGTCAAAAATGGCGATTTCGGGCGCGTTCGACACCGCGCGCCGACACGGAATGCGCGCTAACGGCGGCATCCGCGTTAGCTCGCACTTGCCGCCGCGAACATGACCCATAAACAGATTCGATGGCATTCGCCGCCAGTTTCGTTAGTGCGCGCGCGCCCGCGCTCCCTAAAATGGGACGAAGCGCGCCGCGCATCGCGCGGCGGCAGACGACATCGACGAGACAAGGAGGGGCGGTGGCAACGAGCGCAGCAGGCAGTCAGCAACAGGGCACGGCAAGCGGGACGGCATACGGGACGGAACACGGGACGCAGGCCGCGAAGGGCGTCGGCCAGACGCGCATCCGCTGCATGCAGATGCGCGGCGGCACCTCGAAGGGCGCGTACTTTCTCGCCTCCGATCTGCCCGCCGATCCGGCCGCGCGCGACCGCGTGCTGCTCGCCGTGATGGGCTCGCCCGATCCGCGCCAGATCGACGGCATCGGCGGCGCCGATCCGCTCACGAGCAAGGTGGCGATCGTCTCGCCCTCCACGCGCGCCGACGCCGACGTCGACTATCTGTTCGCCCAGGTCGTGGTGGACGAAGCGCGCGTCGACTACGGCCAGAACTGCGGCAATATTCTCGCGGGCGTGGGCCCGTTCGCGATCGAGCGCGGACTCGTCGATGCGCGCGACGGCACCACGGCCGTCGCCATCCATATGTTGAACACGGGGCAGATCGCCGTGGCGAGCGTGCAGACGCCCGGGCGCGAGGTGCAGTACGACGGCGACGCGCGCATCGACGGCGTGCCCGGCACGGCGGCCGCGATTCCGCTCGCGTTCCGCGACACGGCCGGTTCGACCTGCGGCGCGCTGCTGCCCACGGGCAATCTCACGGACACGGTCGAAGGCGTGGAAGTCACCTGCATCGACAACGGCATGCCGCTCGTGCTGATCCGCGCGCGCGATCTCGACCGCACCGGCTACGAAACGCGCGACGAACTCGACGCCGACGAAGCGCTCAAGGCGCGCGTCGAAGCGATCCGCCTCGCCGTGGGTCCGCGCATGAATCTCGGCGACGTCAGCGCGCGCACGGTGCCGAAGATGTGCCTGATCGCGCCGCCGCGCGCGGGTGGCGCGATCAGCACGCGCAGCTTCATTCCGCATCGCTGCCACGCGTCGATCGGCGTGCTCGGCGCAGTGAGCGTGGCGACGGCGGCGGTGCTGCCGGGCACGGTCTGCGACGGCATCGCCGAACTCGGCGACGCGAGCGACGTGAAGCGCCTCGCGGTCGAACATCCGACCGGCGAATTCACGGTCGAACTGACGCTCGCGCACGAGAACGGCGCGACCGACGTGACGGGCGCGGCGCTGCTGCGCACGGCGCGCTGGCTGTTCGACGGCGTGGTGGGCGTGCCGTCCTCGGTCTGGAGCGCCTGACCATGAGCGAGACGCCGGCCGCTTTCGAACGCATCGCTTTCGTCGGTTTCGGCGAGGCGGGCGGTTTGCTCGGCGCGGCGCTGGCCGCGCGCGGCGCGAGCGTCTCGATGTACGACCTGCGGCTCGACGCCTTGCGCGAGAAGGCGCAGGCGGCGCACGTGCGTGCTGCGGCCACGCTCGGCGAGGCCATCGACGGCGCGCAACTCGTGATATCAGCGGTGACAGCGCAGGCCGATGTCGAGGTCGCGCAGGCGCTCGCGGCGCATCTCGCGCTGGGCCAGATCGTGCTCGACATCAATTCGGTCTCGCCGCAGACGAAGCAGCACGCGCAGGCGTGCATCGAAGCGCGCGGCGCGCATTACGTCGAAGCCGCGGTGATGGCGCCGGTGCCGCCCTACGGTCTCGCGGTGCCGATGCTGCTTGGCGGCGCGCTCGCGCGCGAGGTGAGCGCACGGCTGAACGCGAGCGGCTTCAGGACCGAGGCGGTGGCGGAGCGCATCGGCGTGGCCTCGGCGGCGAAGATGTGCCGCAGCGTCATGATCAAGGGCATCGAAGCGCTGACCGTCGAATGTCTGCGCGCGGCGCGCAGCTACGACGCGGAAGCCGTGGTGCTTGCTTCGCTATCCGAAACATTTTCGAAGATGCAGCGCGATAGCGATCTCGCGGGTTATCTCGTCAGCCGCGTGGTCGAGCATGGCCGCCGTCGCGCGGGCGAGATGCGCGAAGTCGCGCAAACGCTGCGCGACGCGGGCGTGGAGCCGTTCATGAGCGAGGCGTGTGCGCGCTTGCAGGACGGTTTCGTCGACGCCATGCAGGCGCGCGGCATCGCCTATGAGGATCTCGACGCGCCGTTCGACTGGCGCGCCTTGTTCGATCGACTGTAGTTCGCCGCTGTCGCTCGTCGCTGTCGTTTTCGCGCAGGCGCTAACGCGCCTGACCCGCCATTCTCCCTTCGATCACCCGCACGGCCGGCGCAGCGTCGGCGACCGCCAGACGGATCGCGTCGATCAGCGCGCGCGCGGCCGGCGAGGGCGCGCTCTGCGCCCGCAAGGTCAGGCCGATCTCGCGCCGTGTGTTGTGCAGCGGCACGTCGAGCACCACAAGCTGCCCCGACTCGATTTCATAGTGCAACTGCTGCGCCGAAAGCGCGGCGATCATGTCCGTGCCCATCAACAGGCCGCGAATCACGGCGAGGTCGGCGGTCTCGACAGTCGGCATCGGCGGCTTCAGTTTGAGGCGCTTGAACTGCGCCTCGAACAGCCCGCGCGCGGGCGAATGCACGCGCGACAGAATCCATTGCGCGTTGCGCAGATCGCTGACGTTCAGCGCACTCTGCTGCGCGAGCGGATGGCCGTGCCGCGCGAGCACGACCATGTCCTCGGCCATCAGGCGCTCGTTCGTGAGGCCGCTCGCGGCGTCGTTCTCGCGCAGCGCGCCGAGCACGAAATCGACGTCGCCCGCGCGCAGGCCCGCCACCAGCAACTCGTACGCGCTTTCGTCGGTGACCACGCGCACGCCCGGATGCTGGGCGCTCATGCGCGCGATCGCGGCGGGCAGGATCAGCGTGCGCCCGAGCGGCAGCGCGCCCACCGTGACCGAACCCTGAATGCTGCCGTGCAAGGCGGCGATGTCGTCGGGCACGTGGCGCAGTTCGTTGAGCGCGCGGCGCACGTGCAGCAGGAAGGTTTCGCCTTCGGCCGTGAGCTGCACGCCGCGCGGGCTGCGGTGAAACAGCGTGACGCCCGAGCCGCTTTCGAGCACGCGCATCGCGCTGCTCACGGCGGGCTGGCTGATGCCGAACGCGCTGGCCGTGCTCGGCATGTGCCGGTGGCGCGCGAGCGCGACGAACAATTGCAGGCGCCGCGTGTTGAGCAGATAGGCGGGCAGCGTGCCTTCGCCGAGCGCGCGGCGGCGCGTCTGCCGCGCGGCGCACCAGTGCGCGAGTTCTTCGAGTTCGCCGAAGATCCGCGCGCAGCGGTCGAGCACGACGCGCCCGACGGCCGTGGGCAGCATGCCCGAGGGCTTGCGCTCGAACAGCGGTTCGCCGAGCGCGGTTTCGAGCTCCTGCACCGAGCGCGTGACCGCCGATTGCGCGCGATAGAGCGCGGCGGCCGCGCGTGTGGCGCTGCCGGTGTCGGCGACCAGGCGGAACGCGCGCAGATGCGCGAGATTGAGCAATTCGGGCGCGTTCATGCGGCCCCCGCGATCAGATGCAGATGTTCGACCGAGAGATTGAGGCTCTCCTTCGAGATATGCGTGTGCTCCTTCATGAGCGCTTCCACGCGCGCGCCCTCGCCGTTCAGCAAGGCGCCGACGATGGCGTGATGCTGGCGGTGCGCGTAGGCGAGCATCATGTATTGCTGCTGGCGTGCGGCGTCGTCGAAGACCACCGTGCAGGGCGAGACGAACGGAATTTTCTCGTTCAGGCCGAGCGCGGCGCTGATCGCGTGACTCTCGGCGGCGGCCACGATCAGCGCGTGAAAGCGGCCGTTCATCTCGGCGTAACGGGTTTCGGTCGTGTTGTCGAGCGCGCCGGGGCGGATGATCTCGTCGCCTTCGTGCAGGCAGTCCTGCAAGGCGCGCGCGAGCGCCGGATCGACGCCGCGTTCGGCCACGCGGCGCGCGGCGAGTCCTTCGAGCACGCCGCGCACGTCGATGGCGTTGAGCACGTCGGCCACGCTGAAACGGCGCACCGTATAGCCGCGCGCGCCCGAGCGCTCGACGAGGCCTTCGGTGGCGAGCACGCTCAGCGCGTAGCGCAGCGGCGTGCGGGAAATGCCGAGCCGTTCGGCGAGCTGCGCCTCGACGAGCCGCTGCCCTGGCGCGAGTTCGCCGGACAGAATGCGCGTGCGCAGCGCCTGCACGATGGTTTGCTGGGTTGTCTCGTTCATGTCGCTATCTTGCGCGAGGCCGGGCGCCCCGGCATGGGGCGCGGCCTTGCGAGTTTGTTCTTTTGGTATCTGTTTCGTTTATGGCGGGCTTGCGCCGTGGCGCTCGGGCACGGTATCCCGAGGTCGGTTCAGGATACCAAAAAGCGTTATGGCGCGCGGGTTTCGGCGTGGCGTCGCCCGACCGAAAACGCAGAAACCCCCTTTTTTCATGCGTAATGACATCAAAATAGTGGATAACCCTGACTTACCGCCGGAACCCGCGTTCTGTAATTTCGTATCCCAATTGATGGGCTCCCGCGAAGGCGAGAGCGTGAACTGCGGTAATCGAGGAACAACAGCATGGCAAGGATTGTGGGCGGCATCGGGACTTCGCACGTGCCGACGATCGGCTTGGCGTACGACAAGGGCAAGCAGAACGAGCCTGCCTGGGCGCCACTCTTCAAGGGGTACGAACCCGTGGCCGAATGGCTTGCGCAGCGCAAGCCCGACGCGCTGGTGATGTTCTATAACGATCACGCCAACAGCTTCTTCTTCGACAGCTATCCGACCTTCGCGCTGGGCGTGTCGGCGCAGCACGAATTCGCCGACGAAGGCGCGGGCAAGCGTCCGCTGCCCGATATCGCCGGGCATCCCGATCTCGCGATCCATATCGCCGAGCAGCTGGTCAACGACGAGTTCGACCTCACGGTGTTCCAGGACAAGCCGCTCGATCACGGCTGCAATTCGCCGCTCTCGCTGATGCTGCCGCACGCGGGCGGCTGGCCCACGGCGCTGGTGCCGTTCGAAGTCAACGTGCTGCAGTATCCGCTGCCGACGGCGAACCGCTGCTACCGGCTCGGCCAGGCGCTGCGCCGCGCAATCGAATCGTTCGATCAGGATCTCGACGTGGTGGTGGTCGGCACGGGCGGCCTCTCGCATCAGGTGCACGGCGAGCGCAGCGGCTTCAACAACACCGAGTGGGACATGGAGTTTCTCGACCTGATCGTCAACGATCCCGAGCGGCTCGCGCGCATGAAGCACGTTGATTACGTGCGGCTCGGCGGCGCGGAAAGCGTCGAGACGATCATGTGGCTCGCGATGCGCGGCGCGCTTGCGCCGACGATCCGCGAGGTGCATCGCAACTACTATCTGGCGACCAGCACGGCGATGGCCGTGACGATCTACGAGAACGTGGAAACCAGCGAAGACAAAAGCGGAGCCGCGCAATGAATCCGCAACTGATCGGCATCGAGGAACTGACGGGCACCTACCCGTTCGACATTCGCCAGAGCATGAAGGCGATGCGCCTGAACCGCTTCTTCTGGATGATGCGCACGCCCGCCGCGCGCGAACTGTGGCTGAACGACCGTCAGGCCGCGTATGACGCGGCGGCGCTCACGGAACAGGAACGCACGCTCGTCGACAACACCGACTGGCTCGGACTCGTGCAATACGGCGTGTGCTTCTTCGTGCTGGAGAAGTTCGCGCGCGTGGTGAAGATCACGAACCTGGGCATGTACGCATGCATGCGCGGCGAAACGCTCGAAGCGTTCCTGAAAACGCGCCAGGTGCCGGACGCCGTCTGATCTCCGCACGGCGCGCGCCGCCCCCACGGCGCGCCGCTGAATCTGCTTCGCAGCACAACTCACGTACCGACGAAGTGCGCGAGCGGGGGAATGTTTATCTCGGAGACACGCATGAATTCTGCCGACGCAGTGGATATCAAGGGCTTCATCGACGGACGGCGCATGTCGGGCTGGCAATGGCTCGTACTCGCGCTCTGCTTCCTGATCGTGACGCTCGACGGCCTCGATACGGCCGTGATGGGCTTCGTCGCGCCCGTGGTCATGAAAGAGTGGGGCATCTCGCGCGCCGCCTTCGGACCGGTGATGAGCGCCGCGATGGTGGGCCTCGCAATCGGCGCGCTGGTGGCAGGCCCGTTCGCCGACCGCATCGGCCGCAAGAAAGTGCTGATCGGCTCGGTCGGCTGCTTCGGCCTCTTCAGCCTGCTTTGCGCATTCGCCCAGACGCCGACTGAACTCGTCGCGCTGCGCTTTCTCACGGGTCTCGGCCTCGGCGCCGCGATGCCCAACTCGACCACGCTGCTCTCCGAGTACGTGCCGTCGAAAAGCCGCTCGCTGCTGCTCACCATCATGTTCACCGGCTTCAACTTCGGCTCGGGCGGCGGCGGCTTCATCGCGGCCGCGCTGATGCCGCACTTCGGCTGGCGCGGCGTGTTCGTGTTCGGCGGCGTGCTGCCGATCCTGTTCGTGCCCGTGCTGATGCTGCTGCTGCCCGAATCGGCGCGCTTCCTGCTCGTGCGCCGCTTCTCTGCCGAACGCATCGCGGCCACGCTCTCGCGCGTCTGCGGCCATCGCTTCGCACAAGGCACGCGCTTCACCTCGCCTGAACCGGCCGTGATCGCCAAGGCGCCCGTGCGCATGCTGTTCTCGGACGGCTACGCCATGAGCACGCTGATGCTGTGGGTCACCTACTTCATGGGACTCCTGATCATCTATCTGCTGACCGGCTGGCTGCCCACGCTGATCAAGGACGCGGGCCTGCCCGTCGAGCGCGCGGCGGCGATCACCGGCATGTTCCAGCTCGGCGGCACGGTGGGCGCGATCGTCGTCGGCTTCGCGATGGACCGCATGGACCGCAACGTGGTGATCGGCGCGGCTTATCTGCTGGGCGGCGTGTTCATCTTCGCGCTCGGCATGGGCAGCCTGCAATCGAGCATGCTCACGCTGCTCGTTACCTGCGCGGGCTTTTTCATGAGCGGTGCGCAGACCGGTCTGAACGCGCTCGCACCGTCGTGCTACCCGACCCGCGCCCGCGCCACCGGCGTGAGCTGGATGCTGGGCTTCGGGCGGCTCGGCGGCATTCTGGGCTCGTTCGTGGGCGGCGTGCTGCTCTCGCTCGGCTTCAGCTTCGCCGCGGTGTTCTCGGTGCTCGCCGTGCCCGCACTGATCGCGGCCGTTGCGATCCTGCTCAACCGGCTCGCGCTGCGCTTCATCAGCGCGCCGGTCGCGGACGCCTGAGCACTGCTCATCGCCGCACATAACAACAAAGACGTCGCTTCTCGCACACATTAGAAAGATTGCGGCCGCAAGGCCGCACCCACCGACCGGCCATCAAAACGGGGCGGCTGGCGGATACAACATCGACAAACGCTGAACAACACACGACGTTCAATCAGGAGGCTTGGAGAATGGCAAACAATAAGCAGTACAAAAAAATCGTGATCGCGCTGGCGGGGCTGGCGTGCGCCGGATCGGCGCTCGCACAGAGCAGCGTCACGCTGTACGGCATGATGGACACCGGTATCACCTACGTGAGCAACCAGGGCGGCCATCACAACCTCAAGATGGACGACGGCGTGAACGGCCCGAACCTCTGGGGCCTGCAAGGCACCGAGGACCTGGGCGGCGGCCTGAAAGCGTTCTTCCAGCTGACCAACCAGTTCCAGGTGGACAACGGCAGCTTCATGCCGAACAAGAGCCTGTTCAGCCGCACGTCGATCGTGGGTCTGAGCGACGAGCGCTTCGGCAAGCTCTCGCTCGGTAACCAGTACGACTTCATGACGGACGCGCTCTACTTCTCGGGCGACGATCCGGCCGAACTCTCGGGCCACTTCTACGACTTCCGCGCGGGTCCGTTCACGAAGCTCGCGCTGCCGAACAACGCAACCGGCGCGTTCGACTGGGACCGCATGGCGGGCGAAACGGTCAACAACTCGGTCAAGTACACGTCGCCGGTCTTCAACGGCTTCAGCGCGGGCGCGATGTACAGCTTCGGCAACGTGGCGGGTTCGATCGGCACGGGCAACGGCCAGAGCTTCGCGCTGAACTACGCGCAGAAGAACTGGGGCGTGAATGCCGCGTACACGAACCTCAAGTACGTGGTGTCGGGCGAAGGCGATGTGAGCGTGCGCAACTGGGGTGTCGGCGGCCACTACCGCTTCGGCAACTGGATCACGAACGCGCTGTTCACGACGGTCCACAACTCGTACAACGGCGGCTCGGTCTACGAAGGCTCGGTCGGCGCGCACTACTACTTCACGCCGGCACTGAGCGCGGGCGCGGCGTATATGTACATGAAGGGCAACGATGTCGTGGACAACAACCACGCGCATCAGGTCGCCGCGATCGTCGACTATGCGCTCTCGAAGCGCACGAGCGTCTACGTGCTCGGCGTGTATCAGCGCGCCAGCTCGGGCGGCTTCGCGCAGATCAACGGCATGAACAGCTCGGACGGCGCATCGAGCGGCCAGACCCAGGCTGTCGCGCGCGTGGGTCTGCATACGAAGTTCTAAACGTAGCGATCCAGCCACGCTTGAAGGCCGCGTCTTCCGAAAGGAGGCGCGGCTTTTTTCATGGGCGTGTGACGAGTGGCGGCGGGTGGGCCTGTGCTAGAGTCGCGCGTCGCGGGCGGACCCTGACTTGCCCGCCATCGCCATCTGCAAAGAGGATCTGGATTCATGCGCAAGCTAATGTGGGCCGCCGTGCCGATCGCCGCCGCTATGGTGTCGAGTGCTCCGGCGTATGCCGACGACGAACAGCCATGCAGCGGGCCGACCGTCGCGGCGCTCGCGCAATGGGCGGGCATCACGGGCAAGCTCGCGTCGTGGCGCGAGGACAATGGCCTGATTGCCGCGACCGCCTGCAAGGCCATGCCGGATGCGCCCGGCACGACGATCGCGATTGTCGCCTTCGACACACATCATGTCGGGAAGAACAGCGACGACGGGAAACTCGACCAGGTCGTCGCGCTGGTTGAGGGCGATAAAGTTGTGGCGGCCCATCGTTCGGTGATCGAGGAGGATGCGGCCACGCAAGTGGGCTATTTCCACGTCGATACCGCGCGCTATCAGCTCGCGCCCGACGTGCGTGCGTTCGGCACCGTGTTCGACAGCGCCGCGCGCGGACCCAGTTGCCCCTACGCCGTTACGGAGAATGAATTGACGCTGTGGGTGCGCGAGGGAAGCGATTTGCGTCCGGTGTTCGGCACGAACCTCGACGGCTGGATCAGCATCGACGAGGATTCGTGCGGCAGCGGCATGGAAGGCTCGCGCAGCGAGTCGGCGCATATGACCGTCGCCATCGAGAAAACCGCGAGCCACGGATTTGCCGATCTGGCGCTCACGGCGCACATCGCGCGAAGTCGAATGACGGACGCAAAGGACGCGGACCTGGGAACGCGAACGGTGCGGCGGATATTCAAATACGACGGCAAGTCGTATGGGATCGATATGTTCCGCACCTTCTGGTATCCGCACGAGGGAAAGTGGAAGAATATGCCCCGCTGACGCGATTGCGCATGGATATCACGCTGGAATAAAAAACGGGAAGCGCCGCTTGAGCGCTTCCCGTTTTCGCATCGTCGCACCGGATGTGCGCGCTCATCACCCGAATATTGTTCGGCATCCTGATCGAATCGCGCGCTAAGTCCCTGCCGATAGACGGGTCTTTCCCCCGCATCGAAGCGTTCTCATGAATCATGGGGTTCATGTCGATGCTGGCGCGCACGCCGGCGCGACGCCCGTATCCGCGACGCATCGCGCAAGCGTCGCGGTCAAGGTCGCGATCTCCTCGCGGCCGATGGCGCAGGGACCGGCCGCGTCGCCATTCCCGGCTACAACTAGCGCATCCCCCATCCCCAATTGAACGCGGGCGCACGGCCAGACCGTCGCCCCGCGCCGCCTTGTGCTCGCGCGCTTTTCGCGGTTTGCGCGGGCTTTTTACGCCGATTTTTAGCCGGGCGGCGCCGCATCGGCGCGATTCGACCCTCACGATAGCGCTTGACTGATTATCGTAAGATATATATCTTACGATACATGTCGCCGCGGAAAAGGCGTATCGGCGCGCGGAGACCTCGAAGAAACCGCGCAGGCGAGCGCGAGCGCGGATGAAGGCGAGAACGCGAACGAAGGCGCGCGAGGCAGCCGCAACGCCGCCGCCGAATCCGGCCGGACGCCAGCACTGAGCGAAGCGCGCCGCGCGCGGAAGCGGGCGCTGTTTATGCGCCTTTAGCGGACCTCAGTGGGCCATCGCGGGCGCGCGAGTTCGACGCGCAGCAAGCGTTCACCCGGCACACCGAACAGAAACCCGCGTGCGCGGCGCCACGAGCGCGCCGCGCCGCCCAACCGGAGAAACTCCGATGACCGATCACAACAATCCGAGCGGCAACGACAGCAACAACGTCAACAGCATCCCCGCCGAACGCACGCCCGAACGCGTGCGCCATGAGCTCAAGCGCCGTCTGCTGCAGGTGGCGCGCGTCGACATGCTCACGCCGCATCTGAAGCGCGTCACGCTCACGGGCGACGATCTGCACGACTTCGTCTCGGCCGGTTTCGACGATCACGTGAAGGTGTTCTTTCCCGAGCCCGGCGCAGATCGTCCGGTGCTGTCCGAAGGCGGTCCCGGCACGCCGCCCGCGCCGGGCGAGCCGCGCCCGACGATGCGCGATTACACGCCGCGCCGTTTCGATACGCAGGCGCGCGAACTCGCGATCGACTTCGTGATTCACGAAGCGGGCCCGGCCACCGAATGGGCCGCCCAGGCGCAGCCGGGCCAGTATCTGGCCGTGGGCGGTCCGCGCGGGTCGTTCGTGATTCCCGACGGCTTCGACTGGTACTGGCTGATCGGCGACGAAAGCGCGCTGCCCGCCATCGCGCGCCGTCTCGAAGAACTGCCCGCGGGCGTGCAGGTCGTGGTGACGATCGAAGGCCGCGACGCGCAGGCGCGCATGGCATTCGACACGCGCGCGGACGTGCAGGAGCACTGGTGCTATGCGAGCGAGCACGGCGCGAACGCGCTGCTCGACGCCGTGCGCGCGACGCGTCTGCCGCAAGGCCAGGGCTATGTGTGGGCGGCGGGCGAATCGGCGGTCATGCGCGCGGTGCGCCAGCATCTCGCGGAAGATCGCGCGATCCACAAGTCGCGCATTCGCGCATCGAGCTACTGGAAGCGCGGCGCGACCGGCGTGCACGAAACGCTCGATGATTGAGCGACCACCCACGCCGATGGAGAACCCGCCACGCATGAAAGACACCCGCACGCATACGAACACGCATACGCATACGAGTACGCACGCGAGCACGCTCGAACAGCAGTTGCGCAGCGCGGGCCTCAAACCCACGCTGCCGCGCATGGAAATCCTGCGTGCGTTTCGCGCGGACAATCGTGCGCACGTCACCGCCGCCGAGCTATATCTGGAGTTTCAGCGCAGCGGCAACGCCATCGGCATCGCCACCGTGTATCGCGTGCTGGCGGACCTCGAATCGCACGGCATCATCAAGCGCGTGCAGATCGGCAACGGCAAGGCGCGCTTCGAACTGGCGAATACGGGCCGCCATTTTCATATCGTCGATGTGAACGGCGGCGAGATCGTCGAGCTTAGCGATCCGATGCTGCTCGCGCGGCTCGACGAACTTGTGGCGCAAGAGGGCTACCGTATCGTCGATCTGCAGCTTAACGTCTACGTGCAGGCCGTTTGACGCCATCGCGTTGCGGCGCGCTCATCCTCTCTTCCTTCGACCGTATTCCACCGATAGCCGGGCCGTTGCGCGCACGCGTGACACGTCGGTGAAAACGGCTTACGTGGCGTCCCGAAGCACGTGCCGCGCGCGAACGCGGCACAATACCGGCATCGGGGACAACTCGCGTAACGAGAAAGGAAGTTCGATGACTGACACGGTCGATTGCGTCGTGATCGGTGCGGGCGTGGTCGGCCTCGCGGTCGCGCGCGCGTGCGCGCAGCAGGGCTGGGAGACCATCCTCGTCGAGGCGGAAAACGCCATCGGCACCGGCACCAGCTCGCGCAACAGCGAGGTGATTCACGCGGGCATTTATTATCCGCAAGGCTCGCTGAAGGCACGGCTCTGCGTGCGGGGCAAGCAGCAGCTCTACGCGTATTGCGAGGAAAAAGGCGTGCCGTTCGAGCGCTGCGGCAAGTTCATCGTCGCCACGCACGAGGGACAACTCGACGCCTTGCGCGCGATCCGCGCGGCGGCGGCCGCCAACGGCGTGGACGATCTGCGCTGGCTCGAACGCGACGAAGCGCTCGCGAAGGAACCGGCACTCAACTGCGTGGCGGCGCTCGAATCGCCGTCGACGGGCATCGTCGACAGCCACGCGCTAATGCTCGCGCTGCAAGGCGACTTCGAGGCTGCGGGCGGCATGCTCGCGTTCTGCTCGCCGCTCGCGGGCGGCGTGGCGAAGGCGGGCGAACCGATCCTGCTGAAAGTGGGCGGCGACGAGCCGATGGAATTGCTCGCGAAACGCGTGATCAATTGCGCGGGGCTGTACGCGCAACAGGTCGCGTCCGCGATTGACGGCGTGCCGCCCGCATCGATTCCGGCGGGCCGCTATGCAAAGGGCAATTACTATTCGCTGGCGGGCGCGGCGCCGTTTTCGCGGCTCATCTATCCGATTCCCGAAGAGGGCGGACTCGGCGTGCATCTGACCATCGACCTCGGTCATCAGGCGCGTTTCGGCCCGGACGTCGAATGGATCGACAGCATCGATTACACCGTCGATCCGCGCCGCTCGGCGAGTTTCTACGCGGCGATCCGCACCTACTGGCCCGCGCTCGCCGATGGCGCGCTGCAGCCCGGTTATGCGGGCATCCGGCCGAAGCTCGCGGATGGGGCGCACGGCGGCGATTTCGTGATTCAGGGCGCGGACGTGCATGGCGTGCGCGGGCTCGTCAATCTGTACGGCATCGAGTCGCCGGGACTGACCGCCTCGCTCGCCATCGCCGACGAAGTGATCGTGCGGCTCGGCGCGCGGGCGTGATAACGTGTCGGGCGTGTGAGCCGCGAGCGGGCTTCAGGCGCGAATGCGCGGCGCGCGCGCCCTCATAACAGCAAGAGAACAGTAAGGAGCGAAACGTGGTCTACGAAATGGCGCACATCACGGTGCAGGCGGGCAAGAACGCCGAATTCGAAGCAGGCGTGGCGCAGGCGCTGCCGCTCTTTCATCGCGCGCGTGGCTGCCGTGCGGTCGAGCTTCAGCGCGGCGTGGAAGAACCGAACCAGTATGTGCTGGTCGTGCAGTGGGACACCATCGAGGACCACATGGTCCACTTTCGCGAGTCCGCCGACTTCCAGGAATGGCGCCGTCTGGTTGGCCCGTTCTTCGAAAAGCCGCCGGTCGTGGGCCACACGGAAGTGGTCGTGAAGTAAGGCCTGAGCGTGCGCGCGCGGCCGGCGTCAAGCTCGCCGCGCTTGCAATGTTTCATCAGGCCTTGATGTCGAAGCCGTCTACATAGCCCGCCGGATCGGCGCTATTCCACTGGCGTCCATCGACGAAAACCGGCGCGTCGAAGTTTTCCGGCACCGCTACGCCAATCGCGGCCGCCGCTTCCCGATACAACACCGTCTGATTGATCGCGCCCGCAAGCTGACGGTAATCGTCGCGCCGCGCCATCATGCCCCAGCGTTCGAATTGTGTGAAGAACCACATTCCTTCGGATTCCAAAGGAATGTTCACTGTGCCGTCGGCGAAGAACTTCATGCGCACCGACTCCGGCAGACCTTCGCCTTCGAGCCGTTCCGCGATCAGCGCCGCATCCACGCCCAGCATCTCGGGCCGCGCGAGCCATTGCGCGATTTCCTTGCGATGTCCCGCGCCGTCGAGCCATCGGCAGGCTTCGAGCATCGTGCTGACGAGCGCGCGCGCCGTGTTCGGATAACGCGTGACGAAATCGCGCCGGCACGCCAGCACTTTCTCGGGATGGTCGGGCCAGATCTCACCGCTGCCGATCACCGTGCGTCCCATCCCGCGCCGTTGCGCGAGCGAAGGCCACGGCTCGCCCGCGCAGAAACCGTCGAGGCGTTCCTCCGCGAGCGCCGCCACCATTTGCGGCGGCGGAATCACCACGCTCTCGATGTCCTGGAGCGGATGCACGCCTTGCGACGCGAGCCAGTAATACAGCCACATCGCATGCGTGCCGGTCGGGAAGGTCTGCGCGAACACCGGCTTGCGGCCGAGCGTGGCGAGCGCGCGCGGCAGCGTGCCGTGTTCGGCGAGCGCGTCGGCGAGACGGTTCGACAGCGAGATCGCCTGGCCGTTGCGGTTGAGCACCATCAGCGCGGCCATGTCGGTCTGCGGGCCGCCGATGCCGAGCTGCACACCGTAGACGAGGCCGTAGAGCGAGTGGGCGGCGTCGAGTTCGCCGGCGAGCAGCTTGTCGCGCAGCGCGGCCCACGAGGGCTGGCGCGACAGTTCGAGCGTGAGCCCGTGCGCGTGGCCGAATTCGAGCAGCTTGGCGGCGACGACGGGCGCGGCGTCGGCGAGCGGCACGAAGCCGATCTTCAGATGGGTTTTTTCGGGCGGCGCGGCCGGGCGGGTGGATTCGTTCATGACGTTCGGCGCTTCAATCGTGCGACTCGGCGGCGGCCACGATCTGGCGCGCGACCTCGGCGAGCTTCAGGCTCTGGTTCATCGCCCGCTTGCGCAGCGACGCATACGCGGCGGGCTCGGTCAGCTTCTGTTGTTCCATCAGGATGCGTTTCGCGCGGTCGATCAGCTTGCGTTCGGCCAGTTCGTTTTCGGCCTGCGTGAGACGTTCGCGCAGCTGCGCTTCCTGCGCGAATCGCGCGAGCGCGACTTCGAGGATCGGCGCGATGCGCTCGCCCGCGAGACCTTCGACGAGATAGGCGGTCACGCCCGCGTTCACGGCCGAGCGGATCAACTGCTGGTTCGCGTCGTTGCTGAACATCAGCACGGGGCGCGGCGCGGTGGCGTTCATCACGGCGAGCTGTTCGAGCGTGTCGCGCGAGGGCGATTCGGTATCGATGATGATGACGTCGGGCCGTTCGCGCTCGACTACGCGATGCAGCGCGTGCGGCGTCGCGGGTTCGGCGAGCATGTCGTAGCCGAGCCGCGCGAGCGCGTCGCGCAGATCGCCAATCGGCTTGTCGGTATCGGTTACGAGCAGGACGCGCAGCATGGTGTTTCGTGGGTCGTCGGCATGTTGGGGTCGACGCTGGTGGGTTCTTGTCTGGCTGGCCGCTTCGAGGCGGCTTCGCGCGTCATGGGGATTCGCCTTTGTTTCAGCAAGGTGCGTGCCAGTTGCGCTGCGGTGCACAAGGTGGGGGCGTAACGCGTGCGACGCGGCCCGTGAGCCATCGCGGTGCATGGGGTTGTGCACCGCAGCAGTGCGTCTGCGCCGTGGCTGCACTGATGTGGCGCAGGGTGTGGCATCGGGTGCGGCGTGCAATCGCAACTAACAGCCAAGCCGGGGCGGCGTCGGCGAGCGAAAGCGGTGGTGGGGCGGCAGCGGTATTCGCGGTATCGCTGGCATCAATGGCATCGATGAAAGTTGCAGCACCGATGGCATTTGCGAGCAGCATTCGCGTCCGTCCGTGCGCTTTCTTTAGCCGCAATAAAAAAGCGGCGCCCAACTTCGGCGCCGCTTCTTCGCGTTCACTTCATCTGTGCGATCGCGCGTCTAACACGTCTAACACGTCTAACGCGTCAATCGCATCTTCACCTTCAACTCGCCTTCCGCACCGGCGGAAACCGCCGCTTCCCGTTGCGGATCGCGATCCGCCGGAAGCGTTCCTTCTTCGTTTCCTCTTCGAAGTGCGAAAGCGAGAGCTTCACGAAATCGCTGCGCGAGACGATGCCCACAAGCCGCATCGACTCGCGATCGCTCACCACGGCCATCCGTTCGAGCCCATGCACGGCCAGGCGCGTCGCGATCTGGCGGCAGGTTTCCTCGGGCAGCGCCACATCGGGCCGCCGCTGCGCGAGCAGCTTGCCGAGCGGCTGATCGAGTGGCTGATCGAGCGCCTCGCCCGCCTCGCTGGCGCGCACCGCTTCGAGCGTCGCGCGATCCACGACGCCGAGCACCGCGCCGTCACGCACCACCGGCCACGCGCGGCGCTTCTGCGTCGGCCCGAAATACTGCGCGAGCGCCTCGCGCACGCTGAGGCTCGCGTCGATCGTGTCGACGTCGCGCGTCATCACTTCGTCGGCGTAGTGACGTTCGAGCGGATCGACGCCGTACTCGCGATAGATGTGATACCCGCGCCGCGCGATCTTCTCCGTCATGATCGAGCGCTTCATCACCACGGTCGCGAAGCCGTGCGCGACCAGCGTGGCCGCGAGCAGCGGCAGCAGCGCGTTGGCGTCGTGCGTGAGGCCGAAGGCGAACACGATGGCCGTGAGCGGCGCGCCGAGCGTGGCGCCCAGCGTCGCGGCCATGCACACGAGCGGCCACAGCGCCGGGTCGTTGCCGGGCAGCACGTGGCCGAGCACCGTGCCCAGTCCCGCGCCGAGCATCAGCAGCGGCGCGAGCACGCCGCCCGAGGTGCCCGAGCCGAGGGCGACCACCCACATCACGGCCTTGACGGCCAGCAGCGCCACAGCCACCTGCACGACGATATGCTGATGCAGCAGGTCGCCGATCACGTCGTAACCCACGCCGAGCGCGCGCGGCTCGATAAAGCCGCCGATCCCGACGACGAGGCCGCCGATCGCGGGCCACCACGACCAGTGCAGCGGCAGGCGGCCGAACAGATCCTCGACCTTGTAGAGCGCGGCGGACAGCCCCGAAGCGAGCGCGCCCGACAGCAAGCCCGCGATCACGCACGAAAACAGCGCGACGGCCTGCGGCGGACTCGTCTGGAGTGCGAACAAAGGTTCGGTGCCGAAAAACACGGCGCGCGTGAAGCCGGCCACGGCGCACGCGAGCGCGACCGGCAGGAAGCTGCGCGGACGCCATTCGAACAGCAGCAGTTCGACCGCGAGCAGCACGGCGGCGACCGGCGTGCCGAACACGGCCGTCATGCCCGCCGCCGCGCCCGCTACGAGCAGCGTCTTGCGTTCGGCGGACGTGACGCGCACGCACTGCGCGACGAGCGAGCCGAGCGCGCCGCCCGTCATGATGATCGGGCCTTCCGCGCCGAACGGGCCGCCGCTGCCGATCACGATGCCCGACGACAGCGGCTTGAGCACGGCCACTTTCGGCGACATGCGGCTCTTGCCGAACAGGATCGCCTCGATGGCTTCGGGAATGCCGTGGCCGCGAATCTTTTCCGAGCCGAAGCGCGCCATCATCCCGACGATCAGCCCGCCCACCACCGGCACGACGATCACCCACGCGCCGAGCGTGTTGAGCGCGGGCGAGCGGTCGGCGAACGAAAGCTGGCCGAAGAAGAACAGGTTCGTGAACCCGTGGATCAGGCTCAGCAGCACGAAGGCCGCGAGCGTGGCCAGCGCGCCGATCACGGCGGCGAGCGCGCTGATGCCGGGCAGCCGCGCGTTCGTCGAAAAGTCGCGCTTGTGGGAGTCGTCGGAATGCATGGTCGTCAGAGATCGATTTGCGGGATGGTGAATCGGCCGTCGAGCGTACGCAGTTCGGCGCGATGAAGTTCGGCGAGGCGCAAGAGCAGCGCTTCGCCCGCGGGCAGCAGATGCACTTCCACCTGGCGGCGGTCGCGCTCGCTCACGCGCCGCTCGACCAGCTCGATCGCCTCGCAGCGTGAAACCAGCGCGACCACGCCGTGATGCTGCGCCTGCAGACGCTCGGCCAGCTCGCCGATGGTCGCCCATTCGCGGCCGGGATAGCCCTTGATGTGCAGCAGCAGCAGATATTGCAGCGGCGTGATGCCCTCGCCCTGGGCGGCCTGCTCCGAGAAGCGCTCGAAGCGGCGCATCTGGTAGCGGAATTCGGAAAGCTGCTCGAAATCGGTTTTGGCGAGGTCGCGGGTGCGGTGCTTCATCGGGTATCCGTGTGATGACGTTTCGATAGGATAATATATCACAACATGATATTTATGGCCGGACGAGGCCCTGAAACAAGGCCTCGCGTGAATCGGCTGGTGCGATTCTTCTCGCGGGGTCAGGCGCTTTGCCGTTGCAGCGGACTGGTCTGACGATGCAGGCCGGAAATCAGATCGGCCTGCGTGATGATGCCGACGAGCCGCCGCTCGCCGTCGACCACGGGAACGTGATGGTGTCCGCGCCCCGCGAACAGGCCGAGCAGTTCGACGACCGGCGTGCTGGCCGCCACGGTGCGCACGTGCGTCGACATCAGCATGACGACTTCGAGGCTGTTCGCGTGCGGGCGCAGCGTGGGCAGGATCGCGTAGAGCAGCACGCGCAGCGGATGCAGTTCGGCGCCGTCGTCGGCGAGGTCGGCGCGCGTGACGATGCCCTTCACGTGCTGATGCGCATCGACCACCGGCAGCGCTTTCACGTCGTGCTGCTTGAGCAGTGCGCGCGCGGTTTCGACGGTCGTCGCGGGCGTGATGCTCACCACGTTGCTCGACATGACGTCGGCGCAGGTGAGTTCGCCGAAGCTGCGCGCATAGGCGCGGATCTCGGTTTCGCGCAGCAGCGCTTCGAGATCGTCGGTGTCGATGTCGAGCAGTTCGTTACGCTCGCGCAGCACGGCTTCGAGATCGGCGCGCGCGAAGCTGCCCGCTACGTTGCCGGCGACGGCGGGCTGCGCCGCTTTCGCGGCGGCAGCGGCAGGCGCGGCGTGCGGATAGCGATGGCCCGTGGCGGCGTGATAAACGAGCGCGGCCGCGAGCAGCATGAAGGATTGCAGCGCGACCGGCTCGAACACGAATTCGTAGCCGAGCGCATGCACGGCGGGGCCGCCGAGCACGGCCGTAAGCGCGACGGCGCCCGAAGGCGGGTGCACGCAGCGCAGCGTGAACATCGCGCAGATCGCCACGCCCACCGCGACGGCAGCGGCAATCACGGGATCGGAGATCAGCAGCGCGGCGGTCACGCCCACGGTGGCCGAGACGAGATTGCCGCCGATGATCGACCACGGCTGCGCGAGCGGGCTGGCGGGCACGCCGAACAGCAGCACGGCGGACGCGCCCATCGGCGCGATCAGATACGGAATGCTCGACGCGTTGCCGAGCAGATGATGCGAAAGCGCGCCCGTGAACGCGATGCCGATCAGTGCGCCGACGCCCGAGCGCAGGCGTTCGCGCCAGCGGAGCGTGACGGGGTTGGGCGCGAAGCGCGCCAGCCAGCGGAGCAATCTGTAGCGGAACACGGTCGTCATGGCGATCGAGGGGCGGAACGGCGCGTCCAGGCGGACACGTGCTTTGGGAAGTCGGCGATTATATCGCAACGTGATATATATGGTGACGCCCGAATTTTCCCTTCTGGACAGGCGGGTCGCGATTCGTTAGAAGAAAGGACGTCGCTTGAAGCCGCGCGAAATAATTAGGCATTCGAATTAATCAGTCCATAAAAAAACGCCGGCGCGCACTGAGCGCGCCGGCGTTTTTTGCGTGTGGCGGTGCGTGCCGCCGCGTGGACGATCAGGCGGCGGGACGCTGCGCCGAAGCCATCGGCGGCGGATTGCCCGGATGGCCGTTCTGCGAACGATGACCATGATCGCCGGCCTGGCGGTTCTGCGCGGGCGCGTGATGCGACGCGTTGCGATTCGGCTGGGCCGCTGCGTTCGGGCGATGTTCGGCATGCTGCGGCCCATGCGCGGGCGGATGCGGCTGATACGCAGCCTGACGCGCCATCGGCCGTGCGCGCGGCGTCATCTCCACGCGCACGCGATGCACGGGCGGCCCGCCACGCGTGGGCGGCGGCGGCACGAAAGCGGTTTGCATCGGCAGATGGCCGTCGTGATGCGCCATCACGTTGCGCAGTTCGGCGCGGCGGTGCATGACCTCGCCGCGCAGATCGCCGCGTCCGTAATAGTGACGATGACGATGGCCGTCGGAGCCGACGAACCAGATATAGGTCGCGCCGCTGGCGTACACCACGTCGCGGTCGGCCGCGATGGAGACGTAGGCGTCGTGCGGTTCCGGCACGTAGACCGGCGCGGCCACCACGACGGGCGCGGGCGGCGGTGCGACGACGGCCACGGGCCGGGCGGACGTCGCAGCCACGCGCGTGTCGGCGACGCAGCCGCTCAGCAGCAGCGCGCCCGCGAGCGGCACGATGGGCGCGAGCGCGGCGAGGCGGCCGAGGTGGGGGAAGGCAGTGAGGGCGCGCGTTTTCCCGTTCAAGCGTGGCTCCGTGATGGATGGTTGAAAGCTCATCCGGTTAACGGCAGCTTTGAGCGGTGTCTTGAGGGCGCGATCGCGTTTGATGAATTGATGAAGGCGCAGCGATGAAGCGGCGATGCCGATGCGGATGACGAAGCCGCCGCGCCTCACGCGCCGAGCGTCTTCGCCATTTCCGTCGTCGCGCTCCAGCCGAGGTCGCGATAGAGATCGCGGCCCTGCTCGGTCGCGTGGAGGATCGTGTAGCGGATGCCGCGCCGCGCGAATTCGGCGTCGGCGAGGCGCATCAGTTCGCGCGCGAGGCCACGCCGCCGCATCGCGGGCTCGACGTAGACGTTGAGCACATAGCCGCGCCGGTCCTGGTCGGGATGCGCGGGGTGGGGCGGCCAGTCGATTTCCATCAGGCCGATGCCGGCCACGGGCGCGCCGTCCGCTGTGTCGTCTGCTGCGCCGTCCGCTGCGCCGTCCGCTGCGTCGTCGGTCGCGCAGAGCATGAAGCCGAAGTAACGCCCGTCGGCGAGACGCGGCGCGAGCCACGTGCGAAAGTGCGCGGTCATCGTCTGCAAGGTGGCGGGATCGCGCCCGGCCTCCAGGAACATCGCTTCGCGATGGCGGCAGACGTGTTCGAGATCGTGGGCGTCGAGCGGACGCACGGCGAGCGCAGGCAACGCAGACCGTCCCGTCATGGCGCCTTGCTGCCTTCGATTTCGCGCAGGATCTCGTCGAACGGCGCGGGCTTCACCAGATGGCGGTCGAAGCCCGCTTCGCTGGTCGCCTGGCGGTCGCGCTCCTGGCCGTAGCCGGTCAGCGCGATCAATTGCGCGTGCGCCGTCGCGGGCTGCGCGCGCAGCGCCTTGGCGAGCGCGTGGCCGTCCATGCCCGGCAGGCCGATATCGAGAATCGCCACGTGCGGCAGGAAGCTCTGCGCGATCGCGAGTGCGGTCGGGCCGTCGTGCGCCACGCGCACGTCGTGGCCTTCGAGTTCGAGCAGCATCAGCAGCGAGGTGGCGGAATCGACGTTGTCGTCGGCGATCAGCACGCGGCGTTTCGGCGCCGATGTTTCGATATCCGAAGGAACGGTGCTGGCGGGCGGCGTGTCCACGTCCGGCGCGACGCTCAGCGGCAGGCGCACTTCGAATTCGGAGCCGTGGCCGACGCCTTGCGAATGCGCGGCGACCGAGCCGCCGTGCAGTTCCGCCAGTTCGCGCACGAGCGCGAGACCGATGCCGAGTCCGCCGTCGGCGCGTTTGAGGGCTTCGCGTGATTGCATGAAAAGTTCGAAGACATAAGGGAGTTCGTCGGGCGCGATGCCGATGCCATTATCGCGCACGCGGATCGCCACGTCGCGCGCGCTCACGTCGAGCCGCAGGCCGATCTCGCCGCCCTCGGCCGTGTACTTCGCCGAATTCGACAGCAGATTGCTGATGATCTGCGCGACGCGGATGCCGTCGCCGACGATATGGATCGGCCCCGGCGTCATCTCGACGCTGAGGCGCTGCTGTTTCGCGTCGAGGAACGGGCGGCTCGTTTCCACGGCAATTTCGACGATCTGGCGCAGATCGAGCGTGCTCATCTGCAAGGCGATCTTGCCGTGCGAAATGCGCGAGACGTCGAGCAGATCGTCGACGAGACGGCCCAGATGCTCGACCTGGCGGCTCGCGATCAAACGCGCGTCGGCGCGTCCGGCGTCGCTCGCGCCGTGACGCGGATCGAGCAGTTCGATCGCGTTGCGGATCGGCGCGAGCGGGTTGCGCAGTTCGTGCGCGAGCGTGGCGAGGAAGCGGTCCTTGCGTCGGTCGGCGTCGCGCAGCGCTTTTTCGGCGGCGTACAGGCGCAGCAGCGCGCGCACGTTCGCGACCAGTTCGGCGGGCTCGACCGGCTCGGTCAGATAGCTGTCCGCGCCGCCGTCGAGCGCGCGGATCTTGTCGCGCGCCTGCACGGCCGCGGCCGAGGTTTGCAGCACGAGCGTGGAGTTCGTCTGCGGATCGCTCTTGATCAGGCGGCAGACTTCGATGCCGCTGATGTCGGGCAGCTTCACGTCGAGCAGCACGAGCGCGGGCGCGTGCTCGCGCACGGCATCGAGCGCGGCCTGGCCGGTGGCGGCTTCGATCACGTCGAAACCCACGTGGCGCAGCACGCGCGATTTCACGTAACGCGCGCCTTCGTTGTCGTCGACGTTGAGGATCAGGGTGGCGGCGGGCGTCATGATGCGCCGTCTCCAGATGTGGCGCGCTCGGCGGGCGCGGTGTTGTGGGATGCGCGTGGCTCGTCGAGTGTCGCGTCGTGCATCGCGTCCTGTATCGCGTCCTGTGCCTCGCCGGTTTCGAGCCGCACCGGCACGCTCACATAAAACGTCGAGCCCACGCCCGGTTCGCTTTCCACGCCCACTTCGCCGCCCAGCAGCGCGGCGAGCTTGCGGCACAGCGGCAAGCCGAGGCCCGTGCCCTTGACGTGCTGTTGCAGGCGGTTCTGCACCTGGCCGAATTCCTCGAAGACGATCTGATGATGTTCGGCCGCGATGCCGATGCCCGTATCCGCGACGAAGAACGCGATGCGCGCGCCGTCCGCCTCCACGCGTGCGCCCACGCGGATCTGGCCGCGCTCGGTGTACTTGAGCGCGTTCGAGACGAAGTTGCGCAGGATCTGCGTGAGCTTCGGCTCGTCGGTGTAGAGGCGCGGCAGATGCGCGGTCGAGGCGAATTCGAGCGTGACGTGCGGCGTGGTGAGCAGCGGCATGAGCATGGTGCGCAGCGCGCCGAACAGATCGGCGGGATCGAACCACGCAGGCAACACCTCGGTTTTGCCCGCCTCGATCTTGGCGAGATCGAGCAGGTCGTCGACGGTTTCGCCGAGCGTTTCCGCCGACGAAAGAATCAGCTGGACCTGGCGGTCCTGCTCGTCGCTCAGATCGCCGTCGAGCCGGTTCAGCAGCAGGTTGGCGAGCGCGCGGATCGAGCTGAGCGGCGTGCGCAATTCGTGGCTCATGTTCGACAGAAAACGCGTCTTCATCATGTCGGCGCGGCGCAGTTCCTCGGCGCGCTCGTCGAGTTCGGCGTAGAGCGCGACCACGCCGCGATTGGTCGCCTCCAGTTCCTGCGTGAGCCGCGCGAGTTCGTCCTGGCGCTCGCGCAGTTCGTCGAGCGTGGCGACGAGTTCGCGGTTCTGCTGGCGCATCTCTTCGAGCGAATCGGATTCCAGCGCCTGCGGCTCGCCCGCGCTCACGCCGCGCACGATGCGTTCGAGTTCGGCGCCGCGCAGCGCGGGGCGTTCGGGCGGCAACTGGCGCGCCATCGTCACGGTCGTGCCTTGCGGCGTCGAGTCGATCTCGAAGCGGTCCATCAGGCGGCGGCTGCCCGTGATGCCGAGCCCCATGCCGCCCGGCGATCGATACGTGCCGTCGAGCACGGACTCGAGTTCGCGCACGCCCTGGCCGCGATCGCGCACGACGATCTCGAAGGCTTGCGGCGCGCAGGCGCTGTCGAAGGCGAACAGCGCCTCGCCGCCGCCCGCGTAGTCGACGGCGTTGCGCGCGATCTCCGAGACGGCGCTCGCGATGCGCGTCTGGTCGAGCGGCGAAAAGCCGAAGCCCGCCGCCAGTTCGCGCGCGCGTCGGCGCGCGGCGACGACGTCCTGGGCGGCTTCAAGCCGGATGCGCAACAGTGGCGTATTCATGATTCAACTGTACTCCCGGCTGCGCCTTGACGACGACGACGGTCGCGTCGTCGCGGCGGCGCGAGAAGTCGCGATACAGCACGGCGGCGATCACCACGGCGGGCTGATGCGCGAGGCCCGGCCACGCGGCGAGATCCCAGCGCGTGCCCACGCCGTCCGAATGCAGGATCAGCATGCCGCTGGCGCGCCATGCGAACTCGAATTCCTGGGTGCCGCGCATCGTATGGCCGACGATGCCGTTGCGCGAGACGAGCTGATAACTGTCGCGCGCCGCGCTCGCCAATCCCGAGCCGGCGGCCGTGACAGCAGTTTCCGTGCCGCGCGCCCAGGCGCGGCCGCTGCTTGAGGCGCTCGTGCCGCTCGTGCCGCTCGTGCCGCTTGTGCCGCTTGTGCCGCTTGTGCCGCTTGTGCCGCCCGGCGCGCCCGGTCCGCTCATCACGGGCTTGTCGGTGCCGAACGCTGCCGCCGCGATATTGCCGGTGCCGCAAAAGCTCACGGTCGAGCGCGCGAGGTCGAAGCGCGCGAGCGCGAGCGCGGCGCCGCGC
>NZ_CAJZAR010000085.1 GCF_914484835.1 Paraburkholderia tropica
GGCCGCCGCCGCTTCGGCGGAAGGCAGCTCGATTCGCGTCGGCGTGGAAAAGGTCGACCAGCTGATCAACCTCGTGGGCGAGCTCGTGATCACCCAGGCGATGCTGGCGGAAACCAGCAGCGCCTTCGATCCGGCGCTGCACGACCGCCTCTTCAACGGCATGGCGCAGCTCGAACGCAACGCGCGCGATCTGCAGGAAGCGGTGATGTCGATCCGCATGATGCCGATGGATTACGTGTTCAGCCGCTTCCCGCGTCTCGTGCGCGACCTCGCCGCGAAGCTCGGCAAGGAAGTGGAACTGGTCACGTTCGGTCAGGCGACCGAACTCGACAAGAGCCTGATCGAGCGCATCATCGATCCGCTGACCCACCTCGTGCGCAACTCGCTCGACCACGGCATCGAAACCGTGGAAGCGCGCCGCGCCGCAGGCAAGGACGCGACCGGCCAGCTCGTGCTGTCCGCCGCGCACCACGGCGGCAATATCGTGATCGAAGTGAGCGACGACGGCGCGGGCCTGCGCCGCGACAAGATTCTCGCCAAGGCGGCCAAGCAGGGCATGACGGTCAGCGACACGATGACCGACGAGGAAGTCTGGAACCTGATCTTCCTGCCGGGCTTCTCGACGGCCGAACAGGTCACCGACGTTTCGGGCCGCGGCGTGGGCATGGACGTGGTCAAGCGAAACATCCAGGCGATGGGCGGCCACGTGGAGATCAGCTCGCACGCGGGCAAGGGCAGCACGACGCGCATCGTCCTGCCGCTCACGCTGGCGATTCTCGACGGCATGTCGGTGAAGGTCGGCAACGAGATTTTCATCCTGCCGCTGAACTTCGTGATGGAGTCGCTGCAGCCGCGTCACGAAGACATCTACACCGTCACCAACGGCGACCGCGTGGTGCGCGTGCGCGGCGAATATCTGCCGCTCGTCGCGCTGCACCAGTGCTTCAACGTCGATGGCGCGCGCACGGATCCGACGCAGGGCATCGTCACCATCATGGAGACCGAAGGCCGCCGCTTCGCGATGCTGATCGACGAACTGGTCGGCCAGCAGCAGGTCGTGGTGAAGAACCTCGAAACGAACTACCGCAAGGTGCACGGCATTTCGGCGGCGACCATTCTGGGCGACGGCAGCGTCGCGCTGATTGTCGACGTGGCCGCGCTGAACCGCGAAACGCGCGCGTCGCATGGCGTGGGCGCGGGCATGAAGAGTGCCAACGCCGGTTCGTTCCAGGAATTCGCCTGAGCGCGCCCCAACGGGCGGGCGCTTGACGCCCGCTCGAAGCACGCTCGATACAGAACGCATCAACCAACCATTTCCCAACCGTTCAGGGGCTAACGTGGCAGAAGTCCAATCCATCCAGGGCGGCGGCGCACAGGGCGCTGTCGCTGGCGCGCACCGCCGCGACGCGCAACAGGCCGACGCAGGCGGTCAGGAGTTCCTCGTCTTCACGCTGGGCGCGGAAGAGTACGGCATCGACATTCTCAAGGTCCAGGAAATCCGCGGCTACGAGAGCGTCACGCGCATCGCCAACGCGCCCGATTTCATCAAGGGCGTCATCAATCTGCGCGGCATCATCGTGCCGATCGTGGATATGCGCATCAAGTTTCATCTGGGCCGCGTCGAGTACGACCACCAGACCGTCGTGATCATCCTGAACGTCGCGCATCGCGTGGTGGGCATGGTGGTCGACGGCGTGTCGGACGTGCTCACGCTGCAGGCCGACCAGATCATGCCGGCGCCGGAATTCGGCGCGACGCTCACGACCGAGTACCTCACGGGTCTCGGCACCGTGGACGGCCGCATGCTGATCCTGATGGACATCGAGAAGCTCATGACGAGCCGCGAGATGGAACTCATCGAGGCGCTCACCGCTTAACGCGGCGCAGCACACGGCACACGGCATACGGCATTGGCACGGCAGCGCAGGCACGCACAGTACGAGCAGGCACGACAGGGCAACAAGGCGAGGTAGCTTCGGGGGTGAGGCCGCAAGGCCCGCGTTAGAGGAAAGAGCGGAGAGCCGCCGGCATCAGACCGGTCAGAGCGGCACACCGCCATCGTCCCGACGCGTCCGCACAACCCGGCGCCACCTTGACGAAGCCGCCCGCGAACGTCGCACAGGACAGGAGCAAACGATGTTGCACAGATGGTCGATCCGCACGACGCTCACGGGCGTCGGGGTCATTCTCCTGGCGCTGACCGTGCTGGTCGGCGCGCTCGGGCTCGTCGCGCTCGGCAACGCGAGCGACTCGCTTGCCACGATCGCGCGCGGCGATCTCGTCGCGATGCGCTCGCTCAACGACACGTCGTCGTATCTGCTGCGCTCGCGCGTCTCGCTCGACCGCGCCAACTCGCTCTATGCGGCCGGTCAGAACGACGAGGCGAAGAAGGTCATCGACCGCGCCGACTTCCTGCTCGGCAAGTCGAACGACGCCTGGAAGGCTTTCCAGTCCGCGCCGAAGACCGGCCTCGACGCCGCCGCGCTCGACGCGCTCAACACGAAGCGCGCGTCGCTGCTCAACGACGGCGTGCAGCCCGAGTTCGCGGCGCTGCGGGCCAACGATCAGGCGGCCTATCACGCGATCGCGGACACGAAGATCAGCCCGATGTTCGTCGACTACGACAACTCGGCGGCGCCGATCGCTCAACAGCTGCAGGACGGCGCGCAGGCGCGCGAGGAAGGCGCTCGCTCGCAGATCGCGCTGATGCGCACGCTGATCGGCGTGGCGATTGCCGTGGCGCTCGTGCTGGTGGTGGCGATCCGCTTCGCGATGCGCGGCCTGATCGTGCAGCCGCTCGAAGACGCGGTGCAGGCCTTCGAGCGCATCGCGCAGGGCGATCTCACCGAACGCATCGAGGTCTACAGCAACAACGAGATCGGGCGTCTGTTCGCGGGCGTCAAGCGCATGCAGGACAGCCTCGTTTCGCTCGTCTCCGCCGTCCATAACGGCGCGGGTTCGATCGACGTGGGCGCGCGCGAGATCGCAATGGGCAACACCGATCTGTCGCAGCGCACCGAGCAGCAGGCCGCGTCGCTGCAGGAGACGGCGTCGAGCATGGAGCAGCTCACCGGCACCGTGCGCCAGAACGCCGAGAACGCGCGCCAGGCGAGCCAGCTTGCCGTGAACGCGTCCGATATCGCGACGCGCGGCGGCGAGGTGGTCGGCGAAGTCGTGCATACGATGCAGGACATCGCCGCGAGTTCGGCGAAGGTCGTCGACATCATCAGCGTGATCGAAGGCATCGCGTTCCAGACTAATATTCTCGCGCTCAACGCGGCCGTGGAAGCGGCGCGCGCGGGCGAGCAGGGCCGCGGTTTCGCCGTGGTCGCGGGCGAGGTGCGCACGCTTGCGCAGCGCAGCGCGGGCGCGGCCAAGGAAATCAAGGAACTCATCAGCGATTCCGCGCAGAAGGTACAAAGCGGCTCGCAACTGGTGGGCCGCGCGGGCACGACGATGGACGAGATCCTTCAGGCCGTGCGTCGCGTGACCGACATCATGGGTGAGATCAGCGCGGCATCCGAGGAACAGTCGAGCGGCATCGAGCAGGTCAATCGCGCCGTCACGCAGATGGACACGGTCACGCAGCAGAACGCGGCGCTCGTGGAAGAAGCGGCGGCTGCGGCGGCATCGCTCGAAGAACAGACGCGCAATCTGCAAGGCGTGCTGGGCACGTGGCGCACTAATGGCGGCGACCGCGGCGCTTCGAATGGCGCTTCGAATGCTGCTTCAAGCGGCATGGCACGCAGCCATAACGTAACAAAGCCTTCAGTTTCCGCCGCGCCTGCCGTTGCTGCAAAGACGGATGCGAAGTTTGCGGCGGCGTCGGCGAAGCGCGTGACGCCGACAGCGTCGAAGCCCGCCGCGTCGGCACCGGCTGCGAAGGCGGCGAAACCGGCGGCAGTGCGCGCCGAGCCGCAAGCGGCGCCGGTCAGCGTGGCGGCTTCCGCGAAGGACGATTCCGATTGGGAGACGTTCTGATCGGCGGTTCTGATCGACTCAAGACGGCCACGCAGGCAGAGCACGTAGAACACGCAGCAAAACGGCAGCAAAAAAAGCAGTCGAAAAAGCAGTCGAAAAATTAGCACCGGCAGCACGGCAATCATCCACGCAACAACCAGAAGTAGACATAGGCAGACGAGAACGGCAATGCAACTGAGCGCAACATCCCGGCATGATTCGCACCGCGCCGCTGCCCGCCTGGCAGCGAGCGCACCGCGCGCCGCGCTTACGCTGGCATTGCAGGAGGCCGGAAGTGCGCAGTCACACGCGGCAGTGCGCGCAGCGCGCGTAGGGGCAGGGTCATGAGGTCCCGCACCGAACGCAACACCCAGGCCGATCGCGGCGACGCAACGCGTCTCGCATCCGGCGCATCGGGCGAAGGCGCCACGCGCGACTTCGATTTCACGACGGCGGATTTCGAGCGCATCCGCGCACTGATCCATCGCCGCGCGGGCATTTCGCTCTCGGACCACAAGCGCGACATGGCCTACAGCCGTCTCGCGCGGCGTCTGCGCGCGCTCGGCCTCGACAGCTTCCGCGAATACCTCGACGAACTCGAAAAGCGCAACGACGCGAGCGAGTGGGAAGCGTTCACCAACGCGCTCACGACCAACCTCACGGCGTTCTTCCGCGAGGCGCATCACTTCCCGATCCTCGCGGATTTCGTGAAGCGCCGCGCGCAGCCGGTCTCGGTCTGGTGCTCGGCGGCCTCGACGGGCGAGGAACCGTACTCGATCGCGATGACGCTGATCGAAGCGCTCGGCGACCGCGCCGCCCGCGAGGCGCGCGTGCTGGCCACCGATCTCGACACCCAGGTGCTCGCGAAAGCGGACGCGGGCGTCTACGCCTGGGATCAGGTCAAGCACCTGACGCCCGAGCGCCTGAAGCGCTTCTTCCTGAAGGGCACGGGCTCGCACGCGGGTCTCGTGAAGGTGCGCCCGGAACTGCGCCAGATGATCAAGTTCGAGCAGCTCAATCTGACCGATTCGGACTACGGCCTGCGCCAGAACTTCGACGCGATCTTCTGCCGCAACGTGATGATCTACTTCGACAAGCCGACCCAGGCGCAGGTGCTCACGCGCTTCGAGCCGCTGATGAAGCCGGACGGCCTGCTGTTCGCCGGCCATTCGGAGAACTTCACGTACGTGACGCAAGCGTTCCGTCTGCGCGGCCAGACCGTCTACGAACTCACGCGCGGACGCGGCGCGAGTCCGTCGGCTACGAGCACGACGAGCGCCGCGAGCACGGTTAGCGGCGCGAAGACGCCCGCGAAGTCCGAACCGCTGGGAGCGAGCGTATGAGCACCCGTCTGCCGATCGCGACCAACCGCTACTTCGACGCGCACTTTCAACGCCCCGGCGTGAAGCTGCTGCCGAACGAATTCTTCACGACGAACGAAGACATGGTGCTCGTCACCGTGCTCGGCTCGTGCGTGGCGGCATGCATCCAGGACCGCACCGCAGGCATCGGCGGCATGAATCACTTCATGCTGCCCGACGATGGCGCCGACGCGGGCACCGCGCCGGTCGGCTCCGACGCGATGCGCTACGGCGCCTACGCGATGGAAGTGCTGATCAACGAACTGATCAAGGCGGGCGGCCGCCGCGAGCGCTTCGAAGCCAAGGTGTTCGGCGGCGCGGCCGTGCTGGCGGGCATGACGACGATGAACATCGGCGACCGCAACGCCGCGTTCGTGCGCCGCTATCTCGCGACCGAAAGCATCCGCATCGTCGCGGAGGATCTGCAGGGCTCGCATCCGCGCAAGGTCGCGTTCCTGCCGCGCACCGGCCAGGTGATGGTCAAGAAGCTGCGCCTGTCGCAGGAGACGAGCGTGACCGAGCGCGAACAGGCGCTCGCCCAGCAGTCGGCCGAAGCGCGCGCCGAGCGTCTGGCACGCGCGCGCGCCCGCGTCGAGCTGTTCGGACTCAACGGCGCGGCGCGCCCGGGCGCGCCTGGCGCGAACGGCGTCGCGGCCGGCAACCACTTTTCAACATCCACGCCGCAGCCGGCGCGGCCGCGCGTCGAGTTGTTCGGCGCGGGCTCGGCCCCGGCCACGCGGCATCCCGGCCATGACAACGCCCGGACAGTAGAGGAGGCGTGAACGCTGTGCAAAAAATCAAGGTTCTGTGCGTCGACGATTCGGCGCTGATCCGCAGCCTGATGACCGAGATCATCAACAGTCAGCCGGATATGACCGTCGTTGCGACCGCGCCCGACCCGCTCGTGGCGCGCGAGCTGATCAAGCAGCACAACCCCGACGTGCTCACGCTCGACGTGGAAATGCCGCGCATGGACGGTCTCGACTTCCTCGAGAAGCTCATGCGCCTGCGGCCGATGCCGGTCGTGATGGTCTCGTCGCTGACCGAACGCGGCAATGAAATCACGCTGCGCGCGCTGGAACTGGGCGCGGTCGATTTCGTCACGAAGCCGAAGGTCGGTATCCGCGACGGCATGCTCGACTACGCCGAAAAGCTCGCCGACAAGGTGCGCGCCGCCGCGCGCGCCCGCGTGCGTCCGGCCGCGCCCGCGCGTGCGGCCGCCGCGCCGGCCGCCGGTCATCCGGCCGCCGCGCATGGCGCCGCGCACGCACCCGCCGCCGCCGCGCCGATGATCAACAACCCGCTCGTCTCGACCGAAAAGCTGATCATCGTCGGCGCGTCGACGGGCGGCACCGAAGCGATCCGCGAAGTGCTGCAGCCGCTGCCGCCCGACGCGCCCGCGGTGCTGATCGCGCAGCACATGCCGCCGGGTTTCACGAAGTCGTTCGCACAGCGCCTGAACGGGCTGTGCCGCATCACGGTGAAGGAAGCGGAGCACGGCGAACGCGTGCTGCCCGGCCATGCCTACATCGCGCCGGGCCACGCTCACCTGTTGCTCGCGCGTAGTGGTGCGAACTACATCGCGCATCTGTCCGACGACCCGCCGGTGAACCGGCATCGTCCGTCGGTGGATGTGCTGTTCCGCTCGGCCGCGCAACACGCGGGCAAGAACGCGATCGGCGTGATTCTGACGGGCATGGGCCGCGACGGCGCGCAAGGCCTGCTGGAAATGCGCAAGGCCGGCGCGTTCACGCTCGCGCAGGACGAAGCGAGCTGCATCGTGTTCGGCATGCCGCGTGAAGCAATCGCGCTCGGCGCCGCCGACGAGATCGCTTCGCTCGCCGACATGAGCCGCCGCGTGATGACGCGTCTCGCTTCGATGGGCGATCGCGTCCAGCGCGTGTAATATGCCGGCCTCGCGGGGCGCGTACTTTTTACGAGAGATCGTGGGGCTTTGTAAGGCTTGCGCGATCGATCACGATTAATTTATCTGGATAGGCACTGCGCTTGTCTGGATAATTGCCCAGGTTTTAGCCTGGAGGAATGGAACCGAGATGGACAAGGGAATGAAGATTCTGGTGGTGGACGACTTTCCGACGATGCGCCGGATCGTCCGCAACCTGCTCAAGGAACTGGGCTATGCGAACGTCGACGAAGCCGAAGACGGCGCAGCGGGCCTCGCGCGCCTGCGCGGCGGCAACTACGAGTTCGTGATTTCCGACTGGAACATGCCGAACCTCGACGGTCTGGCGATGCTCAAGGAAATCCGCGCCGACGCCTCGCTCTCGCACCTGCCGGTGCTGATGGTGACGGCCGAGTCGAAGAAGGAAAACATCATTGCCGCGGCCCAGGCGGGCGCGAGCGGCTACGTCGTCAAGCCGTTCACGGCGGCGACGCTCGACGAGAAGCTCAACAAGATTCTCGAAAAGATGGCGAAGACCGGGAGCTGACGTGAACGAGCCCATTGATGCGGCGCATGAAGGCGCCGCGGAGTCGGGCGATCTCGCGACGGACCGCATCCTCGCGCGCATCGGCCAGCTGACGCGCACGCTGCGCGATTCGATGCGCGAGCTCGGTCTCGACAAGCACGTGGAGCGCGCCGCCGAAGCGGTGCCCGACGCGCGCGACCGGCTGCGCTACGTCGCCAACATGACGGAGCAGGCCGCCGAACGCGTGCTGTCGGCCATCGAGCTCGCCAAGCCGCTGCAGGAAAAGGTCGAAGCCGACGCGAAGGAACTGTCGTCGCGCTGGGCGACGTGGTACGACGCGCCGATCGGCCGCGAGGAAGTGCGCTCGCTGATGGACGACACGCGCCAGTTCCTCGACGGCGTGCCGGAAGTCACCACGGCCACGAATCAGCAACTGCTCGAAATCATGCTCGCGCAGGATTTCCAGGATCTGACCGGTCAGGTGATCAAGAAGATCATGGACGTGGTCTACGTGATCGAGCAGCAACTGCTGACGGTGCTGGTCGAAAACATCGCGCCCGAGCGGCGCGAGCAGTTCGCGGCGACCGCCGCGCTGCTGGCCGAGGCGCAAGCGCAGGCGAGCAGCACGGGCAGCCCGGAAGGCCTGCTCAACGGTCCGCAGATCAACCCGGAAGGCAAGACCGACGTCGTCCAGGATCAGGCTCAGGTCGACGATCTGCTGGCGAGTCTCGGGTTCTAAGGCGGACAGCCGGGCGCGGGCGGGACGCCGCGCCGGTCGGCGAGCGTGGGTTTGCCGCGCCGCACCTGGCGAAATTGCCGACTGTCGGGTGTCATCGTCGACAGGCATACTTGACGGTGAACGCTGTTGTCCCGCCTCGGCGCCCGCCGTGGCGGCGTCAGGCAGCGCAGCCAGCCGCTTCCCGTTCCGCCGCCGCCCTCGCTTGAGCTTGTTCGACCGGGCGCGCGCGGCGCCGTGTGCGGGAGCGTGCCACCGAGAGAGGGAGGGCCGCCTTGTATCCGCTTGCCTCGTCCGTCGCGTTCGCCGCGACCCGCCGTGCCGGTTCGCCCGGCGCGCACCTGCCTGCTGATCCGTCCGTTTCCGGTTGCTTCGCGGATTCTGGTTCCAGATTGGGTTGGGCTGCTCCGGTTTCTGTTTCGCCTCCTGTCTCGCTGTTTTCGTCGGTTTTCTCCCCGCTTTCCTCCCCGCTTTCCCCCCGGTTTCCCGCTTCGATATTCGCCGCGTTGCAGCGCGCCGTGGCCACGCTCGTCTGCGCGGCCGGGCTGCTGGGCATCGCCCAGCCGGCCAGCGCCGCGCTCGGCGGTGCGCCGATGACCACGCCGGCCGGCGCGACCGTCGGCGCGCCCAGCACCGCGAACACGGCGGTGTCCACCGTGAAGCGCCAGGCCGTGCAGGCGAGCGCGGCGGCTTCGTCCAGTGTGTCGGCGAGCACGTCCACCAGTGCATCCACCAGCGCCAGCTCGACCGCCTACACGGTGCGCGAAACCACGCTCGCCAACGGCACCGTCGTGCGCGAGTACCTTTCCTCGGCGGGCACGGTGTTCGGCGTCGCGTGGAACGGGCCGCAGCCGCCCGATCTCGCGTCGCTGCTCGGCAGCTACTTCCCGCAATACGTCGCCGGCGTGAAGGCCAATCGCGCGGCGGGCGTGCGCGGGCCGGGCGCGGTCGACAGCAGCGGCCTCGTGGTCCACTCGGGCGGCCACATGGGCGCGTTCTCGGGCGAGGCGTGGCTGCCGCAGGCGCTGCCATCGGGCGTCAGCGCCTCCGACATTCAATGACGAACGGGAGACGACGCGTGTTCACCATCGGCTTCTCCAATCTCATTCCCCGCGCACTGCACGTCCTCGACGCGCTGCGCGCTCTGCGTACCTTGAGCGCCGGTCCGGCCCTCGCGCGCGGCGGCCTGCTGGCAGCGTGTTTCGCGCTCAGTGCGGGCCTCGCGGCCTGCGGCGGTGGCGGCGGTTCGGACAACAGCAGTTCGAGCAGCAACAGCGCCAGCGACACCTCGAAACTGCCCGCCGGCCCCACGCAGCAGCCGATCGCGGTCGGCGCGGCCAATACCGTCGGCGTGACGGTGAATGCGGGCGTCACCGGCAACATGCCGAACATTCCCACCATCAGCGTGACGCTGTGCGTGGCGGGCACGAGCACCTGCCAGACCATCAGCAATGTTCAGGTCGATACGGCGTCGTACGGGCTGCGCATCGCCGCTTCCGCGCTCAACAGCACGATGACCGGCGCGCTGCCGCTCACGACGGCCTCGGGCGGCACGCTCGCCGAGTGCACGGCCTTCGCGGACGGCTACACCTGGGGCACGGTGCGCAACGCCGACGTGAAGATCGGCGGCGAAACGGCCAGCAACATCCCGGTCCAGGTGGTCGGCGACCTCAGCACGAGCAGCGTGCCGCAAGCCTGCGCGAGTTACGGCGCCGCGCAGAACTCGCCGCAGGAGCTGGGCGCGAACGGGCTGATCGGCATCGGCGTGGCGCCGTGGGACTGCGGCTCGCGCTGCGCGACCAACGTCAATAACACGAGCAGCTACTACAGCTGCCCGAACGGCAGCAATTGCAGCACCGTCGCGGTCGCCACGGGCGCGCAGGTCGCCAATCCCGTCGCGCATTTCGCCACCGACAACAACGGCGTGATCCTGCAGATGCAGCCCGTCTCGCTGAACGGCCAGGCCAGCGCGACCGGCACGCTGGTGTTCGGCATCGGCACGCAGTCGAACAACACGATGAGCGCCGGCCAGACCTTCGCGACCGATCAGTGGGGCGACGTGGTCGGCAGCTACAAGGGGCGCTCGCTCGCGGCCTTCCTCGACTCGGGTTCGAACGGGCTGTTCTTCAACGACAGTTCGATCGGGCAGTGCGGCGGCAATCTCGGCACCTTCTATTGCCCGTCGACGCCGCTCGCGCTCTCGGCGACGCTGACCGATCTCAACAACAAGACGGCCACCGTGAACTTCAACGTGGTGAGCGCGCAGGTGCTGCTCGGCAACGGCACGAACTACGTGGCGAACGACCTCGGCGGCGAGTTCGGCTCGAACGCTAACCTCGACCTCGGCCTGCCGTTCTTCTACGGCCGATACGTCTATTACGGCTTCGACAAGACCGCCACGGGCGGCACGCAGACGCCTTACTTCGCGTTCTGAGCGTGTCCGGCGTCCTGCGTCTTGCGCCGCCGCTGGCCGGGCGGCGCAGGGCGCGGGTGGCTGTGGCGCTCGCTCGCGTTCGCGCCCTCATTGCGCCGCTTTCCCGCCGTTTTCTCACCATTTACCAGCCGCCGACGCGACATCCCCGCGTCACGAACCCACCATCCTCACGCCGATCCGGCCCGCCTCGCGCCGGTTCCGGCCTTCCATCCAGTGAAATACCCCGGTTTCCCCGCCTTACTCCGCCAATCGCCGCTTGCCCCGCGCGGCAATAATCGCTCTCACTGAAAAAGGCTGTGCGCCGTCACCGTTGGGGTGGCGGGCCGCGTGCGGCGCCGACCGGAGCATCCGTGGCAGAGGACAGCGACCTCGAAAAAACCGAATCAGCCACTCCCAAGCGCCTCGAAAAGGCGCGTGAGGAGGGGCAGGTCGCGCGTTCGCGGGAGCTGGCTACGTTCGCGCTGCTGTCGGCGGGGTTCTTCGGCATCTGGATGCTCTCGGGCACCATCGGCGAGCATCTGCAGGCGATGCTGCGCGGCTCGTTGACGTTCAACCACGCCGACGCATTCGAGACCAGACGCATGCTCATCGGCGCCGGTGTGGCCGCGCGCGAGGGCTTGTACGCGCTGTTCCCGGTGCTCGCGCTGACCGGCGTGGCCGCCTTGCTCGCACCGATGGCGCTCGGCGGCTGGCTCTTTTCCACCAAGTCGCTCGAAATGAAGTTCGACCGGCTGAACCCGATCTCGGGCCTCGGCCGCATCTTCTCGATCAACGGCCCGATCCAGCTCGGCATGTCGCTCGTGAAGACGATCATGGTCGGCGCGATCGGCGGCTCGGCCGTGTGGAACCGGCGCGACGAGATTCTCGGCCTCGCGATGCAGCCCGCGCCGCGCGCGTTCGCCGACGCCTTCCACCTGATCGCCGTGTGCTGCGGCACGACCGTCGCGGGCATGTTCGTGGTGGCCGCCATCGACGTGCCGTATCAGCTCTGGTCGTATCACCGCAAGCTGCGCATGACGAAGGAAGAAGTGAAGCGCGAGCATCGCGAGAACGAAGGCGATCCGCACGTGAAGGGCCGCATTCGCCAGCAGCAGCGTGCGATGGCTCGCCGCCGCATGATGGCGCAGATTCCGAAGGCCGACGTGGTGGTCACCAACCCGACCCACTTCGCGGTCGCGATCCAGTACACCGACGGCGAGATGCGCGCCCCGAAGGTCATCGCCAAGGGCGTGAACCTCGTGGCCGCGCGCATCCGCGAACTGGCGACCGAGAACAACGTGCCGCTGCTCGAAGCGCCGCCGCTCGCGCGTGCGCTCTATCACAACGTCGATCTCAACCGCGAGATTCCCGGCCCGCTCTACGGCGCGGTCGCGCAGGTGCTCGCGTGGGTCTATCAGCTCAAGCGCTTCCGCGAACACGGCGGCGACGTGCCGATGGCGCCGACCGATCTCGACGTGCCGGCGGATCTCGACAAGGGCCCCGTCAGCGACGACGACGCCGCCGAAGAAGCCGACGACGCGCTCTCGCCCGAAGGCGCCGCCGACGCGTCGCGCGACGCCAACACCACCGCATCGAACCCCGCAGGCCGCGCCGACACCGCGCGCGGCGGCAATGAAGGAGCAACAGAATGAACGCCCGCACCGGTTTCCTCGCGCGGCGCCCGGAGGTGCTGCAAGGCACGAATCTGCGCGCGCTGGCGGGGCCGATCCTGATCTGCATGATCCTCGGCATGATGATTCTGCCGTTGCCGCCGTTCCTGCTGGATCTGCTGTTCACCTTCAACATCGCGCTCTCGGTGATGGTGCTGCTCGTCAGCATGTACACCATGAAGCCGCTCGATTTCGCGGCGTTCCCGAGCGTGCTGCTGTTCTCCACGCTGCTGCGCCTGTCGCTGAACGTGGCGTCGACGCGCGTCGTGCTGCTCGAAGGCCACACCGGCCCCGGCGCGGCCGGCCAGGTGATCGAGTCGTTCGGCCACTTCCTCGTCGGCGGCAACTTCGCCGTGGGCATCGTGGTGTTCGTGATCCTGATGGTGATCAACTTCATGGTGATCACGAAGGGCGCGGGCCGTATCGCGGAAGTGTCGGCGCGCTTCACGCTCGACGCGATGCCCGGCAAGCAGATGGCGATCGACGCCGACCTGAACGCCGGTCTCATCAACGAAGAAGCCGCGCGCAAGCGCCGTACGGAAATCTCCCAGGAAGCCGAGTTCTACGGCTCGATGGACGGTGCGAGCAAGTTCGTGCGCGGCGATGCGATCGCCGGTCTGCTGATCATGGCGATCAACATCATCGGCGGCCTGATCGTCGGCGTGGTGCAGCACGGCATGCCGCTCGCGGCGGCGGGCGAGACCTACACGCTGCTGACCATCGGTGACGGCCTCGTCGCGCAGATTCCGTCGCTCGTGATCTCGACGGCCGCGGGTGTGATCGTCTCGCGCGTGGCGACCAACGAAGACATCGGCACGCAGCTGACGGGCCAGCTGTTCACCAACCCGCGCGTGCTGATGATCACGGGCTCGATCATCCTGATGATGGGCCTGATTCCCGGCATGCCGCACTTCGCGTTCTTGCTGCTGGGCGCGGGCGCGATCCAGCTCGGCCGCGTGCTGAAGAAGAACGCCGAGGCGAAGAAGGCGAGCAGCGTGCTCGCGGACATCGCGCCGGCCGCCGTCGCGCCGGTCGAGAACACCGAGGCGAGCTGGGACGACGTCACGCTCATCGACACGCTCGGTCTCGAAGTGGGCTATCGCATCATTCCGCTCGTCGACCGCAACACCGACGGCGAACTGCTCAAGCGCATCAAGAGCATCCGCAAGAAGTTCGCGCAGGAAATCGGCTTTTTGCCGCCGGTCATTCATATTCGCGACAACCTCGAACTGCGTCCGAACGCCTACCGCATCGCGCTCAAGGGCGTGGAAGTGGGCACCGGCGAGGCGTTCCCGGGCCAGTGGCTCGCGATCAATCCGGGCCAGGTGAGCGCGGTGCTGCCGGGCATGCCGACCACCGATCCGGCGTTCGGCCTGCCCGCGATCTGGATCGATTCGAACATGCGCGAACAGGCGCAGGTGTTCGGCTACACGGTGGTCGATTCGAGCACGGTGGTGGCGACCCACCTGAATCACCTCGTGGTGATGCACGCCGCCGAACTGCTTGGCCGCCGCGAAGTGCAGTCGCTGATCGAACGCGTGCAGAAGGACACGCCTTCGCTCGTCGACGACCTCGTGCCGAAGGTGATGTCGGTCACGACGCTGCAGAAGGTGCTGCAAAACCTGCTCGAAGAAGGCGTGCCGATCCGCGACATGCGCACAATCATGGAGTCGCTTTCGGAGCACACGCCGCGCCTGTCCGACGCGCACGATCTCACGGCGGCGGTGCGCATCTCGCTGGGCCGCGCGATCACGCAGCAGTGGTTCCCGGGCAGCGGCGACATGCAGGTGATGGGGCTCGACGCGAATCTGGAACGCGTGCTCTCGCAGACGCTGACCTCCGGCCCGAATCCGGGCCTGGAGCCGGGCCTCGCGCACACGCTGCTTACGCAGACCGAAGCGGCGATGCAGCGTCAGCAGGCGATGGGGCTCTCGCCGGTGCTGCTGGTGCAGCATGCGCTGCGTCCGATGCTCTCGCGTTTCCTGCGCCGCAGCCTGCCGCAGCTCAAGGTGCTCTCGTACGCCGAAGTGCCGGATACGCGCAACGTGCGCGTGGTGAACGTGGTGGGCACGAACTGAGGCTGAGTTGCGGTGGATTTTTTAGAAGCCCGCTGGGAGGTTACGGCGGGCTTTTTTGCATCGTCGCGGCCTTATCGCTCGTAGTGAAAGCGGCACTGCATGACGTAGATCACGCCTTCCTGGACGAGGTAAACGAGCCGGTCCGCCTGCGTGATGCGACGCGACCAGAAGCCGGTGAGACTGCCCTTGAGCGGTTCGGGCTTGCCGGTTCCACGAAACGGATCGCGCGCGATTTCCTCGATCAGTCCGTTGATTTCACGGACGATCGCCATGTTGGTTTTCTGCCAGTGCAGATAGTCGTTCCAGCCGTGGTCGGACCACGCGACCTTAACGCCGCTTGCCGCCTTGTGCTTGTTGCGCGCCTTCTTCTGCTGACTCATCGATCAGCCCTCGCAGCGCGGTGCGGCCGGCCTTGAACTGGGCGATGGATTCGGACAGGCGCTGGGCGTTCTCGGGCGACCCGAGCAGATGCAGGCTTTCCTGCAGGCCGTTGAAGTCTTCGAGCCGGTCACAGATGGCCTCCCACGCGCTTGCCGGTATCAGATAGGCGACCGGCTTGTTGCGGTTGAGGATGGCGACAGGGCTTTGGGCCTTCTCGATGGTTGCCATGGGATTCATCTTTAACTCGCTGATGCCGATCGATGTGCTTGCCAGAATGCGTTCCATTTTGCGGAGTCCCACGTAGAAGCGAACAAAGCGACTTCGGCGCCCAGTGACACCGATCAATCGACCTGATTATAGGTCAACTGGTTAGTCGCTTATTTGGTCGATACGGCTGCGCCGCGACCACGCGCCGCGCACCCGAGGCCATGAGCGTCCCACGCCTTGCCGCGCCATGCGCCGCTCGATCCGCGCGCCGCCGCCCGGCACCGTGCGCGCGCCCCATCCCCCGAATTACCCACATTTCCCCGTCCTGATCCACCGATCGTGAAGGGCTCACCTTCGAAATAATTCCAACATCGGAGAAGGGCATGCGCGGCGCGCGGCCCGCAGCGCTCCACAGCAATCGACCGGCGGCGCCAGGCCGCTCACCTCAATCAGGGGCTTAGCTTGAACATTCGCAAATTCATCGGTGGCAACAGCCGCGACGCTTTGCGCCTCGTGCGCGAAGCGCTCGGTGCGGACGCCGTCGTGCTGTCGAACCGCACGCTCGACGACGGTAGCGTCGAGATCGTCGCGCTCGCCGACAGCGACCTCGCGGCCATCGCGCCCGCCGAGGCTGCGGCTGGCTCGCCCCTGAGCGCGGCGTTCGGCGGTTTGCCCTTCGGCGGTTCGCAGCAAGGCTCGCAGTTGCAGGCGGCGCTGGGTCTCGCGCAAAAGCCTTCGCGTCCGGCGCTGCCTTCGGCTTCGTCGGCTTCGTCGGCTTCGTCGGCTTCGTCGACTTCGTCGACTTCGTCGGCACCGACGGCTTCGGCGGGCAATCCCTACGCGAGCGGCATGCCGGACGTGTTTTCGTCGGTGTTCGGCGCGAGCCCGGAAGTGGGCGCGGACCCCTCGGCCGCAGCCGCCGACGACCACGCCGACGCCGATAACGGCGACGACGCCGGCGTCTCGCTCGCCCAATCGATTCAAGCCAAGACCGCGCCGAACGACACGCCCGAAAGCTCAGCGCAGCCGTTCGCCGCGTCGCGCGCCGCCGCCGGCCAGCACGCGCAGCAGTCGACGATGCCGCCGACCGCGCAGGCCATGCAGTCGATGCAATCGCAACACGCTACGCAGCCGTTCGGCACGCTGAAGGCCGCGCCCGCAAGCCAGGCTTCGGCGCGCGACGCCGCGTCGCTGCTCGAACAGGCGGTTTCGCAGTCGTTCCCGCAGTCGTTCCTCGAATCGAACGCGCCGCGCACGATGGCCGAGACGAATCCCTGGCTGATCGACCACGCGCGCCGCATCGCCAATCAGCAGAACGGCCAGGACACGCGCGCGCCGGGCCTGACGCCCGCCGCCGCGATGGCGCGCGGCTTCGGCACGACCGCCGATCCCGTGCATCCGGCCGACGTCGACGCCACGCAGCCCGAGTGGGCGCTCAAGGCGGCTCACGTCGCGGCGCGCCGCGCGGCCCGCAGCATCGGCCAGAGCGCCGACGCCGCCGGTCCGTGGCCCGACGAAGACGGCGCGAAGTCCGCGACCACGGCGGCGAACGTCAGCGAAGCGATTCGCGCGCGCATCGAGCAGGTCGTCAACGAAACCGTGATGAACGAACTGGCCTCCATGCGCGGCATGATGGAAGAACAGTTCGCGGGCCTGCTCTGGGGCGAGCGCCAGCGCCGCAGCCCGGTGCAGGGCGCGCTCACCAAGCAGCTGTTCGCGGCCGGTTTCTCGGCGCAGCTCGTCAAGATGATGATCGAGCGCCTGCCGGACGTGGAAACCGAAGGAGCTGGCATGGAATGGATGCAGTCCGTGCTCGAATCGAACCTGCCGGTGCTGGAGGACGAAGAAGCGCTGATGGAGCGCGGCGGCGTGTTCGCGCTGATGGGCCCGACGGGCGTCGGCAAGACCACGACCACGGCCAAGCTCGCCGCGCGCTGCGTGATGCGCTTCGGCGCCAGCAAGGTCGCGCTGCTCACGACCGACAGCTACCGTATCGGCGGCCATGAGCAACTGCGCATCTTCGGCAAGATCCTCGGCGTTTCCGTGCACGCGGTGCGCGACGGCGCGGATCTGCAACTCGCGCTCACTGAACTCAAGAACAAGCACATCGTGCTGATCGACACGATCGGCATGAGCCAGCGCGACCGCGCCGTGGCCGACCAGATCGCCATGCTGTGCGGCGCGGGCCGTCCGGTGCGGCGTCTGCTGCTGCTCTCGGCGACCAACCACGGCGACACGCTCAACGAAGTCGTGCAGGCCTACCAGAGCGGCCCGGACAATTCGCCGCTCACCGGCTGCATTCTCACCAAGCTCGACGAGGCGACCAACCTCGGCAGCACGCTCGACACGGTCCTGCGCTACAAGCTGCCGGTGCATTACGTCTCGACGGGCCAGAAGGTGCCCGAGAACCTGTACGTGGCCACGCGCCGCTTCCTGATTCGCAGCGCCTTCTGCGTGCCGCGCGACCGCTCGCCGTTCGTGCCGCACGAGGACGACATTCCTGCATTGCTCTCCGCGCTGTCGAATCGTTCGAACGCGCAAGCACCCGAGGTCCGGTTTGGATAAGTTCGTGATCGATCAGGCCGAGGGCCTGCGGCGCCTGCTTGCGCGCGAAGGTTCGCGCGTGATCGCGGTGACGGGTGGACCCGGCGCGCCGGGACGCACGACTGCCGTGATCAATCTTGCGGCGGCGCTGACCGGCCATGGCAAGGACGTGCTCGTCATCGACGAATGTCTCGGGCAGCGCTCGGTTAGCGCGCTGCTCGGCGGCGTGCGCGGTGCGGGCAACTTCGCGGCGGTGATGCGCGGCGAGATGGGGCTCGACGAAGCCGCAGGGCGTCACGCGCTCGGCTTCCGCGTGCTGGCCGCCTCGCGCGAGCACCGCTCGCAGTACACCAGCGCGCAACTGAACAAGGTGCTGACCGGTCCGGCCGACATCGTGCTCATCGATGCCGAGCTCGACGCCGAAGGCGCGCTCTCGCCGCTCGCGATGCATGCGCACGACGTGCTGATCGTCATGCGCGTCGCCGCGCAGGCGATCACCGATGCCTACGCGTGCATGAAGCGGCTGCATTTCGCGCATGCGATCGGCCAGTTCCGCGTGCTCGCGAACCATGTCGCGAGCGCGACCGACGCGCAGGCGGCGTTCGACAACCTTGCGGGCGTGGCCAGCCGCTACCTGACGGTCTCGCTCGAGAACGCCGGTTGCGTGGCCGCCGATCCGCACATGCCGCGCGCGGTGCAACTGTCGCGCTGCATCGTCGATGCGTTCCCCTCGACGGCCGCCGCGCGCGATTTCCGCCACGTGGCCGCCGAGCTGCCGCACTGGCCGATGCGTCCGGCGTTGTCGGCGCGCTCGACCACGGCGGCGGATTTCGCCGAAGCGGTGGCGTCGTCCGACGCCGAGGTCAAGGCGGCGCGCGCGAGCGCGGCGGCGGCCTCCGCTGCGGTGTCGGCGAATGCGTCGGCATCGGTATCGGCAGGACAGACCGGCACGGCGGGCGCAGCGCGCGCGCCGATCGTCGGGACCGCGCCCGCCGGCGTGGCCGCCGCCGCCGTTTCGGCGCTGGCGAGCGCACAGGCGGCAGGCGCGCAGGCAGCACAAACAACCGAATCATTCGTTTCGACCGTCACAGGCGTCCCATCCGCGCCCGCGCCGGCCCACGCCGGATGGCGGGCGGACCCGCCCGTGCAGCGCCCCGCGCCGCAGCACGCATGACGTGCGGCGGACGACAGGTGCAGCAAGGGAAAAGAGAAGCAGGAGAGCATGATGTATAACGCTCAAGGAAAAATTTCGCAGGCCGATGTCCTCGCGAAATACGCGCCGCTGGTCAGGCGTCTGGGTCTGCAGCTCGTGGCGAAGATGCCCGCGAGCGTGGATCTGGACGACCTCATCCAGGCCGGCATGATCGGTCTGATGGATGCGGCCAACCGCTACAAGGAAGACCAGGGCGCGCAGTTCGAGACTTACGCGAGCCAGCGGATTCGCGGCGCGATGCTCGACGAGCTGCGCAGCAACGACTGGCTGCCGCGCAGCCTGCGCCGCACCTCGCGCGAGGTGGAGAGCGCCGTGCATCAGGTGGAGCAGCGGCTCGGACGCTCGGCGAGCGAAACCGAGATCGCCGACCATCTGAGCATGCCGCTCGACGAGTATCAGTCGATGCTCCAGGATCTGCATGGCAGCCAGCTGATCTATTACGAAGACTTCGACCGTTCCGCCGAGGACGAGCCGTTCCTCGACCGCTATTGCGTCGATCATTCGGATCCGCTGTCGGCGCTGCTCGACGACAGCCTGCGCGGCGCGCTGGTCGAAGCGATCGAGCGTCTGCCCGAGCGCGAGAAGCTGCTCATGTCGCTCTACTACGAGCGCGGCATGAACCTGCGCGAGATCGGCGCGGTGATGGAAGTCAGCGAGTCGCGCGTGTGCCAGCTGCACAGCCAGGCGGTAGCGCGTCTGCGTACGCGTCTGCGCGAGATGTCCTGGGCCGGCACCGAGAATTGACGGCGGCGTAGTTCAGAGAGGTAAGAGCCGGAGTGCGAAAGCGCTCCGGTTTTTTTATGCGCGCGTGAATGACGGGCGCGTGAAGGAGTGAAGGCGCGAAGGCGCGCAGCGCACGCCGCACGGAAGCCCAAAAACAAAAAAGCCGAAGCAGACCGCTTCGGCTTTTTTCGTCGCTTCGCGCAGCGTCGTGCCGCGCGAATCCGTCCAGGCTCAGAGCCCGAACGCAGGCAGTCTGCCGTCGGGGCCGTACAGCATCGATGCGCCCGTATTGGTCTCGCCGCGCAGGATCGCGAGTGCGCGACGGTTATGTTCCATGCGCGTGCGGATCATCATGCCGATGGTGAGGTTCTGGCGGCGTGCGCGCTCGGTCGAGCCCTTGAGCAGCGCCCATTGGCCCGCGAGACGCGTGTCGCCGTCGCAGGCCAGCTCGATGCCCTTGCGGCCGCCCGGCAGGCCGAGACCGGCCAGCTGCGCGTCGCGCACCTTTTCGAGACCGGCGAGGCGCTGCGTCAGCGTCGTCTTCTGCTCGACGATCTGCGGCAGCGAGTCCATGCCGTCGGTCGACGTGAGCGCCTTCTCCTCGAAGGCGAGCAGCGACGCGAAGGCCTCAACGGCGGCGTGTTCGTCGATCAGTGTGGCGAGCAGGGCGTCTTTCATCGGTACCACCAGTCAAAGCGGGTTGCGGGCCGGCGCCGGCGATCAGTTGCCCGTTGCCGGCTGCTTGATCAGGCCGCGCGCCGTGTCGAGAATGCCATCGGCGATCTTGCCGGTGTCGATCTGCAGCGTGCCGTTCTTGATAGCGTCCTTGATCGACTGGACGTGGTCCATGTCGATGTCGGCGCTATCGCTCGACGGCGCCGAGCGCAGCGTCGAGGAAAGCGAGGAAAGGCTCACGTTGGCGTCGCCGCGCGTGCTGCCTGCCGCCGCGGTGTTCGCGGCCGGCGTGCTGCTGGCGGACGCCGTGTTGCTGGCGCCAATCGCGCTCGCGGTATCGCCTTGGCCGGTACGCGCCAGGCCGTCTTGCAGCGGACGCGCGTCGTTGCGATTGGAGGTGTCGATGTTCACGATGGGGCTTCCTGATCCGTATGCCTTTGATAACGGCGGGCGCGGCGCGAACTTTAGCGCAAATATCCCGACGTTACATGCTGTTACGTGTGCTGGCGCACATGGCCGGAGGTCCCGTTTTTCACCTTTCCGATCGCGATTTCGACCCTAAATCTGGATCTGCACGGTGGACGCGTCCTTGACGACACCGCTGATGATTTGGCCGTTTGGCGTGCGCACGCGCACCATCTGGCCGGGCGCGGCGTTGTTGAGCACGCTGCCTTCGGAGGAAATCGTGAAATTCGTGCCCACGGCGATCACCTTGACCGTCTGGCCGATGACCACCGACGAGGCGCTGCGCAGCATGTCGGAGCGCAGCGGCAGGCCTTGCGTGATGCGCATGAGCGCGACCGCGCCGTTGGCCTGATCGGGATCGGTGATGATGGTCTGCGGCAGGCTCGCGAGGTCGCCGTCGCGCGGCACGTAGTCGGCGGCGGACAGCGCCTCGCCGGCGTTGATCTGGCGCGCGGCCACGTAATAGGTGACGTCGACCGCGACGCGGCCGACCACGTAGAGCGTCCACGGCTTCGCGCCGACGCAGCGCACGCCCACGGTCGTGCGGCCCCACATGCGCGCGCCCGGCGGCATGAACGGTTCGAGCGCGGCGCAGGCCGCGAGGCCGCGCGGGAACACCGTCCCGACCGTCACGTTGACCTTGCCCGGCAAGCCCGCCGACTGCTGCTGCAGAAACGCGAGCGCGGTGGCGCGGATGCGCTCGCCGTCTTCCTGGCCCGGGGGCACTTGCGCGGCTTGCGCTTGCGCCTGCGCGGCGGCGTTCATCGCGGCGGCGTTGCCGTTCGCGTTGACAGCGGCGCGCGGCGCGTAGCTCGCGCGCATGATCGCGCCGTTGGCGCGGGTGTTCGCGTTGGTATTCGCGCTGGTATTCGCGTAGGTGTTCGTTGCGTTGGCATTGACCGCAGGAACATTCGGCTGCACGACGCGCGGCGCGGCCTGCACCACCACGGGCGCGACCGCGCGTTGCGGCGTGCTCGCGGCGCCCGATGCGCCGACCGTGACGATGGTGGGCGCGTCGTTCTGCGCGGCGGCGTTGCCGCGCTCGCCCGCGCCGGGAATCGTGATCATGCCGGGCTGCTGCGCCTCGGCTTCGGCGCGCGCTTGCGCGCTCGACCCGGCGTTATTGCGCGTGAGCAGCGCGGCGCGGTCGGCGTAAGCCTTCGCGTTGGCGGCCGGATCGGCGGCCCTGGCGGGCTGCGCGAGCATCGCGCTCATCTTCGCGGCATCGGAGCCCGCGCGGTCGCCGGGACCGGCGATATAGATCTGCTGACCGGATGCGCCCGACGAAGCCGACGCATCGCTCTGCGCCCGCGCCGCCGTCGCGAAGGTCATTGCGCTGATCGCGCTCATCGCGCCCAGCAAAGCCGCCGTGGCGGCCGCGAGGCGCTGCGAACGGCCGCGCGCGTGCCGGTGCGCCGTCGCGCGTCGCGCGTTCGGGTGGGCAGTCTGCGGCATCGTCGTTCTCCATCCATTGCATTGACACGCATCGCATTCTAGGCGTCGCTCCCCGCTCGCTAACGTCGAATAGAGGGGGGCTTTACCGGCTATTCGTCCGATTGGTTCTTGCGTCACCCGCCTACTATTCCTCTCCATGCGAAAAGGCCTGCGCGGCCGATCCACCGGACGGATGCGTGTTGCATGCCCGGCGCAGCCTTTCATTTCGTGTAACGGAGAACGCCCGATGCTGGACAAACTCGATGCCGAATTCGCCTTCGGACGCGAAGCGCTCGATGTGCGCGCGACGCGCCAGGCGCTGATCTCGTCGAACATCGCGAACGCGGACACGCCTGGTTACCAGGCGCGCGACGTCGACTTCTCGTCCTCGCTCGCCGGCGCGCTGCGCCAGGCTGGAGCGGGCACGTCGGGCGGCGGCGCGGCGGGCAACTTCCAGCCGCTCGTGATGGCGCAGCCCGCGGGCGTGACGACCGGCATGTCGATGGCGTCGACCGAAGCGGGCCATATGCCCGGCAACGCGAAGCTGGTCGCGACGGGCGGCCCGACCGAGGCGTATTCGAGCGCGGTGATGTACCGCAACCCGACGCAGCCCGCGCTCGACGGCAACACGGTCGACCTCGACACCGAACGCGTGCAGTTCGCGGACAACGCGCTGCACTTCGAGTCGGGCATGACCGTGCTGTCGAGCCAGATCAAGACGATGCTCTCGGCGATCCAGTCGGGCTCGTAACCCGGGCTCGCAAGCCACCAGCCGCACGCCAAGTAAGAACACACAGCAGCATTTTGTGAGGTCACCGAAACCATGCCATCCCTGATGAATATCTTCAGCGTTGCCGGGTCCGCCATGTCGGCGGAATCGCAGCGCCTGAACGTGACGGCGTCCAACCTCGCCAACGCGGACAGCACGACCGGCCCCGACGGCCAGCCCTACAAGGCCAAGCAGGTGGTGTTCGCGGTCGATCCGCTCGGCGGCGCGCGCAGCGCGTCCGGCCAGCAGGTGGGCGGCGTGAAGGTGACGGGCGTGATCGACGACCCGACGCCGATGAAGCAGAGCTACGACCCGGACAATCCCGCCGCCAACGCGGAAGGCTACGTGACGATGCCGAACGTGGACCCGGTGCAGGAGATGGTGAACATGATCTCGGCGTCGCGCTCGTATCAGGCCAACATCGAGACGCTGAACACCGCGAAGACGCTGATGCTCAAGACCCTCACCATCGGCACTTGAAGCGGCACTTGAAGCGCCCCGTAATTCGGGCACGTAAAGAAGACCCCTGAACAGGCGTCCGGGGCCGCGGCGAAACGCGGCACGAGACTACACCACAGACCACACGCTACCCAGTTAGCCGGGCGTATCCGAGGAGAACGCGTTGACTTCCAGCAGCACCACCATCGGCGGCAGTTCCGCCACCGTGTCGCAGTCCCTGCTCGACACCATGAACGGCACGTCGTCGACGTCGTCGTCGAGCGGCACGAGCGGCACCAGCGGCAGCGATCTGCAGAACACCTTCCTGCAACTGCTCGTCGCGCAGCTCAAGAACCAGGATCCGACCGATCCGATGGACAGCTCGCAGATGACCTCGCAGCTCGCCCAGATCAACACGGTCTCGGGCATCGCGAACCTGAACACCTCGCTGACGTCGCTGTCGACGCAGCTGTCGGCCGGCCAGAACGCCCAGGCCGCGCTGCTGATCGGCTCGACCGTGCTGGCATCGGGCACGACCGCGACGGTGTCGAGCGGCTCGGCGCCGCAGCTCGGCGTGCAGCTCACGTCGGCGGCTTCGGACGTCAAGCTCACGATCACGAACTCCGCGGGCAAGGTCGTCAACACGCTCGACCTCGGCGCGCAGTCGGCCGGCACGGTGCCGATCACGTGGAACGGCACGGACGCGTCGGGCGCCACGGTCGCCGACGGCGACTACACGGTCACGGCCAGCGCGACGATCAACGGGCAGGCCGCCACGGCCACCGCGCTCGTGGCGAGCAAGGTCCAGGCCGTCATCCAGCAGCAGGACGGCACCGCGAGCCTGTCGCTCGCCAACGGCAAGACGGTCGCGCTTTCGAACGTGGCCGGCATTCTTTAAACGACAAAGCGGAGTAGAAACTCATGGGCTATCAGCAAGGTTTGAGCGGACTCGCCGCTTCGTCGAACGACCTCGACGTGATCGGCAACAACATCGCCAACGCCAACACGGTCGGCTTCAAGCAGAGCACGGCGCAGTTCGCGAACGTCTACGCGAACACCATCGCGACCTCGGTCAACACGCAGATCGGTCTCGGCGCGGCGCTCTCCGAAGTGCAGCAGAACTTCTCGCAAGGCACGATCACCACGACCGGCCAGGCGCTCGACGTCGCCATCAACGGCAACGGCTTCTTCCAGATGTCGAACAACGGCACGATCACGTACTCGCGTAACGGCGTGTTCCAGCTCAACAAGAGCGGCTACATCGTCGACGCGGCCGGCAACGACCTGATGGGCTACGCAGCCGACAGCACGGGCGTCGTCAACACGGCGCAGACGGTGCCGATCCAGGTCCCGACGACCAACATCGCGCCGGTCACGACCAGCAAGATCACCGCGCAGGTCAACCTGAACGCGCAGTCGACCACGCCGACCGCCACGCCGTTCTCGGAAACCGACTCGAACACGTACAACTACTCGACCTCGGTCACGGCGTACGACTCGCTCGGCGGCAAGCAGCAGGTCAACATGTATTTCGTGAAGAACGCGACGAGCGGCCAGTGGGACGTCTACGCGGGCACCACGGGCAACGCCTCGCTGGTCGGCTCGATGACGTACGACTCGTCGGGCAACCTGACGGGCACGACCGACTCCGCGGGCCTCGCGACCACGCTCGGCGAACTCTCGCTGACGATCAACCCGACCGACGGTTCGGCGACCAACCAGAAGATCACGCTCGACGTCACCGGCTCGACGCAGTACGGCAGCGCCAACGGCGTGAACAATCTGGACCAGGACGGCTACCCGAGCGGCACGCTGTCGAACTTCTCGATCGGCGCCGACGGCTCGATCACGGGCAACTACTCGAACGGCCAGACGATGACGCTCGGCCAGATCGTGCTCGCGAACTTCAACAACCCGAACGGCCTGCAGAACCTCGGCGGCAACCAGTTCGCGGCGACCTCGGCTTCGGGCGTCGCGCAGGTGTCGGTGCCGGGCAGCACGAACCACGGCTCGCTCACGGGCGGCGCGGTGGAGTCGTCGAACGTCGACCTGACGAACCAGCTCGTCGACCTGATCACGGCACAGCGCAACTATCAGGCGAACGCACAAACCATCAAGACGCAGCAGACCGTCGACCAGACGCTGCTGCAGATGTAAGCGCGCCACGCCATTAACGCACCGGGCACATCATGGACCGACTGATCTATACCGCGATGACGGGCGCGAGCCAGGCGCTCGAGCAGCAAGCCGTCGTCGCGAACAACCTGGCGAACGTCTCGACCACGGGCTTTCGCGCGCAGCTCGCGAATTTCCGCTCCGTGCCGATGTCGTTCGGCGACGGCTCGACCGTCAACGACTCGACCACGCGCACCTTCGTGCTCTCGGCGACGCCTGGCTCCGACATGACGCCCGGTGCGATCTCGCGCACCGGCAATCCGCTCGATATCGCGGTGCAGGGCAACGGCTTCATCGCCGTGCAGACCGCCGACGGTAACGAGGCGTACACGCGCGCGGGCAACCTGCACGTCGACGAAAACGGCCAGCTCGTCACGGCCAACAACCTGCAGGTGATCGGCGGCGGCGGCCCGATCGCGGTGCCGCCGGGTTCGGCGGTCACGATCGGCTCGGACGGCACGGTCTCGGCGATCGCGCCGGGCAGCCCCGCGAGCGCCATCGCCATGATCGACCAGATCAAGTTCGTGAACCCGCCCGCGGGCTCGCTCACGCGCGGCGACGACGGCCTGTTTCACACCGGCGACGGCAATCCGGCCGACGCGGACCAGTCGGTCCAGATCGCGACGGAATCGCTCGAAGGCAGCAACGTCAATCCGGTGGCCGCGATGGTCTCGATGATCACCAACGCCCGGCAGTTCCAGATGCAGACGAAGCTCTTGCAGAACGCCGACCAGAACGAGCAGTCGGCGAACCAGCTGCTCAACTTCAGCTAAGACATTTAAAGGCTGCGGGCTCTACAGCAGACGCCGCGCCGGGAGAAATACACCGTGAACCGATCGCTCTACATCGCCGCCACCGGCATGAACGCCCAGCAGGCGCAGATGGACGTGATCTCGAACAACCTCGCGAACGTGAGCACCAATGGCTTCAAGGGCTCGCGCGCGGTGTTCGAGGACCTCATGTACCAGACGCTGCGTCAGCCGGGCGCGAACTCCACGCAGACCACCGAACTGCCCTCGGGCAGCCAGGTCGGCACCGGCGTGCAGCAGGTCGCGACCGAGCGTCTCTACACGCAGGGCAACCTGCAGCAGACCGGCAACTCGAAGGACGTGGCGATCAACGGCGCGGGCTTCTTCCAGGTGCAGATGCCCGACGGCACGACGCAGTACACGCGCGACGGCTCGTTCCAGACCAACTCGCAGGGCCAGCTCGTCACGTCGAGCGGCTACCAGGTGATGCCGGCGATCACGGTGCCCGCCAACGCGACCTCGCTGACCATCGGCAGCGACGGCGTGGTGACGATCACGACGCCGGGCTCGGCCAACGCGACGACCATCGGCTCGCTGCAGCTCGCCATGTTCATCAACCCGACCGGCCTGCAGTCGAACGGCCAGAACCTCGTGTCGGAAACGGCGTCCTCGGGCGCGCCCACGGTCACCACGCCGGGCCTGAACGGCTCGGGCTCGCTCAATCAGGGCTACGTGGAATCGTCGAACGTCAACGTCGTGCAGGAACTCGTCAACATGATCGAGACGCAGCGCGCGTACGAAATCAACAGCAAGGCGGTCACGACGTCCGACCAGATGCTGCAGACGCTGAGCCAGATGCAGGTCTGATGACCGCGGCATCGAAGTCAGGCAAACGGTAGCAACAGCAACACGGAATCGAAGTGGTGAGGAGCATGGGCCAGTCCGTTCAATTCAACTTTCGCGCAGGCGCGCGGCGTCAGGCGACTTACGTCGCCGTGGCGGCGGTCGCGCTCGCTGCGCTCTCGGGCTGCGCCTATATCCCCAACCGGCAGCCGATCGTGCAGCAGCCGATGACGGCGCTGCCGCCGGCGCCGCCCGTCAACAGCTCGCCGGGCTCGATCTACAACCCGGGCTACGTGGGCCGTCCGTTGTTCGAGGATCAGCGTCCGCGTAACACCGGCGACATCCTCACGATCGTCATCTCCGAAAACATCAACGCGACGAAGTCCTCGGGCGCCAACACCAAGCGTGGCGGCAGCACGGCCTTCAGCGTGCCGGTCGCGGGCTTCGCGCCGGGCTTCTTCTCGCGCGCGAACCTCTCGGCCACGGGCGCGAACCAGTTCGACGCGACCGGCGGCGCGAACGCCTCGAACACGTTCACGGGCGTGATCACCGTGACGGTCACGAACGTGCTGCCCAACGGCAACCTGGTGGTGTCGGGCGAAAAGCAGATGCTCATCAACCAGGGCAATGAATACGTGCGCTTCTCGGGCGTCGTGAATCCGAACACTGTTGCCGGAGACAACTCCGTGCTCTCGACCGACGTCGCCGACGCGAAGATCGAATACTCCGCGAAGGGCGTGATCGACGAAGCCGAGACGATGGGCTGGCTGCAACGCTTTTTCCTGAATGTCGCGCCATGGTGAAGATCCGTTTCCAACGCACGCGCCGCTCGCGCGTGAAAGACCTGCTGGCCGCCTTCGGCGTCGCGGCCGGTTTCGTGTTCGCGTGCGGCGCGCTGCTCGCCTACGCGACGCCCGCGCGCGCCGAGCGCGTCAAAGACCTCGTGACCTTCGCCGGCGTGCGCGACAACCCGCTGATCGGCTATGGCCTCGTGGTGGGTCTCGACGGCACGGGTGACCAGACCACCCAGGCGCCGTTCACGACGCAGACGCTCGCGAACATGCTCGCGAACCTCGGCATCTCGATCAACAACACGTCGAGCTCGTCGGGCTCCTCGCAGACGCTGAACAACATGCAGCTCAAGAACGTGGCGGCGGTGATCGTCACGGCGACGCTGCCGCCGTTCGCGCGCCCCGGCGAGCAGATCGACGTGACGGTGTCGTCGCTCGCGAACGCCAAGAGCATTCGCGGCGGCACGCTGCTGCTCACGCCGCTCAAGGGCGCGGACGGCCAGGTCTACGCGCTCGCGCAGGGCAACGTGGCGGTGGGCGGCGCGGGCGCGTCGGCCAACGGCAGCCGCGTGCAGGTGAACCAGCTCGCGGCTGGCCGCATCTCGGCGGGCGCGACGGTCGAGCGCGCGGTGCCCTCGCCGGTCGCGCAGCAGGGCGGCATCCTGCAGATGGAAGTCAACGACATGGACTACGACACGACGCAGCGCATCGTGGCGGCGGTCAACAACCTGTTCGGCGACGGCACGGCGGCAGCGGTCGACGGCCGCACGATCCAGGTGCGCGGCCCGAGCGATCCGGCCTCGCAGGTGGGTTTCATCGCGCAGATCCAGAATCTCGACGTGCGCCCGGCGCAGCCGGCGGCGAAGGTGATCCTCAACGCGCGCACCGGCTCGATCGTGATGAACCAGATGGTCACGCTCGAAAGCTGCGCGGTGGCGCACGGCAATCTTTCGGTGGTCGTGAACACGCAGACGGCGGTGAGCCAGCCGGGCGCGTTCTCGAACGGCCAGACCGTGGCGGCGCGGCAGTCCCAGATCCAGCTCAAGCAGGACAATGGATCGCTCAAACTCGTCACGGCGGGCGCGAATCTCGCGGAAGTCGTGAAGGCGCTCAATGCGCTTGGCGCAACGCCGGCGGATCTGATGTCGATCCTCCAGGCGATGAAGGCGGCGGGCGCATTGCGTGCCGACCTCGAAATTATCTAAGGATGTGAACAATGGATAACTCGAAACTCGGCGGCAGCGGCGGCCTCGACCTGACCAACCGTTTCGCGCTCGACGTGCAGGGCTTCGACGCCATGCGCGCCGCCGCGAACGCTTCGCCGCAGCAGGGCGTGAAGGCGGCCGCGAAGCAGTTCGACGCGGTCTTCACGCAGATGATGCTCAAGAGCATGCGCGACGCGACGCCCGACGACGGCCCGCTCGATTCGAAGGACGGCGCGCAGTTCACCTCGATGATGGATCAGCAGCTCGCGCAGCAGATGTCGAACAAGGGCGTCGGCGTCGCGAACGCGATGATCAAGCAGCTCATGCGCAGCATGGGCGGCCAGGCGGGCATGGACGGCGCGGGCGGATCGAGCGGCGCGGGCGGCATCGCCGGCGCGATGCAGGGTCTCTCGGGCGCGGGCGGCAGCGGCAGCGAAGGCAACCTCGCGATGCTCAACGCACTCGGCCGCGCGTACGGCAACGCCGCCGCCAATGGCGCGCTCGGCAAGGGCCAGGGCTGGGACGCGAACAGCGCGCTCACGCCGGCGATGCGCGGCAACGGCGACGACAAGGTCGACGCCTTCGTCAACAAGCTCGCCACCGGCGCACAGCAGGCGAGCGCGGCGACCGGCATTCCGGCGCGCTTCATCGTCGGCCAGGCCGCGCTGGAGTCGGGCTGGGGCAAGCGCGAGATCATGAAGGCGGACGGCAGTACCAGCCACAACGTGTTCGGCATCAAGGCGACCAAGGACTGGACCGGCAAGACCGTCACGACCATGACGACCGAATACGTGCACGGCAAGCCGCAGCGCGTGGCCGAGAAGTTCCGCGCCTACGACTCGTACGAAGACGCGATGACCGATTACGCGAGCATGCTCAAGAACAACCCGCGCTACGCGTCGGTGATCAACGGCTCGCACAGCGCCGAGAGCTTCGCGCACGGCATGCAGCGCGCCGGTTACGCGACCGATCCGCACTACGCGAAAAAGCTGCTGTCGATCATGCAGCAGATGGTCTGATCGGCGCCGATCGGCTTCGATTTACCGTTTTACAGCGCGCGCGGGCGGCGTACTCAGCCCGCATCGACTGCAACGCGGCGCGCCTCGCGCGGCCGCGTTTGCGTACGTCGCCCTGCTTTTTGGGGACTTGCCGGGCCATGCCCGAGCGGCGCGCGTTGGCGTCATGCAAACGTTCCCTCGCCGACGATGCGCGCCGGATGCGCGCACGTTGCGCGACGATCCGCGCATCAGCGCGGGCGAAATGTGCGCCGCAACACAGTTTTTTTACGGCCAAGCCCTAAATTTCCGCGTCAGCCTGCCGCTAATGCAGGCGAGATCGAAAAGATTCAAGGGCGGCAGAACCGCCCGGACGGCGCGCAGCGGGCAGTCCGTCGCGCGCCGGCATGTCCACGAAATTCCGGCAGGCCGATGAATACCGTTCATTCGAATCAACAGGAAGCCTCCGAGGGCGAAGGCACCGACTTTGGCCGGCGTAATCCGCTGGAAGTCGGGGTGCAGTTGCGCAACCTCGCCAACCGGGGCGATTTCCTCACCTTGCAATACCGCGGCGGCCAGCTGGTCACGCGCATCCTCGACGTCAATACGCGCGAGCGCACCTTCACGTTCGACTGGGGCGCGCTGCCCGAGCAGAACCGCGAGGTGCTGGCGGCGCAGGAATGTCAGTTCCATGCCTCGCCCGACGGCGTGCGCGTCGAGTTTTCCACGGGCGCGCCGCGCGAGACCGAGTTCGAAGGGCGGCCCGCGTTCGAAGCCGGCTTCCCCGAGGTGCTCTTTTACGTGCAGCGGCGCGAGTATTTCCGCGTCGATACGCCCGTGCTCGAACCGTGCCTGTGCCGCGGCGCGCTGCCGGCGGACGGCCTGCGCTTCCAGTTCGAGGTGCACGACCTGTCGCTCGGCGGCATCGGTCTGCGCACGACCGACCCGCGCGCGGCCGAGTTCCAGATGGGCCTGACGATCCGCGACGTGGAGCTGGATCTGCGCTCGCAAGGCACGCTGCGCGTCGATCTGGCGCTGGCCGTGCTGCGCTTCGTCGATCTGCCGAACGGCGACCGCCGCTATCACCTCGGCTTCCGTTTCGAGGCGCTGCCCGGCGCGGCGGAAAACAGCCTGCAACGCTACATCACGCAACTCGAGATGAAGCGGCGCGCGTTCCAGCGCGCCTGATGCGTCGGCGGCGCGCCGGAGCTTGCGCGCGCCGCCTTCGTATCGCCGCGGCAGTGCGGCGGCAGTATCGGGATACACCGTTAAAAAGGGCCTCGAACGAGGTCTGAAAGAGCGCCTCGACGGCGCCTGCGCTCGACGTGGCGCTCCACGGCAAGCACGTTTGCGCCAGTCGTTTCGGACTGCCGCACGTTGTTGCACGCCGCCGCCGCGCATGCCTCGCGCATCGTCCTGCCCACGCGCGCTTCGCGAGCGTTCCGGGCAAACGTTTTCTGCGCGAAATTCCCGATCCTTACGCTTAATTTTCGCCTCGCGCTGCCGTTATAAAAGGGGTTCACCCACGCGGCCCGAGCGATCAATCCGACGACGGCCGTTCATGAGGATCATGCATGTCCAACATTTTCTCGATCGGCCTGAGCGGCTTGCAGTCGGCCCAGATCGGTATCGCCACGGCTGGCGAGAACATCAGCAATTCGTCCACCGCGGGCTACAACGTGGAAAAGGCGGTGTTCACCGAGGCGAACGGGCAAAATTCGGGCAGCGGCTACATCGGCGCCGGCGTCAACACGGCCACGGTGCAGCGCGCCTATAGCCAGTACATCACGACGTCGCTGAACAACGCGCAGTCGACCAACAGCGCGCTGACGGCTTCGTACACGCTCGCCACCCAGCTGTCGAACCTCGTGGGCAGCCCGACCTCGGGCATCGCATCGTCGATCACGTCGTTCTTCTCGGGTCTGCAGGACGTGTCGAACTCGCCGGACAGCACGGCGACGCGCCAGACTGCGCTGTCCGACGCGCAGTCGCTCGCCGACCAGATCAACGCCGCCGGCGAGCAGTACGACTCGCTGCGCCAGAGCGTGAACACGCAGCTGACGAACGCCGTTTCGCAGATCAACACCTACACGCAGCAGATCGCGCAGCTCAACACGCAGATCGCCACGGCGAGCGCGTCGGGCCAGCAGCCGAACCAGCTGCTCGACCAGCGCGACCTCGCGGTGTCGAATCTTTCGCAGCTCGTGGGCGTGCAGGTCGTGCAGAACAGCAGCGGCTACAGCCTGTTCCTCGGCAACGGCCAGCCGCTCGTGGTGAGCGGCCAGAACTACAACCTGACGACGCAGCCGTCGAGCACCAATCCGACCGAGATGACGGTGGCCTGGCAAGGCCTGCCGGGCTCGACCACCGCCGCGCAGCCGCTCACCAGCGCGGCGCTGCAAGGCGGCACGGTCGGCGGCCTCGTGTCGTTCATGCAGGGCACGCTCGATCCGGCCGAAGCGCAGCTCGGCGCGATCGCCACCAGCTTCGCGGCGCAGGTCAACGCGCAGAACGCGCTCGGCCTCACGCAAGGCGGCGCGGCGGGCGGCGACCTCTTCACGGTGGGTGCGCCGGTCGTCACGGGCAACCTGAACAACACCGGCACCGCGACGGTCTCGGCTTCGCTCACGAATCCCACGAGCCCGCCGACCGACAACTTCACGGTCTCGTATTCGAGCGGCACGTGGACGCTGACCGACACCACGACCAACACGGTCGTGGGTTCGTCGACCACGCAGCCGAGCACGACCAGCCCGCTCACGGGCGGCGGCGTGTCCGTCAGCATGACGGGCACGATGGCGAACGGCGATTCGTACTCGATCAATCCGACGGCGGGCGCGCTCGACACCTTCGCGGTGGCGACCAGCGATCCCTCGGCGATCGCGGCGGCTTCGCCCGTGCTGGTCTCGGCGCCCACCACGAACACCGGTACGGCCGTGGTCACGCAAGGCGCGGTGACCTCGGGCTACACGATTTCCTCGACGCCGACCACGCTCACCTACGACTCGTCGACGGGCTCGCTCTCGGGCTTCCCGGCGAACTCGACGATCACGGTGACGGTGCCGGGCTCCAGCACGCCGACGACCTACACGATCGACGCGACGGGCACGACCACGGTCCCGTACGACTCGACCACGGGCGCGACCATCGCGATCGCGTCGAGCACGGGCACCGACATGAACAACGTGAGCTTCACGCTCACGGGGGCGCCCGCGAACGGCGACACCTTCACGATCGCGCAGAACTCCGGCGCGGCGCAGGACGGCCGCAACGCGCTGGCGATCGCGAACCTGACCTCGGGCACGTCGTTTACGAACTCGCAGACGCTGACCAACGCGTACTCGAACTACGTGAACTCGATCGGCAACACGGCCAGCCAGTTGAAGGCGTCGAGCACGTCGCAGACCTCGCTCGTCACGCAGCTCACCTCGCAGCAGCAGTCGGTGCAGGGCGTGAACCTCGACGAAGAAGCGGCCAACCTGCTGCAGTACCAGCAGCTCTATCAGGCCAACAGCAAGGTGATCCAGACGGCGGCGTCGCTGTTCCAGACCCTGATCGGCATTTTCCAGTGAGGCGCTGAGCCATGCGTATCGCGACTTCCCAGATTTACAGCTCCAGCGTGTCGACGATGGAGAACCAGCAGTCCCAGATGCTCAACGTGCAGCAGCAGATTTCGACCGGTATCGCCATCGCGAATCCGGCCGACAATCCGCTCGGCGCGGCGCAGGCCGTGCAGCTTTCGGCCACGGGCGCGACGCTCTCGCAGTACGCGTCGAACCAGACCACCGCGCTGTCGACGCTGCAGCTCGAAGACTCCACGCTGACGAGCATCACGAGCACGCTGCACAGCATCAACCAGCAGCTTCAGTCGGCGGTGAACGGCTCGCTCAACGACTCCGACCGCCAGGCGCTCGCGCAGCAGCTGCAAGGCGAACGCAACCAGCTGCTGACGCTCGCCAACACCACGGACGGCCAGGGCAACTATCTGTTCTCCGGCTTCCAGAGCACCACGGCGGTGTTCGCGAACAAGAGCGGCGGCGGCGTGACCTACAACGGCGACGGCGGCCAGCGCACGATCCAGGTGGCCGGTTCGCGCACGATCGCGGTCAGCGACACGGGTTCGTCGGTGTTCCAGAGCGTGTCGGCGGTCGGTTCGTCGGCGGTGACGCGCGGCAACACGGCGAACACGGGCACGGGTGTGATCGGCGGCGTCACGGTGACCGACACCACGCAGGCGACCAACAATCACAGTCTGTCGATCCAGTTCAGCGACGCGAGCGGCTCGCTCACGTATTCGGTGATGGACAATTCGACCTCGCCCGCGACGGCGCTCTCGTCGAACCAGCCCTACACGGACGGCCAGGCGATCGCGCTCGGCAGCGGCATGAACGTGACGGTCACGGGCACGCCCGCGAACGGCGACTCGTTCTCGATCACGCCGGCGACGGACCCGCAGAACAGCGACATGTTCCTGAGCATCGACAACGCGATCGCCGCGCTGCAGACGCCGGTCAACGGCGACGTCGCCGCGAAGGCCACGCAGACGAACGCGCTGACGACCGCGCTCACCTCGATCGGCAACTCGCTGTCGAGCGTGATCACGACGCAGGCTTCGGTGGGCGGCCGCGAGCAGGAAGTGAAGGCGTTGCAGGCCGTCACGTCGACCAACTCGCTGCAGACGACGTCGAACCTCAGCGATCTCACGGACACCGACATGACCGCGGCGATCTCGCTGTACGAGCAGATCTCGAACGCGCTGTCGGCCTCGCAGAAGAGTTTCGCGGCCACGCAGAATCTCTCGCTGTTCCAGTACATCAACCCGTAAGACGCGCGGGTTCGGAAACGCAAAACGGCGGTGCGCGAGAAGCGCACCGCCGTTTTCTTTTGTGTCTTTTGTGTCTTTAGCGCCGCGCGCGGATTCAGGCCGCCGGCTTGAGCGCGGCCGCCACGCGGCCCATCTGCTCCAGCCCGCCGTCGATCAGGCGCGCGAAGTAGGGAATCATGTTCGGCGTCATCGCCATGATCAGCAGCAGGCCGACGAGCATGGTGATCGCAAAGCCGATCTGGAAGATACCGATCTGCGGCGCGGCGCGGTTGAGAATGCCGAGCGAGAGATTGGTGATGAGCAGCGCCACCACCACGGGCAGCGACAGCAGCAGGCCCGCGTTGAACACCGTCGCGCCCCACTCCGCGAGCAGCCGGTAGCCGTTGCCGGACAGCACGTTGGCCGAGATCGGCACGCTCGTGAAGGTCTGCATGAGCGCGGCGATCATTTGCAGATGGCCGTCGAAGGCGAGGAAGGCGAGCATCGCCATCATGTTGAGCCACGACGACAGCGCGGGCGTGGTGCTATTGGCCTGCGGATCGAAGAACGAGGCGAAGCCGAGGCCCATGCCGAGACCCATCAGGTCGCCGGCGGCCGTCACGATGGCGAACACCATCTGCATCGTGAAGCCGAGCGCGATGCCGATCAGGAACTGGTTGACCAGAATCCACACGCCTTCGGCCGAGAACACCGTGGTTTGCGGCATCGGCCCGAGCGTGGGCGCGACGATCAGCGTGATGAAGGCGCCGAGGCCGATCTTCACGCGCATCGGCACCGAGCGGTTGCCCACGATCGGCGCCACCGCGATCAGCGCGAGGATGCGCGTGAACGGCCAGAGAAACGCGGTGAGCCAGCCGTTGAGCTGCGCGTAGGTGACGGTGAACATCGTGAGGAATGCGCGGCGGCGCCCGGCGGGGCGGGCCTCAGCCCGCGAGCGACGGAATGCTCGTGAACATGTGGCGCATGTAGTCGAGCATGGTGGTGAGCATCCACGGACCGGCGATCACCAGCGTGACCGCGATCGCGATGAGCTTCGGAATGAACGAGAGCGTACTTTCGTTGATCTGCGTGGCGGCCTGGAACAGGCTCACGATCAGACCCACGGCGAGCGAGACGAGCAGCAGCGGCGCGGCCAGCAGCAGGGCGACGTACATCGCCTGATGCGAGAGCGTCATGACCATTTCGGGCGTCATCGTCGGGTCCTCAGGTGAAGCTCTGCGCGAGCGAGCCGATCAGCAGTTGCCAGCCGTCCACGAGCACGAACAGCATGAGCTTGAAGGGCAGCGAGATCGTCGCGGGCGAGACCATCATCATACCCATCGACATCAGCACGCTCGCCACCACCATGTCGATGATGAGAAACGGAATGAACACCGTGAAGCCGATCTGGAAGCCGGTTTTCAGCTCGCTCGTGATGAACGAGGGCACCAGCAGCGTGAGCGGCACGTCCTCGGGGCCCTGCATCGGCGGCGCGTGCGCGATGCGCGCGAACAGCGCGAGATCGGACTCGCGGGTCTGGCGCAGCATGAAGGTCTTGAACGGCGCGACGCCGCGCGTGACCGCTTCCTCCATCGGCAGCGTGCCGGCGGAGAAGGGCTTGTAGCCGTCGTTGTAGGCCTTGTCGATGACCGGCGACATCACGAACAGCGTCAGGAACAGCGCGAGGCCCACGAGCACCTGGTTCGGCGGCGTGGTGGTCGTGCCGAGCGCCTGGCGCAGCAGCGAGAGCACGATGATGATGCGCGTGAAGCTCGTCATCATCAGCACCATCGCGGGCAGGAACGTCAGCATCGTGAGCAGCAGCATCGTCTGCACGCTCAGCGAGTAGGTCGTTCCGCCGGCGGCGCCGGGGCTCGTGGTGAAGGCCGGCAGGCCTTGCGGGCCGGCGGCGGCTTGCGCGTGCGCCAGATGCGGCAGCATCAGCGCCACGGCGCCCGCGCCGAATGCGAGCGCGACGGGCAGCGCCGCGCGCGAGAACTTTACGGAAGTCATGAGGGAGGACGAGGGCGCGTCGTGAAGGGTACGGCCGTGCATTTACTGCGCTCCGCCGTCGTGACGCTTGAAACGTTTGCCGGCTTCGTGTTTCAGCGCGTCACGAAAGCGCTGTCCGAAGCTGCCTTGCAGGGCGGGGCCGCCCGTTGCCGCATTGGCCGCATTGGCTGCGTGGGCCGCATTCGCGGCGGGCAATTCGCCCGCGGGCATCGTGTGCAGGAGGCGCACGCTGCCGGGCGCCGCGCCGAGCACGAGCCAGGTGTCGCCGATCTCGACCACGGCCACGCGCTCCTTGCCGCCGAGCGAAGCGCCGCCGACGGTTTTGACGAGCGCGTTTTTCGGGCCGTGCTGCAAACCGAGACGCCGCGCGAGCCACGCGCAGCCGAACACGACCGCGATCACCAGCGCGAGTCCGAACACCGTTTGCAGCAGCGCGCCGAAACCGAGCGCCGGCACCGCGCTGCCCGCGACGACCGCCGAAGCGTTCGAGGCGTTCTGCGCCGCCTGCGTCGCCTTGTTCACGGCCTGCAGATCGGCGGCGTTGGCCGCGCCGGCTGCGCTCGCCGCGCCCGAAAGGGCCAGCGCGAGCGCGAGGTGGAACGTCCGGCGCGCGCGAACGAAGCGCGCTGCGGGCACGGCGGCCGGTTTCATCGATTCAGCTTCCGGATCCGTTCGGACGGCGTGATGATGTCGGTCAGACGGATACCGAACTTGTCGTTCACCACCACCACTTCGCCCTGGGCGATCAGGCAGCCGTTCACGAGCACGTCCATCGGTTCGCCGGCGAGGCCGTCGAGTTCCACGACCGAACCCTGCGCGAGTTGCAGCAGGTTGCGGATCGCGATCTTGGTGCGGCCGAGTTCGACGGTCATCTGGACGGGAATGTCCAGAATCATGTCGATGTCGTTGCGCGTCGAGTTCTGGTCGACCTTCGAGAGCGGCTGGAACACGGCGGCGGGCGCGGCGGCCGGCACGTCGTTGCTGTTCTGCTCGGCCATCGCGGCCGCCCAGTCGTCCAGCGACGCCTCATCGGCGCCCGAACCCGGCACATCGGCCGCGGCTTCCTGACCCGCTTCGAGCACGGGTTCTTCGCCTTGCGTGGCGTTCACGTCACTCATATCCACCTTCCTTCATCGTGTCGGCTGCGCTGATCATCTTCTGGACCCGCAACGCGTATTGACCATTGAAAATTCCGTAGCCGCATTCCATCACCGGCACGCCGTCGACCTTCGCGACGATGTGCTCGGGAATGTTGACCGGCAGGACATCGCCCTTCTTCATGTTCAGGATCTGCTCGAACGTGATGGGCACCTGCGCGAGATCGGCGGTGAGCTCCACTTCGGCGGCCTGCACCTGCTGCGAGAGCACGCGCACCCAGCGGCGGTCCACGTCGAGCACTTCGCCTTGCAGCGGCGAGGCGAGCACGTCGCGGATCGGCTCGATCATCGAGTACGGCATGCAGATGTGCAGCGTGCCGCCCGTCGCGCCGAATTCGATCGAGAACTGCGTGACGATCACGATCTCGTTGGGCGTCGCGACGTTGGCGAACTGCGTGTGCATTTCCGAGCGCACGTATTCGAAGCTCAGCGGGCGCACGCTTTTCCACGCCGTCGTGTAGTGCTCGAAGACGAGGTTCAGCAGGCGCTGGATGATGCGCTGCTCGGTCTGCGTGAAGTCGCGGCCTTCCACACGCGTGTGGAAGCGGCCGTCGCCGCCGAACAGGTTGTCGACCACGAAGAACACGAGATTCGGGTCGAACACGAACAGCGAGGTGCCGCGCAGCGGCTTCACATGCACGAGGTTCAGGTTCGTCGGGATCGGCAGGTTGCGGGTGAACTCGCTGTACTTCTGCACGCGCACCGGGCCGACGGAAATCTCGGCGGTGCGGCGCATGAAGTTGAAGACACCCACGCGCAACAGCCGCGCGAAACGCTCGTTGATGATTTCGAGGCCGGGCATCCGGCCGCGCACGATGCGTTCCTGCGTCGCGATGTTGTAGGGCCGCACGCCCTGCTTTTCGGACGAGCTGGAGTCGCTGTCGACTTCGCCGGTGACGCCCTTGAGGAGGGCATCGACCTCCTCCTGCGACATGAACTCGTCGTGACCACCCATGCTCATGATGCGAGGCTCCCGGATATCTGCGCGCTGTGCATGGCGTTACTGCACGACGAATTCGGTGAACAGCACGTCTTCGACCTTGGCGGGCTCGCCGTGCGGGTCGGAGGGCTTCGAGATCAGCGCGGCCAGCTCGGTGGCGAGTTCGCGCTTGCCGTCGAGCGGCGCGAGGTCCGACGGATGCTTGTTCGAGAGTGCGAGCAGCACGCGGCTGCGGATTTCCGGCATATGCGAGACGAGCGCGTCCTGGGTCGCCTGGCTGTCGAGCTTGAGCGTGAGGCCGATGCGCAGATAGTGCGTGTCGCCGTCGTCGGACTGCAGGTTCACCGTCATCGGTTCGAGCGCGTAGTAGACCGGCAGCGGCGGCGGCGGCGGTGCGCTCGCCGTGGCGGCGGCCGGATGGCGCGACATGAAGAACCACACGCCCGCGCCGGCGGCGCCAGCGGCAAGGATCGCGATGATCACGATGAGGAGGATGCGCTTGAGCGGTCCGGGTTTCGCGCCCTGGGGCGCAGCTTGATCTTTTGCGGTCGTGGTCGCCATGTCGGTCGTAAGCCTGGGTGGTGCGGTGTTGGGGCCGAGTGTGGGGCCGTCGGGTCGGGAGAACGTCCGGCGCTTCGCGCAATTCGCGCGCCGCGTGCGTCATCAATCCCGGCAGCCTGCATTGTTCCGGCTTTTGCCTTACAGCGAAGGGAGGAATAGACGGGGGATTTCCGGCTATCTCGTGGTTTTGTCGCGGGTGCGGCGCGCGTGCCCGAAAGCGCCGATGCGCGCGGCATCGCGGGCGCCGGGGCGCGCTCGCATCATGTTGGAGAGCGATGCCCGACGATCGGCGCGTGATGGGGTTCGATCAGAGGCGATCGAGCGTGGAAGCGTGAAAGCCCGGCGGGCCCGGCGTGTAAAAAACGGCCGGCGGCGCTGCGTGCGCCGCTGGCCGTGCCGATGAGCGCTTCTAACCGCGCATGACCCCGCATGACCCCGCATGACCCCGCATGAGCCCGCATGAGCCCGTATGACCGCCGATGACGGTCTCTGGCCGCGCCGCCGGGTTTTATGGCACTCAGGCGAACGTGTCGATCAGGCCGACCGTGCGCGTGGTGGGCGCCGAGGTGGTGCTGCCGATCGCGTCGTCGGCGCTGCTGCCGGACGCGAGGCTGCTGCCGCCCGAACGCGACGAGCGCGAGCCGCTGCCCGAGCCGTTGCCGCTGTCCTGCTGCGCCTGCTGGTTCATCTGGCGCGAGAAGCCGTCGCTGACGCTCGCGCTGCCGAGGCCGATGCCGTTTTCCTGCATCTGCTCGCGCAGCTTCGGCAGGGCCGCTTCGACGGCCTCACGCACCTGCTGGTGCTGCGAGACGAAGAGGGCGTGCGCGTGGTTCTCCGAGACTTGCAGCACCACTTGCAGCGGGCCGAGATCCTTCGGGTTGAGCGTGAGTTCCGCCGAGCTCTGGTGCGCGCTCGACAGGAACACGACCTTCTGGCTGAGCGCGTCTTCCCAGTCGCTCGTGCCCACCTGCGGCGCGAGCGTGGCCGAAGCC
>NZ_CAJZAR010000086.1 GCF_914484835.1 Paraburkholderia tropica
GCTTCTGCCATGCTAGACCCCTACTATGTGTTAACACTAATACGCAATTTTACCGCCTTTTCATTTCGCGCTGCAGCGAAATACGCCGTCCGGGAACGCTGTTGCGCGCGAACGCAGGCACGTGGGGAAGGCCGCCCGCACCGATGTGCAGGCATCCTTTTCAACTCAAATCATTGTGATAGTAGTACCCGGTTGTGACATACCAACCGCGGCGCACCTCGACCGGCCGGTCACCATAGGTATAGGACACCCGATCAACCGAAAGCAAAGGGAATCCCGCCGGCACATTGAGCAGATCGGCCACCGCGGGCTCGGCGCCCACCGCGCGGATCTTCTCGGTCGCACGAATCATGCGCGTGCCGAAGTCGGCCTCGAACATGGCGTAGAGCGGTCCTTTATACTCGGCGAGTCGCTCGGCCGTCAGGCCGCGGAACACGCCGCCGGGCAGCCAGATTTCGTCGAGCACGGTGTTTTCGCCGTCGAACTGCAGGAGGCGCTTGATCAGCACCACCGGGTCGGCGGGCTTGAGGTCCAGCTGGCGGGCGATCTCGGCCGACGCGCGCAGCCGCCGGCACTCCAGCAGCTTGCTGATGTGCGGATGCTCGGCGCCGTCATCGGCCAGCAATCTAAGAAAGCGAAACTGGGCGCGGTCTTCGTTGTGCGTTGCAACAAAGGTGCCTTTGCCCTGGCGGCGAACCAGCAGATTGTCGGCGGCCAGCTCGTCGATCGCTTTGCGCACGGTCCCCTGGCTCACCTTGTAACGGGCGGCCAGTTCGACTTCGCTAGGGATGATTTCGCCGGGCTTCCATTCGCCGGACTCGAGGCTCTGGGTAATGAGCCCCTTGATCTGCTGATAAAGCGGACTGAAAGTCGGGGACGGCGAAGCGGGCGCAGACGCCGAAGGGCCGCTCTCGGGAGCGGTGGAATTCGCGTTGCTGACCGGGTTCGCACTCATGGCGCGCATTTCAACATAAAGCCCCCCGGAAATCTACCCTTTCGCTGCAATAGATATGTCTTATATAAGACATAAGATACTGTTGACTTTGGACCTTACGGCTCCTACACTGCCGATCGAGCAAGGGTTTGCGGGCGACTCATGGGAGCCGCCGGCAGCATCCACCTCGTGGCCAACTGCGCCGCGGGCCGCCTTGCACATGCTGTTCCTTCATGCAGTAGAGGTTTCGATCCGCCCCGCCCGCGCCGCTGCCTGATTCAATATAGCGCCCGCGCCGCGCCTGTGGACCTTCCGAAGCGAGCTGTGGCAGGAGCCGGCACACGCGAAGCGGCCAGCGTCAGGCGTCCCTGTCCAGGGTGTCCCCGTCATTCCCTTGAGCATTGTCGCACCGGTAAACGGTCCGCGGCCCCGCCTCCCGGCGTGCGGCGCGGCGCTTGCAACTCGCTTGCATCCGCCACGCGCGTGCGTTCGGTAAAAGGACCGCCTGATTCATGAACGCTTCGCGTAACGCGCATATAGAATGGCGTTTTACCCTGGCGTCTAACGCACCTTCCTGGAGATTTTCAATGGCTAAGCCCGCAAAGCGCGTTGCCGTCACTGGCGCCGCAGGTCAGATCGCATACTCCCTGCTGTTCCGCATCGCGAACGGCGACCTGCTCGGCAAGGACCAGCCCGTCATTCTGCAGCTGCTCGACCTTCCGCAGGCGCAAGCCGCCGTCAAGGGCGTCGTGATGGAACTCGACGACTGCGCATTCCCGCTGCTGTCGGGCGTGGTCATCACGGACGATCCGAAGGTCGCGTTCAAGGACGCCGACGTCGCGCTGCTCGTGGGCGCACGTCCGCGCTCGAAGGGCATGGAGCGTAAGGACCTGCTCTCGGCCAACGCCGAAATCTTCACGGTTCAGGGCAAGGCGCTGAACGACGTCGCCAGCCGCGACGTGAAGGTGCTGGTCGTCGGCAACCCGGCCAACACGAATGCGTACATCGCCATGAAGTCGGCGCCGGATCTGCCGAAGAAGAACTTCACGGCCATGCTGCGTCTGGACCACAACCGCGCGCTGTCGCAACTGGCCGCCAAGTCGGGCAAGCCGGTCGCTTCGATCGAAAAGCTCGCCGTGTGGGGCAACCACTCGCCGACGATGTACCCCGACTTCCGCGTTGCAACGGCTGAAGGCCAGGACCTGACCAAGCTGATCAACGACGACGAATGGAACCGCAACACGTTCATCCCGACGGTCGGCAAGCGCGGCGCGGCGATCATCGAAGCGCGCGGCCTGTCGTCGGCGGCATCGGCAGCCAACGCAGCGATCGACCACGTGCGTGACTGGGTCCTCGGCACGAACGGCAAGTGGGTCACGATGGGCATCCCGTCGGACGGCTCGTACGGCATCCCCGAAGACATCATCTACGGCGTGCCCGTCACCTGCGAAAACGGCGAGTACAAGCGCGTCGAAGGCCTCGAAATCGACGCATTCTCGCGCGAGAAGATGGACGGCACGCTCAACGAGCTGCTCGAAGAGCGCGACGGCGTCGCTCACCTGCTCAAGTAATCGGGCAGACCGGCCGGCTTCCCGTCGCCACGCGGCGGGCACCGGCCTTGCGCGCGCCATCTCCATTTCGTATGGCTGGCGCGCGTGCGTGAGCGCGGGCGAGCGTCGCCGGTTGAACACCGTTTCGTCGACAGCCGCTACCCCGCCCGCCTCGCGCCCCTGATCCGCACGCGCCTTGCATCCGCATCGCAGGACGCGTCCGAATCCGGTTCCCCCTCCAATATCCGACACCCGCCGCCGAAGATGCGCGCCATCACACCCGCCGAAGTGCTGTTTGACGGCGAAGCGCCGCCGACCATCCTGCCCGCGTGCGACCACTACGCCGGCAGCGAGAAGCTGATGCTGAAGTCGCTTGCGCTGCAGCAGCAGCTCGGCCCGGTATTCGACATCACGCTCGACTGCGAAGACGGCGCCCAGGTGGGCCGCGAGGCCGAGCACGCCGAACTCGTCGCCTCCTTCCTCGGCAGCGAACACGACCGCTTCGGGCGCGTCGGGGTGCGCATCCACGACTTCCATCATCCGCATTGGCGCGACGACGTCCGCCTGATCCTGCGCGCCGCAAAACGCGCGCCGGCGTTCATCATGCTGCCGAAGATCCGCGCCGTCGGCGACGCGGCGGAAATGACGGCGTTTATCGAAGCCACGCGCGTCGAGATGGGCATCGGCGAGCCGATTCCCGTGCAGTTGCTGGTCGAAACGCATGGCGCGCTCGCGCGCGCGTTCGATCTCGCGGCGCTGCGCGGCGTGCAGTCGCTGAGCTTCGGCCTGATGGACTTCGTCTCCGCGCACGACGGCGCGATTCCCGACACCGCCATGCGCTCGCCCGGCCAGTTCGATCACCCGCTCGTGCGGCGCGCGAAGCTCGAAATTTCGGCCGCCTGCCACGCGTTCGGCAAGGTTGCGTCACACAATGTGAGTACGGAAGTGCGCGACATGGAGGTCGTCGCCAACGACGCTCGTCGCGCGCGCAACGAATTCGGCTACACGCGCATGTGGAGCATTCATCCCGCGCAGATTCCGGCCATCGTGGCGGCCTTCGCGCCCCGCGACGAGGAAATCGCGACGGCCGCCGAGATCCTGCTCGCCGCGCAGAACGCGCAGTGGGGTCCGACGCGTCACGGCGACACCTTGCACGACCGCGCGAGCTACCGCTATTACTGGTCCGTGCTGCGCCGCGCGCGCTCGACGGGCCGCGCCGTGCCGCAGGACGCCGCGCCGCTGTTCGCGCCGGGCGAACTGGCGCAAGCCGCCGCGTCGTGAGCGCGGCTGGGGCCTGAAAACGTTTTCGGCGGGCGCGCACGCCTCTTGCGCGCCCGCCGCGCAGTGAGTCATCGAGGAGACAAAAGCCGATGATCAACACAGTCGATGGAAGCCTGACAAGAGGCGCAGCAGGGCAATTTGCAACAGACCGCAAAATCTGAAGTTCGTACCGATAAATAGGTGAAAATAGCGTTCGCTGCGTGCTTTCGGGGCGCGCGCAGTGCATCCGGCGGCTGCAAGGCGCAGCCGCGCACTGTTCAACCGATTTGAGACATAAAGGTCTGACTCCATGAAGAAATTGCTGATCGCTGCCGTTATCGGCGCGCTGTCCTCGACGATGATGCTGGCCGCGACCGACGCCGCCGCGCAAACCTCGACCACGGCGAAAAAGGAAACGCCGAAGAAGCCGGCTCCGAAGCATCGCATCATCAAGCGCAAGCCGAATCCGGCCAAGGAAGCGAAGGTCGATGCGATCCCGGAAGGCTCGGAGCACTGGAGCTGCGCGGAAGGCATGCAGTTCGACCTGAAGGGCGACATGGCGCGTGACCAGATCGTCACGGTTCACTGGGCGAACAAGAACTACAACCTGCCGCGTCAGACCACGACGACGGGCGCCGACCGCTTCCACGACGCCGCCACCGGCCTCGACCTGGTCGTGATCCCGACGAAGGCCATGCTGTTCTCGGACAAGGACAGCTCGCGTCTGGCCGACGAGTGCAAGACTGTTGCAATGCAGCAAGGCGCGATGGCGCCGACCCAGGCTAACGCGCTGAACCGCAACGCCGCTCCGGCTGCGGGCGCGAGCGCCGCTTCGGGCCAGTAAGAACGGCCGGGACGCCTCGATGTCCGCGCCGATTTCCCAGGTCAGACCGCAGCCGGATCAGGTTCTCGTCGATATCGTCGACTACGTCCTGAGCGGCTTGCCCGGCGACAGCGCCAATGCGCTGACGACGGCGCGCTACTGCCTGCTGGACACGCTCGGCTGCGGACTCGAGGCGCTCTCCTACCCCGCCTGCACCAAGCTGCTCGGACCCATCGTGCCGGGCACGATCGTCCCGAACGGCGCGAAGGTGCCGGGCACCGCATTCCAGCTCGACCCGGTTCAGGCCGCCTTCAATATCGGCGCCATGATCCGATGGCTCGACTTCAACGACACCTGGCTCGCCGCCGAATGGGGCCATCCGTCGGACAACCTGGGCGGCATTCTCGCGACCGCCGACTGGCTCTCGCGCACCGCCGTCGCCCAAGGCACTCAAAGCACCCAGGGCAAGCCGCCGCTCACCATGAAGCATGTGCTTGAAGCCATGGTGAAGGCGCACGAAATCCAGGGCTGCATCGCGCTCGAGAACGCGTTCAACAAGGTCGGACTCGACCATGTGCTGCTCGTGAAGCTCGCCTCGACCGCCGTGGTCGGCCAGTTGCTCGGGCTCACGCGCGACGAGCTCATCAACGCCGTCTCGCTGGCGATGGTCGACGGCCACGCGCTGCGCACCTATCGCCACGCGCCCAATACCGGCTCGCGCAAGTCGTGGGCAGCCGGTGACGCCACCGCGCGCGCCGTGCGCCTCGCGCTCATCGCCAAAACGGGCGAGATGGGTTATCCCTCGGCGCTCACGGCGAAAACGTGGGGCTTCTACGACGTCTCGTTCAAGGGCCAGCCCTTCCGGTTCCAGCGCCCGTACGGCACGTACGTGATGGAGAACGTGCTGTTCAAGATCGCGTTTCCCGCCGAATTCCACGCGCAGACCGCCGCCGAAGCCGCGATGACGCTGCACGGCCAGCTCGCGCAGCGCGGCAAGACGGCCGACGACATCGCGCGCATCACCATCCGCACGCACGAAGCGGCGATCCGCATCATCGACAAGAGCGGGCCGCTTGCGAATCCGGCGGACCGCGATCACTGCATCCAGTACATGGTGGCCGTGCCGATCCTCTTCGGACGACTAACGGCCGCCGACTACGAAGACGACATCGCTGGCGACCCGCGCATCGACGCGTTGCGCGCGAAAACCTTTTGTGTGGAAGACCCGCAGTTCACGCGGGATTATCACGACCCCGGGAAGCGTTCGATTGCGAATGCGCTGACCGTCGAGCTGAACGACGGCACGACGCTCGACGAAGTCGTGGTGGAGTATCCGATCGGCCATAAGCGACGCCGCGAAGCCGGCATCCCGCTGCTGATCGAAAAGTTCAGGACCCACCTCGCGCGGCGCTTCGCCGCGAAGCAGCAGCAGGCGATTCTCGATGTCTCGCTGGATGCGGCACGGCTCGAGGCCATGCCGGTGCACGAGTACGTCGACTTGTATGTGACATGAGCGTGATCCGATCAGTCTTGTACCTGTAAGTACCCGCAGCAAACGTGCAGTAAGCGTTATTTCCGCGATTAAACGAAGGAAAATACCATGGCCCACAACCTCCACAAAACGCTAAAGGAATTCGACAGCGGTTCCGGCAAAGGCAAGTTCTACTCGCTGCCGCAACTCGGCAAACAACTCGGCGTGAAGATCAACCGCCTGCCGGTGTCGATCCGTCTCGTGCTTGAGTCCGTGCTGCGCAACTACGACGGCAAGAAGATCGCGGAAGAGCACATCGAGCAGCTCGCGAACTGGAAACCCACCGCCAGCCGCGTCGACGAAATCCCGTTTGTCGTCGCCCGTGTCGTGCTGCAGGACTTTACCGGCGTGCCGCTGCTCGCCGACATCGCGGCCATGCGCGGCGTCGCCAAGCAGGTCGGCAAGGACCCGAAGGTCATCGAGCCGCTGGTGCCGGTCGACCTCGTGGTCGACCACTCGGTGCAGATCGACTACTTCCGCCAGAAGGACGCGCTCGACCTGAACATGAAGCTGGAATTCCAGCGCAACAACGAGCGCTACCAGTTCATGAAGTGGGGCATGCAGGCGTTCGACACGTTCAAGGTCGTGCCGCCGGGCATCGGCATCGTTCACCAGGTGAACCTCGAATACCTCGCGCGCGGCGTGCACAAGAAGGCGGACGGCGCGGACACGGTCTACTACCCGGACACGCTGGTCGGCACCGACTCGCACACCACGATGATCAACGGCATCGGCGTGGTGGGCTGGGGCGTGGGCGGCATCGAAGCGGAAGCCGGCATGCTCGGCCAGCCGGTGTACTTCCTCACGCCGGATGTGGTGGGCGTGGAACTGAAGGGCAAGCTGCGCGAAGGCTGCACGGCGACCGACCTCGTGCTGACGATCACGGAAATGCTGCGCAAGGAGAAGGTCGTCGGCAAGTTCGTCGAGTTCTTCGGCGAAGGCACGGCCTCGCTGTCGCTGCCGGACCGCGCGACCATCGGCAACATGGCGCCGGAATACGGCGCGACCATGGGCTTCTTCCCGGTCGACGACAAGACCATCGACTACTTCAAGGGCACGGGCCGCACGCAAGCCGAAATCTCCGCCTTCGAGAACTACTTCAAGGCGCAGGAACTGTACGGCGTGCCGAAGGCCGGCGACATCGACTACACCAAGACGCTCACGCTCGACCTCGCGACGGTCGCACCGTCGCTGGCCGGCCCGAAGCGCCCGCAGGACCGTATCGAAATCGGCAACGTGAAGTCGACCTTCACGGACCTGTTCTCGAAGCCGGTCGCCGAAAACGGCTTCAACAAGAAGGCCGCCGACCTCGCCGCCGAATACACGGCGGGCGAGAAGGTCAAGCTGCATAACGGCGACGTGCTGATCGCCGCGATCACGTCGTGCACGAACACGTCGAACCCGAGCGTGCTGCTCGCCGCCGGCCTGCTCGCGAAGAAGGCCGTGGAAGCGGGCCTGACGGTCGCGCCGCACATCAAGACCTCGCTCGCGCCGGGATCGCGCATCGTCACCGAATATCTGACGAAGACGGGCCTGCTGCCGTTCCTCTCGAAGCTCGGCTTCGAACTCGCGGCTTACGGCTGCACGACCTGTATCGGCAACGCGGGCGACCTCACGCCGGAACTGAACGAGTCGATCGTCAAGAACGACGTGGTCGCGGCGGCGGTGCTCTCGGGCAACCGCAACTTCGAAGCGCGTATTCACCCGAACATCCGCGCGAACTTCCTGGCTTCGCCGCCGCTGGTGGTCGCCTACGCGATCGCGGGCACGATCACGCGCGACCTGATGACGGAACCGGTCGGCAAGGGCCGGGACGGCCGCGACATCTATCTCGGCGACATCTGGCCGACGAGCGACGAAGTCAACGCGCTGCTCAAGTTCGCGATGGATGCCGACGTCTACCAGAAGAACTACAGCCAGCTCACGAAGAAGGGCGACCTCTGGAGCAAGATCGAGGGCGAGGAAGGTCAGGTCTACGACTGGCCGAAGTCGACCTACATCGCCGAGCCGCCGTTCTTTGGTTCGGACTTCTCGATGACGCCGTCGTCGACGGTGGCCGAGGTCAAGGGCGCGCGCGCACTGGGCATCTTCGGCGACTCGGTCACGACCGACCACATCAGCCCGGCCGGTTCGATCAAGGAAGACTCGCCCGCAGGCAAGTGGCTGAAGGACAACGGCGTGCAGAAGGCCGACTTCAACAGCTACGGCTCGCGCCGCGGCAACCACGACGTGATGATGCGCGGCACGTTCGCGAACGTGCGGATCAAGAACCTGATGATCCCGGCGAAGGCCGACGGCACGCGCGTGGAAGGCGGCCTGACGATCCATCAGCCGAGCGGCGAACAGCTGTCGATTTACGACGCCGCGATGAAGTACATCGACGCCGGTACGCCCACGATGGTGTTCGCAGGCGAAGAGTACGGCACGGGTTCGTCGCGCGACTGGGCGGCCAAGGGCACGCAGCTGCTGGGCGTGAAGGCCGTGGTCGCACGCAGTTTCGAGCGGATCCACCGTTCGAACCTCGTGGGCATGGGCGTGCTGCCGCTGCAGTTCAAGGGCACGGACAGCGTGCAGACGCTCGGTCTGACCGGCGAGGAAACCTTCGACATCGAAGGTCTCACGGACGACTTCAAGCCGCAGCAGGATCTGACGCTCGTGATCCATCGCAAGGACGGCAAGGACGAACGCGTGCAAGTACTGCTGCGCATCGACACGCCGATCGAGGTGGACTACTACAAGCACGGCGGTATCCTGCCGTTCGTGCTGCGTTCGCTGCTGGCCGCTTAAGCACACCAGCGCGCAGCGACGCACCGCAGTTTTTGCAGGTACCGCGCCCGGCAACGGGTGCGGTTACACTTGGGGCCCGACGCAAGTCGGGCTTTTTTTTCGGCTGTTTCCTGGCTATTTCCAGGCTATTTCCAGGCTGTTTTCGCGATTGCGCCGCACAGCAAAAGCGCGCGGCCAATAAAAAAGCGCGCCACCCGCGACGCGCTTTTCACGATGTGCGCCGGACAGCGCACGGGCACTCGTCAATCGATCAGCTTGTTCAACGTGGCGAATTCGATCAGCGCCGCCAGCGACGACACGCCCAGCTTGTCGAGCACACGCGTCTTGTACGTGCTCACGGTTTTATCCGACAAGCCGAGCCGCGCCGCCACACCCTTGTTGCTCATGCCGCGCGCGAGATATTGCAGCACCTCGACCTCGCGCGGCGACAGCCCGTTGAGCGCGACGTCGCGGCCGCCGCCGCAACTGACGGATAACAAATATGTTTGCTACAATACATTCAATAAAATCAATAACTTAAAAACTCACTATCATTTACGAAAGTTTGTCGCTTAAGAGGGAGCGTGCACCCTGGCCCCCAAAAATGCGACAAATAAGTTAGTCGTTTGGCTGACTTTGCACGACGGCCGCGCCGATTTGTGGAGAGTCGCGGCACCACAATTCTGAAACCAACTCGGCTGCTGGCCAGACATTTAGCCATCGGGGCCGCATCTGCAAGCCGCTATCTAATTGTTAGAGAAGTACGCAACTATCGGCGAGCCTACCGTGCCATGATCTACACGCACGATCATCGTCAACCCGCATAACAGGAGACCTCACATGGCAGCAAAACCCAAAACCTGCCGCGGTATCGCTGCTGCGGTGCATGAGGCGGCGAGCGACCTGCATAAAGTTGGCGTAATCGCTGACGCGCAGATGGCGAAGTACGATGCACTGTGCCTGAAGCCAGTGCCATCGTACGACGCAGCTGGGGTTCTGGCGCTTCGCAAGCGCCGGAAGCTCAGCCAAGCAGTTCTGGCAGGGGCAATCAACACCAGTATTGCGACCGTGCGTTGCTGGGAAGCCGGTTTGCGAAAGCCAAACGGAACCGCATCGAAGTTGCTACACCTGATTGAAAAGAAGGGGTTGGAAGCCGTGGTTTAGGCGGTAGCGTCGAGATGTGGGTGCGACACGTGTCGCCGTCAGCCGCGCGCTATGCGGCATGCTGTAGATGGTAAAGCTTGGGCCGCCCCCCGCGAAAACCGGACACTGGGTAACGCTTAAATTATGAGGTCCGCCCCTTTCGTCTGGCGGTGCCCCAATAGAGGCGGCTTCCATGATACAGAATGAGCGTTTTAGAAAAGCCGCTTCCTTTGTGTTCATCGGGCAGCAACCGGCCATGAAGGGACACTCGGGGCTACTTCCTACATCGTCAACAATCGACCGGCAGCATGGGCTGGCTGAACCATCAAGGCAACTTGTCGCGCTGATCGGCCGCACGACGATAGGTAAGGAGGGTGTATCTGGTCGCACCGCTAACGTCGACCCTTTCTGCACAATGGAAGTCCGCTGGTAAATCGGGAAACGTTGTATCGCCTGTCGGCTCCAAATCGAGTTCTGTGAGATACACCGTATCCGCATACGGCAGAAACAGGCGATAAATCTGCTCGCCGCCCGCGATAAAAACCTCCTCCCGCGAATCATTTTCGATGAATTCAAGCGCTCGCTCCAGCGAGGTGCACGTCGACACTCGTTCGGCGAAGATAGACTGCCTTCCAATCACCAAGATGTCCCGGTTTGGTAGCGGTCGGCCTATCGACTCGTATGTCCGTCGCCCCATTACCACCAAGTGCCCTTCAGTCAGTTGGCGAAACCGCTGCTGCTCTCCCGGTACCCGCCATGGAATGTCGTTGGCCGCGCCGATCACGCGGTTCTTCGCCATCGCAGCAATCATTGAAATCGTCTTGCCGTTCAACATTCGCTCATCTCGCTGTTGGGTTGTGAGCCTATTCTAACGGCCACAAACGTAGGCGGCGGTACGTTGCGGCTTCCTAGGAAGCCGAAGTGTCAATGTATATCGACTTGCGTCCAACCCATCGGGCAGTGCGCGGCCAGGAGCAGACGGT
>NZ_CAJZAR010000087.1 GCF_914484835.1 Paraburkholderia tropica
GTTGAGGCGAGAGTCCGCGTGGACCCGCAAGGGACGTTCACATTTTCCGAAAGCAGGCATTGAGGCTGCTCGACTATCTCGGTGGACGTGGATGCAAGGTGGCTTGACAGGCCATAGTCGAGCAAGCGACACTTGATTCCATGAATGCGTCGCAAGTCAACTCCGTTATGGTCGTAGTTCTGATGGTCGTCCTTATGGATGAACCATCGGGGGGACTTGTTCGCTAGTTATCAAGCAGTATTGCAACAAGGCCTCACCGCAACGGATGAGGCTTTTTTTGGTCCATCCGGCAGAGGCCTCGAAACTCGGAGAGCTCATGCCGCCGCACACACAGGACCTGCTTGCCCAATCCAATATCCGTTCATTGACGGACGACGATTTCCCCGCTGCGGCCGAACTTGTACGCGCAAGTTTCGCGCGTTATATCGCACCGGGCTGGTCAACGATGGCGGGCGAATCTTTCAATGCCGAAGTTACTCCTGCCTTGTTTGGACGGCTTGCAATAGCAGGTGCATATACGATTGGATCCTTTCAGGGAGAGCTATTACAAGGCGTGTTGGTCATGCCGACGCCGACCCGATTGCGAATGCTCTTCGTTGATCCTACCCGTGTCAAGCAAGGTATTGGCCGTCGCCTCTGGCAACAAGCACGTAAGCATCTCGCTGAGCATCATCCCGACGTGCAAACCGTTGAGCTCAACGCATCGCCGTACGCATACGACTTCTATCGTCAACTCGGATTTGTACCATTGTCCCGTGAGTACCAACACCTAGGCTCGCGCGCAACAAGAATGGCCTGCTGGTTGCCAGCCGAGCGGTTTGGTGCAGTTCTTTAAGGACTTGGCCTCAATGAGCGTAGTTGGCGGCGGATTCAGCCGATCGACTTTCTACAAAACAGACGTTCAATCGTTGAAATCGCATCGACGCCTACGCCCGAAATCGAAACCAAGCCCTGCTTTCCCGCGTAAATAGAAGTGCGACGGCCACGACTTCCGCGACATTGTCAAGGTTATTGCTTAGATTCAACGATGCGTTTTCCGGCTTCATTAAGTGCGCCCAGAAGATCATCAGGAACATGCATAGCGCTATGCCGGACAACACGTTTTTCGCCCAGCGTCGCCGAAAAAGCAGCTTTGAAATCAGGAACCCTCTTATTAATTCCCACACCCCCGTCACCCCAGCGACGAAGAGAGCGAGCCGTCTTAGAGAGTCACCCGATATTTGGGGAGAAGCAGGAAGAGGCCGTACAAAAAGCAGATATGCAGTATGGATAAGCGAGAACAACGACTGCAGGGCTATAACATAGGAGATTAGAAAAATAAGGGCGGCAATTTTTGCAGCGACCGGTGTGTCATCGTTAAAAATCGGCACGCTTTCACGAAGATTAAATTTCATTGCTGGTAATTTATTCGTGCTTCCCGAAATTGACGAAATATGTTGGATTTTGGCATATCGGCAGAACTATGCCGACCGCGACGACCGGGTCATTGTCGACGATCTAAGCTGAAGCGTCGACCGTCTGCTCCTGGCCG
>NZ_CAJZAR010000088.1 GCF_914484835.1 Paraburkholderia tropica
CGGCGGCCTGGGCGCCCGCGGCATCGGCTTGCTGCTGGTTGGTGCGGGCGTCGTCGCCGCGATGGTCGGTCTTCGAGGTGCCGCGCGTGCTGCTCGACGAGCTGCTGCCCGAAGCCGATTGCGACGACTGCGACGACTGCGAGGACGACGACTGGCTCGCCTGCGACGATTGCGACGACGAAGCGTTCTGCGACGCGTTCGAGTTGTTCGCCGCGTTGGCGTTGTTGTACGCCTGCGCCGCGCTCGACTGCGCGTATTGCTGCGCCGTGGGCTGGTTCAGCGCGGTCTGCGCGGCGATGCTCTGCTGGAGCGTCTGCGCGAAGCCCTGGCTGGCCTGATCAGCCTGGCTGCCTGCGGAGGCGGCGCCACTCGAGGTGGGGTCGACGGCTCCGAAGAGTGAACTGACTGCGGAAAGAAGCGACATCGTGTCTGCCCCGGATAACGTAACGGTGTGGATCGCGGTGGATCGTTGTGCGAATTATGGGTACGGCGGGTCTGGCGCGCGTGGCGCGTCAGGAATGCTGCGACGCCCGCATGCGCAGCGCGCGGGCGGCGAATTCGTCCGAATCGCGCTGCTCGCGTTTGGCTTCCACGCGTGCCTTCACGGCGTCCTGGCGCGACTGCAGCACCTCGTAGGAACCGAGCTTCTGCTTGGTGCGCAGCCATTCGGGCTTGGCCGCTTCGACGCGCTGCGTCGCCTGGTCGAGCATGCGGCGCTGCTGTTCGATGGCGGCGTCGAGCGTGTCGATGAACGCCTGGAAATTGCGCACGTTGCCCGCCGCCATGCCCGCGCGCGCCGACTCGGTGAAGCGCGTATGGTACTCGTCGCGGTAGTCGATCAGCGACTTCAGCTGCTTCTCGATCTCCACGCGCTCGCGCTGCACGCGCCCGAGCTTCTGCGTGGCGGCGTCGACATCGTCCTGCGCGAGGCCGATCAGCGTCTGCAATGCGGTTTGCCGGGTCATGCCTTATTCCCCTGTCCAATGAGCGCAGCAAGCATATCGACGCTCTGATCGTAAGTCGCGCTCTCGCGAAAGCCTTGCTGGAGAAAGGCTTCGATGCGCGGATAAAGGGCGATGGCGCGGTCGAGCACGGCGTCGCGCCCGTTCACGTACGCGCCCACGTTGATGAGGTCGCGGTTGCGCTGGTAGCGCGAAAGCATCTGCTTGAACGCACGCGTCTGGTTCAGATGCTGGTCGTCGATCAGCGCCGTCATCGCGCGGCTGATCGAGGCCTCGATGTCGATGGCCGGATAGTGCCCGGCTTCGGCGAGCGCGCGCGACAGCACGATGTGGCCGTCCAGAATCGCGCGCGCCGAGTCGGCGATCGGGTCCTGCTGGTCGTCGCCTTCGGTGAGCACGGTGTAGAACGCCGTGATCGAGCCGCCGCCTTCGGGGCCGTTGCCGGTGCGTTCGACGAGCGCGGGCAGCTTGGCGAACACGGAGGGCGGATAGCCCTTGGTCGCGGGCGGCTCGCCGATCGCCAGCGCGATCTCGCGCTGCGCCATCGCGTAACGCGTGAGCGAGTCCATCAGCAGCAGCACGTGCTTGCCCTGATCGCGGAAATATTCGGCCAGCGAGGTCGTGTACGCGGCGGCCTGCATACGCAGCAGCGGCGAGACGTCCGCGGGCGCGGCCACCACGACCGAGCGCGCGAGACCTTCCGCACCGAGAATCTGCTCGATGAATTCCTTCACTTCGCGGCCGCGCTCGCCGATCAGGCCGATCACGATGACTTCCGCGCTGGTGGCGCGCGCCATGGTGCCGAGCAGCACCGATTTACCGACGCCCGAGCCCGCGAACAGGCCCATGCGCTGGCCGCGCCCGACCGTCAGCAGCGCGTTGATCGCGCGCACGCCCACGTCGAGCACCTTGTGGATCGGCTCGCGGTGCAGCGGGTTGATGACGGGCGCGGTGAGCGGCGCGTCGGCTTCCGTGTCGATCGGGCCGAAACCGTCGAGCGGCTTGCCCGAGGCGTCGACCACGCGGCCCAGCATGCCCCAGCCGACCGGCAGGCGCTTGGCGCCCGCCATCGGGTCGGCGATCGGCGCGCTTTCGAGCGGCCAGACGCGCGCGCCCGGCAGCAGGCCGGAGACTTCGGTGGTCGGCATCAGGAACAGCTTGTCGCCGGAGAAGCCGACCACTTCGGCTTCGGCCATCGGCAGCGAGCTGCCCGGCGGCAGTTCGATCACGACTTCCGCACCCACGGCGAGGCGCAGGCCCACGGCTTCGAGCACGAGGCCGGCGGCGCGCGTGAGGCGGCCGCAGCCGCGCAGCGGCAGGGCGATCGCGTTGCGCTCGCGCACGCTGTTCAGGCGCGCTCTCCAGCTCGCGTGGTGCGGGTTGGCCGGGTCGAAATTCGCGGGCGGCGTGTAGGGCGCGGGCTCGGGAGCCTTGATCGCCGGGGCCGGGGCCGCCGCCGCCGCCGCCGCTGCGGTGGCGGCTGCGGTTGGTTCGGTGGGTGCGGTTACTGCGGGCGGCTCGGCGAGACGCTCAGCCGCCGCGCCCATGTCGTCGGCGAAATGCGGGACCGAAAAATTCGGTGCCGGAAAATGCGGCAGATCGGGCAGCGTGAAATCGGGGTCGTCGTCGATCCGCACGCCATCGGCCTGGGTGGCGTCGTGCACGCCGGGGCCGAACGAGGCCAGCGCCAGTTCCTGTTCGAGCGGCGTGAGGCCGCCCGTGTGGATCGCCTGATGGACGGTCTGATGGAGCGACGAATTCACCATGGCCGCGCCTTCCCGAGCGCCGCCGCGACGCGCTCCCAGCGCGTGCCGATGTCGGCGTCCGTCTCGCCGGTGGCGGCCTGCGCGCGGCAGCCGCCGCGTTCGAGCGAGGCGTCGGTGCGCACGGTCCAGCCGCGCGCCTGCAAATCTTCAAGCAGATAGGCCTCGACCACCGGCAGGTCAGCCGGGCTCACCACCAGTTGCGGCGAACCGGCCAGCTGCGGCTCGTGCGCGAGCACTTCGCGCGCCGCGGCGAGCAGCGCCGTCGGGTCGTGCTGCACGTGCTGGCGGACCACCTGCTGGGCGATGTCGAGCGCCAGCTCGACGAGCGTCTCGGCCACGCCCGCTTCGGCGGTCGTGAGCGCGTCGGAGAAACGTTGCGCGATCGCCGAAATCTGCGCCGCGACGGCGCGCGCCTCGCCGAGTCCCTGTTCGAAACCCTGCTTCTGGCCCTGGTCGTAACCGGCCTGGTAGCCGAGCGCCTGGCCCGCGACGTGGCCGGACGTGAGACCGGCCTGATGCGCGTTGTCGCGGATGCGCTGCAGCTCCGCCTCGAACGCCGCCGTCTCGTCCGGGGTGGGCGGAGGCGGGGGCGGGGGAGGCGGATCGAAGCACGCCATCTCCCAGCGCTGATACGCCGAGAGATTGCGGTGCAACGGTTGTGAGGCTTCGTCAGACATAAGCGTCTTCTGCCTTGCCGCCGATCACGATCTGGCCGCCTTCGGCGAGGTTGCGCACGATCTGCAGGATACGCCGCTGCTGCGCTTCGACTTCCGAAACGCGCACGGGGCCGCGCGCGTCCAGGTCTTCGGCGAGCAGTTCCGCGGCGCGCTGCGACATGTTCGCGAGGAACTTCTGGCGCAGTGCGGGCGGGGCGCCCTTGAGCGAGATGATGAGCGATTCGGACTCGACTTCCTTGAGCAGCAGCTGAATCGCGCGGTCTTCGAGATCCAGCAGGTTCTCGAACACGAACATCTGGTCGATGATCTTCTGGGCGAGTTCGGCGTCGTACTGGCGGACCGTTTCGATCACGCCTTCCTCGTGCTGGCTCGTCATGAAGTTCAGGATTTCGGCGGCCGTGCGGATGCCGCCCATCGGGCTGCGCTTGAGGTTGTCGCTGCCCGACAGCAGGCCCATCAGCACGTCGTCGAGTTCGCGCAGCGCCTGCGGCTGGATGCCGTCGAGCGTCGCGATACGCAGCAGCACGTCGTTACGCAGACGCTCCGTGAAGCACGAAGCAATCTCCGACGCCTGATCGCGGTCCAGGTGAACCAGGATCGTGGCGATGATCTGCGGGTGCTCGTTCTTGATGAGTTCCGCGACCGAGCCCGAGTCCATCCACTTGAGGCCTTCGATACCGCTCGTGTCGCCGCCTTGCAGAATGCGGTCGATCACCGCGCCGGCCTTGTCCTCGCCGAGCGCCTTGGTCAGCACGTTGCGGATGTAGTCGTTCGAGTCGAGCGAGAGCGCCGTGTGCTGCTCGGCTTCCTTGACGAACTCGTGCAGCACGGCGTCGATCTCTTCGCGCTTGACGTTCTTCAGCGCGGCCATCGCCGCACCGATCTTCTGCACTTCGCGCGGCCCGAGGAACTTGAAGACCTGAGAGGCCTCCTCCTCGCCGATCGACATGAGCAGCAGCGCGCTCTTGACAGCTCCTTCAGCGCTCATCGTTCACCCAGCTCTTGACAACGGTTGCGACAATCTTCGGATCCTGGCGCGCGATGCTGCGCGCGAATTCCAGGTTGCGTTCGAACTTCTGTTTATCGGATTCGAGGGCGGCCAGCTCGCTTTCGCTCTCGACCACGCCGCCCGTGCCTTCGATCTTCTCGACCTGCGGCAGGCCGTCGAGCAGCAGCGGTTCGGCGTCGCCCGCGAGCGCCGGGGTGGCCGCGGCGGGCGGCTCCGGCGGCGGGAAGGCGCGGCGCAGCGCCGGCTTCACCATCACGAAGTAGAGGAACAGGGCCACGGCGCCGATGCCGAGCCAGGTCGCGATCTGCTTGGCCAGCGCGATCATGTCCGGCTGGCGCCACCACGGCAGGTTGGCGTTCGGATCGACGTCGGTCTGGAAGGCGGCGTTGACCACGTTCACCGAGTCGCCGCGCTTCGTGTCGTAGCCCATCGCGTCCTTCACCAGCTGTTCGACCTGCGCGAGCTTCTGCGCGTCGAGCGGCTGCATCGTGGCGTGGCCCTTGGCGTCGACCTTCTGCTGATAGTTCACGATCACGGCCACCGAGAGGCGCTTGATGTCGCCCGGCGCCTGCTGGAAGTGACGCACCGTCTTGTCCAGCTCGTAGTTCGTGGTGGTGTCGCGGTGATCCGAGATCGGCGTCGTGGCGGCCGCGCCGCTCGCGCCCGCGGGCGCGTTGATCGGCGCCGAGGCCGGCTGCGGCGGCTGGTTCGAGAGCGCGCCCGGCACGCCGCCCGCACCCGACTGCTGCATGTCGGTGGCGATGTTCTGCTGCTGGCTGCGGATCGAGGCCTGTTGCGGGTTCGCGTTCGGGCCGTAGTTTTCCGAAGTCTGTTCGATCTTCGAGAAGTCCACGTCGGCGCTGACCTGCGAGCGCGCGTTGCCCGAGCCGAACAGCGGCGCGAGGATCGCGTCGATGCGCGCCTGGGTGTCGTGCTCGATCTGGCGCACGTACTTGAGCTGCGAGGCGTCGAGGCCCGCGCTGGCGGCGCTTTGCGTCAGCAGGTTGCCGTCCTGGTCGACCACGGTGACGTTGCGCACCGGCAGATCGGGCACGGCCGACGAGATCATGTGCGTGATCGCGGCCACCTGGCCCTCGTCGAGCACGCGGCCCGGATACAGGTTGACGAGCACCGACGCCGACGGCGCCTCGCGTTCGCGCACGAACACCGAGGGCTTCGGAATCGCCAGATGCACGCGCGCCGACTTGACGCTCTGGATCGACTGGATGGTCTGTTCGAGTTCGCCTTCGAGCGCGCGCTGGTAATTGACCTGTTCGGCGAACTGGCTGATGCCGAACTTCTGGTTGTCCATCAGTTCGAAGCCGACCGAACCGTTCTTCGGCAGGCCTTGCTGCGCGAGGCGCAGGCGCATTTCGTTGACCTGCTCGGACGGCACCAGAATGGCGCCGCCGCCGTCGGACAGCTTGTAGGGCACGTTGGCGGCCTGCAGCGCCGTGATGATCGAGCCGCCATCGCGGTCGGACAGGTTGCTGTAGAGCACCTTGTAGTCCGGCGCGCGCGACCACAGCACGAGGCCGGCGACCACGGCGATCAGCACGGCGACGGCGACGATGAGCGGCGCGCGCGGATTGCCGCGCACGCTGCGCAGCGACGACAGCGAACCGAGGCGCTGCGCGAAGCCGCCGCCAAGGTCCTCCGCGGCGCCGGATGCCGCGCCACCGGCGCCTGTGGCGGCGCCGCTGGTGGCGAGGCCCATGCGGGCGTCGGGGTTGATCAAAGAGTTGGCAGACGAATCCATGCGACGGGTTTCTCCGGGAGACTTGCACGTCCCTGCGGCGCGCGCGCGGCAGAGACTTTCACGACAGGGATTATCCGAGAGCCGTGGCAAGCCGATTGCGCGAATAGAGCCGGGTTTTCCCCCTAGTTTCGGGGCTGCTCAAAATGTCCGACTGCTAATATTTCTCGCAGACTCGGTGCCGTGTGTATGCGTGCCGGGTCCGGGGGCGTCGCCCCGCGCACCCGGACCGGGGTTGCGCGGGCCGCCGCCGCCGCGTAACTCTCTTTATCGTGGAGTCAACATGACGGTGCCAGTCAACCCACTCACGTCGGCGCTAGCGCAGATGCAGGCGATGGCCGCGCAGGCCGCGAGCAGCGCCACAGCGGCCGAAGGCGGCTCGGGTGCGGCGAGCGGCGGCGAGTTCGCCGCGGCGCTCAAGGCGTCGCTCGACAAGATCAGCGACGACCAGAAAAAGGCCGTCGGCGAGTCGCAGGCGTTCGAGCTGGGGGCGAGCAACGTGTCGCTCAACGACGTCATGGTCGACATGCAGAAGGCCAATATCGGCTTCCAGTTCGGTCTGCAGGTGCGCAACAAGCTCGTCGCGGCCTACACCGACATCATGCAGATTCAGGTCTAGGACAGCGCGCGCGAGCCCTGTCCGGGTCCCGCCCGACTGTAAGCCCATTAAAGCTTCTCCCTCAAAGTTCCGATAACCCGGCTAGAACCCGGTTCGCGCGCCCACGGGCGGCGCGCCCGGACGCACCGTATCCACAGCCGCACGTTTGAAGGAGAAGCGCCGATGTTTTCCCCTGCCCAATCTGGAGCCAACGCCTATGCACGCGTCGGAGTCGAAACGGGGATTATGGGCGCCAGTCCGCACAAGCTGATCGCGCTCCTGTACGAAGGTGCGCGCAAGGCGATTGCGCAAGCCCGCATGCATCTGCAGCAGGGCAACGTGGGGCCGCGTGGCGAGGCGATCGGCAAGGCCATCCGGATCGTCGAAAGCGGGCTTCAGCTGGCGTTGAACGTGGAGGCGGGCGGAGAAATCGCCCAGCGCCTGAACGCACTCTACAGTTACATGACGCGACGTTTGCTCGAAGCGAATATTCAACAGAGCGAGTCCATGCTGGTCGAAGTCGATGGCCTGCTGGCAACGCTCGAGGAAGCCTGGTTGGGGATTGCGCCGGCGGTGGAACAGATGGCCCAGCAGCAGCGGGCATCCGGGCCTTCGTCCGGCTCATTGACGAGATGAGTTCGAAAGCAGACTACTTCGCCCACTATGAAGCGATCGCGGCGGTGTCGGGGCAAATGCTCGACGCGGCACGCGGCGCACACTGGAACGATCTGATCGGCCTCCAGGAGGAATACCGTCACCTCGTCGAAGCGCTCAAGGACGCCGATCTCGGCGTCCGGCTCAGCACCACCGAGCGCGCGCGCAAGTACGAGCTGATCCGGCAGATTCTCGCCGACGACGCAGCGATCCGCGATCTCGCGAGTCCGTGCATGGCGCGCCTCTCGGCGCTCTTTCACGGCACCGCGCAGCCCGCGCGGGTCCTGCAGGAACTGTACGGCGCGCGCTAAACGCGAGCACGGCGACCGGCAAGGCCGAGCGCGGACCGGGTATCTCCACCGCGGCCCGCCGCCCGCCATGCGCCAGCCGCCGTCGGATCTGGAACCGTCCCCTGAAACCGGCTGACGGCGTCGGCGCCCCGGACCGGGAGCCGAACCCGGCCTCTGAACTGGCTCCACGCTCCGCATGAACGGAATCGATACGAGCGCCGCCGCGCTGATCGCGAGCCGCGTAGGCGCGCTGGGCCCGACCGGCGCGCAAGGCAGCGCGGGCACCGCGCAGGCGGGCGTTTCCGCGCTCGCGGGCGGCGTCACGGCGCTGCCCGACGCGCAGGCCGTCAACACGCCGCAGGCGTCGGCGCAAACCGAACTGTCGGCCGTCGCGCTCGCGCTTGACGCGATCATCCGCTCGGGCGGCGAGGCCACGCCCGCCGTGGTCGGGCGCGCGCCGGTCTGGGCCAATCCCGGAGCCGACCCAGGCACGAATGGCGCCAACGCCACCAACACCAGCTTGCCGCTGCCGGGACTCGCGCAGGCCGAAGCCGCGCTCGAAAGCGCCTTGCTCGCCGATCTCGCCGCCACGACGGAACTGGGCGCGGGCGGCGCCGCGAACGGCGCCAATGCCGCGAACGGCGGCGATCCGACGCAAACCGCAGCAGGCACGGCCAACGCGCAAGGCGCGCAGGGCGCCGCGCTCGCGGCTCAATCCGGCCCCGTGGCCGCGCTGACGGCTTCGCTTGCGCAGACCGTCGCGCAGAGCGGCCTGTTCTACGAATCTCACCTCGCGCAATGGCTGCAAGGCCAGCGCTCGCCCGCCGAACTCGCCGACGAACCGCAGAACCGGCTCGCGGGCTCGCAATTGCCGCTCGACTGGAACAGCGCCGCCGACGATATCGACGACGTGCTGTGGACCGACGTGCCCAGCGCCGCGCAGATGGCCGCGCGCGCCGCCGAAGCGGCTGGTCAGGCGCGCGGCGCGAATGGGGCGAACGGCACGAATGGCGGGAACGGCGCGAACGGAGCGAACGGTGATCCAGGCAGCGCCGCCTCGCAGAACGGCGCGCGCGCGAACGCCCTGCTCGGCGACACGCTGCTGCCCGCCTTGCACACGCAGGCGGGATCGGCGGCGGGCGTGCATCAGGCGCTGCTGCCGGTCGTGCGTCAGCAGCTCGATCTGCTCGCGACCGGCGAATTCCGCTGGACCGGCGAGGCGTGGCCCGGCGTGCGCCTCGACTGGAGCATCCAGCAGGACGGCTACGACGCCCACGAAGTCCACAACCAGCGCGGCCCGCGCCGCAGCGCCGACGACGACACGCCGTGGCGCACGCGCCTGACGCTCGCGCTGCCGTCGCTCGGCACCGTCGACGCGGAACTCACGCTCACCGGATCGGCGCTCGCCGTGCGCGTTCAGGCCAGCCCCGGCGGCGCACAGCAGCTGACGGCGCACAGCGAGGTGCTGCGCGGCCGCATCGCGGCGCTCGGGCTCGCGCTGGCCGGGTTGTCGATCCGCGAAATTGGCGGCGGGGTGCCGGGTGGCACGGGTAGCACGGGCAGCGCCGAAGCCGCGCGCGCCGCCGATGCCTACGCGCATCACGCGGCGCAAGCCGAACACGCCGCCGCGTCCGCTTCCGGGGGGGCGGAAACGTACGCGCACGCATCCGCCGCAAGCGCTTCGGACACGCATCCGGCGTCGACCACCGACTGGGAACTGGGATGAGCCGCACCAACCGCAAGAGCGCCGCCGCGCTCGCCTACGACGACGCAGCCTCGCCCGACGCCGCGCCGCGCGTGGTCGCGAAGGGCTATGGCCTCGTCGCCGAAATGATCGTGCAGCGCGCGAAAGAGGCGGGCCTTTACGTGCACGAGGCGCCGGAAATGGTGTCGCTGCTGATGCAGGTCGATCTCGACTCGCAGGTGCCGCCGCAGCTTTATCAGGCGGTCGCGGAACTGCTCGCCTGGCTGCACGGCCTCGAAGTCGCGGGCCAGGCGCAGGCCGGCGCCGCCGCGAAGGGTCAGGGATCGGGCGATGGCGCGGGCCGCAACACGCCCGATCCGAAGTCGCTGACGGTCAATCCGTTCCGCTTTCCGGCGCTGCCGGGCTGACGCGCGACGCAGGCATCGCATCGCACGTATCGCACGCGCCGCCCGCACCGCACCGCGACAAAACTAGAACCGCAACATCACGCGGATCAGCGTATTGAACAGCTTGCCGTAGGGCGGCGCGATCAATCCGCGCGCGTTCAGGCGCGCCTGGGTGAACACGGGCTTCATCTTCGAGAAGGTCTGAAAACCTTCGTAGCCGTGATACGCGCCCATCCCGCTCGCGCCGACGCCGCCGAACGGCAGGCCCTCGGCGGCGATGTGCATCAGCGTTTCGTTCACCGACATGCCGCCCGCCACCGTCTCGTGCGTGACGCGATCGACCGTGCGCGCGTCGTCGGCGTAGAGATAGAGCGCCAGCGGACGCGGCCGCGCGTTCACGTAGCGCAGCGCCTCGTCGAGCGAGTCGTAAGGCACGATCGGCAGCAGCGGCCCGAAAATTTCCTCCTGCATCAGCTGCGTGTCGTCGGGCGCGCCCGTCACGATCACGGGCGCGAACTGGCGCGTGGCGGCGTCGCGCGGGCCGAGCGGATGCAGTTGCGCGCCCGCGGCCTGGGCTTCGTCGGCGAGCCGTTCGAGACGCTCGAAATGGCGCGCCGAGATGATCGAGGTGTAGTCGCGGTTGCTCGCGAAATTCGGGTAGAGCGTCTCGAAGCGCGTGCGCGCGCGGGCGATGAAGGCCGCTTCGCTGCCGCGCGGCAGCAGCACGTAATCGGGCGCGATGCAGGTCTGCCCGGCGTTGAGCGTCTTGCCGAGCAGCAGGCTGTCGACGGCGTAGTCGAAGCGCGCCTGCGTGCCGATCAGCGCGGGCGACTTGCCGCCGAGTTCGAGCGTGACGGGCGTCAGATGATCGGCGGCGGCGCGCATCACCGCATGACCGATGCGCGTCGAGCCGGTGAACAGCAGATGGTCGAACGGCAGCGCGCTGAAGGCCGCGCCCACCGCCGCGTCGCCGTTGACGACCGCGACGTGGTCGGGCGCGAAGGCCTGGCCGATCAGATCGGCGAACAGCGCCGAGGTGCGCGGCGTCAGCTCCGACATCTTGATCAGCGCGCGGTTGCCCGCCGCGAGCGCGCAGACGAGCGGACTCGCGGCCAGCAGCAGCGGATAGTTCCACGGCACCACGATGCCCGCCACGCCGAGCGGCTGCGGCACCACTTTCGCGCGTCCCGGCGCGAGCCACTTGCCCGCGCGGCGGCGCTGCGGGCGCATCCAGCGCTCGCCGTGCTTGAGCGCGGCATCGATTTCCTGCTTGAGCACCACGAATTCGGCGAGCGCGACCTCGGCTTTCGAGCGCTGGCCGAAGTCGGCGTTCATCGCGTCGGCGAGCGCGTCCTGATTCGCGAACAGCACCTCGCGCAGCGTGCGCAGATGGCGCGCGCGCGTGCTCCACGCGGGAAACGGCTCGCGCAAAAACGCGGCGCGCTGGGTGGCGAGCAGGGCGGCGAGCGTGTCCGGCGTGTGCTCGCCGCTTGCGGCGTGGCTCGTCGCCTCAGGCGCGGGCTGCGGGGCGAGGGTGTCGGGCAGATCCTGCTTCATGGTCGGTCCTTGGTGGAATGAGGCGCGTGGGCGCTCAAGCTCTTGTTATCGCGTCAGATAGTCGGCGGGCAGCGCGCGCTCGATCAGCGCGGCATGGTCGAAGCGCGCGGGCAGCGTGCCGAACACGCGGTCGCAGTCGGCGGCGTGCTCGTCCAGACGCGTGGCGATGAATGCTTCGGCGACTTCAGGCGGCCCGGGGCGCAGCAGCATGGCCTGCGCGATCAGCACGATCTGCTGCGCGATGCGCCGCGCGCTCGCCTCGCGCGTGCCGGGCGCGCCGTTGAGCAGCACCGCGAGCCGGTCGAGCGCGGCCACGAGCACCGGATGATCGGCGGCTTCGCGCCGCCATGCAAGAAAGAGCGCCTGAGCGGCGTCGGCCTCGCGTTCGAGCGCGCGCAGCACGTCGAGACACATCACGTTGCCCGAGCCTTCCCAGATCGAGTTGACGGGCGCTTCGCGGTAGAAGCGCGCCATCGGCCCTTCCTCGACGTAGCCGTTGCCGCCCCAGACTTCCATCGCCTCGCCCGTGAACGCGAGCGTGCGCTTGCAGACCCAGAACTTCGCGGCGGGCGTGATGATGCGCCGCCACGCGCGCGCTTCGAGCGCGTCGGCGCTTTCCTCGCCGGACTGCTGCGCCTGCGCGCTCTGCTCGAAGGCCTGCGCGAGGCGCATGAACAGCGCGGTCGCGGCTTCGGATTCGAGCGCGAGGTCGGCGAGCACGTTCTGCATCAGCGGCTGCTGCGCGAGCACACGCCCGAACGCGCTGCGGTGACGCGCGTGATGAATCGCCTGCACGAGCGCCGCGCGCATCAGCGCCGCGCTGCCGATCACGCAGTCGAGCCGCGTGAAGTTCGCCATTTCGATGATGGTCGGCACGCCGCGTCCTTCGTCGCCGATCATCACGCCTTCGGCGTCGAAGAATTCGACTTCGCTGCTCGCGTTCGAGCGGTTGCCGAGCTTCTCTTTCAGACGCTGCACGTTGATGGCGTTCTTCGTGCCGTCGGGCCGGAAACGCGGCACGAAGAAGCACGAGAGCGCGTCGTGGTCGGTCGTGCGCGCGAGCACGAGATGCGCGTCGCACTGCGGCGCGGAGAAGAACCACTTGTGGCCGGTCAGCAGATAGCGCGCGCCGCGTCCGGTTTCGGCGCCGGCGGGACGGGCTTCCGTGCGGTTGCTGCGAACGTCGGAGCCGCCCTGTTTTTCGGTCATGCCCATGCCGATCATCATCGAGCGCTTCTGGCCGAGCGGCACGTCGCGCGCGTCGTGCTCGCGCGTGTAGAGCTTGTCGCGCAGCGTGTCGAACAGCACCGACTCGCGCTGCAGCACCGGAATGCTTGCAAACGTCATGGTGAGCGGGCAGAGCGAGCCCGATTCGAGCTGCGCGTGCAGGAAATAGCCTGCGCAGCGCGCGGCCATCGCGCCGGGACGCGGCTCGGAGAACGGCAGCGCGTGCAGTCCTTCGGCGCGCAGCAGCGCGAGCAGGTCGTGCCAGGCGGGATGAAATTCGACGGCGTCGATGCGCTCGCCGCGCGCGTTGTGCGTATGCAGTTCGGGCGCGTGGCGGTTGGCGAGATCGGCGAGCGCCTGGACGTCGGCTTCGCCGAGCTTCGCGCCGTGACGCGCGAGCGTGTCGCGATGCCACTGCGCGCCGACGCGCGCGAGCGCTTCGCCGAGCGCGGCATCGGTCGAAAAAAGGTTGTAATCGGCGAGCGGCGGCGCCTGATTCGTGACTTCGTGCGTGGTGCCGGGGCGATGCGTGCGGGATGCCGAGTCGGCGGTGTCGGCGGTGTCGGCCGCGTCGGTCACGCTGGCCGTGGGCGTCGGGGCGGTCTGGGTCATCGAGGCTGTCTCCATCGGCGGCGCGCGGCGCGCGCGGTGTCGTCGTGCGTGTTCTCACGCCTGGCTCGTGCGCAAGACTCGCGCGCGATGCCGTCATGCTCGTTCGTGACGCGCACCGATGGCGGCCCGCCCACACGCGTCGTCCTTCGTGTCGTACTGCGCGACGCATGCGGCGGGCCGGGGCTTGGGCGCTCCAGCGCTCCCTGTGCTGCCGGCTGGAATCGTTTTAGGTTCCGCCGACGCCGGGCGCCGGACGGTCCTTCATGTTAGTCGGCAATGAGACATCGTGTAATGTCAGGATTAGAGGGAACGCTCTGGGATAAAAGCTGACCCGGTAGCCCGACACTTCCTACAATCGGCGACAACATGAAATAGAACGAGCGTGCAACAAGGGTGCCTCAAGCGCCGCCCGGCTGCAACGCGAGAAAACGAGACATGGAACGCGGCTGAGCGGCAGCGTCCGCTGCATGGGCTGGAGGCATGGCGCGAGCGCGCCGCGCCGGGCCAACAGGAGGAGACATGCAATACGACTACGTCATCGTAGGCGGCGGCTCGGGCGGCGCATCGCTGGCCGGACGCCTCGCCGAACGCTGTCCCGAAGCGAGCATCGCGCTGATCGAAGCCGGTCCGCACACCGAACGCAATCTCTTCGTCAATATGCCGATGGGCGTGGCGGCGCTCGTGCCGTTCCGCACGAAAAACAACTACGCGTACCAGACCGTGCCGCAGCCGGGCCTGAACGGCCGGCGCGGTTACCAGCCGCGCGGACGCGGCTTCGGCGGCTCCAGCGCCATCAACGCGATGATCTACACGCGCGGCCATCCGCTCGACTACGACGAATGGGCGCGGCTCGGCTGCACGGGCTGGGCGTGGGACGACGTGCTGCCGTATTTCCTGCGCGCCGAAGACAACTCGCGCGGCGCGAACGCGTGGCACGGCGCGGGCGGGCCGCTCGGCGTGTCCGATCTGCGCGAGCGCAACGCGGTGGCGGAGCGCTTCGTGCAGGCCGCGCGCGAAGCGGGCTTTCCCGCCAACGACGACTTCAACGGCGCGGAGCAGGAAGGCGTCGGCTTCTACCAGGTCACGCAGCGCGGCGGCGAGCGCTGCACCGTGGCGCGCGCCTATCTATATAGCCGGCCGCGCCCGAATCTGCATCTGATCGCCGACGCGACCGTGCTGCGCGTGAGCTTCGACGGCGCGCGCGCGACCGGCGTCGAAATCGCGCGCGCGGGCCGCAGTGAACGTATCGAAGCGCGCGCCGAGGTGATCCTCGCGGCGGGCGCGTTCAACACGCCGCAACTGCTGATGTGCTCGGGCATCGGGCCGGCCGCGCATCTGCGCGAGCACGGCATCGCGGTGCGGCACGACGCGCCGGATGTCGGCCGCAATCTGATCGACCACATCGATTTCACCTACAACAAGCGCGTGCATTCGAGCGAGACCGTCGGCTATTCGCTGCGCGGCGCCGCGCAGATGGTGCCGGGCCTCGTGCGCTATCTGCGCGGACGGCGCGGCATGTTCACGACCAACGTGGCCGAGGCGGGCGGTTTTCTCAAGAGCCGCCCGGAGCTGGATCGGCCCGATCTGCAACTGCACTTCTGCACCGCGCTCGTCGACGATCACAGCCGCCGCCTGCACTGGGGCCACGGTTATTCGCTGCACGTGTGCGTGCTGCGTCCGGCGAGCCGCGGCACCGTCACGCTCGCGAGCGCCGATGCGCGCGAGGCGCCGGTGATCGATCCGCGTTTTCTGTCCGACGCGCGCGACCTCGATCTGCTCGTCGACGGCGCGCGCATCGCGCGGCGCATTCTCGACGCGCCCGCGCTGCTGCGCCTGGGCGGCCGCGAGCTTTACACGCTGGCGGGCCAGAGCGACGCCGAGCTGCGCGCGACGATCGCCGCGCACGCCGACACGATCTATCACCCGGTCGCCACCTGCCGCATGGGCGGCGACGCGCACTCGGTCGTCGATCCGCAGCTGCGCGTGCGCGGCGCGACGCACCTGCGCATCGCCGACGCCTCCGTCATGCCGACGCTGATCGGCGGCAACACCAACGCGCCGACCGTGATGATCGGCGAGCGCGCGGCCGATCTGATCGTCGCCGCCCGACGCGAAGGCGCGTCTTCCCACAACGCAGGCGTGCTTGCCTGACTCGCACATTCCTCCAGCCTCGCGCCGCTGCTTTTTCCGCTCGAATCCCGCTCGAAGACGCACCCGCAAAGCGAGACGCACGGCGTCTCGCTTTGCCTTTCAATTGACGAAAATTGCTTAAATGTCGGCTTATTCGTTAAAGATTGTGCGAACTTCGCGGTGTCCGCAATTTCGAGATTTCGGAGTCCCTATAATCGCGCGGCACCTTGGGCGTGTCAGTTGGCGCGTCCGCGAACTGGAGGAACCGCCTCGATGAGCATCAACGTATTTCAACTGCTGGAAACGGTCCTGAGCGACGACGTCGTCCGCAATCTGTCCGGCCGCTTCGGCCTCACGCCCGATCTCACGCGCAAGGTCACCGGCGCGATCGCGCCGGCGCTCGTCGCCGCCATCATGCATCGCGGCAGCACCGCCGACGGCGCGCGCAGCCTGTTCTCCACCATCATGTCGCCCGACGTGAACGCGAGCATCGGCAAGCAACTGCCCGAACTGCTGTCGAGCACCGCGGGCCTGAGCCAGCTCGAAACGCTGGGCCGCGAGGTGGTCCAGAAGGCCGCGGGCGTGAACGTCGGCGCGCTCGCCGACGCGGTCGCCGGCCAAACCGGCGCGGCGCAGTCCACGGCGTTCTCGCTGACCGGCGTGGTCGGCGCGGCGCTGATGGGCATTCTCAAGCAGCACTTCACCTCGTCGCAGGGTTTCGTCGGCCAACTGCCCACGCTGCTCGGCCATCAGCTTTCGTCGGTCAACGCGAGCCTCACCGACCGTCTCGCGAGCGCCGTCGGCCTCGGCACCGCGGGCGCGTTCGCGGGTTCGATCCTCACGCGCCTGAAAGACGTGTCGGCGCATCTCGATCATCCGCAGCCGCCAGTGCGTCCGGTGCCGGCCTCGCTGCCGCCGCAAACCATCGGCGACACCACGCCGCCCATCGAAGCGGAAAAGCGCAAGCACACGTGGCTCTGGTGGCTGATCGCCGCGCTCGCGCTGATCGTGGCGTTCCTCGCGCTGCGTTCGTGCCATCGCGAAGAACCGGCGCAGGACGATCAGGCGGCTTCCGCGCCCGCGGCGGTCGCGGCTTCGGAAGCGAGCGCGGCCGATAACGCGTCGGCGCCCGCGATCACCTCTGAAGCGTCGGCGGCCTCGGCGGCCAGCGCCGTCGCCGCGCCCGCGCCCACGCAGGACTCGCATCTGTCGTTCACGGTCGACAAGGCCGGTGTGCCGACGATCACGGCCACGGTCGGCACCGACGCCGAGAAGGCGCACCTCGTCGACGCGCTCACCAAGCAGTTCGGCGAGGGCAAGTTCAACGCCAACGTGACGGTCGACGCCGCCACGAAACCGGCCGACTGGCTCGCGCACTTCGACGGCCTGCTGCCGCTGATGGCGCTGCCCGGCGCGGAAGTGAAGATCGACGGTTCGCACGTGGAACTGAGCGGCACGGCCGCCGACGCCAAGCTCGGCTGGCTCGACAAGCTCAAGGCGCTGTTCGGCTCGGGCTTCGACATCGGCGTGTTCAACGTGCAGAAGGCCGTGGCCGACGCCACGCAGTCGTTCCGCGACGCCGTGAAGGGCCTGTTCGGCGCCGACAGTTCGTGCGCGGCCGCCGATGTGGCGAAGGTGCTGAACCTGCAGGTGATCAACTTCAAGACCGCAAGCTCGGTGATTCCGGCCTCGGCCGCGCAGGATCTGCGCGACTCGGCCAAGGCGCTGAAGGCCTGCGCGAAGCAGGGCAAGCCGGTGCAGCTCGAAGTGGCGGGCTATTCGGATAACGTCGGCGTCCCGGCGAGCAACCTCGCGCTCTCGAAGCAGCGCGCGCAGGCGGTGCGCACCTTCCTGGTCGCGCAGGGCGTGGCGTCGGGCTCGCTGAAGGCCGAAGGTTACGGCGACGCCAGCCCGGTCGCCTCCAACGACACCGAAAGCGGCCGCTTCCATAACCGCCGCATCGAGTTCGTGGCGAAGTAAGTCACGGGCCGCGCAGTTCTCTGCAAAGCAAAAAGCCGTCCGGCGCGAGCCGGGCGGCTTTTTTCATGCGTGATCCCTACATATCAGCCCTGTGCGGCCGGCCGTTCGAGCCCGGGCGGTCCGACGAAATCGTCGAGGAAATTCGACGGCTTGCCGTATTCCTCGCGCGCCACCGCGAGCCACGCGCGCGCCGCGTGCGAGAGATAGCCGTTGCGCTTCCAGCCGATCGCCATGTCCCAGGTGATGGTCGGCTCGGTCACCGGCAGACAGGTGAAGCGCGCGGCGTCGAGCCGCCGCACATACGGCGCGGGCAGCAGCGCGATGCCCACGCCCGCGAGCACGAGCGCCGCCATCAGATCCCAGTGGCCGCTGCGGCCGACGATCTGCGGTGCGAAACCGGCCACGCGACAGGCACTCAGCACGACATCGTTGAGCGCGAGGCTTTCGCCGTAGAACACGAACGGCTCGTTCGCGAGTTCGGCGAGCGGCACGCTGAGCTTGTTGTCCCAGCGCGAGCCGCGCTGGGCGACCAGCCACAGCACCTCGTGCGAGATCGGCAGCACGTCGATCTGATCGGGATCGACGGGCAGCAGCACGCCGCCCAGTTCGAGTTCGCCCGAGATCAGCGCGGCCTCGATCGCGCGCGAACCCTGCTCGAACAGCTTCAGCTCGATCTTCGGATAGCGCTGGCGGAACGCCGCGATCGCGGGCGTGAACAGCGAGCCGCCCATCGGCGGAATGCCGATGGTGAGTTCGCCGCGCCCGAGCGTGCCCAGATCGGCGAGTTCGGCCTGCAACTGCGCCTGCGCGGCGAGCACGTCCTGACCGCGCTGATAGACGATGCGCCCGGCGTCGGTGAGCACCATCTGGCGCGCGTCGCGCAGCAGCAGCTGGGTGCCGGTTTCGTCCTCGAGCGCCTTCACCATCTTGCTGATGGTCGGCTGGGTGACGTGCATCTGTTCGGCGGCGGCGGTGAAGCTCTGCTGCCGCACCACCTCGATGAAATAACGCAGTGCGCGCAATTCCACGGTCATGCCTCCTTATACGCTGCGTAATCGCACAAATCTGGTGCATTCCAAATTCGAATGATCCAGATGATCGTAAGTCATTATATTTATGCTGCGCTGCACCCTATACTGACTTCCATTCCGATGTCACTTAGGGTTTGCCATGACTGCTCCGACCACTTCCGCACGCGCCCCGCAATCCGGCGGTTTCGCCCGCGTTGGCCGGATCGCGGCGCAGTCGGCGCTGCTCGCCGGCGTCTGGTTCGTCGCCGATCAGCTTGCGCGCGCCGTGCATCTGCCGGTGCCGGGCGGCGTGGTGGGCCTCGTGCTGCTGCTCGTGCTGCTGTTCTGCGGCGGCGTGACGCCGCGCTGGGTCAAGGCAGGCGCCGACTGGCTGCTCTCCGACATGCTGCTGTTCTTCATCCCGGCCGCCGTGGCGGCGGTGCAGTACGGCGGCCTGTTCCGCGCCGACGGCTGGCGTCTCGCGCTGGTCGTGGTCGGCGGCACGCTGATGGTGATGGTGGCCGTGGCGTTCGCCGTCGAACAGGCCGCGCGCCTCGAACGCCGCCTCGCGCTGCGCCGCGTGCGTCATGTTCGCCAGGTGCGCGATTCGCGCCATCTGGCGCGCGCCTGAGCGTTGCCCCCGAGTCTGATTTCGCCCGTCTCCCAAGGATGATTCCGTCATGAACACGTTCTACGCCTCACTGTTCGCCGACGACGCCTCCCGGCTGATCGCCGCGGGCTGCTTCATCCTCACCGTCGCACTCTATTTCGCCTCGAAAGCACTCTACGCGCGCGTGCGCTCGCCGTGGCTCACGCCGCTGCTGGCGGTGCCGGTTGTGCTGGGCGCGATCGTGCTGCTGCTGCACATTCCGTATCCGGTCTATTTTCAGGACACGCGCTGGCTGATGTGGCTGCTCGGCCCGGCCACGGTGGCGTTCGCGGTGCCGATCTACGAATACCGCGCGCTGCTCAAGCGCCACTGGATCTCGCTCGCGGTGGGCGTGACGGTCGGCATCATGGTGGCGGTGGGCGGCTCGCTCGCGCTCGCCAAGCTGCTGCATCTCTCGCCCGAACTGCAACGCAGCCTGATGACGCGCTCGATTTCCACGCCGTTCGCGCTCGCGGTCTCCGACAAGATCCACGCGCCGCGCGACCTCACCGCGCTGTTCGTGATCGCCACCGGCCTGTGCGGCATGCTGTTCGGCGAACTGGTGCTCGGGCTCGTGCCGCTGCGCACGCGGCTCGCGCGCGGCGCGCTGTTCGGCGCGGCGGCGCACGGCGTGGGCACCGCGAAGGCGCGCGAGCTGGGCCGCGAGGAAGGCGTGGTCGCCAGCCTGACGATGATGATCGCGGGCGTGGTGATGGTGCTGCTCGCGCCCGCGCTGGGTTTTCTGCCGATCTGAGGGACGACGGGCGCGCACCGGGCCGCGCAGCGGGCATCCGCGCGCCGCTGCTTTTTCGACCATTCGCTGACCTGCGCCCGGGCCGCGTCGTCGCGACGCAAGCGCACCGCGATCCACGATTCTGAGACGGGGCTAACATCGCGAGATTTCCCGCATCTCCCGCATTTCCCGCGGGCCGTCCTCGCTGCGCGCCATGTCCCCGATCTCCGTCATCATTCCCTGTTTCAACGGCGCCGCCACGCTCGCGCGCGCTCTCGACAGCTGCCTCGCGCAGCCTGAAGCCACGCAGATCCTCGTCGTCGACGACGGTTCCAGCGATGCTTCCGCGTCGATCGTGCGCGTCTACGCCTTGCGCGATGCGCGCGTGCGGCTGCTGCAGATGCCAGGCAATGGCGGTCCCGCCCGCGCGCGCAACTGGGCGGCGCTGAACGCCAACGCGCCGCTCATCGCCTTTCTCGACGCCGACGACGAATACCTGCCCGGCGCACTGGCCGCCGCGGGCGGGCATCTCGACGCGCATCCGCGCGAAGCGGTCATCCGGCTCGATGTCGATTACGCGGGCTTTCCCGCGCGCCTCACGCAGCATCCCCAGTTCGCGCAATTCGCGGCCGTGCTCAGCAACACCGTGCCGAGCAGTCTCGTGATCCGCCGCAACGTGCTGCTCGCGCTCGGCGGCTTTCCGACCGACGAGGTCTTCCGCCGCCACGGCGGCGAGGACGGCGCGCTCTCGTGGACGCTGCGCGACATCTTCGGCCAGCGCCGCCTGATCGACGCGCGGCGCGTGCGCATGCACTGGCACGCGGGCATCCACGCGGAACGCTTTCTCGAAATTCAGCTCGGCTTCACGGATCAGGACCCGGCCGCCGTCGAGGCAACGCTGCGCGCCTCGCGCGCTTTTCTCGACAACGCCAGCGCGAGCGTGCAGCAGTTGCGCTCGCTGGAGATCTCGCCGGGCGCAGCCGCACGCTGAACCGGGCGGGAAACGTTCCTGCGTTCCCGATACGCCGCCGTCATCTCGATTTGCTACAATCACGCCTCGTCTTCGAGGAGCGTTGCGACGGATGTCACCCATCCGCCAGGCTCGAAGGCGCTCAATACGGTCGCTTCCCGGTTTCATGCCGCAGTCGCACCGCACTGAAAAACGGCGCTCACGTCTTTAATTTCTAGTCACTTTTAGAAAGGAGGGCGTGATGAACGCCGCAATTCCGCAAGATCAAGCCAAGGATTTCATCGTTGCCGACATGTCGCTTGCTGCCTGGGGCCGCAAGGAACTCGACATCGCCGAAACCGAAATGCCCGGCCTCGTGCAAACGCGTGAGGAATACAAGGCGCAGCAGCCGCTGAAGGGCGCACGCATCGCCGGTTCGCTGCACATGACGATCCAGACGGGCGTGCTGATCGAAACGCTGACGGCACTGGGCGCCGACGTGCGCTGGGCCTCGTGCAACATCTTCTCGACGCAGGACCATGCCGCTGCCGCGATCGCGCAGGGCGGCGTGCCGGTGTTCGCGTTCAAGGGCGAATCGCTCGACGAATACTGGGAGTTCTCGCACCGCATCTTCGAATGGCCGAACGGCGAGTTCGCCAACATGATTCTGGACGACGGCGGCGACGCAACGCTGCTGCTGATCCTCGGCTCGAAGGCTGAAAAGGACCGCTCGGTCATTTCGAAGCCGACGAACGAGGAAGAAGTCGCGCTGTACAAGTCGATCGCCGCTCACCTCGACGTCGATCCGGTGTGGTACTCGACGCGTCTCGCGCACATCCAGGGCGTGACCGAAGAAACCACCACGGGCGTGCATCGCCTGTACCAGATGGAAAAGGAAGGCCGTCTGCCGTTCCCGGCCATCAACGTCAACGACTCGGTCACGAAGTCGAAGTTCGACAACCTGTACGGCTGCCGCGAGTCGCTCGTCGACGGCATCAAGCGCGCGACCGACGTGATGATCGCGGGCAAGATCGCGGTCGTGGCCGGTTACGGCGACGTGGGCAAGGGCTGCGCGCAATCGCTGCGCGGTCTGGGCGCGACGGTGTGGGTCACGGAAATCGATCCGATCTGCGCGCTGCAAGCCGCGATGGAAGGCTACCGCGTCGTGACGATGGAATATGCCGCCGACAAGGCCGACATCTTCGTGACGGCCACGGGCAACTTCCACGTGATCGGCCATGACCACATGAAGGCGATGCGCCACAACGCGATTGTCTGCAACATCGGTCACTTCGATTCGGAAATCGACGTGGCGTCGACGCGCCAGTACCAGTGGGACAACATCAAGCCGCAAGTCGACCACATCATTTTCCCGGACGGCAAGCGCGTGATCCTGCTGGCCGAAGGCCGCCTCGTGAACCTCGGCTGCGCCACGGGCCACCCGTCGTTCGTGATGTCGAACTCGTTCACGAACCAGACGCTCGCGCAGATCGAACTGTTCACGCAGGGCGACAAGTACGAGAACAAGGTCTACGTGCTGCCGAAGCACCTCGACGAAAAGGTCGCGCGTCTGCACCTCGCGCGCATCGGCGCGAACCTGTCGGTGCTGTCGGACGAGCAGGCTTCGTACATCGGCGTCGAAAAGAACGGTCCGTTCAAGCCGAACCACTACCGCTACTAAGCCGACCCGCGTCGGCTCGCCGTGACGGTTCGCTGTTTTACGGTTCGCTGTGATGGCTCGCCGTTACGGTTCGATACAAAGGCGCAACAAGACGTCCCTTATTTTTAAGACGTCTTTAAGCGACTGGCCCGATGCTGTGCTTACGCCCGCGCGCTCATGTTGACGCGCGCGGGCGCACCACATAACCACGACGCAAGAGGAACTCACCATGACCGTGTTGCTGACCTGGCTGATCAACGCGCTCGCGCTGCTGATCATCACCTGGCTGGTGCCGTCGATCCACGTGCGCAGCTTCGGCACCGCGCTGATCGTGGCGATCGTGCTCGGCCTGATCAACGCCGTGCTGCGCCCGCTGCTCATCGTCCTCACGCTGCCCGTGACGATCCTCACGCTCGGCCTGTTCATCCTCGTGGTGAACGCGCTGTGCTTCTGGCTCGCCGCGTCGCTGCTCAAGGGCTTCGAGGTGTCGGGTTTCTGGTCGGCGTTCTTCGGCTCGATCCTGTACAGCATCGTGTCGTGGCTGCTGTCGGCGCTGATCTTCGGCAACCGCAGCCTCGGCTGACGCGTAGTTGACGCTCTGGCCGGGGCTCGCCGCCTCGGCCCACTCATCATGAAACCGATCGAACTCTCATTCGAATTCTTCCCGCCGAAGACCCCGGAAGGCGTTGAGAAGCTGCGCGCCACGCGCGACCAGCTGCTCGCGTTCAAGCCGCGGTTCGTTTCGGTGACCTTCGGCGCGGGCGGCTCGACGCAACAGGGCACGCTCGACACCGTCGCCGAAATCGCCAAGCAAGGCGTGGACGCGGCGCCGCACCTCTCGTGCATCGGCGCGACGCGCGACAGCCTGCGCGACATCCTCGCGCAGTACCGCTCGCACGGCATCCGCCACATCGTGGCGCTGCGCGGCGACCTGCCTTCGGGCATGGGCGAAATGGGCGAGCTGCGCTATGCGTCGGATCTCGTCGCGTTCATCCGCGCCGAAACCGGCGACGCGTTCCACATCGAAGTGGCCGCGTATCCCGAATATCACCCGCAGGCGCGCTCGCCGCGCCACGACCTCGAAGCGTTCGCGCAGAAGGTCAAAGCGGGCGCCGATTCGGCGATCACGCAGTACTTCTTCAATGCGGACGCGTATTTCCGCTTCGTCGACGACGCGCGCAAGCTCGGCGTGGACGTGCCCATCGTGCCCGGCATCATGCCGATCACGAACTACTCGCAGCTCATGCGCTTCTCGGAAATGTGCGGCGCGGAAGTGCCGCGCTGGGTCGCGAAGCGTCTGGAAAGCTTCGGCGACGACCGCGAAGCGATCCGCGCGTTCGGCCTCGACGTGGTGACGGACCTGTGCCGCCGCCTCGTCGACGGCGGCGCGCCGGGCCTGCACTTCTACACGCTCAACGCGGCCAACGCGAGCAAGGCCGTCTGCGAACGTCTGGGCGTCTGAGCCGGTCTTCGAGCATCCGCAAACCGCGCGGCTTCCTTTGCGAAGGAGCCGCGCGGTTTTTTTTCGTGGGTACGCAACTGATGATGGTGATGTGGGTCAAGTAGGTTGATTTGAGACGGTGCCGATAATCACCGGTTTCCTTTTATGTCGGCCGGTTTGCTTTTACATCGGCCGGTTTTCGTTTTATCGGGCTGGATCGCGTGTTGCGTCCGGCTTGCTCACCGCTCTCACCTCCATCCGATTGCACGCCACGGCCGATGCCGATGGCCCGCCCATCATGAATCCCGTCGATCCCGCTCTTACCGCCGGCACGTTCGCCGACGCCGTCGCCGCCTGGCGCGCCGGTGCACACGACGACGCCCGCGCGCGCTGCGCACGGCTGATCGCCGCCAACGCGCACGATGCCGACGCGCTGCATCTCGCAGGGATTCTCGACACGCCGCGCGACCGGCTGGCGGCGCGCGCACTGATCGAGCGCGCGCTGGCCGTGCGCGCCGACGCCAATTTCCTCGTGAGCCTCGCGCTCACCTACGATGCGTCGACGCAGGCGAGCGCCGCCATCGCCACGCTCGAACGCGCGCTCGCGCTCCAGCCCGACTCCGTCATCGCGCTGAACAATCTCGCCAATCTGCACGCGCGGCAGGGCGACACGGCGCGCGCGCTGGCGCTGTTCGAACGCGTGCTGGCGCTCGCGCCCGATTACGCGGCGGCGTATTACAACTACGGCAGCCTGCTGCTGACGAGCGGCGCGCCCGAGCGCGCGGAGGCGCCGCTGCGGCGCGCCGTGGCGCTCGACGCGGGCTACGTGAACGCCTGGAACAATCTGGCGAACGCCCTGATCGCGCTCAACCGCACGGGCGAGGCGCGGGCGCTGCTCGAACACGCGCGCACGCTCGCGCCCGATGCGCCCGACGTGCTCACGAATCTCGGCTGCCTGCTGCGCGCGATCGGCCGTCACGACGAGGCGCGCGATGCGCTCTCGCGCGCGCTCGTCCGGCAGCCGGGCAACGCGGCGGCGTGGAACAACCTCGGCAATGTGAACGTCGATCTCGCGCGCCCCGACGACGCACTCGTGTGCTTCCGGCGCGCCATCGAGATCGACGCGCAGTTCGCGAACGCGCACAGCAATCTCGGCAACGTGTTCAAGAACATGGGCCGCATCGAGGACGCCATCGCCGCCTACCGGCGCGCGCTCGCCTGCGATCCCGGCAATCTGGGCGCGCACAGCAATCTGGTCTACGCGTGCACCTTCGCGAGCGACGACGGCCACGCGATCCGCGCGGAAACCGAGCGCTTCGCCGCCGCGCACGAGGCCGCGTGGCTCGGCGCTCCGTCTGGGCCGCTTGGGCCGTCAGGGCCGCGTGCGCCCGCCGCGTATGCGAACACGCCGGAACCGGCGCGGCGGCTGCGCATCGGCTATGTCTCGCCCGATTTCCGCAACCATTGCCAGGCGCTGTTCATGCAGCCGCTGCTCGCGCATCACGACCACGCGACCTTCGAGATCGTCGGTTATTCGCTCGTCGCGCAACCCGACGACACCACGGCGCGTCTCGCCGCGCACGCGGACCACTGGCGCGACGTGAGCCAGCTCGACGACGAACGCCTCGCGCAGCAGATTCGCGCCGACGGCATCGATATCCTCGTGGATCTGACGATGCACATGGACGGCGCGCGGCGCCTGCTGTTCGCGCGGCGGCCCGCGCCGGTGCAGGTGGCGTGGCTCGCGTATCCGGGCACCACGGGCAGTCCGGCGCTGGGCTGGCGGCTCAGCGATCCGTGGCTCGATCCGCGCGACGTGCCGGATATCGAGGCGCACTACACCGAGCGCACGCTGCGTCTGCCCGACACCTTCTGGTGCTACGACGCGCAGGCGCCCGGCGTCGAGGTGAACGCGCTGCCCGCGCAAGCGGCGATCGAGTCGGCAATCCAGGCGGCAATCGAGTCGGCGACCCATGCAGCGAGTGCGCCGCTCGTCACGCTCGGCTGCCTCAACAATCCGTGCAAGCTCACCGACGCCACCTTCGCGCTGTGGTCGGCCGTGTTCGCCGCGCTGCGCGACGCCGGGCAGGCGCGGCTCGTGCTGATGGCGCCGCCGGGCAGCGCGCGCGAGCGCCTGGGCACGCGGCTCGCGGCGCACGGCATCGATCCGGCGCAGGTGAGCTACGTGGGCTTCCAGGCGCGGAACGACTATCTGCGCACGTGGTCGCAGATCGACCTCGCGCTCGACACCTTCCCGTACAACGGCCACACCACGAGCCTCGATGCGTTCTGGATGGGCGTGCCCGTGCCCACGCGCGTGGGCCGCAGCGCCGCGAGCCGCGCGGGGCTCTCGCTGCTCGCCAATCTCGGCTTGCCCGAACTGGTCGCGCACAGCGACGCGGAATACGTCGACATCGTCGTCTCGCTGGCGCGCGATCTGCCGCGCCTTGCCGCGCTGCGCGCCGGTTTGCGCGCGCGCATGGAAGCTTCGCCGCTGATGGACGGCGCGCGTTTTGCGCGCGGCATGGAAGCCGCGATACGCGAGATGTGGCGCGACTGGTGCGGGCGCGCGGCCGCGGCGTGAAATGCGCCACAGAAACAAAACAGCCCCATAAACGGTGATAAAACTACCAAAAGTGAGCAATAAATCGTGCGAATCGCGTGAGCCGTCGACACCCTGAATCGGCGGGACGCGCTTCGGCGCACGCCTGTCAAGCGAGCGTTTTCCACGAGTCCCGGGACTTTTTGGCTCGCTTGTGACGGCGTAGAGAGGGCAGGTAAGATCGCGCTACGCTGGCTCAGGCCGGCATCGAACTGGAGGAAACATGAAAGAAAACAAACTGTTGCGTGCCGCACGACTGACGTCTCTCGTGACGCTCGCAGCGGCATCGATTGCAGGCGCCCCGCTCGCGCACGCCGCCGGCAGCATTCCGAACAAGACGCTCGTCTACTGCTCGGAAGGCAGCCCCGCCGGTTTCGACCCGGCGCAGTACACGACCGGCGTCGACTTCACCGCGAACACGTTCACCGTCTATAACCGTCTCGTCGAATTCGAACGCGGCGGCACCAAGGTCGAGCCGGGCCTCGCGCAATCGTGGGACGTTTCCCCCGACGGCAAGACCTACACGTTCCATCTGCGCCACGGCGTGAAGTTCCAGACCACCTCGTTCTTCAAGCCCTCGCGCGAATTCGACGCCGACGACGTCGTGTTCACGTTCCAGCGCATGCTCGATCCGAACCAGCCGTTCCGCAAGGCGTATCCGGTGTCGTTCCCGTACTTCACCGACATGGGCCTCGACAAGTTGATCGCCAAGGTCGAAAAGGTCGATCCGTACACCGTGAAGTTCACGCTGAACGAGCCGAACGCGCCGTTCATCCAGAACATGGCGATGGAATTCGCGTCGATTCTCTCGGCCGAATACGCCGATCAGCTGATGAAGGCCGGCAAGGCCGCCGACATGAACCAGTTCCCGGTCGGCACGGGCCCGTTCATCTTCAAGAGCTACACGAAGGACGCGACGATCCGCTTCGACGGCAATCCCGACTACTGGAAGCCCAACACGGTGAAGATCTCGAAGCTGATCTTCTCGATCACGCCGGACGCGAGCGTGCGCGTGCAGAAGCTCAAGCGCGACGAATGCCAGGTGATGAGCTATCCGCGTCCCGCCGACATCGCGCCGCTGAAGGCCGATGCGAACATCGCCATGCCGTCGCAGCCGGGCTTCAACCTCGGCTATCTGTCGTACACGGTCACGCGCAAGCCGATGGACAAGCTCGAAGTGCGTCAGGCGCTCGACATGGCGATCAACAAGAAAGCGATCATCGAGTCGGTGTACCAGGGCGCGGGCCAGGCGGCGACCAATCCGATGCCGCCCACGCAATGGTCCTACGACAAGTCGCTGACGGCGCAGCCGTACGACACGGCGAAGGCCAAGGCGCTGCTCGCGAAGGCCGGTTTCCCGAACGGCTTCGAGATGACGCTCTGGGCGATGCCGGTGCAGCGTCCGTATAACCCGAACGCGCGTCTGATGGCCGAGATGATCCAGGCCGACTGGGCCAAGATCGGCGTGAAGGCGAAGATCGTCACGTACGAGTGGGGCGAGTACATCAAGCGCGCGCACGCGGGCGAGGACGACTCGATGCTGATCGGCTGGACGGGCGACAATGGCGACCCGGACAACTGGCTCGGCACGCTGCTCGGCTGCGACGCCGTGAACGGCAACAACTTCGGCAAGTGGTGCTACAAGCCGTTCGACGACCTGGTCCAGAAGGGCCGTCAGACGTCGAATCAGGCCGAGCGCACGAAGATCTACACGCAGGCGCAGCAGATTTTCGCGCAGCAGCTGCCGTTCTCGCCGATCGCCCACTCGACCGTCTATCAGCCGGTCAGCAAGAAGGTGATCGACATGCGCATCGAGCCGCTGGGCTACGCGCGCTTCGACGGCGTGGGCATGCAGTAAAGATCATCGGGTAAGACTTTCCGCTTCGCCCGCACACCGGGAAAAGAAGCGGAAAATGGTCCGGCGACCGGGGTCACGAGCCCCTGTCGCCGGTTGCGTTTCCATTCAGGCTCATTGAAGTTTTAGGGGGGAACACCACATGTTCCGCTTCGTATTGCGCCGCATCGGCATGGTGATTCCGACGTTCATCGGCATCACGATTCTGGCGTTCGCGCTCATTCACCTGATTCCGGGCGACCCCATCGAAGTGATGATGGGCGAACGCGGCGTCGATCCTCAAATGCACGCCGACGCGATGCACCGCCTCGGGCTCGACGAGCCCCTGCCGATGCAGTATCTGCACTACGTCGGCCACGCGCTGCAAGGCAATCTCGGCACCTCGATCATCACCAACACGAGCGTGATGGGCGAGTTCCTGGCGCGCTTTCCCGCCACCGTCGAACTGTCGATCTGCGCGCTGATCTTCGCGCTCGTGATCGGCCTGCCCGCGGGCGTGTTCGCGGCGCTGCGGCGCGGCACCGTGGTCGATCACGGCGTGATGGGCACGGCGCTCACCGGCTACTCCATGCCGATTTTCTGGTGGGGCCTCATCCTCATCATGGTGTTCTCGTCGAAGCTCGGCTGGACGCCGGTTTCCGGGCGCATCGCGGTGGAGTTCGACATTCCGCGCGTGACCGGCTTCATGCTGATCGACTCGCTGCTGCCGGGCACCGACGAAGGCTCGTTCAAGTCCGCGCTCTCGCATCTGATCCTGCCCGCGATCGTGCTCGGCACGATTCCGCTCGCGGTGGTCGCGCGCATGACGCGCTCGTCGATGCTCGAAGTGCTGCGCGAGGACTACATCCGCACCGCGCGCGCCAAGGGTCTTTCGCCCGTGCGCGTGATCGTCGTGCACGCGCTGCGCAACGCGCTGATTCCCGTCGTGACCGTGATCGGCCTGCAGGTCGGCACGCTGCTCGCGGGCGCGGTGCTCACCGAAACATTGTTCTCCTGGCCCGGCATCGGCAAATGGCTGATCGACGCGATCAGCCGCCGCGATTATCCGGTGGTGCAGGGCGGCATTCTCATGATCGCGACGCTCGTGATCCTCGTGAATCTGGTCGTCGATCTGCTGTACGGCGTGCTGAATCCGCGCATTCGCCATACGAGGTAATCACGCCATGACGATGCAAACCCCACAACACCAAGACAATCGAAAGGAGGCGTGATGGCTGACATTCAGAACACCGCGCCGCGCGCGGTCACGCCGCCTTCGGGACGCGCGCTCGTGCTGCGCGAATTCTGGGCGAACTTCTCGCGCAACAAGGGCGCCGTCGCCGCGGGCGTGATCGTGCTGCTGCTGGTTTTCGTGGCGATCTTCGCGCCGCTGATCGCCCCGCACAGCCCGATCGAGCAATACCGCGACAACGTGAAGATTCCGCCCGCCTGGCTCGACGGCGGCAACTGGAAGTTCATTCTCGGCACCGACGAAGCGGGCCGCGACATCCTCTCGCGCCTGATGTTCGGCGCGCGCCTGTCGCTGTGGATCGGCTGCGTCTCGGTCGTGCTCGCGCTGATTCCGGGCATCGTGCTCGGGCTCGTCGCCGCGTTCTTCGAGAAATGGGCCGACACGCCGATCATGCGTCTGATGGACGTGCTGCTCGCGCTGCCGTCGCTGCTGCTCGCGGTCGCCGTGGTGGCGATCATCGGCCCGGGCCTGACCAACACGATGCTCGCGATCGCGATCGTCGCGTTGCCCGGCTATGTGCGTCTCACGCGCGGCTCGGCGCTCGGCGAACTGCACAAGGAATACGTCACGGCCTCGCGCGTGGCGGGCGCGGGCACGCTGCGGCTGATGTTCTCGCAGGTGCTGCCCAACTGCACGGCGCCGCTGATCGTGCAGGCCACGCTCGGTTTCAGCTCGGCGATTCTCGACGCCGCCGCGCTCGGCTTTCTCGGCCTCGGCGTGCAGCCGCCCGCGGCGGAGTGGGGCGCGATGCTCGCCTCGGCGCGCGACTACATCGATAGCGCATGGTGGATCGTCACGATGCCTGGCCTGTCGATCCTGATCTCGGTGCTTGCGATCAATCTGCTCGGCGACGGGCTGCGCGACGCACTCGATCCCAAGCTGAAGCGGATGGCCTGATATGAAAACGACCCCCACACTCCCTTTGGTCGTTGCCCCCCGAGGGGGCGTCAGTCCTCTTGGGGCGGCCCGGCGAGGCCTGACATGACTGAAGAACTTCTATCCATCCGCAATCTGGCCGTGAATTTCAACGGCCTGCCCGCCGTCGACCGCGTGAATCTTTCCGTGGCGCCGGGCGAAGTGCTCGGCATCGTCGGCGAATCGGGTTCGGGCAAGAGCGTGACGATGATGGCGCTGATGGGCCTGATCGACGCGCCCGGCAAGGTCACGGCCGATTCGGTCACCTTCGATGGCCGCGATCTGCTCAACGCGACCGGCAAGGAGCGCCGCAGCATCGTCGGCAAGGACATCGCGATGGTGTTCCAGGACGCGCTTTCGAGCCTGAATCCGAGCTACACGGTCGGCTATCAGATCAAGGAAGTGCTCAAGCTGCACGAAGGTCTGCGCGGCGCGGCGCTGCATCGGCGCGCGCTCGAACTGCTCGACCAGGTGGGCATTCCCGACGCGAAGAACCGCATCGACAACTTCCCGCACCAGATGTCGGGCGGCATGAACCAGCGCGTGATGATCGCGATGGCCGTGGCCTGCAATCCGAAGCTGCTGATCGCCGACGAGCCCACCACGGCGCTCGACGTGACGATCCAGGCGCAGATCATGGAACTGCTCGTGCGTCTGCAGAAGGAGCGCGGCATGGCGCTCGTGCTGATCTCGCACGATCTGGCCGTGGTCTCCGAAGTCGCGCAGCGCGTGGCCGTGATGTACGCGGGCGAGATCATCGAGACCAATCGCGTGCCGGACATCTTCGCGCGTCCGCATCATCCGTACACGGAGGCGCTGCTCGCGGCGATTCCCGAGCACAACCAGGGCGCGGCGCGCCTCGCCGCGCTGGCGGGCATGGTGCCGGGCCGCGACGATCGTCCGGGCGGCTGTCTGTTCGCGCCGCGCTGCAAGTACGTGATCGACGACTGCAACAAGGCGCGCCCCGCGCTCGCCGAACTCGTCGATCTCGCCAGCGAAAGCGGCGGCTGCGCGCGCGTGCGCTGCATCAAGCCGCTGAACGTGCAGGGCAAGATGGCCGGTCAGGCAGTGAACCCCACGAACGGAGGCGCGCGATGAACGCAGTCCAGAAACCCGCGCCCGACGACAAGGTGCTCGTCGCCGAGGATCTCAAGAAGCATTACAGCGTGAAGCGCGGCATGTTCGGCACGGGCACCGTGAAGGCGCTCAACGGCGTGTCGTTCTCGCTCACGCGCGGACGCACGCTCGCGGTGGTGGGCGAGTCGGGCTGCGGCAAGTCCACGCTCGCGCGCCAGCTCACGATGATCGAGCCGCCCACCTCGGGCAAGCTCACGATCGACGGCGAGGACGTGGCCAATGCGAGCCGCGAGAAGATCGCCGCGCTGCGACGCCGCGTGCAGATGGTGTTCCAGAACCCGTTCGCCTCGCTCAATCCGCGCAAGACCGTCGAGCAGACGCTCGGCGAGCCTCTGGCGATCAACACCAAGCTCACCGCCGCCGAACGCGCGGACCGCATCGCGCACATGATGCGCATCGTCGGCTTGCGGCCCGAGCACGCCAAGCGCTATCCGCATATGTTCTCGGGCGGGCAGCGCCAGCGTGTGGCGATCGCGCGCGCGATGATCCTCGATCCGCAGATCGTGGTCGCCGACGAGCCGGTGTCGGCGCTCGACGTGTCGATCCAGGCGCAGATTCTCAATCTGTTCATGGATCTTCAGGAGCAGTTCCGCACCAGCTACGTGTTCATCTCGCACAATCTGGCGGTGGTCGAGCACATCGCCGACGACGTGATGGTGATGTACCTCGGCGGCGTGGCGGAACTCGGCGACAAGGCCACGGTGATCGGCCGGCCGCGCCATCCGTACACGCGCTCGCTGCTGTCGGCCACGCCCGCGATCTTCGAGGCGGACCGCCGCGTGAAGATCAAGCTGGAGGGCGAATTGCCGTCGCCGCTCAATCCGCCGTCGGGCTGCACGTTCCATCAGCGCTGCCCTTATGCGATCGAGCGGTGCCGCCAGGAAGTGCCCCAACTTCGCGAAGTTGATGGGCGTCAGGTATCCTGCCATCGTGCGGAAGAGGTGGGGGAAATGGATGGGAGCAGTTCGGCCTGATGAGGCAGCGGCGCGCCATGGTGCGCGCTGCGTGCATTCAGACGGCTGCTCCGCCATGTCGATGACGACGCGCGCGCGCTGGCAGGTGCGCGCGCAGTGGCTGGCGAGGAGGGCTCGCGCGGGTTTGCGGATGGTTTTTCGCTCGGAGTGGTGGGGTGCGGGTCCGATGTCCGGGCTGCGCGCGCCCTGGCGGGGTCTCGCGCGTGCGGCGATGGGCGCGGCGCTGGCGTTGGCGATCGTGCTCGGCACTTACGCGGGCGACGCGCTCGCGGCGGGCGCCGCCGCCAATACGCCTAGCGCGCGTCCGCCTGTTCCGGGTATTCCGGCCACGTCCGGCTCGCGCCTGCCTTCGGGCGGCGGCCTGCCCGGCTTCCATTCGCCGCCCGCCGTGCCCAGCTACGCCTCGGGCACCACCGCCGGCGGCCCGGTGCGCACCCGGCCCGCGCGCATGCCGTTCTATGTCGCCACGCGCGGCACCACCACCATCTATCTGCTCGGCACGCTCCACGTGGGCGATCCGGTCGACTATCCGCCCGGCCAGCCGTTTCGCGCGCCCATTCTCGCGGCGCTCAACGCCTCGCCGACACTCGCGCTGGAGCTGTCTCCCGACGATCTGCTGGTCTCGCAGGACGACGTCTCGAAATACGGCGTCTGCCGCAAACCCTGTCTCGAACAACTGCTGCCCGAGCCGCTGTGGATGAAGCTGGCGGCGCGCATGCGCGGCAATCCCGAGGCGCTCGCCGAGATGCGCAAGATGAAGCCGTGGCTCGCCTCGCTGCTGGTGGAAACCTACGATTCGCTGAGCGCGGGCCTGCAAACCGAGTACGGCACCGAGGCGCAATTGCAGAACGTGTTCCTGCGCCTGAAGGGGCGGCGCATCGTCGGGCTGGAGACGCTGTCCGAGCAGATGCGCGCGTTCACGAACCTGAACCTCGCGCAGCAGCGCGAAATGCTGGCGCAGGATCTCGCGCAGACGCCCGCGCAGAACGTGGCCGACGTGCAGACGCTGCTGCGCCTCTGGCGCGTGGGCGATGCCGATGCCATCGCCGCCTGGGAAGCCGCGCGTACCGAAAAGCTCTCGCACGACTGGCGCGTGGCGGCGTCGGTGGACAACCGCATCGTCTACGAGCGCAACCGGCGCTTCGTCGTGCGCATGCAGCAGTACGCGGCGCCGAACAAGCCGCTGTTCGTGGCGATCGGCGCGCTGCATCTGGGCGGGCGCAAAGGGGTGCTGCAGTTGCTGCGCCAGCGCGGTTTCACGGTCGATCCGGGTTGAGTTTTGGCGGGCGGGGTGGAGCGTCGGCCTTGTCCACTTTGTCTGCGTCGTCCGCTCGGTCCATCTGGTCGACGAGATCGGGCGATGCCGTCGTTTCGCGCGCGTCGTCGGTTTCGCTGAGGGCGGGGCGCACGCGCTTCGATTTTCTCCGCGGCTTCGGCGGCGTGGCGGCGGGCGCTTTCTCCGCGATCTCCGGTTCCAGTTTCGGCGCGGCCGCCCGCGTCTTCGCGCCCACCCGCGTGCGCGCCGACGGCGCGGCGGCGAGCGCGTCGCGGACCTCGTCGATGGCGTCGCGCCAGTCGCCCACCTCACGCTGGCGGAACAGCCGCGCCGTGGGATACCACGGCGAATCGGCGCGATGTTCGAGCCAGCGCCACTCGCCGTTCGCGGGCACCAGCACCCAGACCGGCTTGCCGAGCGCGCCCGCCAGATGCGCGATCGACGTATCCACGGCGATCACGAGATCGAGATTCATGATGAGCGCCGCCGTATCGGCGAAATCGTGCAGATCGGCGCTGAAATCGTGGATCACGACCTGCGCCCCGGCATCGGTGAGATCGGTGGCATCGGCGAGTTGGGCGCGCGCCGCCTCGCCCTTCTGTAGCGAGAACCAGCTGATGCGCTCCAGCGCGAACCACTCACGCAGCGCGGCGAGCGGCACCGAGCGGTTGCGGTCGTTGTAGAAGTCGGGATTGCCCGCCCAGACGAGCCCGACGCAGCGATGCCCGGCGGGCTTGCGCGCCGTGGCGGCCTTTCCCTTCTGCGCGGGCATGGCCCCGCCCGCGCGCCGCGCGAGATCGGCCTGCATGGCCGCCAGCACGCGCGGTTGCCACGCCGCGATCTCCGTCTCGCGCGCGAACAGATACGGCACCGTGGCCGGAATCGTTTCGAGCGTCGTGCCGACCACGGGCGGCACGCTCATCATGTAGATCCAGTAGTCGTAGCCGCCCGACGGCGCGCCCGACCACGCGCGATGCACGCCCGGCACCGACTGTGCGAGCCACACCAGCGCGCGCGGCACGCAGACGTCCACGCTCGCGCCGCGCGCGGCGATCTCGGCGGCGTAGCGCACGAACTGGATCTGGTCGCCGAAACCCTGTTCGTGGACCAGCAGCACGCGCTTGCCCGCCAGCGGCTCGCCGCGCCATTCGGGCATGCCCTCGACGTCGAACAGCGCGTAGTCGGCGGCGCGCCAGCGTCGCGCATAGGACGCCCAGCCCTCGCGGTACTCGCCGCGCTTGAGCTTGAGCCAGACGAGGTTCTGCTGCGCGTCGGCGTGGTCGGGGTCGAGTTCCAGCGCGCGCAGATAGTACGGCTCCTCCTCGTCGTTGCGGCCCTGCGCGCCCAGCGCCGAGCCGAGGCAGACGAGGTTGGCCGGATTCGGCGCCAGCGCCACCGCATGGCGATAGCACTTCTCGGCGCTGCGGTAGTCGCCCGTGCGCCCGAGCAGCGTGCCGAGGTTCACCCACGCCGCCGCGTAAGCCGGATCGAGTTCGAGCGCGCGCAGAAAACTGGCGACGGCCGCCTGTTCGTCGCCGTGCGCGTTCAGGGCGTTGGCCAGGTTGAAGTGGATGCCCGCGTCGCCGGGCGCGAGCGCCAGCGCCGCGCGATAGCAGGCGAGCGCCTCGCCGTGGCGGCCGAGCGCGGCGAGCGTGCTGCCGAGATTCACGTGGGCGTCGGTGTAGTGCGGCGCGAGCGCGAGCGCGGCACGGCCATGTTCGACCGCGCCCGCGAGATCGCCCTGATCGCGCAGCGCGAGCGCGAGATGACTGTGCGCCTCGGCGAACGACGGTTCGAGCCGCAGCGCCTCGTGCAGGCTGCGCACGGCCTCGGCGGTCTCGCCCAGCGCGCGTGCCGCGAGCGCGCGAACGCTCCAGCAGATCGCGTCGCCGCTGGCGCAGGCGAGCGCGCGGTCCATCAGCAGCAGCGCGCCGCGATGGTCGCCGAGTTGATGACGCGCGACGCCCCAGTAATGCAGCGCCGCCGCGTGCGTGGCGTCTTGCGCGACGAGCGCCATGTAGAGCGACTGTGCGGTGTCGAGATGCCCGGCGCGGTGCGCGTCGAGCGCGGCGGCGAGGCGGGTATCGGCACGTGCGTCGGCATGTGCGTCGGCATGAGCGTCGGGATGCGGCGGCGCGGCGGCGGAGGCTTGCGGAGCAGCATCGTGGGCGTGGGCGGACGGCCAGGCGTCGGGATCGGGCGGGAGCATGGGAAATAGGGGCGGCGTGGCCACGGCGGCGCGAACCCGTGGACGAACCGTGAACTTGAAGGGAGGAACCGAACAAGTTAGCGGTCCGACCCCGTTGCGACGATCAGAAAATTCCCAAACCGACGCGGCGAACCGTCAAAAATCGTCGCTGCCCGGGGGCACATCGCGATCGGTTCGAGTGCGATTCAGGAGCGAATCTGGATCAAACGCCCGCCCATGCTTTCGTCGGAATCCGATATCGACGCCGCAGCCGCGCCCCTACGATGAGCCTTTCAACTGCGGAGAGCCCATCATGTCGACTCTTTCGGACGCCGGGCGCACCGCGCCGCTCGTCAGCGTCATCACGCCCACGTGGGCGCGCGAGGCCATGCTGCCGTTCGCGTATCGCCAGTTCGCGCAGCAGGATCTCGGGCACGACAGCGGCTGCGAATGGATCGTGATCGACGACAGCGACACGCCGAGCGCTTTCCTCCAGCAGCTCGACGATGCGCGCGTCGTCTATCGGCATCTGCCTCGGCGCATGAGCATCGGCGAGAAGCGCAATCTCGCGGTGCAGCTCGCGCGCGCCGACGTCATCGCCCATTTCGACGACGACGAGTACTACGCGCCGCACTATCTGCGCACGATGCTCGGCCAGATGCGCGCGCAGGACGCCGATTTCGTGAAGCTCGGCGCGTTCTTTCTCTACAGCCGCGTGTACGGCTGCTACGGCTGGTGGGATCTGCTGAAGAAAAGCGGGCTGCATTTCAAGTGGAGCGCGCAGCCGATGGCGGCGCTCAACTTTCCCGACGAGCACCGCGCGTTCGCCGACAACCAGCTCGGCTACGGCTTCAGCTATGTGTATCGCAAGCCGGTCTGGGAAGCGGCGCCGTTCGAGCCGTGTTCGTTCAACGAGGACGCCCTGTTCGCGCAGGCCGCGCTCGCGCGCGGCGCGAAGTTCGCCCTGCTCGCCGACGACGCCGGCCTGTGTCTGCACGTGCTGCATGCGTACAACACGTCGATGAGCTTTCCGCAGTTCCTGCTGCCCGACGCGCTGGTGGCGCGGCATTTTCCCGATTTCACGCGCTTCGTCGCGACGCTGCCGTAGCGGCGTCGCGATGTCGCGATGTTCTGGCGTCGTGGCGGCTCAGGCGTGTGCGCCCGCCGCGCGCACGCCGATGCCCGCCTCGTCGAGCGCCGCGCGGATGCGCCGCGCGAATTCGAGCGCGTGCGGCCCGTCGCCGTGCAGGCAGATGGTCTGCGCGTTGAGCGGCACCCACGCGCCGTCGACGGCCTGCACGCGCTGTTCGCGGATCATCGCGAGCGTGCGCGCGAGCACGGCGTCCTGGTCGTCGAGCAGGGCGCCCGGCTCGCTGCGCGGCACGAGCGAGCCGTCGGCGCGATAGCCGCGGTCGGCGAACACTTCCTCGACCGCCACGAGGCCCGTTTCCCGCGCGGCCGCCACCAGCCCGCTGCCCGCGAGCGCGAACACCGTCACCGACGGATCGAAGTCGTGCACGGCGGAGACGATCGCGTCGGCGATCTTCGCGTCGCGCGCGGCCTGGTTATAGAGCGCGCCATGCGGCTTGACGTGCGCGATGCGGCCGCCTTCGACCTGCGCAATCGCCGACAGCGCGCCGAGCTGATACAGCACGCCCGCGTAGATCTCCTCGGCGGGCAGATCCATTTCCTTGCGGCCGAAGTTCTCGGGATCGTTGAAGCTCGGGTGCGCGCCGATCGACACGCCTTTCTCCACGGCCCAGCGCACGCATTCGCGCATGGCGTTGGCGCCGCCCGCGTGCCAGCCGCACGCGATATTGGCCGAGCTTACGAGGTCGAGCAGCGCCTCGTCGGCGCCGCAGCCTTCGCCGAGGTCGGCGTTCAGATCGATGGTCGTCATGGTGGTTCTCTCCGTGTTGCCTCACGTCCGCGTCGCGCGCGGGCGTGTCGTTGCCTGTGTTGCGTGGTGTTGCGTGTTATTGCCGGTTACCGCGTGATGCCAGGTCGTGCCGATATCGCTGCGCGCCTCAACTCCCCGCCGCCGCGCGCTTGCGGCTCGCGTAGCGTTCTTCCTGCATGCCGATGGCGGCGTCGATCTGGCGCAGATACGCGCGCGCCTCTTCGAGCGCGTGGCGCGCCACCGCAGGCGTCGCCTCGACGAAGCGCACGCCCGCCGTCAGCCGCACCTGCGCGAGCTTCCACAAATCGGCGCGGATCACGGCGCCGATCCGCGGATAGCCGCCCGTGGTCTGCGCGTCGCTCATCAGCACGATGGGCTGGCCGTTGGGCGGCACCTGGATCGTGCCGGGCAGCACGGCGTGCGAGAGCAGGGCGCCGCCCGCGTCGGGCGCGGCGCGCGCGAGCGGCGTGCCGTCGAGCCGGTAGCCCATGCGGTTGCTGTTGGGCGTCACCTGCCATTCGTCGGACCAGAACGCGCGCTGCGACTCGGGCGCGAAGCTCGCGTATTCGGGGCCGGGCAGCACGCGCACGGGCACGGCCCAGAGCACGCCGTCGGGATGGCGGCCGCGCCGGTGATGCGGTTCGTCCACGTGAACGAAGTTGCACAGCGTCGGCGCCTTCACACCGAACGGCGGCGCGTCGGGGCCGAGCGAGGCGCGCTCGCCGCCCGGCGCGAACGAGGCGCCCGAGGCGAGCCGGTCGCCGTCCTTGAGCGCGCGGCCCGCGAGGCCGCCGAAACCGGCGGCGAGGTCGGTGCTGCGCGAGCCGAGCATCGGCAGCACGTCGATGCCGCCCGCCACGCACACATACGCGCGCATGCCGCGTTTCGCGCCGTTCAGCACGAGCGTTTCGCCCGCCGCGACCGGCAGGCTCCACCACGACCAGACGGGCTTGTCGCCGAGCGTCGCGCCGAAGTCGGTGCCGGTGATGGCGACGCGCGTGGCGCGTGCGAAGCGCAGCGCGACCGGGCCGAAGGTGATTTCGAGCCCCGCCGCGTCGGGGCGGTTGCCGACCAGCCGGTTGCCCACTTCGAGCGCGAGCGTGTCGAGTGCGCCGCCCGTCGCGACGCCCAGATGGCGGTAGCCGGGGCGGCCGAGATCCTGGACCGTGGTGAGACGGCCCGCGCGCAGGACTTCGATCATGCGAGGACCTCCGCGATCGTGAAACGCACGCGGTCGCCGGGCAGCAGCAGCGTGGGCGGCTGGCGCGCGGGATCGAACAGCGCGAGCGCGGTGCGGCCGATCAGTTGCCAGCCGCCGGGCGATTGCGCCGGATAGATGCCGGTCTGCTCGCCGCCGATGCCGACCGAACCGGCGGGCACGGCCAGACGCGGTTCGGCGCGGCGCGGCGTGTGCAGCGCCGCGTCGAGGCCGCCGAGATAGGCGAAGCCCGGCTGGAAGCCGAGAAAGAACACCGTGTAGACGCCCGCCGCGTGACGCCGCGCGACCTCTTCGGGCGCGAGGCCCGTATGGCGCGCGACCTCGACGAGATCGGGGCCCGCCGCGCCGCCGTAGCTCACCGGAATCTCGACGTCGCGGCCTTCGGGCTGCGCGTGAGCGGCGCCGTGGCTGTCGGCGCTGTCGTTGGCGGTTTCGTCGGCGCTGTCGGCGCTGTCGGCGGCGCGCCACGCGGCTTCGAGCGCGGCGGCGAGCGCGGCGGCATCGGCGTCGAGCGCATCGAAGGCGATCGTCAGGTTGTTCATGCCGGGCACGACTTCGCGCACGGCGGCCCAGCCGCGCGCCTGCGCGGCCACGGCCCAGATGCGGCGCTGAACTTCCAGCGTGGCGGGCGGCGGCGCTTCGCAGACGAGCGCCTCGTCGCCGAGAAAGTAGATGCGTGGAACGGGTATGCGCATGGTGTCGGGAAGTGGAGGGCGAAGCGGCCGCGCGTCGGCGCGAGGCCGGGCGCGAGAGAAGCGGGCCGCGCCCGGCGGCCGTTTTTGTCAGGTTACATTCTCGATAAATTATCGACAAATTCTCAACAAGCGTTTGTGCCAGGCGCGTCGCGCACGGACCGCCTCTACACTGGCGCCACCACTGTCACGCCGGGACACCCGCCATGCCGCGCCAGCCGACCAGGATCGTTTCGTCCGAACATCTCGTTTCCGCGACGAGCGCCGAACTCTCCGAACTCGAGTACGCGCTCATCATGGCCAGCAACGCGTTCAGCCGCTGGATGGTGCGCTGCATGTCGGCGGCCGGGGCCAAGGATATGACGCCGATCGAGGTGTCGCTGCTGCATCACGTCGGCCATCGCGACCGGCGCAAGAAGCTCGCCGATATCTGCTTCGTGCTCAATATCGAGGATACGCACGTCGCCACCTATGCGCTGAAGAAGCTCGTCGCGCGCGGCTACGTGGCGAGCGAGAAGAGCGGCAAGGAAGTGTTCTTCGCGGTGACGCCCGCGGGGCGCGAGCTGTGCCTGCGTTATCGCGACGTGCGCGAGAGCTGCCTGATCGCCACGCTCAAGGAAAGCGGCCTGTCCAACGCGCAGATCGGCGATGCCGCGCAGCTGATGCGCAACGCGTCCGGGCTCTACGACACGGCGGCGCGCGCGGCGGCTTCGCTTTGAGCCGATGAGTCGATGAGTCGATAGCCCGGCGATCAGGACGATCGCGGCGACGGGAACGATGCGCGCTGGTTTCAGCCTTCGGCGACCCGACGCGCCACCCGTTGCGCGTCGTGATTCGCGTCGTCATTCTCGCCGTGATGCTCGCCGCGATGCGCGAGATGCGCGCCCGTTTCGGTGACCACGGCGTCGAGCGGCAGATCGTGCGCTTCCGGTTCGAGCACGCCGTCGTCGATGCGGCACGCTTCGTACGCGAGGCCCACGGTGTACGGCGGCTGCGCGCCGGGCCACGCGGCGAGCGTGCGGTCGTAATAGCCGCCGCCATAGCCGAGCCGATAACCCGCGCGGTCGAAGCCCACGCACGGCACCAGCAGCAGGTCGGGCACGACGGCGAGCGGCTGCGCCGGTTCGGGGATGCCGTGATGCCCTTCGCGCATCGGCGCGTCCGGCGTCCAGGCGTAGAAATGCAGCGGCGTGTGGCGCTCGGGAATCGCGGGCAGCGCAGCGCTTCGCGAGGTGCCGGCGGCGAGCCACGTGGCGATCCACGTGCGCGCGTCGAACTCGCCCGACAGCGGCCAGTAAAAGCCGATCGAACGCGGCGCGAGACGCGCAATCAGCGCATCGAGATGCCCCGTCAGAGCAACGCTTACAGTGGCGTCCGAAGACGCCGCCAGGCGTGCTGCGCGCAGCTTTAGGCGCCAGTCCTTTTTGGCTTCCGCAAGGGGCTTGCGTGCTATGCTTGGGTTCACCTCGCGCTCCAGAAATAACGATGTCCAAACGCCTTGTTCGAGTATATCGCGTGGTCGGTCTCGCACTGACCGCCGCGGCACTCGTCGCGTGCAGCACGGCCGACGCCGTGCGGCCCGTCGCCCTGCCCATCGGGGCGACTCTCACGCCCGACGACCAGACTTTCATCCAGCTTCGCGAAGCCGCGCGCAACAACGATCCGGCGCGCGCCGCGCAACTCGCCGCGATGATCCCGGACTATCCGGCGCCGTCGTATCTCGAGTACTTCCAGCTCAAGCCGCAGTTGTTCGATTCGCAGGGCCACGCGCGCGTGGACGCGCCCGACGCGCCCGTGCTGTCGTTCCTGCAACGCCACGACGGCGAGGCCATCGGCGACCGCATGCGCAACGACTATCTGCTCGTGCTGGGCGCGCGTCACGACTGGGCGAACTTCGACAAGCAATACCCGCGCTTCGTCCTCAACGACGACACGCAGGTGAAGTGCTACGCGCTGGAGTCGCGCGCGGCACGCGGCGAGAACGTCGCCGACGACGCGCGCGCGCTGCTCACCGAGCCGCGCTATTACGGCGACGGCTGCGTCGACCTCATCACCGCGCTCGCCATCAAGAACCAGTTCTCGACCGACGACGTCTGGCAGCAGATCCGCCTCGCCTACGAGCAGAACCAGACCACCACCGGCTCGAAGCTGCTCGACGCGCTCGCGCAGCGTCCCGACCCCACGGCGTTCAGCCAGGCGATCAGCACGCCGCCGCTCACGCTCGCACGCGGTGTCGGCGCCGACCCGCAATCGCATCAGCTCGCGCTGCTCGCCGTCACGGTGATGGCGCGCAACGATCCGGCCATGACCGCCGCCACCTACGCGGCCGTCGCGCCCTCGCTCACCTCGCCCGAGCGGGCGATCGGCTGGGGCACGATCGGCTATCAAGCGGCGCTCAAGCGCATGCCGGGCGCGCTCGACTGGTATCGCCTTTCCGCCAACGCGCCGCTTTCGAGCCCAGCTTACGAATGGCGCACGCGCGCCGCGCTGCTCGGCGGCGACTGGACCATGGTGCGCTGGTCGATCGAGCAGATGCCGGCCGCGCTGCGCGCGCAGCCGTCGTGGGTCTACTGGCACGCGCGCGCGCTCAAGCAGGCGGGCGAGACCGGTCAGGCGAGCCAGGAATTCGCCTCGATCTCGCAGGGCTATAACTTCTACGGCCAGCTCGCCACCGAGGAACTCGGCCAGAAGATCACCATTCCGCCGAAGACCACGGTCAGCGACGCCGAAGTCGCGCAGGCCGGCCAGACGCCGGGCTTCGCGCTCGCGCAGCGTTTCTACGCGCTGAATCTGCGTCTCGAAGGCAACCGCGAATGGAACTGGCCGCTGCGCGGCATGAACGACCGTCAGCTGCTCGCGGCCGCCGAATACGCGAAACGCATCCAGCTGCTCGACCGCACGGTGAACACGGCCGACCGCACGCAAAGCGAGCACGACTTCTCGCTGCGCTACCTCGCGCCGTTCCGCGACGTGGTGGAGCGCGACGCGCAGACCAATGGCCTCGACGTCGAATGGGCCTACGGTTTGATCCGTCAGGAATCGCGCTTCATCCTCAACGCGAAGTCGGGCGTGGGCGCGAGCGGCCTGATGCAGATCATGCCCGCCACGGCGCAGATGGTCGCGAAGAAGATCGGCATCGGTCCGCTTTCGCGCGATCAGCTCGACGACCTGGACACCAATATCCTGCTCGGAACGAACTATTTGTCGATGATTTACAATCAGTTCGACGGTTCCGCCGTGCTCGCCACCGCGGGCTACAACGCGGGACCGGGACGCCCGCGCCAGTGGCGTTCCACCTTGCAGGGCGGCGTCGAAGGCGCCATCTTCGCGGAAACCATTCCGTTCCAGGAAACCCGCGATTACGTGAAAAACGTGTTGTCCAACACGGTCTACTATGCGGCGCTGTTCGAGGGCCGTCCGCAATCGCTGAAGGCGCGTCTCGGCTACATTTCGCCGTAAGCGCCACGCGGCGCGTTCCGCTCGCACGCGGGCCGCGCCGCCTCGCCAGCCGTCTCCCGCGGACCTCCCCACGCCTCGCCGCCGTCTGCACGAGGAGGTCGAAGATGAGACATCAAGCCATCGCGGTCATCGGCGGTTCGGGATTCATCGGCAGCCACCTCGTCAATGCGCTCGTCGAGGCCGGCAAGACCGTGCGCGTGGCCACCCGGCGCCGCGCCAACGCCCGCCATCTCACCCTGTTGCCCATCGACGTGCTCGAAACCGACGTGAGCGATCCCGTCGCGCTCGCGGGCTTTCTCGAAGGCGCGGACGCCGCCATCAATCTCGTCGGCACGCTCAACGGCGGCCACGGCACGCCTTACGGCGCGGGCTTCGCGAAGCTCCACGTCGATTTACCCACCAAGATCGTCGCCGCCTGCGAGAGCAAGGGCGTGCACCGGCTCATCCACCTGAGCGCGCTGGGCGCCGATCCGCGCGGCCCGAGCATGTATCTGCGCTCGAAGGGCGACGGCGAAAAGGCCGTGCACGCGTCCGCGTCGCTGGCCTCCACGATCTTCCGCCCGTCGGTCGTGTTCGGTCCCGAGGACAGCTTTCTCAACCGTTTCGCCGTGCTGCAAAAACTCTTTCCGATGATCCCGCTGGGCATGCCGGATGCGAAGTTTCAACCGGTGTTTGTCGGCGACGTGTCGAAGGCGATCGTGAATGTGCTCGATCTCGACGCCGCGAGCGGGCACACTTACGAACTCGGCGGCCCGACCGTCTACACGCTCGAACAGCTCGTGCAGTACTGCGGCGAGGCGATCGGCAAGCACGCGCGCATCGTGCGGCTGCCCGACGCGTTCGCGCGCTTGCAGGCGTTCTCGTTCGAGTTCGCGCCGGGCGAGCCGGTGCTCACGCGCGACAATCTCGATTCGATGAAAGTCGACAGCGTGCTGAGCGGCCCGCTCGCGCCCGAACTGGGTGTCGAGCCCGCGAGCATCGAAACGATCGCGCCGCTCTATCTCGCCGACGCCTCGCTGCGCTCGCGCCTGAACATCTTCCGCGCCAGCGCGGGACGATAAACCGGCGAGCCGGACGCGGCGCACGAGATTCCAGGCACGGCGAAAAGCGCGGCGTCCCTCAACATTTTTGCGATGGTCATCATGAAGCTCGTAATCGGAGACAAGAACTACTCGTCGTGGTCGATGCGCCCTTGGGTGCTGATGACGCATTTCGGCCTGCCGTTCGACGAGGTGCTGATCGAGCTCGATCAGCCGGGCACGAAGGACGCGATTCTGGCGTTCTCGTCGTCGGGCAAGGTGCCGTGCCTCGTCACCGACGAAGGCGTGGCGGTGTGGGATTCGCTCGCGATCGCCGAAACGCTCGCCGAGCGCTTTCCGCAGCACGCGATGTGGCCGCGCGACGCGAACACGCGCGCGCAGGCGCGCAGCGTGAGTGCTGAAATGCACTCGGGCTTCGGCGAACTGCGCACGCACATGCCGATGTCGATCCGCACGATCAAGCCGGGTGCGGGCGCGACGCCCGGCGCGCTCGCCGATATCGCGCGCGTCGATGCGCTCTGGAACGCGTGCCTCGACGCGAACGGCGGCCCGTTCCTGTTCGGCGAATTCAGCATCGCCGACGCGATGTACGCGCCCGTGGTGATGCGCTTCAACAGCTACCAGCCGACGCTTTCGCCGCAGGCCGCCGCCTACGCGCAACGCGTCACGGCGCTGCCCGCCGTGGCCGCGTGGATCGACGCCGCGCGCCGCGAGACGCATCGCATCGGCCACGACGAACTCGACGATTCCGCAGCATGAAGATTTATGTCGTAGGCGGCGCGATCCGCGACGAGATGCTCGGCCTGCCGGTGCGCGACCGCGATTACGTCGTGGTCGGCGCAACGCCGGAGCAGATGGCCGCGCAGGGTTATCGTCCCGTCGGCAAGGACTTTCCGGTGTTTCTGCATCCGCAGACCCAGGAGGAGTACGCGCTCGCGCGCACCGAGCGCAAGACGGCGGCGGGCTATCACGGCTTCCAGTTCTTCTACGCGCCCGACGTGACGCTCGAAGAGGATCTCGCGCGGCGCGATCTCACGATCAACGCGATGGCGCGCGAGGTGCAGCCGGGCGGCGTGATGACCGGGCCGGTCGTCGATCCGTTCGGCGGCGCGAACGATTTGCGCGCGCGCGTGTTCCGTCATGTCAGCGATGCGTTTCTCGAAGATCCCGTGCGCATCCTGCGCGTGGCGCGCTTTGCCGCGCGTTTCGCCGATTTCACCGTCGCGCCTGAGACCATGACGCTGATGCGCGAGATGGTGAATTCGGGCGAGGTCGATGCGCTCGTGCCCGAACGCGTCTGGCAGGAAGTCTCGCGCGGGCTGATGGAAGCGAAGCCGTCGCGCATGTTCGAAGTGCTGCGCGAATGCGGCGCGCTCTCGCGCGTGCTGCCCGAAGTCGATGCGCTCTGGGGCGTGCCGCAGCGCGCCGACTATCACCCCGAAGTCGACACCGGCGTGCACGTGATGATGGTGATCGACCACGCGGCCGTGCAGGGCTACGCGCTGCCGGTGCGCTTCGCGGCGCTCACGCACGATCTCGGCAAGGCGACCACGCCCGAGGAGGTGTTGCCGCGCCATATCGGCCATGAAGGGCGCAGCGTCGATCTGCTCAAGCCGCTCTGCGACCGGCTGCGCGTGCCGAACGATTGCCGCGATCTCGCGGTGCTCGTCGCGCGCGAGCATGGCAACGTGCATCGCGTGATGGATATGGGTGCGGCCGCGCTCGTGCGGCTGTTCGAGCGCAGCGACGCGCTGCGCAAGCCCGCGCGTTTCGCCGAAGCGTTGCAGGCCTGCGAGTCGGATCTGCGCGGACGCCTGAACTGGGAGAACGCGCCGTATCCGCAGGCCGAGCGCTTGCGCGTGGCGCTGGTGGCGGCGCGTGGCGTCGATGCGGGCAAGATCGCCGGGGAGGTGACGGCGGCGGTTCAGGCGCACGGCAAGAGCGGCACGTCCGTGGCGGAGAAGATCAAGGACGCCGTGCACCGCGCGCGCGTCGATGCGGTGGAGGGCGCGCTCGCGGCGGCTTGAGTCTCGATCGACGCTTGCGGGAACGAAAAACGGCGCACGCGTGCGCCGTTTTTTTATGGGGCGGCGCGCGCCCGCTTCATCGCATCAAAGCGCGCGCACGAGAAACGACAGCGCCATCGACAGCACCAGCGTCGACATGAACGGCAGCGGATACTCACGGCCGAAGATCCGCAGCGTGACGTCGCCGGGCAACCGGCCGATGCCGAGCTTGCGCAGCCAGGGCTGGGCGCTCGACAAAATCGCGACGGCGATGAAGGTGGTCAGAAACCAGCGGATCATGTCGGGGCCGTGAGTGTAGAGAGGATCAGAGCGTGATTAGAGCGTGTGGCTGCGGTCGCCGCGCGCGAACGCCGCGAGGGTCGAGTCGATGCCGCGCGAGAACGCGATCACCTTGAACAGCTCGCCCATCTCCGCTTCGGAAACGAGTTTCTGCACCGCGTTCGCCGCGGGCATGAAACGCACGACATCGCTCGGGTCGATTTCGCCGAGCACGTCGGTGATGCCCGCGTTCATCAGAAAACGCGCCTGCGAGGTGTAGCCGAGCAGGTCCGCGCCGGTTTCCACGCCCGCCTGCGCGATGCCGGTGAATTCGACGTGCGCCGTGATGTCCTGCAAGCCGGGGTAGAGGAACGGATCGCCGTGCGCGCGGTGGCGGTAGTGGCACATCAGCGTGCCTTGCACGCGCTGCGGATGGTAATACTCGCCAGCCGGAAAGCCGTAGTCGATGAAGAACGCCGCGCCGCGCGCGAGCATCGCGCAGACCGTGCGCGTGAAGGCGAGCGCCGCTTCGTGCGTTTCCGCGACGTAATCCTCGCTGCCGTCGATCTGCGCGAGCACGCTGCCGGGCACGCTCGCGGCCCAATCCGCGTCGCCGCTGTGCGCGGGGCGGTCGGAGAACACGAAGGCGCCGGCGTCGTTTACGGCCACGCCGCGTTCGTGCCAGACGGCGTCCTTGCGCGCGAAGAGGCGCACGGGCATGGCGTCGAGCACCTCGTTGCCGATCACCACGCCTTCGAAGCTCTCGGGCAGCGCGTCGAGCCAGCGCACGCGCTCCGCCAGATGCGGCGCGAGCTTCGCGATGGTTTCGCGCTGACGCTCGCGCAATTCGCCCGACAGATCGACGATGGCGTACGAATCGAAGCGCACGCTCAGCGCTTCGAGCGCGAGCATCACGCCCGCCGCGAGACGGCCCGTGCCCGCGCCGAATTCCATCAGCGCGTGCGTGCCGCTTTTGTCGAGCGCTTCGGCGACGGCGCGCGCGAGCGTGGCCGAGAACAGCGGCGACATCTCGGGCGCGGTCACGAAGTCGCTGCCGTCGTCGGCGAGCAGGCCGAATTTGCGCGCGCCGCCGCTGTAATAGCCGAGGCCCGGCGCGTAGAGCGCGCGCTCCATGTAGCGGTCGAACGGCAGCCAGCCGCCCGCTGCGGCGAGTTTGGCGCGCAAGGTCGCGGCGAGCGCCTCGGACTGCGCGAGCGCGATCGGCTCGGGAACAGGTAAACTAGCGGGTTCGTGAGCTTTCGGATTCATCCCGGCATTGTAAATGAGCGCAACTTCCGGCATCGGCGCGCCTGAACGCGGCGCAGCGCAGACGGCGCATTCCGCTTCCGACCCCGCTAATACCACTGCGCCCGCGCGCGTGGTGCTGGTGACGGGCGGCGCGCGGCGCATCGGCCGGGCGTTTTCGCTGGGTTTCGCGGCGCACGGCTGGGACGTGGCGGTGCATTACGGCGACTCGCGCGAGGAAGCCGACGAAGTGGTCGCGGAAATCCGCGCACTGGGCCGTCGCGCGATTGCGCTGCACGCCGATCTGGCGAACGAGGCGCAGGTGGCGCGCCTCGTGCCCGATTGCACGGCCGCGCTCGGCAGGCCATCCTGTGTGCTGAACAACGCGTCGCGTTTCAGCGAGGACACGGCGCGCGACGTCGGCTACGAAAAGCTGCTGCAGCTCATGTCGATCAACGTGGGCGCGCCGCTCGTGCTGGCGCGCACGCTCTGGGAGGCCACGCCAGATGCCGCGGAGCACGACGAAGCGCTGCGCGCGTGCGTCATCAACGTGCTCGACCAGAAGCTGTACAACATGAATCCGGATTACCTGTCGTACACGCTGACGAAGGCCGCGCTCGCGAACGCCACCGTCGCGCTGGCCCAGGCGCTCGCGCCGAAGGTGCGCGTGGCGGGGCTCGCGCCCGGCCTCACGCTGCAATCCGGCGATCAGTCGCCGGCAGGTTTCGAGGCGGCGCACAAGGTGACGCCGCTGGGCCGTGCGTCGCGGCCCGAGGATCTGATCGACGCCGCGCTGTATCTCGCGCAGGCGCGCGGCGTGACCGGCACGACGCTCGTCGTCGACGGCGGCCAGCATCTCGTGCCGCTGCCGCGCGACGTGATGTTTTTGACGGGCGCCTGAGCGCTCTGATGCAGGGCTGAAGACCCACGCGCCTGCTGGCGTTCGCGAAAAACCGGTTGCGGGCGCAGCATGAATGCTCGGCACTGAAAAGCAACTAACTGCAAGACATTGCCGCGCGCCCGAAACGTTTTATCGCGGCCTTTTCCGCCTCGTCGCACCGCTCGCCCGAGCGCCCCGACAGTCTGGCAGAAGGACCGCGCGAATCTGACTGACCCGCATGGCGCAGCGCGCCTGCGCAGGTGCCTGAAACGCACGCTTTTATCGACTGGAACGAACATGTCCGCCGTACTCCTGCATCCCCGGCTCGCCGACTGCCGCCGGCTCTTTCTGCGCAACTACGAAGTCAACATCAACATCGGCGTGCACGACTTCGAAAAACGCGGCGAACAGCGCGTCGTGATCAACGTCGATCTGTACGTGCCGCTCGCGTCGACCACGCCGCGCGAGGACAAGCTGCGCGAAGTCGTCGATTACGACTACATGCGCGCGACGGTCGCGGCGCGCATCGGCCAGGGGCATATCCATCTGCAGGAAACCCTCGTCGACGACCTCGCCGCCGCGCTGCTCGCGCACGAGCAGGTGCGCGCGGTGCGCGTGTCGACCGAAAAGCCCGACGTCTATCCGGACTGCGACGCGGTGGGCGTCGAAGTCTTTCGCATCAAAGAGGACTGAGCCATGAACGCACCCGAAACGCTGCCCGTGGATCAGAACCAGGCTGAAGCGCCCGAAGCCGATACACCCGAAGCCGGCGGCCGCCAGGCGCTGACCAGGCGCGAGCAGAAAGAAGCCTACGAGAACAACAAGCTCTACAAGCGCATCGTGCGCCAGGTCGGCCAGGCGATCGGCGACTACAACATGATCGAGGACGGCGACAAGGTCATGGTCTGCCTGTCCGGCGGCAAGGACAGCTACGCCATGCTCGACGTGCTGATGCGCCTGCGCGAGCGCGCGCCGATCGACTTCGAGATCGTCGCGGTGAATCTCGACCAGAAGCAGCCGGGCTTCCCGGAGCACATCCTGCCCGCGTATCTCGACAAGATCGGCGTGCCGTATCACATCGAGAACCAGGACACCTACAGCATCGTCAAGCGCCTCGTGCCCGAGGGCAAGACCACGTGCTCGCTGTGCTCGCGTCTGCGCCGCGGCATTCTCTACCGCGTGGCGGGCGAGCTGGGCGCGACCAAGATCGCGCTCGGCCACCATCGCGACGACATCCTGCAAACGCTGCTGCTGAACATGTTCTACGGCGGCAAGCTCAAGGGCATGCCGCCCAAGCTGCAATCGGACGACGGCAAGAACATCGTGATCCGGCCGCTCGCCTACGTGAAGGAAGTCGATCTGGAAAAGTACGCGGAACTGCGCGAATTCCCGATCATTCCGTGCAACCTGTGCGGCAGCCAGCCGAACCTCAAGCGCGCCGAAATGAAGGCGCTGATCCGCGACTGGGACAAGCGCTTCCCGGGCCGCATCGAGAACATGTTCAATGCGCTCGGCAACGTCGTGCCCTCGCATCTGATGGACGCCTCGCTGTTCGGCTTCAAGGATCTGCGCGCGACCGGCGTCGAGGACCCGAACGGCGACATCGCCTTCGACGAAGAACCGTGCTCGACCGACACGCCCGCATCGAGCGAAGGCGCGACGCTCAAGTTCACGCCGCTCGACGATCTCTGATCGACGCGCGTTCAGAACGAATGCGATGCGCAATGCGCATCCGACCCCAGGCGGCCCGACGTGATCTCACGCGGGCCGTTTTTTCGTGCGGCGCAGGCGTGCGCGCGCGACGCGGGTTGCATGCGCGCAACGCGCTTGTAAAAGTGTGTACTAAACACGGGGAATCCGCGCCGAAGGCCTGTCCGCAAGGCGTCCGGCGCATACCCCCCATGCTAGAATCGATCGCTTCATTCCCACTCAAGTCACCGATGCAATGAACATCGTGATCCTCGCGGCAGGCATGGGCAAACGCATGCACTCCGCGCTGCCCAAAGTACTGCATCCGCTGGCTGGCAAGCCGCTTCTCTCGCACGTCATCGATACCGCCCGCACGCTGTCGCCCACGCGACTCGTCGTGGTGATCGGCCATGGCGGCGACGCCGTGCGTGCCGCCGTCGGCGCCCCCGATGTGCAGTTCGCGCTGCAGGAACAGCAGCTCGGCACCGGCCACGCGCTCGCGCAGGCGCTGCCGCTGCTCGATCCGTCGGTGCCCACGCTCGTGCTCTACGGCGACGTGCCGCTCACGCGCGCGTCCACGCTCAAGCGCCTGACCGACGCGGCGGGCGCGAACGCCTACGGCATTCTCACCGTCACGCTCGACGACCCGACCGGCTATGGCCGCATCGTGCGCGGCGCGACAGGCGAAGTCGTGCGCATCGTCGAGCAGAAAGACGCCGACGACGACGAACGCCTGATCGACGAGATCAACACCGGCATCGTCGTGACGCCCACGGCGCCGCTCGCGGGCTGGCTCGACGCGCTGAAGAACGACAACGCCCAGGGCGAGTATTACCTGACCGACGTGGTGGAATCCGCGATTGCCGCGGGTCACGCGGTCGTGACCACGCAGCCCGACGCCGAATGGGAAACGCTCGGCGTCAACAGCAAGCAGCAGCTCGCCGTGCTCGAACGCGTCTATCAGCGCAATGCCGCCGACACGCTGCTCGCGGGCGGCGTCACGCTCGCCGACCCGGCGCGCTTCGATCTGCGCGGCACGATCTCGTGCGGCCGCGACGTGTTCATCGACGTGAACTGCGTGTTCGAAGGCACGGTCACCATCGGCGACAACGTGCATATCGGCCCGAACTGCGTGATCCGCGATGCCGAGATCGGCGCGGGCACGCGCGTGGACGCCTACACGCACATCGAAAACGCCACCGTGGGCGCGAAGGCCGTGCTCGGTCCTTACGCGCGTCTGCGTCCGGGCGCGAAGCTCGCCGACGAAGTGCACGTCGGCAACTTCGTCGAAGTGAAGAACGCGAACATCGGCCTCGGCTCGAAGGCGAATCACCTGAGCTACGTGGGCGACGCGGATGTCGGCGCGGGCGTGAACATCGGCGCGGGCACCATCACCTGCAACTACGACGGCGCGAACAAGCATCGCACCGTGATCGAGGACCACGTGTTCGTGGGCTCGGATACGCAGCTCGTCGCGCCCGTGCGCGTGGGCCGCGGCGTGACCATCGCGGCGGGTACCACGGTCTGGAAGGACGTGCCGGCCGAGACGCTGGCGCTCAACGAGAAAACCCAGATCGCGAAAACCGGCTACGTTCGTCCGGTCAAGAAAAAAAGCTGAACGGCAGGACACTTCGGGCGCCGCGCCTTGAACACGCGCGCGGCGCCCCGCCTCTCATTGCAAAGGATCGAATTCCATGTGCGGCATCGTCGGCGCGGTAGCGCAACGTAACATCGTCCCCGTTCTTATCGAAGGACTGCGGCGGCTCGAATATCGCGGTTACGACTCGTGCGGCGTGGCCATCGTGACGGCCGAGGGCCCGCAGCGCGTACGCAGCGTCGCGCGCGTGGCCGAACTCGACGAGCAGGTGCGCGAGGCGCACTTCGAAGGCGTCACGGGCATCGCGCATACGCGCTGGGCCACGCACGGCGCACCGACCGTCAACAACGCGCACCCGATCTTCTCGCGCAACGCGCTGGCGATCGTGCACAACGGCATCATCGAGAACTACGAAACGCTGCGCGAAACGCTCAAGGGCCAGGGCTACGAGTTCGTCTCGCAGACCGATACCGAAGTCATCGCGCACCTGATTCACAGCCTGTACCGGGGCGATCTGTTCGCCGCCGTGCGCGAAGCCGTGCAGCAGCTCGCGGGCGCGTATGCAATCGGCGTCGTGCACAAGGATCAGCCGCATACGGTCGTGGGCGCGCGCGCGGGTTCGCCGCTCGTGGTCGGCTACGGCAAGGGCGAAAACTTCATCGCGTCCGACGCGCTCGCCATCGCGGGCAGCGCCGAGCGCGTGAGTTACCTCGAAGAAGGCGACGTCTGCGAAATCACGCTCGAAGGCGTGCGCATCGCCGACCGTCAGGGCAACATGGTCACGCGCGAGACGCGCGACGTGCAGGCTTACGGCGGCTACGGCGCCGAGGTCGAACTCGGGCCGTATCGCCACTACATGCAGAAGGAAATCTTCGAGCAGCCGCGCGCGATCTCCGACACGATCCCGGCCGCCGACGCCTTCGACACCGACCTGTTCGGCGAGAACGCGGGCGAGGTGTTCAAGGGCATCGACAGCATCCTGATTCTCGCGTGCGGCACGAGCTATTACGCGGGCCTCACGGCGAAGTACTGGCTCGAATCGGTCGCGAAGATCCGCACCGATGTGGAAATCGCGAGCGAGTATCGTTACCGCGAGTCGGTGCCGAATCCGCGCGCGCTGGTCGTCACGATTTCGCAGTCGGGCGAAACCGCCGACACGCTCGCGGCGCTCAAGCACGCGCAGTCGCTCGGCATGGCGCACACGCTGGCCGTCTGCAACGTCGCGACGAGCGCGATGGTGCGCCTCACCGAACTCAAGTTCCTCACACACGCGGGCCGCGAAATCGGCGTGGCGTCGACCAAGGCGTTCACCACGCAGCTCGTCGGCCTGTTCATCCTCGCGGTCACGCTCGGCAAGCTGCGCGGCCACGTGAGCGCGGAGCAGGAAGCCGCGTACCTGAAGCTGCTGCGCCATCTGCCCGCCGCGCTCAACGGCGTGCTCGCGCTGGAGCCGCAGATCATCGCGTGGTCGGAAGAGTTCGCGCGCAAGGAAAACGCGCTGTTCCTCGGCCGCGGGCTGCATTACCCGATCGCCCTTGAAGGCGCGCTCAAGCTGAAGGAAATCTCGTACATCCACGCGGAAGCGTATCCGGCGGGCGAACTCAAGCACGGCCCGCTCGCGCTCGTGACGGAAGCAATGCCGGTGGTCACGGTCGCGCCGAACGACGCGCTGCTGGAAAAGCTCAAGTCGAACATGCAGGAAGTGCGTGCGCGCGGCGGCCAGCTCTACGTGTTCGCCGACGCCGACACGCATATCACGAGCGAAGAGGGCATCCACGTGATCCGCATGCCGGAGCACTACGGCCTGCTTTCGCCGATCCTGCACGTGGTGCCGCTGCAGCTGCTCGCGTATCACACGGCCTGCGCGCGTGGCACCGACGTGGACAAGCCGCGTAATCTCGCGAAGTCGGTGACGGTGGAATAACGCGCGAGCGGCGGCTGCCGCAATTTGCTGCCTGAGAAGCGCCGGATGAAAATCCGGCGCTTTTTTATTGGTTTTTCGCTTCGTAGAGCGTGAAAACGCTTTGTTGATGCAGTGCGCATAGATCGTTTGCAGCGCGCCGGGTTTGGTGCAGACTGGCGCCAAATCGCTTTCCTCTGACAGATTGGGAAGCGAGCGATCGAGAGGACAAGGCGTCATGATTCGACTGGGATGGCTGGCCGCGCTGCTGATCTGCGTGGCGGCGCACGCGGGCAGCAACGAGGGCGGCAGTGGGGTGGACAGCAGCGCGGCAGCCGGCGGCGACACAAGCGTTGTCGCGAGTCCCGGCGCAGGCACCGGCGCCTGCACGCAAGCCTATGCCGCGCCGCTCGTCGATACGGTCCTCAGCGCCGATTCGATCCCGCACCCTCAGGGACGCGTCACCGACCTCACCAGCGCGCTCTCCAGCGCCTGCACGGCCGATCTCACGCGCCGTCTTGCCGCGTTCGAACAGCAGACCGGCGATCAGCTCGCCGTGCTGCTCGTGCCCAGCACCGGCGACGTCAGCATCGAGCAATACGCGACGCAGATCTTCGAGCAATGGAAGCTGGGGCAGAAGAAGGCCGACAACGGCATCCTGCTCGTGGCCGCGCTGCACGATCACCACGTGCGTATCGAAGTGGGCTACGGCCTCGAAGGCACGGTGCCCGATGTGATCGCGGGGCGCATCATCCGCGAGCGGATCGTGCCGGCGTTTCGCGACAACAACTTCGAAGCCGGCATCAGCGCGGCAGTCGACTCGCTGACGCAACGTCTGACCGATCCCGTGCAGACGGGCGCATCGACACCCGACGAGACGGCTGATGAATCCGCCGCGAGTTCGATGGCGAACTCCGCTGATTCCACGAATTCCGCCCACTCCAACGATTCCGTCGACCCGGCCACCGCCGCAGCGCGCCCGCCGCCGATGTTGGCGCCGCCTTCGCGCTACGACGGACCGCTCTTGTGGTTCGGGCTGGCCTTCGCGAATCTGCTGCTGGGTGTCGTTGGCGGGCGGGTCTACAAAACACGGCGTGCGCAGGCGAAAGCCGATGCCGAAGCAGCCAGCCGCGATCGGGAGTCGAACGATCAGGTAATCAAAAACGCAACTAACAACATAGGCAAAGAGACGAATAACAGCAGCCGGCAACGCCGGCGGCGGCGGGGCGTCGAACTCGACTTCCCAATCTGGCCGTTGGTATCGGGTTTCGTTGCCACCATGCTGTTTCTGATCGTCTGGCTGCCGCCTCGCTCCGACGACCTCCGCTTGCTGCCAATGTTGGGCGCTTGCGTCGGCTTCGTGCCGTGCGCGCTTGGAATCGGCCTCTATCTTTCCAGGCGAGTCCGCAAATGGTCGGCAATCTTCGCGGCCATCTACGCCGTGGTGACGGGCTTCGTGTGCGCAACCGGCGTCGGCTTTGTCCACGCGCTCGGCACCGCGGCGGTCGTCGTGTTGCTCGGATCCATGGCGATCATCTGGATCGCCGCGAAGATCATGGGCGTCGATACGTCGTCGAACTCGTCGTCATCGTGGTCGTGGTTCGGCAAACGCTCCCGCTCGTCGAACGACGATTCCGGCTGGGGCGGTGGTGGCGGTTCGAGCGGTGGCGGCGGCGCTTCGGGCAACTGGTGACACGCGCGCGCAACGCACTCGACGCACGCACAAACGGATTTTTCTCAACTCGCCCGCAACGGGCTTTCGACAGGAATTGAACTCATGAAGTGGCTGCGCATTTTGCTGGCTTGTCTGATCCTCGCACCGCTCGCGGGCTGCGGCTACAACGCGATCCAGTCGTCGGACGAAGATGTGAATGCGGCGTGGTCGGAAGTGCTGAACCAGTATCAGCGACGCGCCGATCTGGTGCCGAACCTCGCCGCTGCCGTGAAGGGCTACGCCGCGCACGAGCAGAGCGTGCTGACGCAGGTGGCGCAGGCGCGCGCGAGCGTCGGCAGCGTGCAGATGACGCCGCAGATGGCGAAAGATCCGAATGCGCTCGCGGCGTTCGATATGCGGCAGGGCGAGCTGACGAACGCGCTGAGCCGCCTGATGGTGGTGTCGGAGAACTATCCGCAACTGAAGGCGGACAAGCTGTTTCAGGATCTGCAGGTGCAGCTTGAAGGCACGGAGAACCGCATCACCGTGGCGCGCGGCCGCTATATCCTCGCGGTGCAGCAGTACAACGTGCAGATTCGCCAGTTTCCCGGCGTGATCATGGCGAAGGCGTTCGGCTATCAGCCTCGGCCCAACTTCAGCGTCGCGAACGAGCTGGCGATCTCGACCGCGCCGAAGCTCGACTTCTCGTCGCCCGGCGCGCAGCCGCCCGCTTCGCAGGCCGCCGCGCAATAAGCGTCAGCGGCGCCGCGATGGGCCTCAATCGTCGTCGTCGCCGTGGTGATGCTTGTACCAGCCGCGATGACGGCCGTGATCGTGCCAGCGGCGGTCGTCGTCGTGATCCCAGCCGTCCTCGCGGTAGCCGTAGCCATAGCCATACGCGGGCGCGGCGTACGCGACCGGCGCTTCCTGGTAGATCACGGGCGGCGGCGGCGCAGCGTAGACCGGCGCGACCGGCACGCCCAGCATCACGTTGAAGTCCGTATGCGCCGACGCCACGCCCGATGCGGCGGCGAGGCTCAGCCCCATAGCGGTCAGAATCAATGCGCGTTTCATGGTGTATCCGTCCATCGTCTCGTAGGAATCGGACGCGCGATGCGTCCGTGATGGCGCGATACTAGAAAATGGAACCGTTCCAGGGTGAAACGCAGAAGTCTCGGCTGTAACCGTCTGTAAAGCGTGCGCCATAATGGCGGCCACTGAGTCAAGGAGGCGTACGTGCCCGAATTGCAATCATCCCTGCCGCGCCTGTTCGTGTTTTCCGGCGCGGGTCTGTCGGCGGAAAGCGGCATCTCCACGTTCCGCACCGGCGACGGCATCTGGACGCGCCACAGCATCGACGAAGTCTGCAACTACCTCACGTGGCGGCGCAATCGTCCGGCGGTGTTCCGCTTCTACAACCAGCGCATCGCCGAATGCGCGGACGCGCGTCCCAACGAGGCGCACAAGCTGCTCGCGCAATGGCAGGACACGTGGGGCACGGAGCGCGTGCATCTGATCACGCAGAACATCGACGACATGCTGGAGCAGGCCGGCGCGCGCCAGGTCACGCATCTGCACGGCGACATGATCTCGCTGCTCTGCACCGATTGTGACTATCGCTTCCCGACGCGCGGCGCGGGTCTCGATGCGGGCGCGGCGTGCCCGTCGTGCGGCGAGGTCGAAGGCGTGAAGCCGGGCGTGGTGTTCTTCAACGAGGCTGCTCCCGAGTACGAAACGCTCTGGCGCATCCAGCAGTCGATGAACGACAACGATCTGTTTATCGCCATCGGCACCGCGTTCGAGGTGATTCCGCCCGAGCGTCTGCTGCCGCCCACGCGCTATGGCCAGCACGTGCGCAATTTTCTCGTCGATCCGTCGCCGCGCCGCACGGAGTTTTTCGGCGTCGTCGAAAGCGAGCCCGCGACCGTGGGCCTGCGCAATCTCGAAGACACCATCGCGGGCATGATGAACGGCGGCTGACGCACGCGTCGTGTGTCTCGTGTCATACGCCATCGGGCGTGCGGGCTTCGCGGCCGCACGCCTTTTTTATTGCGGAATCGAATCATGAACATTTCGAAGCAGATCGTCGGCTATCTGAAGTCGCGCGGACTCGTGCTCGCGAGTCTCGAAACCTGCACGGCCGGGCATATCGCGACGATGCTCGCCGAACTGCCCGGCGCGGAAAGCTGTCTCGACGTCGCGCTGATCGCGCACACGCGTGCGGCGCTCGCGCGCTTGCCGGGCATCGAGCCGTTGGCGATCGCCAACGGACCCGGCGATGCCGCGCAAAACGAAGCGTTGGCGCGTGCTTTGGCCGAAGCGTTGCTGGTCCAGCGTGCGGTAGGCAGGGAAGGGGCGAACGTGGCGCTCGCGAGCGTCGGCTGGCTCAGCGTGGGGCAGGACGGACGCGCGGCGGCGGCGCATGGCTTGGCATGGGCGTGCAGGCAACGCGACGGTGTGTCGAGCGCGAGCGAGACGGTGCTGTTCACGGGGCGCGGTGCGGAGGTCAAGCGCTCGATTGCGCGACGCGCGCTGCTCGGGCTGCCACGTTTTGTCGATTCGCTGGCCCTTGCGCGTTGACGCGCTAAGCGTGCGTCGCGCGATTCGCGCCCTGGCTGCGCTTTATCCTCTTAGAGATATCAATAAATATATGTATACGTAGTAACAGTTAACAAGCCCTGGCATTTCCTGTGGATAACGCGGTATTTCTTTTTGCGTTCAATTCGATGCGAGATGGACAGCCATGCGGACAATCGATGGATGCGCGCGGAATGGTGCGGATAACTTTTTCGGCTTTTCCCGCTCACGCCAGGTTATCAAGAATCCATCCACAGACGATTCGCCAGGTCGTCCCCAGTTTGTCCAGAGCTTCCCGTGGATAACTTCGCGCGAACGTGAATGGCGGTGTGAAGTTATCCACGCGAAGCACGATGTGAAGCGCGACATAAAACGCGCGGATAAAAAAAGCGCTGCCCGCAGGCAGCGCTTTTTTGCTCGAACGTTCGCGTGCGCGACGCGTGTTCAGGCCACGAATTCAGGCCGGTTCAGCGGGCTGGGTTGCCGGTGTCCTGGCCTGATCGATGGCCGATTCGGCGTTCCGGCGCGTGGGCAACAACTGGCAGGCGAGCAGACCGGCGAGCATCAGCACGCAGCCCATGAGCGCGCGCGTGGTGAGCGTTTCGCCGAGCGCGGCCCAGCCCGCGAGCGCCGCGAACACGCCTTCCATGCTGAAGATGACGGCGGCGTGCGCGGGCGTGGCGTCGCGTTGCGCGACCACCTGGATCGTGTAGCCCACGCCCACGGAGAGCGCGCCGCCATAAAGAATCGCGGGCGCCGCGCGCAGGAGATCGGCGAGACGCAGCGGTTCGATGGCGAGGCCGATCGCGAGACACGCGAGGCCGCAGGCCACGAACTGCGCGATCGACAGCGCGAGCGGATCGTGACGCGGCGCGTAATGGCTCACGAGCATCACCTGAATGCTGATCACGAGCGCACAGCCGAGCTGATACCAGTCGCCGTACATGATCGAGAAATGCTCGTTGATGCTGAGCAGGTAGAGCCCGACGGCCGCGAGCGCCGCGCCGATCCATGTGCCGGGGCCGGTGCGATGGCGCAGCAGCACGCCCAGCATCGGCACGATGACGACATAAAGCGAGCTGATGAAGCCTGCATTGGCGATTTTCGTGTAGCGAAGGCCGATCTGCTGCAAGGAGATCGCGACCGCGAGCACGAGGCCGAGCACGGCGCCGTCGCGCAGCAGGGCGGCGTCGAAAAGCGGGCGCGCCGCGGCGGCGGATGGCGCGCGGCCGTCAGCGATGCCCGCACCGCGCGCGCGCCGCAGCGCGAACACGAACACCGACACGACGAGCGCGCCCAGCAGGAAGCGGATGCCGGTAAAGAGGAACGGGCCGATGGCGTCGAGGCTCAGGCGCTGGGCAACGAAGGCGGAGCCCCAGATCATGGCGGCGGCCAGCATCAGCAGGTTGGCGCGCAGGTGTTGGCGGGAGGCGGAGTTCAAGCGGCAATCTCGGTTCGGGCGGGGAGCGTGTGCGGCGCCCGGCAGACTTCATGCGGATGATGCGTGGCGAAAGCGCACGGAGCGCAGCGAGCGAGGGGAACGCAGGGAGTCCACACGCAGGCGCGCACAACAAAACACAATGAAACGGACGTGCGAAATCCCGATCGTATCCGAACTGAAAGCCAGTTGTCTCCCGGAAAATACACCGCCCCGTTTGCGGATGACAAACCGCCTGGGCTGCGTGATACTGCTTCGCGCGAAACGCCCGCCCAGATCGGCCAGCGGAGCGAATCGCCAGTACGCAGTGCCCATTTACAACGTGCCGGTCATATTTGTCAGGTTTGGGGAACATCAGATGAAAAAGACTCTCGCCTCGCTTATCGCAGCATCCGTCGCACTGATTTCGGTTTCGGCTATTGCCCAGGAAGCTTCGGCGCCCGCCGCTGCCGCACCGGCAGCCAGCGCACCGGCCAAGGCCAAGAAGCATCACAAGGAGCTCAAGCACCATGGCAAGCGCGCCAAGGTCGAGGAAGCCGCTTCGGCTGCCGGCACGAGCGACAAGGGCACGCAGAACTAAGCGGCTGCGCGGCTTGTCCGCGTGACGCAGTCCTTGCAGCAAAGAAAAAAGCCAGAGCATTGCTCTGGCTTTTTTTGTCCCTTTTTATTGCGTGCGGCTTACTTCGCGAGGCCGGCTTCGAGCAGTTCGGTCAGCAGACCCGTCATGCCTTCGGGATGCTGCTCGGCGCGCGTCTTGAGCTTCGCCACGAGATCGGCGTTGAGCTTGCAGGCGAACGGCACGAGACCCGCGGCCTGATCGAGCTTGCGCTGCTCGCGGCGGTCGAGCGGCGCGTCGGACGAAGCCTTGCCGAAGCGGTCGGGGCTGGCCTTGTGGGTGCTTTGCATCAATTTCAGCGCCTTGTTTTTCTCAAGGTCGAACTTCTTCATGGCCATGGTTGCGGCTCCAGAGTTGGGCGGTGGCGCGCATTGTACGCAAACCCGAACGCGCGTCCATCGCGGCGCTTGGCTCGGGTTGTTCAGTTCGCTCAGGTTGCTCAGGTTGTTCAGGTTGGTAGAGCGGTGCCGTCTCCGGCGGCGGGTTCGTCGGTGGAGGGGAGTTCGGTCGTCGGCTTGCCCGTGACGTCGTCGATCAGCGTGCGCATGCGGCGCCAGTGCGAGCCTTCCCAGAACACGCGCCGGCAAACGTCGCAGGTCACGAAGCGCGTATGGCGCTCGAATACGCCGGGCGGCACGCGCGCGCTGACCTCGTCGCGCGCGATGCGCCGCAGCGGCGCGTTGCACATCAGACACAGCCGGAACGGCCGCGCGCTCGCGGCCAGATCGAGCCGCTCGACCATTTCGTCGAGTTGCGCGCGCGGCTTGAGCGCGCGCACGTAGCAGCCGTGCGTGATGCCGCGCCGCTTGAGCAACTCGCGGTCGCGCGTGAGGACGATGCGGTGTTCGGCGGCGGCCAGCGCCTCGATGGCGTCGTCGGCGAAATGGTTGTCGTAGAGCGTGTCGAAGCCCGCGAGCCGCAGCAGCTGCGCGAGGCCGCCCAGATGCGCGTCGGCGATGAAGCGCGGCTCGCGCAGCGGCGCGGCGCGCACGCGCAGCAAGGGGCGGATATCGAGCGCCTCGAACTTCGGATAGACGGCCACGCGGTCGCCGTCGGCGAGCGGATGCTCGAAACCCACCGATTCGCCGTTCACGAGAATCAGCTCGACTTCGGTGTGCGGCACGCCGAGCGCTTCGATCATGTGCTTGGCCGTGGCGTCGCGCGCGCACGCGCAGCGGAAGTCGCGCCGGCGCAGCGGTCTCGCGAGGAAGTCGTTGAGCTCCTCGTAAAAGCGGAAGGTGGCGGTGACGGCGGGGCGCATGCCGGCCAGTATGGCACTGCTCCCGGCACGCTGCAGAGGCCGCGGCGCTGTGCTTTACTGCCGGTTCTCACTACAAGGAGCATGTGATGGACATCGGCTTTATCGGCCTCGGCGAAATGGGCGGCGCGATGGTCGCCAACCTGCTGAAAGCGGGACATACGGTGCGGGTCTGGAACCGCACGGCGGCGAAGGCCGAGGCGCTGGCCGCCGCCGGGGCGCGCGTGGTCGCCACGCCGGCCGAGGCCTTCGCGGGCGACGCCGTGCTCTCGATGCTCGCCGACGACGCGGCCACGCGCGAAGTGATCGCCGACGCGCTGCTCGCCGGCGCCGCGCGCGGCCTCGTGCACGTGAACATGGCGACGATTTCGGTCGCGCTCGCCGAAACGCTCGCGCGCGAGCACGCCGAACGCGGCCTGCATTACGTGGCGGCCCCGGTGCTCGGTCGGCCCGACGCGGCCGCGGCGGCGAAACTGACGATCGTCGCGGCAGGCGCGGCCGAGGCCATCGACCGCGCGCAGCCGCTGTTCGACGCGATCGGCCAGAAGACCTGGCGTATCGGCGCGCTGGCGCCGCAGGCCAACGTGATGAAACTGGCGGCGAACTTCATGCTGGCGGCGGCCGTGGAGACGCTCGGCGAGGCGGCGGCGCTGCTCGGCGGACATGGCGTCGCGATGCGCGATTTTCTCGACGTCGTGACCAGCGGGCCGTTTCCGGGGCCGGTCTACGCGGGCTACGGCGGCATGATCGCCGAGGGCCGCTACGAGCCCGCGCTGTTCAAGGCGCGCCTCGGGCTCAAGGACGTGCGGCTCGCGCTGGCGGCCGCCGATTCCGTCTCGACGCCGCTGCCGGTCGCGAGCGTGGTGCGCGACAGCCTGCTCGAAGCGATTGCGCACGGCGACGGCGACCGCGACTTCGCGGTGCTCGGCAAGGTCGCGGCGCGGCGCGCGGGGCGAGGCGACTGAGCGTCGTGCCGTCTGATGCGGATGCGCGGCCGCGCGCGCGGGTGATTCGGGCCAATCGGATCATTTGGGGCGTGAGCACGGGAGCTTGCCGCCCTCGGCGCGGGTCGAAATTATCAGACGACCGCGTGCTGACGCACACAGTCCGTCCGTGCGCCTGTGCAAAATGTGGGACAGAACGCGGCGGGCGCATTCTGCGCATTGAGCGTTGTCAGCGAACGCGCGCCGGGCAGCGCGCTCACCACATCATCGGGACGAGGTCGATGCCAACGAGCAGTCAGGGAGACGGCGGATGGAAACGCGCATCCTGATCGCCGACAACGACGAAAAATCGCTGGCGGGACTCGGCACCTTGCTGGCCGATCTCCAGTACGCGACGGCGCTGGCCCGCACGCTGGACGACGCCGTCGAGTCGGCCGCGCGGTTCGCGCCCGACGTGGCGATCGTCGCGCTGTCGCTGGCCGCGAACGACGATTTCGCCGCGCTCGTGCAGCGGCTGCGCGAGGCTTGCGCGACGCCGCGCATGCCGCTGCTGATCGCGCTGGGCGGCTGGGGCGAATCGCAGCATCGCGACGCGGCGATTGCGGCCGGCTTCGACGTCCACCTCGTGCGCCCGGTCGGGCTCGACCAGCTCACCTTCATTCTTTCGATGATCGGCGGCTAAGCCGTTTGGCGCGGCGACGCGGCCGTTTCTCGTCCCGTGTCCATCCCTCCAGACCCTCTCCGGGTAATTCAGGACGCGTATTCTGTTGCTAAATCGCAACGTTCAGGGTCCACACTACTTTACATGTTGCGTCGCACCAAGTAGTTCGCTATACTTCACCTTGTCTCCTCCATGTCTCCTCTGATATGGATTCAGCCCGCCAAACATGGCGGGCTTTTTTTTGCCTGTACGGTTTGTGCGCTTCGTTCGTACATCGCGCGGGCATAAAAAAACCGGCTCTTGCGAAGCCGGTTTTTTTTTGCGCCGCGACAATCGCGGTGCGGGGCCCTACGCCTTCAGGCCGCTGTCTTCCGCTGCGCCGATCGCGAGGTTCATACACTGGATCGCCGCGCCGGACGCGCCCTTGCCGAGGTTGTCGAGGCGCGCGACCGTGACGAACTGCTCGTCGTTGCCGAACACGAACAGGTCGACGCGGTTGGTGTCGTTGTTCGCCTGCACGTCGAACATGCCGGCGTCGAGGTTCTCATCGGCGTTGAACGGCATCACGCGCACGAACTTCTCGCCCGCGTAGTACTCGCTGTAGAGCGCGAGCACGTCCTGCGGCGTGGCGCGGCGCGTGAGCTGCTCCGGCGAAAAATAGGTCGTGACCGCGAGACCCTTGTAGAACGGGCCGACGATCGGCGTGAACACCGGCGCCTGCTTGAGGCCGCCGTGGAAGGCCATTTCCGGCAGATGCTTGTGCGTGAGGCTGAGCGCGTAGGGGCGCGGGCTCATCAGCTTCTCGTTGCCGCCGGCTTCGTACTCCGCAATCATCTTCTTGCCGCCGCCGCTGTAGCCGGTCAGCGAGTAGCTGTGCGCCGCGAAACCGGGCGCGACCAGACCGGCCTCGACGAGCGGGCGCATCGCCAGCACGAACGCCGAGGCGTGGCAGCCCGGCACCGCGATGCGCTTCGACGCGCGGACCTTCTCGCGCTGCGCGCGGGTCAGTTCGGGCAGGCCGTAGGCCCAGTCGGCCTGCGTGCGGAAGGCCGTGCTCGCGTCGATCAGCACCGTGCGGTCGTTCTCGACCAGCGAAGCCGATTCGCGCGAGGCGACATCCGGCAGGCACAGGAAGGTCACGTCCGACGCGTTGATGAGACGACGGCGTTCCTCGACGTCCTTGCGCTGGGCCTCGTCGATCCGCAGGATCTCGACGTCGGCGCGCTGCGACAGGTATTCGAAAATCTTCAGGCCGGTCGTGCCTTCCTGTCCGTCGACAAAAACTTTCGTGCTCATCTCGCTCTCTCTGAAACGCGGGGATTGCGGGCGCCGCCTGCCGCGCAGCACGATTCGCTGCGCGCTCACCGATGGGGCGCGGGAACGGTATTTTAAGACCGTATGCCGTTGCACGTGTGACGCTGGCCGGAAAAAAATCAGGCGTTACCCGTAGATCGGCTTAGAGAGGAGGCCGAAGAGGAGGCCGAATCGGGGATCGGGGGCGCGAACGCCCGTCAGGACGTTCGCTTGGCGAACCGGAAATCGGCGCTCGATCCGCGCTTGAACGCTGCTTGATCGGTGCTTGATTCGCGTTTATGCCGCAGCCGCGCGCCCGGCGAGCCAGCGCGCCGTGACCGCCGCGACACGCGCGCCGAAGGCCTTCGCGGTTTCGAGGTCGCCGGCGGGCGGCGCTTCGTCGGGCGAGGCGTCGGCGGGCGATTGCGCGAGCAGGCCCGTGAAGCCGCCGACGAAGTTCAGGTCGTTGCGCGTGGCCGCCTTCGTGTTGGACGGCATCATGCCCGTGCCGGTCCAGATCATGCTGTGCTGCATCGCCAGCGTTACGAAGTACTGAATGGTCGAGAACTTGTCGCCGTTCATCGTCGCCGAATTGGTGAAGCCCGCCGCGATCTTGTCCTTCCACTTCTGCGTGAACCAGGCTTTCGAGCTTGCGTCGGCGAACTTCTTGAAGTCGGCGGACGGCCCGCCCATGTAGGTCGGCGCGCCGAACACGATGGCGTCGGCGGCATCAAGCTCCGCCCAGCCCGCATCGTCGATGTCGGCGACGGCGATCAGCGTGGCGTGCGCGCCCGCGGCCTGCACGCCCGCGTGCACGGCATCGGCGAGTTTCTTCGTGTGGCCGTAGCCGCTGTGATACGCAATGACGATCCGGGACATAACTGGCTCCAGTGAAGTTGAACGGCGAAGAACGACGGGAAAGCGCACGCGCGTGGCGTCGCGTCATGGTAACCAGATCGGCGGCGCTTTCGCGCGCCGCGATGCGCATCGGGAAGAAGGAGAGTTTTTCGATGCGCGACGTAATCGCCGCGTAATACCGGGAACGCACGGAGTGCGCGTCGTGCGCGGCGTCGCGCAACAAACGTTTGTAAAGGTTCGGTCTCCTCAGCGGCCGTAGGTGACCGTGAGCGTCGCGCTGCCGAGCGTGGCGCCTTCGATTTCGTGCTCGAACATCGTGCCGGGCCGGCCCGGGGCGAGCGCGAGCTTGTCGACGCGCAGCGCGTAGACGGTCACGACGTAGCGGTGCGGTTTGCCCGGCGGCGGGCAGGGTCCGCCGTAGCCCTCGCCGCCGAAGTCGTTGCGCGCCTCGATTGCGCCGAGTTTCTTCAGCGCGCCCGACGCGCTCGCGTTCTCGGGCAACGTGGCGACGCGCGCGGGAATGTCGGCGACGGCCCAGTGCCACCAGCCGCGCCCGGGCGAATCGGGATCGAAGACGGTGACGGCGAAGCTGCGCGTGCCCGCAGGCGCATTGCGCCAGCTCAATTGCGGCGAATGGTTGCGGCCTTCGCAGCCGCCTTCGTTGAAGACTTGCGCGGCGGCGGCCTCGCCGCCATCCTGCCAGTTCGTACTGCTCACGGCGAAATGGCCGGCAGCCTGCGCTTGCCCGCTCGCGCAGATCGACAGCAGCGCGACGCCGGCGAGCGCCGCCTTGACGGCTGTCACAGGAGCGCGCGCGATTGTCGTGGATGCGATCCCAGCGGTAACACGCCGATTACGCATGAGCCGGTTCTCCTGTATGTTGATCGAGTGCATCTCAGATATCTCCGACAGTGCGCGTGCGAATTGTGCGCCAGATCGAATTTCGTTCAATATAACGGTATTCCGATGATGTCTTTCGCCCGCGTGAGCACTTTGCGCAGGGGGAAATCGGCTATAGTCGCGAGCTTTTCTGCGTCGCCTGCAAGGCGATGCGAAGGCGCAGTAATCGGTCGGGATGGATGTCGGAGAGTGTCGGGAACGGGGTGTTCCGTAGGCGCGCGGGCAATCAGAAGTCAAGCACAAAGCAGGACTGCCTACACGGAGGGGTGATGCAGCAGCCAATCAGGGTTGTAGTCGCGGACGATCATCCGGTGATCTTGTTCGGCGCGGAGCATGCGCTGCTCAAGTTTCCCGGCATTCAGGTCGTCGCGCGGGCCCGTCAGTCCACCGAACTGGTCAAGGCGCTGCAAACCACGCCCTGCGACGTCCTCGTCACCGATCTCGCCATGCCGGGCGGCCAGTACGGCGACGGCCTGCCGCTCATCGGCTATCTGCGGCGCAACTATCCCCAGATTCCCATCGTCGTCCTGACCATGCTCGAGAACGCCGCGCTGCTCAAGCGTCTGGGCGAACTCGGCGTGATCGCCGTCGTACACAAATCCGACGACCTGAGCCATATCGGCCTCGCGGTTCAGCACGTTAGCCGCAATCTCGAATATATGAGCCCGCAGGTGCGGGTCGCGCTCGATTCGCTGCGCATGAACAGCGGCGGCAAGAGCGAGGAGGTGATCCTCTCCAAGCGCGAACTCGAGGTGGTGCGGCTGTTCGTGTCGGGCATGACGATCAAGGAAATCTCGGAAAAGCTCAATCGCAGCATCAAGACCATCAGCACGCAGAAGAACACGGCCATGCGCAAGCTCGGGCTCGACCGCGACTCGGAGCTTTTTCAGTACGCGCAGAGCAACGGGCTGCTCAATCTGTCGTCGCATGTGCCGGACGAGGGCATGTCTGGCGGCAGCGCGACTTGAGCGTGACTTCGGATGTGAGCTGAGCGCAAACGGGTTCGATCCGGGCTCAATCCAGGCTCAATCGCCGCCGGGTCGCCGATCCGCCCGGCAGCATGAAAAAAGGCCATCCGCCGTGAAGCGGATGGCCTTTTTAGCTTGCGCGCGCGAAACCTGCGAAGCGCGCGGCGTCTTGCTTGTCGCGTTACTGCGGTGCCGAGGTCGCGCCGCCGTGCGCCGCCGACCATTCGGCCGGTGCGTGCAGGAATTTCTCGACTTCGTCGAGCGTCTTCGTTTCGAAGTAGCCCGATTCCTTGGCGACGCGCAGCACGTCCCACCAGGTGGCGAGCGCGTGCAGGTCGACGTCGATGTCCTTCAGGACCGAGACGCTTTCCTTGAAGATGTTGTAGTGGAACAGCACGAAGCAGTGGTTCACCTGCGCGCCCGCGGTACGCAGCGCGTTGATGAAGTTGATCTTGCTGCGGCTATCCGTGGTCAGATCTTCGACCAGCAGCACGCGCTGGCCTTCGGTCAGCAGACCTTCGATCTGCGCGTTGCGGCCGAAACCCTTCGGCTTCTTGCGCACGTACTGCATCGGCACCATCAGGCGGTCCGACAGCCAGGCCGCGAAGGGGATGCCCGCGGTTTCGCCGCCGGCGACGGCGTCGATCTGCTCGTAGCCGACGTCGCGCAGGATGGTCGCTTCCGCCATCTCCATCAGGCCGCGGCGCACGCGCGGATACGAGATCAGCTTGCGGCAGTCGATGTAGACCGGGCTCGCCCAGCCGGAAGTGAAGATGAAGGGCTTTTCCGCGTTGAAGTGCACGGCTTGCACTTCGAGCAGCATTTTCGCGGTTGCGTCCGAGATCGTCTGGCGATCGTTGCCTGTCATGGGCGAATCCTTGGATGTGAGAGTGCGGAGGAGGGTGGGCGCTCGGCCCGGTGGCGCTGGCACGGCGGGTTCGTCTGCGTCGGAACCTGCGGTGCGCGGCCTGGAGGGCGTCGATCGTCTGAGGGATGCCCAGACGGCCCGCTCGCTCCAAGCGGCTTCTCTTGCGCGCGTAGGCCGGTATTTTACCCGACTTGACGATCGCCGACGAGTCAGTCCGACCGAGTCGATCTGACCGAGTCGATCTGACAGCGTCCGACGGCGTCCGTTGCCTTGGTGGGGCGCGATCAGCGCGCGCGGCGGCGCGGGCGGGCATTTCACCGCCCTTTGTGACAGCCGTTTTCGACAGCGCTTTTGACGGAGTTGTGACGGCGCACCCGCGCCAGTAAACTCACGCCGGTTTTCGCCGGGCCCGCGTCGCGCGCGTCCGCGCCCGTCCAGCACAGGATTTCGTCCGCCATGTCGCCTGCATCGCCTTCCGGGTCACGTCCCGGCTCACCTTCCGGCCCGCCGCCAGAAATCGCTTCCGAATCCCGGGACGCGACGGACGCCACGCCCGCCGATGTCGCGTTCGCGCCCGCCGCGAGCGTCCACGCGAACGCGGCCCCATCCGCCGATTTCGACGGTTCCGACGCTCGCGGCGCCCCACGCGGCCACGCCGTGCGCGCGCTGATCGCCTCGATCGCGGGCTACGCGATGGACGGCTTCGACCTGCTGATGCTCGGCTTCATGCTGCCCGCCATCAGCGCCGATCTGCATCTGTCGGGCGCGCAGGCGGGTTCGCTCGTCACGTGGACGCTGGTGGGCGCGGTCGTCGGCGGCATCGTGTTCGGGCTCTTGTCGGACCGCTTCGGCCGCGTGCGCGTGCTCACCTGGACGATCCTGCTGTTCGCGGTCTTCACGGGCCTGTGCGCGCTCTCGCGCGGTTACGCCGATCTGCTCGTCTACCGCACGATCGCGGGCATCGGTCTGGGCGGCGAGTTCGGCATCGGCATGGCGCTGGTCGCCGAGGCGTGGCCCGCGCGGCTGCGCGCGCGGGCGTCGTCGTATGTGGGCCTCGGCTGGCAGGCGGGCGTGCTCGCGGCGGCGTTGCTCACGCCATGGCTGCTGCCCGTGATCGGCTGGCGCGGCATGTTCGCGGTCGGGCTGCTGCCGGCGCTGGCATCGTTCTTCGTGCGCCGACGCGTCGAGGAGCCGGACATGTTCGTCGCGCACCGCGAGCGCGTGGCGCAGGCCGCGCCGCAAGACAAGCCGCGCGCGCTGCGCCTGCTGGTCGCCGACGCCCGCACGGCGCGCGCGAGCCTCGGCGTGGCGGTGCTCTGCTCGGTGCAGAACTTCGGCTACTACGGGCTGATGATCTGGCTGCCCGCCTATCTCGCGAAGTCGTTCGGCTATTCGCTGACCAAATCGGGCCTCTGGACGGCGGCGACCGTCGCGGGCATGGCGCTCGGCATCTGGCTGTTCGGCGTGGCCGCCGACCGTTTCGGCCGCCGCCCGGCGTTCCTGTTCTACCAGGCGGGCGCGGTCGCGATGGTATTCGTCTACGCGCAGCTTTCCACGCCGTTCGCGCTCCTGATCGGCGGCGCGGCGATGGGCGTGTTCGTCAACGGCATGATCGGCGGCTACGGCGCGCTGATCTCCGAGCTGTATCCGACGGCCGCGCGCGCCACCGCGCAGAACGTGCTGTTCAACATCGGCCGCGCAGTGGGCGGCTTCGGGCCGCTCGCGGTGGGCGCCGTGGCCGCGCGCTATTCGTTCGCGACGGCGCTCGCGATGCTCGCGTCGATCTACGTGCTCGACATTCTCGCCACGCTCTTTCTGATTCCTGAACGCCGCGGCGCGGCGCTCGACTGAGCGCGCGTGCGCCGCACCGGAACGTGCGCCGCGCGAGCGCGTGATCGGCCAAACATGCGGCGCAACGACGCACACGCCCGCGTGGAAAATGCGTGCCGCGTCGCGCGGCGCGCAATAAAACCACACCTCGCGCGCAACAATGCCGCAACATGCGTCCCGCGCGCACCGCGCCGCGCGTGCGCCAATCGCACGCTTCTTGCGCCGCGATTTCGCGAACGTCGCCGTTCGCCGCCGATCGGCCTCTTTCTGCGCTGCAACAGGCGCGCGCGCTGCGCGCCGCGCCCGCGAAAATGCCGCCCGACATGTGTTCTGCAAATTCCTGGTATCAGTCTTTGACCCAAGTCGTTTGAAACGAAGCGAGGTGTACACTAATCGCCCGCTATTTCTCGCGTGCCTGTTTCACAGGTGGTTTCGTCAGTCGACGCTTCTCTCGACGCCGAAGTGCCCGGACGCGCGGACCGGCGGCATACGATCATAAAACTCCTCTCGTCTCTCACGTCCTGGCAGGCCTGAAAATGGATGAACAACTGAAGCAAAGCGCGCTCGCTTATCACCAGAATCCGAAGCCCGGCAAGATTTCCGTTACGCCGACCAAGCCGCTCTCGAACCAGCTCGACCTTTCGCTCGCGTATTCGCCGGGCGTGGCGGCTGCGTGCGAAGCGATCCACGCCGATCCGCTCGACGCGCAGAAGTACACCTCGCGCGGCAATCTCGTCGGCGTCGTGACCAACGGCACGGCCGTGCTCGGCCTCGGCAACATCGGCCCGCTCGCGGCCAAGCCGGTGATGGAAGGCAAGGGTTGTCTGTTCAAGAAGTTCGCGGGTATCGACGTGTTCGACATCGAACTCGACGAAAGCGACCCGGACAAGCTCGTCGAAGCCATCGCGATGCTCGAGCCGACGCTCGGCGGCATCAACCTGGAAGACATCAAGGCGCCCGAGTGCTTCTACATCGAGCAGAAGCTGCGCGAGCGCATGAAGATTCCGGTCTTCCACGACGACCAGCACGGCACGGCGATCATCGCCTCGGCGGCCATCCTCAACGGCCTGAAGGTCGTGGGCAAGGAACTGGGCAGCATCAAGCTCGTGTGCTCGGGTGCGGGCGCGGCGGCCATCGCCTGCCTGGATCTGCTGGTCAAGCTCGGCGCGAAGAAGGAAAACATCCTCGTCACCGACTCGAAGGGCGTGATCTACGAAGGCCGCGGCAACCTCGATCCGTCGAAGCAGCGATACGCGGCGAACACCGACGCGCGCACGCTCGCCGACGCCATCAAGGGCGCCGACGTGTTCCTCGGCTGTTCGAGCGCCGGCGTGCTCAAGGCCGAGATGGTCGTGGAAATGGGCACGAAGCCGCTGATCCTCGCGCTCGCGAACCCGGAGCCGGAAATCCGCCCGGAAGAAGCCAAGCGTGTGCGCCCGGACGCGATCATCGCCACGGGCCGTTCGGACTATCCGAACCAGGTCAACAACGTGCTGTGCTTCCCGTTCATCTTCCGCGGCGCGCTCGACGTGGGCGCGACCACCATCACGGAAGAGATGAAGCTCGCGTGCGTGCGCGCGATCGCCGAACTCGCGGAAGAAACCGATCAGGGCGACGAAGTGGCGAAGGCCTATGAAGGCCACACGCTCGAATTCGGCCCGGAATACCTGATTCCGAAGCCTTTCGATCCGCGCCTGATCATCAAGATCGCGCCGGCCGTCGCGCAGGCCGCGATGGATTCGGGCGTGGCGACGCGCCCGATCAAGGACATGGACGCGTACCGCGAGGAACTGGGCGCGACGGTCTATCGCACGGGCATGGTGATGCGTCCGGTGTTCGCGGCGGCGAAGGCCAACAACGCGCGCATCGTGTTCGCCGAAGGTGAAGACGAGCGCGTGCTGCGCGCCGCGCAATTCGTGCTGACCGAGAAGATCGCCAAGCCGATCATCGTCGGCCGTCCGGCGGTCGTGGAAATGCGCCTGAAGAAGATGGGCTCGAAGCTGCGCGCGGGCACCGACTTCGAGATCGTCGACCCGGAAGACGATCCGCGCTTCCAGAAAAGCTGGCAGGCGTATCACGAACTGGGCGCGCGCCAGGGCATCACGCCGGAAGTCGCGAAGGCGTCGATGCGCAAGTTCAACACGCTGATCGGCGCGATCCTCGTGCATCTGGGCGACGCCGACGGCATGGTCTGCGGTCTGCTCAACAGCTTCGACTATCACCTGAAGTTCGTCGAACAGGTGTTCGGCAAGGCGAAGGAAGCCGAGAACTACGCGGCGATGAACCTGCTGATGCTGCCGGGCCGCAACCTGTTCATCAGCGACACCTACGTGAACGAAGTGCCGAGCGCCGAGCAGCTCGCCGACATGACGATTCTCGCCGCGCGCGAAATCGAGAAGTTCGGCATCACGCCGAAGGTCGCGCTGCTGTCGTCGTCGAATTTCGGCAGCGTGCGTTCGTCGACGTCGGCGCGCATGCAGGCTGCACGCGAGCTGATCGCCACGCGCGCACCGCAGCTCGAAGTGGACGGTGAAATGCACGGCGACGCGGCGCTTTCGGAAATGATCCGCAAGCAGTCGTTCCCGGGCACCACGCTCGCGGGCGAAGCGAATCTGCTGATCATGCCGAACGTGGAAGCGGCGAACATCACGTACAACCTGCTGAAGATGATCGGCGGCGAAGGCGTGACGGTCGGTCCGTTCCTGCTGGGCGCGTCGAAGCCGGTGCACATCCTCACGCCGGCGGCGACGGTGCGACGCATCATCAACATGACGGCGGTCGCTTCGGCGAACGCCAACGTGGCGAAGTAAATCGCGGCGGTTTTTGCCGTATTGACCGCCTGATGTGAAAAGGGCGCTCCGTTTTACACGGAGCGCCCTTTGTTTTTACCGCTTCAGGAAAGCCTCAAGCCGCGTGCCGCGCCGCGCCGTTTTCCGGCGAGCGCCACTTCGCGAGCAGCGTCGCCCACTTCGCGCGCGTGGCCTTGAGGTTGTTCTCCTTCACGTGGCCGTAGCCGCGAATCGCGTCGGGCAGGTTCGCGAGTTCGAGCGCGAGCGGCAGGTTCGCGTCGCGCAGGCCGCCGATCACTTCGCGCATCAGCGCTTCGTACTCGCCGATCAGCGCGCGTTCGTGGCGGCGTTCCTCGGTGCGGCCGAACGGATCGAGCGCCGTGCCGCGCAGGAACTTGAGCTTCGCGAGCACGCGCATCGCCGTGAGCATGCGCGGACCGTACTGCTTCTTCAGCAGACGGCCCTTGTCGTCGTGTTTCGCGAACGACGGCGGCGCGAGATGGAAGTTGAGCTTCCAGTCGCCCTCGAAGCTCGCCTTGATCTTCTCGACGAAGGCCGGATCGGCGTAGAGGCGCGCGACTTCGTACTCGTCCTTGTACGCCATCAGCTTGTGCAGATTGCGCGCGACCGCTTCGGTGAGCGGCTGCTGGCCGTCCACGTGTTCGAGCTGCGCTTCGGCGCGGCGCACCTCGTCGACGAACGCGCGGTAACGCTGCGCATACGCCTCGTTCTGGTACGCGGCCAGATACTGCGCGCGCTTCTCGACGAGCGAGTCGAGCGCCTTGGGCGTATGCAGCGAGACGATCTTCGCGCCCGCGTCGCTACCGCCTTGTTCCGCGAGCGGCTTCTTGATCAGCTGATCGACGGCCGCGCGGTCGTGCGCGACGCGGCGTCCCCATTCGAAGGCCGCGAGATTCTTCTCGACCTGCACGGCGTTCAGCTCGATCGCGCGCGTGAGCGATTCGTGCGTGAGCGGCAGCCAGCCCTTTTGCCACGCGTAACCGAGCACGAACGGATTCGTGTAGATCGCGTCGCCCAGCAGCGCGAGCGCGTAGCGGTTGGCATCGACGGTCGCCACGTTGTCCGTGCCCGCCGCGTTGCGCACATCGGCTTCGGTATTCGAACCCGGAAACTGCCACTGCGGATTCTTGATGAACTCGGCCGTCGGCGTGGGCGTGCTGTTGAGCACGACATGCGTGTCGCCTTCGTGCATGCGCGAGACGCAGTCGTCGCTGGCGGTCACGATGGCGTCGCAGCCGATCACGAGTTTGGCGTCGCCCATCGCGATGCGCGTCGCGTGGATGTCTTCGGGACGATTGGCGATCTGCACGTGGCTCATCACCGCGCCGCCTTTTTGCGCGAGGCCGGTCACGTCGAGCACGGTCACACCCTTGGCTTCGAGGTGCGCGGCCATGCCGAGCAGCGCGCCGATCGTCACCACGCCGGTGCCGCCCACGCCCGTCACGAGCACGCCGTAGGGGCGCGCGATGGCGGGCACGTCGGGCGTCGGCACGGCGGGCATGGTGTCGCTCGCGGCGCTGCTCGCCTTCGGCTTGCGCAACTGGCCGCCTTCCACCGTCACGAAACTCGGGCAGAAGCCCTTTAGGCACGAGAAGTCCTTGTTGCAACTGGACTGGTTGATCTGGCGCTTCGTGCCGTACTCGGTGTCGAGCGGTTCGACCGAGAGGCAGTTCGACTGCACCGAGCAATCGCCGCAGCCTTCGCAGACGGCCTCGTTGATCACCACGCGCTTCGCCGGATCGGGATAAGTGCCGCGCTTGCGGCGGCGGCGCTTTTCCGTCGCGCAGGTCTGGTCGTAGATCAGGATCGTCGTGCCCGCGACTTCGCGCAGTTCGCGCTGGATTGCGTCGAGCTGGTCGCGGTGATGGATCGTCACGCCGGGCGCGAGTTTCGCGGCCACTTCGCCTTCGTACTTCTCCGGTTCATCGGTGACGATCACAATCTTCTTCGCGCCTTCGGAGTCGAGCTGATGCGTGATCTGCGGCACCGTGAGCACGCCGTCGACGGGCTGGCCGCCCGTCATCGCGACCGCGTCGTTGTAGAGGATCTTGTAGGTGATGTTCGCCTTCGAGGCGATCGCCGCGCGGATCGCGAGCAGGCCCGAGTGGAAGTAGGTGCCGTCGCCGAGATTGGCGAACACGTGCTTGTCGTTCGTGAACGGCGCCTGACCGACCCACGCCACGCCTTCGCCGCCCATCTGGCTGAAGGTGCTGGTGCTGCGGTCCATCCACACGGTCATGTAGTGGCAGCCGATGCCCGCCATCGCGCGCGAGCCGTCGGGCACGTTCGTCGAGGTGTTGTGCGGGCAGCCCGAGCAGAACCACGGCTTGCGCTCGGCCTGCACGCGCGGTTTGGCGAGCGCGCGTTCCTTCGCGTCGATCACGGCCACGCGCGCGGCGATGCGCGCGCGCACGTCGGACGGCATTTCGAACTTGTCGAGACGCGTGGCGATGGCCTTGGCGATGATCGCGGGCGAGAGTTCGTAGTGCGCGGGCAGCAGCCAGTTGCCCATCGGCACCGACCATTCGCCGCCTGCGCCGTCCTTCTCGTCGAACTTGCCGTACACGCGCGGACGTTGCGCATCGGGCCAGTTGTACAACTCTTCCTTGATCGCGTATTCGAGAATCTGGCGCTTTTCCTCGACCACGAGAATCTCTTCGAGCCCGCGCGCGAAGGCTTGCGCGCCTTGCGCTTCGAGCGGCCACACGCAGCCCACTTTGTAGAGCCGCAGGCCGATGCGCGAGCAGGTTTCGTCGTCGAGACCGAGGTCGGTGAGCGCCTGGCGCACGTCGAGATACGCCTTGCCGCCCGTCATGATGCCGAAGCGCGCGTGCGGCGAATCGATCTCGATGCGGTCGAGCTTGTTGGCGCGCACGTAGGCGAGCCCGGCGTACCACTTGTAGTCGAGCAGACGCGCTTCCTGCACGAGCGGCGGATCGGGCCAGCGGATGTTCAGGCCGCCCTCGGGCATCAGGAAATCCTCGGGCAGCACGATGCGCGTGCGATGCGGATCGATTTCCACCGACGCCGACGATTCCACCACGTCGGTCACGCACTTCATCGCGACCCAGAGGCCGGAATAGCGGCTCATCGCCCAGCCGTGCAGGCCGAAGTCGAGATATTCCTGGACGTTCGAGGGGAACAGCACCGGCAGGCCGCAGGCCTTGAAGATGTGTTCCGACTGGTGCGCGAGCGTCGAGGACTTGGCGGCGTGGTCGTCGCCGGCGAGCACCAGCACGCCGCCGTGCGCCGACGAGCCGGCCGAGTTGCCGTGCTTGAAGACGTCGCCGCTGCGGTCGACGCCGGGGCCTTTGCCGTACCACATCGAAAACACGCCGTCGTGTTTCGCGGACGGGTACAGGTTCACCTGCTGCGAACCCCAGACTGCGGTCGCGGCGAGGTCTTCATTGACGCCGGGCTGAAAAACGATGCCGTGTGCGGCGAGATGCTGCTTCGCCTTCCAGAGCGACTGATCGAGACCGCCCAGAGGCGAGCCGCGATAGCCTGAGATGAACCCCGCGGTATTGAGACCGGCGGCCTTGTCGCGTTCCTGTTGCAGCATCGGCAGGCGAACCAGCGCCTGGATGCCGCTCATGTACGCGCGGCCGCGTTCGAGGGTGTATTTATCGTCGAGCGTGACGGAAGCGAGTGCGGCTTCGAGCGAAGCGCGCTGACCTGCGTCGAGCGGGGCATTCATTATGTGTCTTCCTCCATCCAACCAATCCGTTGTGGGATCGCCAGAACTTCAGGGCCTCGGCATCTTGTGAATGCGTTGGCCGGGGTCGCCATATTGGCTTCTTTTTTTCGATAGTAGCACTCGGATAAACCCGCCGCCTCTGCTCGCAAAGTCGGCGTTTTCTGACGCATCGCAGCATTCATCCTGACGCTGTCTGTCAAAATTATCAGATGATGTTCAGCGCCCATCAGAGCTGTGTAACAAAGGATGTATCCGAATTTCGTGTGAGGTAACAACGTGTAAAAGTTGCACTCACCCGGAACCCGTCTTGAATATCCTGTCTAACTCCCTCATCTGTGCGAACCGCGCCGCGCCCCGAAACATTCAGGGCGCGATCGTCTTTTTTGCGCAGTGGCAGGCAGTCTGAAAAAAGGAGGACCTATGAATAATCGACACATCCAGACCTTCCTGACGGTCTCGGCAGCGTTCTTCGCCATGAACGCACCGCTGCATTCGAACGCCGCGACCCGGAACGGCTCGAATGCGTCGACGTCGTGCGCGCAGTACTCGCTGTGCGCCCAGGTCGACACGAACTTCGTGCAGAACACGAAGGCCGAGCGTTAAGACGCTCGACAAGCCGCTCATGAAGCGGCGCGCAATGCCGCGTTGATCCGCGCAGCATTCCACTCATTCGAGACCGTGGCCGGGTGTGCGGCCGCGGACTCAAGCACTGATTCACCAGCTAAAAAGGGCGAAGATCGTGTGATCTTCGCCCTTTTTGCTTTCTTCTTTCTGCTGCCGTTTTCTGCGAAGGCGCTTACGCCTTGTCCTGCACGACGCCGCGGCGGATCTGGTCAAGCTCGATCGACTCGAACAGCGCCTTGAAATTGCCCTCGCCGAAGCCCTGATTGCCCTTGCGCTGAATGATCTCGAAGAAGATCGGGCCGATCTGGTTCTCCGTGAAGATCTGCAGCAGCAGGTCTTCGGGCGCGCCGTCGATCAGGATCTTGCGCTTCTTCAGTTCGTCGAGCGGCTCGGTGTGGCCCGGAACGCGGCGGTTCACCAGTTCGTAATACGTGTCGACGGTGTCGAGCAGCGCGATGTCCGAGGCGCGCAGGCCATCCACCGTACGGTAGATGTCGCCGGTGCCGAGGGCGATGTGCTGGATGCCTTCGCCGTGATACGCGTCCAGATATTCCTGGATCTGGCCGGCCGTCTCGCCGCCTTCTTCGTTGATCGGAATGCGGATCTTGCCGCACGGCGAGGTCATCGCCTTCGACTTCACGCCCGTCACCTTGCCTTCAATGTCGAAGTAGCGGATTTCGCGGAAGTTGAAGAGGCGTTCGTAGAACTCCGCCCATTCGGCCATGCGGCCGCGATGCACGTTGTGCGTGAGGTGATCGATATAGGTGAGGCCGTGGCCGACCGGATGCTGCTCGGCGCCCTCGATCGGCACGAAATCGACGTCATAGATGTCGATATCGCCGATGCTGCCCGGCTGCGCGCCGTTTTTGCCGCGCCAGCGGTCCACGAAATAGATCAACGAATCGCCGATGCCCTTGATGGCCGGAATGTTCAGTTCCATCGGGCCGGTCTTGTTGTCGAAGCCCCAGGCGCCGAGTTCGAGCGCGCGCTGGTAGGCCTTGGCGGCGTCCTGCACGCGGAACGCGATCGCGCAGATCGACGGGCCGTGCTGGCGCGCGAAGCGCTGTGCGAACGAGTCGGGCTCGCCGTTGACGATGAAGTTGATCTCGCCCTGGCGATAGAGCGTCACGTCTTTGTGGCGGTGGCGCGCGACGGCGGTGAAGCCCATGCGCTCGAACAGCTTGCCGAGCGCCTTGGGATCGGGGGCGGTGTATTCGATGAACTCGAAGCCGTCGGTGCCGACGGGATTTTCCCAGGTGGGGACCTGCATGCCTGTCTCCTGCGTTGATCAAGATCATTGGTTGGTGCAGGCCAGTCTAGCTGTCCAATATGGGAGAAAACTTGCGATCTGGGTCGCGGTTTGGACTATGTGAGCTATAAAATGCCTTCGATAACTTATCGAGTGGCAGAAAATGGCTGATATCGAATTGGACGCAATTGATCGCCGAATTCTGGCGATCCTTCAGGAGAATGGCCGGCTCTCGAATCAGGAGATCGCGGAGCGCGTGAACCTCTCGCCGAGCCCGTGTCTGCGGCGCATTCGGCGGCTGGAGGAGAGCGGGGTGATCCGCGGTTATGTGGCGCTGCTCGACGCGCAAAAGCTCGGCCTCGACCTGCTGGCCTACGTGAACGTGCGGCTGGAAAAGCGCGGGCCGACGGCGTCGGGCCGCGAGGGCGTGACGCACGCGGAGCTATTCCGCGCGGCCGTGCAGACCTGGCCCGAAGTGGTGGCCTGCCACGCCATGACCGGCGACATGGATTTCCTGCTGCGCGTGCAGGTGGAGGACATGGCGCATTTCTCGCGCTTCGTGCAGGACCAGTTGCTGCACCATCCGTCGGTGATCGACGTGAAGTCGAGCTTTTCGCTGCAAACCTTCAAGGAAACGACCGCGCTGCCGATTCTTTGAGGGTTTTCAGGCGTATAGCGGCAGACGTAAAAAAAGCGGCCGAAGCCGCTTTTTTATCCGGTGCTCATTCAACCCAGCCGGGCAGGAGTCACGCTGCCACGGCTTGCGGCAGGATCGTTTCGATCAGACGCGATGCCTGACGCGCCTGGCGCTTGAGCGCATAGTCGAACACGGCGGCTTGTTCCTGAAGCATTTCCGCGATGATGCTGGTCTGGTCGGCCGGTTCGAGCGAGAGATACGCGTCGGCTTCGCCGTAGGCGTACTCGATCTTCATGCCCGACTTCTTCGCGATGTGCATCATCGTGGAGTTGCGCGACAGGCAGTGCATGTACAGCGTGGTGACGTGCGTGTTGCGGCTGCGGATGGCGGCGCGCTCGAACAGCTTCGAGCCGATGCCCTGGCCGCGCGCGCTTTCGCTCACCGACACGCCGAATTCAGCGGTGCGGCCGTTGCCGTCGGCGGGCAGATAGGCCAGATGGCCCGCGCCGACGAGTTGCAGCTGATGGTCGAACACGCCGAACACGGTGTCGCGCGTGAAATCCAGACCGCGCACATAGTTCTCGATCACGTGGTCCGGCGCGGCCTGGCCGAAGCGCAGCAGGCGGTCGTCGGTGCCGAGCGCGAGAAAGTGGCTCAGCAAGCGGTCGCGGTCAGCCGAGGTGAGGACGCGCACCATGACAGGCGAATGACCGGACGACAGCGTGCGGCCGGTCGGCAGGATCGGCGCGTGGGCTTGGGTCGAAAGCTTGTTCATGATGGGTTCTCCTTAGAATCGGACTGCGGGCGCATGATGCGGCGCAAAACGAATTCTAGCGGAAACCCTGGGGTCGATCTAGGGAAAACCCGAATTACGGATTTGAGTGTTGCGCCTAATTAAGAAAAATGGCGCGATAACTTGTTGATTTTTATGGGATATGTGTGGCGAATAGATTGACGCGTCAACCGTTGTGACTACACATCATTTTGCGTCGCAGCAATATTGTCACATCGACGCGTTATCTGGCCCGAAAAATATCAGGCCGTTTGCAGCCCGTGATCGACCACCGCGATCACCTGTTCGGCGAACTCGCGGTAACCCATGCGTCCGCCCGGCTTCAGCCAGGTGAAGGTCCAGTTGATCATGCCGAACACCATCATCGTGAGTGCGGTCTGGTTATCCGCCGTCACGCGGCCCGGATAGGCGCGCGCGAGCTGGCGCGTGAACGCGGCGACCACGTCGCGCTGGCGGTTCAGGATGATTTCGCGTTGCGCGTCCACGAGATATTTGACGTCGTTGAGCAGCGCCACGTGGCGGCTGTGCGAGGTCTCGTACTCGACGAGGAAGGCGCGGATCAGCTCGGCGAAACTCTCGCGCTCGTCGAGGCCGCGGCGCTGGCTCGCGCCCTCCACCTCCGCGATGATCAGCATCAGCCGCTTCGTGTAGCGGTCGAGCAGATCGAAGAGGATCGCTTCCTTGCTCTCGTAGTAGTGATAGAGGCGGGCTTTGGACGTGCCGCTGGCGGCCGCGAGATCGGACATCGACGTGCTCGGATAGCTCGTCTGCGCGAATTTGGCCGCAGCGAGTTCGAGGATCTGGTCGCGTTGGGTTTCGTGGTCGGGCGCTCGGGTGCGTGCCATTGTTGGGGATCAGCGGAGATCGGCGAGGATCAGCGGGGTTAAGGGAATCGGCGGATTCAGCGCGAAAGGGACAGATGCGCGGCGGTGTGCGGCAGCGCCGGGCGCGTCGAGCGCGCGCTGGCGCCGGCGGCGGGCGCGGCGCAGCGGTCGTCGTTCAGGCGCAGTTCGCCCGCGCCGGCCAGCTCGCGCAGGCGCCACAGCACGATCGGCTCGCGCACCGCGAAGCCCGCGCCGCGCGTGAGCGCCGCGCCGAGCGTGTCGCACCCGAGCCACGGCGCGCCGGCCGGACATTGCGCATTCAGGGTGTCGAGGATCTGCGCGTCGAGGTCGGCCCATGCGCCGCTCGTGAAGGTGTTGTCGCGCCAGCGGCGCATTTCGCCGTTCGCGAACTTCGCTTCCTGCCATTCGAGCGCGAGGCGCGTGATGCGCAGCACGGAGATCGGCGCCGCGTCGGGCAGGCGCACGCGCAGGCGTTCGGCCGCGTGCTCCGGCGAGCCGCTCAGGTCGTCGGCGGCGAGGCGCACTTCGTTCAGGCGTTGCGGCGCGCAGCGCAGCCGGTAGCAGACGCGGCGCAGCGTGAGCTGGTCGGCGGCGGCGTGCGTGTGCCAGATCACCACATGGGCGTCGTCGGCTTCGACGGCGGCGAGCGCCGCGCAGTCGTGCTGCGCGAGCGTGTCCGGCACCGCGCCGAGGCGCTGCCAGAACGCCGCGCGCTGCGCCGCGCCGGGATTGCCGCTCGCGTCGATGTCGCGCAGCGGACCGACCGTGAGGTCGTCGTTCAGTGCGATCACGCGCACGGCCTGGCCCGTGGCGGGCTGGCCCGCCGCGTCGAGAGCCTGTCGCAGCGCGGCGGCGGCCGGCTCGCCATGAATGAGGTGAATCGTGGTCATCGACAACTCGTTGCGCTCGCCATGAACGCCATAAACGCCTGCAAGCGCGCTAGAGACAAAAGGGACCGCCCGCGCGGCGCAGCGAAGTGCGCCTGGCGCGGGCGGCCCCTAGTGTAAGCGGATCGCCTGAGTGCCGAAAGCGTGCTGTTGCTCTAGAGCGGATATGTCACTGCTAATTTCCGATCAGGCACGATTTGCCCCTTAATGCGGCCGGAGGTCGGCCAAATGGCGTGCAGCGCGCGATCAACGCTCGTCGAAGCTCACCACCACGCGCTCGCTGACCGGATGGCACTGGCAGGTGAGCACGAAGCCGTCCTTCACTTCCTGCTCCTCGAGCGTGTAGTTCTTGTCCATTTTCACCTCGCCTTCGAGCACACGCGCGCGGCAGGTGCAGCAGACGCCGCCCTTGCACGCATACGGCAGCGCGAGGCCGGCTTTCAGGCCGACGTCGAGCAGGCTCACGCCCTCGTACGGCAGACGCAGCTTGCGCTTCTTGCCGTCGATGACGATTTCCAGGTCGGCGGCCGGCGTATCCGCGGTGATTTCGACCGGCGGCACGCCCGCCTGCGGCAGCGGCGAGCCGAAGCGCTCGACGTGGACATTCGGCTTCGGCACGCCCGCGACCGAGAGCGCGGCCTCGGCGGCGTCCATCATCGGCGCGGGGCCGCAGATGAAGGCTTCGTCGATTTCGCCGGGCGGCAGCAGCGTGTCGAGGAACGCCGCGCACTTGGCCTGATCGAGCACGCCGTTGAACAGCTCGACGTCCTGGAGATCGTCCGAGAGCACGTGGTAGAGGCGGAAGCGGTCCATGAAGCGGTTCTTCAGATCCTCCAGTTCCTCCGCGAACATGATCTGGTCGACGCTGCGGTTGCCGTAGACGAGCGTGAACGCGCTGCGCGGCTCGGTTTCGAGCGTCGTCTTGATGATCGCCAGCACCGGCGTGATGCCCGAGCCGCCCGAGAACGCCACGTAATGCTTGCCGTGATCGGCGTTCAGGTGCGTGAAGAAGCGGCCGTCGGGCGTCATCACGTCGATTTCGTGGCCTGGTGCGAGCTGGTCGAACGCGAAGTTCGAGAAGCGCCCGCCGCGCACGCGCTTGATGCCGATGCGCAGTTCGCCGTCGCGGTCGTAATCGGTCACGCCGACGCAGATCGAGTACGAGCGGCGCGTCTCCTCGCCGTCGATATGGGTCTTGAGCGTGACGAACTGTCCTTGCGTGAACCGGTAGGCGTCGCGCAGCTCGGGCGGAACTTCGAACGCGACGGAGACCGCGTCCGCGGTTTCGGGACGTACTTCGCGGATGCGCAGCGAATGGAATTGCGGGGTGGCCATATCAGTACGGTTTGAAGTAGTCGAAGGGTTCGCGGCAGTCGAGGCAGCGGTACAACGCCTTGCACGCGGTCGAGCCGAATTGCGCGAGGCGCTCGGTGTGCTTCGAGCCGCAGCGCGGACAGACGGGCGCGGGCAGTTTCGGCATGAAGGTGATCGGCTGCTCGGCCGCTTGTTTCGAGCCGCTGCCGCAGTTGCCCGTGGGCGGCGCGATGCCGTAGGCGCGCAGCTTTTCGCGCGCTTCGTCGGTGATCCAGTCGGTGGTCCACGCGGGCGTCAGGGTCGTGGCGATGCGGTACGGCGCGATCTGCGCGGCGTCGAGCGCGTGCGCGACGTCCTCGGCGATCTGCGACATCGCCGGGCAGCCCGAATAGGTGGGCGTGATGACCACTTCGAGCTGGCCGTCGTCGGCGCGGCGCACGTCGCGCAGAATGCCGAGTTCGCGGATCGACACCACCGGAATCTCCGGGTCCGGCACCGATTCGAGTGCTGTCCAGGCGCGTTCGAGCGCGCGGTCTGCCGTGGCTTGCATCGTCATGTCCTGTGAAGCTTGCTGTGGAGCGGCGGCGCGGCTTACCAGCGCGCGCCCGGATGCTGGCGCGCGAGGCTCTGCATCTCGGCGAGCACGAAGCCCATGTGCTCCGAGTGTTCGCCGAGCTTGCCCGTGCTCACATGCTTGACCGGCGCGGGCGCCACGAGCGTGGCTTCGTCGAGCGCGGCCTGCACGTCGGCGCGCCACGCGGCTTCGAACTGCGCGGTGAGCGGCGCGATGCCCGCCTCGGCCACGGCCGCTTCCACGGCGTCCGTGCTGAAGAATTCGCGCGTGTACGGCATCAGCCAGTCGAGCGCGGCCTGGGCGCGGCGATGCGATTCGTCGGTGCCGTCGCCGAAACGGATCAGCCATTCGCGCGCGTGATGCACGTGGTAGCGCGTTTCCTTGATCGAGCGTTCGGCGATCGCGGCCAGTTGCGGATCGGCGGAACGCAGCAGCGCGGTCCACAGATGCGCCATCAGCGACGCGTAAAGGAAGTTGCGCACGATCGTCACGGCGTAGTCGTTGGCCGAATGCGTCGTGCCAGCGAGCGGGCCGAAGTGCGGCAGCTCGGCGAGCGTGTAGTTGGCGAACTCGCGCTCGGTGCGGAAATAGGCGTAGTCGTCCTCGGTGCGCTCGCGGCCGGTGAGCGCGCGGTCGAGCGTGGCGGCGTGCGTGTAGAGCAGGCGCGCCTGGCCGATCAGGTCGAGGCTCATGTTGGCGAGCGCGATGTCTTCTTCGAGGATCGGGCCGTGGCCGCACCATTCCGTGTTGCGCTGACCGAGGATCAGCGCGGTATCGGCGAGGCGCAGCACGTACGCGAGGTGTTCTTGCGTGGGCGTCGTCATGGTCTCGCTCTTACATGTGGTTGACTTCGTCGGGCAGCGTGTAGAACGTCGGATGGCGATAGATCTTGTCGCCCGCCGGTTCGAACAGCTCAGCCTTCTCGCTCGGATCCGACGCCGTGATCGCCGCCGACGGCACCACCCAGATGCTCACGCCTTCCTGACGGCGCGTGTAGACGTCGCGCGCCATGCGCAGCGCCATCGAGGCGTCGGCGGCGTGCAGGCTGCCGCAATGCTTGTGATCGAGCCCCTGTTTGCTGCGCACGAACACTTCCCAGATCGGCCATTCCTTGTTCATCTTCCTGTCTCCTTCGAGTCTCTGATGGTGTTACGCGGCGTGCTTTTCGGCGCGCTGACGCTGTTTCTCTGCGTGGGCGAGGGCGGCTTCGCGCACCCACGCGCCTTCGTTGTGCGCTTTCACGCGCGTGCCGAGGCGCTCGCGGTTGCACGGGCCGTCGCCGTTGACGACGCGCCAGAATTCTTCCCAGTCGATCGTGCCGTAGTCGTAGTGGCCGCGCGCCTCGTTCCATTTCAGGTCGGCGTCGGGCAGCGTGACGCCGAGCACCTTGGCCTGCTCGACCGTGGCGTCGACGAATTTCTGGCGCAGGTCGTCGTTCGTGATGCGCTTGATGCCCCATTTGGCCGACTGGTTGCTGTGGACCGAATCGGCGTCGCTCGGGCCGAACATCATCAGCACCGGCCACCACCAGCGGTTCACGGCCTGCTGGACGAGTTCGCGCTGCGCCTCGGTGCCGCTCATCATCGCGAGCAGGGCGTCGAAACCCTGGCGCTGATGGAACGACTCTTCCTTGCAGATGCGGATCATGGCGCGCGCGTACGGGCCATAGGTGCAGCGGCACAGCGGGATCTGGTTCATGATCGCCGCGCCGTCGACCAGCCAGCCGATCACGCCGACGTCGGCCCACGTGGGCGTCGGGTAATTGAAGATGCTCGAATATTTGGCCTTGCCCGCGTGCAGGGCGTCGACCAGCTGGTCGCGCGAGACGCCGAGCGTTTCCGCCGCGCTATAGAGATAGAGGCCGTGGCCCGCTTCGTCCTGCACCTTGGCGAGCAGGATCGCCTTGCGCTTCAGGCTGGGCGCGCGCGAAATCCAGTTGCCTTCCGGCAGCATGCCCACGACTTCCGAGTGCGCGTGCTGCGAGATCTGGCGCACCAGCGTCTTGCGGTAGGCATCGGGCATCCAGTCTTGCGGCTCGATCTTGCCGTCGGCGGCCATGATGGCGTCGAACTGGACTTGCTCGGGCGAGTCGGCGCCCGCGTCGAGCGGCGCGACATTGCCGGGAATGTCGAGGGATTGCGTGTACATGGAGACGCTCTCGCTGGTGTTAGGTATGGAGCGCAGTATAAACCAACCGACCGGTCGGTAAATGAATATTTTGAGCTTGAATAAAAGGGCGTGAAGTCGCGGGGATCGATACGGACGATCCGATGTCGCGCTGATTGAGTTGTAGGCGGGATTGGCGCCCGGTGCGCGCGTCGACGTGTGGGTTTCGTTCGCCCGGTTTGTCAGGCGGATGGAAGGTCGCGCCGCAGAGCATGCGGCACAATGGGCGCTTTGCCTGCGCACTCGCTCCCGGATGAAGATTTCCCTCGCACACTACGCGGCCCGCGCCGCCTTTCTCGTCGCGCTCGGCGCTGCGACGCCCGCTTTTGCCGAACAGCCAGCCGGCGGCCACTGGGTGACGAGCTGGGCGACCGCGCTTCAGTCGATTCCGCAGCGTAACGCGCTGCCGCCGCTGTATCGCGCGCCGGACGTGGCGGGACGCACCGTGCGTCAGATCATTTACCCGACGCTGGGCGGCGACGTGGTGCGCATCCACATCAGCAATGTCTACGGCACTACGCCGCTGATGATCGGTGCGATGGCGATTGCGCCGTCGTCGGGCGGCTCGGCGACGAGCGAGGCGCAGACGGTGCGCGTGACTTTCGGTGGGCGCGAGGGCGTGTCGCTGCCGCCGGGCGGCGAGATGGACAGCGATCCGGTGCGTATCGCCGTGAAGGGCGGTGCGCCGTATGCGGTCAGCGCCTATATGGGGCCGCAGCAGACGCTGGTCGCGTGGCACCGCGTGGCGAGCCAGGTGAATTACGTGTCGCGGCCGGGCAATCATGTGATGGACCCGTCGATCGGCGCGTTCAATCAGCGTTTCACGCAGTACGCGTGGGTGACGGGGCTGGCGGTCGAGGCATCGGGGGCATCGACGGTCGCGGCCATCGGCGATTCGATCACCGATGGCATGCGCTCGTCGCTCAACGAAAACCACCGCTGGCCGGATGCGCTGGCGCGGCGGCTCGCTCGCGAAGGGCGCGGCAATCTCGCGGTCATCGACATGGGGATCAGCGGCAACCGTCTGCTGAGCGATTCGCCCTGTTACGGCGAGGCGCTCGAGCGCCGCTTCGAGCGCGACGCGCTGCGTCCGGGCGTGCGCACGGCAGTGCTGCTGATTGGCATCAACGACATCAACTTCCAGGATATGCCGCCGCGCTCGGGGCTCGACTGCGACTTCCCACATACGCGCGTGAACGCCGACGATCTGATTGCCGGTTACAAGCGCGTGATCGCGATGGCGCATGCGCGCGGCGTGCGCATTCTTGGCGCGACGATCACGCCGGCGGCGCTGCCGCCGCAGCGCGAGGAGATTCGCGCCAGGGCGAATCAGTGGATCCGCACGAGTGGCGCGTTCGACGGCGTGGTGGACTTCGATGCGGCGTTGCGCGACCCGGCCGATCCGCTGCGTCTGCGCCGCGAGTACGATAGCGGCGATCACATCCACCCGAGTGACTCGGGTTACGCGGCTATGGCGAATGCGGTGCCGCTGGCCGCGCTCGAAGGGAAGTAAAGAAATCTTCAGTTACCCCCTTGCGCTGTAGCGAAGGGAGCGCTAATATTCGCCCCCTTCGCTGCACGCAGTACCGCAACGAAGCCCGCGACGAGAAACCGGCGGGTCGGT
>NZ_CAJZAR010000089.1:0-93174 GCF_914484835.1 Paraburkholderia tropica
ATTTCGATCGACGTTTTCCTAGTCCTGCGCTCGCGATGAGTTGCGGGCGCTGGTGATCGCTCTGTCAGCCAGCTCGCGGTGCGAGTGGTCGTCAAGATCAGGGTTCGTGTCGATGGCTCGCGCGACCCACAACTCATAACGCGCTGTCGCGTCGCTTTCCGTCCACCCGTGCCTCACATGCTGGCGAATGAAGTCGACTTTCGCCCGCTCGTCGGCCCGGGGTAGCGAGCCGCCCAAAGGAGAATAAACCGTAGGAATAAAGCGCATCACCATTTCCGTTTTCCGATGCCGGTTAGCGGCGCCCAAACAGGCCGTGTCGGACAGCCGCCACGAGAATCACGACCAGCAACGCCCCGGCACTCACCCGGAGGGAGAAGTCGGCTGGATACGTTGATGCCCATTGGGCTAATGCGTGTATATACGTCATTGCGGTTTTTCGACTTATCGCCAACCAGTTTTGACACGCGCGAGGATATGCGGCAGATGAAGTGCCGAATCAGTCATCATCGCCTTGAAATTCTCCTCAACGTTCTCAGGCGTCCATTTTTCGTACTCGCTGAATTCAGCGTCGTCCCCGAATCCGAGCGTGGTGACAAGACTGCGGCCAGCATGTGCATGGCAGAAAGCGCCGACAATCGCGGCATAGTCCGGGCCTCGATACCAGGATGAGGAGACTTCAGCCACATGCACTGCTTGCTTCGTCTCATGACACACAAGATGAATTCCGTTGCTCATGGTTTTCCGAGTCGTGTCAGGTGTTCGCCGTAGCGTACTTCTCGGCGTGCATCGAAAGTACGGAATGGACGCCGTGCTTCTTGCGAAGGCAGTCGATCGCCTGCCCGATGATCCAGCGTGCTACATGCGATTTCGAGGGGGTCGGGTTCTTGTCGCCAACGAATTCGCTGCGCACGTACCCAGCCGCTTCTAGCTGGTCTGCGACGGCCTGCGTATCGAAATCTGCGCGATCCAGCAGGGCCAAGCGGCCAACCCACGCAACGAGTCCCGATTCGGTTCCGATCTGCGTAGGCAGCTCAGCCAGCAACTCACGAAGTGCGCCAACATTCGCAGCCTCACGTCGCTCTCTCTCGGCCTGAACCGCGCGACCCTCCGGGCTTTCTCTCCACGCCGCAGCGCGCCTCTCGACTTCATCGCGGTACGACTTATAAATCGATTCCGCAGCGCTCGAATCGTCCGCGTGCAGTTTGATGCCGTTCATATCGCATTGCACTGCGACGCCTTCGGCTTTCGCTAGTTCGACCATCGCAGCAGCTATGTCACGTATGTCCGACCCAACATAGGGGGACACCACGATTCCGTTCCCTGCGCTGCGCGAGACGATTTCAATGTGTTTGTTGGTCTGCATGATCTTCGCTAGTTTCCGATGATTAGATGCCGTAGTGGGTCGCGAATGCGTTTATGTCGATGTGCCGCTCGATCAACCCGGATATTGACAACCCGTCGACCCCGACAACCTGAACCTCGATCTTCCCGCTTTTGAGCAGCTTTATATCCAAAGACAGCGCTTGTGTCTTCTCGCTTTCCCACTGCTGAAGGAGGCGAATCCTATCGCGTTCCCACTGGCTCAAGTCAATGGACTGGTCCGACTCCAAGGGAAGGTTGACCTCTAACGTCCCACCTACCCTGCTTGGATATGCCATAGCAGCATTCATGGCAACGGCCTGTTCCTGATTCAGCAGACTTTCCACGTGCGTTCCCATCGCGTTTTCCGAGTTATGGCGATTCAGTCGCCCTTGACGTGCAGGACGGTCGCAAGCACTGCGCCGGCGGCCAGCACTGCGAGCCATGCTACCTTCGCGACATGCGGAAGACCGTGCGTGTCCACGAAGAGGCTCGGACTGCCGATTGCAAAATCAAGAAGCAAGATCGTGGTGCACGCTTTCAGTTCCATCTCTATCCCCGTTTTCCGTTCAGCCTTTTGGGTTCACGGATTTGAACATTCGGAAACTGACCCGGCCCATGATGATCGCGCCGATGCCAGCAACCGTGTCTAAAACCGCGTGCGACGCTCCCGGAAAGAGCACGCGAAATAGCCAGTGCGCCACTCCAAAATAGATAGCGGCCAACACAACGGCGGCAATCGAATCAAAAATTCGGAACAGCGTTGCTTCAGACAAATTCATCTAGTTTTTTCCGTGGTCAAACAACGAAAATTGCCTACTTGTTGACAAGCGGGATCAGATTAACAAGCGCCATGCTCTGATTGTTAGACCCGACCTCCTTGCTCACTCGCGCAATCAAATCCCGCACCCCTACTTCGGTGTTCACGTCGCCGGAACACACAACCTTGTTCACGAAATTCGAGGTTATGTAGACGTAGGTCAGGACGGCCAATTCCTTCGTTTGGCCGTCAGGGCATACATGCGTGTCCTGATTCGCCGTAGCGGCGGCGTTGGCGTGGGTGCCGATTCCGGCCAGCAAAATCGTAAGCAAAATTTTCTTCATGGCGATGTTTCCGTTTTCCTGTTCGGCCCGCGCATCGAGCGAGGGCGCTTTCCTTTGTCTAAGACGTTTTCCGTTGGGTTAATCCGCCGCGCTCGGCTGCTCCGCGCCCGTGAAACTCAAGAAGGCACTCGTAAGACATATGCCAAAGAATGCCCACGGCACAATCGAAAACAGCCGCAACAGCAGCGCATCGTCTGTACGCCCGGAATAGTTAAACAACATGAATACAAAACCCATTCCAGCGATGTAGAGCACGCAGAGCACAATAGGAAAATAGGATCTAACCCACCAACAACGCACAGCCGTTATCGCCATCAGAATGAAGGCGCAAACGACCGCAAGTACGGGCAAGCCATCGAGCACTTGCCGCAATCCGAAATTCAAGGCCGCAGCGCTCCACGCAAGAGCGCTGGCTACGAATAGCCCGCCGATTCCGCCAAAGAAGATCTGCGCTGGCATAGACATGCGTTTTGGTTCTGTCATTTGATTTCCATTCCGTTATTAAAGGCTTTTGACCACGCCAACGATCGTCACTGATGATGGCAACGCTTCGTCCTTGCCCCTCAAAAATCCACGATTGTCGATTAGCATTCCAGTCGCTGTTTCGCGGGTAAACTCGCCGTGCCAAGCTCCAAAACCAGTTGGCTTACCATCTGGCCCAATTGCTGGCCCACAGGCAGAACAAAGCGCTTTTCCTCGCACATCGTCAGGCCAGTGCGCAGCATCCTTTCCGTAGAAGAACCCCGTAGCGGTGTTCTCGATACAGCCGCACGTCTCGCATCGGAAGAGAGGCATACTGTTTTCCTTGGTTACTCCGTGACAGCTTCGGCGCGAAACTGGATGCTTAACGAAACCATCGAATCCTTTTCGCAAGACGGGCACGTTAGCTGATCGACAAAGCCAGACAGATCGCCTTCCGCACACGCGCCTGCTGCCGCGCTTTCGAAGCGGTGATGCTCCTTGCACCAAGGGCATTTCCAGTCATCAATGGATAGGGTCGGTCGAGGCATGTCGTTTTCCGAGTCGTCTGTTATTCGGTTGTCGATCCAGCAACCGCAGCGGTAATGCCTTTGCTGCGAACGTCGGCGATAAATACGTGCCAGCCGACGACCAGCGCGCGGCTCGCCGCAGTGCATGCAAGCATGATTCCAGCCGCAGCCGCCACACAAACGGCGAACCCATCGAAGTAATACAGGCCGGCGCGCCACAGACCATCGGAGGCCGAAGCGGGGACAGGGCCGAACGCGGCATCGCTTATGTGTCCCGTGGCAAGCCACGTCACGCGGGCGATGCCGCTGGCCATAGCTCGGATGACCGAGAGGCCCACATAGCCGTCTTCACCCCGCACAAACGGCCAAATCAGAAAGAGCGTGTAGAGCCCCATGACCGGCGCGAGGCACGACAGCGCTTGCGCTGTCGTCTCGCGGGTCAGCGTCGCTACGGAATTTATTTTCTTGTTCATATGCAGTTACCGGTTTTCCGATTACATCGAGAAGTAGTGGGCGACGCCCGCCGCAGCCGTGCCGATAGCCAGGCCGAACCCGCACACGGCGAGCAGTTCCCACAACTTCCGTTGAGCAATGGCGCGGCAGATCGAATCCTTATCCGCGACGCCAGGCGCGATGCAATAAACAGTAGTCCCTTGCTTGGTCTCGGTGGTACGCACTACGCCACTCTCAAGCGCCGTCGCCAGTGCCGTTGGCATTGGCAGATAGGTCGCGAGTATCCAGCGAATCGTCTTCATCGTTTTCCGGTGCCGTTACGCGGGCAGCTTCGACGGGACAGGCGACATGCCGTGCTCCGTCTTGCCGAGGATGAAGTGATGCCCGTTGCGCGCGAGAACGACGCTCTCAGCTGCTTCCGTAGCGGCGATGGATGCGGCGAGACCATCGCGCAGCTTCATCGCGTCAGCGAGCGTCAACTCAGTTGCAACGCCATCGAGCGTTATCACGACTGGATGCTGGACAATGCCCCCGGCAACCGTCCGCGCCTGAACTCCACCATCAAACGTCTGTTCGTCGTACATGATGATTTTCCGTATCTTAGACTTCCGAACTGCCGATCCACCTGCCGCCGAGGAACGCGTCGGCACCGAAATGCTCAGTGGCGAAAGCCATCACGTCCACTCGCCCGGCAGCCGCGTCCAATTCTTCATGCGTCCATGTGGGCGCTGGGTCAATGCGAAGTGTTGCTTGACCGCCCAAGGCTCGGAGGAATAACGGCTCCCGCTCGTTCCCCGCCAGAAGATCGGGCTCACCTGGACGAAGCGGCCGTGCAATCAGTTTCAGCATCGTCTGTCGCGTTTTCCTATTTCGCGGCGCTTTTCACTTGGTAGGCAATCACCGTCGATCCGGCAGCGTATCCGGGGTCCGTAGCGAGATTGCGCAGTGGAACGACGAGTGCAACAGGAGACGACAGCCCATCCGGGCAATTCTTTCTTGTGATCGAAATCGACCACACGTTGCGAGACGGTTTGAGTTCTCCAATGTAGGAGCACTTTTGCCCGTCGCGCTCGCGGAGCATAACCATTTGAGGCGTGGCGTCTTGCAAGTCGCTGAGTAGCATCAAGGGGATTTTCGGCACCGCCGCGATCTTGTCCGCGGTCGCTTGAACTTGCGAGGCGAAATCAGCCATCTTCTCTGGCTTGGCGATCGGGACTTGCGCATTTGCCAACCCGATTTCAACGATAGTCAGTGTACAAACGATGGCGGCATATAGTTTCATGTGTTTTCCGTCCCGTTTTACTTTTGACCGGAGAAGTTGACGAACGGAATCGCCGAACCGGACCACTGGGTAGGCAGATGCCCGTCCCACTTCTTGACCGCTTCGAGCGAAACGTATTCAGCACCGCCCTGCTGCTGAATAGCTTGCGCCTGGATAGCAATCGCTTTCGCCTGCCCCTCAGCCTCGACGATTCGCTGTTCGGTAGCAACTTTCGCTGTCTCGAGATTCTGTTCCGCAGTGAGGCGCTGTTGCCCAGCGACGACTTTCTGACGGACGGCATCCGCAAATTTCTCGTCGAAGTGGAAGTTCTGCACGTTGATGTCTGAAACGATGATTCGATACTTCGTCAGCTTCGATTGAAGCTTCTGAACAATATCGGACGACACGCGGGCGCGTTGGGTTACCAGCTGTTCCGCCGTGTACTGTGACGTGACAGCTTTGAATGACTCGTACAACGCCGGGACAATGAATTTCGCCTCAATGTCGGAGTCGTCACCGAAGTTGTTGTAAACGTAGGGCGCGTGGGCCGGATCGTATTCGTAATTTAGCGTCAAATCTTCGAATACCTCTTGCAGATCCGAGGTTCCACCTTCTGCTTTTTCAGCCGTCGCGCTTTGAAATCGGACGTTAAAGTCCACGACCCGAGCCAACGGATTCAGGATATGAAGACCTTCGGGAAGGGGTTGCTCTTGAACGTCGCCAAAAAGCTTCACAACACCGCGGTGACCGGCCGGAACTACATGGATAGCCGAGTAAAGAACTGACAAACCGATGAAGCAGCCAACACCAACAGCGATCAACGCCGCGTTCAGAGAACGCTGCGGCTGCTTTGTAAATTTGTCATCCATAAGATCCCCGATAAAGGTTTAATCGTTTAGAGCCCGCGTTTCGCGCAGGCGTTCGCGCGGAGACAGCCGCCCAAATTGAGGCGTCAATTGTGACGCACGGGGAATTTTATACCCTATCAGGTGACCTGTCACGTCATCTTTTATGTGCCTAGGTCGATTGCCGTCACTGCATCCAAATGTTCTCGCATTGGGACTTCGAGGTACGGCGAAACGTGGTCGAGGTGGGAGTGACCAAGGAGAATCTGCACGGTCTCGAGCGAGTGCCCGTTAGCGACGATGCGGCTTGCAAAGGTCCGACGCCCGGAGTGCGAAGAATATCCGGTGCCTAGCCCCGCCTGCCTGTAGAGTTCGGTAACGTAGTCTTGAAGGCTGTCTGCCGCAAGGTACTCGATCGTCTGACCTTCGGCATTAACCCTGCGCTTTGTACTCAACGCAAATGCGCCACCCTGTTGCGTTACGACAAGCCTCGTCTGCGGCATCAAGCCTCGATATTCCCGTCGATCGAGGAAGGTGCCGTGGCCACGCTCGTAGCGCCACTCAACATACCGGTCGAATGCGTCGATTGCTTTGGGGTGTGAAAGAAACACACAGCGAGGCCGACAGCCTTTCGTGATGCGACCGGGCAGCGATATCTCCTCAAGAAGCCGCCCCTGACGCGATAGCACTTGCTGCACCTCAAGGCGCGCTATCTCAGTGATGCGCATACCGCATGTGAACCCAAGCATCAGGATCAGCGTGTCACGCTCAGGATAACGACTGACGGCCTGAGTTACGCGAATAAGGTGGCGGAATTTGGCGGGGGTAAGGACTTTGGCGCGTTTGGTATTCATTCGTTTCTATCTCGGAATAGCCTCAGTTTCGAGGTGTGTTACGAGAGAAAAAACGCGAAGCGCTCCTTTCCAGTATATCCCGCGCCATCTCGAAAAACCTCGGAAAAAGCGGCGTAACCGACATTAAAGATCCCGGAGCACGCGCGATCGCATCGCGCGACGCGCCGGTGTCCCGTCGCGCTGCGGTCTGCACGCAACCGCTCCTTCAACTCTTTCTGACAGTTGCGCGGGCACCCAGTCGATCGGCGCGCTCAGAGGAGTGGGATGCAGCCGGCGTGTGCGCAGCTGCCCCGGTTGCGTCCCGACGTGTCGGGCAAGCCCAGGCGTCGAGGACGAACGGTGCGGCGCTTATCTCGTGGGCGCCCTCCCGTTGCACGGGCGTTGCACTTGCCCTAGCCTTTGCAAACGTACTGAAGCACAGTCGCATTGCAAACACGAGGATCGATGACAGCACGACGCCGAACAGGTAAATTGCGCGCATCCGGCCGGCCAGCGTCTGGATCAACGCTGCCACGGGGACGGGGGACATCGCCGGGGCTTCGCAGGGCTGGATGGTGGCGGCCATGCCGGTATGCCCCGGGCAAGTCATGACCTCAATCGAGCCCGCGGGCGCGGGATGCGTCGAGGCGATCGCTGCTCCTTCGTAGTATTCCGCTGCGAGATTATCGAATGACAAACCACTATCCAGCGCGAGCGCAGCAAACAGCATGATCGCAGGACCCACAATCAACACCAGCGCGCTATAAGCCGCCCACCGCCATCCCAGACGTAACCACCAACTACCCATGACGGGCAACCCTGGCCGCGTTCGCGCCGTCTGACCCCGACCGCTTCGTGCCACGGCGGCAACGCACGGTTTGTACTCTGCTCATCTGCTTCTCTGCCTTAATCGTTCTTCTTGCCATCCCATTGGATGCATGCCGGAAGGATACCAGGCAAACGGATCGCGCATCTGCCCTGCAAACAGCCCCTATTCCTCGCGCACTGCATTGCTGCCCATCGCCAGAGTCACGCGCCGCGTGAGGTGGATAGTCGATTTTGGTCTATTCGAAAACGGCGTGCAACCTGTGCGCTCCGTTCATTGAGTTACCCGATGGAAAAGTCCATCCATACGCCCGAATACGCGGTGTTTCTTCGCTTTATTCGACAGACGCGCATCGACGCAGGACTCACGCAGCAAGACGTGGCTCAGCGCCTCGGCGCAACCCAGACCTTTGTGAGCAAGTGCGAAAGGGGCGAACGTCGACTCGACCTTATTGAACTGCATGCCTGGTGCGGCGCGCTGGGCATTGGCACGACAGACTTTGTAGAGGAATTCGTCAAGAAACTACAACGCGATGCGGAAGCAGTCCGACGCGAACTTAGGAATCCGAGGCAAACGTCGGGAAAGGCGCGCGCACGCAAACCGGCTCGCGCAACGCGCAGCTGACGGCAGGTTTATCGGGCGGGTCCGCCGCCGGATCGCATCGACCATCCAACGCATTCTCTGCACGGCGACACCATGTTGCCGCCGCTCTCCAGCGAGACCGCAAACCTTTCATATCCGTCAGCCAGCGGGGCACGCAAAATTAACAAGGCGGCCTCGCCAGATCCCATCGCGGCGACAGACTACCGCCAAATGACAACGTCATGAACGGTAATACTATCCCCCCTTGCATTCCATTCGCCGGAGTTGCCGTCACATTCCCGCGCAATCACTGCCCGTTCAGGCGCGAACGGCGATTTTCGAATTTGCCATGATCGCGTAATGTTGTAAGTGCACAACGTAAAACATTTTTTAATGTCGTGCCACGTCAGGTAAGCTGCGTTCAGTTTTTCCGCAACATACAAGGACGACAATGAAAAAGACTCACCTGACCGCACTCTCGATCGCGCTGCTCGCCACGGGCACCGTCGCACACGCGCAAAGCAGCGTCACGCTGTATGGCACCATCGATACGTCAATTACCTACGTCAACAACGCATCGGGCAGCAAGAACCTCTGGGCGCTCGGCAACAGCAGCGCCGGCAACCTGTCGGGCTCGCGTTGGGGCGTGAAGGGCGCCGAAGACCTCGGTGGCGGCCTGAAGGCAATATTCCAGCTCGAAAACGGCTTTAACCCGAGCACCGGCGCAGCGGGCCAGGGCGGCCTGATGTTCGGTCGCCAGGCGTTCGTCGGCCTGACCAGCGACCAGTTCGGCAGCGTCACGCTCGGCCGCCAGTACGATCCGCTGGTCGACATGGTGCAGGGCATCACCGCCGACAATTACTTCGGTTCCGTCTTTGCAACCGCAGGCGACGTCGACAACTACGACAACAGCTTCCGCGCGAACAACGCGATCAAGTACGTTTCGCCGGTGTTCTACGGCCTCCAGGCTGAAGCGCTGTACTCGTTCGGCGGCGTGGCCGGTTCGACGGGTTCGGAGCAGACGTACTCGGCAGCGCTGTCGTACACGGCAGGCCAGCTCTCGATCGCCGGCGGCTACTTCTACGCGGCCAACACCGCAGCGTCGGCAGGCGCACGTGATGCAGATGACGGCTGGAGCGGCACGTCGGGCAACACGTTCAACGGCGCAATCAACGAAGGCTACCAGACGGCCCACTCGTTGCAGATTGCCCGTATCGCTGCACAGTACGTCGCGGGCTCGTTCACGTTCGGCGCTGGCTACAGCAACGCGCAGTATGCTTCGGACGGCGCATCGAACTACACCGGCACCGAGAAGTACAACACCGCTCAAGGCTTCGTGAACTACCAGATCAACCCGGCCCTGCTGGTTGGTTTTGGCTACAGCTACACGCACGCGAGCGGCAACACGTCGGCGAACTACCACCAGTTCTCGCTCGGCAGCGACTACAACCTCTCGAAGCGCACGGACGTCTACCTGACGGCGGCATATCAGCACGCAAGCGGCACGACGCGCAACGAAGACGGCACGACCGAGGCCGCCCAGGCTTCGATCGGCTCGTACGGCTACAGCGGCACGGCGTCGCAAACGATGGTCAACGTCGGCATCCGCCACAAGTTCTAAGCGGATCCTGTTTGCCAAAGAAAAAGCCCGCAGAAATGCGGGCTTTTTTTGTTCGGCGACGCCGTGGTAAATCGGCGCCAATCAGGCCAACACTGTAGCGGGCACACTACTCCTCGATTGCCCGGCCTTCGAGCTCGCCAGAGAGCGCCAGCACCGCGCCTGCTTTCCTGATCACCGGCCCCCAATCCACAATCTGATATGTACTGCCGCTTTTCCGGATCCGAACGCCTGCCTGCTGTGCGGCGGAATGAATCAGATCGGTAACCGTCTGACGGGAAAGACCCGTGACGGTCGACACCTGCGCTACAGTCGCGCCCGCCGCCGAATCGATTGCCGACAGCACACTCAGCATTCGACGCAGATCCCCCTTGGGATATGGCATCGCAGCTTTCGTCATATCACCACTCCAACGAGGCTTCCAGGCTGGACCATTCCAGCCACGTCGGATTATAAGGTGCGTCTCGTCCACCCTTCGATTCCCTGTTTGCAAAAGCAAACGGGCGTCGTGCAACCAAGCACAACGCCCGCCGGGCCGGTAACGGTGCGCGTTGCACCAGGTATTCGTGCTCAATGGTGCGCCATGATGTTCTGGCGTGCCAGATATGCCTGCGAGTGCTTCCACGTACCCCACATCGGCCGCGCAACGCCCGCGATCTCGTAACCATCCGGAGTCTGGCCGATCGTGCCGCTGGTCGCCGTCGGTACGGCTTCGTCTGCCTTCGGCGCAGCCGAAGCCGTGCCCAGATGCATCGTGAGCGCAAATGCGATGAGTGCTGCGAACTTTGCCTGTTTCATGATGGTCCGTCCGTTGCGTGGTTGGCGTTATCCGGCCAGCCTCAAGCGAGGCGCGGCCGTCCTCTCACTGTTGCGCTGCCGATCAGTGACCCTTGTACACGTTCTGGCGCGCGATGTACGCCATGCTGTGCGTGCTGGTGCCCCACATCGGACGCTTCACGCCGGCGATTTCGTAGTCATCGGGCGTTTGGCCGATCGTACCGTTCGATGCGGTCGGCACGGCGGCCTCTGCCTTCTGAGCAGCCGAAGCGGTACCAAGGTGCATGGTGAGCGCGAGTGCGATGAGTGCTGCGTACTTAACCTGTTTCATGTCTTTCGGTTCCTGGCTGTGTGGTGTTTGCGGCCAGCCTCACGCGAGGCATGGCTACGTTAAGAGTGCTGCGAGGATCAGTGGCCCTTGTACACGTTCTGGCGTGCGATATACGCCATGCTGTGCTTGTAGGTGCCCCACATCGGACGATTCACACCCGCGATTTCGTAGCCGTCGGGCGTTTGACCGATGGTGCCGTTCGATGCGCCCGGCACGGCATCGTTTGCCTGAACGTTCGAGGCCTGCAGCGACGTTGCGGCGATAGCGTTGCCGCCCGAAACGGCAGCAAGTGCGAGAAGCGATGCGAGGATTGCGTTTTTCATCAATGACTCCGTTTAGCGTGTGTGGTACTGCTTCTGGCTTTCTGCGTCGCTCCTGTATCGCGAGCAGTTGTGTTTATTCTATGTCCGTTAAACGTACAGCACAAGTATTTCTCGCACCTTTCTTTATTACGGATTATTGCGAGCACAACGACCACACTCGCCAGTATGGAACAGATCCAAGAGAAAGGCCCGCCGGTCTTGCAACAGGCGGGCCAATGACGTCATACAGGCTTCAGCAGCGTTTCAGTTTGATAACCCGATCAGCCCTTCGTCTGGATCACAGAGGAACCGGCTAGTGTCCCGACGTGGTCCGCTCCACTACAACAGTGGTCGATGCAGTTTGCCCCTCTGCCGTGAGGGTAACAGTCACGGTTTCCGACGTATCAACCGCCTGACCAGCGATGGTAATCGAGACTTCACCACTCGAATCGGTCGTCTTCGTTCCGGTCACCGTGCTGCCTCCACTGTGGGCCGCGGAGTAGCTAACCGTTGCCCCGCTCACTGCAACGCCATTGTCCGTCAGTGTTCCCACAACAATCGCATCCGTATCCAGACCACCGTTCTCGACCGCAGTCGAACTGCTGATCGTCAGTTGATAGCTGTGAGCGCTCGTATACGTTACCGCGCCACTTGCACTGCCTGCCGTTGCCGCCGCAGTGACCGTCGCGGTTCCCGCAGCAGACGGCGCCGTCAACGTGATGCTGGTCTGGCCGCTCGAATTCGTCGAAGTCGACGTTGCGGACAGCGTTCCCAGTGTCGTCGACCAGGTCACCGTTGCGCCGCTAACAAGGTTGCCATTTGCATCCTGAACCGTTGCCGTAAAGGTGGTCGTGCTGGTGCCGTCAGCCGTCCCGCTGGTCGCCGATTGAGCAAGCGAGACAACGTGAGCGGTCGTCGCGTCAGCTACAAACGCTACGGTTGCTGTCTTGCTGCCGGCCGTCGCCTTCGCCGTAACCGTCGCGGTCGTCGCCAATGTCGACGAAGTGAGGGTCACGGTTGCCACGCCGCTGCTGTTCGTGGTACTGGAACTTGCGGACAGCGAGCCCACAGTTGTACTCCAGGTCACCGTCAACCCTGCGCCCAGTGCATTGCCATACGCATCCTTGAGCGTCGCCGTCAGCGTCGACGTCGACGTGCCGTTCGCAGTGATGCTGGTCGGCGACGCAACAAGCGAGGACACCGTGGCAGTAGTCGTATCAGCCACAAAGGTGACGCTCGCGGTGTTGCTGCCCGCCACTGCACTTGCGCTCACCGTCGCGGTCTGGGCGGTCGTCGAGGCGGTCAGGACAACAGTCGCCTGACCGTTGCTATCAGTCGTTGACGAACTTGCCGCGAGCGTACCTGCCGTCGTGCTCCACGACACGCTCAAACCAGCGCCGAGCGCATTGCCATTGGCATCCTTGAGCGTCGCGGTCAGCGTAGACGTCGCCGTGCCATTAGCCGTGATGCTGGAAGGCGAAGCGGTCAGCGTCGACACCCTGGCTGTCGTGACGTCAGCCACGAATGCAACCTGGGCCGTCTTGCTTCCAGCCACGGCGGCGGCTGTGACGGTCGCCGTTTGCGCAGTAGTGGACGACGTCAGAACTGTCGTTGCCTCCCCGTTGCTGCCAGTCGAGCTTGTCGAGGCCGAAAGCGTCCCCCCGCTCGTGCTCCAGCTCACGCTCACTCCGGCGCCAAACTGATTGCCGTATGCGTCCTTGATCGTGGCAGTGAGCGTCGACGTGCTTGTGCCATTTGCAGTAATCGACGCTGGCGACGCACTCAAGGCCGTGACCTGTGCGGTCGCGACGTCAGGGACAAAAGTGACCGTTGCGGTCTTGCTGCCGGAGACCGCAGTTGACGTGACCGTAGCCGTACCGGCGAGCGTGGCTGAGGTCAGCACAACAGTCGCCTCGCCACTGCTGTTCGTCGTGCTCGATTGCGCCGCGAGCGCGCCACCGGTCGTCGACCAGCTCACAGAAACACCAGCACCGATCGTATTACCGTACGCATCCTTCAGCGTAGCCGTCAGCGTGGACGTGCTCACCCCGTTCGCCGCGATCGATGACGGCGATGCAACAAGGCCGGTCACTGAGGCAGTCGAATTGTCAGCGGTGAATGTCGCCGAAGCGCTCGCGCTCGCTGACGAAGATACGTCGTATGCCTCAACAGTAAACGTACCCGCGGTCGTCGTGCTCACGGTTGCCGTCGCGCGGCCGCTCGAATCAGTTGTGGTCGTCGAGGAAATCAGTTTGAGTCCGGAAGCAATGCTCCAACGTACAGTCTGCCCGGCCACGCCCTCACCACCATTTCCCGCTACCGACGCGGTAAATGTGACGCTATCAACGCCGTTGGCGACTGCCGTCGTTTTCGACGCCGAAACCGAGAACGTCGTCTGGCTCACGTTCACGGTCATGGTGTTGGACGTGACTCGCGTGCCGTCCTTTTCAATACCGACCAGACGCAAATCGTACGTGTTCGTGCCGCCCGGGGTATACGCGGGCAGATTCAATGTGCCGGTCGCACCACTGTACGCTGCGGCGAACGTACTCGCACTTCCTTCCCAGGCGAGCGACTTGAAACCGACGCCCGAATATGCGTTGACGGCAAAGCTCACGACCGTATCAGGATAGCCACTGACGCTCGGCGGCAGGGTGATATGACCGAGCTTCTTGCGGTACTCAAGCACGATCTCGTTGTTGCGATCGACAAGATCGAGTCGGTTGAAGCGAATCTGCCGGCTCAATCCGACGCGCGACGGGTCAAGTTGATCCATAAGCGGTACACCCATCTGATATTGAAGCTGTGCCTGCACCTCGCCGTCGGAGTGTCCGCCCTGACCGCGCCGGTAGTTGACGTTAAACCCGATGAGCGGCACCGGCTGATAAGTGAGGCCAACCGTCACTGCTGACGGGTTTTTCTGAAGCGCAGTGTCGCCGAACAGCCCTACTTCATTCCCGAAATATTTCTCGTAGACAAGCTTCATACCCAGTTGGGGGAATTTCGGCAAATAGCCTTCCGCGCGAATATCGAATCCGTTGGCCGGTCTTTCCATGTATCCGACGATATCTTCCGAGTCGCGCCAGTTCGTCAGACGAAGATAGCCATTCGCGGACAGCTTCAGATAGTCAGTCCACGCTTCCAGTCCTACGCCAAGTCGCTGATGCTGTCGCGTCAGATCGCGATCGTAGAAAACGTTCGCGCCCAGCAACCAGCGAAAATCGTCCACATACGTGCGCATGCCTAACCCTAGATTGGCGGTCGTTCGATAGCTGTCGGTAAGCGAGTTCGAACGGCGATAGCCCAGCTGGGTGAACCAGACGGTCTTCTTCGTCTCCTTGAGCGCAACGAGCATGTCGAAGCTGTAGTTGTGAAACTTGTTGCCGCCACCTACATCGATACGGGTTGTGCCATAACGACTAAGGTACTTCTGCAACGCTGCGTTTGCCGACGAACCCAGTTCGCTGCGGACCATATCCGACGCCGTCTCCTGCTGGTCAGCCTGCCGGCGCTCCCAATGTCCCTGCGCAGGCCGCCCCTGCGCGTCTGAGGCGGCAACAGCCATCGCGGCTTCGAACCCGCTCATCGCTGCCGGGACGGACGTGATCGAGCCGCTATTCGCAGCGGCGTCGTCAACGCCCGCTGCGACATAGCCGATATGGAGTTCGCGCGCAGGGGAACCAGTCGCGTTCAGAACCGGCACCGGCAAACGGGTTCCTTTGGAGGCCTCAAGCTCGAAGGGCGAAGCGCTCAACGTTGCTGCGGTCAATGCGGATGAATGCAGGGGTGCGAACGTCGCCATCGCGGGTGCGCGCGATGCCGGGGGCGAAACCACATTGGCCGGTTTGACGTCGGACGACTGGCGCACAGGCGGGACGGCCTGTGCAATGGTCTGAGCGCGATGCTGCTGATTCAGGTTGGCGCTCTGCGTGCCGTCACGCTGCGCATCAATTCTGGCCGTGGTGACCGGGCGAGGCGGCGTGTTCCGTTCGACCGGCACTACGACATTCAGCTTGCCCGGCGTTGGCACCCCGGTGACCGACGCGCCGCGGCCAACTTCAACGACCGAAGGATGCAAATCTGCAATCGTCGGCGCAGCGGCATGGCGCGCCGTCGACTCGACAGCAGGTTGGCTCGCCAGTTGCGATCGAACGTCCACAAGGGCGGTTTCCTTCGTCGATGCAGATGCTCGCGCCTGCGCTACTTCATGCGCTTCTGACTCAGGCGAGCGGTATTTGTACGTCAGTGCGCCGGCGGAGAGCGTCGGCACACGTCCGGCTGGTTCCAGAGGTGCAGACGCGCCGCTGCTACCTACTGAACGTCCAGCTGCAATTGCTTTCAGGTCCGATTTGGCGGCGACGGCTATCGTGGATGCTGCCTTGGCGTCCGCGTCGTTGTGCGCCGCTTCCTGAACTGAAGGCAACGAAGCTTTCCTGCTCGCCACAGCTACCGAATCCGTGTCATCGACGTTCGAGCGTTGCCCCGGCTGAAACGGCACCCACGCACCGGAAGCCTGCGCCATCGCCGGAGAAGGTGCATCCGCAGCAACGCTCTGTGCTGTCTGCGAACCATTACTCCCTGAATTCATCGGAACCCAGTCTCCGGTCGGCTGAGGCTTGGCGTCCACCTCACCGGCAATTGCGGCGTGCGGCAAAACGGCCAGGCAGGCCATGAAAGCGCAAGCAATCAGGCAGGCAAGCGCCGCCCGTATCCTACGCTGCAAGCCACACGCAGTATTAGCACCAATACCGGGAGAGTTCGTCATTTTCCTTAGTCATCCTTACTACAATGCGGTGTAACTCGTGAACGAGGTGCGCGGCGTCCCCCGCGCAACCCGTTTGCCGTTTTCTAGTGCAACAAGTGGAGCGCTGCCACTATCGTGATCGTGATCACGGCCGACACCCCGGACGCGATCAAAAGATCACGGCGGCGCGTGGAAGCCCTCTCACCAATCGCCCTTGCCACTTCCTCGCGGAACAGGCGGATACTGTCCGCGTTCGCGGCCGCAGCGATTTCCCCGACGAGCAGTTCACGCAGGGCGCCAATCTCCTTCGTGGCTTGTACGAGACGTCCAGTACGGTCATCGAGCAAGTTCGCGACGCGTAGCGCCGCAAGCTCACCGCCCTTCTCGATATTGGCGCGCGCGTCCGTGACTGCCGATCCGAGGGAGGCCTTCAACTCTTCCACGCCTTTGCTCAGCGTGACGAGCTCTCCCAGCGCCTCTTCGAGCATCGCATCGCGGACCTTTTCGGTCGTGCCCGTCAGCGTATTCATCGCGCGGTCAGGATCGAGAAAACGCGGTCGTGCTCCGCCTTGACCGCGCCCGCGAGTCGCTTGAGCGACACCTTGCGCGCGAGATGCACGCGCTCATCCGCCGTGGCGCCCGGAATCATCGCCCGGTAGTCCGTCGGATCCTCCGCCACCGCTACGACGGAACTGTTCGTCCCATGCAGCAGGGAATAGATTTCGTTTTCGGTAATGGCCGCGCCCGCGTTGATTTCGCACAGACGCGCCTTCTTGTGCCAGCTGAAAATCGGTGCGAACTGGACCTCGATCGTCTCGCGCTGGCTGACACGGTTGAACACAACACGGATCTTTTCGCGAGGCACGCCGATTTCGCCGGCCAGCGCACTGATCGTTGCGATGGTGTCGATCATCTGCTTGTCGTCGGGAACCGTGGGCACCACGAAGAAGTCCAGATCTTCGTGCGAGCCTGCGAAGCTGTTCAGCCCTTCGAGATAGTCCTCGACGTTCGATGCGCCGATGTCGCTGATCGAATCGGTGACGGTGAGCACACCTTCCTGAATCTCGCGAAACTTGTCCCCGCGAATGGTCGGCACGTCGCGGCCGCCTGAGTTTACCGATTCGACCCGGATGACCGGCGCGCCCGGCATGCGCGGCGCAAGCACCTCGTCGGAAATGGTCGACTTGCCGGTGTTGCCGCTGAAGTTGATAACTGCGATATGCATTTTCTATCCTTGTGTAATCTCGGTGAGCGCGAAGCGGCGGCGCTGGCGTTCCACCAGCGCGTGAATTAGCGGTCGATGTCCGTAGGGATGCCCGGCTCAGCCTGCGGCGTCGCAGTGAGTCCCTGTGCAATGCGGCCAGCCTCAAGCAAGGTGCGATCGACAGTCGGAACCGGAATCACCAGATCGCGGCCCGACTGACGCGCTTCATTGATCTGCTTTTCGAGATCGCTGCGAAAGCGCTGCTGAACATCAGGATGAAAGCCCCTGATACGATGCTCGACGACCTTCCTGGCGACGTCCGCGGTGAATACGTCGTGGCCTTTCCCGGCAGTCTTGCGACCAGCCGCGATCGCGGCGCCACGTTCGACGAACGCGGCGCGCGCGGCCTTGATTTCCTGCTCGTCGCTCAGCGATGGCGTGGGCTCCTTATCCGTCTGCTCGGTATGCCCAGCGCGTTGGCGCGCGTCACCGTCCTCGCTGCTCCGATTTGCAGCAACAGGCTGTTCCGTCGACGTCTTATCCTGGCCGCCGACGACTGCACGGGCTTCGCTCTTGCCGGGCGCCTCGGGCTCCGGCTTCGCGCTCGCCTGCGCGGCCTGTGTCGGCTTCTCAACTGCCGGGCCGCGGCCATTCGTTTCGATCGTGTTTCCCTTCGCGGCTTCTGCACCCTTTTCTGCGCCGCTAATGCGCATTTCTTCACGGGCAACCGTCAGAAGCGCGCGGTCCTGATCGTTCGGTGCGAAGCCTGTCGACTTGATGCCGGCCAGTTCGGCCGCGATCCACGCCTGACGGCGAAATTCCACATCACCCTTCAGCTGAACCTCGCCCCAGTTCTTCGCCTGCGCAACATCCATCATGCTGCGCACGATGCTCTTGTCGTTGCTGTCCGTGGAGAGCTTGCGACCCTCGTCCTTGAAGTGAACGACTTCGGCCTTGCGATGAAGAAACTTGCCATCGAAAGCGACGTACTGCGTGACGACCGACTGCGGGAGTTCGTATCCGTGGTTACGGAAAATCGGCGCGGCCTTGACCTCGTTGCCCTTATCATCAACCTGACGCTCGCTGGCTGCCTTGGCAGGATTTGCCTCCGATGCCTTCGCGGCACTCGTCGCAGGTACCGCTTCCCTGCCCTGCGAGCGCTCAAAAGCGGACCGATCACGCTCGCGCGCGAGGCGCGCGCTTTCCAGGTCGACAGCTACCTGCTCGTCGACGTGCTCCGGCTCGTTCGCCGCATTACGTGCGTTCGCATCGTTGGCCGATTCGCCACCGAGGCCCACGGCGTCGATCCGCGGATTGTCAGCCGCATCGAGCGACGGAAGCCCGTTATCGAGGCGCGATTCGAGCGGATCGGCAATGCTGCGCTCAGGACTCGCCACACCGCGCTCCGCTGCGGCGAGGTCCGCGCGCGTCGCGTCGAGCTCGATGCCCACCGCGAACACTATGGCGTTGCCTTCCGGTTCGGCCTGCGCATCGACAAACTCACCGGCGTCGCGCGAATCGTCGTGCGCTTCGATGTCGCCGACGGACGCGGTCGACGTAATGGCCTGGGCAGACACGTCAGCCCCTGCCTGGTTCGTAGCCGGCGCGGTTTCCTGCACATCGGGTTCGACCGTGTACGACATCACCAGCTTGTGCTTCTGAAGCAATGCGAGTGCGGTCGTGCCGGTCGAATCCGCAATCTCAGGATCCACGCCGCCGTCGATCAGCACACGAGCCGTAGCCATCGCCGCTTCGCGCTGCGCTGCCGTCAGGTCCTCCTTCCAGTCCGTTGCGTCAACGTCCAGCATGTGCAGTGCAGTTCTGCCTTCACCGTCGCGCGCGTTCGGCAGCACACCGTGATCGAACAAAGCAGTGACGAGCTCGGGATCACGCCCCCACGCGGCGAGGTGCAGCATGGTCGTGCCCGGCGGCACGTCGCCTTTGACCGGCGTACCAAGGTTTGCACCGAGGTCGATCAGCGACCGGATCATCTGGTCCGATGAAGCGGCCTGCGCGTATTCGCGTGATTGCGGGATCTCGTTGTTCGAAGCCGCACCCGCCGGGTCAGCGCCCTCGTCCAGCAGAAGGCGCGCGAGTTCGTGCGCGCTGCCGGTCAGTTGAATCGGCGTCTGGCCCGCAGCATTCCGAACGTTGACGTCAGCGCCGTGATCGATGAGCACTTTCACCAGATCGGTATCGCGCGAGAAAGCTGCGACATGCAGCAGTGTCGTGCCTTGAGGCAGATTCAACCGTTCAGTATCCAGCGCCTTGTTGACGTCGACGCCTTCACCCAGGAACGAACCGGCAATGTTGGAAATCCGCATCGCGTCCATGTACTGATCGTATTTCGCCATCTTTTTCTCTCTATCCGAAAAACAGATATGTATTAGGTTCCGCTGCTCGCGCGCCTGCGCCGTATGACGCTCTCTCTCGCGCGCGCAGGGCGTTCAGGGTCCGTTACGCAGCTTCCGCAGCAGCCCGCAGCCCGTTCATCGCGTCGATCTCGCGAAGGAATGGGAACTGCTCGCAAAGCGCGGCAAAGATTTCGTCGCCGTTCGTGATGTCCCGCGCGTCAATCAGATGGAGCTCTTCCGGGCGCACTTCGACAAGCTCCGGTGAGCCGTTGCGGCGGGCATTGCGTTGAGCCATCGCCGCCTGGATATCGATGACGGGGATCGGGACGCTCAGTTCCTTGCGCTGGAGCGCAGCGAGCTCGAGCGCGTCCTGATTCGGCATCTCCTTGCCAAGCGCGGCGAGTGTCGGGCTATGCTGCTTGAGCACGTCGATAAAAGCGCGATCCTTGTAGTAGTAAGCCTTGTCGCAACGAATCGGCTTGCAGTTCTCGGTGATGATGATTTCGCTCTCCTGAGACATTTCCTTGAGTTCCTGCGGCATCATCAGCGCCCGCTTCTGCTCGGTCTGTCCGTTGTTCGTGGAAATCCCCTTGCCAGTGGTGCGCCCGCGCGAGCGCTGCACAGCAGTGAAGTAGCCGAGCATTTCCGAATACTCGTTCGCATCGGCCTGTTCGCGCGGCGGGTACAGGATCTGCAAACCATGATTGGTCACGAGCGTGCGGGCGCCATCCTTGCCGTACATGTCATCGCGCTGCAACTGCGCGACGCTCTGGATGATCGTGATCAGCCTGATGTTGTAGCCAGCGATGTACGCGTTCGATTCGTCGATGATCCCGATCTTGCCGACTGCCGCGGCCTCGTCGAGGAACACGGCGCACTGGTACTTGAGATCCGCGTTCTCCTTGGGCAACTGTCGCATGTTCAGCTTGATCAACTGCGAATAGAACAGGTTGATCAGCTGGCCGGCGTCCGCAAGGCGGTTCGGCGTGACACCGAAATAGACCGACATGCGACGCGAGCGAACCTTCGAAAGATCGAAGTCCGATTCACTGGTCGCGGCGTCCACAACCGGATTGGCGAACACGAGCAGCGGGGCGTTAAAGGTGCCGGTGATGTTGCCCAACGTGTTGTCGGGAATGCCCAGAAAGCGATTGAATGCGTCAACGCAATCACCGCTCAGTGCTGGCCCGGCAGCGCCAGCCTTGGCACGGGTACGCAGAATCTCCTGCACATGCTGCTTGAGCTGCGTACCGGCGCCCGAACCCTGACGGACAATCTCCCCCATCGTGACCGGCATGCCAGGCGTTTCCAGCAGATAGAGCGCGAGCGCGAGGAACAGATTGCGTGCGCTGTCGTGAAAGAACTTGGTTCGTGCATCGACGCGGCTCGGCCAGAACACCTCGCCGATCGACATAATTTCGCCGATCCGCAGATGTTCAGGAAACTGCTTGACGGCATCGAAGACGTTCCAGCGATGCGTCACACCATCTTCCGAGAACGGTGCAAACAGATAGACCTCCTGACCGGCCGCCGCGCGCACCTTCGACGTGTAGCGGAAGTTTTCCAGTTTCAGGTCGAGCACGACGACCGAGTCCGGGTAGGTAAGCAGGTTCGGGATGACGATCCCGACACCCTTGCCGGAACGCGTCGGTGCCGCGAGCATCACGAACTGCTGCCCGTGGTAGCGAAGGTAGCCAAGGCTACGGTGGTAGCCAACGATGATGCCGGGGAAGCGTGCGCCCATCGTCATTCCCCCGTCAGTCCGGCACGGCGAATCTCACTCGCGCGGGCAAACCGCGCATCGCCGTGCAGAGCGCGACGACCGATCGTCGCCACAACAACAGCTGTCATCGCGGCCGGAATCAGCGTAATGAGCACTGCGATGACGTTGCACAGTACAAGCACGCGTTTGACCTTGAGCACGTCGCTATATGCGTGCCAGTAGTCGACCAGCGTGAACAGGCCTGCCTGCGTATCGGGCAGATTCTCCAGATGCACAAATGCCACGCCGCCGACATACAGGCCGCCGAGCGCGAAGATGACCATCAGGACCAGTACGGCGCCCACGAGTATCAGAATTTTTTTCGGTTCCATTTAGGGGCTCATGCGTCTATGTGAATAGACGACGTGCCGGAGCACGCCGCCGCCCGGATCACTTCATTCCGTTCTGCAAAAGGAACTTCTCAACCGGGTCGTAGAAGATCCGGGTCAGCTTCTTGCGGTGCATGAACAGCACGAGGTCAACCGTGGTCTTCGCTTCACGAAGAATGAAGTCGTAGTCCAACCCCCTGCCGGCTTCGCTCTGTTTGACGAGCGTTGCAATGCGCGGAAAAACTTCACGCGGGCCATTCGCATGGATACTTGTCATCCCGCCTTCGTGGCCGGTATTCAGCAGCCCCATGTAGTCCCAGGCCTCCGCTCCGCGCAGTTCGGCCAGATAGACCCGATCAAATTTCATGCGCAGCGTGGACTTCACGATTTCCTGGGCAGGCAACTTCGCGCTATAGAACATGTGGACCTTGTTCCACTGATTCGGAAGCGGGAGTTCGTGGGTATCCTCAATCGTCCCGATACGCGCGTTCGGATCGACCAGGTCCGCCATCGCTTTCATCAGCGTCGTCTTGCCGGAGCCTGTGCCCCCCACGAATACGATGTTGAGTTTGTGCTTGATCGCGCCTTCGAGCAGTTGACGCACCTTGCGGCCCTTCAATGCAGCAAGCAACTCGTGCTCATGCGGCAGGAGGTGCACGTTTCGCGGTACATGCGTGTGGAACGACACATCCTCGAACTGCGGATCAAGCAACTCCGCGTCTTCCGACGTCAAGCGGGCGTTCGACATGCCGCCGGCGCGATACGACTCATCCACGAAGGAGTCGAAGGCGCCGAAGGATTCATAGTCGTCCATCGTGAGGCGCATCTTGCTCGGGATGCGGATCGTGATCGACACCGTGTTTTCTTCGCAGGCGGGATAGAAAAGCACCTGTCCGCGCTCGCCGTCAGGGAGCACGATGTTCTGGATCGGATCGTCACGGGTGATGTGCTTGCCGTTGAGCACGCACAGCGCATTGCCGAGCTTTTCGAGCATCGGTAGCGTGCACTCGGGAACCAGGTGACGCGTCCAGCCCGAGGAGCCTTCGGTCGCAATTTCGCCGGGGCGATTGATCGCAATTTCCGTCACGCCTTCGGTTTTCATGAGCCGGAGGATTCCCGATTGCTCCAGATAGGAGCGGACCGTCGTTGTCTTGTCGAACACGATCGGCAAATTGGTGGCGTCGCTCACTTGATAGTTCCTCCGAACGAATTGTTCAACATCGACGGATAGCTGCCCGCCGTTTTGCAGCCGTTGAGAAAACTCAGACGATCCTTCGGCGTAGCCGAATAGTCGATGTGGCCGTTGTGGTAGTCGATGATCGAGAAGTAATCCTCCAGCGCGCTGTCGCATGAAGAACCACCACCTTGACCAGTGAATTCACCGTAGAGACAAACCACCGTCGTACAGGCATCCTTTGCATACGCAACAGGAGAGGCTGCAAGCGCGACCGAGGCAGCACATGCGCCGATATAGGTCAGCTTGCTCATTGCGCGGCCGCTCCCACGTTCACGCGTTCATAGACATCGCTGAAGTCGATATCCTGAGCAACGTAGATGTTGACCTGCTGGCCCTGCAGCGAATAGGCAGTCGGCGGAATGTCGACCGTGCTCTTGAGGATTTCGGCCGCCATTGAATCGGTGTTGCTCGCCGTCGTGGAGAACGTGATGCCGCTGCTGCCGACCGATTTGTTCGCGAGTGCTGAACCGAAGTCGCCGATGAGGCTGACGATCGTGCCGCCGGCGAAGCGTTCGAGCCAATGGTTGTCGACGTAGGCTGTCATGCCACTGCCACCGAGCGAGTCCGTCACGGGCGAATCGAATTCGACCTTGACCGGGCCATCGTCGATGCGTGTCCACAGAACCATGATCCGAGCCTGCCCCTGGGTCAGCGCATTGCGCTGCTCGCCCTTCACGTCTGCGCCCTTGCGGATGAGCAGGGTGTGGCCGTCAGCGGAGTACACGTCCTGAGCCACCGTGCATTCAGTCATGCCGGGATAGGTGGTATTGACCGCCGTGCCCATCACGCAGCGAATCATCGTGCCCTTCTCCAGCAGATAGGAGAGGTTCGGCAGGAACCCGGCCTTGCGCACCGCTGACTTCGAGTTTTCGGAGCCTTCCAGTTGTGCATCGAGCGGATTCGATTTGCCTGCCCCACCCCCCCCGCTTCCCGGAACCAGGCCTGCGGCCGCCTGCCGTACCATGCCAGTGACCCCGTCTGCGCCGCCTGTTACCGCTTCCTTCTTGTCGTCGTCGAGCACGCCAACGCCGCCGCCAAGCCGTCGCTGCGCGACCGTTTCCGCCGGGCTGCGCTGGCCTCCGAACGGGTTCTGCGCCGTGCCCGATGCGCCGTTGGGTTCACCGGCCATATTGATCGGAGTCAGGCGCGCAGCGGCAGCTGAGGCGGCAGCAGCTGCGCTCGCCGCCTCGCCGGCTTTGGCATTGGCCAGGCGCTGCAAGTCCAGCGCCTTGTCCTGCCGGTCCTGTGCTTCGATACGCTTCTTTTCGCTTTCAAGATCCGTCGTGGACGACGAGCCCGTCTGCGATTTGTCCTTTTGCAAACGCGCGGCCTCCTGCGAGGCTTCCTGATGCTGCGCCGTCAAACGCTGAATCGTGACAGCCACAATGGCCACGATCAGCACAACGATGACCACGCCTGCTAGCGCGAATAGCACGCCATTCAGTCCGCTCTTGCGGCGACCAGCGATTTGCGGCATGCCCCGATCCTCGGGGGCATCGCTCATATGCTGATTGTTCTCGCTCACTCGCTTTTCTCCTTGAGGATGCGGACTTCTCCGGGCACCGTCGTCCCCGTACGGTTGTAGTGGCCGTCCGGTGCATATCCATCGTTCCTGACGCCCAGCACCAGCTTGCCCAGACGCACCACGAATTGCGCTGCGGTCTCATGCACGACAATCGTGTCGCCTTCCATGTGATAGGGCGCGAGACCTTCCGTCCCGTCGGGGAGAATGGCGAATACCTTGGGGAGATCGCGCCCCGTGTCGTACTGGAAGTAGGTGAAGGTGCCGTTGTCGTACAGCTGCGTCGGCTTCAAATCCATGTCACCGCGGATCGAGTAGCGCGCATTGCGCGGTTGCGTATAGGTCGCGCTGCCGCGCAGCACGTCCGCGGCTTCCTGACGTTTCTTCGCGTCCGCGGCCATGCGCTTGTTGCGCGTGTCGGGATAGTCAAAGCGCAGTGCCCACGTCACCGCATCGTGCCTTCCAGCAAGCTTGAGCGAGAAGACATAACGACGTTTGTTGGTCACGATGATGAAGTCGGTATCCGGCTTCACCTGCTCGGGCTTCAGAAAGATCCAGTTCTGTCCTTTGCTCGCATTCCACGCCTGGCCGTCGCCCATACCGGCGCCTTTGGTCGCAACCGTCTCACCTTCCTCAAACTGGATCAGCGTGGCCTTCCCCGGTGCGGCCGTAATCTGGAACACCTCGTTCTGGTCGTATTCCGCGCACTGCACATTCGGATCCGTACCGCACGGACCCGGGATCGTGAGCGCGAAGGCCGGCGACCACGCGGCGAACAGAAGCGCTGCGAGAATCGTGAGCTTCATTGCGCACCTCCGGCTGCCGTGGCGGCTGTGCTCGCAGCAACAGGCGCATCGGGGCCTTGCTGCGTTGCCGGTGCGCGGGACAGATCCCGATCCAGTCGATAGCTCAGCACGCGGAATCCGGTCGGATCGACGTCCTGCTCTTTCGTCTGCTCAGGCACGTCGTCGTGCTTGTAGGCGATCGTCGCGATCCAGTACTCCGTCGTGCGCGGCATTGCGTTGTTCAGCGGCACGAGCGTTTTCGAGAAGAACACCTGCGCCGTGTCGCCGATGAACGTAATGACGCCGACGTGCGCGATGACCCGCGCCTGCTCCTTCAGAACCTTGAGCGGCGAAGCAGTGCTGCGGATAAATCCATCGTAGAGGTCCTTTTCATGCGCGGCGCTCATCGTCATCACGGCGTCGTGCATGTCCTGGATCGTCTCCCAGTCGTAGCTCTCGCGCATCTCGACATAGCGCCGGAGGTCCGCGCGATCGTTCTTCTCAGCCCACGTGACTTTGCCCGATGCCGTGGTCGGCAGTACCGTCACCGTGCCTGTAGCAGCATCGTCGCGCAGCACCGCCGGAGGGTTAGGACGCTTTAGGACTACTAATGCACTCATGCCAATAACAGCGAGTGCAGCGATCACGGCAAACCCCACCGCAGCACGAATGGCGAGCCTGTAAATCTCCTTGTCCTTTTGCACGCGCGATCGCTCGAAGTCGCGAGCCTGTTCCAGATACCAGCGCCCGCTCTTGCGTTCGTCCGCCGTCAGTGTGCCGTGCGCGACCGCAGCGGCGGACAGTGCCGGCTCTGCGGACGAGCGCTGTTGCTTCTTTCCACCGTCCAGAATCCGATTAATTGTGTCTTTCAGCATGTTCGATGTTCCGTTAGCGCGCCTGGTTGATCGGTGTCCAGTAACCCGATGGCTGAGGTGCCTTCGGCGGGGAGGAGCAGCCTGCAAGAGCAGCCGCCAGAAGAAAGGTTGTCAGTAGTTTCATTTGCCTAAGTTCCCGAGTGTTTATCCTTTTATGCTCCCGCCCTTGTTCCTGTTTCGGTCCTCCCAGTCCTTCAGCGCTTTCGCCACTGACGCTCCGGCACGCAACATGGAGGCAAATTTATTGAAGTTCGTACTCACGACGGCACCACCCGAGAGAGCCGCAGCAACACTCGGCAAGCTCAGCGAGATCACAAGAAAGGCAACCCCCATCACCGCTTCCTGAAGCACAGCAGCCGCGCCGGGGGTAGTGGTCGCGTGGCTCGTTGCAAAATTGACTTCCAGTTGGCCCGCGATCGCGTACAGCGGGACGAGGAGGATGTAGTTAGCAACCTGCGCTGTCCACGCTGTGAAGAAGTTTCGCGTTGCGGGAAAGAGCGCAAGGCTGATGAAGATCGGCCCCAGAGCGAGCACGATCGTGAGCGAGAGCTTCGCAAGCAGGATGTACGCCGCCGCAATGCCAATGAACGGTATGCCCAGCAAGACAATGACCGCATACATGCAAATCGCCACGATCCAGCCGGAGATGCCATGCGCGTTCTGGAAAAGCGTATCGATTCCAGTCAGGTAGGTATTGAGCAGCGCGTCGAGCCCTGAGCCGGAAACAGTGGTCCCGGTCACTGCGGTAGCCAGCTGATCGCCGAGGTTGTAGGCAAACGGGACGACGTACGTGGTGTAGTACGTCGCGTTCATTCCGAATGTCAGGACCGTGACCCAACCGATCATTCGCTGAAAGAAGTCGAGCATCGGTTCTTCCAGCGAATTCCCACGCCAGTATGAAAAGGTGATCAGCAACAGGTAAATCAGAAAGCACACCGACATGATGCTGCTGATCAAAGAGATCACGTTCCCGGCACCAGTCGTAATCGTCGAAGTCAGATTCGCCTCAAACGAGGTGAACATGCTCTCGAAAATGGTAATTGTTGCGGCCATTTGGTTTTCCCAGGATTGTCAGAGCTTGCGCAACTGCACCACGCCGAGCAACGTGATCGCGAACCAGCCCGTCGTCGAAACGAAAGTTCGCGGCTTGCCGTGGTCGGACCATCCGCACGGCACATGCACGAGCGCAATTTCGTTCGTCTGAACGCCACGCACATCGACATCAACCGAGCGGCGAACAAACGTCTCCAGATCAGCCTTCGTGAAAGCTCGCGTCGCTTCGTATTCGTCAGGCTGACCAAACGGTTTCATCGGACGCGACCAGACATCTCCGCTCATCTCATAGAGGACGTAGTCATTGCCGTTGCGCTCGACCTTGATGAACGGCGTCCACTTGCCGTCGCCCTTGATGTCAGCGGCGTACGTGCCAGACATGTCTGCTTCTGCGAGATTCACGTGCTGACCGCACGCACCGAGAAATAGCGCGCACGAGACCGTCACCAGCGAAGCTAGATGGCGAAGCATCTCAGTTGTCCTCCAGCGTGCTCTTGAGCTCGTTTTCGTATTGCAACTCGGAGAGGTCTGATTCGCTCTGCTGTAACCTGCTGGCCATGTTTAGTCGCGTCTGCTCGTTCTGCACCATCGTCTGTTCGGCCTTTAATCGATTTGCCAGATCCGCCTTCGCGGAGGCGTCCTGCGTTGCGTCGGCCTTCACCATTAGCGCCTCGATGTTGTTCAACCGATCTATATTTGCGTTGTAGGCCGCCATCTGCATCGCCTTGTTCGCGGCCGTCACGTTGTAGACACGCTGTATGGCTGTTGTGGATCCTGCCGTCAGCCCCTCCGTGCTCTTGATTGAGTTCGTGGAGCTCGCGAGTGTCGACGAACTGCCGCTGCTGATGTTCGAGTAGATCGAACTCCATGAGTCCGGCAGATAGTTGTGCAGCGTGCTGGCGTCATTGAGAATCTGCCCGTAGCTGTGGTTGCCGGTGATCGCGGTGTACTGGCTGGTCAGCATGGTGTACTGAGCCTTCATCTGCTCAAGCTGCGACGTAAGAGTCGTGACCTGCTGCACAGCCTGGGCCAGCGTCAGCGCATCGGTGACCGGGATCTGTGCGTGTGCAGCCGTCGCACCAAGTGCGGTAATGAGCGCAACGGTGAGCGCACGAATGATGCGAAAGATTGAGTTCATGTTTTCACTCCGATAATTTTTCGCCTGCGCGAAAATCCGTCAGGCCATTTCCGCCATCGCAGCCCGGAAACTCCGGTCTTCTGCTTCGATGCGTTTGCGTCGGTCCGCCACGCGCGTATCGAGGATGTGCTGCCACTTCGAACGATCCGTCCCATACTCGGGCAGGAGCTTTGCGATCTGCCTGTTGATGAATACGCGCTCGAGGAACGGCTCGCGCCAGGCGTCTGGGTCTTCGCCGTGTTCCGCGATGGCAGCTTCCATGAGCGCCACGCTTTCGATGCTTGCCGAGAGCACAGCAATTTCATCGTCGAATCCCTTCAGGTCGAGAGTCGCGAACGCGGACTGGTTTGATTGCTTGACGAGGAACGTTCGCGAAGCCTTGCCGAGCTTCTTTAGCTCTGCAAATTCTTTTTCGGTCAGACCGCATGCCTTGTATTCGCTCCACTCAGCAGCCGGGTCAGGCAGGAAAATCTTCGTGGCCGTCTGGCTGCGGATCAGCGGGAAAATCTCGCTCTGCATTGCCTGCGCAGGTTGTTGTGTCACCAGCACGAGGAATTCACCTGCCTTCCGGCCCGCAGCGAGCGCCGCTTCCATCATGCGGCGTGGCATTTCGAACTTGATCGGCATCCAGAATTCTTCGACGATCGTGCAGAGCAACTGGCCTTCTCGCTGCATCAGCTTTTTCAGATGCAAGAGATAGGTGAAGACTGGCTCCGCTGGCTCGTAGCGGTCGCGCAGGAATGCGGTGATGTCGATGCCGATTCGCTTTTGCGTCGTCACGTCGAGCATCGTGCCCGGCACGTTGTCGAACACCCAGGCATATCGGCCTTCAGCTGCATGGCACCACTGAGAAAGTCGAAGCGAGAGGCAGTCTCCGCCGGTGTAGGGGATGCTCTCCAGAAGGCGGCTGAACACGCGCTGCTCCACGACCTTGAGCTCCATGATCGTGTCCACCGCCTTCTTGATCTGGTCCTTTTCGCTGGCAGTGAGCTTGCCCTCGTTGTCCTTGCCGCACATGCCGACCAGGTCATAGAGAAACTGACGATTGCCAGGCGTATCTTCGAGCTCGAACGGGGCCAGCCCGGTCGGTACACCCTCGGTCAACGTGATGTAGCTGCCACCAAGCTGACGGATGAAGATTTCCATGCCGCGACCGATGTCGAGTGCAAAGATCATCGGATCAAAGCGCTCCACAAACGCAACCATCGCAAGCTGCGTAGTGGTCTTGCCTGTGCCGGTCGACCCCAGAAACAGCGTGTGCCCGGCAATCTTCTCGCCAGCGTTGTTATCGTCGTCGCGCGTCGCGTGATAGTTGAAGCTGTACAGCTTCTTCGAGGTGGTTTGCAGCGGCATCACGGCCGTGCCGTCGCCGAGCGGATTGCCGCGCGACTTGCCTGCCGAGTAATCGTGCAGGGTGAATGCGCACGCAAGGCTGCGCGACGACTTCGGCATCGGTCTGGGGAGCTTGCGCGCGCCGGGAACCTGGCTGAAGTACGTGAACGGTGCCGAGGCGGTCGCCTTCACCCAGCCGAAGCCGCACTCCCCCTTCGAGCGCACTTTGACGAGGTCGCCGTTATCGAGCGCCCGTTTGGCCGTCGGCCCATAAACGACCAGCGCGCCGTGGTAATCGCCAAAGGCGAGTTCGTTCGATGCCACGTACTTACGCGCATCTTCGAGCTCCGTCACCTGGTGCGTCGCCTTGTCGTTCGCAGACTGGAGCTTGTTGATCTGACCCGTGATCGCCTTGTCCGCCTGGTAGCTCGTCATGCTGCCAAACGATTGCGTGATCGTGAATTCAACCGGCAGGGACAGCAGCGGATTGAGTTGCCCCCACCCAGCCTTCGGAAAGTCCTTCAGGTCATAGCAGGTTGCGTACTTCGTTCCAGTGTCCGTACGGATTTCCAGAACCTCATAGCCGAAATGCAGCCACGCGTCAGGAATGAGTTCCGCGCCCGGTGCGGTCGTCACGGCCACTTCCTGCTCTTCGCCGTTGACCAGTTCGCTATAGAACTTGTAAGCGTTCGAGAACTGGATGCCGTTACGTTCGAAGGTTTCGAGGAATTCAGGATCGTAGGCAGCCAGCTGCTTTTCCATGCCGTCTGCCATCTGCTCGATCTGCTTCAGGCCGTCGTCGAAATCGTCGTAGCTGAACAGCAGCGTGATGTAGAACGCGTTCTCGAAATACTCGCCCTCGCGAAAGCGCTGGAGATATTTGAAGGCGAAGCGCTCACAGAACTCGGAACTGAAGGCATAGCGACCATTGAAGCTGACCTTGCGTCGGCGGAACGTGGTCCACAACTGGACCTTTCGCCCGTGATCCCGCCCGAGTGCCGTCAGCATGTCCGTCAGGTTCTCGAAGGCAGACTCAAGAACCTGATCATTGACCGACTCGAATGGGATGCCCATTAGCTTGATGTTGAAGAACATGCGCCGGTCTTCCATCGTCGAGATACGACGCGAGATCGGGCGGCCCACCTTCGGCATCCACTCTGCAACGGGCGGCATGTTGCGGATGAGATTCTCGATAGGCGTGCTACTGAGTTGCGCTGACATCAGGTTCAATCCTCCTGTGACATGGCTTGTGCGGCTTCACGATGGGCACGTGCATAGGTTTCGACGTGACGGCCGTAGCGGATCGGCGATAACGTGAGCGTCTTGCCGTACATCGCGTAAAAGCGGCGCTGCATCACACAGCGGATTTCCAGACCGAGAATGCGCAACGCCTGGTCGTCGGTCGCGCAGAGCTGCTTGAAGTAGAGGAGCACCGGCGCGCCGGCGCACCCGAACAGCAGTCCACCAGGACCAAGCGTTGCCCCTCCAACCATCGAGACGACGAGCGCAGCGACAAAGACGACCAGAGCGGGCATCAGCGGAATGCCAAGGATCATCGGCATTCGGGAGAGCCCGGCGTAAGACGGATAAAGGGTTTTCTCGGCCATGACTTAGCTCGTGAAGAGTGCCCAGAGATACGGGCCAAGCACGCCGACCGTCGAGCCGACCACTGCGACCTTGAGGCAGGCGCCGGCGAAATCGGACCAGTGCTCGCGGTCCGTGAACGCCATTGCGCCCTTGTAAAGCAGGTAGCAAAGGGCGACGACGCCGATGAAGCTGTAGAGGAATGTCTTGAAGGTCGTGGCCGCCGTGGTTCCCGAGTCGAGGCCACTTGCGTGTGCCTGCTGCACGCACGCGAGGGCGAGGACCGCCCCCGCCCCGATCGCCCGCTTCAAGCTGCTGCTGGTTTTCATACGTGTTTTGATTTTCATCGTTAGTGGTCCTACTTGATTCCGGCTCGATTTCTGCAAACGTCGACCTAGCGCTTAAAGTCTCCGAACGCATCCCAACCGGTATCGTCCGACTCCGGTTGCGCCTGCCCCTGAGCCGGGTCCGAGGCAGTGGGATTCTTTTCATGTTTGGCGGCGACTGCCCTGCTCGCCTTTGGCGCGGCAGCAACACTTTGCTTCGCCGACTGGGCGGTGGTCACAACGTCCATGACCGCACGTATCGCAGGCACCGTGTCGACAGAGAGCGCATTGAACGCGACACGCTGCACATAGCTGGTGCCACCGAAGTCGCGTTTCAGGCCGGTCTTGAAGTTGCCGCTGTAGTAGCAACTGATCGCGGCCTTGAGCGCGGGGCCACCGGGGCCGAGCATTCGTGCCGCACGCGCATAGCAGTCGGTGAGGATGGCCCCGCCGGCTTTGAGATTCAGACAGGGATCGAATGCCGTCTCGTAGGTCATCCCGTACTTCGCGAGATTGGTGCGGTTCACCTGACCCAGCCCCATGCTGAAGTTGATCCCCTGCGACTCCAGCGAGTGCGCTGTCGCAACCGCTTCAGGAAGGCTGCGCGGTTGACGCACGAGGTGCCCACCCACCACACCGATCGCGTACGGATTGAATGCGGACTCTGTGCGCACCACGGCAGCGAGCGTCGTCGGGTCTACGGTTGGCGCGCATTGGTGCGCCAACGTCACAAAATCAATCATCACGTCCAGCCCTTCCAGCTCTAGTCGCGTCGACCAGCAGGCGGCAGCCAATGCAGCCGTTAGGGCTACCTGTGCTCGCGTATGCCAGTTCCCGTCTTGAACATGACGGGCTGCGGTATGTTGAAATGACGCACGCCGCAATAACTTTCGCATAAGCGTGCTTGGCGCGTCACTTTAACATGATGTTTCGCGATAGGTCAGAAGAATTCGATTTTCGGCTTTTATATGACGTGATGCGTCATGTTCAGCTGCTTTTAGCCGATTTTAGGGGCTTTGCAGGCGGCGTGATGCGGGAAGAAAACTTGCGCGGCACGCCAGTTCTCTGTAAAGTTCGCCGTTAAATCTAGGAAAATGACCTGCTACGACATGACGGACATGACGGACGAGAGCAACGCCGACGAGGCGGCTAAAGGTGCCGATGCGGACAAGGCCGCCGAAGCTGTCGCGATTTCAAATCGCGTCAAGGCCTTGATGGAAAGACATGACGTGCCCAAGCGCGCGCAGGCTGGCAGGCTGAGTGAAATACTGCAACTGACGTTCTCAGCTGCAAGCAGGAAAATGAAGGGCCAACTGCCTTGGACAACCAGTCAGCTGATCAAGGTTGCCGAGGCGTTCGGCGAGCACGTTAGTGTTCTCGTTGATATGCCCGCGTCGGCCGCCGTGGAGTCAGAAAGCACACGCTATGACGCTGCACTTTTTTTCGGTCAGGAACCGGAGACGTGTACCGCGTGGATCAATGACCGGCAGGAGATACACCGCAAGGACGCGGGTACCTATGTCGCGCGCAAGCTTAACGAAGCCTGGTTCGTCTACCGCACCACGGACGCGCCTGAAGGCGGCGGTCCGCTCTATCCCGTGCGCCTGATTGAAATCCGTGACTCAGGGCCGCGCGTGCGACTCCCCAACGTCGCGGTTCTGGACGATGACAAGCGGGATCACAGCGCGGAAAACCTTGCCGAGACACTGAAGGCGCGCGGCTTTGACGCCATCCCGTACACCAACGATGATGACGTGCGCGCAGCGCTGCAAACTCACCTCTTCGACGCGTTTGTGCTCGACTGGGTGCTCAGCCCATCGAAGAATGCCGCAGCTCTGATCCGCCACATTCGCAGCAGCGGTACCGCGAGCAGCGATGCCGCAATTTTCATTCTGACGGGCAAGCTGAAGGACGGCACCGCCTCGGAAGATGAGATCGCTAAAGTCCAGCTCGAACAGCGCTGCTACCTCATCGAAAAGCCGGTGCGCCCTCAATCGTTCGCAGCCGAGCTTGCGAACGCGATCGACCGTCGTTAATTCCTCTCTCGCACCATGATCGCCCGTAGTGCCGTTGCAAGCTGCACGGCACGCACGGGCTTCTGAAGCTGCGCATCAAAGAATGCCTGGTCCTCAGGCGATAGCAGTTCCGTTGAGTACGCGCTCACCCCGACGATCGTTACTGTCCGGTTCATCGTCACGCCCCGACGAATCCTGCGCGCTACTTCGATTCCATCCATCCCCGGCATTTGAATGTCCAGCAGAACGACGTCATACGTCGATTCTGCAATGGCTTCGAGTGCTTCCGCCCCACTGCTAACGACGTCCACCGTCGCCAGCATCGCGAGCGCCGTATCTGCGAGGGATTCGCGCGCGGATTCGGTGTCGTCGACGATCAGTACGGCTTTGCCCTGTAGAGGCGCGTGAACCAGTGGCCCCGGCGCGGGAAGTGTCTGGCGCACGATCTCAACAGGCAGCGACACGTGGACAGTGGTTCCGCGACCGGTGTCACTGTCAACCTTGACCCACCCTCCGAGAAGTTCGGTCAGGCCCCGGACAATCGCCAGTCCGATACCGGCGCCCTCGTGGACACGGGTATGGGACTCGTCGAGGCGAACAAACGGCTTGAACAGTTCGTCGATCGCATCGCGAGGAATGCCAGGTCCCGTGTCGGACACATTGAGCGTCAGACGATCGCCCTCAACCATTTGACTCACGCTCATTTCGACGCGCACCGACCCCTGGTCGGTATAGCGGATGGCATTGCTTAGAAGATTTCCAAGGATTTGCCGAATCCGCGCCGGGTCAGATCTGCACGGCCATGATTCGCCGGCAGTGGCCAGCTGGAGCGCAAGCCCCTTTCTCCCCGCCTCTTCGCGAGCATCATCGATGAGCGATTCCGCGAGCTCCAATGGATCGAACAACTCGGGCCGTAACGCAAGACGCCCGGCATCGAGGCGGGCGTAGTCCGTCAGGTCTTTCATCTGCGAGTCAAGGCGCTCCGCTGCCAGTGCGAGACGGCGCACCATGATTGCGTCGGTGTCAGGGAATTCGCGGTTCGCCAGCACATCGGTCACGCTCAGAATGCTTTGAAGCGGCGTACGCAACTCATGACCAAGCGTGCCGAGAAATGCGTTCTTTGCACGCGCCGACTTCTGCGCTTCGATACTTGCCTGACGCACCTCTTCGATTGCCTGCTCTTGCTGGAACGTGAGCTTCTTTTCCTGCGCGAGCAAGGCCTGTTTGCGTCTCAGTAGCGCAAGGAGCGTCGCGAGGGTCGCGATTAACATCGCGCCCAGTGCGACAAGCGCAATGACGAGATAGCGGCGCTTGTTCGTTACCGTTTGGGTCATCGCCTCCCGGCGCAGCTGCTCAGCGTTCGCGGCAGCGCGCTTCACGTCGTCCATCGGTGACTCCAGTCCGTCCAGACTGGTCACCAGGCCACGGACCTCACTGGTGTGGGCGCCGACATGGTCTTCCGGCAGTGTGCTGACTGCTGCACTGGTGTGTTTGATAATTTCGCCGACTTCGCCCAGCGCGTGTTCATAGCCCGGCGTGTTTCGAAGCATTGAACCGCGCTCCGATCCAGCAAGTTGGGCAGCGCTGTTGAACTTCTCCTGCAAGAGATGGAACCGCTTTCGAACCACCGAAGCAGTTGTCAGGCCTGTGCTATATCGAAGCAGTGCCCCTTCGGCCCCTTGCCGCGCATCCTGCAAATCGGCGATCGGCTGATAGACGTTGTCAGGACCGGCGAGGCTTTCCAGTCCCGTTGGTTCCGAGACGAGCGACCACGCAAATCCGATCGATGCCGAGATCGATGCAACGAGCGCCGCGCCAGCGGCCCACATACCCAATCGTTGCCATAGCTGCAAAAACACAATCCCGAACACGCGGACAGACCTTCCCTTTTGTAAGTTACGCCGTCGGCCCTGACGGCACCGGGAGCGTACACGGTTTGATGGCTCCCGCCAATTTTCGCCTGCGCGAAAATTATGACCGTATAAACAAATAGGGACAAATGTATGCGGTGCGAATTACCGCTGCGCTGTCACAGCGCCAAAAGTGCGTGCAGCCAGCAGTTTGCGCGTGACCATTGCAAGCGACCCGCGCGAGTCAGATGACCCGAAGGCGTGACCTGATGACTTTACTGGGCTAGCGCGGTTTCCACACGCGGTTTCGAACGCTGCCGCGAGTTCAAGCGTCTCGTGCAGGACGGCGCCGGAGCGCATTGCCTCCAGGAAACCTGCTTGCCAACCCGAAGGGCGACGACGAACGACACGCTCACTGGCGTGCAACACGGAGAGCTCAGAACCATCAGCCGAAATCTCGTATCGAGCGTGAGCGTCTGGGGCGTAGAAGGCCTTTGCCCGGAAATGCGCGAGATCGATCTCGATCGATTTGTCAGCGCGCGTAGTGCCGTCCGCAGGCTGTTGCTCGTGTGACTCACGTTTCGTTTTCGCGACCCAGGCGAAATCCGTTGGGGACTTCAGAAGGGCGCGGAGATAGTTGATCGGCCGGTTAGCAGCTTTCAGGTTTTCCCACGTTGCCTCAACCACGTCGGACAGCCGCTTGCCTGCGCGGCGCGCTTCGGCCATGAGCAGAAAGACGAAGTTTTTATGGAAGCCCAGGGGCAGGAGGCGTTCGAGGTCGCGAGGGAGTGTGCCCTGTTGTCTCTTTTGAGAAGAAGAAGGGGACTGATATTCATCTGTATACACGTCTGACTTTGTGTCACACGGATGCTCAAATGAAGTGCGGGCCGTTGTTGTTTCGTTGGATTTGGGTTGCTCAGATGTGCTTCCAGGGCGCGCGGAAGGAACCGGTTCGCCAATGAGGCCAAGAGCCTTCGCGGCGAGTTCGGTCAGGTGGATATACGCGGACGAGAAGTGGCCCGTGCGGTATTTGCGGGACTGGTCGCAAACGGTAATGAAGCCGAGCGCAACAAGATCCGCTTCGGCGCGATACCAGGTGCGGACGTGGACACCGGCACGACGGCTGAGATATTCACGGCTCGCGAAGATCTCTTTGAGCGGGCGTGCGTTGGATGCAGTGAGGGCGATCGCGGCGAGCGCGGCGCGTGCACGCCGCGGAAGGGCCGTCATTGAGAGCGCGCGCTGATGTGCGCGCAGAGTTTTGTACGGCAGATTCTTCGCGTCACACTCGAAGGTGTCGATGTGATCGAAGTCGAGATTCGTTTCGGCAGGATGAACATCACCCTCGCCAGCAACCAAGCGTTGCGCGATAGCCATGACAAGCGTCCATTTTCAGAAATGGATGAGCGTTTGCTTGACTGGCTTTCTCTATCCGCTACACTCGGAGTTGTTAGCGCTCTGACCGATTCCCGTCGGTTTGAGTGTAGCGGGCGAGGTTCCAGCCAAGCCCAAATCCGCAAAGGCCTCCAGTTCCCGCTGGGGGCCTTTGTCTTTGTGGCGTAAAAACCGTTACGTCATCACACCGTCCTGTTTTCCTAAGTCTTTGATTTTCAAGGATTCCCCACTGGGGAAATATCGATCAGAATGCAGTTAAAACGCTAAGTCATTGATTTCACTGGATTCCCCAGTGGGGATCTTACTCTGCCGACGAATCGATTTCTCTTTTGATGAAGGCTTCGATCTTATCGGCCCATTCCTGAGCGGTGGCGCTGCTATCGTTCCCGGCAAACCTGACACCAACAACGCCATTCCTGACCGCGACTTCGCAGAGTTTCTTTCTGCCAATCGAAATCGTGCGTGTCGGTGCAGCTTCGGGTTTTGGCAGCTTCGGCTTCGCCATCGAAAGCGCCTCTTTTTGCGTCAGCGTCTCGTCCTCAACGAGCGCGCGAATCGCCTTAACGACTGCATCGCCATTGCCAGCATTTGCAAGCGCAGCAAACTCCTCAGCGGCATGCCCACCCACGCTGTCCGGCCGCGTGGTAATCGCGGCTAGCGCTTCGGAAGGCAGCTTTTCAAACGCAAGAATCCGGTGAATGTGTGACGAGCTCAGGCCTGATGCCTTGATGATGTCGTTACGTGTAAACCCGGATTCATCCTGAAGTCGGCGGAATTGCCGGAATTTCTCGAAGTCGGGCAGCGAGGGCGCTAGCAGATTGGAAAACGTCGCGCCAAGTTCAGCCTCCTTCGCATCGCCATTGAATGCGATGCCCAGAATCTTCGATCGCTTTAGATCGTCGCGGTAGATCGCGGTGCGGTTCGCGCCCGAGACGATTTCGTTTCTTCCGTCGCCAAGCGGGCGGTAGACGATCGGATGGATAAGGGGGTTGTTGGCAAGGTTCTCACGCAGTTCTTGATACTCTGCTTGAGAAAGCACTCGCCTTCTGCCGGGCACTTCTACGAGAGTCGCGATATCGACTTCGCTAGCGCCTCCGGCTGCTCCTGCGCGTTCGAGTTCTTCGATTCGGGTCCGGGCGGCAGCGAGTTCGCGCTCCGCGCCCTCCAATTTTTCTTCGGCCTGGTTGACGAGGTTCTGCGCGTCAAAAATGCGGCCCGGCGATGTACGTGACTCTGCAACCTTTGTGGCGGTGGCCACACGGGCTGGATCAGATTCGATCGCCTTCGTGCGTTCGGAAAGTCGCTTCGCAAGATTCATTGTTCATTCTCCTTCAGCCAAGCGCGAACCAACTGGCTGTCCAAATACTCAACTAGGCGGTCGAACGGCTCACGGATCCTGGCGTACGCGCTGCTGCTGACTTCGGATTTTGCAACGTCGTAGACCGTCGAAAGCATTGCCGCTGCTCCGACTTGCACGCTGGATTCAGGAATAGAGATGGGGAGAACGCGTGATCCGTAAGCCTTCGTCAGCCACTCTTGAACCGCTCGCGAAAGGTCCGTGCTGCGCACCTTAGTCATGAGCACGTTAACGAAGTCATAACGCTTGTGCGCAGAGACACCAGGCAGTTTGCTCGCCACCTCCGAAAAGAGTCGCCAGAACTGGGTCGAACTCGCGAAGTCCATTCCCTCGGGCGGGCAGGGCAGCAGAATCGCGTCGGCAGAGACTAAAGCGTTTGTGGTCAACTGACTGAGGGCGGGCGGAGTGTCGATGATAACGACGTCGTAATCAGCCAAAACCGGCTTCAACCCTTTGTTGAGAATGTCCCAAAATTCGAATTTCCGATCGCTCAAAAGCTTGGCAGGGACTTCGAATTCAGCGTCCGACAGGTAGGTCGTCGCAGGGATCAAGTCAAGGTTGTGCCAGTAAGTCGGTCGAATGGCATAACCAACCGATTCCTGCTCCCCATAAAACAAGGGAAGCAGCGTTTGATCTTCAGGTATCTCCGTTTCCGGTGCAAAGCCACAAAGCTGCGTGGCGGAACCTTGGGGATCGCAGTCAACGACCAATACCTTCCGGCCCAGGAGCGTTAGACCTTGCGCGCAGGCAATGGAGGTTGTCGTTTTGGTGACGCCACCCTTGAAGTTAGCAATGGCATAGACGCGTGCGCGCGCACCAGTCGGCTTCGCTTGACGCTTTGCGCCACTCGTCGCCTGGATCCACTGAATCGCTTCTTCGAGCGAAAATTCCTTCGCGCGGCCAGCCCCTTTGGACGTACCTGCCGGGAGTTCGCCTTTCGTCGTGAGGTATTTCAGCTTCTGTTTGTCAATGCCGCAAAGGCTAGCTAGGCTAGCGCTTGTGAATGTCGGAGCCTTCTTGCGTGGATACGGCTCAAGCATTGCGTCACGAATCTGGTCCAGGATGTCAGCCGCCTGCCCGGAGAGCGCAACAAGGTCGTCAATTGACACTGATTGATCAACGCCGGGTAGGCGATTTGCTTGAAGGTCATTCGCGGCCACAGTGATTTCCTGGTGTCTGAGTGGTTTCCCGGTTTTAGTGAAAATTCCATCTAACCGGGAGAATAATCGGTGCCTGAGTAAACTTCAAGTAAACTCTTAAGAGTTCTCTGCCCTGATATCGCCTCGACGGGCCGTGGTATTTCGCGCAGGCGAAAAAAAACCGCCCTTATCGGGCGGTCTGTCGGGCACGGGCGGTGGCCAGCGCGCGTCGTGTGGGCTCATCATCCACATACTGGTTGAAGGTCCGTATGTCCGTGTGGCCCATGTTGGCCAGCGCGTCGCGCGCCTCCAGCCCCGCGCCCACGGCCGCGGCCAGCCCTTTCGCGTAGGAGTGACGCAGCCAGTGCGTCGACGCTTCGCGCAGGCGCTCGGCATCCACCGTGCGCCGTTGCACCTTCGCCCACGCCAGCGCTTCCTCGCACAGTCCCGTCACCAGCTTCCAGACCGCGGTACGGTCGCGCAGGCCTTTCCACTGGCCGAACTTCGTGCGTCGCACCGACAGGAGCAGGGAGAGCGTTTCGCCCGGCGCCGGCACAGGCGGCAGGCCAAAGGCGATCCGGTAGGTCTGGAGCGACAGGGCGATCTCGTCGCACGGCACCCAGCGCGCCTTGCCGCCCTTGCCACGCGCCACGCGCAGCTGCCAGATCACGGGCGGCGCATCGGGGAAATCGGCCCGCAGCGCAGCGGGCACGGGCTCGATCACGACGTGGCCCATCTGGCAGGCGATTGCCTCGCTCGCGCGCAGGCCCGTGCGCTCGAACAGGTCCACCACGAACCGGTCGCGGGCCTTGGCAAGCCGCGCGCCGCGCGTGGGCGCCGGCCGGGCGTCGATCGCCTCACGCAGCAGCGCGGTGTCGGCGGGCGACAGGAAGCGCGCCTGTTTTTCCACGACGATGCGACCGACCGTCGGCAGGCCCGCGGCGGGGTTCAGCTGGAGGTGGCCGATCTCGCACAGCCAGTCGAACAGCGACGTCACGATGCCCTGTGACTGCCCGGCGGAGGCGTCCGACAGCGGCCCGAGGAACGGACGCCAGTCGGGCGAGCCCCGGCGCACGCCGCGCGCGCGGATTGCCCACGGCGCGGGGGCCTGGAGGAAGGCGACATACGCGCTGAAGTCGTCGAGCGTCCATGCGGAGATTGGCACGCCGGTCTGTCGCGCGTACCAGAAAAGCCGCTCGGCCTCGGTGCGGTACTGCGCGAGCGTGGTCGCGGCCAGCCGTCCGCGCCCGGTCGCCTTGGCGGCGAGCCAGCGCGCCACCACCTCGGCGTCGGAAAGGTCCGGCGGCAGGATGGGGCTCGCGCGCCGGTTGGCGGGCGTGGATTCGTGGCTGGTAGCAGGAACGAGGGCGCCGTGGCTCATGGTGCGTTACTGGCCAAGATAGAAACCGATTTTATAAATACAGGTTGCGGTCGCGGCCGTCGCGAGGGCGAACGGAACGGCCATGTCGACGCCCACGCGCGACGCCACTGCTGCGCGCCAGATTGCGCGCAGCATCAGCTGATGGCGCGTCTTGGCATTGAGAGCAAAACTCGGCATTCTGTCATCGGAGCGGCCGTACTGCTGGCCGCCTTCCCATCGCGCGAAAATCGACGTATTGACTACGCCAGACCACCACGGCTCGTATTCGTCGCGGCCCAAGGAGATGTCCACCGAGACGTCCCGCAGCGGCCCGTTCTCCCTGAGCTGCGCTATGAGTCCGTCGTGCATGAATTCTTCGGCGGCAGCAAAGCTGGTCACCGCAGTTCCGCGCATCACATAGCCAGCAATCTCCGCTTTAAGGTGCGCCTTGACCAGGCTGGAACGAAGACTCTGAAACAAGCCGTTGACCGCCTCCAGTTCCGCTTCTGTATCCGATGCGTAGCGCCAGCGCAGGAACATGTAGACGAGCGTGGCGGATAGGGCGAGCCAGACCTTGAGCGGGCTGACGTTGCCGACCTGCGCGAAGCCGAGCAGATTGCCGGTGGGCGTGAAGGTCAGGTGGAAGAAGGCGATCGCGAGGATGGCGGCGGAGAGGGCGACGACGTTGCGCCGCAGCTTGTCCGGGGTGTCGTCCATGGTCTATCTGTTTTTCTGGGCTTCTCGAGGGCAGGAATAGGCTGTTCAACCGGGAGAGAGCATATCCCAAACTGCGCCACATTATGGGGATAATGTTGCCTAGCGTTGTATCGAATCGTGGAAACGCTGGTAAATATGATTCTCGCCGTGCGAGAATCGGATCGTCACCGACCTCCTGCGTGCACCCTATGGACGAACAAATCCACAACCTGATCCTTGCCGGTGAAATCACCGCGCTGACCATCGACACGTCGGTCTTCAACAAGCTCGGCCTGAAACTGGAAAGTGGGCTGCTCGCCCAGCTCGGACAGTTTCGCGAAGGCGAGTTCGAACTTGTCATCGCGAACACGGTAGCCAACGAGGTGAAGCGGCATCTCGCCGACCACGCGACGGCGGCGACGAAGGCCTTACGCAATGCGTTGGAACTGACCGCTAAGCATCAGGCGCTAAACCCCGCGCATCAGGCTGAACTGACTGGCCTGAGCAAACTCGCCGCCGCTGACGATCATGTGCGCGCACACAAGCGGTTCGACGACTGGGCAGAGCGCGCAGGTGCGGAAGTGATCCACGAAAATGACTTTGCCTCGATCGGTGAGGTCATGCGCCGCTACGAGGCGGGTGAGCCGCCGTTCGCGGAAACGGGGGACAAGAAGCAGGAGTTTCCGGATGCGGTGGCATTGTCGACGCTCGAAGGTTGGGCGGAGGAAAACGACACCCGAATCCTGGCGGTCGCACAGGACAACGACTGGAAACGCTACGGTGCCCAGTCGAAACGCCTTGTTGTTGTCGACGATCTTGCGGACGCGCTGTCGACCATTCAGGGATTGGGCGAGGCACGCGTACCTGCGGTGCGGCTGGCGAAGCAATTTGTTGCTGGTGATGAGCTGGGGCTGCAAGCAGCTGTGCTAGACGCGGTGCGCCGTCAGGTCGACAAGTTCGAATTCAGCGTGGAAGCAGACTCCCAGTTCGCGGTGGAGGAGGAAGGCGTTGAGGCAACGGTTGACGATATCAGCCTCGATATTCCCGATGCAACTGGAGCCACGCTGGATACGATCTCACATGAAGACGGGGAGGCGGTCGTCAAGTTGAGCGGGACCGCTTCTTTGAGCGTCGACGTGCAATTCAGCTTTGACAAATTTGACAGCGTTGATCGCGATTACGTTGGGATGGGTACCGCCACCATTCCTGAGGACGTTGAAATTGACTTCGAGGTCTTAGTGACCGTCCTGATCGACGGGGACGGTTTGACTCTGGATGAGGTCGAATTGCTGCCGGCGACGCACCACCTAGAGTTCAACGACATCGTGCCGGACTGGATGAACGATCCCGACAACTTTGACCATTGAGGCGTGAATGAGTGCACGTTTTCAACTGGTCGTGATTGCCCTGCCGCCCGATCTCCCGCCCGAGGCAGTGCCCGAACAGGTGCGGGCACTGGTTGCCGCGTGCTGGGCTGGCATGAGCCGCGCGCAGCTGCTCGACCGCGCACGGCGTTTCGCGCTGCGTGCCTCGATGTGTCCCCTCGCGGGCCTCGCGCCAGACGGATGCGCGCGCTTCGCACTGCGTCTCGCGCTGCCCGATCCGTTGGCCGATGCCGTGCCGTCCACCGTGGCCGCAGCCGCCGTCATTGAGCTCATTGCACACGTGCGCCGCCTCGCCCGTCGCCGGGCGGGCGCGCGGCGCGCGAAGGTGTCGCTGCCGCCCGCGCGCGACGCGCGGCAGATGGGGCTTTTCTGATGGAGGGTGCGATATGGGCCGCCCACGACTGACCTGGACCGATGCGCAGGTGCGCGCACTGCTCACCATGCTGCCCGCGTTCGACCGGGATTTCCCGCAGGACAATGCGGCGTTTCTCGATGCGCTGATCGCGGAACTACGCCTGATGACCGGCCGGATCTTCGGCGCGACGGCCTACGACAACATTCTGCGCAACATCGCGCCGCAGGCGGGCGTCATGCGCCGCCCCAGTTCCGCGACGATCCAGCAGGCAGTGGCACGTGCCCACGCGTTGACGCCCGAAGTGTGCGGGCACGCCGATGGGCACGCCACGGCGCCCGGCGGAGGATCGGGCGGACTCGATGTCGAAACCGTTCGCCAGACGCTCGCGCCCGTCGTGCGTGCCGCGCTCGCCCCGCTGCACGCGATGCTCGCGGAAGGCGCGGGCACTGCGGCGCGCGATGTGCGTAGCGGGGAAACAGAAGGGCGGGGCAGCGAAACGGAACTGTTGCTCACACGCGCGGCACTCGACGATGCCCACGCCCGCATCCGGCGGCTTGAGGCCGAACGCGCGGAACTCCAGCGCGAGCTAGGCGCCGCGCAGAGCGCGCGAGACCTGGCCGGTCAGCACGTCCAGGCCATGATGGGCGGACTGCTGGACGCGATCGGTGCGGCCGGCGTGGGCGCGAAGGATCTCGCCGATACTGCGCGGCGCCTCGCGGGCACCGAACAGTTTCTCAAGCTCCAGAACGATGCGGTGCGTCAGCAGGCCACGGCCGTGACCGATGCGCTGCGCGCGCAGAACGCTTCGCTGCGCGAGCGGGTGGACCATCTGCTGATCGAAAACGACCAGTACCGGCGCACGTTGGGCCGGCAGCGCGCAGGTGCGTCCGGGACGCCATGACGGAAGCCCGAAACGTCACTGCAAGGCAGTCGGACAGCCCTGTACGGTCATTCACGGTTGAACTGAAACCTAGACAGTTTCATATGAATTCACGGCGCGCGCCCGCGGTAGACTGGATCTTCCAACGTCAGGAGAGCCCGCCATGCCGAAATACCGCGTTCAGCAATTCCACCAGAGCGAGGACGAATTCCTCGAACTCGGTGGCCTTCAGACACTCGACCTGACCACCGACGAAGAAACCACGCTGCTTGAGCACGACGGCGAAATTACCTGGGTCGAAACGCGGCGCGGGTATTTCGCGCTGGCGAGCGAGGAACCCGTCGACGAGTGAGCGGGCAGGCTCACGGTGCTCCGTTGACCCTGGACCGAACGCAACCGGTTTTCGCCCGCGCGAAAATCGCCTCAGTTATTTTTGTGCCGCGCTGTCCATCAGGCTGTCCAGCAGTGCCTGTTGTCTCGGGGTCGCCGGGTCGCTCAGGCAGGGCTCGGCATCGAGCTCCCGGTTGAAACACTCCCAGACGCTATGCGGGATCGCGCCGCCGTGCGGACTGAGGAAATGCCGCACCTGATTTGCGCGCGAGATCGTCGATCTCAGGCGGTGGATTTCCCATAGCAGCTCGAGGACAAGCGGGCCGGGCTCGGCGTCCCAGATTTCCGCGAGGCGTGCGGCCGTGAGGGCAGGGCGATGACGATGGCTCATGACAAAACCCGGATACTGTGTTTTTATACAGTATAGATTGTCGCGCCGCCCGACGGTAGGCCTTCTTCCTGGATCATGGGTCCGGGCTGCGAAGCGGCCAGACCGAACAATCTCACAGATTGGCAATTTTGCCCGGGAGGGGTATGTGCACGAATTACGCTGCGGCGCGCCGCGATCAACTTTTCAAGCACTTCGGAACGGAGCCACCGGATAGCCCCTGGCGGGATGAAATCTACAAGGACTATCCCGCGCCGATCATCCGCCGGATTGACGGCGCGTCGCGCGCAAGCCTTGCGACGTTTGGGATCGTGCCACGCAAGCACATTCCACCGGGCGTAAAGGTCTTCGACACGATGAACGCGCGCGCCGAAACCGTTGGCGAAAAACGCAGCTTCAGCGGCGCGTGGAAGAAACAACAACTCTGCCTGATCGCGTGTGACGCGTTCTACGAACCGGATTACGAAACGGGAAAAGCGGTGCGCTGGCGCATCGGCATGGCTGATGGATCGCCATTTGCAATCGCCGGCCTGTGGCGCGAGTGGACAGAAGAAGAGGGCAAGGTGGCCTCGTTCACGATGCTGACGCTCAATGCCGATGATCACCCGCTCATGCGCCGCTTTCATCGACCAGGCAGCGAGAAGCGGTCCGTCGTGATCGTGCCACCAGACGAGTACGCCAACTGGCTCGACTGCCGGTCGACCGATGAAGCGCGCTCGTTTCTGCGACTGCCCCCGCCGGAATTGATGCGGGCAGAGCCATGCCCAGCACCGCAGCGCGCCACCAGAGCAGCGGGGAAAGCAGACCAGGCGTAATAAAAAAGCCGACCCGGGTCGGCTTTGTAAACGTGGACGCGTCTGCGGTAATCAAAACGGCGTCACTGGCTCACGAGTTTTTAGCGGGAAGGCCGTCGTTACAGGATGGCCTCAAGTCCCTTTCTGTCGATAAGGTTCAGCAGCTTCGCTGCTGTACCGTTCGGCTTTTTTGCGCCGCCTTCCCAGCTACGCACAGTTGAAGCGCTTGTGTTGATGGCGGCGGCCAGGACGGTCTGGCTGAGTTTCAGCTTTTCCCGAAGGGCGCGCACAGCGGCAGCATCGTAGTCTGGCACCGGTTCAAGGCACAGAGCGTCGTACTCTGCCATGCGGCGCTTGGTGATCAGGCCGGCGCGGTGGAGGTCGCCAGCCGATTCGTGTACAGCCTCGAGCAGACGGCTGCGCGGTTTTGCTTTATTTGCCATGACAAATCTCCGTTAAAGCGCCGTCCGCCACGGTTGCGTCCAGTTGCTGTGAGGTCCGGCTTAGATAGTCGTGCGCCAACTTTTGCAGTGCCTCAAGTTCAGCCGCACTGATATTGTCTCGCTCGTTCTTCTCAAAACCAAAGACGAAAAACCATCGACTACCCCGGTTCGTGGCGACCAGCGTTCGAGTGCCACCGGACTTGCCACGTCCAGGCAATGCCACCCTTTTTTTCACCACATGACCACCAAGGTCGGCGTCAATCAGTCCCGCCACCATTTCTGCGACCGCGGCGCATAGCAGCTGATCAGTGAGCCCCGCCTTGCGCATCCAGCGGTCGAAATGCCGTGTTTTGAAGACTCGTCTCATGGATCAAAGTATAACACTGAGTAGCATACTTTGAAAGTGCTCGGTTGCCGTCGCTTACGTGCAGGTCGACAACTATCGGGGGAAGGGCGGTACGGAGGACGCGCAAAAAAAAAGCGCGCCGAGGCGCGCATGCTCCCAAGGCGAATCCCGAAGGACCCGCAATCGATGAAATCACGGCTTGCGTGAAAAGCGGAAGCAATCCGGCGATTCTACCGGACGACGCTGAAGCTGCAAAAACTCATTTAAACATTCCGTTAACTTTCTGCCACGCAGTGCCGGTGTTCTGTTGTGTCACGCGCGCCGGGACGCTGTGACACAGGGCCGCGGTTGTCCGCTAAAACGAGGCCTGATGATCGGAGACGCGCGCCGCTTGCCCTGCCAAAAATCCAACAAATACTTTCCCATAATTTCAGGCGCGGAAGAATTCATTGCGGCCGGAAATTACGCATCTCGCCCATAACAAATACAAGTGTATGCCTTGTATTTGTTATGGGGGCCTGGTAAAGTAGTTCCCAAGTTGGTGGAGCGATCTTCCGCCAACACGTTACGGGACCACACACCATGCCGACCATTGCGATCGTGAACCAGAAGGGCGGATCCGCGAAAACCGCCTTCGCCTTGCACACCATCTTTCGCGCCGTCGGGCGCAAACAGCGCACGCTTGCGATCGATTTCGACAAGCAGGCAAGCCTGACGCGCTTTTTCAACGCAGCGGCCGACGATGGTCAGGCAACGTCGGCGCAGTGCTTTGAAGGCCCCATCACTGCGGCGCCGGTCAAGTGCGGCGACTATCTGGATTTCCTTCCTGCCGATCGTGCGCTGCGCCTGTGCTCGGGCGCGGGCGCTGAAGCCGCCGTGCAGGCGGCAGAAAACGTGCGCGAGCTTGCCGCGCACTACGACGTCGTGATCATCGACACGCCGGGCGCGCTCGGTGAAGACGCAACGACCTACGCTGCGCTGCTGTCGGCAGACAGCGTGCTTGTGCCTTTCGCCGTCGGCACGATCGAAGCCAACGCACTGGCTGACCTCTGGGAATGCATCGAAGCGATTCGCGAGCAGAACGCGAAACTTCGCGTGCTTGGCTTGCTGCCCAGCAGGATCAACACGCGATCGTCCATTGAAGTGGACGCGCTGCGCGAAATGCGCGAAGAGTTGGGCGCGCTTATCGTGCCGCACACGCTGACAGACCGTTCGGCAGTCAAGCAGGCAATCGCTCAGGGCGTACCCGTGTGGCGTGGGACGAAGGGCGACGGCCATCTCAAGGCCGCGAGAGAGTGGGGCGCTGCGTGCGACTGGGTGCTCGACAACGCACAGGAGATTGCAGCATGAGCAGCAAAAAACCGTTTGGCGGCCTCGTGGCTGCGGTCAAGGGCGGAATGAACCGCTCGAGTCTCGAAGAACTCACAAAGCGCGCGCCGCCGCGCCACATTGCGCTCGACCAGATTCGCATCGTCGACCAGGAGCGCAAGGAATTCGAAGACAGCGAAAGCAGCCTGCTGGAATTCGGTGAGAACCTGAAACGCTGGCAGCTACAGGAAATCGTTGTCCGCCCGATTGCCGGCCCGGTGCCGTTCGAACTGATCGCAGGTGAGCGCCGCTGTCGGGCCGCAGCACTGGTCGGCATGCGAGAGCTTCGCGCCTATGTGATTGAACTCTCTGATGAGGATGCGCACGATGCGCGTCTGTCCGAGAACATCCATCGCAAAAACCTCACGCTGATCGAAGAGGCGCGCGCGCTCCAGCACCGCTGCGACACTGACGGCGTGAAGGCAACCTTGCTCCGCATCAACAAGAGCCATGCGTGGCTGTCAAAGCGGCTCGCGCTGCTGAATCTGCCGGAACAGGCGCAGCGGGTGGTTAGCGGCCGCATCAGCGCCGACCCGGAAGTGATCAATGGCGTGCGCCAGATCGAGAAGCTTGATCCTGAGGCGGCTGCAGAGCTCGTCGACACGCTGGCGCAGACGCGTGGCCAGAGCCGTGCCCGCACGCAGGTCGCGGAAGTCATGGAGAAAGTGAAGGGACCGAAGGCGGCGCGCAGCAAGCCGAAGGCGAGTGATCCGGCGGCCAGCGCGACGCCGGATGCGGGTTCGGATGGCGCGGCCGCGCCGCAGGAGCAGGACGCGGGCATGCGATCGCTTGAGGAGGCCTATCTGGCGCTTTCTCGCGAGGGGCAGACAGCCGACGAGGTTGTTGAGAAAATGACGCCCGCGGTCAGGGAAGCGGCCGGCGGGTGGCTTGAGCAACACGCTGCGCGTGCGCACGACTGCGCGGACGTGGGTCGCGCGGTGCTTGAAGGGCTGCGCACCGGCACGTTCGCGGTGCACGGCGCGCGTGCGCTCGCGCTCGCCGCTTTCGTCCAGGTCGGCGCAGCAGGGCACATGTGCGAACTCACACAAGTCCTGCGCAGCGTCCAGAAATAACAGCAGCCGCGGCGATCAGGCCGCGGCGTCAACAGGTGCCATCATGGGTCGAGTCTCAACGAAACGTTTGTCAGCTGCCGCGTTTGCACGCCTGAAGCCTTGGCTTACCGGCCTGAACGAGAACGTCCAGGAGGTGGCGCGTCGCGCGATGGTCGAAGGCCAGAAGCAGGTCGACATCGCCAGGGAGTTCGACATTACACAGCAGGCCGTCCAGTACAACGTCAACACGGTCTGGACGCGCCTTGAGAAAGCACGCGAAGCAGGCTTCAACCCCGATGAGATTGCTGCGGACGTGGTGAGCGAGGACATGGGGCCGGCGGCCTGGTCCGCCGCGCCCGGTCAGCCCGGCGAGCGTCACTTCACGGGGCGTCTGAAGAAGGATGCCTGGAGTGTTGTGGAGCCGGGCCTGGGCGACGTCGAGCCGGAACGGCTGGCCGTGGCGCGTCTGGCGATCGTGGGCGGCAAGACATTGCGCACGATCGCCGAGCAGCATGGCTGGACGCAGACAGACGTGCGACGTGTCACCGAGCAGGTCTGGAAGCAGATCGTTCACCTGCGACAGTCCTGGTTCCATCATGGCGCACAGTCGACACCGGCCACGACGCCGCCCGGCTGGATCCAGATGGCGGTGCCCGCCGAGCTCGTCGACGCGTTTCGTGCCCAGATCGAACAGTGGAGGAGCGCGACGGAGGCCAAGCCTGATGCAGCACCGACGCGAAAGCGCGCACGCGCAGCCCGGTAAGGCCTCATCATCGCCCCCAAAACCACGACCTTTCCCGGCATGGATTCACACGCAAAGCCTTGTCGGCTGGCCGTTACCGACAGAATGCCCCCAAAACCACGACCTTTACGATAATTGCTATTATGACGTTACGCGTCATGTTGTGGTCGGATGAATTTCCGTGATTCAATGAATCACTCAAATCAAATTCAAAATGTGACGCATCACGTCATGCGGAAGAAGGGTTTGAGAATCAACCCAGTTTGCATAAAAAACAACGCGCTGTTGTTTGTTAACTTTAAGAAACAACACCTTTAAAACCTTTAGCTTCGAATTTCTCCCTTAAATCAAACCCTTGGAGAGCAAAAGGTCGTGCTTTTGGGGGCGATGGGTCGTGCTTTTGGGGGAAAACCGGCCGCCGAGGGTCGTGGTTTCGGGGGCGAAAGGTCGTGGTTTCGGGGAAAGGTCGTGGTTTTGGGGGGCGCTGCGGCATCGCGGAGCGGGCTAAGGCAACGCCCTGATAACAAGGGCGTTTCTGGAAAGCAGCATGACTTGTCCACAGGCGCAGGGGCAAAGGTCGTGATTTCGGGGGCGCCAGCCCTTCCAGACAGCGCATTGGCAACATTTGAGGCCGCCGCCCGACAGGGAGCGGTCCTTGGTTCAGCACGAACCAGACAACTTATTGAAGATGACCAGCAAGAAGACCGCACTCATTTCGCCGGACACTATCCCGCCCTTGCGCAAGGCTGCGGCGGCAATCCATGTCAGCGGCGAACTATCGTTGCTCGAACGCAAGCTCGTCAACGTGCTGCTGCTGAATGCGATCGACAAGATTTCCACACAGAACGTTTTCACGATCCCGACAGCGGTACTGTCGACCCTGGCCGGTCGGGGAGCGAGCAAGAATCTGGATTCGCTGAAAGCCGCGTTGGAGACGATCGCCAGCACGCGGATCGAATTCAACGTGCTGGAGACGGAGCAGCAACCCGCTCACTGGCGCTTCTCACAAATGCTTGGCGGTGCGGAAATCAAAAGCGGCATATGCAGGTATGAATATCCGACGATGCTGACCGAGATGCTGGCCGATCCAGACGTTTACGCACTGATTGACGTGAACGTGCAGAACAAATTCAAGAAGGGCTATGCGCTGTCGCTTTACGAGAACTGCCTGCGCTTCAAGAAGGTAGGGCGGACGCGCTTTGTACCACTGCAAACATGGCGCAAATTACTGGGTGCGCAGAAAACGACCTATGACGATTTCAAGCACTTTGCGAGCATGGTCCTCAAGCCAGCCGTGGCAGAGGTCAACAAGGTCTCCAATATTATTGTCGAGCCGGAATATCGCAAGGAAGGCCGCAAGGTGGTTGAAATCCGCTTCCTGATTTCCGAGAAGCCCCAGGCGCAGCTTACCGAACCGGACTTCCCTGATTCGCTCGAACAGATTCGCAGGAGTGACACATATCGCCGCATGATGGCGATCAACCTCGGCGATCAACTTGCCGTGACGTGGATCCAGTCTGATCCAGCACGCGCGGCGCAGACGGTCGCGTATGTCGAAGCGAAGCTCAAGGACAAGGTAATCAAGAAAAACATTCCAGGCTACGCGCGGCGCGTCTACGAGAGCGGCAGCTCGCTCGAACTGTTCCCGCCCGAAGTCGAGACGCCGGCCCCCAACGCGCCCGCCGCGAAAATGGAGGCGGCGGCCGACGAGCAGGAAAAGGAGCGCCGCGCGCGCGCAGTGACGGCGGCCATCATGGCACTGACCATCGAGCAGACGAACGATTACGTGGAAGCGTATGTCGGTCAGGGCGGCAGGGCGACCACCTACAATGGCGAGACGGGAAAATTCCGCAATGCGCCGCAGAAGGTGGCGTTCATCAGCTGGTTGCGCCCGCAGATTCTCGCGCAGCTCGAGGACGTCGCCGCCGCAGCCTGACACGCCGCGCAGTACAGTGCCACCACAACAAAAAGGCGCCACCGGTCCATGCCGGGGCGCCTTTTTCTATTCAGCCTTGGCCTGTGTGTGTGCCGTCAGGCGTTTTCGCAGGCGAGTGCGTTCGGGAAGTGCTTCACAAGGATCCTGTTCAGCCGTTCCACGAGATCCGGGCGCTTGAAGGTCAGATGCGCATTCCCGTTCTTGAACCACTTGATCGAAAAGTATTCCAGATCGGCGCAAGCGTCCGAAGCGCGCGACAGAACGGTATACATCCCACCCCGATGATCGGGTTCGGGCTTGCCGTCGCAGACGTTGAACACGCGAACCAGATCGTCGAGCGAATCAGCGCGCGCGCTCACGATGAATTGCGGCAGGTTCTTTGTCCGCTCAGTGAGCAGGCGCGTGAGGATGAGTCGCTTACCAAACTTGAATGGCGTGTTGGTCTTGTAGCGCCACGACAGCGACCGGAAACACGCGATGACGCCGCGCTCGAACAGCTCGCCGCGGCTATCGTGCAGCATCTGGAAAGTCGACGTGACGTTCTGCACGTTCAGCGCCGGCGTCTTGAGCTCGTGGATTCCCTTGTCCCACTCAGCGCGCGCTGTTGCGTCCATGAACGTGCGCAGCCCCGATTCGCGCATCAGGTATGCCCAGGCGGATGCATCGACGCGCTTGCTCATCGAGTCCACGAAATCGGGCGCACTGATCGGGGCGCCGCTGCCTGCATGCGAGTATCTGTCGCCGATATGTCGTGTGATCGAATCGAGCCCCGCAGACATGCCGATGGCCTCTGCCTCGTCGATCAGTTCTTTGGCCTGGGTGATGCGTTCAATGATGGCGTCGCGCTGGCGCAGGAGGTTTTCAACGCTCACGCTTTTCACAAGTTCAGTCACTTTATTTTCCTATCCGATGGGTTGGCTTGCAACGCGTCAAGGCGTCGACGTGAGAGGTATATTATCGGTGAATCCAATTTAATACAAGGTAGGACCTTGTATTAAATTGGATTGATGAGTATGATGCTTCTCATGGCCGGACGCTTCGTCAGGGCCGCAAACGAGGACACAGACTCATGGAATCCAGTTACATCGATTCCGCGACCCGGCGCGAACTTCAACGAAAGGAGCGCCTGTTCGTGCTCACTGAAGACGCTGACATGCTTCGCCGGTATCGTCTTACGCCGCTGGGGTACACGTCGGATCGATACGGCCCGTGCGAGATCTGCGGAAGCCGTGTTTCGGATGTTCACTATCAGGTCCGTGAGCGGCTGTACCGGTTCAGCGAAGCGCTCACGAATTTCGGGGGCAAACACTTCGGATGGATCCACGAGGGCGGTGCGTTCGGGCACCGACGTTGCCTTGAGGCCGCGCGTCAGGGGCATACGCATGTCGTCGTGCACCCGGGGCCGGAGGATGATCCCCAGAAGTGGGAAGGCGAGATCGCAGGCAGTGGAGTGACGCTTTACTACGACATCGGCAGCATCAGTATTCACGCGGCCGGTTGCCTTCTCTCGCATGACAGCAGCCTTGGTGCCGCCGTGGCCGGTGCCGTGCTCGCGCTGGGCGCTGACGTCGCATGAGCGCCGCACGCACGCTAAGCGGCCACGCCGGTGTACAGGTTCGTGTGGGTATCCCTGTGACGGGCGGGCAGCTGGTCGCAGCTGCCCGCGGCCGCCAGTACCCCGTTCTGTTCTCCGCCAATGCGTTCGCGAGAACCTATCCGCGTCAGCACGAGCGCGCGGGCGGATTTCGCCAGTTCAGCTTGCCCGACCCTTCGCAGTTTGACGGCCTGGATGCAGCGCTGGATTCAGCGGGGTTCGTAGCGGCCGCGCGCTATGGCGACTATCGCTGGACCGTCGAGGACTATTACGAGCTCGTGGCGGCCTATCCGTGGACCTGGCACGCGGCAATGGATTACTGCGTGGAAGAGGAGGTCGCTCGCGATCGCCCGATGCGCCTGCTGCGCATTGCGGCGACGGCGCACATGCTCGGCCAGTGCAACACTGAGGCCCGGCGTCGGGGCCTGGCTCTGCCGATGCCGGTACTTCAGGGCTGGCAGCCGGATGAGTACCGGTTGTGTGCAGAATGGCTTCCGGTCATTGAATGGCCTGCACTGGTCGGCCTCGGTTCGGTCTGCCGTCGGTCAGTCCACGGACCGGACGGGATACTGGCGATTCTTGACGCGATTGACCGCATTCTGCCTGCGCATGTCCGGCTGCACCTGTTCGGCGTGAAAAGCGAGGCATTGGCCATCCTGAAAAATCATCCGCGCGTGCACAGCGTCGACAGCATGGCGTGGGACTTCGCGGCGCGCCGCGCGCGCCCGACCGGGCGGACCATGAAGTTTCGCATTGAACAGATGCAGGAGTGGACTGAGCGGCAGCGCAGTGTGGCCGATCAGCGAGGGCCAGGCCGCGGCTTGCAGGGCGCATTGTTCGACCCGTGTGAATTCGGTGGCCTGGCAGAAGGGGAGGCCGCGGTGCTCGAAGCGCTGGCATTTGGCTATGCCGAACTCGTGATGAGTGGTGATGTGGCCTACAGTGACGCAATCTGGCACGCGCGGCGTGACGCCGTCGGCGTCATCGCCCTGTACCGGCGCGGCGCGGATCCCGACGAATACGACGAGATTTTCCCTGGCATGGCGGAAAAAATGCGCGCGCACAACGAAGAGTAGACAATTTCGTGGGATCACTTCCATCACCATTTATACAAGTAAAACACTTGTGTAAATGGTGATGCTCTGGTATGATGTTTTTCATGGCCGGGCACTTCGCCAGGGCCGAAACCGGAGCCACCCGATGAACATCAGCCACACCACTCCCACCATCCATCAAGCGCCCACGCTGGGCTTCGCCTCGACCGACGATATCGGTCGGCCCTACGCAATGCTTTTCGAGCGCTACGTTAGTGCGAGCGGCGTTGTGCGCGCCCGCTGCCGGATCGTGAACTGCGCGACACCGCGTCAGGCCAAGAACGCTGTCAAGGCCCACGTCTACGGTCCCGAGTTGCATTGAAGGTGAAAGCCGCCATCGGACTGAACCGCACGCGAGTGTGTGAACTGTTCGCGGCGCGCTGCGTGATGCGCGCCGACCGGAACAACCGCCACGCCCCACTCTCACTGCGTATTGCAGCGGCACACGCGCAATTTGAGCTCGACGCGCGAGTCAGATGCGAGCTCGCAGGCGGCGCGCGTCATCGCCGCAACTGATCACGATCGCCCGGCGCCTGCCGGGCGCCGGCGCAGGACAGCTGTCCACACCGGCTTCCTCCGTGTCAATTCCTTTTGAAACGTTCCATCAACGTTGTTCCGGCCGCGGCCTCACGGTACGCCGCTTCCGCCGCCTTTTTGCGAGCCATCGCCGGGCTGAGTGTGGGATCTTCTGCCTGGAGGTCTGCCGCACTTGGCAGTGGCGTGGAGAGCTCGACGGCCGCCACGTCCGCGCCACTGCCCCTGGGTGCCTGCGTAGGGCCGCCAGGGCGCGCGTCATGGGTGCGTTCCGGTTCGACGTGCTGCTGCTGACGCCTGCGAAGCCGCTTTAGCGCACTCTCGAACCCCGGTAGCCCGATCTGGATGCCCGTGCGGTTCAGGAGCGCAACGAGATCGCTGCGTGCGACTCCGCGCTGGCGTGCGGATTCGAGCAGATGAAAAACATCTGCAATCTGCTTTGTGGCGGAACGCGCGGGCACATTCACCGCTTCGAGCGCCTGCTCTTCGAGCGTGGCAAGCAGCTGGGCGGTGCTCATCGATTCGAACGTGGACATGGTCGCTTCCTTGTCGCGTCTATCGTGCGTCCCAGATCTCGCCATAGCCCGCCTTGCAGGCGAGGATAGCCCAGACCGAATAAGGGATTTCGCGGGATCCCGCGATCCATTCGCGGACCTTACGCGATGCACCTTCGCGCGTGCGTGCGTCATTACCCTCGGCGTCGCGCTTATGAGCGGTCAGACCGACCAGCGCCGCAGTCTGCGCGCCGGTCAGGCCCAGCTGCCTGATGATCGTGCGGATTTCGGTGCCCGTCGGAGGCGTCCAGTCGGCCGCGTTGAGAAAGCATTCCGGCCGGATGCTGATGTTTTGTTCGTCCATGCTGCTCCCGCTATGTTTGCGCGCGCCACCTTCCAGGGCGCGCGTCGATAGTTTATCCAGCCCGCGCTAGCGCGCGGGAAATTTCACCCAACACCTGACGCAATTTCGGGCGCGGGCCTGGCGCACCCGCCGGGCCCGCCAGGCCCGCGCCGCGCGTCGCGCCGTCTATTCCTGCGTTCCAGTCCAGCTCCCGCATGCGCGGGAGAAAGACGCGGCAAAGCCGCGTACGAAAATGCGGTGCCGGTCATGCCGGCGCCAATCCGTTGCTGCGGCGTGTCCGACTCTTCAAGATCGAGCTCCCGCGCTCTCGCGCGGGAGATTCACGCGGCCTGCGGCCGCTTGCCACGAAACACCCGGGGTAGGCCGGCGCCGTACCGGATTGCCCCGGTGCTACGCACCGCGTCGCCGCTCTCCCCAGCGCTCCCGCGCCGGGTCCCCGTGCGGCTCAATCCGGGCGCGCGGCGCGCGCGTAACCGCGGTGCCGCGCTTGCCCCCCAGGTCTACAGGAAGGGGGCGGCACGCGGGCGCGCGTGCAAACGACGCTGCCCGCGCGGTTACGCGCCGCCAATAACGCTTACTCGTATCGGGCCAGCGCGTTCACATACGGTCCCGCGCCATCGAAGCGTATCCACTCATGCCCCGCTTGCCTGGCCCACGCTAACGCCGCTCGCAGATCGGGCGGTGTATCGTCGCAGTCGTCGTGCTCCTCGCCCGCGTACATGAACCAGCCTTCGCGGTATACCGCGACGACGGTCCACGGACAATCCTGTTGCACGCGGTCTAGTTCGCGCCGGGTCGAAATCGAGAGGTGGCCGGACGAGACCAGGGGAACTGTCAGAATTTCCATCGTCAGGACTTCAGTCAATGGCGCGAAGGATGGCCACCGCTTCGGGGTGCGCGAGGGCAAATTCGCGCAGGAAGAAATACTTTTCGATCAGGCGGTCCTCCTGGGTGCGATTGGCGAGGACGTTGAGCGCAAAGAGCGTAAAGATGATGCCCGCCGCGTCAGCGCTCACATCGCCCGAGTAGCCGTTGATCGACTCGATCACGAAACGCTCAGGGGTGCTCGGAGCCAGATAGAAGCCGTCATTGGACAGTTCGAAGAACTTCCAGAGACCGTTGCGGTAGCTCGCCGAAAGCTTCCCGGCCCACTGATACGTCTGAGCCTCGCCCTGCATGAAGTGCTGTCCGAAATGCTTCGGCAGGAAGGCCAGGGTTTGAGCGGCAGCGACAGGCGTCGCGGTGATGGGCTGAATCGCATTCATCGTCGGAGTTTTCCGGTAGCGGCCATGACGAAGTGTCCGGCCATGAATGAGATCATAACGCACACCCGTAACTAATACAAGTATATAACTTGTAGAAAATTTAGAGTTGCGCCATCATCGTGGCATGGCCGGGAATTCGCCAGGGCCGGAATGGAGAGTGCAATGCAGCGGGAACGATTCGAAGTCAGCTTTTGGGTCAGAGTGTTTGATGGGCAGCGACTCTACGAGGATGCGATGCACCGAGCAGTCGGCGGCGCGGATGCAATGTGCGAAAGCGATGCGCGTGACCTGCTTGCGCCGGATGGGGTGATCGACCTCGGTGCATGCCTGGTGATGATCCTTGATCCCGGCGATGTATCGCATGGGGTGAACATTGAGGAGTGCAGTGTCGAGCGCGGCGCAGATGCGCAGCAAGACTGGGTGGCTGAAAATTCACTCAATTAAAAACAAGGTTTAGCCTTGTATACAGTGCGATCAGGTGTTACGATGCGAAGCATGACCGGGCAACGTCTGCCAGGGTCGCTTACCGGAGAATATCTGATGCAATCTGCCGAAAAACTCACGCACGAAGCAGTGGCCACCACTACCGAAGCCGCCCAGACGGGGCCGATCGAATACGTGCCGCTCAAGCGCCTTGTGGTTTCGCCGCATAACGTGCGCAAGTCCGCACTGCGGGACATTCCCGGCCTGGCCGAGAGCATCGCGGCAGAGGGCGTTAGCCAGAACCTGATCGTGCACGGTATCGTCGGCAAGAAGGGCAAAAATGCCCCGCTGGGCGTATGTGCGGGACAGCGACGCCTCGCCGCCCTGACGCTTCTGCTCGAACAGGGCCGCGTGCCCGATACCTACCTGGTGCCCGTGCTGGTCGTGCCTGAACGCGAGGCGTTGCTTCGCTCGCTGACGGAAAACGAACATCATGACGAAATGCACCCGGCAGACAAGGCCATCGCGTTTTCTGCGCTGCTGCTGGAAGGCCGCGAGCCCGCGTTTGTTGCTTCGGTTTTCGGCCTCAGCGAAGCAGCGGTGCGCCGGCATATCAAGCTCGCGTGCCTGTCCCCGAAGCTCATGGACCTGTTTCGCACGGACGAACTCTCGTGGGACCAGGCCACGACGCTGGTGCTCACGGACGACCACGAAAAGCAGGAGCGCGTCTGGTTTGCCGCAGCCGAGTCGCAACAAAGCTGGCTGCGCGAACCTTATCACTTGCGCGAAGCAATCGTTGGCGAAGAAACCGATATTCGGACCAGCGACGCGCTGCGATTTGTGACGGCAAACGCGTATGAAGCGGCGGGCGGCTATATTCGCCGTGACCTGTTCAGTGGCGCTAATGCAGGGTACATCGCGGACCACGAATTGTTGAACCGCCTTGTTGCCGAGAAACTGGAACTACACGCGCAATCGGTCCGCGCCGAGGGCTGGTCGTGGGTGGAATTGCACGCTCAGGCAGGAAATAGCGGCATTTCATACTGTGTGCGTGAGAAGGGAAACGCGCGCGCACTGAGGGACGAGGAGTTGAGCGTGCGCGCGTCGCTGGAGGTTGCTGTCGCCACCGCGCAGGGCGCATGGGATGCGTACTGTGAGAGCGATGGCGAGGCTGATTTCGACGTGGAACACCAGCTTCGCGATGCGATTCGTGCAAGTGCCGTTGCACTGGCAGATTTCGACAGGGCAACGCTCGAATGGTCTGACGAGCAGCGAGCCGCATCCGGTGCGTTCGTTATGGTCGGTAGCGGGGGGGCACTTCGAATCGAACGCGGTTTGCGCCGCCGTGAATACGAGGCGGGCGAAAGAGCGGTCGTGCCGGATCCGACCGCGAGCGCTCCGCAATCGGTGAAGGTTAAGCCCGAGCACAGTGAATCTCTTTGTCGCCGCCTGACAGCGCACCGCACGGCGGCGGTGCGTGCGGAGCTTGCGGGCAGTGCGCGCATGGCGATGGCAGTGCTGCTGCATCGCATGATCCCGGTAGTCTTGGAGGAGCGCTTTCATGATTTGCGCTGGGCCAGCGCCCTTGAGCTTGATCTGCGACGGAACGATGACGGACTGATTCGCGAGGCTGACGACCTGGCCGAAACGGGGGTGTGGCAAGAGATCGAATCCGAGCGGGCGAAATGGCTCAATCTGTTGCCGCTGAACCCTGATCACCTGCTGGGCTGGCTGATCGACGCGGACCAAAGCATGATCGACGGCATTTTCGCTTACTGCGTGGCGGCGACGCTGGATAGCGTGACGGGTAAGGACGAACCGCACCACATCAACCGGGTTGCCGACGCGCTGGAACTTGACATGCGAAAGCATTGGGCGGTCAGCGGAAAGGGCTACCTGACACATGTTTCCAAGGATCGCATCTGCCTCGCCGTGGCGGATGCGGTTGGCCCCGAGGCGGGTGCGTCGCTGGCCGGGATGAAGAAAGCCGACGCAGTGCGCGCCGCAGAATTGCGCCTCGAAGGCACGGGCTGGTTGCCGAGCGTGCTGCGCAACCGTGAGGTGCCTGAGGTGCGGCACTACGGTTTCCGCGACGCTGATGACGAAGGAGGCGCAGATGACGACATGGACGGCCAGCAGGAAGCGGCAAGCGACGAGTGCGACACCGCTATCGTTGACGGGGTAGCTGGCGAGCATGACGCGGACCGGATCGCGGGTGCAGCGGCAGACGAGACGCACGCCGACGTGCCCGAAGCGCTGGCTGCATAAGCGGGCATCGCGGCGAGCGCCCCGGCATCAATCCCGGGGGCGCTAGAAAACAAGCCATTTATACAAGGTTATACCTTGTATAAATGGGCGGTCAGGTCTATAATGCTTCTCATGGCCGGGCACATTGCCAGGGCCGCTAACCGGAGAAGCACCGATGATTGAAGCAACCCAGACCCCTTCCGCTTGCGTTGAAACTGACCTGCGCGCTCGCTGGACGTCCCGGGGCGTATCGCGCGAACGACAGGACGCGATGATTGCTGAAGTTGCAGCGAAAGCCGCCCCTGGCGCGCGCGTGGGTCCGTTTGTCGTCGGCGCAGCTGGCGACGCGCACCCGGCGAAACTCCAGACGTTCTACCGCCTCGGCGGCTATCTCTCGACCACCGGCGCGGGCGTGACGACGTTCACCCTCTGTTCCGAAACGCGGGAAGATGCAATGGGCGTAGGCGGCGGACGCCGCAGCGACTTCGCGGTGCTGCACGCGACGGACCCCGACGATGGCTATGCGCTCCTGCTGGCTGCAATTGGCGCATGCGTCGATGCCAACATGAGCAAGCCGCGCAGCCTGAAAGACGCGTTGGTTGTTGCCCTGGACAGCCTTGCGAAGAACCGCGAGAAAGCCAATGTCAGGCACTTCGAAGCCCTGCGCAGCGCGTTTAAAAACGCGTATGACGTGGCGACCGAAAAGCCGTGGTTGAACCCGGCGCAGCGTGCCGTGCTGGCCGAATGGCCGGGGGAATTCGACGTGCTTTTGCAGTGCGAACGGGAGGTCGATTTCCGCGATGGACTCGCCGCGAGCACGAACGGCGTCATCCAGTTCCTGATGCGTGATCTTTCGACGGCGCAAGGTTGCGACGCGAGCGACGTAGCCGAGGATCGTATTCGCGACGCTATCGCCGATCTGGAAGTCGCCATTGGGGCCGTGCGCGCCATTCCGGCCTGGCCTGAGCAGACGCCGATGCTGGCGCGGGACGGCCTGTAAATCCCATATCCGGGTACCTGAGGTATTGAAAGCGGGCGGGGCGCGCTGTATGCGCCCCGCCCGCTTTTTCATTCCGGCCATGTTTCGCACCGCTGTGCGCCAGCACGCGGCCCCGACACCGGCCAGGCGTGCGGTCGCAACGCGACCGGAATGAGTCTTTGAGTCGAGCCGCCGCGCTCACGCGCGACGGATTCACGCGGGCTTCGCCCGCTTGCCTGGAAACACCGACCGTATGCCGGAGCAGAGCCGGATTGCCCCAGCGCGAGCGCTGGGTCGCCGCTCTCCCCAGCGCTCGCGCGCCGGGTCCCCGTGCGGCTCAATCCGGGCGCGCAGCGCGCGCGAAGTCTTAGCGATCTTTTAACGCCGAATAGCCGTCAAGAGGGGGGTATTTCGCGCGGCAGGTGGTGAACTACGTGTGACGAATGGTCGTAAAATACAGAAATAAAACACCGTTAAACAAGGGAAAGACTTGTTGAAAAATGAGGTCAAGCCTGGGATAATAACTACATCGACGCACTGAACAGCGCGTCGATACCGGTAGGCGGGAGGCGGCAACCACCCCCGACCGGTTTTCTCAAACCTAGCTGGAGTCATATTCAATGCAAAAACTGGCATCCAAATTTGGCCGTAACGCGCATGAGCTTCGTTCCTCGTATCCGTTGAGCGATGACGAAATGCGCGGCGTGGCCCCGTCGATTTTCGCGCTCGAACCGCATGAAAGCCGGTCGGAAAAGTATTCGTATATCCCGACCATCGACGTGCTGTCGAAACTGCGGAAGGAAGGTTTCGAGCCGTTCATGGTCGCCCAAACCCGCGTGCGTGACGCAAGCAACGCGGGCTATACGAAGCACATGATCCGCATGCGCCACGCGAACCAGATCGCGGGCAACGACGCCAACGAAGTGATCCTTCTGAACAGCCACAACGGCGCAAGCTCGTATCAGATGTTGGCTGGCTGCTTCCGTGGCGTGTGCAAAAACGGCATGGTTGTGGGTACGGTGCAAAACGATATCCGCATTCCCCACAAGGGCGACGTAGCGCACAACGTCATTGAGGGCGCAATTCGCGTGTTGGACAGCTTCGAAGCAGTGGACGAGCAACGCGAAGGCATGAAGTCGCTGCGCCTCAGCGAAGCCGAACAGATGGCCTATGCGAGCGCAGCACTGGCCGCGCGCTACGAGACGGAGGACGGACAAGCGCCGATTAACGAACGGCAGTTGCTCAGCGTGCGCCGCTGGGAGGACAACGCGCCGGACCTCTGGACGACGTTTAACCGCGTGCAGGAAAACGTCATTCGCGGCGGACTGCAAGGCCGCAACGCAGCGGGCCGCCGCACCACGACGCGCGCAGTTACTGGCATTGACCAGGACGTAAAGCTCAATCGCGCGCTCTGGATTCTTGCCGAGCGCATGCGCGAAATCAAAGGCTAACCGCCCGCTGACGTAGCAGGCGAACCGCGAACCCGCCCGGCGCGGGTTCGCGTAGCTGAGTCTTTCGCCGTGCCAGGTTGGCGCGTCGCAGTCAGACCCGCCCGCGTTTATAACTGCGCGCCGTTTGCGCTGCGCAGTGACAGGAATTCTGCCCACGTTATGACAAAGGTTTTTTATGTGCCAGGGAGCACGCACGCGATTGATTACGCCCGCGAGACGGAAAGCGGCGAATTCGTTTCCTGGTGGCAGTCGCGCACGCTCGCGCAGGTTGCGGAGGAATATCCCGGCGTGACGCTGATCGAGGAGGCCGACTTTATCCAGCAACAGGCCGCCGCATTGCTTCAAGCGCCGCAGGTCATTTCGCGCGAAATGTACGAGGAGCAGCTTGGCATGCTGCCGCCCGAGGACTGGCGAGGTGGCGACGGTTTTGAGTCGTTCAAGTCATCCGAGTATTACAGCGGAAACATTACCTATATTTACGCGCAGAACCGCGCCACGGGCCAATGCTGGCGACTGCGCGATGACGCGAGCCTCACGCATGCCGACATTGTGCGCCGGGTGCGCGGGGTGTCGGAACAGAGCGCGCCGCCCGCCCGGTAGGACAGCCGCGCCGCCAACCGAAGGGCGGCGCATACGCGCGCCCTTGCCAGGCTGATGGCGATCCGTGTGAGCTACACCGCCGCGCGGCGACAGCGTTCTGGGTTTCAGCCGTGCGCGGCCACGCTGGGCGCGTTACAATATTTGCGCCACAGCCGTTTGACTCCAGCTAGGTTTTTGACGGCGGCAGGCGGGAGGGTGTTGCCGCACCCCCCGCCGTTTTTATTTCTGGCGTGCCACTTCTCCCGGCGCACCACTCGCGCCTTTTTTCCCTTCGCGCGCGAATTTCCCCCCTCTCTGCAAGCCATCACGACCCGGGCGTAACCGCCCGAGCTTTCGCGCGCGCCGTCGCGCCCGGATTGAGCCGCACGGGGACCCGGCGCACTAGCGCCGGGGAGAGCGGCGACCCGGTGCGCAGCGCCGGGGCAATCCGGTACGGCCTCAACTCATCGCAGTTTTTTTCGTGTTTTTTTCATTATGTGGGTGATCGGTGCGCGCGCATGGAGTTGACCGCATTGTGACCGGTAGTTGACCGGATAGTGACCGGAGGTTGACCGGTCGAGCGCGTCTAACGTCGCGACTGACCGGAAAGTGACCGGAACATGGCCGGAAGTTGCCCGGAACGTGACCGGACGCGGCGATGGCGGTGTATTTTTGAGAGCCGCAGAGGCACGACAGGTATGTTTACGGGTCACTACGTGCCCCGTAAAATACCGCGTGCCAAAGGGGTTCCCCCTTTGAAACCCCCGCGGCCGGCGGCCGCGTGGAAACCGAGCGCAGCGATCGACGATCGCGGTGAAGACGGACCTGTGGCCACGCATTCGAGGCAGGAAGTTGGCAGAGAAAACTCCAGGCAAACGGTTGGGCAAGCCAATCGCGTTTCGGCTCACCGAAGAGGATCGCGAGCGGTATCTCGCGAAGGTGGCTGACTCGGGGCTCACACAATCGGAATTCTTCCGGCAGGCCGTGCTGGAAAACCGCACGCAGATCGTTGCGCGGCCCAGGCCGTCGATCGATCGCAAGCGGCTGCTGTTTATCGTGAGCAGGGCGGGCAACAACATCAACCAGCTGGCCCACAGGGCGAACGCCGAGCACGTGAAAGGCAAGCTGTCGGAGGGGACCTACGAACGGCTGCTGGACGAGTTGCAGTTCATCTCGCGCTATCTGACGGCCACGATCGGGAGCATCGAGTAAGCATGCTCATTCGGATCAAGGGCCACGTGGGCGGGGTCAAGGAATATCTCGAAACCGGCAAGAAGGCGGGGCGTGAGCTTGGGCGTGACGAGCTCGACGAACGGGTGATTCTCGCCGGGGATCTCGACCTGGCGAACCACATCATTGAGGCGATGGAGACAGATGGCGAGCGCTATCTGACCATCACCATGTCGTTTCGCGAGGACGACGTCGACGAGCGCGTGCTTCGGGAGATCACCGCGGAATTCGAGCGGTTCATGTTTTCGGCCTTTCAACCTGGCGAATACTGCTACTACGCCGAGGCCCACTTGCCGCGCGTCAAGGCCTATGAGCACCGCAAAAGCGGAGAGCGGATAGTGCGCAAGCCGCACATTCACATCGTCGTGCCGAAGGAAAACCTGATGAGCGGCCAGAAGCTCGATCCGTTCGCGATGGTGAAGTACCAGACGCGCTATATCGATGCCTTTCAGGAGCACATCAATCAGAAGTATGGCCTCGCCAGCCCGAAGGACCACCGACGTTCGGTCTTCACGGATGCATCGGAGATGATCGCGCGCTACAAGGGCGACATGTTCGGCGGCGGCAACCGGGAACTGAAGGCGAACATCCTGTCTGCGGTGCTCGAACGCGACATTTCGAAATACGACGACTTCTGCGCCATGCTTGAAGAGTTTGGCGAGCGCCGCACGCGCAACGCGGGGCGCGACAACGAATACGAGAACGTGAAGCCCGCCGACGCAGCGCGGGGCGTCAATCTGAGCGATCACCTTTTTTCGCGCGACTTCATCGAGCTCGATGCGGACGCGAAGGCTGCGTTCCTGACTTCCAGATTTGAGGACGGCTATGTGGCGGCCGGCGCCGCGCGTGACACGCCTGAAGCACTGGTTTCGACGCTTGCTGAGTGGCACGACAGCCGTGCGCGCGAGGTGAAATATTTCAACGGGGGCAATCTCAAGGCTTATCCCTTCTACCAGCAGGCGGATGCGCGCGAGCGTCAGTCGCTTCTGGCCGAGCGCGAAGCGCGCTTCTACCAACGCTACAACGAGGACCACATACATGAGCGAATTGACCGAGAGCAGCCACGATTTGACGACGGATTCGACGTCTACGGGCACGACCGCGTCGCCGAAAGCAGTGCGCCGGAGCCTTCCCCCGTTGGGGCCGGAGAACGTGAATATGGAGACTGGCGAGATCGAGCAGAAATCTATCGTGAGTTCGACCCTGTCGAATTTGCCGCCGAGCGAGCGGCCGAATCCGCCAACGGTCTGCGAAGTGTGCCCGGCGTCCATGTGGATGCAATCGACCAGGGGCGATTTGATGAACTACTGTCGGATCATGAACCGCTACACCTGGCAGACTTCGGAGCCGACCAGTATGAAGGGATGCGATGGCCTCGCGATCGCGACGGAGAAGGCAGAGCAATCGAGATCAAAGGCCCGAGCCTGACCGAAGCCGCTGAGATAGCGCGATGGGCCTATGGCGAGTTCGACCGGGCAGGCGCAGCCGCGCGTGCCGAGCTCATCGCCGCGAGCGGCAGGAAGTTCGAGATCGAGCAGTTTGGACTCAAGGGCGGCGGGGCGTTCGTGGACCCGTTCGCGTCCACCGCACAGGTCGGCACGCTTTCGACGATCGGGAAGCTTTCTGATATCGGGACGTTGCTCGATGTGGACGGTTATTCGGGCGCGGCGTGGGCGGGGCCGGCGCGCGAGACATCGAGGGGAGGTCAGACGGCCAATCTGGACCACCAGATCAGCATGTGGGCTTTCGGTGATGGGCTGGGCAACACCGCGCGCCATCCATCGCACATCCGTGCCGCGCATGGCGCTCGCGCAGCGGGCGGGAGAACTGGTGCGTACCGCGATCGCGGCAGGTTCAATGCGCGCGCGCGCGAGACGACGGGCCGGGAAACCGACAGCGCTCTGGGCCAGTATGCGCGTGATCACGTTGAGCGGCACCACCGCACGCGCTCGACAGTCCTGAGTGAGTTTCAGGTGATCCGGCGTTCGCTGGACGCCAGTCGACTGCTGGCCGGGCTCGCGCGCAGCCACGGCCTGATCGCGAGCAAGTACGAGGTCACGAAGGGGCGCGACGGTAGTGACCGAATCCAGTGCGGCGTGCGCAATCTCAACGTGTCGGACTTTCTGACCAAGGAAATGCATCTGCCGTGGCCAGAAGCGGCCCGGATCCTGCGTGACACCTTCGCGCGGCAAGAGGGGCGCGAGCCCGTCCACGCCCCTGTGCGCGAGCCGGAGCAGTCGTTGTGGTCGGAGTTTCAGGGACATCGTGACGCGGAAATTGCGCGCGAGCGTGCTGCGTGGGACGGACAGCGGGTAAGCGAGAAGACCCGTCGACAGGATGCGGTCGCCCAGTACAAGGCGACGCGCGCACGCATCGAAGCGAACGATGGCATGTCGCGCGAGGAGCGACGCGCGGCAATGTCGCTGGCCCGTATGGACAAGGTCGAGCGCGACAAGACGCTGCGAGGGGAGATCGAGCTTGAGCGCGCAACGTTGCGCAGGAGCTCGCGCCTGCCGTTCGGCGAGCACTACCGCGATTTCCTGCACGAGAGAGCGCAGGGCGGCGACCGCCGCGCGCTGAGAGAATTGCGGCGGCTGCGCCCGCTTGAGCCGGCGGCCGACGAGAGCCTGAGATTGCGCCCGCTGCGCGCTCATGAAGATAACGCCGTCATCTTCACCGGCGCGATGACCCATCGCGTCGATCGCGACGGCGTTGTGACGTATCAGCTGCGTGGGGTCGACATCATTTCAGACGAGGGAAATTCGCTTCGGGTGTGGGACACCGGCGACGACGCGATCGAAAACGCCTTGAGGCTCGCGGTGCAGAAGTTCGGCACCGACATCAAACTCGACGGGCCGGGGCATTTTCAGGTTGAGGCGGCGCGCGTGGCGGCAGAGCGCAGGATATTCGTCCGGTTCGAAGAGGCGCGCCTGAACGAACTTATGGACGAGCGCAGGTCCGAGCTAGATGCCGACGAGGCGGAGCGCCGACGGATCGAGCGCGAGCACGATGCGGCGGTACGTCAATTCGCTCGCTCCCTGCGTGATGGGCAAGCACGCACGCCGCAGGGTGACGTGGACCCGGATGCGTCTGGCGAGCGTGGGGTGCCTGGGAATACCGCTGCCGACCTCGATGACGGCGTGGATCGCTGAAATGGCGCGGTTGGGTGTCAACGCTTCACGTTCTGCGATAGCGGAGCGCCGCGTGGCGAAGAATACGCAACTAACCGCCCATCCTTGACTGCACGTCGGAATCTGTACCCCCAGAGGCGTGGCGAGCGGTGCAGACTAACAGTTGTATGTTGAATTGCTGACCGTTAGTCGCGTTTATATCTATCCTGCGGCGTTTGCAGTTCGCGAAGTTAGAATCCAAGCCTCTCGTATCCGATCAATGTCAATTCCCCCGGTTATGTCTGAACTGAAGCAATTGCGCGCTGATCTCGGTCGTCTGAACGAACTGCTGGCCGACGCTCGCGCCCGCGAAATCACCGCGGCGCTGGCCAGATTCAAGGAAGATGTGGCGCTTCTCGGGATTACCGAACAGGAAGTGCGCAGGGCGCTAGGCTACGATCGACCAGCCGCGCTTCCGGCGAAATACTACGATCCGGCAAGCGGCAAAAAATGGTCGGGGAAGGGCGCGCGTCCCAAGTGGCTCGTGGGCAAGCGTCTTGAAGACTATGCGATCGACGCACCCCAGCCACGGCGCTGGTGGCCAGGAGAGGAGTGACAGAAGTCACCATAAAACCGGATGAAGACAAACTGATTCAGATCGCGCCTGGACGCTCTGCGTCAAGCGCCTTAATTTTCGTTTTGTGGAGCTCGTCGGGTACGCCACGCGATCTCGCGCGACGCAAAAAATGAAAGGCCTCCCCTTAGGGGAGGCCTTGATAACTATGCAGTACCCGAACCTAGCGTACTTGCAGTACGCTTACGATACTCGGCGCCGATTTGTCGCAGGTGACCCGGGCTTATTTAAAATGCAACGCCGTTCGCGACAGTTTGCGCGAAACAGCGCCTGCGCTGCAAGCCACCAAAGCCCTCGTGGACACGTTCGAGTCGTCGAGCCGGCCGGGACGTCTCGGAAAGTAAAACGGCGCGGGGGATACCGTACGCAACTCGATGAGCCCGCGCCCCGTTGATGGCCGCTTGACAGTAAGATATCGACGTCTTTGTCACGCCCATCAACTCACTTATGTCCCGCAGAGCGACCCACAATTTTCTTCCCGGATTCTGGCGTTGCCGCCATTGCAGCACCAACAACCCTATCAAAGCCGACATCACCTATTACGCTCTGATGGGCGTACAAGTGGGGTGCAATATTTGCGAGAAGCGGGCGGACTGGTTTGAGATCACGAAGCAGCAGATATCAGAAAATTTCATGGCGTCTGCTGCCTTTGCGTGCATCGGCGCCAACACCACGACTTTTTCGTTCGAGCTTCAGAGATCCGAGGCGGTGACCCTGCGATGGTCAGACTACGGCATTCCGGATAGTGCGCGAATCTTCCACATTAATTTCACGCCACATGGTGGAGAAGGTGTGCTCTACCCGACAGAGCGTCAGGGAAATTCGTGGACTCCACATCGCAACTGGGAAGATAAGATAACTCTCTGCGCAAGACCAGTGGGAGTCAATCCGCCTGAGAGTCAATTGGTACATGCCGGTGTCGCGTGGATCGAAAAATCGGACACAGACACTGCATTTATGTCCCTCGTTACGGCGTTTGAGGCCTTTGCAGAACAAAAATATAAAGACGCCATTGTCCCCGCTAATGTCGCAGTCGAGTCAATGGTTTCGCAATTTTTCAATGCGTATCTTCCCACGCACGGAATTAGGAAAAAAACCGCCGAAGAATTTTTGCAGAATGCCGCCACGTATAGCTACCAGCTCAACGTACTACTCCCCTTGACATGTTCACTCGCCGGATGGCCACACCTGCCGAGCGAGATTCGAGTACCGCTTGACCGCCTGCGTGGGCAAAGAAACAGCGTCGGACACAAGGGACAGCTAAAGACAGCACTTGACAGAGATGCTATGGCCGAACTGCTCACTGCTGCATTGTTTGGCTACCGCTACGTCCAGCTTCTCCAACTCGCCGTGGAAGGAAAGCTTCCATCGATGGACGAGCTCGAAGACGAGTGAGCTACGGCTCCGAACTTTGGGATCCATACTTCAGTGCCGATCGGCGCGCTTCCGCGCGCGCCTCGCTGGTGGCGGCGTCGGAGCGGCAACCCTACCATCAACTCCGCGCGCATCGCAGGCGTCGCCGTCCGGAAGTCTCGCTCCATAAGTCTTGCCGCATTCAGAGGCAGTAATCTGCGCTCTGCCGATCCCCACGTCGGTGGTCAACTAAGTTTTTGGTGCGAACGCCTCGTCAGTTAGCAACGCCTGTTGCGCGCATTGACCTTCGCACGCAAACCCGTCGGTCGACATGGCGGCCCCAAACATCTTTGTCTCTGTGATCGTCGGGTGCCCGCAGACCGACGATCTGATCGTTACCTAACAATGCTTCTTACATTCCTCGGTTGCCGCCGCGGCCGCAGCATAGCAAGCCGCCGAAGCGATTCCGTCAGTGATTGTTGCGCACGCCGCCGCAGCTGATGCACCGGCAGCAGCACAACCGGCCTGGCAAATTCCCTTTCCTATGTCGCCCAGTATCGGCACATCGAGGTCGAAGGCGCGCACTTTGTCAGGTTTGTGCGGGACGGTAGAATCGCTGCTGATCGTATCACCAGCCCTTAGCGAGCCCGTGGCCAATAGGATGCCTTCAATCTTTCCTTTGTGAAATTCGTCGAGTTTGTCCCAGATTTCAGCTGGGACCTTGAGTTCGGCCATTTGAATGTCGCCTTGTTCGAAACAGCGGGCTCTCTAAAGGTAGCGAAATATCGCCTGCTCCCAATGACGTTTCCCGACGGGATGTGCGATAGCGCACATTCGCCACATGCAGAGCTATGTTTGTCAATAAACAGCCGATCGCTCAAGATAGGTATGGATTCTCGAATATTTTGAAACATTAAATTACATTGACTGGTATCGATAAATATATTCCTGAAATTTTGGTTTGAAAACGTGGACTGTCTGTTCCGAAACATTGCCTCACCTGTACATTTTGACTATTGTAAGAAATCGAAAACCTTTCGGGAGCGATGAATGGATACAGGAATAGCGCAGCCAGGTCGAAGCGATGCAGATCAGCCATCTCCAGAAACGAAACAGTTGCATTTGCTACGGCGCTTGCGCAACGGATTCGGCGCAGCGCTAGTTGGCGCATTGATAGCGAACTTGATAGTCAGGCATCTAACATTTTCTCCGCAATACTGGCCGACGGTGCAGACGTTATATTGGACCACAATCGCCCTCTCATTCTCCGTCGGGCTCCTGGTCCTTTACGAAAAGGACACTTAAATGGGCTTGCTTAGTGATGAACAGATGGCTGTGATCAATCGGATCGTGTTCCATCCTGATTTCGTCGATACTGTTTCGATTGCCGTCGCGATCGTATTCGTCATCATTTTCCACAAACGACGGAAACGTAACAGGCCATTGGAGTACGCCGGTTTCCCTTCTGTTACCACGGGTATCGACTTCTTAACCGGAGCCGGACTATTTCCGCTTATCGCTTTAGCGATGGCATTTTTCTCGGAACGTCTACTACATAATCTCGTGAAACACGACCACATAGTTTTTGTAATTGCAGGTATGTTCGCATTCTTCGCAATTATCGAAGTTGCGAAACGAGAGACCGGCCCATTGACGAAGGGGGCTGCGCAGGCGGTTCGTCAGTAAAACATGGTGGTACGAAGCTCAAGCGTCACGGTGGCCGAGACGCAGGCGCAGCGCGTGTCGACAGTGCGAATTTTTTCGGCTAGCCTGGAGTGGAGATGGGCAAAAGGATCGCAATGTACTTTGGCTTGGCAAGCTTCCTGGCGGCCTGCGCAGCCCCCAAAGAACTGACCGCTACAGGCGGGAGCAAGGCCGACGGCACCGTAAAAATGTCATATGAGTATGGGGTGTTCGAGGTGCCTGAGGTAAATTCAGCACAAGGTACCGGAGCCGCCACACAACGATGTGTGGCGTGGGGGTATAAGGAAGCCGAGCCATTTGGGGGTGCGACAAAAGTTTGTGTCGATTCGTCGGGCGGCAGCTGCAATCGCTGGAGAGTGACTGTGGAATATCAGTGTACCGGTGCTCAATAGTCGCACGCGTGACGTGCCGACTTCTGGCTTAGGCGATTCACAGGGATCAAGGCAATATCGAAGCAGGGCGACTGGCTAAGTCAGATGCCGGCGGACCACTACGCGGCGTGGGGGGCAGATGGCCTGCTCAACGGTGCTGCTCAGCGCGAACCCTTGTGTGGACACGCAGCGGCGGTTTTGGTTGGTGGTTCAAGCAGACGGTCGTCGAGTCCTGACGCGTTCCAACCACTCCCAGCCGGCAACCTCGTTCCGAAAGTTTTACCCGCCTCCGCGGCAAAGAAGACCGGTTCGCCGTCGCGGCCGCGACGAATCTGCCGGTTAATTTCCTCCACTCCAAACGCCGCGCGCAGCTGCTCAACCCACGCGGCGACTTCTGGCATTTCGATCTTTTTGGTCATGAGGTATAGCGTCGCTCGAAGTCGCGTTCGATCGGCGTGCTTACTCGCTGATACCTTCGTTGGTGGTAACGCCATACACTTGCTCGTAAATCGCCAATTCTTCCTTGTACTCCCTCATCGCGCTGCTTACATTCATCAATGCAATGTTGTATCGCCGGAGCACTCGCAGATCCTCTCCTGTGAACGCGCGCTCCAGTGCGCGAACCTCGTCGCCATAGCGTTTGAGCTCCGCGAGCGTCCGCACGGTATGGCCAGACGCGTATGCCGTGCCTAGCAGATTCTCCCTCAAATCGTGGAGTTCCGAGACCGGCAGCGGTTTGAATTCGCGAACGCGTTTGTGAAGCTCTGACCCAATCAGGAGCAAAACAATCAGCCCAATCACTGCGAAGACCGCGAATAGGAAACCAGGCAGGTTATCTGAAGCAACGTCGCGGAAATGAACAACGGCACTTGCCAACGCGAACCAGCTTACGACCACAGACGCGAGCCAGCGCTTGAACTTTCTCGAACGTCCAAGTAATTCCGCGATCGGGGCTGCGTTTTGAAGATCCGGTCCGGCAGGAGGCGCAGGCCGAGGGAAAGGCATTGTCGTGGCATCTTTCTTTTCGGGTTTTTGCATTATTAGTAATCCTACATTTGTCATAATAAGTATTAGCGCATTTTTATCAGAGTCACTTAGTCTGCTATACGCGGTCGCGAGCCCGTCGACGAAGGCGATTACAACGACGGGAACGCGAATATTCTTCAACCTCAGAACGGGATATATGGCTCAATCCACGCGTCGTATTCAGTGGTCCCTTGCGCTAATACCTGCTGAGACGGAAGCTTCACGTAGTATCGATTCTCGTCTGAAGCCGCAGAACGGTAGGTGTGGGCGTTTAGGAGCAGCAACGATATTTTCATGTCGCGGTGAGACGCCATTATCTGGTGCTGTGGCGTAGTGCCCCCGCGGTAGATGACAAAGCGGCGCCGGCGCGGCGCTCTTTGCGAAATCGCAATCGTGATTTCAGTAGCGGTCATGTCTAGACCGTGTTAGGAACTTCAGCTCAGACCTGGTAACCTGGGCGGATGGAAAAGCGCAAACCTTACCCGAGCGACGTGTCTGATGAAGAATGGAGTTTCGCAGCACCGTACCTGACGCTGATGAGCAACGACGCCCCCCAACGCCGATACGAATTGCGCGAGATGTTCAACGCACTGCGCTGGATGGCGCGAGCCGGTGCCTCGTGGCGTATGCTGCCGACCAACTTCCCGCCGTGGGAGCTGGTCTATCAGCAGACGCAACGCTGGATTCGTGCAGGCTGCTTTGAAGCGATGGTGAGCGATCTGCGCTCGGTAATACGCGTGGCACAAGGACGAAGTGGGCAGCCGAGCGCGGTCATTCTTGACGGCCGCACATTGCAGTCGACTTGCGAGAGTGGCCCGCGTGCGGGCTATGACGGCTATAAACGCAAGCGAGGCAGCAAGGTGCATATGGCAGTGGACACGCTGGGCCAGTTGCTCGCGGTTCACGTCACGCCAGCCAATGAACAGGAGCGCGCGCAAGTTAGCGAGCTCGCGCGGCAGGTGCAGCACGCCACGGGACAGACAGTGAGAATCGCGTTTGCTGACCAAGGCTACACGGGTGCGGAGCCAGCGGAGGCCGCGCGCGACGAAGGCATCGAGCTTCAGGTGGTCAAGTTGCCAGAGGCGAAAAAGGGATTTGTGCTGTTGCCCCGACGCTGGGTGGTTGAGCGCAGCTTTGGCTGGCTTAATCGCTTCCGGCGCTTGACCAGAGACTACGAGCGTTTGCCTGAAACGCTGGCTGGACTCCACTTCATTGTCTTCGCTATGCTCATGCTTGTTCATTTCGCAAACCTTAGCAATAGTTGCTAACACGCTCTAAGCGCTTTCGAGGCACTTACTCGCCAGCCGGGATCAGGAAGCGATCGCGGTTCTTCGCGTCACGGATCCACACCGGCGCGCGCCCCATGCCGGACCACGTTTCGCCGGTCTTCGGATTGCGATACTTCGGAACGATATTGCGCTTGCGCTTCGCTGGCGCCGCCGTGCCGAGGACCGCACTGGCCGCCTTTCGGCCACGCCTGGGTTGCGTGAAGGTTTCGAGGTCCTGAAGCGTCACTTTGCATGCATCCATCATCTGCACAAATTTGGCAAGCATCTGCTGACGGAGCGCGCCAATCTCCTTTTCGTAGCGTGCGATTTTCTGGTTGGCCATTCTGGGTCCTTTAACGGGGTGGTGTGATTGATTAGAGAGTGCAGTCGGCCGCCCGTGTGGCCTGCTCGCTCTCAGAAAGTAACGTCCCATCGGTTTGCGCCGGAGTGCTGTCGCCGCGCGGCGTCGAGCTCGAGAGAAATTCCGCCTCGGTGATCTGAAGAAGGCGATACAACGCTTCGTGGTTGTTCCGGCCCGCGGATCGCGAGAAATGAAGTCGGATCGATTCCATGTCGAATGGTAATCAATGTCACGCGGTAGCTTGCGCGAGAAACATAAAGCGTCCGGTGCCCGCCGACGCGCCAACGCGATCAATGCGCGGCACTCCAACAGCGACGATTACCAGGCTGACTCGGATGGCTCGTCGCGGCGCATCTGCGGAGGCTCCTGCTTCAGTACGTTGTCAGGGAGGCGAGGCAGCTCCTCGCTCGCGCTCCAGATCCAGGCGGGCATTGTGCTTTGCTCGGTGAGCTCGTCCAGCTCGGCCTCTTCGTGCGGTTCGAGTCCCGGCTTACGGATGTAGAGCGCTACGCCATTGGGATGCAAAGGGACGTCTGACAGAACTGCGCACGCAAGCGGCTTCGCTTCGGCGAGGTTATAGCGCATGCCCTTGATGAAACGGCGTCGCTGCATCGTCAGAGCATCGAGCAGCATGGCATCGTACATGTGCTCGAAAGGCAACCAGTTTGCGTTCACAAGCATCACGGCGATCGCTTCGATCGACGCGACACCGCTCGCGCTCAAGCCAATCGTCGCGATGAACATGAGGTGCGATGACTCGTTGCTGTTCCACATCTCCAGCTCATTCGCGAAGCGCGTGCGCAGCCGCCGATAAATTGCTTCTTCCATCATCAACGGAAAATCGGGCAGGTGCTTGGCGGTGATCTTGAAACCACCGCGCGACGTACCGAATTCCTTGATTTCGCCAATGGCGATCATCAACTTGCGCGCCTTCTGACTGCTGGCAAGGCCTGCCATATGGGAAATACGGCGCTGACGGATCTGTGCGGCCTGGTCGCCAACGAATGATTCGGGAATGTACAGCTGCGAGGAAAGCGGAGCGCCCTTTGCGACGCTGCGTTCGGCGGCAGCCAGCAGGCGCGATCGAACAACGTACCAAGTTCTCTTGCCGCTCATACCCGGTGTCCAGCGGTTGAGCTCCGCAGCATCCCAGAGGTAATGCAATGTGCTTCGCAGCGTTAGCTTGGAGCCATCTGCGCGGACAGTATCTGATTGCTGGCCGGATGGAGCCGGTGCAGTACGTGCGCCCTGCTTCGACAGACTGAAGTCGAGCTTGAGCGCGGTCGTGCCGTCTTCCTCGTTCTCCCGAATCGCCTCACCCAGCACTTGAGACATGCCAGAGATTTCGTCGGTCGGCTGATATGACGAGCAGTCAGCAGAATGCGCAGCGCCGGAGTTCGGCATGCGCTTGATGATGAACGCCCTGCCCGCCTTCGCGACGTACATGGGCACGCCAGTGGGCAGGCACAGGCAGAGCGGCCTGACCTTGGCCGCGTGTGCTTCTGAAAGATAGCTTTGCAGGTCGTGTGCGTCGTCAGCGACGATCACGTCATCGAAGCGGTAGTCAGCCATTTCCCTGTCACCGATAGATATCGTACAGGGTCAATTATCCACCATATTATGACCGCGTGGGAAATATGGTGACGCAACACGACATCCTTCGTTACCAGTAGTAGTACACGCGCTTACCCTTCTTCGCGTCACGCCAGTAGTGACGAACGATGGCGTAAGCGCCGTAATACAGTCCTGCCACGATCGCGATACATCCGAGATCATCGAGCATGGGAACAGCTCCTAGTGTTGATGGCGCCGATTGCGCCGGTTAACTTCCATCTTACCGCCGAACGGCAGTTCAGCGACTCGCCGCCACACTCCGGTGACGCGGCAGATCAACGTCGTCAAGACGCCAGCGTGCCAGCCCCGCCTTGCGCACGGCGCTCGCCCAACTCTGACCGCACGCCAGAAACTCACGGATCTCCTTCACCGTTGGCCGAATGGCACCAACAGCGACGGCAGCTTCAACCCGTTCTACAGCATCGAGCATTTCGCCGGTTACTTCATCGCCGGCGCCACCTTGGATCAAGGTGAATTTCGGTGGATCCTCCGAAGTCGCAGCAGGCGGGGCCACCGCGACAGCGAGAGATGCGTCGCGATCGTCGGCCGCCGGACTGGCAGGCTGCATGACAAGGGTGCGCGCTGTGGTAGCGCGGTGCGGATTGCCCAGCACAATGGTCCACATCAGGCAGGCCACACATTCGACAAGCAGGCCCAGGCCCAGCGCAACGGTCAAGTCAATGGTCGACGACGCGATTCCCGTCATCTGCGACAGCCGGAGCGTCACCGGATCGCTGCGCAGCGCATCAGCGCGCGCTTCCAGTTTAGCTTTGCGCGCCTCAGCGGCGTCCGCCTGGCTCTCGCGTTTCGTCGCCTCGGAGAACTCGACTCCGAGTGCCTTGCGCTTGGCTTCAAGCCCTTTGCGGGTCGCGATAAGGCTGGCGCACTGCCGTTCGCAGACCCGGGCGTATGCCCTGGCAAGTTGTCGTTCGGTAGCAGCCTGATCCCGCGCAATATCGGTGAGGCCACGCCCAGCCGACGGCATTGCCACTTCGACAGGTGTCGCCATAGAGGCAGCACGCGCAGCGCCAGCGTCCTGCTGCGCATTCACGAAGAAGGTCGCGTGACCGTAACTTGTCGCAGCCAACGAAATCACCCACACGCCGATCGCCGGAATACGCATGAAATGTCCCATTCTGCGATAGAGCGCAGGAATCAGATGCGCAGCGAGCAGCATCACGAGGCCGAGAGCGATCCACGCAATCCGTTCTGCCTCGTCTGCGCCGCGCTCATATCCAGCGATAGCGGAAACCCAGATCGATGTGCCAGTGGCAAGAACTGCCAGCAGCAGCGGGAAGGCGCGCGCAGCGCCCGATAACTGCTGCTCTGCCCGTTCGACTGCTTCCTCGCCCAATACATTCGTAGTGCTTAGCATATCCCGCGTACCTCGATGACCATTTCAGACATTTTACCATTAAACGTGACGTGGTGCGTCATATTTAATGGTTGTGGGCACGGTTTCTCGGTGTCTTGTCTCCTTCGTTACCGCAGATCGCGCAGCACCGCCTGGATATCTTCTCGTGAAGGTGTTCGCAACATCTTGATGACGGGGGTTCCCGTAGCGTTTTCAACCACGCCGAAATCGTGGGCAGTTTGTGCGAAGGGTTGCACCCAACGGCCTCCAGCTGCGGCGTCGCGAAAGCCAGCGGCAGGACGCGAACGGACATACCTGGACCAGCGGCGTTCGATTTCAGAACCGAATGTCCCACGGACTGCAAGCCGGCCCCAGGCGGGAGGCACCGGGGATTCCCCCATATAGATTGCTACGAGCTCACCAAGCCGCTCGCGCGAGACCCCGTGGGCTGAGAGCGCACGGACGACGGCCTTGCGCGAGACGACGAGGCCTGCACACTTCAGCCGCTGCGCCGCGACGTTTCTACGAACCTTTTTTCCAGCGACCTTCATTCAGAATCCCTTTTTTCGGCTACCGGCAAGGCGGCAGCCTGCCGTTCATTCAAGTCGAGATCGAGCCACGCAATCGCCTGGCAGGCCTAATCATTCGACGATAAAGAAAACTTCAAAGCAACGACAATTGATTGTCTGCGCCAGCAGAATCATCAGCCTGAGTCGGGTTCCTTTCTCGCACCTCGCTCTCCTGATCCGCAAGCCGCGCTCGCTGTTCGGGCGCACCCGGTGCGCCCCGTTGTGGCTGCAACACTGCCCAGTTGAACACCACGCCCGGAGCGATCTCAACGCAATCCATGTAGTCCCCCTATTCCCGTCAGAGAGATTCCGAGTCCAACGCGGCCCTGATGCGCGTCACGCGCGTCCTGTCGGGCCCGTCGACGTCCGAAGCAAGACGTGAACTCGTAGGTGCATCGTAACACATACATGACCGTACACGTCATGTTTTATCCGAGCACGTCAGCGTACCGCGCCGCACCCATGACTGCCTGAAACGTGGTGCGTCAGAACTTGTGACGGCGAGAGTCATAGCCGGATGGTGAATGATCCCACCAGTCAGATATGCGATGTAGGCAACAGATCGACCTTCTTTCGCCGGAGTTACCTGGGCATACTCCTCCCAAGAAAAGGAGGAGTTTCCATGCCGAAGAAGAAGACCGCTGGAATTGGGTCGACGATTGAAGTTGCTGTGACCGCATTAGGCCTCGGCCTGCTGGTCATCCCCGCCGTTACCCACCCCGGCGCTGCGGCAGGCCAGAGCGGAGCGCTGATAAACGATACAGAACAAATGCGCGACGTCGTTCAGGCTGTCGGTGCCGTCCTGGCGACCGTCGGTCCGCTTCTCGAAGTTTCGCGGGCGCTGATCAAATGGCGGCGCACGCGCTCAGATGCCGGACGAAAGTAGCTCATACTTGCCCAGAAACATGAACGCCTGATCGCCACGCTGGCGCGGTCAAGCGCGAAATCTAAAGTACGGCTGCCTACTGCGTGCGGCGCTCCGTCACTAGCAAGCGCAGCCCCTCTCTCGCGAAGCGATCGGAATCAGGATGCCCCGGATTTCGTCGATGCATCTTCGATGGCCGCCTGAGCACGCCGCCAGGCGTCCTGCTCAGCGAATGCAGCATCAGTAAGGCGTTCCGCTACAGCAGCCGTCGCACCGTCCGTCGCGCCGAGCAGAAAACAGCAGACAGCCTCCTCCCGGCCATCCACGAACACCTTTGTCGATACCGCGTGGGCCGCCCGAAATTCGCCACTGTCCAAAACCGCAGTGATCGCCTCGGCCAACAAGATCCTGGCTGTTTCAGAATTCAATTTTTTACCTCCCAACCGTACACCCGGTTTAGCTCGCGGCAAGCTGCTGGACCATTTGCCCCCTTCCATTTCTCATCGAACAAGGTCGGGCTTTACCAATCGTTTTTCCGTTCCAATTGCCAGAACATGGCAATGCCAAAGACGTTGAACAGACAAACACCCAACACGATCGTGTGAGCGACGTGCGCGAGCGTGGTATCACCCGTCTCGCAGAATTGAAAATAAACAAAATACGTCATCAGCAGACAGACAAGGTCTAGTAGCAAAAGGAGCTCGGTGAATTCGCGCATCGCCACGATTCCTATTATTCGTCGCATCGCCTTCCTGCCATTTGACTCTTCACGAATTATATTGCCCACATCATGACTTGTCACGTCATCTTTATCGTAAGTCGTAAGTCGTAAGTCGTAAGTCAACAACGACGCGTGCAGAAGTGGAAAGAGCCAGCAAATTGCTGGCTCCCTTGTGTCTATCGACGTTACGCCCCTTAAACGACTTCCAACAGCGGAGATACCGTCTCTATCGGCGGGTCGCCAGCCATCGCTGTATCTATCAAATCCCACCGACCTTCAAAACCTTCGACGCTCCAAAAATAGGCACGGCTGAAAGGGGGAATGCTGACCGCACGCACCGGATTGTCCTTGTGCGCGGCGCCGCCCTTCCCAGGTGTGGCAAGCCAGCGCTGATGTTTTGCGGCGACGTTCTCTGCCATGACTGCGGACGGAACGATGAAATATCGAAAACTTTCGGTCGATCCATTTTCAGGAACGCCTGCCAGGACCCAGAAAAAATTCGGTCCGAACACTCGCTCTGCCTTCAATCCGACGCTACAGGTCCCTTTCTTTGGATCGAAGGTTTTCACTTGAATATGCGCGAACCTCGTCCCCGCGCGGTTGCTGCAAAGAATGTCGGTATTGGGCGTGTTGCCCAACGTCACAACCGCCGCATAGCCACGCCGGCACAGCTCACCTGCAACGAAAAATTGACCCGCATTGCCGCGATGCGACTTATCCCGTTCGCTAGTCATTGTTTTCCGTGGCCTCCGTTGCGTTCGTTACTGCGCGCGCATCGCACCGCGCTCGTCCGCATCCTTTCGCTTCTGCTCTTTGGCCATGTGATGCCCCACCGCGCACCCAACGATTGCCCCGGCAACCGCATGATGCCCTGCTACATGACCAGCTACAGCACCAACGGCCGCCCCCTTGAGGCAACCGGCCGCTTGCGCCTGGCCAGCTACAACGCCCAGAATCGCCACTACTACAAAAATCGCTTTCTTCATTCTCTTCTTCCCGAGGTAACTTCCTGTCTATCGCGGAGCGCGCGAGTTGTCGGTGTGCACCAGCTCCGCGCCACGGACGGTCGCGAGTTTTCTCTTCCATCCGTGGCCCTGACTCGATGCCGGCCGTCCATCAACATAATAGACGCCGACATGCACCCAATGCCATTTGTCGGCCTGCAAGTCCCCACGACCACGTGCCTATCCGCGAACCACCTTGGACAAACCAAGCAATTGTGAAGGCTCGCGCAAGAAGACTTACAGGCCAACAGCGATCGCTAAAACCGGGATAAGCGCCATCGTCCAGTACAGCGCAGGAAATGACGCCTGGAGACGATCCATGACCAACGTAGGAACCGCAAGCACAACTCCCGCGCTGATTCCGATCTTGAAGCCGAGCTTGGCCCCACACGCTGGGTCAAGCGCCTTCCAATGCCAACAACTCGGAGAATTCCTCTATCGATCACGATCCTGCTGAATGGCGCCAAGTGGCGCTGCATCGGCTCGAACAATAACCGATGCCAGTATTGTGACAAACGCCCTAGCTAAATAGGGTAGTATCGTCGAATGGCGCGTACCCAGACGCGCCCCGATTCGGCCGGTAGCCGGAAAAAGGCAAGAAAAGATGTACAAGACTGTTACGCCCGGTAAGCGCCCCAGCAAGGCCGTCTTGAGGATATGACGGCGGTGGGCAAATATGGCGTCCGCGAAATATTTTGCGGACGCGATAATGGACAATTCTGACGACGGGGTAACAGCGGCCCCGAAGCGGCCGAACTTCTCGAGCGAGTTTCGGCGCGAGATCGTCGAGAAGACGATGCAGCCAGGGGCATCTGTCTCGCGAATCGCGCGGGAACACGGTCTGAACGACAACATGGTGTTCAAGTGGCGGCAGCGATTCAAGAGGGAACAGTCTGCGAACGCCACCACTTCGGTTCCAGTGTCGGCTCTGGTTGAGCCCGCACAGTTGCTGCCGGTGAACGTCATCGATGTAGCGTCGCCGCCTACGACGCAGCCAGCTACGATGACCACCAGTTGTGAGGTGGAAGTCGAGGTCGGCAAGAGACGGATTCGCATCAAAGGTGTATCGCAAGAGTTCGCCGAGCGACTTCTGCAGGACTGCCTGAAGTGATCCCGCCAAACACCCGGATCTGGATCGCTGCCGGCGCGACTGACATGCGCTGCGGTTTCAATTCTCTGGCTGCGAAGGTGCAGACGGTGTTGGAGAAAGATCCGTACGGCGGAAACATCTTTCTCTTCCGCGGCAAGCGTGGCGATCTGCTGAAGGCTTTGTACTGGTGCGATGGCGGACTCTGTCTGTTTGCAAAACGCCTTGAAAAAGGACGTTTCGCGTGGCCCCGAGCCGATTCCGGCGTCATCGCGCTGACAACTGCCCAACTTGCGCTACTGCTCGAAGGCTTCGATTGGCGTCAGCCAGTCGAAGCAGCGCGCCCGCGCAGCGCATTGTAAACGGTCTTGTCCGTCGTCAACTTCCCGCAGGAGCCATGCCCGTAAACTGTCGCCATGGAACTTCGCGCGACAGCTGCCTTGCCCGACGACATCGATGCCTTGAAGGCGTTGGTGCTCGCTCACGCGGAGAAGCTGCACGAGCGCGACGTTCAGCTTGCCGACCTGAAGGAGCAGCTCTCGTCGCGTGCCATTGAGATCGAGCACCTGAAGCTGATGATCGCGAAGCTGCGTCGCATGCAGTTCGGGCGCAAATCGGAGAAGCTCGATCGCCAGATCGAGCAGCTCGAACTCCGGCTGGGGGATCTGCAGGCCGACGAAGGCGCTGCCGACACGGCTGCACCTCGCGCGACACCCCTGCCGCGGCGTGAAGGAGCCGGTCGCAAGCCGCTGCCTGATCACCTCGAACGTGAAGAGCGCGTGCATCTGCCGGCGAGCGAGAACTGCCCGGATTGCGGTGGGCGGCTCAAGCCATTGGGCGAAGACATCGCCGAGCAACTCGAGTACGTGCGGGCGCACTTCCGAGTGATCCGTCACCGCCGTCCGAAGCTCGCTTGTGCGTGCTGCGATTGCATCGTGCAGGCCGCCGCACCCACCCGACCGGTTGACCGTGGCATCCCGGGCCCGGCACTGCTTGCGCATATCGCGGTGTCGAAGTTCGCTTACCACCTCCCGCTGCATCGTCAGGCCGTCATGTACGCGCGTGACGGCGTCGAGATCGATCCGGGCACGATGGGGTACTGGATGGGCAGCATCACGCAACTGCTCACGCCGCTGGTCGATGCCGTGCGCCGCTATGCGCTGGGTGGCTGCAAGGTTCATGGGGACGATACGCCTCTGCCAGTGCTGGCTCCAGGCAATGGCCGCACGAAGACAGGCCGTCTGTGGGTTTATGTTCGCGACGACCGGCCCTGCGGCTCCGAAGAGCCGGCAGCGGTCTGGTTTGCCTACACGTCGGATCGGCGCGGCGAGCATCCCCAGCTGCATCTGGCCAACTTCACCGGCGTGCTGCAGGCGGACGCCTTCGCCGGCTACGCAGAGCTGTATCGCGGTGGGCGCATCGTAGAAGCAGCCTGCATGGCGCACGCGCGGCGAAAAATCCATGATCTGCACGCGGTGCGGCCAAATGCGGTGACTGAAGAGGCCCTGCGCCGCATCGGCGCGCTTTACCGGATCGAGGAGCAGATCCGCGGCAAGCCGCCGGACGAACGCCTGCACGTGCGCCAGGCGCAAGCGGTGCCACTGCTCGATGACATGAAGCGCTGGTTCGAAGCCACGCTTGCCACGCTCTCCGCGAAGTCCGACACGACCAAAGCGATCCGCTATGCGTTGAATCGCTGGCCGGCGCTCGTCTATTACTGCACGGATGGACAAGCGGAGATCGACAACCTGATCGCCGAGCGGGCGCTGCGCGGTGTGGCCCTCGGAAGACGCAACTTCTTGTTCGTCGGCTCCGATTCCGGCGGTGAACGCGCGGCCGCGATGTACAGCCTCATCGGCTCGGCTCGCCTGTACGGGCTCGATCCCGAGGCGTATCTCGCCTATGTACTCGAGCGCATCGCCGATCATCCGGCTAACTGCATCGAGGATCTGCTGCCGTGGAACGTCGCCCCGGCGCTGCCGTCCTCTGCTCGCGTCGAACCCATCCGGTAGCATTCCTCAGCTCCGTCGTCAACGGCCTGAGCTACGGTGCTGCTCAGGTGCTTACTACGCCCGCGACGGACTGGTATTTCGTACACAAAGGCGCGTCCGACTCTGCTCCGCCCGTGGTCTATCAAGTGGCTGCATGGGGCCAAAAAGAAAACGGGGAAGTGGTTGGCCTAGTTGGCGCATTTGGCGCTGACCAGGCGAAAGAAGGCAAGGCGCCGCACCTCGTTACGGTGCCGCCTGTTGCTGGCAGCTACCTTCATCGTGAACAGTTGACGGGCGACGAAGTGTTGCAGGCGAAAAAGCGCTAAGAGCCGCTCTTGCCCCTGCCTTCCACGTTTCTTCGGCATGGAAGGCAGCCGCATGGATCGTGAGTCCGCAACGATCGCAAATCGAGCACTCGCTCGACCGCGTCGCTATCGTCCATGTCGTTTTCCTGTGTATCAGCCCTTGTTGGCGATTGCATAGTAGATATGCCACCACCAGGCAGTACGTGTTTGAACGGTCTTAGTGCAGTTTATGGCGTCGTCGTCGCCAGATGCCAGCGCCGTGATCGCCTCACGCATGTTCGGGCACATGCCAAGCCACAAGGCGTATCGCTCATTCTCGACGCGGACCAGCGCGTGAGCGAGAACGATGATCGCGGCGGACAAAACAGCAATCAGAGCGGTACGAATCATATGGTTTTCCTACGTCTGGACCTTTACTACTCGCCGACCACAAAGCCACGACGGTCCATTTCAGCCTTACCTGCTGGAGTCAACGTAGCGTAACGACCATTCATCTGAATCCAACCGTTGTCGGCCATTTTCTTAATGTGCGGGAGCTTCGGGACGAGAGCAGCATAGGCAGCGTTGTCTCTGCCGGTTTGCAATTCAACAGTGGTCCTCGGCGTAAAGCTATCGCCCGGTCGGGCTCCGGCGAACCAGTTGAGAACGTGGTCGATCATTTCATCGATAGTCAATTCATTGCTCATTGTGTTTTCGGAATTTCCGACTCAACGATCATTCTGATTGAGCGACACCGCGCCGCCCGGATGACCAACGCCCCATGCCTGCATAAGCTCATGGGCTTCGCCATTTGCTGCGACCTCAGCCACCGTCGCTGCGGTCGGCGCGAACCGAAGCGAAGCGCGTAAAACTTTGTCCATTTCCTGCTGAGTCATGATTCGTTCCATTTTCGAAATTTCCTTGTTTAGCGCACGCGAAAGTCAACCGTGCTGTTTTCCTATGGTTAGACCACCCGCGCGCCATTCTTCTTATCGACCACCCCACGCGTGAGCCCCGCATTGTGAAGCTGCGTGGTGGCTTGGAGCTTCGCTGCCTCCCATTGAGAACGAAGGTCGACCGCCCTTGTGCAAGAAGGGGAGTTTCAGGACCAGCTTATGTGCGGTGGCGCCAACCGCCGCCGCCTCACTGGAGGCACCTGTGTCGAACACAATTAAGTTTGTCGCCGCCTGCCCTCTAGCGCAAGGAGGACGCGTCAGAGGACTTCGCTCCATAGTATGTCGTCTGCCCAATTTCTCGGACTACGGCTCCCAGCAGATGACAAATATGTTTGTCTTGCCCTATCGCTCTGGCTGGCCTCGGCCATAGATCTAGACCACTCGAATTGTGGGCTTCTCACCGGGAAACGACAAACATAAATGCCTGACGACAAACTCAATTGGCTAACGACAAACAGTTTTGTACTTCATCACCTCGCCTACAATCCGCCGCTTACTCATCGTCGTTTTCCGACTTTCATGCCACCGCCTTCGCTCGCTTTCGTGCCCTAGCTTTTGGCTCGACGAGATACTGGTCGTAGAAGCCGTTCAGTGCGGGACTCGTCTCCTCGATCTCGTGCCGCTCATTGAGCTTGATGAGCCCGCGATCCAGCGCGCGGTGCAGATCGACGCGAAGCGGAATACCATCCGTCGCCTTGTTGTGACCCAAACGCCAGTCTCGGCCGGGCAGGTGCGCGGCATCGAGCAGGGCTTCGGTAGCGCAACCGGTGATGATGCACTTACCGCCGTGATGCGCGATCACGGCTTTGCGGAACGCCGGCTGCTCCAAGCGGAGTTGCGCCAGGCGGTACCGCTCCTCCTGCTGTTTCGGAGTTTCCGGTTTGGCGGGTGCCGTTGGCAAGTAATATGAGTACGTCGGCGGCCCTTTCTGCATCAGGATGATGTGGAGTTGGTCGTCGGCCTTCGGCCTATCCACGAGGCGATAGAAGTGCGCCTGGGCCAGGATCAGTTGATGCTTGCCGCGGGGTGTCAACCGGGTGCCAAGGTATCGCCCGATGCACACGACGGACTGGTGGGCGATCCAGTGCAGCACATACCCATCTTTCGGCTCGACGTGCTTCGGAGTACCGTTCCAATCGCCGTCGAGCCAATGGCGTTTATTCGTAGGATCGACGTGGAAGTTGGCCTGCCAATCTGCGTACTTGTTCTTCGTGATGACCACTGGGGCGCGCAACTCAACGAGCAGCTCGTACAGCTCGGCGGATGACACGCCCGGATGCCTGGAGAGCGTCTCGGGCCGGCCTTCCTTGTTGTGGATATTGAACCCCAGATTTTTCAACATGGTATGCCAGCGGCCGTCGTACGCACCCGGAAAATCGCGCGGCCTCAAGGTAGGCTGCCCGGCCATTTCGAGCGCGATCGAGGTAATCGCCTTGATCGGATAACGTTGGCCATCGATTTCGACCTCATAGTGGCGGGCATTCTGAAACCCGTTGTATCCAGGGTTCTTGCGCCAGAAAGCTGCGGCTCTTCTGACGTGCTGCGCGGTTACTCGATCCGAGTTGATTTCCATGCGATCCCCGTATGCTTGGTGGCGCGCGGGTGGCCTTGCGCGCGGCGTTATGGTGTTGGAATTATCGGTGATTCTTGAGCCACTGGAGCTGCTTGCCGATGGCAAGACCATCCATCGGAATCTCGACCGTGAAGCGGCCGGTGAGGTAGTCGATCAGGAACTCGCGATACCGGATGCCGGCGAGCACGACGCAACGGTCGCCCTTCCCCGGCCCCCCATTCAGATCTGCCGGCAGTTGAACATCCAGCCGCTCGCGTACACGCTGCGCCCAGATACGACGCTCGGCGATCGGCATGCGATTCAGCGTCTGCTCGTATGGCCCAACGACCTGATCGGGGTAGATCAGGCCGTGCTTGGCCGACAGAATGTACCAAACGCCCTCTCGACGCTCGACGTACTGGCGGGCTTTGGTGAACCAGTCTGAGGCGTACAGATCCTTCGCCGGCATCGCGCGATTGTGCTTCTCGCCGACGCAGGAAACAAGGTAGATGTCGGTCATACGCTTATTGACAAAGGTCTGACTTGCGTAGGCTTCGCTGCCCGTGCGAGAAAGCGAGGCATCTTGCCCGATCGGGCTGATTCGTAACAGCGGCGTGACAGGTTCCGGCAATTACAGCGTCAAGGAAATGCTGGTAGCCGGTCAGGGCCACAGCTTTATCGGTAGCGACTTCTTCAAGCGTACTCACATGGATTATCCGATTTTCCGTCCTATCTCTCTCTCGCGCGATCAATCGCGTCCAACGCTTGCGTCCAAGCGGCTTTATCTTCGAAGTACGACCAGTAGTTGAGCATCCAGAATACGCGCCCTTCAGCCTGGATGATGCCAAGCTCTATGTCCCCCTCGGGCGGCACGATCACGCCGTCCTCACGCACCAGCAACGCCCCGTAGCGATCTTCCCAATTCGTCCCGGGAATGTCAGTAGCCACAAGTGCCCGCCTAGGCAGCGCCTGTTTCCTCCGATATTCAGCTTCGGTCAGTCCAATTACGGTTTCCTGATATGTTCCAACGCGGATCGTATAGCGCGGGATCTTTGATGGTTCGGTGCACATGAAATTTTCCTGTTCGGACCGCGTAACGAGCGCGAGCGTTTTCCTTGCCAAAGGCGTTAGCCCAGATCGACTTCCGTCTCGCCCACCGGGACGGCACCGATCCGCTTCCACGGAAACCGGTCCTCGTCAGCCAGTTCGCGCACCTGGGCCTCGAATTCGTCCATTTCCTCGAATTCTTCGGTGGAAGCGATGATCCTCACTACCTGCCGTGCGTGATCGATCAGGGGATCTTCGCTGACGACTTCGAGCGGCTCTACCTCGAATTCGTCCCCAAGAGCATGCTGAAGCGCCACCAGCGGTTCCTGCGGCCTCCCCACATCGTCTCGATATTCGCCCGTGCGAAAAAAGAGCACTTCCAAAGTGTTGTACATTCACATCCCCTCTTTTCCTGTGTGGCCCGCGCATCGAGCGAGGGCGTTTTCCGTTGTGGTCACGCCGCTTCGAGAGCTTCGCGCGCCTCGACGCTCATTTGAAGCAATCCGGCATCAATTTCCGCGAGCCAGCGGTCGCGCATTGAAATCGCTTCGGACTGCGCCTGCGGGTTGCGTTCGTCTTTGATCGCCGCAACTACCTTCAGAACGGTTCCGATTTCAACTTTCACCATCACATCTCTCTCTTGGTTCGCGTTTGCGTTTTCCGGGTTAAGTCAAGGCTGTTCTTCAAGCCAGTGCTGAAAGATGACCATCGATCCATCCGTGGTGTCCACGGATTTAACGAGCAGATTGACCGTGCCATTGGCACCCTTATCATGCTCCGTTGCTGGGAACGGTATCGCATCAAATTTCGCGCGCTCACCGACTACGACGTACAGAAAGCCGTTCGCACCCAGCTTCAGCTCGTCATGACGTTTCTTCCGGCCCATAGTTCGTGGTTCTCCTCGACGCCGCGCGGGGCAGCGAATTTTCCTGTTCGGCCCGTGCATCGGGCGGCAGCGGTTTCCTATCTGTCAACGGTTTGGCGAGTCGGTGTTCCCCTCAACCGGTCAAATATCGCATGTCCATCAGGCGCGTACGGGAGCAGGTTTTCGGCATGCTGCGCCGCAATGAGCACCAATGTTAGTTTCCAATACCAACTCAGGGCACCTGCGGGCACTAACGCCCACATGACCGCGGCGAACAAAATCGCAGCAAAGGGGCCAGCCGCGTATGCGATTATCGCTTGCCATTTTCCTGCCGGAGGACCAGGAATATATAGATGTCCGGTGGTGGGCTTTAGTCCGATCTCGAAACGAAAACCGCTATTACGGAATAAAGTCACCACCGGACCATCGCCAACACGCATGCCAGTTGCCTTGACCCCAAAGACCCGATTGCCGACTAGGTGCCCAACTTCGTGACTGGCCAACCCTGCGTACCATACCGCCGGTACACCTGCGATCAACTGGACCTGCATTGCGTGTGGCAAATGTGCAAGCAGCCAGACCTTCCATCCGAAAATACTCCACCACTTCTCCGCGAACGAGATGACGAAGCACATAGTATTTTCCGTCTTCCGATCAATACTCGTTGAACATCGACCAAACGGCCATCGCAATGAACGGAATCGCGACCGCGATATATGGCTTGTCCCAGTGACCGTGAGATAGCGGCGGTGACGATAGCACTACGAGAACGATGCTTGCGAAGAAGCTGACGGCATTGAATACCCGATTCATGATGTCCCTTGTTTTCCGGTGTGTCAGCCAAGCAGCGATCCGACGATCAGCCCCGTACCGAAACCAGCCTTGTTGCGCTCGCTCTCAAGCTCATCCTTCAACCGTTTCACCTCGTCCCGAAGCGATTGATTTTCCACCGTCAAGGCTGCGTGTTCGGCCTCAAGAGCGCGGACCTGTTCCGAAAGCGTTTGCGGCGGCGCGTCATGCGGCAGCACGCCGTCTTTTATGTTCTGCGCGATTTTGAACAGTTCGGCCCGAGTAGGCAGGGGCGAAAGGTAGCCGTCTAGCGCCTTGTTCATTTCTGCCGATCCCGAAAACAACTCCCGCGCACGGGTAATGTCCTCAAAGTTGGCTTGTACGTTTTGCATGATGTTTTCCTATGCCGCCTTCGTTTTCAATTTGCGCTCGATTTGTCGCGCCCGCTGATACCAAAAGTCGGCTTGGTTTCTCAGCCGCTCCGAGAGTCGATCCGCATCTTCGCGCTCAAGCACTGTCTCACAGACAGACATTGCAAGGTGGTCGGCGGCTTCCGAGAGCATGTGTCCGCGCGCATCGGCCCGTTCAACTGAGATAGTCGCCATATCGTTTTCCGTGGTGTTACGCCATGTACAGGGGCCACACGTGTGCGCGAAGAATACGGCGCACATTTCCTCGCAACGTGGATGGCAGGCCCGGCTCGACCCGCTCCTTTACCAGCGCCGCTACACCTACAATGACCCATGCCAGATACAACGCGTGCGCCCACAGGGGCATGGCACACGCCACGATGCTCAGCAGCAACAAGAGTGCTATGAAGCATGACAGCGGATACCTGTCGGCGCGGGGCGGTATCAATTTATTCATCGTGCGTATTACCGTTTTCCTAGTCGGTCGCGACATACCGCGCCGCTTCAACTCGGCATCGATTGCCGCGAGTTGTCGCTTGTTCACTGCGCGCCACTCGGCGCTTGCCATCCATCCACGTGACCAAACTCGCTCTCGCCACGCTGACGAATCCCATGCGCCGACGCGCTGCACATTTTCCAAGCCGAACTGCGCCAGCGGTACGCGTCGGAAACGGTCGTTCCAGACCAACAGCCCGACGCCAAGCGCAACAATCGCTACGGCAAGGAGTGCGGCAAATACAGGCGTGGACATAAAACCAAAGTCCCTGTTTCCCTTGTCATTCGCCAGTCGTCGCGTAGAACGCTGCCTGCTCTGCTTGAGAAATGTCGTGCTGTTCGATCGCTTCGATCGCGGCCGCCGCAACTTTCACCATCTGATCCCGCAGATTGCCGCCCGCCCACGCATCGCCCAAGTGTTTCGTGATTTCAGCGATGCGATGTTCGGGGCTGCGGAGCAGCAGCACTCCGCCGTCGTGATTGCGGCGAGCGTTTCGCTCAGCTTCGAGTGATTCAAAAATTTTTTTGAGCGACATGGCGGGTTTCCCTCCAATTGTTCAGTGGCGAAGCCGACCAGCCTCTAGCGCAACACGCATCGCGCTCGCGCCATCTGCATCTTGAATGATCGCGTCTAGCTCAGCGCTGCCTGCTCGACGCTCGTTTGCTTCGTCGATCCTCACATACGTCATTTCCAAGGACTCTCGCATCGTGGCGATTAGTTGCCAGCCTTCAGCGACGACCTCGCCGGGAGACTTGCGCCCGTCAGGTTGGCTCCATCCTCCTTCGCGCCACATCGACATGAACGGCTGACTGACGCCACGACGGAGGAACCAGTAGCCGACGAAAGAAGGTTCGCCTTTGAGGGGATAGCCGTCGAACACCGGCGGCAAGTTGTCGAATTTCGGGTACGGCGATTTTTTGCCATACCATGCCGGATTGTAGGGAACTGAGACCGATAGCACCGTGAGTTCATGCATCGGCAGAAACGCTGCATAGGAAAGCGGCAGGCCCCCGGCCTCTCGCACGAATACCCCAAGGTCGCAGTCGAAATGGGTTCCGGCAGCTGCTAGATAGGCTTGCGCCGTGGCGTCGATAGGCTGGCCGTCCTTTCTCACCACAATCTGCACTTCCGTCCATTCCTCGGCCAGATACCGCTTCGATGCCACAGCGACTTCTCCCATGATTTTCCTGTTTTCCGTTGAGTCAGTGAGCAAAACGCGCGGCGATATCCAGGGCGACCGCAATAGCGCCGTAGAAGCCGACCAGTCCGAACGCCGAGATGCCGATCCATTGTTCGGGGCCAGGTTGAAGCTGGAACAGGTGAACGCCGACCTTTCCTGTTTTGCGCCAACTGTCCGCGTATGCCGCTTTTAGCGACTGCGCGGGCGAACAGAGGAACAACACCATTTGGAGCGTAAGCGTCAGCATCATTGCCGTCCCAAGCGCTTGCAAAATCATTTTCGATTCTCCTGTTTCCCGGGTCATTCAGATATGGCGTCACGCGTCCGCTTTACCCATGCGGTATACGCTTGATCCTGGGCGGCCGAGTGGTACTCATCCACGATGATCGCCTTCTTCGTTTCTAAGGCCGAGCGACGACCAATCAACTCTCGAATAGTGTCGTCCGCAGTTTTGCCATCGGGCGTGTATTGGACCGCCGGTCCAACGGAGCTAACGAACTCCGTAGGATGCTCAACCAGCAAAACATCGCCCGGTTGCGCGGGCTTAGGCATTGTCTTTTTGTTCATGCTGTTTTCCGATGGTTATTCTTTCGCTGAATTGTGTTTGTTCATGCCAGCGGAATCGGCGGCCAACTGCCTCATGTATTCCTCACCAGTGATCACCTCGAAGCTGTGATTCCCGCTTTCTTCGTTATCGTAGAATTCTCTAAGCGACTTAAGCAGAGGATCGTAAAACGTGGTTTCAAAAGTGTGGATGACCTCACCAGTCTCCCCTTCGGCAATCGGCGCGATACCGTCGTTCTGCGTGTGGATATCAGAGACGGCATCATGCATCTGCTGCACACCATCGCGATATGCCTGCGCCGATGCGCCTTGGTGAAACTCGTCTACGATGATCGTTTTCTTAGTCATGGTGGTTTCCAACTCAATAAAAGAGTAAGAGCAAGAACGGAAATCCGATAAAGCCCAAAGCGGCCCCAAGAGAGAAGTTCTTGAACGCCAGACGGGTCAGGCCACCAATGCACAGCAAGGCAATCAGCCAGTAGGGCGTGAGGTGCAGCGCACGGTCACAGGCAATCATGAAGTTCGATTGATCCATGTTATTTCCCCGTTTTCCCATCAATTCTTGCAACGCAGGACGGGCATAAGCGCCCCGTCAGCTCGTGGCGGTTGAGGACGATACTTGAGGCGCGCCTGGCCAGCCGTAGGAATGTCATACGCAGTCCCGTTGACGCAAACGGCCGGATTCCCCTTTTCGTCAACCCCCATATGCACGGCTGCGCTCTCCGGCACAGCGCCGGAGCCGCGAACGTACTCAACTCTCACCTGCGATGCCGTCGCTGCCTGCTGAGCCTTTACCGTCTCTCGCGTCGCGTAGATGGTCGTGACGGTATAGACGATGGTTGCAAGTGCAAGTACGGCTGTCAATGCGATCATCGCCGGTTGCTGACGGCCTTGGGCCTTTCCGTTCTTTTCGGCCTGGACGATCATTTGGTCCAAACGGTGAGAAAGCCCGTTCATTGCCTCGTTCGTTCGGTGCAGCATGGTTCTCTGATACAACTCAACGAGGCCCGGTTTGCTTGGCTCGTCACGCAGCAATTTTTCGAGACTGATCTGTTCCAACATTTCCCCCGAGAACTAATTTTTCGCGTTACGCCTTTCGGCGCGCGATCATGTCATACGCCCCGCGCAAATTCGACTCGGTGTTTGCGAGCTTGCGCATCAGGTCTCGCTTCTCATCAACGACCACAGCGAACGCTTCTTCGCTGCCCTCGATCTCGTTTGCCGCATTGAGCAACGCCTGTTGTACATCGGACGCCAGCTCACCGCTGTGCTGCTGCGCGTAGCGCCTCAGACGATCAGGCGTTTGTGACTTGAACTCAGGCGGTACTCGCGCGCTCATGACGTTTTCCGTTCCTTAGCTTGCCTTGATGATCTTGGTGATGCCCATTCCGGCAACGACTACTACGGCCACTAAAGCAGCCACGCCAAGCAGAGGCAAAGCGAAGGCCATCCCGAGGATAAGACTGCGCGCAAGATATTCGGAAACATTCACATGAAACAGGTACAAAGTAAAAAGCAGTGGCGGTTGTGCCAACAGAAGCACGCCGACAGCCATAGCAAGTTTTTTCATGGCTTTCCTAGTCCGTTATCTCTTGAGTACGCCCGCTTTTCGCAAGGCGACTCTGGCCCGCTCCGTCGCTTCCCGCTGTTTCTCTGAGCCGCCTTCTGTGCCGGGGTAGCTGGCGATCAACGCATCGCTATACGCCTTGATCGCTTCAAGGAGCAGCTTCCGTCCTACTTGGGCATCGTTAGTGGCTTGCACATAGCCGTCCCGATATGCGACCCAAAGATGGCCGGTCAGAGCGTCCTTGTAGTGCCCTTCAAATTGCGGCGATGGCTCAAGTGGCGGCAGCAACTTCTCGACCGCGTAAGGTTCGAAGCGAGCGCGAGCCCTTTGTTCAGTGCCCGTGTCTTCCTGTTCGCAGCGGTAGAGAATCACGTCGGTCATTTCCCCGGGAAGAACAGGTTCAAGAACGAACCTACCAAAGCATATGTGACGCCCATTGTGAAGCAGCACGATAAAACGATTTTCGCTGCAGAAAGAATGTGATGCATGGCGCGTTTTCCGATCAGTTAACAACGCTTCGTGCTCGATTGCCAGCGCCAATTTCTGTATGCCGCGAAGCAAACCAGCCCCGCCAAAAAAAGAGCAAGCAATGTCACCCATGCCCGCCACCAGGCCGCTCCCCCACTCTGGTAGTAGACGCTCGAATCTTGTTGGTGCGAACCCGTGAGGGCGTACCAGCCAAAATAGACGGCAACGAGCGCCAGAGCGGACAAAGCCAATGTCACTGCTTTCCGTAGAGTGCTAAAACGTTTCATGTGTGTTTTCCAGTGTGTTCAGCAATCCGTTGGCGGATCGAATGATCTCGCCTGAATGCATAATTCG